>NZ_JBDPZD010000001.1:0-1253973 GCF_039872745.1 Roseateles paludis | reverse complement strand
CTCGCCGCGGTGCTCCAGCACCATACGTACCGCGCGCTCGCGCACCTCGGGTGAAAACTTCGGGGACTTCTTCATGGCTCCATTCTCTAGAGTTGGAGCCTCCTCAAAACCCGGGGCGCTTCATGGTGACGTACACCAAAGTTATTCGCGATGTTGAAGAGATCCTTCTCGTCGGCGTTCGTCAGCAATGACTTGACCTGTGGACGGAGATATTCGAGAACATCAGCAAGATCTCGTACAGCCTGCCTCCGGTCGTCCAAGGTTGAGCCATGTCGGCGATATGTCAGGACAGCAGCACCAACGCGCGAAGTGATGTTCTGATCCTTCGACGGCAGGTCAGCGTCAAAGATTGGTTCGAATCCAGCCTCAGGTTTATGAAGAACCTCGCCGCCTGAAGACAGCTCGTACCTATGCGCATAGTGGGTAAGAGCCGCGTTGACGCGGTTGCGGAACTCGAGTTGCCCCAACGTTTTGCTAAAGGTTTCCCAGTGCATGCCGCATTGGTTGTGGGAATGCATCGCTCCGTCGATGGGCTTTGAGACGTATTGGTACAAGAACTCAATGACGTCAAAGAAATCGTCCTCCGAGTAGAGCGACGCCTTCTCATTCACTGGCCACAACCCGGTCTTTCGAATGGTCAGCAACATCTCTAGCTCGGGGTCACGGACCGTTCCAGGCACGTCGCCCATATCAACGCAGACGAATCCGAATGCTTCGTGGAAGTAGCCGTCTTCGTTGAGCTGGTTGTACAGACGGACAAACAGCCCCAAGACATCCTTCAAAGGCAGGCCCTTGAGATTCGGATTGGTACCCTTCCGGAGTGAGTAGAACTGGCGTGACATCGATGAAGCCTAACGCGTAGTCGCTAGCCTGCCTATTGATCCCAAACTCGGCTGCATCGCTTTGCACCAACCCACCGCTGCCCCAAAGGCCCGCCCGGGCTGGCTGGGGCGCGGACTTTTGGGGCGCCGAGGAGCGGAGGTTTGCGGGGCGTGCGCGCGGCGCACTTCGACAACTGACTTCGCGCCGCCTGTCCGAGCAGAGCGTAGCGGCGCGAGTTCGGCGCGAGCCCCGCAAACCGAGTACCGCAGGGAAGGCCGAAGGCCCGCCCCAACTGGAGCGCACCAGTCAGCCCGGGCGGGCCTTTGCCAACCCACCCTCCGCACCAGCCAAACCCTCAGCCCAGCGCCGCCCTCGCCCCCTCCAACCCCCGCGCATACGCCTCAACCACCACATCCCACTGCCGCCCACGCCCCGCATCCACCACGCGCCGCGCCGGATCAGCGTCATACCAGGCCACTGACTCACGGATGCCATCCGCAAAGCGCACCGTGGCGCAATAGCCGGGCACGTAGCGTTTGATCTTGCTGTTGTCGAGCACGACCGAGCTGCTCTTGTCACCGTGCAGGCCGCCGGTCTCGTCGGGCCAGACAGCGGCGAGGAAGTCAGATGCGATGTGGACGAAGTTGGGATCGCGCACGCCGGCGGCGTCGGCGAGTTGTTGGTAGATCTGGTTCCAGCAGAGGACCTCGTCACTGGTGATGTGGAAGGCCTCGCCCAGCGCCTGGCGGTGACCGAGCAGGCCAACCAGGCCTTGGGCGAAGTCGCTGCTGTGGGTCATGGTCCAGAGGGCGCTGCCGTCGCCGGGGATGATGACGGGCGCGCCGCGCCGCAGGCGGTCGATCACCGTGTAGGGCGCATGGTGCGCGGTGAAGGCCAGCGGCACCACCCACTCGCAGTAGGTGTAGGACGGCCGGATGATGGTGACGGGCAGGTCGCCCGCGCGCCAGGCGTCCATCAAGAGCTGCTCGCAGGCGATCTTGTCGCGCGAGTAGCCCCAGTAGGGGTTGTGCAGGGGCGTGGATTCGGTGATCAGGTAATGCGCCACGGGGCGCGCATAGGCGCTGGCCGAGCTGATGAAGACGAACTGGTCACAGCGGCCCTTGAAGAGGGCGATGCGCTGCTGCATCTGCTCGGGCGTGAAGGCGATGAAGTCCACCACCACGTCCCAGCGACGGGTGCCGAGTACGGCGGCGGTGGCGGCGGGGTCGTTGATGTCTGCGCCCAAGTGCTCGACGCCTGGCACGGCGGCCACGCGCTGCCCGCGGTTGAGGTGGGTCAGCTTGAAGCCACGCGCCAGCGCGAGCCGTGTGCTGGCGCTGCTGAGGATGCCGGTACCGCCGATGAAGAGAACGTTCATGGTGTGTGCAGGGGGAGTGGTCAATGCAGTGCACCCGGGTGCACTACGCAAGGGGCGCCCCGGCGCTTGTGGCGCGGGGCGGCCAGCTTAGCGCGGCTGGCGTTGGCAGCGCCTCGCCAGCCTCCCGACGGGCCAGCGCGAATGCGGGGACATGGCTCTTTCGGGCGATGCCGCGCGGTGCCCCGGAACCTACCGTGACGCCTCCTCAACCACCCCTGGAGATTGAAGATGTTTCGTCGATTCAGAACCCCTGGCTGCGCCTGGCGCCACTGGGCTGTGGCCGCGCTGGCAGCGGCCAGCAGCGCCAGCCATGCCGAGCTGGACATGAGCTGGGACATGCACAGCTGGAGCCTGGAAGGCACGCCCAGCGAGACCCTGCAGCTGCACGCCCATATCCACAACTCGCCAACGTCCACCGAGCGCCTGCTGGGCACCCGCTTTGTGAGCTTCTACGGCGAGGGTCTTGAAGGCCTGTACAACTTTGCACCCTCGACCCCGAGCCTCGTCGAGCAGTTCGCCCAGCTGGACCTGGCGCCGGGTGAGTCCATGGACTTCATCTTTGGCCTGCTGGTGCCCATCAACGGCCATGTGGAGCCGGGCGTGTACGGCGGCGGCGGCTATTCGCTGAACTTCCGGGACGCCGAAGGCGCTGAGGTCTCGTGGCAGCCGGAGGCGAGCCTGGCGATCCGCGTCGTAGACCGCGGCACGCCGGACGACCCCCAGCATGTGCCCGAGCCCACCACCGCCGCCTTGGCCGCGCTGGGGCTGGCGGCAGCAGGCTGGGGGCGCCGCCAGCCCAAGGGGGCACGGCAGGCAACGGCCCGGGCCTGATCAGCCTCACACCCCAAAAGACAAAGCCCGCTGAGAGCGGGCTTTTGTTTTGCGGGCTTGCGTTGTCAGTGCAAGCGGTGGCGAGCTTGCCTCATCAGAGACGCTCGAACCGCCAACGCAAGCTCACGTCGATCTGGCCGCCGGGCACGGGCTGCACGAAGCGGTCAGCGCCACTGCTGTCGTTGAGGTTCAACAGGCGATCGTCGAGCCACTTCTGGGCCTCGCGCCATTCGATCTGCTGGGCGCCTTGCTGGCGCACGGGCGCACGGCCGCGCACCTCGCGGTGGAAGCTGCCCTGGCCGCTGCGCGGCACGGCGCCCAGGTAGGCCCAGAGGCGGTGGTTGCGGGTGTCGAGCAGGGCCTGGGCGGCGGCGCAGTCGTGGGCCGGGCGCAGGCTCTCGTTGGCGCGGGTGGTCTCGCTGAAGGGGACCTGGCCTTGCACGTCGGCAAAGCTGCCCTCCAGGCGCGCGTCGATCTGCACCTGCACCTCCAGGCGGCAGGGCTGCACGGGCGAGAACACCAGGTAGGGCATGTCGGCGTCAGCGCCGACCACGGGGCCCGTGGGGCGCGGCGCAGCAGGAGCCGTGAGCTTGAGCCCCTCGCGCGCCATGCAGGCGCTGTCTTGCCCACAGCGCTGCTGCAGCAAGGCGGCCTGCTGCTGCCACACCGCCAGTTGCTCGGGCGTGAAGCCCAGGCCCGCCTGGGCCTGGGCGCGCTGTGCCTGGGCCAGGGCGGCGTCGCTGCTGTGCGGGTCGAAGGGGTTGGACGTCGTGCGCTCCCCGCCATTGCTGAACACCAGGGCCACGCGCCAGTGCTGGCGGCGCTGCTCCTGCCCGGCCTCGGTGCCGTTGCTCACGCGGCCCTGCCGCGTCATGTCGACTTCGAGGACCAGGCGCCGCTGCTGGGCGGGCGGGTCGCCCGCTGCCTGAGCGGGCAGTGAGGCGAGGCTGGCAAAGGCCAGCACCGCCAGCAGGCTGACCAGGGGGTAGGCGCTGCGTGGCCACAGCAGTGGTCGCGGCAACGTCAGCAGCAGTTGGGGGATGTTCATGAACAACTCCGGTTCAGCAATAAGGGTGGGGACGCTGCGCCTGGCGTCAGAGCCAGTGGCGCATCAGCACCAGGTCGTGATCGCTGCCATTGACCTCGCCGGCCTGGATCACGCGCACGGTGGGCACGCGGGTGTCAGGCTGCAGCACCAGGGCGCGGCCCTGGTCGTTCTTGCCATTGGCGGCCACCGCCGTGCGCTTCACGCCGTGGTCCCCAAAGCTGGTGTCGAGGGAGCCGTTGGCCCGCAGGCGTACAAGGGCGGTGTCGCCGCTGGAGCTGTTGCCGCTGTAGACCCAGCCGCCAATCAGCAAACTGCCGTCCTCCTGCTGGACCAGGGCGGTGGCTTCGTCCCAGTTGGTGCTGCTGAGCGCCACGATGCGCTTGCCGGGCAGGTCGAAGTCGGTGAGGCCAAAGCTCGCGTCCAGCGCGCCATCGGGCAGCAGGCGCACGACGGCCATGTCGTGGTCGGCGTGGCCGGCGATGGCGATCTTGTTGTCGGCCGTGATGACGACGCTGCGCGCCGCGCCGATCACGCCGCCAAACACGGTCTTGACCACGCCGCCGGTGCCGAAGCTGGCGTCAGGCTGGCCGCTGGCGGTGTAGCGCACCACGTGGAAGTCGCCCTCGCCGCCCACGGCCACGATGCGCGTGCTGCCGGCTACCGTGTGCAGCGCCAGGCCGTAAATGGCCTCACGGGCGCCGAACTCGCCAATCGGCGTCAGCACCTTGCCGCCCTGGCCGAAGCTGGCGTCCAGCGAGCCATCGGCGTTGTAGCGGGCCAGCGCAAAGTCGCCGCCGGTGTTGGTCTGCACGCTCTCGCCGCCGACGAGGATCTTGCCGTCGGGCTGCACGAGTACGGCGTAGGCCTTGTCGGACTGCGGCCCGAAGGCGGTGACGACGCGCCCGCCGGTGCCGAAGCTGGCGTCCAGGCTGCCGTCGGCGTTGTAGCGCGCGATGGCGAAGTCATAGCCCGTGGCGCCCTGGTCGCTGGTGCCCGCCACCAGGATCTTGCCGTCGGGCTGCACGGCCACGGCCTGGGCCTCATCGCTGGCTGCGCCGTTGTTGAAGCCGGTGAAGACCTTGCCGCCCGTGCCAAAGCTGACATCCAGCCCGCCATCGCGCAGGGTGCGCAGCAGGAAGAACTCGGTGCCCGAGGCGGCCGTCGGCACCCCAAAGCCGGTGACCAGCACCTTGCCATCGCTCTGCACGGCCACGCCGCGCACGCTGTCGTCGGTCAGCCCGACCGGGATGACCTGGATGCCACCGCCAAAGCTGGTGTCCACGTCGCCCGCCTTGCCGCGCACGGTGACCGTCATCGGCTGTGTGGCCGACAGCGTGCCGGCCGTGCCCTTGACGGTGACCGTGGTGGGCAGGCTGTGCGGCGCCGTGGGCACCGCCTGCAGCCTGAGCGCCGCACTGGCCGCGCCGGCCGGGACGCTCACCGCCCCGGCCGAGACACCATTGGGCAGCTCCTGCGCGGCCAGCTGCACGGCCTCGGCAAAGCCATTGGCCCGCTCCACATTGACGGTGACGGTGGCCTCTTCACCCTGCCAGACGATGGCCTTGTTGGCCGGCACGCTGAGGGTGAAGCTGGGTGACGGGGCTGGATCTGGTGCTGGGGCCGGAGCGGGAGTTGGGGCCGGCGAAGGCGCCGGGGCAGGCGATGGTGCTGGCGTCGGGCTGGGCATGGTCACGCTGACGCCACCGCCGCCGCAGGCTGTCATCAAGGCGCCCAGCGCCAGGGCCGCGACGGGCAAGGCCGACCTTAGGGGCCGCGACGGCATCGGCGGGCGCGTCAGTGGCGTCACGGCCGGCAGCGCGGCAGGGCACGTGGAACGGGATGAGGAAGAAAACTCAGTCATGAAGGGCTCCTCAGGAGGGAAATTCAAAGGGCGTGTTGAAGGGCGAGGGAAAGGGCTCCGAGCACCGGAACCTGTGGATCGAGACGATAGAAATCGCCCGCCCGCCACGCATCGCCCCAAAGAGCCATTCGCCCGCCGTGCAGAGCCATCCGGGGTGGCCCCTGGCCCGCAGGAGCCATGTGCAGGCGACCCGCCAGCGCCCACCCCAGGAGGGCGTACTCCGCAAGCCCCAGAGCCAAGCAACGGGTGCTTGCCATCCTTCAATATTTCGACAATACTAGAAATATGGATGAAAACAGCGTCATCACCGCCCTGGCGGCCCTGGCCCACCCCTTGCGCCTGCAAGTCTTCCGCGCGCTGGTGGTGGTGGGCGAAACGGGGCTCACGCCCGGCGCCATCCAGCAGGCGCTGGACGTGCCCGGCGCCACGCTGTCCTTCCACCTCAAGGAGCTGGTGGGCGCCGGCCTGGTCACGCAGGAACGCGCCAGCCGCAACCTCATCTACCGCGCCAACTACCCCGCCATGAATGCCGTGCTGGGCTACCTGACCGAAAACTGCTGCCAAGGCCAGGCCTGTGAGCCTGCAGCCAAGGCGGCTTGCTGTAACTGAAAGGAGAACCCCGATGAAACGCTTCCATGTTCACGTTCACGTCGAGGACCTCGCCAAGAGCGTGGCCTTCTATTCCAAGCTGTTTGCCGCCCAGCCCACGCGGCTGGAGGGCGACTACGCCAAGTGGATGCTGGACGACCCCCGCATCAACTTCGCCATCTCCTCACGCGGCGGCCAGCCGGGCGTGGACCATCTCGGCTTCCAGACCGATGACGCCGCCGAGCTGGCCGAGCTGAAGGCCCGCGCAAAGGATGCCGACATGGCCCTGCTCGACGAAGGCACCACCACCTGCTGCTACGCCCAGAGCGAGAAGCACTGGGTGACCGACCCGCAAGGCGTGGCCTGGGAGCACTTCCACACCCTGGCCGACATCCCGACCTTCAACCAGAAGGCCGCCGACCCGGCCGCCGCTACCGCCTGCTGCACCCCGTCGCGCGGCAAGCCCGTGGGTATCCCGGTCAAGGGTGCGTCCACTTCCTGCTGCTGAGCTGGCCGATGACCGTCCACGTCCTCATCCTCTGCACCCACAACTCGGCACGCAGCGTGCTCTCGGAGTGCATGCTCAACCACTGGGCCGCCAAGCTCGGGCTCGACGTGCGCGCCCACAGCGCCGGCAGTGCACCCAGCGGCCGCATCAACCCCTTCGCGCTGGAGGCCCTGCAGGCCGCAGGCATCGACACGTCCTACACGCGCAGCAAGAGCTGGGACGAGTTCAGCGCGGCAGGAGCGCCGCCGCTGTCCATCGTCATCACCGTGTGCGACAGCGCGGCGGCGGAGCAGTGCCCGGTGTTCTTCGGCGGCACGGGGCGCCAGCCGGTCAAGGTGCACTGGGGCTACCCGGACCCATCGAACGCCGAGGGCGGCGACGCGGGCAAGCGCCGCGCTTTTGAGCTGACGCGCCAGGCCATTGGCTACCGGATGCTGCAGCTGCTGCAATTGCCCCTGGCTTCCATGAGCCGCGCCGAGCTGCAAGACGCCCTCGTGGCCATCAACGCCACCTGATCGTGAGGCTCGCACGCAAGCTTCTGGCCGAGGGCCTGGGCACGGCCCTGCTGCTGGCCGTGGTGATTGGCTCGGGCGTGATGGCCGAGCAGCTCTCGGGCGGCAATGTGGCCCTCGCGCTGCTGGCCAACACCCTGGCCACGGTGGGCGGTCTCTATGTGCTGATCGAGGTCTTCGGGCCGGTCAGCGGGGCGCACTTCAACCCGGCGGTCAGCGCCGTGATGGCCTGGCGCGGTGCGCTGCCGCGCGCGGCCCTGCTGCCCTACGTGGCGGTGCAACTCGCGGGTGCGGTGCTCGGCGCTTGGCTGGCGCACGGCATGTTCGACCTGCCGCTGCTGCAGGTGTCGGGCAAGCTGCGCAGCAGCCCGGGGCTGTGGCTGGCCGAGGGTGTGGCCACGTTTGGGCTGCTGCTCGTGATCCTGCGCGCACCCGCGAGCCGCGCACCGGCCATGGTGGCTGCCTACATTGGCGCCGCCTATTGGTTCACCGCGTCCACGTCGTTTGCCAACCCGGCCGCCGTGATGGGCCGCATGTTCAGCGACAGCTTTGCCGGCATCGCGCCCGACAGCGCGCCGGCCTTTGTGATGGCACAGCTGGCCGGTGCGGCGCTGGCGGTACCTGTGGCATCCTGGCTTGGCAAGCCGGCGTCGGCCACCGAGGAGCGACGCTGACCCGAACGTTCACTTCACCTGCCGCCGCCGCATGAGCCGTCCTCGCGTCGTCATCGCCCTCGGGCTCTCGCAGACCCTGGCCTGGGGGTCGAGCTTCTATCTACCGGCCTTGCTGATCGGCCAGATGTCGCAAGGCGTGGGCCTGGCCGCACCCACTGTGTGGGCGGTGTTCTCGGGAGCGCTGGTGATCTCGGCCGTGACGGGCCCCCGCGCTGGCGCGCGCATCGACCGCTGGGGCGGCCGCTCGGTGCTGATGGGCACCAATCTCGTCTTTGCAGCGGGCCTGGCGCTGCTGGCGCTGGCCCAGGGCCCGGTGGGCCTGTGCGCGGCCTGGTTGCTGCTGGGCGTGGGCATGGGCGCCGGGCTGTACGACGCGGCCTTTGCCACCTTGGCCCGCCTCTACGGCAGCGAGGCGCGCAGTGCCATCACGGGTATCACCTTGATCGCCGGCTTTGCCAGCACCGTGGGCTGGCCGCTGACGGCCTGGCTGGAGCACGCCCTGGGCTGGCGCGGCGCCTGCTGGGCCTGGGCGGCGCTGCATCTGCTGATTGGGCTGCCGCTCAATGCCAGCCTGCCCCGGGCGCAGCCCGCACACGACGCCGAGGCGGTGCCGCAAGCTGCTGGCAGCCCGTCAACGGCGAAGACGCCCGAGCCCATGGCACCCGTGAGCCCACTCACGGTTGGCCTGCTGGCCTGGGTGTTTGCGGTAGTGGCCTTCACCAGCACGGCACTCGCCGCCCACCTGCCGGGCCTGCTGGCACTGCAGGGCGCCACGCCGGCGGCCGTGGTGCTGGCAGGCAGCCTGCTCGGGCCGGCCCAGGTGGCGGCGCGCTTGCTGGAGTTTGGCGTGCTGCGGCGCCTGCACCCCTTGGTCTCGGGCCGTTTGGCCGCCTGCATGCACCCGCTGGCCGCCACGCTGCTGATGCTGCTGGGCGCCCCGGCGGCGGCGGCGTTTGCGCTGCTGCACGGCGCGGGCAATGGCGTGCTGACCATCACGCGCGGCACGCTGCCGCTGGCCCTGTTCGGGCCCGCCGGCTATGGCCAGCGCCAGGGCTGGCTGATGCTGCCTGGGCGCCTGACGGCGGCACTGGCGCCCTGGAGCTTTGGCGTCCTGCTGGCGGGCCTGGGCACCCGGGTGCTGTGGGTCTCGGCGGGGCTGGGGCTGAGCGCGGTGCTGGCCTTGATGGCCATCCGGCCAAGGACTTCTGAAGGGACTTGAGCCGGTCATGCGACAATGCCGCCATAGATTCGCACAAGACCTCTCTTCACCGGTCTTATCTGCAGCCCCGCCGGTCACGCCCAGGTGACCCTTCCGCGAGCGGCTCGCTACAGCTTCACCCCCTGATTGCTCTTGAGTGTTTCTGTCTCCGGCCACCATGGTGGTGCCCGGAGTGCTTTTGTTTTTTTCAATCTTCTGCAAAGGAAACACCATGGCCACTCAAACCGGCACCGTCAAATGGTTCAACGACGAAAAGGGCTTCGGCTTCATCACCCCGGCTGACGGCACCAAGGACCTGTTCGCCCACCACAGCGAAATCCGCAACGGCGGCGGCTTCCGCAGCCTGGCTGAAGGCGCGCAGGTGGAGTTCGAGGTCAAGGAAGGCCCCAAGGGCCTGCAAGCCTCGAACATCCGTTCGCTGTAAGCACCGGCCACTCGGCCACCCCTGGGGCGCTGCGGTGCTCCAGGTCTCTTCAAGACCGCGCCAAGACGGTTCCCGCCTCTTGAGTCCAGCCCGGGCAGTCCCGGCAGGATTCGCTCCCTTGAGGAGCAGTGGCTGCGCAAGCAGCCCTTGGAGGCGCACGATCAAGGCGCACACACCTCAAGCCATATGCACAAGAACAGCATTGAGGTGGGGCGCTTCTCTGTCTCACCTATGACCCTCCCCGACCCTGACGGCCAGTTCGTCGCGTCGGTTTCCATCCGCTCCGGCCAAGGCGCCGCGAGCACCGACCGGATCTGGCGCTTCGAGCCCCGTTTCGGTTCGGCCGACGCGGCTCTGCGTTTTGCCCAACATGAGGGCATCGCTTGGGCGCTGCGTCACTGATTCGGCTCGTTCACCTGTTTAAAAAGGATCCCCATGGCCAAGGAAGAGCTCATCGAGATGCGCGGCACCGTCAACGAAGTGCTCCCGGACTCGCGCTTTCGGGTCAAGCTCGAGAACGGCCATGAGGTCATCGCCTACACGGGCGGCAAGATGCGCAAGCACCACATCCGCATCCTCGCGGGTGACGCCGTCACGCTCGAACTGTCGACCTACGACCTGAGCAAGGGCCGCATCACCTTCCGGCACCTGGAACGGCGCACGTTCAACTAAGGTCGGCCAACCGGCGCTGCAGACGCAGCGCCTCGGCTGGGTGCGGCGCGGCCGCGATGGCTTGCTGCAGCGCGCTGCGCGCCAGGGCCAGGTCGCCCGTCCGCTCGGCCGCCCGCGACAGCGCAGCCGCATGGTGGGCACGCAAGGCGGCTGGGACCTCATCCTGCATGGCGCGCAGCCGCCCCAAGGCCGCTTGCGGCGCACCCGCTTCGGCCAGCGCAATGGCATGCCCCAGCCGCGGTGCGGCTGAAGGGTCCAGGGGCAGCAAGGCCTCGTAGTACCCCACGATGGCGGCCCAGTCGGTCGCCTCATAGCGCGGTGCCCGCGCATGCTCGGCCGCGATGCCGGCCAGCAGATGCCAGCGGCTCAAGCTGCTGCCCCGCTGCGAGTCCGCCAGGTGCGCAAACCCCAGCCTGATCAAGCCGGCATCCCAACGGTCACGCGCCTGCCCCGGCAAGGGCACGATGTCGCCATGCGCGTCGGTACGGCCCGTGAGGCGGGCGCCGTGCAGCAGTAGCAAGGCCGCCAGCGCATCCGCCTCGGGCGCTGCCGTGGCAGCGTGGGCCGCCAGCGCACGCGCCAGGCGAATGGCCTCCCAGCAGACCTCCAAGGCCTTGTTGCCGGCCTCGCCACCCACTTCGCGCGCCTCCCGCGCCGCCGCTTGCTGGCCTTGGTGAAAGCCCAGCGCCAGCGCCGTCATCACCGCCTCGCGGCGGGGCGGTAGCTCGGCCCCGGCCGGCAGGGCCAGTTCGCAGCCGGCCAGGTCACGCCGGGCACGGGCCAGGCGCTGAGCCAAGGCGGCCTCGGTGCTGAAGAACAGCGGCGCCAGCGCAGCCAGCTCAAAGCCCCCCAGCACCCGCAGCGCCAGCAGCACCTGGCTGGCAGCGGGCAGCGCCGGGTGGCAGGCGGCAAACAGCAGGGCCAGTTCGTCGTCGTCCAGCTCGCGAGTCAGCCGGCCTGGTAGGGGCTGCAGCTGGGGCAGTTCGGCCTCATCCTCAGGCCAAGCGGCGCGGTGGCGGTCCAGCCGCAGCTGGTCAATGGCGGCACGCTGGGCCACGCGGTAGAGCCACGCAGCCGGGTTGCTGGGCGTGCCATCGCGCGGCCAGGTCTGCACGGCCTGCAGACAAGCCTGCTGCACCGCGTCCTCGGCCAGCGCCAGCTGCGCCAGGCCCAGGTGCCGCGCCAGCAGCGCCACCAGGCGGCGGCGCTCGCGGGCAAGCAGCGCTTCGAGCGCGTTCACACCGGATCGACGCGCCGGACCTCGACCCACTGCCGGCCGGCGTAGTGCGGGCATTCGCGGGCAATGCGCTCGGCCTCGGCGTCGTCGGCCGCCTTGATCATGTAGAAGCCGCCAATCACGTCGTGCGCCTCGGCGTAGGGGCCGTCGCTCGCAACGATCTGCGAGCCCTGGCGGCGCAGGTGGCGGCCGCCGTCGTCGCACAGCTTCTCGCCGCCGACGCGCAGGCCGCGCGCTGACAGCGACTGCGCAAACGCCCAGTGCGACTGGATGATGGCCTCCATCTCGGCCGGGGACATGCCGGCGTAGTCGGCCGGGGTTTCGTGCAGCAAGAGCAGGTAGGTGTGCATGGCGTTCAATCCTTGAAGGTAGGCGGCGCACCACGGGATTGTGGAAGCGCGCGCCCCTATGACGGCGCGCGACCACGCCAGATGACGCGAGCCTGATTCAGCACAAACCCGCAGCCCGCGCCGCCGCCCAGAATCCCCGCACCATGCCCAGCTCCGACGCCCTGATCCGCATCGCCTCGCTCTGCGTGGTGCTGGCCGGCGCCGAGACGCTGCACGGCATTGCCCGCACGGTGCTGGTGGTGCCGCGCCTGGGCAAGGCGCGGGCGCTGCGCCTCAGCATCGTCAGCGGCACCCTGCTGGCCTTCTGTCTCTGCTGGCTGTTGGTGCCCGGCATCGGGCTGCGGGGCTGGGCCGCTCACCTGGCCTTGGGGCTGGTACTGGCGGGCTTCATGGCCAGCTTTGACCTGCTGCTGGGCAAGTTCCTGCTGCGCCGCAGCTGGGCCAAGGCCTTCAGCGACTTCGACCCCCGCACCGGCAACCTGCTGGTGTTTGGCCTGGCCGCCCTGGTGGCTGTGCCGGCCCTGGTGGCTTGGCTGCGTGGGCTGAGTTGAGTCAGACCTCGTGCACCACCACCTCGGAGAGGTGCAGCACCGGCCGCAGGCTGGTGTAGTTGGGGATGTCTGCCGCCAACCGCGCACCGGCCGCCACCAGCGCCTTGCCGGCCGCTTCAACGGACGGGAAGTAGGCATTGGAGGTGGCCACCACATCGCCCGCCTGCCGTGCGCCGGGGCCGACGGTGCGGTCGCACTCAAAGCGCAACAGGCCCAAGGGAGCGAGCAGCTCGGTAGTGAGGGCCGCGTGCGTGGTCTCGTAGTACGCGTGGTCAAAACGCGCGTCGTCAACCCAGCGGTAGATGCCGGTGACCTTGGCGATGCGAGCGGGTGGGTGGGACGGGTTCAAGCGCACTCCTGGGCGTGAAAGCGCGCAAGGCTAGCGATCCCACCTGGGCTTCGCTGGCACGTCGGAGACAGCCCGCATCAAACGCGCGCACCCACCAGGCCACCCACATAGCAGGCCAGCGCCAGGCCCACCCCCATGAAAGGAATGCTGAACCAGTACAGCTTGGCCAGCACCACAAAGGCCAGCAGCAAGCCCAAACCCACCGCCTGCAAATAGAGCGAACGGAACAGCAGCTCGGGCTGCGCCAAGGCCAAGTAGCCGTAGATCAGCCCGAAGAGGATGGCGCACAGGCTGTGGCTGGCGTTGAAGCCGATCCAGGCCCGCCACACGGTGGTCTCGGCCGTGAGGCGCAGTTGCGTGCGCTGCATCGCCTCGATGAGGCCCACATCGCGCGGCAGCAGCTTGGGGCCCCAGTAGGTATAGAGAAGGTGGGCGCTGCCCAGCAGGAACAGAATGGCCGCGCTGGCGGCGATGAGACCTCGGGCAAGCATTGGGACCTCGCAAGCGCTGGTGCGGACTCCTGGCCGTCAGTGCAGCGGCTCCAGCACCACCACCGCACCGCCCGTTGCGGCGAGCGTCAGGCCCAGCACGTCAGCGCGCGTCACCGTGCGCTCGCTGCGCTGCACATCGCCGGCCGTGGAGCCATCTTGCCAGACGGTGGCACGCCACTTGCCGGCACCCAGGAAGCGCAGCGGCACGCGCTCGGCGCGGGCGCTATTGGCCGTCATGGCGCCCAGGTACCAGCTGCGGCCACTGCGCCGCGCCAGCACGATGTGCTCGCCCGGCTCGCCGCTGATGAAGCGCGTCTCGTCCCAGGCCGTGGGCACGCGGCGGATGAAGTCGAAGCCCGCCGCCTCACGCGTGCCGTCGCGGTAGGCCACGGGGTCGTCCGACACCATCTGCAAGGGGCTGTCGTAGACCACGTACATGGCCAGCGCCTGGCCGCGGGTGGTCTGCGTCAGCGGCATCTCGGCCCGCACCTCGAAGGCGGCGGGGCTGGCGTGGCGGAAGCCGCCCGGCGTGTAGTCGATGGGCCCAGCCAGCATGCGCGTGAAGGGCAGCATCAGGTTGTGCTGCGGCGTGATGGCCTTGGTCATCTTGTTCCACTCTGCGCCCAACACGCCCTCCTGGGTGATGAAGTTGGGGAAGCTGCGCTGCAGGCCGGCCGGCACATAGGCGCCATGCAGGTCCAGCAGCAGGCCGCGCCGCGCCGTGGCCTCGCCTGCGCGCTGGTAGAAGGCCACCATCTCCTGGTCCTCGCGCTCCATGAAGTCCACCTTGATGCCCTTCACGCCCCAGCGCACATAGGTGTCGAGCACGGCGTCCATGCGCTCATCCAGGTGCTGCCAGTGCACCCAGAGCAACACGCTCACGCCCTTGGCCTCGGCGTAGCGCACCAGCTCGGCGATGTCGATGCCCGCCGCCGGACGGGTGATGTCCGTCTCGGGCTTGGCGATCCAGACATCGGCATTGCCGCCACCCCAGGCCCAGCCCGCGTCGATCAGGTAGTAGGGCAGCCCCGCCTCGGCCGCAAAGTCGACAAAGCGGCGATAGGCCGCCATGTCGGGCTTCATGCCCGCCAGCGGGCCTGACCACCAGTCCCACGCCGCCTTGCCCGGCTTGACCCACTTGAAGTCGCCGTACTCGCCGGCCTTGGGCGCCGGATTGAGGTTGCCCACCAGGTGGGACTCGATCAAGTCACCCGCCCGGTCGGCCAGCATCACCACGCGCCAGGCCGTGCGCAGCCCGCCTGCCGACACATAGGCCGGCTGCGGCCGCTTGGGCGGGGCCACCAGCTTCACGCGCAGCACCGGCCCGTCGCGCCACAGCGAGGCACTGGTGTAGCCGTCCAGGTGCGCCTGCGTGATGGCGTAGTGCGTGCGGCCCGACGGCGTGGCGCACACCAGCGGCACGTCATAGGGTTTGTCGGTGCTCAAAGCCGAGAAGCGCTGGCGCTCGAACGGCACCTCGTGCGACAGCTTGGCCTCCGACACCAGGCAGCTCGGGTCGCCCGCCGGCACAAAGCCCGTGCGCTCGCCCGCCAACTGCACGGGCGCCGTGCCCTCGATGCGATAACGCAGCGCCACACCGTCGTCGTAGGCGCGCACATCCAGCAGCACTGTGCGACGCGCGCCTTCAGCCTCACGGTAAGTCAGCGTCGCGCCCTTGTAGTGGTCACGCGCGCTCGACGCCTTGGTCGCCACCAGCGGAATGCGCCGGTCCTGCTGCTCGTCCTGCCGCCGCTCCAGCACCAGGGGCCCCAGAGGCGCCTCGCCCGCCAGATCCAGCCCCAGCGGCGATGGCGCCAGCACCGCCTCGCCCCCACGCCGCAGTTGGAAGCTCGCGCCATCTTGCGCCACGCGCAGCTCAACGCGCCCATTGGGCGACCGCAGCACCGCGTCCGCGCCCTGCGCCTGCGTCACCACCAAACCCGCCGCCAGCGCCACGCCCAGCATGTGTCGAATCGTCATGCCCTGCCTTCAAGGAAAGGTTGCCAAAGTCGGGCGGCATTTCACCCCGCCAGCGCGCCAGGAACCGCGCCGCCGCGATGAAACTTGGGCAATCACAGGGCCGAAAACGGCGCGACGCGGGCATCGCTGCTAGCTGCCATGCGGGCATCACCAACACCGCAGCCCGCACACACCCTGCCCTTCATCGTTCAAGGCATCGACTCAGGCTTTGTCGATCACATTCGCAACGGCGAGTAGGGCCTGTGAAGACGACGGCAACGGAGCGGGCCTTCAGCAACCCATCCCAGGCATCAGCGCCCTCACGGCGCCAACCCGTTCAGAACTTCGAGAACACCAAGGTCGCGTTCGTCCCGCCAAAGCCAAAGCTGTTGGACATGACGGTGTTGATCGGGCCGTCGTGGCGCTCGCGCAGCACCCTCAGGCCTTCGGCAGCGGGGTCGAGGTTCTCGATGTTGGCAGAGGCAGCGGCATAGCCGCCTTGCAGCATCAGCAGCGAGTAGATGGCCTCTTGCACGCCAGCGGCGCCGAGCGAGTGGCCGGAGATGGACTTGGTGGAGCTGATGAGCGGGGCCTTGTCGCCAAACACTTGGCGCACGGCGCCGAGTTCCGCCGCGTCGCCCACCGGGGTGGAGGTGCCGTGGGCATTGAGGTAGTCCACGGGCGTCTTCACTGTGCTGAGGGCCTGCTGCATACAGCGCACGGCGCCTTCGCCCGAGGGCGCGACCATGTCGTAGCCGTCAGACGTAGCGCCAAAGCCGACCAGCTCAGCCAGGATGGTGGCGCCACGGGCCTGGGCATGCTCCAGGCTTTCCAGCACCAGCATGCCGCCACCACCGGCGATCACAAAGCCATCGCGGCCGGTGTCGAAGGCGCGGGCGGCGCGCTCGGGGTCGTCATTGCGGCCAGCGGACATGGCGCCCATGGCGTCGAACAGTAACGACATCTCCCAGCTCTCTTCCTCGCCGCCGCCGGCAAACACCACGTCCTGCTGGCCCCAGGCGATCAGCTGCGCGGCGTGGCCGATGCAGTGCGCGCTGGTGGAGCAGGCCGAGGTGATCGAGTAGTTGACGCCCTTGATGCCGAACGGCGTGGCCAGGCAGGCCGAGACCGTGCTGGCCATGGTGCGCGTGACCATCATGGGGCCGACGCGCTTGATGCCCTTGGCGCGCAGCGTGTCGGCGGCCCAGACCTGGTTCATGCTGGAGGCACCGCCCGAGCCGGCGACGAGGCCGGTGCGCGGGTTCGAGACCTCGTGCGGCTGCAGGCCCGATTGCTCGATCGCCTGCTGCATGGACAAATAGGCATAGGCGGCAGCGTCGCCCATGAAGCGCAGGGTGCGGCGGTCGATGCTGGCTTCGAGGTCGATGGTGGGCCGGCCGCTGACCTGGCAGCGCATGCCGCGCTCGGCGTAGGTCGGGTTGAAGCGGATGCCCGAGCGGGTGGCGCGCAAGCTGGCGTCCACCTCGGCAATGTTGTTACCCAGGCTGGAGACGATGCCCTGCCCGGTGACGACGACACGGCGCAGCATCAGAAGGCCTCCGTGGTGGTGAAGAGGCCGACCTTGAGGTCGGTGGCGCTGTAGATCTCGCGGCCATCGACGAGCACGCGGCCATCGGCAATGCCCATCACCAGCTTGCGCTCGATGACACGCTTGAAGTCCAGCTCGTAGCTGACCTTCTGCGCGTTCGGCAGCACCTGGCCAAAGAACTTGATCTCGCCCGCCCCCAGCGCGCGCCCGCGCCCCGGGTTGCCACGCCAGCCCAGCCAAAAGCCCACCAGTTGCCACAGGGCATCCAGGCCCAGGCAGCCAGGCATCACGGGGTCGCTCTCGAAGTGGCAGCCAAAGAACCAGAGGTCAGGCCGGATGTCCAGCTCAGCCACCAGGCGGCCCTTGCCATGCGCGCCGCTGCTGTCGTCGATCTGGGTGATGCGGTCGAACATCAGCATATTGGGCAGCGGCAAACGGGCGTTGCCGGGGCCGAACAGCTCGCCGTGACCGCAGGCGATCAGGGCGTCACGGTCATAGGAATGGCGGCCCAGTTCGCGCTGGCTGGCGGGGGTCGAAGTGGTCATGTCTCGGTGCGAGTTTTTTTCTGGAAAGACCAGTATTGTGCTCACCCCCGGGGCTGACCCCGCCATCCGCCGGCTGCGAGGCTTCGCGGTTGGGTAGGCCAGCTGTCAGAGCCGGGTGGGTTGAGGCTTGGGCTGGGCCCTCGCGCAGCCGCGCTCGCAACCACCCCCGCCCACCAGCGGCTCAGCTGGGGCGGCCCCTGCTGCGCAGTGATTCAGCGCCGGTTCTCGCCACCCCAGAACTCGCTGCTGGCGGGCGGGGGTAGGTGCTCAGAGTTGTTTTGGGCGTCAACGCCTGAGGTGAGCAGTAGGCTGAACGCCCGGCCACTTGAGCGCCCGGTTACCCCGACTTCCGATTACGAGCGACCAAAAGCAGCAGGAAGAAGACCGAGCCCATGACGCCGAGGCCCTGCAAAAGCAGGGCCGCCACCGTGAGGTGGGGGGAGAGCGCGACTCCGAACAAGGAAAGCGCAAGCGCTGCGAAGACAAAGGCAGCGGTCGCATGACCTTGCTCTCGCAAGGCACAGCGCCAAGAGAAGAACACACTGACGCCTGCGCCAACCGCTGACGCAATGAGCACAGAAGCAGGCGCATGAATGAAGAAGGACATGGCCGCACAGGCCAGCAGCGCAGGCAGTGCCGCCGGTGCTGCACGCTCGAAGTGCGCGAACTTTTGACTGACTGCTTCCTTCGTCGTGACGTGGCTGTACATAAAGTTAACGAATCGCGCCTATCGGCCGCTCTGGCGAGCTTGAGCGAGGTCTGGGCATGGCGGTGGCAAACAAACCTATCGGGCTGAACGGCGCACCCGATGGTGGCTGGTGCGGCTAGGGGAATGTATGTTGCAAGCACCCATCGCGCGCAGTGAGGATTCACCCGGGCTCGTCGGTTGGGCTGATCGCAGCAAGAGTCCCTCTCCCGCACCCACCCACACCGCCCACAAAGGCCCGCCCGGGCTGGCTGGGGCGCGGACTTTTGAGGCGCCGAGGAGCGCAGGTTTGCGGGGCGTGCGCGCAGCGCACTTCGACAACTGACTTCGCGCCGCCTGTTTGACCGGAGCGCAGCGCAGGGAGTTCGGCGCGGCCCCGCAAATTGAGCACCGCAGGGCAGTCGCGCAGCGACCGCCTCAACTGGAGCGCCCCAGCCAGCCCGGGCGGGCCTTTGCCAACCCACCGCCAGCACTCGCCCCCCAGACGGCAATACTCACTCACACCCCACCACCCCCCTCGCCCGCAACGCCGCAGGCGACAACGGCCGCCGAGTGGCCGCCTGGCGCCACGCCTCGCAGGCCACGCCGCGCCACTTCTCGCCACCCACCGCAGGGCTAGCCAGCGCAGCCGCACCCTCTGCCACCGCCAGCAGCGTGTCGGGCGACTTGGCGTCCTTGGGCTGCAGGGCCTGCAAGGCTTCAGTCGCGGACAGAACGCGAGCACCAGCACCCGGTCGCTTCAGCGCTTGCTCGGCCAGGGCCAGGCGGAGTTGGGCGGTGAGCAGGTTGCGGCGCGGGCGCAGGGCTTCTTTCTTGGCCAGTTCGGCCTGGGCGTAGGCAATGGCGCGCTGGAACCAGGGCAGGGACTCGGCCAGAGCGCCTGTAGCGGCGAGTGCGGTGCCCATGGGCAGGGCGCGCAGGCCGATGTTGTCGGTCCACTGGGGGTTGTCGGGCTCGCTGGCCTGCAGGCGTTCGTTCCATTGCAGGGACTCGCGCATGGCGGCCAGGGCCTCGGCGGGGTGGGCGAGTTGCAGCTCCAGCTGGGCGGTGAAGGACAGCGCCGTGCACAGCGATTGCCAGAACTGCTGCTGCTCCGGATGGGTCTCGTGCGCCCGGCGCAGCTCGGCCACGCTGGCGCGGCGGCGCTCCAGCGCCCCGGCGTAGTCGCCATCACGCAGCAGGGACGACGACCAACTGCCCAGGATGATGGCGCGCGACTGCGCGGTCTCTGCCGCAAAGCGGGTGTGCTGGGGTGGCAGCGTGGCCTCCACCGCAGCAATGGCGGCCGGGTCGGCCAGCTCGGCGTCGGCGCTGGCCAGGGCCTCGCGGTAGGCGGCCTGGGCTTCGGGCCGGCGGCCAAGGCCCACGCCGTTGTCGTCGAGCATGTTGCCCACGTTGACCAAGGTGGCGGTGATGGCGCCCTGGGCCCGCAGGCGGTCAGGGCCGGGGGGCAGCTGGGGCATGGCCTCGCGCACCAGGGCCAGGCCTTGCTGCATCAGGGCCACGCTGGCTTCGATGCGGTCGGCCTCCTGGTCCACCGAGGCCAGCAGGTTGTAGGCGCGCGAGGCATAGCTGACGAAGTCGCCATGGCCGCGCTGCGCGGCCCAGACGCGATCCACCAGCTCGCGAGCGGCCTGGGCGTGGCGCGTGGCGGTGGCCAGGTCGTTGCGCGAGGCCAGGTAGCCGGGCATGTGGGCTTCGCCGAGGCGCACATGGACCTGAGCGATGTCGGCCAGCAAGGCGGTGTCCTCGCCCAGGGTGGGGCGCAGGCGCTCCAGCGCGGCCAGGGTGTCGCGCAGCAGGCCGATCTTGATGTCCTGCCCGCCGGGCAGGTACTCGACGCTGTCACCAAAGCCGAACACCAGGCTGTGCGTGACGCGCCGCACCTCGGCCAGGCGTTGCTCGGCCGTTTGCTGCGCCAGGCGCGCCTCGTGCGCCTGCCAGGCGGTGGCGGCCAGGCCGCCCAGCACGGCCAGCAGCAGCGATGCGCTGAGCCCCGCCGCTACCGGGTTGCGCTGCAGCCACTTGCGGGCGCGGTAGCTCCAGGCCGCCGGCCGGGCGCTGACGGGGTAGCCGCCGAGGTAGGCGCGCAGGTCGGCCGCAAAGGCATCCACGCTGGCGTAGCGGCGCTCGGGCTCTTTCTCCAGGGCCTTGAGCAGGATGTTGTCGAGGTCGCCGGCCAGGCGCGCGCGGGTGGCCGGCCAATCGGGGTCGGGCACCTCGTCGCCGCTGAGGCGGCTGGGGCGGGTGGGCGTGTCCTCCAGCACGCTGCGCGCCGCCTCTTGCGCGGTGGTGGCCTGGCGGCCGGTGGGGCGCACGCCGGTGAGCAGCTGGTAGGTCAGCACGCCGAGGCTGTAGAGGTCGGTCGCGGTGCCCACGGGCTCGCCGCGCACCTGCTCGGGGCTGGCGTAGTGCGGGGTGTGGGCCACGCCGGTGATGAGGGGGTCGCCGCCGTCAATGGCCTTGGCGATGCCGAAGTCCAGCAGCTTGACTTGGCCTTGCGCATCGACCAGCACATTGCCGGGCTTGAGGTCGCGGTGCACCAGCAGCTGGCGGTGCGCATAGGCCACGGCCTCGCACAGCTGCAGCACCAGCGCAAGCCGGCCCTCCAGCGGCAGGGCGGCGGCCACGTCGTCAATCGGGCGGCCGTCAACAAACTCCATCACCACATAGGGCTGGCCGTCGTCGGCCACGCCGGCATCCATCAGGTGGGCGATGTGCGGGTGGTTGAGCCGCGCCAGCGCCTGGCGCTCCTGCGCAAAGCGGGCCAGCAGGGCCGGGCCATCACGCCCCGGGGCCAGCAGCTTGATGGCGGCGCGGCCGGCAAAGCTGCCGTCGGCCCGCTCGGCCTCAAAGACCTCGCCCATGCCGCCAGCGCCCACGCGCCGCGTCAGCAGCCAGGGCCCGAAGCGCCGGCCTTCCAGGCCCTCGGGCCGGGGCGCAGCGGCCAGGAAGGGCTGGCCGCCGGTGTCGTCGAGCCCGTCGTGGTGGGCCAGCAGGCTGCGCACTTCGGCCTGCTGGTCGGGGTCCAGCGTCGTTGCTTGCAGGGCCGCTTCGCGGTCTTGGGGCGGCAGGTCCATCAAGGCATCGAAGGCGGCCTTGATGCGCTGCCAGGGCGTGTCGTCTTGCATGCTGGGAGTTTCGGGGCTCAGCGGGCGTTGACCATGCGGGCAATCAGCAAGGCATGCGCCTGCGCCAGCCCAGTGCCCACGTGCTCGCGATAGCGTTGGGGCTCGGTGACCACCTCAAACTTCTCGCTGCTGTGGCTGTCCTTGCTGCCGATGGCAGCGCGCAGCAAGCCGACGGCAATCGTCCCCGCCACGTCGCCCGTGGTCGCGGCGGCTTTGCGCACCTCGCTGAAGGCCTCGGGGGCCAGCATCAGGGCGGGCTGCACGGACATGGCATCCATGCGGCCCGCGTTGAGCACGGTCATCTCCGCGCGGCTGACGATGGGGTGCACCTTGGCGCTGACCTTGGCGGTGTCGCTCATGCGCCCGAAGAAGCCCCGGTTCTCATTGCTGAGCTGCGCAAAGTGCAGCCGCATCGACACCTCCAGCATGACGGCGCCTCCCAGCTCCTGCTGCAGGGTTTGGTAGTCGACCGCGCTGCCGATGGCCGAGGTCACGCCGCCAAATACGGCCAAGGCCCCCGTCACGCCGTTGCCGCTGGGTGCGAGACGCGCCTTCTGCGCGCCGTAGAGGCTCATGCCGGCGGGGCCGACGGTGATGCTGCTGCCGCTGCGGCGGGGCAGCGCATCGCCGGCTGCCACCAGGCGCTGCCAGGTGGGGGCGGCGGCCAGCTCGGCCGGCGTCAGCACCTGCAGGCCCTGCGCTTGCAGCTGCTGCACCAGCATCGCGTAGGCGTTGTCAGCGGTGGCCTGGAAGTCGGGCTCGCTCAGGCCCACCAGTTGGTAGTGGCCCGTCACGCTGACCCGCCCCGCACTGGCAAAGCCTGAGGTCTGGGCGCTGACCGTGTCCTGCGTGATGAAGTCAATGGCGAACTGCGTGATCGCCACGCGCTTGAGGCCCATGGCCGCCTTGAGCGCGGCGTCGTCGCCGGCCTTGACCAGCTTGACGGCTTGGGCCGCAGGGTCGAACTGGGCGTCCACGGTGACCGGCTCGGGCGGCTTCGCGAACGCGGTGGCGGTGGCGAGGGCACAGCAAAGGCCCAGCAGCAGTTGACGCGCGGGGTGACCCTTGAGGGCGGTGGGCATGGGCAGGGCTCCTGAAGCGATGCGCCGTCAACGCGACGGCTCCGCAGGAATGCGCAAGCTTTCACGGCGCCGAGGGCCACCGGTTCAAGGGGCGTGACACAATTTTTTAATGCCCCTGGACGCCAGACCCTCGCCAGACGACCCGCTCAGCCAGAGCCTCTACGAGGACCTGCACCGCTGCGCGTCCGCGCAGATGTGGCGCGAGACGCCGGGCCACACGCTCAGTGCCACCGGCCTGGCGCACGAGGCGTGGATGCGGCTGAACGCCCAGAGCCGCACCGAGTGGGCCAGCCGCAGCCACTTCCTGGGGGTGGCGGCGCTGATGATGCGGCGCATCCTCGTCAACCACGCGCTGGCCAAGCGGGCCGCCAAGCGCGAGGCCGAGCTGGTGCCGCTGACGCTGAGCGAGGCCGACCACATTGCCCCGGGGCTGGACGCCGACGTGCTGCGCGTGCACGAGGCCCTGGAGGCCCTGGAGCGGCATGACGAGCGCGCGGCGCGTGTGGTGGAGCTGAAGTTTTTTGGCGGCCTGGAGCTGGACGAGATTGCCGACCTGCTCTCCTTGAGCCGCAGCACCGTCAAGCGCGATTGGGCGCTGGCCCGCGCCTGGCTGCACCGCGAGCTGGGCGGCGCTGCCTGATTAGGGCCTGTTAACACTACGGGGACGGGTCGCGTTGTGACCAAAACAGCCGCAGGCAAGGCGCAAACCGCAAGTCGGGGTAGGCCCCCGACGAGGATTTGCAACGCCGCATGCGGCTGTTTTGGTCACAACCCCCCGGGAAGGCACGCCGCAAGGGGCCACTCGGCGTTGCGCCTCTGGCCCGCACGCGAGTGCGGGCGGCGAGCCGCGCCTTGATTGGCCCCTTGCGGCGGGCCTTCGCGACCCATCCCCGTAGTGTTAACAGGCCCTAGTAGATCGGCGCGGGCAGGCCCTCGCGCGCCACCACGGCTTGGGTGGCCGGCCGCGCCGCCACACGCGCCAGGTAGGCGCCGAGCAAGGGCCGGTCACGCGCTGGGTGCGCGTGCATGCGCGTCCAGCGGCTGAGCATGAAGGCCAGCGGGTCGAGCGCCGAATAGGCCGCGCCGCCAAACCACGGCCCACCATGGCGCGCCAGCTCGGCCTCCATCTGGTCGAGCATCGGGCCCACCTGGGCCTCGGCGCGGGCCTTGACGACGGCAGCCGCTTGCGCATCACCCTCGTTCGCCATGCGCTCGGGGTAGAAGTAGTGGATCAGCATGGCCTGCAGGGTGTTGGTCATCCAGACCATCCACTTCAGGTAGTGGGCGCGGGCCAGGGTGCCCATCGGCGGCGCAAAGCCCGGGGCCTTGTCGGCAAGGTGCATGAGGATGGCGGCGGTCTCGTAGAGCGGCTCACCGTTGTCGATCAAGACCGGAATCAGGCCATTGGGGTTGAGCTTGAGGTAGGCGGGCGACTTGTGCTCGCCGGCCTCGCGGTTCACCTTGCGCAGCGTGTAGGGCAGCTGCATTTCCTCCAGCAGCAGGTGGGGGGCGAAGCTGGCGTTGCTGGGGTAGTAATGAAGTTCAAGCATGGGTCGGTGAGGGCGGGGGTTGCAATGAAGAGGTCAAGCCTGCTTGCCGTAGCGCACGGCCGTCATCTCGGCCAGGATGGAGAGCGCAATCTCGGGCGGCGTGCGGGCGCCGATGTCGAGGCCCACGGGGCCGTGCATGCGGTCCAGCTCGGCCTCGGTCAGGCCAAAGTGCTCGGACAGGCGCGCGCGGCGTTTGGCCTGGTTGACGCGTGAGCCGATGGCGCCGACGTAGAAGGCCTGGCCGCGCAGGGCTTCCATCAGCGCGAGGTCGTCGAGCTTGGGGTCGTGCGTGAGCGCGACGATGGCGCTGGCCCCGTCGGCCTTGAAGTCCATCACCACGTCGTCGGGCATGTCGCGCGTCAGCTGCACGCCGTCCAGCGCAAAGTCGCCCACATGCTCGGGGCGCGGGTCGCAGATCATCACGCCGTAGTCCAGCGCCTGGGCCATGCGGGCCAGGTAGTCGCTGATGGGGCCGGCGCCGATGATGAGCAGGCGCCACTGTGGGCCGTGGTGGCTGACAAGGCGCTGCTCATCGAGGCTGAGCGTGTCGCCCGCCTGCGCGGGCGCTAGCTGCACGGCGCCGCTGGCCAGATCCAATTCGCGGCGCACACGCTCGCCGCGCGCCAGGCGCGCAAGCAGCTCGTCCAGCTGCGACTGCGGGCCCAGGGGCTCCAGCATCAGCTCCAGCGTGCCGCCGCAGGGCAGGCCAAAGCGGCGCGCCTCTTCGGCGCCCACGCCGTAGCGCAGGGGCGTAGGGCGCTGCAGGTTGAGGCTACCTGCGCGCAGTTGCTCGACGAGGTCGTCCTCGATGCAGCCGCCCGAGACCGAGCCGGCCAGCACGCCGTCGGCGCGCAGCGCCACCAGGCTGCCCACCGGGCGCGGCGCCGAGCCCCAGGTGCGGGTGATGGTGCCCAGTACGACCGCCCAGCCGGCTTCGCGCCATTCACGGGCCGTGCGCAGCACGACGAGATCGATGTTGTCCATGCGGCGACCTTACCCGAAGGTGTCTCGGCCTTGCGCGGCGCGGGTTTCCGGCCGTAACTGTCTGGCTGCGCCCGGGGCCCGCCGCTTAGAATTGCGCCACTCCCCCCCGAAAACCCGGGCCTGCAACAGCAGGCCCGCTTTTTTGCCTGTTCTTTCTCGCATGTCGACAGCCTCCCGCCGACTGCCGCACGTGGACGCCCTCAAGGCGCTTGCGGCGCAGTGCATCGTTCTGCATCACCTCGTCAGCTACGGCCCCATCAGCCGCGCTGCGCATGGCCTGCTGCCAGCCTTGGCCGGTGTCATGCACGACTACGGGCGCATGGCGGTGCAGGCCTTCCTGGTGGTGGGGGGTTTCTTGAGCGCGCGGGCCCTGTCGCCGCGTGGCCAGGCGCTGGCCACTGCCGTGCCGGCGGCGTTGGCCAAGCGCTATCTGCGCCTGACCCTGCCCTTTGTGGCCGCCCTGCTGCTGACCCTGTTGGTCTCGGCCGTGGTGGCCCCGGTGCTGCCCGAGCTGGCCAATCCCGACGACTGGAGCACCGGCCAACTGCTGGCCCATGCCACGCTGACGCATGGTCTGCTCGGGTTTGAGTCGCTGACGGTGGGCGCCTGGTATGTGGCGGTGGACCTGCAGCTGTTTGCCCTGCTGCTGGGCCTGCTGTGGCTGGTGCGGCACTTCAGCCTGCACCCGCGCCAGCTGTGGCTGGGGCCCGCCGTGGTGCTGGGGCTGGCGCTGGGCTCGGCCTGGGTGTTCAACCTGGACCCCTCGCTCGACGCCACGGCGCTCTACTTCTTTGCGTCCTATGGGCTCGGGGCCAGCGTGCACTGGCTGGGCGCCCGCACGCTCAGGCCCTGGGCCTTTGGTGTCGTGCTGCTGCTGATGGCGGCGGCGCTGGCCCTGGCCTGGCGGGACCGTCTGGCCCTGGCGCTGGCGCTGACGCTGTGGCTGGCCGTGGCCGAGGCCGGGCATTTGCGCCCGGGCCGCAATTGGTCGCGCTGGGCCAATGAGTCCTACGCACTCTTCCTGATCCACTTCCCCGTGCTGCTGGCCGGCAATGCGCTGGCGGCGCTGAGCGCGCTGCCGGACTGGGCGGCGCTCGGTGTCGGGGCGCTGTGCTTCGGGCTGTCCGTGCATCTGGCTGGCGCCTTCCACCGCTGGGTGGAATGCCCGGCAACAAGCTGGGCAAACCGCTGGACCACGGGCTGGCTCGGCACCGCCGGCTCGCGCTGGTGGGCGCGCCGCTTAACTCGCTGATCTAGCCGCTGACCTAGCCGCTGCCGCCCGCAGCCGTACGTCAAGATTCACACCCCAAGCGCGGGGCGCGCCCGAGGCGGGCGCAGGCGCCTGCGTGCTAAGGTCTGCCGACCCCTGGCTAGGAGTCTGTCGGGCTTGCCCGGCGTCCAGACGATGACACGCATCCCGGGTTGGCACACCCCAAGCTCGCTCCAGCATCAGCCGCTGATGTGGCGCCACGCCACGCTCACGGCCTGCCTGATCTGCGCCGTGCTGGCCCTGCTGCTAGCCGTGCTGGCCTGGGCCACGCCCTGGCTGGGCCTCTCCCCGGCGGCACAGCCGCGTCGGCTGGAGCTGGCGGGCGTGTTTGCGCTGGCCAGCCTCACGGGCGCCGCCCTGACGGGCCTCAAGCGGCCGCGCCTGGGTGCGGGCTCGATGCTGGCGTGCGCCATCGTCGGCCTGGCCTGGGTGGCCCATGTGTCGGGCCTGGGGCTGTACATGCCGGGCCTGTCGGCGGCGGCCATCATCGTCACGCTGACCATGGCCCTGGCCGGCCTGCGCGCCGGGCTGCTGCTGTGTGCACTGCAGGTGGCGGCCCTGCTGCTGCTGCACCAGAACACCACGTCCGCCGCCAGCGCCGTGACGGTGACGAGCCAGACGCCCACCGAGCTGCTGATCGTGCAGCTGACGCTGATGCTGGGCAGCCTGGTGGCGGGCGGCTTGATCCACCACCTGATGGCGCACCGCCTGACCCTGGCGCTGCGCGACCAGGAGCGCCTGGCCGACTGGACGCGCGTGGCCAACGACTGGTACTGGGAGGCCGACGCCGAGCTGCGCATCACCTATGTCTCGCCCTCCTTTGCCCAAAGCGGCCGCGACGTCGAGGCCTTCATGCACATCGGCCAGCCCGGCGGGCCTCACTTCATCGAGGACGAACACTGGGCGGCAATGCGCGAGGACCTGCTCGGGCGCCGCGCCTTTCGCGACCGCCTGCACGGCGTGCGTTGGCCCGACGGCCGGGTGGACTGGGTGCGAGCCTCGGCCGAGCCGCGCTATGACGAAGACGGCCAGTGCCTGGGCTGGCGCGGCGTCAGCCACGACGTGACGGCCGAGCACGAGGCCCAGCGCGCGCAGGCCCGCACCGGCGCGATGCTGGAGCAGGTGTTCCGCGTCAGCCCCGGTGCCATCTGCGTGGCGCGCCTGACCGACGGCCGCATGCTCTACGTCAACCCCGGCTTCGAGACCCTGACTGGCTACGAGCACACGCAGGCCGTGGGCAAGAGCGCGATGGAGCTGGGCATGTGGACCGAGGCCGGCGAGCCTGCCCGGCTGCGCGACGAGATCCTGACTCACGGCAGCGTGCGCAGTTTCCGCACCCTGGTGCGCCTGGCCGACGAGCGCTGGGCCGACGTGCGCATCAGCGCCGCCGGCTTCGAGATCGAGGGCGACCACCTGGTGGTGATGTACAGCGACGACCTCACCGAGCTGGAGCGCGTGCGCGTCGAGGGCGATGCCATCCTCGACAACGCCAGCGTCGGCATCGCGCTGATGCGTGGCGAGCACATCGTGCGCATGAACCCGCACTGGCTCGGCATCTTTGGCGACGACCGCCTGCGCCTGGCCGACGGCGCCATGCCCCTGCCCGACGCCGAGCAGATCGCCAAGCACCCGCTGGCCTTTGAGCGAGACCTGCTGCGTGCCGATGGCCGGCGTATCACCGTGCAGTTCAACACCCGCCGCATGCCGCAGACGCCGGCCGACGCGCACTCCTTCTCCAGCTTCCAGCACTCGGCCGAGCCGCTGAACATCTGGGTCGCGGTGGACGTGACGGCGCGCCACCAGCAGGCGCAGGAGCTGTCCATCGCCAAGCACGAGGCCGAGGCCGCCAGCGCCGCCAAGGGCGCCTTCCTGGCCACCATGAGCCACGAGATCCGCACCCCACTGAACGGCGTGTTGGGCATGGCGCGGCTGCTGCGCCAGATGCCGCCCGACGACGCGCGGCGCGACGAGTTCCTCGGCCATTTGTGCACCGCCGCCGAGTCGCTCAACGAGTTGGTCTCCAACGTGCTCGACCTGTCCAAGATCGAGGCCGGCGCGCTGCACATCGAGGACGCCGAGTTCGACCTGAACCAACTGGTGCACAAGACCTTCGAGGGCAGCGCCGTGCTGGGCCGCGAGCGCGGCTTGCAGATGGCCTGCCAGCTGGCGCCGGGCGTGCCGCAGATGGTGCGCGGCGACGCGCTGCGGGTGCGACAGATCCTGAGCAACTTCCTCACCAATGCGGTCAAGTTCACCGAGCACGGCAGCGTCAACCTGGAGGTGGCCAGCGGCGCGAGCGGCCAGGTGCGCTTCAGCGTGCACGACTCAGGCTGCGGCGTGCCGGCCGAGCACCAGGGCCACCTCTTCGAGCCCTTCAGCCAGGCCGACGCCAGCACCACGCGGCGCTATGGCGGCACGGGGCTGGGCTTGTCGATCTGCCGCGAGCTGGCCACGCGCATGGGCGGGCGCATCGGCATGGACAGCGATGGCCGCACGGGCAGCCGCTTCTGGGTCGAGCTGCCGCTGCCGCCGCTGGACCCCGCCGCCACCGAGCCGCCGGCGCGCGAGCGCTACCCGCTGGCCGGCAAGCGCGTGCTGGTGGCCGAGGACAACCCGGTCAACATGGTCATCATCACCAGCATGCTGCAGCGCCTGGGCGCCGAGGTGCTGCCCGCCGAGGACGGCGCCCAGGCCGTGCACGTGGCCCGCCAGCAGGCGGCGCGCATCGACGCCGTGCTGATGGACCTGCACATGCCCCTGATCGACGGCCTGCGCGCCACGCGCCTGCTGCGCGCCGACGCCGCCACCGCCACCCTGCCCATCCACGCCTACACCGCCGCCGCGCTGGAGCACGAGCGCCAGGCCGCCAAGGACGCGGGCATGCAGGGCTTCTTGACCAAGCCGGTGATGGAAGCGGACCTGGTGCGGCTGCTGCGGCAGTAGTGGCTGTTCGCGACTACTCGCAGTCCGTCGCGCGCCGCATATCGGCCAAGGTCTTGCCGGGTTCGTCGCGGAAGCGGTCATGGAGCTGCTGCAGGCTCTCGATGCGGTCCACGCGGAAGCTGCGGAAGTCCTCGCGCAGCTCGCACCAGGCGGCCACCGTCCACACCGGGCCCCAGAACAAACAGGCCAGCGGCCGCACCACGCGCGTGCTGCGCGCGCCGCCCAGGTCCAGGTACTGCACGCGCAGCTTGTGGCGTGACTCGGTGGCCTCGCGCAGCACGGTGAGGTGGTGGCTGGTGTTCGGGTCCAGCGCCACCGAAGGCGCGTACACAGCCAGGCTCTCGGCCGCCGCGCGCGCGTCAATCGGCAGCACGGCCAGCACCTTGGACAGCGCGTTCTCGGCCTGCGCCGCCAGCGCGGCATCCAGGCGCGACTCGGCCACCCGCAGCGCCGCCACCAGGGCCTGCGCCTCCTGGCGGCTGAACATCAGCGGCGGCAAATCGAAGCCCGCGCGCATGCAGTAGCCCACACCGGCCTCTCCCTCGATGGGCACGCCCTGTCCGATCAAGGCCGCGATGTCGCGGTAGACGGTGCGCATCGACACCTCCAGGCGCCGGGCCAGGTAGTCGGCCGTGGTGAGCCGCCGCCCGCGCACGAGCTGGACGATCTGGAAGAGGCGGTCAGCACGGCGCATCAAAGCTCCTTCATGCGGCCGGTGCGCAAGGCCACGGCCCAGTCTGGCCGGCCGCGTTGCGCGGTCAGTTGCGCCATGGGTTCAAAGTCGTAGTCCACATGGCGCAGCTCGGCCCGCCAGCCGCTGGCGCCGCGCTCAATCAGCGCATAGCGCGCGGCCGGGCTGCCGGTCTCCACCACATGGGGCCAGGGCTGGTCGTCGTCATAGGCCTGCAGGCCCACGCTGCCGGGGTTCACGATCAGGCCACCACCGGGCAGTTGGACGACGCGCGGCAGATGCGAGTGGCCGCAGGCGATCACCGGGCAGCGCACATCGCCCAGGCGCTGCGCAATCTCGTCCTGCGTGGCCGCGCGCAGGCCTTGCGGCGTCACGGTCTCCAGCAGGTAGTGCAGGTCGCTGTGCGGCGTGGCGTGGCAGGCCAGCAGCTCGTCACTCACGGCCAGGCAGTGCGGCAGGCTGCGGAACCAGTCGAGCTGGTCGGGCCGCAGCTCGGCCACCGCGTGCGCGTCGGACGCGCCGCCCGGGCTGGGCTTGTAGTCATAGACCTGCCGCTCGTGGTTGCCGCGCAGGTGAATCCAGGGCTGGGCCCGCAGCAGGTCCACCGTCTCGCGCGGCAGCAAGGGGCCCGAGGCCATGTCGCCGAGCTGGATCACCTGGTCCACACCCTGGCGCTGGATGTCAGCCATCACGGCCACGAGGGCGGGCAGGTTGCCGTGGATGTCGGAGACGAGGGCTAGACGCAAGTGGGGCATGGCGGGATTCTGCAAGTCAACGCGCGATCAGCGAGGTGCAAGACCCATGGCATCGAGGCGCAGCAGGATCTCGGTGCGGCGCTCGCGGGCAACCTCGCGCCAGTCGAGCCCCTCCTGCACGGCCAGCAGCGCGTAGAGCAGGTTGCGGCTGGCCTCGGGCCAACGGGCCTTGAGCTGGGCGTAGACCTCGAAAGCATCACGCGCCTTGAGGGCCTCGACGCTCTCGATCCCGAGCGCAGCCAGATGCCCGCGGCTGCGAGGGCCGAGGCTGTGCCAGGGGTTGGGGGTTGAGGTCATGGAGCGGGATGGTGGCAGCGCATGCTGTCAAGGCTTGTCAGCAGCGGGGCTGGGACAATCCCGGCATGGAAGTTTTTCTGATTGCCACCAGCGTCGTGGCCCTGGCCGAGATCGGCGACAAGACGCAGCTCCTGGCCTTCATGCTGGCGGCCAAGTTCCGCCGTCCCTGGCCCATCGTCTGGGGCATCCTGGTGGCCACGCTGGTCAACCACGCGGCTGCGGGCTGGCTGGGGGGCTTTGTCACCCACTGGATCGGCCCGACCGCCCTGCGTTGGATCCTGGGGCTGTCCTTCATCGCGATGGCGGCCTGGATGCTGGTGCCCGACAAGCTGGACGACGACGATGCCCCGAAGCCCGGGCACGGCGTCTTTGTCAGCACCGTGATCGCGTTCTTTTTGGCCGAGATGGGCGACAAGACGCAGATCGCCACAGTGGCCCTGGCCGCGCGCACGCCGGATGCGCTGGCGGCCGTGGTGGCGGGCACCACGGTGGGCATGATGCTGGCCAATGTGCCCGCCGTGCTGCTGGGCGACAAGCTGGCCCACCGCATCCCCGTGAAGCTGGTTCACGGCATCGCGGCGGGCATCTTTGCGGTGCTGGGGGTGGTGACGCTGATCTGGGGATCAGAGATCTGATCAGAGCTCGGACTGACGCTCAACCACGCGGCTGACGAGGCCGTAGTCGATGGCTTCCTGGGCGCTCATCCAGAAGTCGCGCTCGATGTCGACGCGCACACGGTCCAGCGGCTGGCCGGTCTCACGGGCGATCACACCGGCGATGCGCTCGCGGGTGCGGATGATTTCCTTGGCCTGGATGGCGATGTCGCTGGCCTGGCCGCCGGCGCCGCCTGCCGGCTGGTGGATCATGAAGCGCGTGTTGGGCAGTGCCAGGCGCCGCTCCTTGGGCGCCGCCAGGTAGATGTGGGTGCCGGCGCTGGCCACCCAGCCGGTGCCGACGGTGGTGACCGGCGCGCGCACGAAGCGGATCATGTCGTGGATGGCGTCGCCGCTCTCGACATGGCCGCCGGGGCTGGAGATGAGCAGGGTGATGGGCGCATCGCTCTCCTGGCTCAGGGCCAGCAGGCGGCGGCAGGTGGCCAGGGCCATCTTGTCGTCGATCTCGCCAAAGACCATCACGAAGCGCGACTTGAAGAGCAGTTGCTCTTCCTGCTTTTCGGGGGCGTCTTTCTTGGCAGCCTTGTCGTCGGCGGCGGCGAGTTGTTGGGCGTGGGTCATCAGGGTCTCGCAGTGAAGCAATCGGTCAGTCTGCGGCGCGGCCGGGGGTCTTGTAGAACCACTTGCGCGCGCCATGGGGCTTGAAAGGCTGCCAGTGTCCCTCAGCCTGGGCGAGGCGGTCGGCCAAGGCATACAAAGCCATCGGGTTGAATCCCAGCCCGATGTGGCTGGCGTGCACCTCGATGTTCTCGGACAGCGGGCCAGGCTCGTTGACCGAGCAATGCCAGGCCACGATGCCGTCGCTGCGCGAGTAGATCGAGGTGGTGGGCACGGGCGGCGGCTGGCGCAGTTGCTCCAGCAGGGCCGGGTCGTGCGCGTTCTGGCCGCTGACCAGCTCGAAGAAGCGCCAGGCATGCGTGGCACGCGGGTGGCCGGCAAAGGGCGTGCCGAGCGTGACCACGCTGCGCACCTCGTCCGGGCAGGCCTTGGCCAGCTCGCGGGCATAGAGGCCGCCGAGGCTCCAGCCCACCAGGCTGGGCTTGCGGCCGAAGCGCTGGCGCAGGCGGCGCAGGTCGTGCTCGCAGCGCTCCAGCACGCCGGTGCGCGGCCCAAAATTGAAGCCCTGGCCCCAGGGCTGGGTGTGATAGCCCAGGCTGTCAAGCAAGGCGCGCAGCGGCGCGGTGCTGGTGTCGTTGGCGCCCAGGCCGGGAAAGATCATCACCGGGTGGCCGTCGCCCTGGGGCAGCTGGCGCATCCAGGGCAGCGCGGCCAGCAGGGCCAGGTATTCCAGCGGCGCACGGCTCTCCAGGGCCAGTAGCCAGCCGCTGGGGGCGCGCAGGTCGGACCAGTCTGGCGCGGCGCTCTGGGCGGCAGGCTCGTCCCAACCGGCAAACGACGTAGCGGCCGACTTGCGAGGCCGGCTACGGGGTTTGGCGCGGGGCGGCTTGGAGGGCATCGAGGGGTCAATCCTCGGGCACAAAGATCCAGAGCAGTAGGTATACGAAGATGCCGCCGCCGGCAAACATCACGCCCAGCGTGAAGGCCAGGCGCCAGATCCAGCTGTCGAGCCCCGTGGCGCGGGCGATACCGCCGCACACACCGCCCAGCCAGCGGTCGTTGCGGGAGCGGCGCAGCCCATTGACGCTCTGCGCACTCACCCCAGGCGCAGCCGCAGCGCCGGGCTCGGCGTCCAACACACGCGCCTTGGCTCGCGCAAATTCCTCATCACTGAGCACGCCCCGGGCATGCAGGTCGGCCAGCTTGTTCAGTTCGTCAGAAGTGCTCATGCGGATTCCTCGTCAGCTAGGTGAATGACTCCGATTGTGCAAATACAGCGTGGCCCGATCGACACAGCAGCGATGGGCTGTGCCGCCGCCCAGACAGGCCGCTCAACGCTGCGACGAATGCGGTTGGCGCGCCGGGTCGATGTCGATGTACTGCCAGAAGTCGAGCCAGAACACCGGGCGCCGGTAGCCGGTCATCCAGGGCTGTTCAATGTCGGTCAGCAGTCGATGCACATGCACCTTGTAAGGCGCATAGGCCACCACCAAGCGCCAGGCCTGCTGCAGCAGGGCATTGCGCTCGGGCCCGTCAGGCATTGGGCTGGTGCGCTCAAACAGGCGGTCGATCTCGTCCATCTGGATGCGCGCGAGATTGGCCGTGCCCTTGGCGGGGCCGTAGACGCGCTGCAGATTGCCCTGGCTGTCGGGGCTGTCGGCGAAGGAGCCGACCTTCCAGGTCTGGAAGTTGCCCGACTGCACGGCCTTGAGGTTGTCGGGCCAGGGCGCAACCTTGAGCACCAGCTTGATCCCGATGGCGCGCAGGGCCTGGTCCCAGATCTCATCCACTGAGCGGCTCAGCGCGTCGGCCTCGGTCTTGCGGTTGATGACCAGGGGGCTGCCATCGGGCAGGTCGCGCCAGCCGTCACCGTCCTTGTCCACATAGCCGTACAGGTCGAGCAGCGCGCGGGCCTTGGCCGGGTTGTATTCGGAGTTCTCGGTCTTGAGGCTCGCGTCGAAGGCCAGGCTGTGGGGCACCACCAGGGCCTGCGCGGGCACGGCCGTGCCACGCCGCGAGATGCGGATCTCCTTGCGCACGTCGTAGGCCAGGGACAGCGCACGGCGCAGCGCCACCTTGTCGGGCGTGTAGCCGCCCACCACCGGGTCTTCCATGTTGTAGATGGTGAGCGTCATGTCGGGCGCAACGCTGAACTCGGCGCGCATGCCGCGCTTGGCGAGATTGGGTGCGAGCTTGCGGCCCGGCGCCGCCTGGGTGATGAAGGCCTCGGGCACGCGCTCGATGAAGTCGTGCTCGTTGTTCAGGAAGGCCAGCCAGCGTGGCTGGTCTTCCACCACCACATCGATCACGACACGATCCACCATGGGAATCCGGCGACCCTTGAACTTGGCGAGCCAGGCTTGCCCCTGCGCATCGTCGGCAGGTGGCTGGGCGTCGTAATGGCGCTCGCGGTAGCCGGGGTTGCGCTCGAACACCATCTGCGAGCTGCGGCGCCACTCGACGAGCTTGAACGGGCCCGTGCCCACCGGGTGGGCCGAGATCTGGTCGCCATAGGTCTCGACCACCTCCCGCGCCACGGCACCGAGCAGGTCGTTGCCGGTGAACAGGCTCTCGATCAGCCGTGGCCGGGGCTGCTTGGTCTGCACCTGCACGGTGTAGCGGTCGGAGGCATAGAGGCCGGCCACCGGCTCGTCGTAGGGGAAGGGCTGCTTGCGCTCGATCACGCGGCGGTGCAGCTCGTTCAGGCCGACAAGGCCAAGCTCCTCGATCTGCGTCCAGGCCTGCGCCTTGTTGGCGGGGTCGGCAAAGCGCTTGATGCTGTAGACGAAGTCGGCCGCCGTCAGTTCGCGGCGCTGACCCTTGAAGGCCGGGTCGTCGGCAAAGTAGATGCCGGGCTTGATGCGCACGCTGAACTGCTTGTAGTCGCTGCTCACGGTGGGCATGCCATCAGCCACCAGCGGCACGATCTTGACGGGCCGGGCCAGATGATCGTAGGTGTAGGGCGCCTCGAAGATGTGCGCCGTGACGCCGCGCGAGTACAGGTCAGACACCGCGATCGGATCAAAGCCCGTCTCGGCCACCCGGTAGGCGTAGCGGAAGGTTTTGGCTTCGGTCTTGGTCTCACCGGCTTGGGCGGTGGCCAGCCCGAGGGCGGCAAGGCCGGCCAGGGCCAGTCGCAGGAATCGTTTCATGGGGTGACCTTGGGAGCGGTCGCTTCATCGATGTCCACGTACTTGAAGAACTCCTTGACGTAGACGTTGCGGTTGTAGCCCTTGACCCAGGGCTGGGCCATGTCGGTCCAGATGCGGTGGACGTGGAACTTGTAGGGTGCGTAGGCGACGAGCAGCTTTTGCGCCTCCAGCATCACAGCGAGGCGCTCGGGGCCGTCGGGCAGGGTCTTTTGCTTGTCGTAAAGCGCTTCAAAGGCCGGCAGGTTGAAGCGCGGCTTGTTGGCCTTGCCGGCGGACTTGCTGGAGCCCAGCGCGAGGAAGGTGTCGCCATCGTCGATGGCGGCCGACCAGCCCAAGCCCCACATCTGCAACTTGCCGGCAGTGGAGGCCTTGAGGTTCTCGGGCCACTTGGCCCAGACGAACTGGATGCGGATGCCGAGCGCATCCATGTTCTTCTGCCACAGCTCGGCCAGGGCGCGGTAGTCGGCGGTGGGCTCGGTGTTGTAGGTCAGGACCAGGGGCTTGCCGTCGGGCTGGTCGCGCCAGCCATCGCCGTCCTTGTCGGTGTAGCCATAGAGGTCGAGCAGGGCCTTGGCCTTGGGCAGGTTGTACTCGCCCATCTCGGTCTTGAAGTCCGGCGAGGAGCCAAAGCTGGTGAGCGGGACGACGCCTTGCGCCTTCATGGCCTGGCCGCGGCGGGGCAGGCGCACTTCCTTGTCCACGTCCACGGCCAGGTTGATGGCGCGGCGCAGCGCCACCTTCTCTGGCGTGTAGCCGCCCAGCACCGGGTCTTCCATGTTGTAGTAAGTGACCGAGATGTCGGGCCGGTTGTACCGGACCATGCGGATGCCCTGTTTGGCGAGGTTGGGCGCCAGCTTGTTGCCCGGCATGGCGATGCCGGTGAACTCGGGCGGCACGTACTCGATGACGTCGGTCTCACCGCGCACAAAGCTGAGCCAGCGCGGCTGCGGCTCCTCGGTGATCTCGATCTGCACCTTGTCCACAAAGGGCATGCGCTTGCCCTGCAGGGCGGCCATCTCGGCGGCCAGGCGCGGGTCATCGGTGGGCGGAACCTCGTTGTAGAGCACCTCACGGTAGTTCGGATTGCGGTCAAGCACGATGCGCGAACTGCGGCGCCAGTCGCCCAGCTTGAAGGGCCCGGTGCCCACCGGGTGCTCCATGATCTTGTCGCCATAAAACTCCACCACCTCGCGCGCCACGGCGCCGAAGCTGCCGGAGTCGGTCAGGTAGGCCGGCAGGCGCGGTGCGGGGTCGGCCACGCGGATCTGCAGCGTGTAGCGGTCCAGGGCCTTGAGGCCCTCGACCTCGCGGTCGTAGTCAAAGGGCTTCTTGGCGTCGATGCTGGCCTTGCGCAGCTCGGAGAGGCCGAGGATCTTGAGGTTCTCAAGCAGGTAGAGGTTCTGGCTCTTCCAGCGCGGGTCGTAGTGGCGCTTGAGGCTGTAGACATAGTCCTGCGCCGTCAGCTCGCGCTTTTGGCCCTTGAAGGCCGGGTCGTCGGCAAAGTAGATGCCCGGCTTGACGCGCACGGTGAAGGTGCGGGCATCCGGGCTCACCTCGGGCAGCGCGGCAGCGGTATTGGGGCGCAGCCGGTAGGGGCGCGTAGAGAAGTCGTACTCCAGCAGGCCCTCAATCATGGCGGCCGTGATGGTCTTGGAGTAGAGGTCGGAGATCTGGGCGGGGTCGAAGCCGGTTTCGGCCGAGCGCAGCGCGTAGCGCAGCACCTTCTCGGCCCGGCCGGGCGCTGCCAGCAACAGCGCGGCCAGCAAACCCAGTAGCAGGGGGGCGGGGAACTTCATGAGGGACTGGACCGGAAACTCCAACAAAGCGCGAAGTCTAAGTTCGCGGCGCGGATAGACTCCGCGCCGGCTTAGGTTTTCGTTCGGAGGTCCGCACATGGCGGCCTATGTGATCCGGCGCCTGTGGCAAATGATCCCCACCCTGCTGGGGGTCGTGCTGCTGGTGTTCTTCCTCTTCAAATACTTCGGCAGCGACCCGTCCATCATCCTGGGCGGCATGAACGCCACGCCTGAGCAGATCGCCTCGATCCGCCAGCAACTGGGCCTGGACAAGCCGGTCTGGGAGCAGTTGCTGATCTTCCTGAAGCAGATCGTCACCTTCGACTGGGGCAAGAGCTGGGCCACGCAAGAGCCTGTGAGCGCGCTCTTTGCCAGCCGCATGCCGGCCACGCTGACGGTGACCGTGCCCATCCTGATCCTGGAAGTGCTGCTGGCCATCCCGTTTGCGATGGCCGTGGCGACCGTGCGCGGCAGCCTGACCGACCGCACCGTGATGATCTGCACCACGGTGGCGGTGTCGATCTCGCTGCTGGTCTACGTGATCCTGGCGCAATACCTGTTCGCCTTCCGGCTGGGCTGGTTCCCGGTGCAGGGCTGGACCAAGAGCTTCTGGGTCAACCTCACCACTTACGCGCCGCTGCCCATCCTCGTGGTGGTGGCCGTGGGCCTGGCGCCGCAGTTGCGGCTCTACCGCAGCTTTTTCCTGGACGAGCTGGGCCACGACTACGTGCGCACCGCCCGCGCCAAGGGCCTCTCCGAGCGCACCGTGCTGCTCAAGCACGTGCTGCGCAACGCCTTGATCCCCATCCTCACCAATGTGGCCGTGCTGCTGCCCGGGGTGTTCGTGGGCTCCTTCCTGATCGAGGTGTTCTTCTCCATCCCCGGCCTCGGCCGCGAGATCCTGCTGGCCGTGAACCGAGGCGACTACCCGGTGATCCAGGCCTTTGCCATCTACCTTGCGGCGCTGACCATGAGCGTCAACCTGATCGTGGACCTGCTCTACAAACTCGTCGATCCACGAGTCGTTTTCAAATGAACGCGCCCACTCAAACCTCCTCCGGCGGCGTCTGGACCGCCGCCTGGAAGCGCCTGCGCACCGACCGCGTCGGCATGACCTGCATGGCCATCGTGGCCGCCTTCCTGGTGCTGGTGCTGGCTGCGGCGCTGGATGTCATCGCGGCCGATTGGCAGCGCGAGGTCGGCGTGCCCGATGCGCCGCCCACCTTCGTCGGCCCCAGGCCGGCCGAGGACGTGGGCGCCATCATCGAGCCCAAGGGCCCGGCCGTCGATCTCAGCAGCATCGACCCCCTGGCGCCGCGCTATGCCGAGTGGGCCGCTGCTGCAGCCAAGTTCAAGACCGAGGATGACGTGCGCCAGCCCACCCTGCCCCTGGGCGGTGACCGCCTGGGCCGCGACGTGCTGGCCAAGGTCATCAAGGGCGCCGAGGTCTCGGTGGTGGTGGGCCTGGCCGCCGCCGTGGTGGCCACGCTGATCGGCACCTTGCTGGGCGCGCTCTCGGGCTTCTTTGGCGGCAAGCTGGGCGACCTGCTGGAGTGGGTCTACAACGTCTTCACGGCCATCCCGACCATCCTGCTGCTCTTCACCTTCGCGGCCATCTTCCCGCGCGGCGTCACCTCGGTCGTGCTGATCCTGGCCTTCACGGGCTGGACCGGCATCTACCGCCTGATCCGCGCCGAGTTCATCAAGCACCGCTCGCGCGAGTACGTGCGCAGCGCCGAGGCCATCGGCGCCTCGACCGGCTCGCGCATCTTCAAGCACATCCTGCCCAATGTCTCGCACGTGGCCCTGGTGCAGCTGTCGTTGCACGTGGTGAGCTTCATCAAGAGCGAGGTCATCCTGTCCTACCTCGGCCTCGGCGTCAGCGTGGACCAGGTCTCCTGGGGCACCATGCTGTCCGAGGCCCAGAACGAGCTGATCCTCGGCCACTGGTGGCAACTGGCCGCCGTGACCGTCTGCATGGCCGTCTTCGTCACGGCGTTTGCCCTCTTCACCGACGCGCTGCGTGATGCGCTCGATCCCAAGCTGCGAGGTCTGGAATGACCACCCTGCTTTCCATCCAAGACCTCAAGGTCGCCTTCCGCATGGGCAAGGTGGCGGGCGAGGTGCAACGCCAGCTGGCCGTCAAGGGCGTCAGCTTTGACGTGGCCGAGAACAGCACAGTGGCGTTGGTCGGCGAGTCGGGCTCGGGCAAGAGCGTGACGGCGATGTCCATCCTCAACCTGCTGCCCAGCAATGCCGAGCGCAGCGGGCAAATCCTCTTCCAGGGGCGCGATCTGCTGCAGGCATCCCAGCCTGAGATGCAGCAGCTGCGTGGCAAAGAGATCGCCTGCGTCTTCCAGGACCCGATGAGCTCGCTCAACCCGGTGTTCACCGTGGCCACGCAGATCTGCGAGCCGCTGATCAAGCACCTCGGCCTCAGCCGCAAGCAGGCGCTGGCGCGGGCCGAGGAGCTGATGAACGAGGTCGGCATCCCCGACCCCAAGCGGCGCCTCGGCAGCTACCCGCACGAGATGTCGGGCGGCCAGCAGCAGCGCGTGATGATCGCTGTGGCCCTGGCCTGCGAGCCCAAGCTCCTGATCGCCGACGAGCCGACCACGGCCCTCGACGTGACCATCCAGCGCCAGGTGATGGACCTGCTGGCCCGGCTGAAGGAGCAGCGGCGCATGAGCCTGCTCTTCATCTCGCACGACCTCGGCGTCGTGGGCGAGGTGTCGGACCATGTCGTGGTGATGCGCCACGGCCAGGTGCGTGAGCAGGCCCCCGTGGCCGACATCTTTCAAAAGCCGCAGGACGCCTACACCCGCGCGCTGCTGGCCTGCCGCCCGAGCTTGACCGAGAGCCCCGTGCGGCTCACTGTGATCGACGACCACATCGAAGGCCAGACCACGGACGCCAGCCACGCCAAACCCAAGGACCCCAACGCCCCCGTGGTGCTGGAGGTGCGCGGGCTCAAGAAGAGCTTCTGGATGAAGCGGGGCCTCTTCGGCCGCGCGGAGTTCCAGGCCGTGCGGGGCGTGGACTTCCAGCTGCGCAAGGGCCACACCCTGGGCATCGTGGGCGAGTCGGGCTCGGGCAAGACGACGCTGGGCCTCGCGCTTTTGCGCCTGCATGAGCCCGGTGGCGGCACGGCCAGCGGCGAGGCACGCTTCAGCGGGCAAGACCTCTTCAGCCTCAGCCGCCAAGAGATGCAGGCCATGCGCCGCCGCATCCAGGTCGTCTTCCAGAACCCCTATGCCAGCCTGAACCCGCGCTTCACCATCGCGCAGACCCTGCGCGAGCCGATGGAGATCCACGGCATCGGCACCGACACGGCTGACCGCACAGCCCGCGCCGTGGCCCTGCTGCGCAAGGTGGGGCTTGATGAAGCGGCCATGCACAAGTACCCGCACGAGTTCTCGGGCGGCCAGCGCCAGCGCATCGCCATTGCGCGCTGCCTGACGCTGCAGCCCGAGGTGCTGGTGCTGGACGAGGCGGTCTCGGCGCTGGACGTCTCGGTCCAGGCCCAGGTGCTCAACCTGCTCAAGGACCTGCAGGACGAGTTCGGCCTCAGCTACCTCTTCATCAGCCACGACCTGGCGGTGGTGAAGTTCATCTCCGACGAAGTGCTGGTGATGCAGAACGGCGCCGTGGTCGAGCGGGCCGCCACGGCCGAGCTGATGGCCGCCCCGCGGGAGGACTACACGCGCCGCCTGCTGGGCGCCATCCCGCGCGGGTATCAAGGCGTGGCAGCGGCCTGAGGCTGTGGCAGGCCGCAGCAGGCCGTAGCGGCGGCGTGCCCTACCATCCCTAGGCTGGACGCTGCTGTCGTCCGGCCCGGGTTGGCTGTGCTGCCCAGTTGGTGGGGCCGCAGGGCCCTGCATTGATCGACTCCTCCCGCCCCGCCCTCGTGTGAACCGCCATTGCTCCTTCGGTCGCGTCCGCCGCTGGGCGCCGCTGGTCCTGTCGGCCCTGCTGGGTTTGCTGCCGCTGGCGCCGGCCAACGCTGCGCCGCCCAGCAAAGCCTGGCAACAGCTGGAGGCTGTCGAGCGGCGCCAGCGCGCCGACCCCGCGCCGCTGGCCGAGCAGCTGCGCGGACTGGAGCCGCGCCTGGCCGTGGACAGCGCCGAACGCCTGGAGGCCCGGACCCTGCTCGGCCTGCTCGCGGCGCAGGACGGTGACCTGGCCCAGGTCACCACCATCGTGAAGTGGCTGCAGGACTGGCCGCTCGACGAGCTGCAGCCCTCGGCCCAGGTGGCCGCCGCCTGCGTGTGGGCCGAGTACCAACGCCGCCGGGGCGACCTGCGTGAGGCTCGCAAGGCGCTCTCCAAGGTCTCGGTGGTGCAGCGTGAAGGCGCCTTGCCCCTGCAGCGCTGGCGCTATCACCGCCAAGCGTCCTTCACGGCGCTGGACGCCGGGGCCCTGGAGCTGGCGCAGTCCGAGGCGCAACTGGCGCTCAAGCTCGCCGAGCAGCTGGCCCATCCCTGGCGCGTGGCACTGTCGCTGGCCGACATGGCCGAGCTGGCCCGCCGCCTGCGGCAGGACGAGCGAGGCCGGCTCTGGATCAGCCGCGCACTGAGCGCCGCCGAATCCGACCCCGATCCCATCACGCTGTACGAGGTACACACCGGCCGCGCCCTCGTCTACAGCGAGGACAGCGCCATCGCGTTGCAGTCCTACTCGCAAGCCCTGCAACTGGCCACCGAGGCGGGGGCCGCGCGGCTGCGCGCCTTGGCGCTGGCCAATCTGTCCGACTACCACCTGCGCCACGGCAAGCCCAGCGTGGCGCTGGACCTGGCGCAGCAAAGCCTGGCCCTGGTGGGCCCCGGCGACGACCCCGGCACCGCCAACCTGGCACGCTTCAACATCGGATTGGCCAAGGTCCTGATGGGCAGGCTGTCCGAGGGCCGCGCGCTGGCCAAGGCCGCTGTGCAGGCCGAACTGCAGCACGGCGCGCTCGCCACCGCTGCGGAGGACTGGCTGGAGCTGGCCCGCTACCTGGAACGGATGCAGGACTTGCCCGGCGCCGCCGAGGCCTACCGCGAAGGCCTCAAGCTCGCGCAACCGCTACGGCGCGAGCAGCTGCAGCGTCGCTTGCTCGAAGCGCAAGAGCGCTTTGATGCCGACCGCCGCGACCGCGACCTGGAGCTGCTGGCGCGCGATAAGGCGCTCAAAGCCGCACAGATCAGCCAGCGCAACCTGCAGCTCGGGCTGTGGGCCCTGATCGGCGGATGCGTGCTGGTGTCGGCGGCGCTGGTGGTGCAGGCCCTGCGCCGCGCCCGAAACGCCAATGCCCGCCTCGCGGTGCGCAACGCGGCCCTCAAACAACAGAGCGAGAGCGACTCGCTCACCGGCCTGTCCAACCGCCGGCACTTCCAGGCCGTGATGCGCCAGCAAGGCCCCGAGCTTCAGGGCAGCCTGTTCCTGATCGACATCGACCACTTCAAGCGCATCAACGACAGCTACGGCCACGCCGGGGGCGACCAGGTGCTCATCGAGCTGGCACGCCGGCTGCGCCACCAGATGCGTGACGATGACCTCGTGGTGCGTTGGGGCGGCGAGGAGTTCCTGGTGTACGCGCGCACAACGGAGCCTCTGCTGGCCCGCGCGCTGGCGCAGCGGCTGCTGGATGTGGTGGGCCGCACGCCGGTGGTCTACGAGTCCCTGCACATCACCACCAGCGCGTCCATCGGCTTCGTCAGCCTTCCACTCGCCCCGCATGGGCTGCGGCTGCCCTGGGAGCGCGCGATCGACCTGGTTGACACCGTGATGTACCTGGCCAAGGTGCACGGCCGCAATCGCGCCTATGGGCTGGAGCGCATGCTGGCGACCGACCCGCTGCAGGCCGCCGAGCTGGCCGCAAGGCTCGAAGGGGCCTGGCAGGCGGGCGACGTGACCCTGGTCACGCTGGAGGGGCCCAAGCTCGGCAGCCAGGCGGGGACGCCGGCGCCGCCGCCAGCCCCCCAGCCCCATCAGCCTCACCAGCCCCCCAAGGAGGATGGCCATGCGCTGGCGCAGTGACCACCTGCTCGCCCTGGCCGGGGCCCTGCTGGTTGCGCTGCTGCTGGTGCTGGCAGCGCGGCCGGCCCACGCGCAAACGCCGGAGGACGCCGAGCTCGCGCAGCTGGTACAGCAGGCCCACGACCACCCCGACGAGGCCTTGGCCGAGCTGCTGCGCCGCTGGCCGCCCGAGTCCGGCAGCGCGCCACGCCGCGCCGTGGCCTGGTGGCTGGCGCGCGGCCAGATCCTGCTCGCCCAGGCTGACTACACGCAGGCCAATGCCATTGCCGAGGCCCTGGCCCAGCGGCCCTACGGCCAGGCGGCCGGCTGGCTGTTGCGCGCCCAGGCCCTGGAGCGCCAGTCCCGCCTGGCCGGCACACCCGCCCGCCAGGCGCTGGAGGCCCTGGAGCCGCCCTGCCGGCGCGGCGAGGAGCTGAGCAGCGTGCGTGCCGGCTGCCCCTACCGCATCGCCTGGACGGCACTGCGCCTGCTGGCCCGCGAGCAGTCGGCCCACGCCGCCCCGCAAGCCGCCGAGGACCTGCTGCGCCATGCCCTGGCGCTCGCGCAAGCAGCCAAGGACAGCCCGCTGGCCAGCGCCACGCTGGGCATGATCGCCGTGGCCCAGCACGACCAAGGGCGGCTTGATGACGCCCGCAAAACGCTGGGGGCAATGTATGCGGAGGCCCAGGGCGATGCGCTCTCGGTCGCACGGTCGCATCTGATCCGCTACCGCCTGGCGCGGCTCTCTGGGGACTTCGCCAACGCCCAGCCGGCGCTGGAGACGGCACTTGAATCGCTGGAGCCGCTGAACCTGCCCCACCTGCAGGCCCAGTGGCGCGCCAACCTGGTGGACGTGCTGATGCACCAGGGCCGCCCGCGCGACGCACTGGCCGTGGGGGCGCTGGCCCTGCCGGTGCTGCAGCGCTTCAAGGACATCGGCTTCGAGCGCGGTGTGCGCCATAACCTGGCCGTGGCCCACCTGAAGCTGCGCGAGTTTGATGCCGCGCGCACACAGCTGGACCACCTGGCCGCCCTGCCCGTGGACCCCGACGACCTGGTCCGCCGCTCGCGCGAGCAGGCCGAGCTGGCCGACACCTGGGCCGAGCTCGGGCGCTACAAGGAGGCGCTGGCGGCCTATCACGCGCAGATCGAGCTGGCCGACAAGGCCGACGACCTCGCCCGCGAGAGCAGCCTGCGCGAGCTGCGGCACCAGTACGACACCGAGGCCAAGCAGCGCCACATTGAACTGCTGGGGCGCGATGTGGACCTGCAGGACCAGCAATTGGCCAACCGCCAGCTCACCGCGCGCATCGGCCTGGCCGTGGGCCTGCTGGTGCTGCTGACGCTGGCATTGGCGGCCGCTTTCCTGCTGCGCAGCCGCCACGCCCAGCGCGCGCTGCAGGCCAGCGAGCACGCGCTTCGCACCCAGAGCGAGCGCGACCCGCTGACCAATCTCTCCAACCGTCGTCACCTGCTGGCCGTGATGGCGCGGCACGCGGAGCGCGAATTCCAGGGTGCGCTGCTGATGCTGGACCTCGACCACTTCAAGCGCATCAACGACGAACACGGCCACGCCGCCGGGGACGCAGTGATCATCGAGACGGCGCGGCGCATCGAGCAGGTGGTGCGCGGCAGCGACCTCGTCGTGCGCTGGGGCGGCGAGGAGTTCCTGGTCTTTGCGCCCGAGCTGGACCCCGCCGCACTCCAGCACCTGGCCGAGCGCCTGCTGCGCGCCATCGGCAGCCGTCCGATTGCCACCGAGGCCGGCCCCCTGGCCGTGACGGCCTCGCTCGGCTGGGCCAGCTTCCCGCTGCACCCCACCTTGAAGCTGAGCTGGGAGCAGGCCGTCAACTGGGTGGACATGGCCCTCTACAAGGCCAAGGCCGATGGCCGCTACCGCGCCGTGGGCATCATCACGGCCCGGCCCGGCACCGTGCTGGGCGAGGCGAACGAAGACTTCGAGGCCGCCTGCCAACGCGGAGACGTCGAGGTGAGCGTCAGCCTCGGTTAGCACGCGTCGCAGGAAGTCTGCAGAGCGCCTTGGCCATCCCCCCGCCCCGGGTCGGGCCTGCACAAACCCTGCGTGGCCGCGTCGCCTGAGTCTGCTAGCGTGCCGGGATGCCTGAAACCGAACACCTGCTCGGCATCCGCCGAGGCATCGAGAAGGAAAGCCTGCGCGTGCTCCCGAGCGGCGCGCTGGCCCTGACCCCGCACCCACAGGCCCTGGGTTCGGCGCTCACCCACCCGCACATCACCACCGACTACAGCGAGTCCCAGCTGGAGCTGATCACCGGCGTGCATGCCGGCGTCGAAGCCTGCCTGCGAGAGCTGACCGAGATCCACCAGGCCGTCTATCACGTACTCACCGAGCAGGGTGAGGAGCGACTCTGGGTCGGCTCCATGCCCTGCGGTCTGCCGGCCGACGAGACCATCCCCATCGGGCGCTACGGCTCCAGCAATGTGGGGCGTGCCAAGAGCATCTACCGCATGGGCCTCGGGCAGCGCTATGGCCGGCGCATGCAGACCATCTCGGGCATCCACTACAACTGGTCGCTGCCGGGTGTCTCCAGCGAGCGCTACTTCGACCTGATCCGCAACTTCCGCCGGCACGGCTGGCTGATCCTGTACCTGTTTGGCGCCAGCCCGGCGCTGTGCGGCAGCTTTGTCGAGGGCCGTGACCATGGCCTGCAGCCCTTCCTGGGCAAGAGCCTGCACCGCCCACATGCCACCTCGCTGCGCATGGGCCCGCTGGGCTACCAGAGCGATGCCCAGGCCAGCATCCGGCCCAGCTACAACAGCCTGCGCTGCTATGCCAACTCGCTGCAGGAGGCGCTGACACGGCCCTATCCCGCCTACGAGGCCATCGGCATCCGCACGCCGGGCGGGGACTACGCCCAGCTCTCCACCAGCCTGCTGCAGATCGAGAACGAGTTCTACGGCACCATCCGCGCCAAGCGCACCATCCGCAGCGGAGAGCGCCCACTGCACGCGCTGCGCGAGCGCGGGGTCGAGTACGTCGAGGTGCGGCTGATGGACCTCGACCCCTTCGAGCCCGTCGGCATCGGCGCCGAGACCATCCGTTTCCTCGACCTCTTCCTGCTGCACTGCCTTCACGCCGAGAGCCCGCCCGACACGCCCGAGGAAATCGACGCCAACAGCCGCAACCAGCACCGCGTGGCCGCCCGCGGCCGCGAGCCGGGCCTGATGCTCGAACACATGAGTGGGCAGGAGCGCAGCCTGCAGGACTGGGGCCGTGAGCTGCTCGACGCCTGCGAGGTCCAAGCCGCCGCGCTCGACGCCGCCCACGCCAGCACCGCCTACCGCGCCGCCTTGGAGACCGCACGCCAGCGCCTGGCCCACCCCGACCTCACGCCCTCGGCCCGCATCCTCGCCGCCATGGGCCGCGAGTTCGAGGGCAGCTATGTGCGCTTCATCCGCCGCCGCTCCGACCAGACCCTGGCCGACCTGATGGCCCTGCCCTTCAGCGAAAAACAGCGCGCCCGCTACGAGGCCATGGCGCTCGATTCCCTGCTGGAGCAGGCCCGCATCGAGGCCACCGACACCGAGCCCTTCGAGAGCTTCCGCCAGCGCTATCTGGATCCGCAGACGACGCAGGCTTGAGGCCTGCCAATGAAAACGGCCACCCGAAGGTGGCCGCTTCAACTACGTAGCGAGCTTCAGGCGTTCTTGCGGACGCGGCGATAGCTCATGCCGACCAGCGCGATGCCGACCAGGGCCAGGCTGGCAGGCTCAGGCACCGACGGATCGGGGTTGACCGAACCCACACCGCAGCCAGCGCCGCAGCTCAGGCGCATCAGCATGTCGCCGGAGCTGAACAGCAGCGTGCCGTTGGTGAAGTCGGGGCTGGCAAAGTCACCGTAGCCACCACCATTGGCAATCTCGGTCTGGGCGTAGTTGTTGTCAACGTCCAGCAGGATCAGGCGACCGTCCGTGGTGCTCACCACCACGTCGCCGTTCAGATCGTTGTTGCTGGCGATGACACCCATGCCGTCAGCACCGCCAACGAAGAAGCTGCCGATCTGCACGCCATCGCTGAAGCGATAGGCGCCGTCATTGGTATAGACGATCGAGCCATCGGGCGACACGGTCACGCCATCGGAGCCAGCGCCGTTGATCAGACGCGCCACCGGCGTCCCGCCGCTCACGTCGACGTCCAGCAGACCCGAACCGACGCCGTCTGCATAGCCAACGCCGACCAAGTGCTGATTGGCCTGATTCGTCCACATGCCTGCGTACATCGTGATGCCGCTGTAGGTGGTTTGCGTCGACCCGTCGTTGTTCAGCAAACGCAGATTGCTGCCGCTGGCGTAGGTCTTGCCGTTCGCCGTTGCCATAGCCGTCGGAAAGGCACCGTTATTGCTGGCAGAGCTGATCGCGTTGGCCTTGACCTGGTTGTCGGCGTTGTTGAACAGGTAGTTCTGCCCGTCATTACCGTTATTCAGCAGGATCTTGCCGTCTGACGTGACAGCGCTGCCCAGTACGTAGCAGCAGCTCGGCGTACCGCCGGCCATGCCGGACACCACGGTCGAGATCGAAAAGCCTTTGTCGATGCCAGCTTGGGTCAGCACGATCGGGAAGGCCGAAGCGATGGTGCAGGCGCCAAAGCCAGCCGCCGCGACGAGGGCAACAGCCCAGCGATGCAGAAGGGGGGATTTCATGAGGGAGGTCTCCGAAGTTAGCGGCCCCGCAACTTCGAGGCCGGCAGGGTCGGATAGCAAAACATGCGCCACCCCTCTAAGCCACTGATTCACAAGGATTTCCAACCAGCCTCAATTCGCCGCTGTCAGGCGCACCGTCACCCCTAATTCATAAGGTGTAACCTTATGTTTTTATTGTGTTTTTTTGATGCCAGCTTCACGACTGACGGGCTCGGAGTCCTGCCTCATTCGAACTGCTTGCCAAGCTCCTCAGCCCGGCGCTGCGCTGCCAGCACCGCCCGCCGGATGGCCACGTCCACGCCATCGGCCTGCATGGCCGTGATGGCCGCGTAGGTGGTGCCGCCCTTGGACGTGACGCGCTCACGCAGCACGGTGGGGCTCTCGGGGCTAGCCAGGCCCAAGGCAGCCGCGCCGGCGCAGGTGGCAAGGGACAACTGGCGGCCCTGCTCGGCAGTGAGGCCCATTTCGACGGCAGCGGCCATCATGGACTCGACCATCAGGAAGAAGTAGGCCGGGCCCGAGCCCGAGAGGGCCGTCACGGCATCGAGATCGGCCTCGCGGTCCACCCACAGCGTGCGGCCGGTGGGGGCCAGCACGGCTTCGATGGCCGCGCGCTCGGCCGCCGTCACATCCGGGCAGGCAAAGAGGCCGGCAATGCCCTGCCCGATCAAGGCCGGCGTGTTGGGCATGGAGCGCACGATGCGCGCGCTGCCGGTGGCGCGGCTGAGGCTGGCGGTGGTGATGCCGGCCATCACCGACAGGTGCAGCGCGCCGCCCACCCAGGCTTTCAGCGGTGCGGCGGCCTCGCCAAACAGCTGCGGCTTGACGGCCCAGACCACCAAGGCAGCCTGGGCCAGGCGCTCGTCGCCGGCTGTGAGGGCCTCCAGGCCGAAGTCCGCGCGCAGCTTGTCGCGCTGCGGCGCGTGGGGTTCGACAACCAGGACCTGGCTGGGCTGGAGTTGGCCACTGCGCAGCAGGCCGCCGATGACGGCGCTGGCCATGTTGCCGCCGCCGATGAAGGCAATGGGGGTGAGCAAGGGGGTGTTCATGGGCGGGAGTCTAGAAGCTGGATCACCGGGGAAGTGCGGAGCCCCACGGCGGCTTGGTGAATGGGATACTCAGAACATACGGAACGCATGACCATCAAAAATGGAACAGCTTTCCACAATCAAGCAAGGCAGCCCGCAATGAGCCGACCGATCACCCTCAAGCACACCCTGAGCTACGGCAGCGCCAACCTGCTGGGCAGCGGGGCGCTGGCCATCGCCGGCTCATGGCTGCTGTATTTCTACACGACCTTCTGCGGCCTGACGGTGGTGGAAGCGGCAACGATTTTCTCGGTCGCCAGCATCCTCGATGCGATCAGCAACCCCATCATGGGGTATATCAGCGACAACTTCTACAACACCCGGCTCGGACGCAAATTCGGGCGCCGCCGGTTTTTCATCCTGACCGGGATTCCGCTGGTATTGCTGTATCCACTGATGTGGATCGATGGCTTTGGGTTTTGGTATTACCTGTCGATGTATGCGCTCTTTGAGCTGGTCTATACCTCGATCATGGTGCCCTATGAAACCCTGGCGACGGAAATGACCACCGATTTTGCGGTGCGCTCCAAGCTCACCGGTGCCAAGGCCATGTTCGGCAAGGTGGCCAACTTCCTGGCGGCCTTCATCCCGGCACAGCTCTTTCTGGTCTACAGCAAAGAATCAAGCACGCCCTTCCTGCTGACTGGCGTCATCTATGCCCTGATCATGTGCGGCGCCATGGCGGCGCTCTATTTCATGTCCTGGGAGCGGCCTGTGCACGAGGTGGTGCAGGAGCGCGCCGGCAGTTTGGGGGCGGCACTGAAGAAACTCAGCCTCGACATGCTGTCCACCTTCCGCCTGCGGATATTCCGCAAGCATCTGGGCATGTATCTGCTGGGTTTTGGGGCGGAATGGCTGTTCGCCTCGATATTCACCTATTTCATCATCTTCTCGCTCGGGCAGGACAAGGCCACCGTTGGCTATCTGAACAGTTTCAGCTCGGTGATGCAGTTGATTTCCACACTGATCTTTATCGGCCTGTGCATCCGGTTTGGATTTGCCCGCCCTTACGCCATGGCCTTGCTGGTGGTGGGCGGCAGCGTGCTGGCCTATACCGGGCTCTACTACCTGGGCTGGTCGCAGCAGACGACGGTGATCGCGCTCTTTGCCATCACGGCCGTCTTCGGGCTCGGCACGGGCGGCGTGTACTACATCCCCTGGACGGTCTACACCTTCCTGGCCGACGTCGATGAAGTGCTGACCGGCCGGCGCCGCGAGGGCATTTACGCCGGGGCCATGACCTTTGCCGGCAAGATCACCCGCTCGGTCATCGTCTTTTGCATGGGCTGGGTGCTGGGGCAGTTCGGCTTCCTGTCCGGCCAAGGCAGCCAGCCCGCCACAGCGGTGGCGGCCATCAATGGCATCTTCGTGTTTGGCGTGATCGGCCTGGCCCTGGGCGCCATCTACTTCAGCCTGCAGATGAAGCTGGACCGTAAGAACCACGCGGTACTGCTCGTCGAGATCGCCCGCATCAAGGCCGGTGGCCGCATCGAGGACGTGCCGCCCGAGGCCCGCGCCATTGCGGAGGAACTGACCGGCTGGCCCTACGAGCAGTGCTGGGGCAATAGCGCGTTGGGGCGCGCTGGGGCACCGGGGCTGAGGGAAGGCTAGGAGCCTGCGCGGCCCCTACACTGCCGCGCAGCCATGAACACGCCCCCGCCCACCCGCAGCCGCCGCGCCAACGCCGCCCAGACCAGCACCGTCACGCTGCAGCAGGTGGCCGAGCGTGCGGGCGTCTCGCCCAGCACCGTCTCGCGCATCCTCAACGGCACAGCGGTCGTCAGCCCGGCCAAGCAAGCCGCCGTGCAGGCGGCCATCCAGGAGTTGGGCTTCAGGCCCAACCCCGTGGCGCGCGGCCTGGCGGGCGGCAAGACCTTCAGCGTCGGTGTGGTCACGCAAACCATCTCCAGCCCCTTCTATGGCGAGGCCATGTACGGCATCGAAGGCGTGCTGGACGCCGCCGGCTATGCCTCGCTGTTTGTGAGCGGCAACTGGCGCGAGGACGACGAGCGCAAGGCCATCGAGACCTTGATGTCGCGGCGTGTCGATGGGCTCATCGTGTTTGCCGGCCGGCTGTCCGATGCCGCCCTCAAGCGCTATGCCGCCGAGGTGCCACTGGTGCTGGTGGGCCGGCGCTCGCCAGGCCGCCAGTTCCTCAGCATCGGCTTTGACAACCGGCTGGGCGCCCATCTGGCGGCTGAGCATCTGCTGAGCCTTGGGCACCGGCAGATTGCCTTCATCACGGGCGCCCACCAGCATGCCGACGCGCTGGAACGCCGCACCGCCTTTGAGGAAACGCTGCAGGCCGCCGGCCTCAAGCTCGACCCCGACCTGGTGGCCGAAGGCGCCTACACCGAGCCCAGCGGCCAGCAGGCCGCGCAGGCCCTGCTGGCGCGCGGCAAGCCCTTCACGGCGCTGTTCGCGTCCAACGACCAGATGGCCATCGGCGCCGCGCTGGCCCTGCACCGGGCCGGCTTGCGCGTGCCGCAGGACGTGTCCCTGGTGGGCTTTGACGATGTGGCGGTGGCCGAGTTCTCCATCCCACCGCTGACCACCGTGCGCCAGTCGGTGGGCGAGATCGGCGCCCAGGCCGCCACCGCCCTGCTCGATCTGCTGGCCGACCGCCCGCCACGCGTCACCCTGACGCCGCCACGTCTGGTGGTGCGCGAATCGACCGCCGCGCCCCGCAAGCGCTGACGCTGTAGCGCAGCGCCAACCGGCCCCAACCACCCCGGGGCCGCCCCCGCCCCCGCAGTCGCGTGGGGCTGAAACCCGACATCCGGGAAAACGCTGGAACGCCGCCTGCGGCCTTGCACGCACAATTTTGCAAGCGCTTTCAGAAAACGCTTTCTTGATTTCGGAAATCAGCTCGGCGTGCAGCCACCCATCCGCGAGGGGAGGCCGCAGCAGCCGTGCCCAAGGCGGTGCCCATCGCACCGGCGCACCCAGCGCCCACCACAACACCGGAGACGCCCCCATGACAACCTCGACCCGCCACGCCGCCAAGCGCCCGCTGGCCCCGCGCAGCACGCCCATCACCCTGGCTGTAGGCCTGCTGGCCCTGGCCACTGCCGCCCAGGCGCAGACCACCGCCCAGTCGCCCCAGCAGCTCGACGCCGTCGTCGTCAGCGGCATCCGCCGCAGCCTGGAGACGGCCGTGACCTTCAAGCGCAATGCCGAGGGCGTGGTCGAGGCCATCGCGGCCGAGGACCTGGGCAAGCTGCCCGACGCCAGCATTGCCGAAGCCCTGGCGCGCCTGCCCGGCCTTACCGGCCAGCGCGGCGCTGACGGTCGGGTCGACAAGGTCTCGATCCGCGGCCTGTCGCCCGAGTTCTCGGGTGTGCTGCTCAATGGCCGCGAGATGGTCTCGTCCAACGACAGCCGCGCGGTGGAGTTCGATCAGTTCCCGTCCGAGCTGATCAGCACCGTCGTCGTCTACAAGACGCCCGATGGCGCGCTGATCGGCCAGGGCCTCTCCGGCACGGCCGACATCCGCACCGTGCGGCCGCTGTCGGTCAACGGCCGCCAGGCGGCCCTCAATGTGCGCGGCGAGCGCAACTCCAACCGCACCATGGTGCCCGGCGTCACCTCGGCCACCGGCATGCGCGCCAGCGCCAGCTATGTCGATCAGTTCGCGGGTAAGACCCTCGGCGTGGCCGTGGGCTTTGCGCGGCTCGACTCGCCCACCCAGACGCGCAAGACCGAGCTCGTGCAGTTCGGCGACTACGCGCCCTACGGCCTGCCGCTCAGTGGCAATGCGCCCTCGCAGGTGGGCACCGGCCAGGCCATGCTGCCCATGTTCTGGACGGCCACCGGCACCACCAAGAAGAACACCCGCGATGGCCTGATGGCCGTTGTCGAGTACCAGCCGAACGACCAGCTGCACACCCAGGTCGACCTCTACTACTCGCAGTTCAAGACGCACGAAGTGGGCGGCAAATTTGCGCAAAGCCTCTTTGGCAACTGGTCGGCCGGCATCAGCACGGCGCTCAGCAATGTGTCCACCGTGCAGCGCGGTGACGACACCTATGCCACCGCCGCCACAGCGTCCGCCATGGTGGCCAACGTCGGCAACTTCGACACCCGTCGCAAGGACGACATCAGCGCCGTGGGCTGGAACACCGAGCTGAAACTGGCCGACAAGTGGAAGCTTGTCTCCGACATCGCCTTCTCGCGCGACAAGCGTGCCGAGCGCTACGCTGAAGGCTACGCCGGCCCCTACAACAACGCCACCAAGAACTGGCAATACGGCGGCTACCGCTGGAACGTGCCCATCGGCGGCAACGGCGTGCAGACCTTCACCCCGCTCGACACCCAGCTGCTGGCCGACCCGAGCCGCATGGCGTTTGGTGACGTGCAGGGCATGGACTGGGTGCCCAACGAAGCCTGGATCGGCGCCATCCGCCACCCCGACGTGACCGACGAGGTCAAGTCCGCCCGCCTCAGCCTGCACCGCGAGCTGGACGGCTTCTGGAGCCACCTGCAGTTCGGCCTCAACCACACCCAGCGCGACAAGGACGTGGCCAAGAACGAAGACCGCATCCTGATGAAGCGGGACAGCGCGGGCAACTACATCCGCAGCATCCCCACGAGCAGCGTGCGCACCCCCTTCGACATGAGCTGGGCCGGCATCCCGGCGCTGCTGCGCGTGGACGTGCCCGACCTCGTCGCCAGCGGCCAGTACCAGCTCGAAGAAGGCCAGTTCTCCAAGTGGGTGGCCAACAATTCCAGCGTGGGCGAGAAGGTGACCACCGCCTTCTTCAAGGCTGACTTCGACCACGACATCCAAGGCATCAACCTGCGCGGCAACGCCGGCCTGCAAGCCGTGCACGCCAGCCAGCACTCCGAAGGCTGGGAGTACCGCGGCGACGACGAGATCCCCGACAAGAGCCTGCTGGTGCGCCGCACCGGCGGCGCCAGCTACACCCACACCCTGCCCAGCCTCAATCTGACGGCCGACTTCCGCAACAACGTCCTCGTCCGCCTGGGCTGGGCCAAGACCATGGTGCGCCCCAACTTCGTGGACATGCGCGCCGGCACTAGCACCCCCCGCGTGCTGGCTGACCTGCCCGGCACCCCGCATGCCGGCGAATGGACCACGGCCTACGGCGGCAACCCCGCGCTCAAGCCCTGGCTGGCGACTGGCTGGGACGTGTCGTTGGAGAAGTACTTCGGCAAGCGCAGCTACATCGCCCTGGCTCAGTTCCACAAGAACCTGAACAGCTACGTCTACAACCAGCTCACCGCCATCAGCAGCGCCGGCTTCCCCACCACCTCGGCCCCGGCCGGCGTGGTTCCGAAGGCCATCGCGCCCTTCATCCAGCCGCTCAACGGCACCGGCGGCAAGGTGGACGGCACCGAGCTGGCCTTTGCGCTGGAGGCCGACCTGCTGCACGACGCCCTCAAGGGCTTCGGCATCGTGGCCAGCGCCAGCAAGCTGCGCAGCAACATCAAGGACCAGAACCCCGACCCGACTGTGAGCACCTCGCGCGACGTGCCGCTCAACGGCCTCTCGGGCCGCAGCAACAGCTTCACCGTCTACTACGAGGACCACGGCTTCTCGCTGCGCTTCTCGCAGCGCTACCGCTCGCCCTTCACCGCCACCACGCGCGACATCTTCCTCAACAACACCACCCAGCAGCAGGGCGCCGACAAGGTGCAAGACCTGCAACTGGGCTACGGTTGGGAAAGTGGTGACTTGAAGGGCCTGTCCATCCTCCTGCAAGTGGGCAACCTGCAAGACCGCCCCACGGTCAACTACGTCAGCGTGCAGGGTGAGGCGCCGGACAAGAGCCAGCTCACGCCCAACTTCATCACCCGCTTCGGCCGCACCACCCTCGTTGGTTTGAACTACCGCTTCTGACCCTGCCCATGCAAGCCTCCCCCCGCGTCGTCATCGTCGGCGGCGGCACCGCCGGCTGGATGACGGCGGCCGCCTTCGCGCGCAGCCTGGGCGGCCGCTGCGGGCTGACGCTCGTCGAGTCCGACGAGATCGGCACCATCGGCGTGGGGGAGGCCTCCATCCCCAACCTCATCGAGTTCAACCGCGCACTCGGGCTCGACGAGAACGAGTTCCTGCGCGAGTGCGGCGGCAGCTTCAAGCTCGGCATCGAGTTCGTGAACTGGGGCGCCGTGGGCGAGCGCTACATCCACGGCTTTGGCCAGTTGGGTGCCGGGGCACAGGGCCTGCCCTTCCACCACTTCTGGCTGCGCGGCCAGCGGCTGGGCTGTGCGGCGGAGCTGGGCGACTACGCGCTCAACACCGCTGCCCCGCGCGCCGCCCGCTTCATGCGCGCTCGGCCCGACATGGCGGGCTCGCCACTGGCCGAGCTGGCGCACGCCTTTCACTTCGACGCCTCACGCTACGCCGCCTTCCTGCGCCGTTATGCCGAGGCCCGTGGTGTGCAGCGCATCGAAGGCCGCGTCACCCAGGTGACCCGCCGTGCCGAGGGCGGCATTGCCGCCATCGAGCTGGCGAATGGCACGCGCATTGACGGCGACTTCTTCATCGACTGCTCGGGCCAGCACGGCCTGCTCATCCAGCAGACCCTGCAGGCCGGCTTCGAGGACTGGAGCCACTGGCTGCCCTGCGACCGCGCCTGGGCCGTGCCCAGCGAGGCCGCCACCCCGCTGCTGCCCATGACCCGCGCCACCGCCCACAGTGCCGGCTGGCAGTGGCGCATCCCGCTGCAGCATCGCCTGGGCAACGGCCACGTGTTTGCCAGCCGCTTCATGACCGAAGAAGACGCCCGCACCGTGCTGCTCGATCACCTCGACACGCCCGCGCAGGCCGAGCCGCGATTGATCCGCTTCCGCACCGGGCGGGCCAAACGCTTCTGGGTTGGCAACTGCGTGGCGGTGGGGCTGTCCAGCGGCTTCCTGGAGCCGCTCGAATCGACCAGCATCCACCTCATCCACATGGCGGTGGCACGCATCCTGGACTTCTTCCCGCACGGGAAAGAGATCGACCCCGCCGACGTCGCCGAGTACAACGCGTTGACCACCCGCGAGTACGAGAACATCCGCGACTTCCTGGCCCTGCACTACAAGCTCACGCGCCGCGACGACAGCGAGTTCTGGCGCTACTGCCGCAGCATGCCCATCCCCGACACCCTGCAGCGCAAGCTCGACCTCTTCGCCGCCAACGGCCGCGTGATCCGCCACAGCGACGAGCTGTTTGCCGAGGTCAGCTGGGTGCAGGTGATGTTGGGCCAAGGCTTGATGCCGCGCGGCCACCACCCGTTTGCCGATCAACTCAGCGAGCCAGAATTGCGCGACTACCTCGACCACGTGCGCCAGGTCATCGCGCGCTGCGTGCAGGCCATGCCTGAGCACGCCGACTACCTGCGCAGCCAAGGAGCATTGGCCACATGAAGCGTCGCCACTTCCTCGCCGCCACCGGCACCGCTGGCACCTGGCGCATCAGCAACGCAGCACCCGCACCGCAGCGCCTCGTCGTCGCCGCCTTCCCGCTGGTGGACAAGATCGTCGAGGCCGCGATGCCGGCCTGGCAGGCCCAGCACCCCGGCGTGGAGGTGCAGGTGATCAGCAAGCAGTACGCCGACCACCACACCGCCATGACCACCGCGCTTTCCACCTCGGGCAGTGGCAGTGCGTCCATGCCCGACGTGATGGCGCTGGAGTCCACCTACATGGGCCGCTTCTCGCTCGGCCAGGGGCTGGAGAACCTCTCCGCCACGCCCTTCAACGCCGAGCGCCACCGCGAGGCCTTCACCCCCTTCGCCTTCGAGCAGGCCCGCAACCGCCAGGGCGGCATCGTCGCGCTGCCGGCCGACATCGGCCCCGGCACCTTGCTCTATCGCAAGGACCTGCTCGACCGCGCCGGCCTCACCGAGGCCGACCTGACCCGCTCCTGGGAGTCCTACGTCGACAGCGGCCGCAAGCTCAAGGCCGCCACCGGCGCGCGCCTGATTGGCGACGTGAAGCTGCTCAAGGACATCATGATCCGCAGCGGCGCCGCCCCCGGTGACGGCATGTTCTACGACGCGCAGCAGCGCCCCTTGGTCACCTCGCCGCGTTTCGTACGCGCCTTCGAGCTGTGCCGCCAGGTGCGGCGCGAGGGGCTGGACGGCGGCGTCGAGGTCTGGCGCAACGACTGGGCTGAGAGCCTCAAGCGCGGCCGTCTGGCCACCGAGATGTCGGGCGCCTGGATGGTGGGCCAACTCGCCAACTGGGTGGCACCCGAGACGCGCGGCCTGTGGCGCTCGGCCCCGCTGCCCGAGCAGACCTATGTGTCCTACGGTGGCACCTACTACGTGATCCCGCGCCGCTCCGACCCCGCGCGCAAGGCGCTGGCCTGGTCGCTGATCCAGACCATGACGCTGGACCGCCAGCGCCAGCTCGACACCTTCCGCGCGCAAGATGCCTTCCCGGCCCTGCTGGCCGCGCAGGAGGACCCGTTCTTCGACGAGCCCTTGCCCTTCCTTGGTGGCCAGCGTGCCCGCCTGCTGTGGCGCGACCTCGCCCGCAAGATCCGCGCGCAAGCCCCGCACCGCCAGGCCACCTTTGCGCAGGAGGTGATCAACGGTGAGCTCGACAACGTGCTGGCCTACGGTAAAGACGTGCGCACCGCCCTGGCCGATGCCGAACGCGTGCTGGCCCTGCGCGCCAAGAGGTGAAGATGAGCCCACCCCGTACCGGCTGCGCCGGCCCCCTCAAGGGGGCGCTGCCAGTGGCCCGGCAAAGCCGGCGCCACGGCAGCCGCTGGACCCTGCCAACCCTTCGCCACGTTCCCGCTCGTCGGGCCCGCCAGCCATGACTCACCCCCGTCGCAGCTTCCGCATCCCAGCCCGCTGGACGCCCTATCTGCTGATCAGCCCCTTCCTGATCCTGTTCGCCGTGTTCGGCCTCTTCCCGCTGCTGTTCTCGGCCTGGATGGCCTTCCAGAGCTGGGAGCCCACCAGCGGCCTCGGGAGCATGCAGTTCGTGGGCCTGGAGAACTTCAGCTTCGCGCTGCAGGACGCCTGGTTCTGGAAGTCGCTGCGGAACACGATGTGGCTGGCCCTGGCCTCGGGCCTGCCGCAGCACCTGGTGGCGCTGCCGCTGGCGGTCTTCATCCACAGCCGCTTCAAGCGCCTGCGCGACGGCGTGGCCGGCGCCTACTTCCTGCCCTACATCACGTCCACCGTGGCCATCGCGATGATGTTCACCTCGCTGTTCTCGACCGACTACGGCCTCGTGAACGCGGTGCTCGGCGGCGTCTTCGGCATGGAGGCCACGCCCTGGCTGACCCAGCCCGACAAACTCAAGGTGGCCGCGGCCATCGTGGTGTTCTGGCGCTATGTGGGCTTCAACCTGATGCTCTACCTGGCCGCCCTGCAAACAATCCCGCGCGACCTGTACGAGGCCGCCACGCTCGACGGCGCCGGCCCCTGGGCCAAGTTCTGGCGCATCACCCTGCCCAGCCTGCGCCCCATGATCCTCTTCGGCGTCACGCTCAGCGTCATCGGCGGCCTGCAGCTCTTCGAGGAGCCCTTCATCCTCACCAACGGCAACGGCGGCCCCGACCAAACGGTCATGACCTCGGCCATCTACCTGTACCGGTTGGCGTTTGACTTCAACGACTTTGGCGGCGCTGCGGCGATGTCTTGGGTGTTGTGTGGGGTCGTGGTGGTGATGACGCTGCTGACCAACCGTGCGTTCAAGGAGCGGTGAGGTGGCTTGGTTGTTGTTGGTTAGTGCGACAACGGGTCGCCGGGGCTGCGTACGGCGCGCCGCTGAAACGGCCTTCGGCTGCTCTGCGGTGCTCGGGATTCCGGCCCGCCGCATAACTCGCTTCGTTCGCGTTGCTCACTACGCTCAGACAAGATGCGGCAAGTCAGAGCTTGAGGCGTGCGAGTACGCACGCGGGCCGAAATCCCTGCGCTCCTCGACGTTTCAGAAGTTGCGCCGCACGCAGCCCCGACACCCCGTTGCGAGCCCGCTGTTGGCACGAGTCTCGTTACCAACCCGCTCGTGCCGGCAAGGCGGTGGGTGGGGCCTGGGTGGGGCGACTTTGGGCGAAGCCGAGCAGCACAGGACTTGGGCCGGCGCGTGTACTCACGCGCTTCAACAACTGACTTGCCGCACCCTGTTTGAGCGTAGTGAGCAACGCGAACGAAGCGAGTTGTGCGGCACGGCCCAAGTCCGCGCAGCGCAGGGCACCCGTAGCGCAGCGAAGGGCGAGACCACAGAGCCCCACCCAGGCCCCACCCGCCGCCTTGCTACAACCCACCGCGCCCAAAGCCCTACCCACCGCCTTGCACCACCCGACCAGAGAACTCCGCCATGAGCAGGTCCCCCCTCGAATCCCGCGCCGCCCTCTGGTCCGCCTATGCCCTCGTCGGCGTTGGCGCCGTGCTGATGCTGGCGCCGTTCTATTTCATGTTCGTGTTCGCCACACATGAGCGCGGCAACATCTTCAACATGCCGCCGCCCCTGTGGTTTGGCTCGGCGCTGCTCGACAACATCAGCATCCTCGCCAGCCGCCTGCCGTTCTGGAAGAACCTCGGCTGGAGCCTCTACGTCGGCCTCGCATCCACCGCGCTGACCCTGCTCTTTTGCTCGATGGCCGGCTACGCGTTTGCCATGCTGGAGTTCCGCTTCAAGGGCCTGCTGTTCGGCCTCGTCATGGCCACACTGATGGTGCCCAGCTTCATGAACATGATCCCCAGCTTCATGGTCATGGACAGCCTCGGCTGGATCGACACCCACCGCGCCCTCTACCTGCCCGGCGCCGCAAGCGCCTTCGGCATCTTCCTGATGCGGCAGTTCATCACCGCCAGCGTCCCCAAGGAAATGCTCGAAGCCGCCCGGCTCGATGGCTGCAGCGAGGTCGGCATCTACTGGCGCGTGGCCCTGCCGCTGATGAAGCCGGCACTCGGCACCCTGGGGCTCACCACCTTCATCGCGTCCTGGAACAACTTCATGAACCCCCTGGTGCTGCTGCGCAGCGCCGAGAACTACACCCTGCCCCTCGCGCTGCGCAGCCTCCAGTCCACCACCAACACCGAGTGGGGCGCCCTCATGGCCGGCTCGGCCATTGCCACGCTGCCGCTGCTGGTGCTCTTCATCTTCTCCTCGCGCCAACTCATCGCCGGCCTCACCGCCGGAGCTGTCAAATGAAGTCCTCCTTCCCCACCACTCGCGCCCTCGCCGCGCGCTTCCCCGACACCTTCCTCTGGGGCGTTGCCACCAGCTCCTTCCAGATCGAAGGCGCCGCCCGCGAGGACGGCAAGGGCGAGTCCATCTGGGACCGCTTCTGCGCCCAGCCCGGCGTCATCGCCGATGGCTCCAACGGCGACATCGCCTGCGACCACGTCCACCGGCTGGAGGCCGATCTCAACCTCATCTACGCGCTCGGCGTGGGGTGCTACCGCTTCAGCGTCTCCTGGCCACGCGTGCAGCCCCTGGGCCAGGGCGACTGGAATGAAGCCGGCTTTGCGTTCTATGAGCGCCTCATCGCCGGCTTGCAGCAGCGCGGCATCAAGGCCTCGCTCACGCTCAACCACTGGGACCTGCCCCAGGCCCTGCAAGACCGGGGCGGCTGGGAGTCGCGTGAGACCGTGGGCCACTTCGTCACCTACGCCCGCGAGGTGGCGCGCCGTTTTGGCAGCCGCGTGGACACCATCACCACCCACAACGAACCCTGGGTCGTGGCCGTGCTCGGCAATGAGCAAGGCATCTTTGCGCCCGGCATCAAGAGCCGCCGCGTGATGCTGCAGGTGGCCCACCACCTGCTCGTCAGCCACGGCGCGGTGCTGCGCGCACTGCGGCAGGACGGCTGCCCCGCCAAGCTCGGCATCGTGCTCAACCTCGCGCACATCGTGCCGGCCAGCCCCCTGCCCGCCGACGAAGCTGCCGCCGACCACGGCGATGCCACCGGCCGCCGCTGGTATGCCGACCCACTCTTCAAGGGCGAGTACCCGCCCGAGTTGGTGGCCGAGTACGGCGCCGACATGCCCACCATCGAGCCCGGCGACATGGACCTCATCGCCACGCCCATGGACTACCTCGGCGTCAACTACTACATGCGCATCGTCGCCCGTGGTGACGGCCAGCCCTGGGACCCCGCCGCCCACGGCCGCCCCGTGAGCGACATGGGCTGGGAGATCTACCCGCGCGGCCTCACCGAGCTGTTGCGCCTGCTGCACCGCGACTACCGCGACCACGGCCTGCCGCCCATTTACATCACCGAGAACGGCGGCGCCTTCCCTGACCCCACGACCGATGGCCACGTGCAGGACGACGACCGCATCGCCTACCTCAACACCCACATCGGCGCCGTGGCCGACGCCCTCGATGCCGGCGTGCCCCTGGGCGGCTACATGGTCTGGAGCCTGATGGACAACTTCGAATGGGCCAGCGGCTATGCCAAGCGCTTTGGCATCGTGCATGTCGACTACGCCACCCTCACCCGCACCCCCAAGGCCAGCGCCCACTGGCTGACTGACCTGCTGCGCCACTGGAAGGAGACCCACCGTGCTTAAGAACGTCAAGACCCTCGCCGTCATCACCGCCGCCCTCGTGGGCAGCTTCGCCAACGTTGCGCAGGCGGCTGACGACATCGCCCTGCCCAAGGACTACCGCCTCGTCTGGGCTGACGAGTTCAACGGCAAGGGCCTGCCAGACCCCAGCCGCTGGGCCTACGACACGGAGGCCAACAAGACCGGTTGGTACAACCACGAGAAGCAGTACTACTCCGGCCCCCGGCTCGAAAACGCCGAGGTCAAGGGCGGCGTGCTGCGCATCACCGCCCGCAAGGAAGCCCGCCAAGACCAGCCCGACTGGGGCGGGCAGGACTACAGCTCCACCCGCCTCATCACGCGCGGCAAGGCTGACTGGCTCTACGGCTTCTTCGAGATCCGCGCCAAGCTGCCCTGCGGCAAGGGCACCTGGCCGGCCATCTGGTTCCTGGGCACCGGCGGCAAGTGGCCCGACGACGGCGAGCTCGACCTGCTGGAGCAGATCGGCCACGCGCCCGACCACGTCTTCTCCACCACCCACACCAAGGCCGGCAACGGCGGCCAAGGCGTGAGCGGCGGCCGCCGCCTGGCCACCGCCTGCAGCCAGTTCCACCGCTACCAGATGCACTGGACCGAGAACGAAGTGCGCTTCGGCATCGACGGCCACACCCACTTCCGCTACACCCGGCAAGACACCGGCAGCCCCGAGGGCAACGCCCGCGTCTGGCCCTTCGACAAGCCGCAATACCTGATCCTCAACCTCGCCATGGGTGGCGACCTCGGCGGCGCCATCGACGACGCTGCGCTGCCCCGCACCTTCGAGGTGGACTACGTCCGCGTGTACCAGCCAAGTCCGAAGTGAAGTCTCCGTCCCCCAGCCTCGCCCTCGCCGCCGCCCTGCTGCTGAACTTGCAAGCCTGTGGCGGCGGAGGCGGGGGCAGCGCCCCGGCGCCCGCTCCTTCTCCGGCTCCCGCTCCCGCACCAGCTCCAGCTCCTTCGCCCACCCCGTCCAACACCTGGACCCTGGTCTGGGAAGACACGTTCGACGGCCCCGCCGGCACCGCCCCCAACCCATTGAATTGGACCGACGCGCTCGGCAACGCCGAGGCCAGCGGCTGGGGCAACCACGAGCTGCAGTCCTACACGGCCGCGCCCAAGAACGCCGCACTCAACGGCAATGGCGAGCTGGAGATCCGCGCCCTCAAGAGCAGCGACGCCAGCCTGCCCTGCTGGGACGGCAAACCCTGCGCCTACACCTCCGCCCGCCTCATCAGCCAGGGCAAGCGCAGCTTCACCTACGGCAAGCTCGAAGCCCGCATCCAGGTGCCCGGCGGCCAAGGCATCTGGCCCGCCTTCTGGGCCCTGGGTGAGGGCGCCTGGCCCAATGCCGGCGAGATCGACGTGATAGAGTTCATCGGCAAGACCCCGAGCCTCGTCTACGGCACCGCCCACGGCCCTGGCTACTCAGGCGCCCAAGGCATCGGCAAGAACGCGAGCCCCGCCGCCAGCGTGCCCGGCAGCTATCACACCTACACCGTCATCAAGCGCGCCAACGAGATCATCTGGCAGGTCGACGGCCAAGAGTTCCACCGCCTCACCCCCGCCAGCCTCCCCAGCGGCGCCACCTGGGTCTTCGAGCGCCCCTACTACCTGCTGCTCAACCTGGCCGTCGGCGGCGACTGGCCCGGCAGCCCCGATGCCAACACCGTCTTCCCGGCGGTGATGAAGATGGATTGGGTGAGGATCTATTCGGAGAACTGAGGGCGGGGCTACCCAGGTCAGTCGGGCTGTCGTGCACGCTCACCAGTGCGCGACGGCAATACCTCTTCCGGCAGCTCAGCCTGACGCTTGCAGCGGCATTGGGCAACTTCAGCGCCGCAGTGACGCAGATTCCATGTCGGCAAGGGACTTCAACGACTTCAATGCAGATGCCAGATAGTCGGCTGCAGGCGTCTCTTCCAGCCAGCCCCTATCGATCAGGCCTTTGTCGTTGTGGGGGAGTCTATATACGAGGGGTTAGGCAGCGCTCAGCAACTCGCGCCGGATTGCTTCTTCGTCCGGGAGCGACTTCACATGCCAGCGGATGAGTCGCAGCCCGGCGTCTGAAGTCGCCTTGTTCTTCTTCTCATCCGTCGCGGCCCTTCTTGAAGAGTTATGCGACTTGTCATCAAGTTCAATGGCCGCGACGACGGTCGCGTCCATTGAGCAGACTACGAAGTCGTAGCTCAAGCGATTTATCCGGTTGTTCCACTCGTTGAAGTTGGCCCCCTTCTTCACGCCGAGGACGCGCGATACCTGAACTTGTGCCAAAACGATGTGCTCTGGCAAGGCCTTGACGAGTCGGTGGTAGAGGACTTGCTCCGGAGGGGTTAGCAGCTTCTTGACATAGAAGGGCCATACGCTGCCTTTGCCTCCTTGGAGAAGGCCCAGCTTCTTGAGGATCAGAAGCGCAACGACGGCGACTGCGAAGAGCGCCAGAACCAAGAGGGTTGTCTTCACTGGAGTCGAAGGTTCGTTGTGGGAGCCTTGCGCAGCCAAACTTGTTTTAGCCCGTAGGTTGGAATGACCATAGTGAGCCCTAACCAGTTTTGCCGGCGGAAGTGTAGGGGTTCGCAGGCTCACCCCAACCTACGGGTTGCCCTCCGCACCAACCCACCGCCCCCACAAAGGCCCGCCCGGGCTGGCTGGGGCGCGGACTTTTGGGGCGCCGAGGAGCGGAGGTTTGCGGGGCGTGCGCGTAGCGCACTTCAACCTCTGACTTCGCGCCGCCTGTTCGACCGGAGCGTAGCGAAGGAAGTTCGGCGCGAGCCCCGCGAACCGAGCACCACAGGGCAGTCGCGCAGCGACCGCCTCAACTGGAGCGCCCCAGCCAGTCCGGGCGGGCCTTTGCCAACCCACCCGCGCCGCATGCCTGCATGCCTTTCAGCACCGCAGGGCAGACACCGTACCCTGCCGACCCCGCCTCCCGCCTCCGCACCATGCTCAAGCTCCTACCCGTGCTCCTTTGCCTCGCACTGCTAGGCACCGCCTGCAGCCATGTCGAGCCGCCTGCGCCCGCCGCAGCAGCCCCCGCCTACCAATACCAAGGCAAGGTGGTGCGCGCCCTCACTTTCACGTCCAAGATCACGGGCATCAGCTACCCGTATCACGTCTACCTGCCGGTGGGCTACGAGGCCGCGCCGGCGCAGCGCTACCCGCTGCTGGTGGCGACGGATGGACAGTGGAGCTTCCCGGCGTATGCGCGGATGCTGGACCAGCGGCGCAAGCCCATGATCCTGGTGAGCATTGAGCAGGGCCCGGGCGACCGGCGAGCGATTGACTACACGCCCAAAGGGGCGACGGCCTTCATGCGGGTGCTGAAGGAGGAGCTGATCCCGATGGTGGACGCGGCCTACCGCACGAGCCCTGAGCGCAGCTTCACGGGCACGTCCTACGGCGGCCTGCTGGGCGGGCTGCTGCTGAATGCGGAGACGGGGGAGCAGCCCTACTTCCGCAACTACCTGCTGTTTGACGCCGCCTTCTGGGCGCTGCAACGCGAGCACCTGCAGGAGGAGAAGCAGCTGCGCCAGCAACGGCCCAGCCTGCCGGTGCACGTGATCCTGAGCAGCGCCACCATGGGCAATGAGCGCGCCGTGAAGGCCTACGCCGCGCGCTGGCAGGCGCATGGCTTTGCAGCGCTGAAGCTGGACTACAAGGTCTTCGACCTCAAGCACGACGACGTGGGCGACCCGTCGTTCGACTGGGCCATCGACCTGATCCGCTGACGCGCCTGGGGCGGCGCCGGATGGCCGGGCGCGGCACGGCGCTTGAGAATCAGCCCGGCTGGGCGGGATCGTGTCCTCCGGTCCAGCCGCTGCGATGCTGCCCACACATTCAAGCTTGATGCACCGATGCCTGAGCCTCGCGCGGTTTGCCTTGGCGCTGTGCGTGGCGGGCACCTTGGCAAGCTGTGGCGGCGGGGGCTCCAGCAGCAGCACGGTTGACGTCACGCCCGCGCCGACGACGCCGACCACGCCCGTAGTGACCTACACCTATGCCGGCAGCGTCGAGCGCGACCAGAGCATCACGTCCAAGCTCACCGGCATCACCTACCCCTTCCACGTCTACCTGCCGCCGGGCTACGCGGGCGCTGACACGCGCTACCCGGTGCTCGTCGCCACCGACGGGCAGTGGATCTTCAATTCCTTCTCGCGCATGCTGGACCAGCGGCGCAAGCCCATGATCCTGGTCAGCATCGAGCAGGGCCCGGGTGACCGACGCGCCATCGACTACACGCTGGTGGGCGGGCCGCTGTACATCCGCTTCCTGAAGGAGGAGCTGATGCCGCTGATCGAGGCGCGCTACCGCAGCAGCGGCGCGCGCAGCTTCGTCGGCACGTCTTATGGCGGCTTGCTGGGGGCCCAGCTGCTGGCTCAGGAGCCGGTCGCAGCGCCCTACTTCAAGAACTACCTGCTGTTCGACGGCGCCTTCTGGGCGCTGACGAATGCCAGCATTGCGGAGGAGGACGCCCGGTTTGCCGCCAGCAAGACCCTGGCCGTGCACCTGATCCTGACCAGTGCCAATGCCCCGGGCAATGTGTTCGACGTGGACCGCTACGAAGCCCGCTACCGGGCACGGGGCTATGCGGGCCTGATGGTGCACCGCCACTCGTTCAACATCGCGCACAACGACGTGGCCGACCCGTCGTTCGACTGGGCCATCGACCTGCTGTGATGCGTGGGCGGCACGCTATTGGAGCGTCTGACTGGTCGTAGAGTTGACCGGCCGGCTTTGAGGAGGCCCCGATGACCCAGACGCTGCTGCGCTGCTTCTTCTTTGTGTGCCTGGGCGCCTGCGGGCTCTTGCAGCCGGCCAGGGCTGCGGAGCCGGCGGCGGCCGTGACGCTGCATCACCGGCAGATCCTGACGCTGGCGGCCCCGCTGGGGGGCGAGAGCCCGGAGCAACGCGCCAGCCGCGCGCAGGCGGCGCTGGAGGCCGCGGCGGCGCAGCCGCCCGCCCCGGTCACGCTCAGCCCCGTGGGCAGCGCGCTGCGCCTGGACATCGGCGGCCAGCCGGCCTTCTTTGTGCTGGACGAAGACCTGGGCAGCACCGGCCGGCCCGACCTGCGCGACGCGGGAGCGCAAAAGCTGCGCGCCCGCGTGGAGCAGGCGCTGGCCGAGGCCCGCGAGGCCCGTGACCCGCAAGCCCTGGCGCGCGCGGCGGCCTGGGCGCTGGGCGCCACGCTGCTGGCCGGGCTGGTGCTGTGGGCCCTGCTGGCCGGCACGCGGCAGCTGGAGGGCGCGCTGCTGGCCTTGACGCGGCGCTGGCGGGCCGAGCTGTCAGCTGGTGCGCTTGCACGCCTGCTGCTGCGCCCCTTGCCAGCCCTGGCGGTGGGCGGCCTGGCTTTGCTCAAGCTGGTGCTGGTGCTCCTCTTGTTGGAGCTGTGGGGCTCGACGGTGCTGCGCCAGTTTGCCTACACGCGGCCCTGGGGCGAGTCCGCCAGCCACTGGCTCAGTGGCCTGGCGGCCGACAGCCTGCAGGCCGTGGCCGGCGCACTGCCGGGGCTGGCCACGGCGGCCCTGATCTTTGTGGCGGCGCGCCTGCTGACGCGGGGCCTGGGCGCCTTGGTGGAAGAGGCCGAGCGGGGCGAGCTGCAACTGCACTGGCTGCACCCCGACACCGCTGCGGCCACGCGCCGCATCGCCAGCGTGGCGGTGTGGCTGTTTGCGCTGGCCATGGCCTATCCCTACCTGCCGGGCGCGCAGAGCGAGTCCTTCAAGGGCGTGACGGTGCTGGCCGGGCTGATGCTGTCGCTCGGCGCCTCGGGCGTGGTGGGCCAGGCGATGGCGGGGCTGACGCTGACCTACTCACGCGCGCTGCGGCCCGGCGAGTACGTGCGCGTGGGCAATGCCGAGGGCACGGTGACGGCGGTGGGCCTCTTCGTGACCAAGGTGCAAACGGGCCTGGGCGAAGAAGTGAGCCTGCCCAATGCGCTAGTGATGAGCCAGCCCATCTGCAACTTCTCGCGCCTAGTGCCCGACGGGCAGTTCATGCTGCAGGCCGGCGTGACCATCGGCTACGCCACGCCCTGGCGCCAGGTGCACGCCATGCTGCTGGAGGCCGCGCGGCGCACCCCCGGTGTGGCGGCCGAGCCCGCGCCCTATGTGGTGCAAACGGCGCTGTCGGACTTCTATGTCGAGTACCGCCTCTGCGCCTACGGCGATCGCAGCGCGCCACGCCGCCGAGCCGAGGCGCTGAGCCAGCTCAACGCCTACATCCAGGACGTGTTCAACGAGAACGGCGTGCAGATCATGTCGCCCCACTACCGGGGCGACCCGCCGGAGCCCCAGGTGGTGAACCCGGGTAGCTGGTTCCAGCCGGCGCAGGGCCCGCTGTCGCCGCCTCAAGCTTGACGATGCGCGGAGCGCCCTGCGTCAGCGCCCACCCTGCGCTCCCAGCCCCTGCCTGAAGGCGCGCGGCGACATGCCGGTGGCGCGCGCAAACACGCGGCTGAAGTGGGCGGTGTCGGCAAAGCCCAGCGCCTCGGCCACGGCACCCACGGGCGCCTGGGTGTAGGCCAGTTGGCGGCGCGCCTCGCGCACCAGGTGCTCGTCGATCAGCTTGGAGGCCGGCTGGCCCGTCGCATCACGCGTGAGGCGGCTGAGGTGCCCGGGCGTGACGGCCAGCGCCCGCGCGTAATCAGCCACCGACCAGCGCGCCGTCAGTTGCTCGTCGAGCAAGGCCTGGAAGCGCGCCAGCAGTGGCGGCGGCGCGGCACGGTCCACCGCCGCATCGGCGTGCTCGGCCAGCAGGCGTGCGGTGTAGCCCACCAGCGTGGCCCCGAGCCCGCGCAGCACCAGCGCCCGTGCGGGCGCGCGGCCCTCGAACTCGCTCATCAGCTGCGCCACCAAGCCCGCCAGCGGCGCCGGGGCCGGCACCACGGCCGCCTGCGCCAGCGCACCACGCACCTCGCCGCCATGGCCGGGCGCGAGGGCATCGAGCATCACGTCGGGCAAGGTGGTGACCCAGCCCTGCGTGCCCCGCTCGAAGCGAAAGGCATGCACCACGCTGCTGGGCACATTGACCAGGCTCATGGGCGGCAGCGCACGCAGTTGGCCCTCCAGCTGGGCCTCGCCGCGCCCGCGCTGCACCAGCAGCACCTGATGCAGGCGCGCATGGCGGTGCGGGGCCAGCTCCCAGTCGTACTGCACCGAGCGGGCGGCGATGGTCTCGCAGTGCAGCACGTCGGGCAGCTCGCTGGATTCGCCGAACAGGCTCCAGCTGGAGATATGAGGGTTTGCCTTGAGCATGCACGAATCGTACAAATGTTGGCGCGTTCCGTCGCTTCCGGCAGGCGCAACCTGGCCTTAAGTTCGCCCCTTTATCGCGGCCGGCCCTTCGTTGCGGCGCGACGAGACCGATACGACAACAAGGAGACTCCTGCATGAAGACTCAGGTTTGCATCATTGGCGGTGGCCCATCGGGGCTGATGCTGTCCCAGCTGCTGCACCTCAAGGGCATCGAGACCGTGGTGCTGGAGCGGCAGACCCGCGACTACGTGCTTTCACGCATCCGGGCCGGGGTGTTGGAGCACGGTTTTGCCAAATTGATGCGCGAGGCCGAGTGCGGCGAGCGCATGGACCGCGAGGGTGAGATCCACGAGGGCTTCTTCGTCGCGCGAGGCGAACAGATGCAGCGCGTGGACCTGCACGCCCACACCGGCAACTCGGTGATGGTCTACGGCCAGACCGAACTGACGCGTGACCTCTACGAGGCGCGCGACCGGATGAAGGGCATCGTCATCCACCAGGCCGAGGACGTGCAGCCGCACGACCTGACGACCGACAAGCCCTACGTGACCTTCAGGCACAACGGCGTGGACGAGCGCATCGACTGCGAGTACGTGATCGGGGCCGACGGCTTCCACGGCGTGAGCCGCCGCTGCATCCCCAAGGACGTGCTGCGCGAGGTCGAGAAGGTCTACCCCTTTGGCTGGCTGGGCGTGCTGTCGCGCACCAAGCCCGTGTCGCCCGAGCTCATCTACTCAAATAACGAGCGCGGCTTTGCGCTGTGCTCACTGCGCTCGCAGGTGCTGTCGCGCTACTACATCCAGGTGCCACTGACCGACAAGGTTGAGGACTGGAGCGACGAGGCCTTCTGGGCCGAGCTCAAGCGCCGCCTGCCGGCTGAAGTGGCCGAACGCATGATCACCGGGCCCAGCATCGAGAAGTCCATCGCGCCGTTGCGCTCCTTCGTGGCCGAGCCCATGCGCCATGGCCGCCTCTTCCTGGCCGGCGACGCCGCCCACATCGTGCCGCCCACCGGCGCACGCGGCCTCAACAGCGCCGCCTCCGACATCTACTACCTCTATCACGCCATGCTGGCCCACTACCAGCGCGGCGACGACTCGGGGCTGGATGGCTACTCAGCCAAGGCCCTGGCGCGGGTCTGGAAGGCCCAGCGCTTCTCGTGGTGGATGACCTCGATCCTGCACACCTTCCCGGGCACCTCGGACTACGACAAGAAGCTGCAGCAGGTGGAGCTGGACTACCTGTTCTCCAGCACGGCCGCGCAGCACTCGCTGGCGGAGAACTACGTCGGGTTGCCGTTCTGAAACGGAGAAGGGGTGCCCATGGCACCCCTTCGGACCGTCAACTCAGTGTGCGGTTGGCGGCTTGTGCGTCAGGCCGCACGGCGTGCGCGGCGGCGCGTCACACCCCCGGCAACACCCAAGCCAGTCAAGACCAGGGCCAAGCTGAAGGGCTCCGGCACACGCGCATTGGCGGCCATGAACTCACGGTAGATCTCGGCCGTGCTGGCGGCGTACTGCTGATTCGCGCTCACGTCGAAGGAGACGTTCCAGCCGATGGCATCGAGGGCGGCCAGGTCCAGGGCCTCCACAGAGTCGACCTTGCCGTTGCAGATGTAGGGATTCATGATCCCCAGGAAGTCGCCGCAGTTGCCGGGGCTCTTCCAGTGTGAAGCCTGCCAACCGTCGCCATTCACCTCGCCGGTCGAGAAATGCCCATTGGCGAAAGCCGTGGCACCGCCGTCCAGGGAGAAGTAGCTGTCGGTATTGAAGTTCCAGTCCAGCGTGCCCGGCGCGCTGTAGCGGAACATGTCCATGCCATAGCCCCACCAGTAGTTGTCGGTCGCAAAGCCGCCACCGACCGAGTAGTCAAAGTCCTGTGCGCCACTGAGGAAGCCCAGCGCATGCCCCATCTCGTGAATGGCCACGCCGATGAAGTCGTACTTGCCGGCGGTGATGCCATTGCTGGGATCAAAGTCGAAGGCAAAGTCGCTCGAGAACGTGATATTGCCGTCAATCTGATTGGCATTGAAGTTCCCGCCGACAAGCGCCTTGACGTTGGCTGAGGACAAGGCAATGGTCTGGCTGATGGCCTTGTTGCTGGGCGCGACACGTGCGCCGCTGGCGGCAATACCGGTTTGGTTCCCCGGATTGGCGTACGCCGGCACCACGACGTTGACGCTGCCACTCCCATCCAGGGGCGACAGGTTGGCAACGGCGGACATGTCGATGGCGCTCTTCTGGCCATTGGCATTCAGCGCGGAGTAAAAGCCGCTGATCGGGACAAACTCTGCCAAGGTGCTGCCCGTGCTGCCCAGGATGCCGGGGCCCAAGCCGGCGTAGCTCACGTTGAAGTTGATGACGGCGTCATTCGTCAGCACACGTTCCCAATAGTTGGCAGCGATCCTGAAGCCCAGCTCGGCCTCGGAGCCTGTCACGCCACCCTTGTCAATCAAGTTGATGACCACGCCGGCGGTCGCCGGCAGTGCGCTCAAGGCCAGGGCCGCGGCGGCGGCGGCGAGGCCCATCTTGGTGGTACGAAGATTCACAAGGACTCCCGTTGGTTGATTGGTTGGTTCGGTGGGACCCAGCAAGCAGGATTCGCGCCGATGCTGCTTGTGAGGCCAAGCGCCTGTCACCATTGACTTTATGTTGACGATGCCCCGGGGCCAGCCTTGCCGCTGTAAAGCCCGTCGACACTCAAAATTCCGGTGGGATGGAGCAGCGTACGGGCACTCGGCCAAGGGTGGGGCCGCAAGCCCAGCTCCCTCTGCTATGGTCACCCGATGCGTACCGCCCTGACCCTGCTCGCCGCCCTGGCCCTGGCCAGTTGTTCCACCACTGGCCAGGACAAAGCCGCCACCACCACCGCCAACGCGGTGGCCACGCCGCTAACCGACCTGAACCTGGTCCAGGCCAACATCCCCGAGTTGCTGCAGCAGGCTGCGCATCAGCCCTACGCGCTGCCGGCCGACCGCAGTTGCGAGGCACTGGCGGCCGCCGTGACGCAGCTCGACGAGGTGCTGGGCCCTGACCTTGACACCCCCAGCCCCGACGCACGCGGCCTGCTGGACCGCGCCGGCGACGAAGCGGGTGACGCCGCCGCTGGGGCGTTGAAGCGCACAGCCGAAGGCGTGATCCCCTTCCGCGGCTGGATCCGCAAGCTGACGGGCGCCGAGCGCTACTCCAGGCGCGTGGCCGTCGCGATCACGGCTGGTGGGGTGCGGCGCGGCTTCCTGAAGGGCTTGAAGGTCAGCCAGGGCTGCGGCGGCTGAAAGATATCCCCAAGACTTGGGAGGCGCGCGACGCCGACTTTGTCTATCGTCGGCTGCATCGCTAACGCCTCTTTGGGAGGGGTGCATGAGAGCCGTCATCATTAGTGCTGCAGTTTTGGCTTTGGTCGGCAGCGCCAGCGCACAGGTGGCGACAGCGGTCGCTGAACTGAAGCAGCTTCACTTCGAGCTGATCGACCTGGACCCAAGCGACGGGATCAGCCCGAGCCTGACTTGGGCGAGCGACAAGCCGCTCGGCTACTTTGCGATGGCGACCCCGCTTGTCTTGCCGGGCAACAGCATCGTTGGCGGCAGCGCGCCCTTGGGCGGTTCGTTGAGCGATGTCGCCGCAAGCGACTGGCCGTCCACCCAATTGGCGGTATCGATTTCTTCGGGCGACTTGTTCACGTCAGGTGCTGGGCCGACTTTCCGCGCGGAAGGCATGTCGACTGCTGGTGGGAGCGTGTTTGGAGGTTCATCGCTGGATGGCGTTGTCACGCTCAGCCCGCACACACGATTGCAGCTGTCCGCAACGGTGGGCACGGTGGCTTTGACTAACGTCGGTATTGGCGGGTTCGCCAGTGCCACTCTCCAGTTCTGCTCGGCCCCAGCAGAGGGCGCAAACCCGTGCCTAGAACCTGGATCAGTCGATTACTCAAGCGCCTGGGTAGCGCGTCAGTCAGGTTGGGTTGACACCTTCCTGCCCGGGTCCCTGACGCTTGCCTGGGACAACACCACAGCAAGCGCCGCTCAACGCTACGTTGCAGCCGGCACCTACATCCAACTAGACACCACTGCCCCCGTGCCCGAGCCCGAGCAATGGCTGCTCTTTGCTACCGGTCTGGGCGTGATCGCTTCCAGGCGGCTGCGCCGCTGAAACGAAAGAAGGGCCGGTCGTACCGGCCCTTTCAACTTCCTCCACCCCCCGGTGAAGATCAGAACTTCATGCGTGCGGTCAGGTAGTACTGGCGGCCGTTCTCGTAGATGGAGCGCGGCTGCTCGCGGTTGAGGGCGTAGTACTTGAGCTTGGGGTTGTTGAGATTGCGCGCATCCAGCGTGAGGCTGAGGTTGTCGCTGATCTTGTAGCCCAACGAGGCACTGACCGAGGCCACGGCGTCTTGCGAGAAGGCGGTGCTGCGGTCGAGGCCATTGAAGAAGGCCGAGCGGTAGGTGTAGCTGACGCGGGCGTTCCAGCGGTCGTCCTCGTACCAGGCACCCAGGTTCATCACGTTCTTGGAGGCGCCGAGCATGGGCTTGCTGCCCTCTTCAGAGGCGTCGGTGTAGGTGTAGTTGGCGTTGACCCCGAAGTTGGCCATCAGCGGCTGCTCGACCGTGAACTCCAGGCCCTTGACGGTGCCGCTGCCGTTGACGGGCACGTTGAGCACGTAGTCGGCCATGAAGCCGTTGGGGTTGGCCTGGTTGAAGGTCTTGAAGGGCCGGGTGATCTGGCCGATCGAGATCAGGCTGCGCAGGTCCATGTAGAAGGCGCTGACGCCGAGCAGGGCACGCGGGGCGTGGAACCACTCCCAGGAGACGTCGAAGTTGGTCGAACGCACCGGGTTGAGCTCGGGGTTGGGCGCGCTGCCGGAGCCGAGGTCACCGGGCTTGGCGGCCGGCGAGAGGCTGGTGGCGCCGGCCAGGGCGGCGTAGTCAGGGCGGGTCAGCGTGCGGGTGATGGCGCCGCGCAGGACCATGTCCTTGTTCAGGCTGTAGCGCAGGTTGATGCTGGGCAGCACGTCGGTGAAGCTGCGCGGGGTGCGCTGGATGACGTAGTCACCGAAGGCCGACGAGGCCTCGGCCTTGGCGCCAAGGGCTGGCACATAGAGCATCGTGTCCTGCTGGCTGCGCACCAGGCGCAGGCCGGCGTTGCCGCTGAGGGCGCCGGACTGGAACTGGGCCTGCACATAGCCTGCGGTGGACTTCTCCTTCAGCGCGTACTCCCAGTCGAAGTAGCGGCGCGCGACCGGTTCACGGTTGGTGAAGGCGCGGAAGGACTCCAGCTGCGCCTGCGTGTAGTACCAGACGCCTTGCGGGAAGGTGCCGCCCAGGCCGGAGCCGAAGTTGGACGGGTAGTTCTGGACACCGCCCGCCATGTTGACGGCCGCGTAGTCGGGCGACGTGGCGGGCGTGGCGCACCAGGTGGCGCCCCAGGTGAAGGCCTTGCCGTCCGAGCACTGCGGGCCCTGGGCGATCACGTCGGCCGAGGAGCGGTCGTGCTGATGCTGGCGCAGGCCGAACTTGAGGGCGGTGAAGAAGCCGCTCTCCAGTGCGTACTCGCCGTCGATCTGGGCCCACTTGTCCTTGTCGTCAACGCGCACGTTCTGCGCACCCCAGACCCAGTCGAGGCCATGGCCGGCCACGGTGCTGGCGTTGTTGCCGACCTTGAAGTCGGGCGCCTGGTCAGTGCCGTTCAGCGCCCAGCTGGCGCCGCCGCCCATGTGCAGCTCCATCACGTCCTGGTAGGGCGTGGTGCCCACGCCGCTGGAGGTGCCCAGCTTGGTGGTGAAGCTCAGGGCGTCTGAGGCCTTGAACTTGCCCTCGACGTTGACGAACTGCGTGCGCGCCTTGGCCCCGGGGCGGGAGATCATGTCGTAAAGGCCGTAGTTGCCGCCCTTGTCGCTGAACTTGGCGCTGACCAGGGTGTTGTTGCTGACTTTGTACCCGGCGTCGGGCGCCGTGCCATTGCCCTCGTCGAGGAAGAAGGGCGCGTAGGTCAGGTAGTTGCGGTTGTAGTTGTTGGCGTGCAGGGTCGAGGTGAAGCCGGTGACCGACAGCGACACGGCGCGCGACGGGGCCAGTTGCACTTCCACCAGGCCGCCTTCGCGCTTGCGCTCCTGCTCAAAGAGCGCCGCGCCGATGCTGCGCGGGTACCAGACGCCCGAGAGATCGGGGTTGGACAGGGCCACCTTGCTGCCCGGCTTGATCTGGTTGTAGCCCAGCACCTCGACGCCATCGCGGCGCAGGTGGCGCTTCTCGGAGAAGGCCTGCACCAGCACGCCCAGGGTCTTGCTGTCGTCACGCCAGTTGAAGAGCGCGCTGAGCTGGGGGTCAGTCTTGCCGGGCTTGTCGGCGTAGACGACACCGACCGAAGCCTCGGCCGTCAGCGCCTTTTTGAAGTCCAGGGGCTTGCGGGTGATGATGTCCACCGAGCCCGTGAGCCCGCCCTCGACGAGGCTGGCCTCCGAGGTCTTGCGCACCAGCACCTGGCCCACCAGCTCGGACGGCAGCATGGTGAAGCTGACGCTGCGGCCGGCATTGGCCACCTGGTTGAGCACGAACCAGTCGCCCGAGGCCACCACGTGGCCGTTGATGAGGGTCTGCGTCAGGCTGGGGTTGGTGCCGCGCATGGAGACGCGGTCGTTCTCGTCGAAGCCGCCTTCCGAGGCGCCGGCCGAGCTGATGGTCACGCCGGGCACGCGTTGCAGCGAGTCGGCGATGTTCTTGTCGGGCATCTTGCCCACGTCTTCAGCGGTGATGACCTCGACGTGCGTCTCGGCCTTGCGCTTCACGTCGAGCGACTTCTCCTGCGAGGCGCGGATGCCGGTCACCACCACGGCATCGAGTTGCTGGTTGGCCTGCGCCAGTGCAGCCACGGGGGCGCCCATCAGCGCCAGCGTCACGGCCTGCGCCAGGGGCGAGAGGGAATGGGAAAACAGCTTGACCTTCATGCGTCGTCCTTCTGAGGGCATTTGGGATTCGGGATGGGCAAGCCGGCGCAAGCAGCCTGAGACCACTTGCAGACCCCTCAGGTGCTTGGCCCCCGAAAGGTCATTGGCATGCAACCAATGCAATGCCACTATAGCCAAACATGAGTCCACTTTGCTACCACTTGATCGCGGTATTTACCCCAAGAGCCTCAAGAATGCGGTTTCAACGCGACAGATAGCCATGAGCAGGCCATGCTTGGCCGCATCCGGCTTAATTGGTATTTGATTGGACTCATTCGACCCTCCCGGGCCGGTGAGGCGGCTATTTGCCGATGCAGAAGCTGCTGAAGATCACACCCAGCAGCTCGTCGGCCGAGAAGGCGCCGGTGATTTCACCCAGGGCATCGTGGGCCAGGCGCAGCTCCTCGGCCAGCAGGTCGAGCGCGGGCTCGGGCGAGCGGGCCTGGACTGCCGCCAGGGCCAGGTGCTCGCCGGTGCGTGCCAGGGCTTGCACATGGCGCTCTCGGGCGATGAAGACGCCCTCGGGCATGGCTTGCCAGCCCGCCACCTGGAGCAAGCGTTGGCGCAGGGCATCGAGGCCAGCGCCGGTCTTGGCAGACAGCGCCAGCTCGCCCGGCGGCGGCGCGGCGAGGTCAGCCTTGTTGAAGACCTGCAGGATGCGATGTGGCTCGACACCCTGCAGCCGCGCGCGGATGCGGGCGTCCTCGGCCGCGTAGCCGGGGTCGGTCCAGCGCCCCAGGTCGTGCAGGAAGAGCACGACGTCGGCGTCCTCGATGGCACTCCAGCTGCGCGCGATGCCAATGCGTTCGACCTCGTCGGCGGTGTCGTCGCGCAGGCCGGCGGTGTCGACGATGTGCAGCGGCACGCCCTCGATCTGCAGGCTCTGGCTGAGCTGGTCACGCGTGGTGCCGGGGATGGGCGTGACGATGGCCAGCTCGGCCCCGGCCAGGGCGTTGAGCAGCGAGCTCTTGCCCACATTGGGCTGGCCGGCCAGCACCACCTTCAGGCCCTCGCGCAGCAGTGCGCCCTGGCGGGTGCGCTGCTGCACGGCCTGCAACTGGGCGGCCAGGCGCTCCAGCCGGCCAAAGGCGTCGGCCTTTTGCAGGAAGTCGATCTCTTCCTCGGGGAAGTCGAGCGTGGCCTCGACCAGCATGCGCAGCTGGATCAGCTGGTCGCGCAGCGCCGCCACCTCCTTGGAGAGCGCGCCGCCCAGCGCACGGCCGGCACTGCGGGCGGCGGCTTCGGTGCTGGCATCGATCAGGTCGGCCACGGCCTCGGCCTGGGCGAGGTCGAGCTTGCCGTTGAGGAAGGCGCGCTGCGTGAACTCACCGGGCTCGGCCAGGCGGGCACCCGCGCAGGCTTCCACCACGCGCGCCAGCAGCAGCTGCAGCACCACCGGGCCGCCATGGGCCTGCAGCTCCAGCACGTGCTCGCCGGTGTACGAATGCGGCGCCGGGAAGTGCAGCGCCAGGCCGTGGTCGATGGCCTGGCCCGCCGCGTCACGCAGCGGTAGGTAGGTGGCCTCGCGGGGTTGCAGACGGCGCCCGCAGACGGCGTCGATCAAACCATCCAGCGGCTGCGGCGACGAGACGCGCACGATGCCCACCGCACCGCGCCCGGGCGCCGTGGCGATGGCGGCGATGGGGTCCTGGTGGCGGGCAAGCAGGGCGGCAGACATGGGGCGCGATTGTCGGCGGGCAACGGCGCGAGGCCACAAAAAAGGCGGCTTGCCGAAGCAAGCCGCCTGCTGTGTAGATGGCGCGGGGGAGGTCGGAAAAGGAGCTCTCGTGAACCCTGTTCGGCGGCCCGTTGCTGCCCCGCATGGCCGCTATTGAATGCCAGCCGGGCCGGCGCTTGAAGCCCCCAGCCACGGGGGGGCGCCGTCACACGGGTGACTCAACTCACGCCAAGCTGGCGGTTGATCAGCCACTGCTGCGCAATGCCGAGCACGGTGTTCGTGACCCAGTACAGCACCAGGCCCGACGGGAAGGCAAAGAACATGATGCCGAACACGATGGGCATGATCCACATCATCTTCTGCTGCATCGGGTCGGCCGCCGGCGGATTGAGCCAGACCTGGAAGAGGTTGGCGGCCAGCATGATCAGCGGCAGGATGAAGTAGGGGTCGCGCACCGAGAGGTCGGTGATCCAGCCGATCCAGGGCGCCTGGCGCATCTCGACGGTGGACAGCAGCACCCAGTAGAGCGCGATGAAGAAGGGCATCTGCAGGAAGATGGGCAGGCAGCCACCCACGGGGTTGACCTTCTCTTCCTTGTAGATGCGCATCATCTCGGCCTGCATCTCCTGCGGCTTGTCCTTGAGGCGCTCGCGCATCTCGTTGATGCGCGGTGCCACGGCCTTCATCTTGGCCATGCTGCGGTAGGCGCTGGCGTTGAGCCAGTAGAAGGCAATCTTGAGCAGCACGACGAGGGCCACGATCGCCCAGCCCCAGTTGCCGATCAGGCCGTGCAGCTTGTCCAGCAGCCAGAAGAGCGGCTTGGACAGGATGGAGAAGATGCCGTAGTCCTTCACAAGCTCCAGGCCCGGGGCCAGGGCGGCGAGCTTGTTTTCTTCCTGCGGGCCAGCGAAGAGCGTGTCCTCATGCGCGGCCGTTGCGCCGGGCGCCAGCTCGGGCAGGGTGTAGAGCATGCCCACCGCATAGGTCTGGCCCGTCGTGCCCGCCACCTTGTTGGCGAAGAACTCGCGCTTGGCGTCGCCGCCATGCAGCCAGGCCGAGGTGAAGTAGTGCTGCACCATGGCCACCCAGCCGTCGCTGGCAGACTTTTCAAAGTCCAGCTTGCCCTTCTCGATGTCCTTGAACTCGAGCTTGTGGAACTTGGCCTTGTCCGTGTAGAGCGCCGGGCCGGTGTAGGTGGGCGCAAAGGGCACATTGCCGCCTTGCGTGGCCGCCGCGCGCACCAACTGCACATAGAGCTGCGGCGCAACCGGCGCGCCGCCGGCGTTGACGACCTCGTGCTTGACGCCGATGGCGTAGGAGCCGCGCTTGAAGGTGTAGGTCTTGATCAGCTTGACGCCGCCGACCTCGGCCGACTCCAGACGCAGGCTCAGCTCATTGGCGCCGTCCTTGAGCACGCGCTCTTCAGAGGCCACGGCAAACAGCGTGTGGTGCGTCGGCAGGGCCTCGCCCTTGGCGCCGACCAGGCCCGTCTGGGCGCGGTAGCTCTCGGCCGCATCGAACAGCACGATGGGCTCGGGCTTGAAGTCCGGCTTCTTCTGCAGGCCCACGGTCTGCAGCAATTGGTCAGTGATCTCGGGCGTGAAGGTGCTGAGGTAGTGCGGCAGCTCGGCACGCACCACATCGCCACCCAGGGTGTCGATGCTGACGCGCAGCACATCGGTCTCGATCACCAGCTTCTGCGACACCACCGGCACCGGCGCGGCGGCGCCTGTTGCGGGCACGGCGGCCGCACCGGCCGTCGGGGCGGGCACGCCGGCAGAGCCGGAGGCAGCCGCCGATGCCGCTGAAGTGGCGGTGGCGGCGGGCTTGCTGGGGCTGAAGAGCGAAGGCTGGCCGTTGTGCTTCTGCCAGCCGTCCCACAGCATCAGCAGGGACATGGTCAGCACCACCCACAGCACAGCACGGCGAATATCAGTCATGGGACGTCGGGGAAAGAGGAGAAGGAACACCACCACCTCGGACGAGGTGGCGGAACAGCCGAGGCGGCTCGGCAGGGACGGGATCATGCCCGCCCGCGCACAGCGGGTGGCAACGCAGCAATCGATGCACCGTCAGGTAGCTGCCCGCCGCAGCACCGTGGCGCTCCAGCGCGCCCAATGCATAGACCGAACAGCTCGGGTAGAAGCGGCAGGACGCGCCCAGCCACGGCGACAGCAGCAGGCGATAGGCCCGCACCACAGCCATCAAGCCCCGCGCGACCCAGCCGGGCCGCTGGAAGCCGACACCCAAGGCAGTCATGCAGACACCCCGGCCGACACCCCAGCTTGCGAAGCCAGGCGTTGCAGCGCCCGGTCCAGCAGGCCACCGAGTTCGGCACGCACCACGGCGCGCAGCGCATCCGAGGCCGCACTGGGAAAGGCTTTGCGGTCGATCGGGCTGCGCAGGCGCAGCACCCACAGGCCCGGCGGCAGCGCGGCTTGCCGGTGGCTCATGGCCACCCGCATCTGGCGCTTGACGAGCGTGCGCGTGACCGCCCGGCGCGCAAACCGCTTGGGAACGACAACGCCCACCCAGGCGCCCCCTGGTACAGGTGTGGGCGCGGGGGTGGGCGGTGTTGCGGGGGCCGCAGCCGGGACGGCATCAGCAGCGTCATCCACAAGTCTGTGGGCAGCCTGTGCAGCCTCTGTGGACAACTTCGCTCGATCTGTGGACAAAACCCAAGCCGAGGGGCTGGGGCCAGCGGCCAGATGATGCACGGCGAAGAGCGCGCTGCGAGCACATGCCGGGCGCGCCAGCACGCGTTCAAAGTCGGCCGACCGGACGATGCGGCCGAGCATGGCGAGAAATCCCTGGTGGGGACTCAGACAGCCAGGCGCTTGCGACCCTTGGCGCGGCGCGCGGCGATGACGGCGCGGCCGCCACGGGTCTTCATGCGGACGAGGAAGCCGTGGGTGCGGGCGCGGCGGGTCTTGGAGCCTTGGTAGGTACGCTTCATGATGAGTTTTCCTTGGTGGAGCGACGCTGCAGCGGTTGGCGGCGCCGTGCGGACTGCTTGTCAGACCCAGGGAACCCGAATCTCACCAGCCGCGTTGCGAAGGGCCGAAGTCTCGTCGAGACTCGGCGCCTGTTTCGTTCCCGAGCCCGGGCGAAGGCAGACCCCCGCAGCGCTCGCGAAAACCCGGGATTACACCAAACACGGTGCAACAGGTCAATGGCACCCGCCCCCGGAGCTCGCAAACCCCCTGGGTTTTGCCGGGGGTTGACCCCGAGCATCGACTGTGGATAACCTGCCCCTTGCGGCGTCTTGCAACCGTACAATGCGGCCGCTCAAGAACAAGTTTTCCACAATGAGCGACCCCCTCCTTGGCGCAGGCGAAGCGGCCGGCGCCGACCTCTGGCGACGCGGCTGCGAACGGTTTGCTGCCGAACTGCCTGAACAGCAGTTCAACACCTGGATCCGCCCCCTGCCGCCGGCCACGCTGGCGGATGCGGCCGTGGCGCCGGACCAGCTGCTCGTCGTGCAGCTGCGGGTGCCCAACCACTTCAAGCGCGACTGGATCCGCCGGCAGTACGCGCCGCGCCTCGAAGAGATCCTGAGCGAACTCGCCGGCCGGCCAGCCCGGCTGGAGCTGGTGCTCGCCACCCCCAGCCGCGACGCCGCCCCGCTGCAGGCCACCATGCCAACAGCGCTGCCGGGCGGCATGCCGGCCACTGCCGGCCCGGTGCCGGCGGGCGCCCTGCTGGGCCAGCTCACGCCGAATGCGACCGCCCAGCCGACGGTAGAGATCCCGAGCCAGGGGCCTGCCGGCAACAAGAACCGCATCAACCCCGCGCTGACCTTCGACAGCCTGGTGGCCGGCCGCGCCAACCAGATGGCCCGCACCGCCGCGCTGCACGTGGCCGGCGCGCCGGGGCAGATGTACAACCCGCTGTTCATTTACGGCGGCGTGGGCCTGGGCAAGACGCACTTGATCCACGCCGTGGGCAATGCGCTGCTGCGCGACCGCCCGGACGCCCGCGTGCTCTACCTGCACGCCGAGCAGTTCATCTCCGACGTGGTCAAGAACTACCAGCGCAAGACCTTCGACGAACTGAAGGCCAAGTACCACTCGCTGGACCTGCTGCTGATCGACGACGTGCAGTTCTTTGCCGGCAAGGACCGCACGCAGGAAGAGTTCTTCAACGCCTTCGAAGCCCTGCTGGCCAAGAAGGCGCACATCATCATGACCAGCGACACCTACCCCAAAGGGCTGGTGGACATTGACGAGCGCCTGACCAGCCGCTTCGACGCCGGCCTCACCGTGGCCATCGAGCCGCCTGAGCTGGAGATGCGCGTGGCCATCCTGATCAAGAAGGCCGACGCCGAGGCTGTCAGCCTGCCCGAGGACGTGGCCTTCTTCATCGCCAAGAACGTGCGCGCCAATGTGCGCGAGCTGGAAGGCGCGCTGCGCAAGGTGCTGGCCTACAGCCGCTTCAGCCACAAGGAGATCAACATCCAGCTGGCGCGCGATGCGCTCAAGGACCTGCTCTCCATCCAGAACCGGCAGATCAGCGTCGAGAACATCCAGAAGACCGTGGCCGACTTCTACAAGATCAAGGTCGCGGACATGTACTCCAAGAAGCGCCCGGCCAGCATCGCCCGCCCGCGCCAGATTGCGATGTACATCGCCAAGGAGCTGACGCAAAAGAGCCTGCCCGAGATCGGCGAGCTCTTTGGCGGACGCGACCACACCACCGTGCTGCACGCGGTGCGCAAGATCGGTGGCGAGCGCCAGAAGAACACCGAGCTGAACCAGCAGCTCCACGTGCTGGAGCAGACGCTCAAAGGCTGAGCGCCGGGTTGGCGCCGCCATCTCGGGGTTCACCCCAATGCCCAGCTTGCCAGGGCGCCCGCACCTGCAAAGGCGGCGACAATCCCCTGTCTACGCGCGCGCGTCACTCTTAGCCGGCAACCTGGGAGTGACTTTTCCGCCCCGGCGTGCGCGCTGACCCCATAAAACCCCAGACAACGAGGTCCTCATGATCGTCTTGAAAGCCAACCAGGATCAGGTGCTCGGCGCGCTGCAGGCCGTCTCGGGCATCGTCGAGCGGCGCCACACGCTGCCGATCCTGGCCAATGTGCTGATCCGCAAGACCGGGTCCCAGATCGAGTTCACCACCAGCGACCTCGAAATCCAGGTCCGCACCACCGTCGAGCTCGGCGGCGACGCCGGCAACCTCGCCACCACCGTCGCGGCCCGCAAGCTGATCGACATCCTGCGCTCGCTGCCCGCCGACCAGACGGTCAGCCTCACCAGCAACCAGAACAAGATGACCCTGCAGGGCGGCAAGAGCCGCTTCACCCTGCAGACCCTCCCCAGCGACGACTTCCCGCTGGTGCAGGAGGCCGCCGACTTTGGCCCCGCCTTCAGCGTGCCGCAAAAGACGCTCAAGGGCCTGATCAACCAGGTCCACTTCGCGATGGCGGTGCATGACATCCGCTACTACCTCAACGGCATCCTGTTCGTGGCCGAAGGCAAGAGCCTCACCCTCGTCGCCACCGACGGCCACCGCCTCGCCCTCGCGCAGGCCGACCTCGATGCCGACATCCCCAAGCAGGAAGTCATCCTGCCGCGCAAGACCGTGCTAGAGCTGCAGCGCCTGTTGAAAGAAGAGGGGAAGGACGGCAAGGCCGACGAAGCCGCCATCGAGATGCGCTTTGCCGGCAACCAGGCCAAGTTCAGCTTCTCGGGCATGGAGTTCGTGACCAAGCTGGTCGAGGGCAAGTTCCCCGACTACAACCGCGTCATCCCCAAGAACCACAAGTTCCGCCTCACCCTGGGCCGCGCCCCGCTGCTGGCCAGCCTGCAGCGCGCCGCCATCCTGACCAGCGAGAAGTTCAAGGCCGTGCGCCTGACCTTCGAGCCCGGCCTGCTCTCCATCGCCTCCAGCAATGCCGAGCAGGAAGAGGCCAAGGAAGAGATCGAGATCGACTACGGCGGCGACAAGATCGAGACCGGCTTCAACGTCACCTACCTGATGGACGCCCTCTCCAACATGAGCCAGGACATGGTCTGCATCGACCTCAACGACAGCGCCTCCAGCGCGCTGCTGACCATCCCTGACGACAACGGATTCAAGTACGTCGTGATGCCGATGCGGATCTAGCGATCCTCCTTGGCATTGCATGCCCGAACGTTTCGCACCCCCAGCCCCCCGCCAAGCGGGGGGCTCTAGTTTGAAGATGGAGGGCCGCCACGCGGCCTTGAGTACCCAGTCATGAGCGACACCCCCGAGAACGTTCCCGCCCCCGCGCCCACCCCGGCACCCCAGGCCTATGACGCCAGCTCCATCCAGATCCTGGAAGGCCTGGAGGCCGTGCGCAAGCGCCCCGGCATGTACATCGGCGACACCTCGGACGGCACCGGCCTGCACCACCTCGTCTTCGAGGTCGTCGACAACTCCATCGACGAAGCCCTGGCCGGCCATTGCGACGACATCGTCGTCACCATCCACACCGACAACTCCATCTCCGTCATCGACAACGGCCGCGGCATCCCCACCGGCGTCAAGATGGACGACAAGCACGAGCCCAAGCGCTCCGCCGCCGAGATCGCCCTGACCGAGCTGCACGCCGGCGGCAAGTTCAACCAGAACAGCTACAAGGTCTCGGGCGGCCTTCACGGCGTGGGTGTGTCCTGCGTGAACGGCCTGTCCAAGTTCCTGCGCCTCACCGTGCGCCAGAACGGCAAGGTCCACTTCATCGAGTTCGCCAAGGGCATCCCGCAGAACGGCGAGAGCGTCATGGTGGACGGCTTTGAAACCCGCCCCATGAAGGTCATCGGCGAGACCGACAAGCGCGGCACCGAGGTCCACTTCCTGCCCGACACCGAGATCTTCAAAGAGAACAACGACTACCACTACGACATCCTCGCCAAGCGGCTGCGTGAGCTCTCCTTCCTCAACAACGGCGTCAAGATCCGCCTCGTCGACGAGCGCAGCAACAAGGAAGACAACTTCGCCTACGCCGGCGGCGTCAAAGGCTTTGTCGAGTTCATCAACAAGGGCAAGACCACCCTGCACCCGAACATCTTCCACGCCATCGGCGACAAGATGTCCGACCAGCAGACCAACATCGGCGTTGAAGTCGCCATGCAGTGGAACGACGGCTTCAACGAGAACGTCCTCTGCTTCACCAACAACATCCCGCAGCGGGACGGCGGCACCCACTTGACCGGCCTGCGCGCCGCGATGACCCGCGTCATCAACAAGTACATCGAAGACAACGATCTCGCCAAGAAGGCCAAGGTCGAAGTCGCCGGTGACGACATGCGCGAAGGCCTGGCCTGCGTCGTCTCTGTCAAGGTGCCCGAGCCCAAGTTCAGCTCCCAGACCAAGGACAAGCTCGTCTCCAGCGAAGTGCGCGGCCCCGTCGAAGACATCGTCTCGCGCCTGCTGACTGACTACCTGCTTGAGAACCCGACCGACGCCAAGATCATCTGCGGCAAGATCCTCGACGCCGCCCGCGCCCGCGAGGCTGCCCGCAAGGCTAGAGAGATGACCCGCCGCAAGGGTGTGCTCGACGGCCTCGGCCTGCCCGGCAAGCTGGCTGACTGCCAGGAAAAGGACCCCGCCCTGTGCGAGATCTACATCGTCGAGGGCGACTCCGCCGGCGGCTCCGCCAAGCAGGGCCGCGACCGGAAGTTCCAGGCCATCCTGCCCCTGCGCGGCAAGATCCTCAACGTCGAGAAAGCGCGCTACGAGAAGCTGCTCACCTCGAACGAAATCATCACCCTCATCACCGCCCTCGGTACCGGCATCGGGCGCGGGGCGGGCAGCGATGACTTCAACCCCGACAAGCTCCGCTACCACCGCATCATCATCATGACCGACGCGGACGTTGACGGCGCCCACATCCGCACCCTGCTGCTCACCTTCTTCTACCGCCAGATGCCCGAGCTCTGCGAGCGCGGCCACATCTACATCGCCCAGCCCCCGCTCTACAAGGTCAAGGTCGGCAAGCACGAGCAATACCTCAAGGACGGCCACGAGTTCGACGCCTTCCTGCTCAAGGTCGCGCTGCAAGACGCCAGCCTCGACACCGGCGCCGGCACCACCCTCAAGGGCGACACCCTCGACGTGCTCGCCCGCAAGTACGTCGCCGCCCAAAGCGTCATCGAGCGCCTGTCCAACTGGATGGACGTAGAAGCCCTGCACGTGCTGGCCAACGGCCTGGCCATCGACCTCGACACCCCCGAGGCTGCCACCGCCAGCGCCGACAAGCTCAAAGGCCTGCTCCACGACGCCCAGGTCACCGTCGAGACCGACCCCCGCACCGACAAGCTCTTCCTCAAGATCGCCCGCATGCACCACGGCAACGTGCGTGCCAGCGTCATCCACGCCGACTTCGTCCACGGCGCCGACTATGAAGTCCTCGCCGATGCCGGCCTCAGCTTCCAGGGCCTCATCCAGGACGGCGCCATCGTCCGCAAGGGCGAAGGCGAAAAGGCCAAGGAATCCAAGGTCGCCGACTTCCGCGCCGCCATGGCCTGGCTCATGCAGCAAGCCGAAGGCAGCGTCGGCCGCCAGCGCTACAAGGGCCTCGGCGAAATGAACCCCGAGCAGCTCTGGGAAACCACCATGGACCCCACCGTCCGCCGCCTCCTGCGCGTCCAGATCGAAGACGCCATCGAGGCCGACAAGGTGTTCACCATGCTCATGGGCGACGAGGTCGAGCCACGCCGCGAGTTCATTGAATCGAACGCGCTGCGGGCGGGGAACATCGACGTCTAAGCCCCCAAGCCAGCGCATGCCCAGGGCGAGCAGGACCATGAGCCGCTCGCCCTTTTTCTTGGCGACACTAACGCGCGACGCAGCAACCCGCTGCGGCAAGGGAAGCTTTCAATGACCCCAGAGGCCCAGGCCCGACAAGTCATCGACGAACGCCTGCAAGCCACCGGCTGGCTGGTGCAGGACTACCGCCAGCTCAACCTCGGCGCGGCGCTCGGCGTCGCCGTGCGTGAATACCCCACCGACACCGGCCCTGCAGACTACGTGCTCTTCGTGGGCCGCGAGGCCGTGGGCATCGTCGAAGCCAAGCGTGACGATGCCGGCGAGCAGCTCGTCGTCACCGAAAGCCAGACCGAGCGCTACGCCCACTCGCGCCTCAAGTGGCGCACCAACAACCAGCCCCTGCCGTTTCTGTTTGAAGCCACCGGGCAAATCACCCGCTTCACCGATGGCCGCGACCCCGCGCCCCGCTCGCGTGAGGTGTTCCGCTTCTTCAGGCCCGAGACCCTGGCCGCCTGGCTGGCCCAGCCCACCACGCTGCGCCAACGCCTGCGTGAGGCCATGCCTCCGCTGCCCACTGACAACCTGCGGGACTGCCAGACCAGCGCTGTCACCGGCCTTGAGCAGTCGCTCGCCGCCAATCGCCCGCGTGCCCTGGTGCACATGGCCACCGGTGCCGGCAAGACCTTCACGGCCATCACCGCTGTCTACCGGCTGCTCAAGTTCGGCGGGGCCAAACGCATCCTCTTCCTCGTGGACACCCGCAACCTCGGCAAGCAGGCCCACCAGGAGTTCATGGCCTACACGCCGCCGGACGATGGCCGCAAGTTCACCGAGCTGTACAACGTCCAGCGCGTCGGCCCGGCCGGTGTGGACCGCCATGCCCAGGTCTGCATCAGCACCATCCAGCGCATGTACGCCGCGCTCAGCGGCGAGGTGTTGGACGAGTCTGCCGAAGACATCCCCGCCGCTGAGGTTGCGAAAGCCGTCAAGCAAGGCCGGCTCGTCAGCTACTCGCCCGAGCTGCCCGTCGAGACCTTCGACTTCATCGTCATCGACGAGTGCCACCGCAGCATCTACAACCTGTGGAAGCAGGTGCTCGACTACTTCGACGCCTTCCTCATCGGCCTCACCGCCACGCCCGACAAGCGCACCTACGGCTTCTTCAACGAGAACGTCGTGGCCGAGTACAGCTACGAAGACTCGGTGGCGGACGGTGTCAACGTGGGCTACGACGTGTGGGAGATCGTCACCGAGGTCACCCAACAAGGCGCCGAGCTGAAAGCGAAAGAGTGGGTGGACCACCGTGACCGCCAAACCCGCAAGAAGCGCTGGGGCCAGACCGAGGAAGACACCGCCTACACCGGCAAGGAGCTGGACCGCTCCGTCGTCAACGTGAGCCAGATTCGCCAGGTCTTGCGGGAGATGAAGCGCGTGGTGGAGCACGAGCTCTTCCCCGCCCGCCGCGAAGTGCCCAAGACCCTGATATTTGCCAAGACCGACAGCCACGCCGACGACATCGTGCAGGCCGTGCGCGAGGTCTACGGCCAGGGCAACGCCTTCTGCCGCAAGGTCACCTACAGCGAGAAGCAGGCCGACGCCGTGCTCGCCGCCTTCCGCAACGACTACCACCCCCGCATCGCCGTCACCGTGGACATGATTGCCACTGGCACCGACGTGAAGCCGCTGGAGGTGCTGCTCTTCATGCGCGACGTGCGCAGCAAGGGCTACTACGAGCAGATGAAGGGCCGTGGCGTGCGCAGCCTCGATGCCGACGGCCTGCAAAAGGTCAGCGCCAGCGCCAGCGGCGCCAAAGAGCGCTTCATCCTCATCGACGCCGTGGGCGTGGAAAAAAGCCTCAAGACCGAAAGCCGCAGCCTGGAGCAAAAGCCCGGCGTGCCGCTCAAAGACCTGCTGCAAGCGGTGGCCCTGAACCAGCGCGACGACGACACCCTGCTCACCCTGGCCAACCGCCTCGTGCGGCTCGACAAACAGCTCGACGACAAAGCCCGCGCCCGCATCGAGCGCGCCAGCGGCGGCGTGCCCGCCCGCGAGCTGGGCAAGGCCCTGCTCAAGGCGCTGGACCCCGACGCCATTGCCCAGGCCGCCCTGGACACCGCCCGCTTGAGCGGCATCACCCGCAGCGAAGACACCCTGCTGCCCGACGAGCTGCAAGCTGCCCGCGCCACCCGCGTGGCCGCCGCCTGTGCGCCGTTTGATGCGCCCGAACTGCGCGAGCAAATCGAGCACGCCCGCCGTGAGCGCGAGCAGCTCATCGACCACGTCAACCTCGACCGCATCCTCACGAGCAGCCCCGCCGCCCAGATGGACGAGCACGCCCGCGCCGACGTGCAGGCCTTCAAAGACTTTGCCCAGGCCCACAAGGACGAACTAGCCGCCCTGAGCTTCTTCTACCAGCAGCCCTACCAGCGCCGTGCGCTGACCATCGACGCCGTCCAGGAGCTGGCAGACGCCATTGCCCGCCCACCGCTGATGCTCACCACCGACCGCCTCTGGGCCGCCTACGCCCGCGTGCAGGCCGGCCAGGTGAAAGGCGTGGGCCTGCAGCGGCAGTTGACCGACCTCGTGGCCCTGCTGCGCTTTGCCCTTGGCCTGGAGGCCGAACTCACCCCCTTTGCCGACACCGTGAACCAACGCTTTGCCGACTGGATCTGGCGCCACAACAGCCGCCGCGCCACCGCCTTCACGCCCGAGCAGACCGACTGGCTGCGCCTGATGAAGGACCACATCGCCAGCTCCTGCTCCATCGCGCGAGACGACTTCGACTACGCGGAGCTGGCCGCACGCGGCGGCCTGCAGAAGGCTTGGGGGCTGTTTGGCGAGGAGCTGGATGGGTTGATGGCGGGGATGAATGAGGAGTTGGTGGCGTGAAGCGGACGTTGCCTGCCGGGTGGGCGACAGTTGCCCTTGCGGATTGCGTGTTGCCCGTGTCCAGCATGAATCCCGCCGATGCGCCGGACGTCGAGTTCACCTATTGCGACATCAGCGCCATCGACAACGAGGCGGGTGTTGTCGTCGCGCCCAAGGTCTTGATGGGACGGGACACCCCGAGCCGAGCGCGGCAGGCCGTCCGGGCCGGAGATGTGTTGTTCTCGACAGTTCGGCCTGGGTTGCGTGCCATCGCTCGTGTTCCCGAGGTCTCGAATCCCGTCGCCTCGACCGGGTTTTGTGTCCTTCGGCCAGCCGAGGGCGTTGACGGATCTCTGCTACTGCAACTACTGCGCAGCCACGACTTCCTGCAACAGGTGCTGCCACTGCAACGTGGAGTCAGCTATCCAGCCGTGCGTGACGCCGATGTGCTGAGTCAGCTAGTGCCTCTGCCGCCCGCTACCGAGCAAACCCGCATCGTCGAGAAGCTCGAGGAACTGCTGTCCGACCTCGATGCCAGCGTGGCGGAGTTGAAGGCGGCGCAGCAGAAGCTCCAGCACTATCGCCAGTCCCTGCTCAAGGCCGCCGTCGAAGGCTCGCTCACCGCCGCCTGGCGCGAGGCCAACCCCGCCCCCGAGGAAACCGGCGCCGACCTGCTCGCCCGCATCCTGCGCGAGCGCCGCGCTCGCTGGGAGGCCCAACAGCTCGCCAAGTTCGAGGCGCAGGGCAAGCCGCCGACTAAGGGGTGGCAGTCGGCTTACCCCGAGCCGGTACAGCCAGACGTTGCGGACTTGCCGGCTTTGCCCGAGTCGTGGACCTGGGCCTCGCTGGATGCCCTGATCGTCGATGGACCTCAGAACGGCCTCTATCTACCCAAGGAGCGCTATGCCGCAGGTGTGCCCATCCTGCGCATCGACGATTACCAAATCGGCTGGCATCGCCCGCGTGACGAACTGCGACAAGTGACCGCGAATGCTGATGAAGTCGGCACCTACGGATTGATGGCTGGCGACTTGGTGATCAACCGCGTCAACAGCATGACGCACCTGGGCAAGTCGATGTGGGTACCGAAAGAACTGGCCGGCGTAGTCTTCGAATCGAACATGATGCGGCTGCGTCTTGCCGCAGCGGTCGAAGGCGGATTTGTCTCGCTTTATCTGGGCTCAGCAATCGGTCGGGCAAGGCTGACGGCTGAAGCGAAATGGGCAGTCAACCAAGCCAGCATCAATCAACAGGACGTGCGGCGAACGCCAGTGCCGATTCCTCCGCCGGCCGAGCAGTCTGCAGTGGCCTTGTTGCTTGAGCAGCAGTTGTTGGCTTCGGGCGAACTCCTCACCGCACTGGAGGCTGCGCAGGCCCAATCCACCGCCCAACGCCAAAACCTCCTCCGCGCCGCCTTCGCCGGCCAGCTCGTCCCGCAAGACCCGGCCGACGAGCCCGCCGCCGAGCTGCTGGCGCGCATCCGCGCCGAGCGGGCGGCCGCCCAGCCGGCGCCAAAAAAACACAGCCGTTCAAAGAGGGTGCCCGCATGAGTCTGGACCTGGAGAAGCTGGACCTGGCCACGCTGTCCGAGGCCTGCGAGCTGGAATGCAAGGCCGCCCAAGGACGCGATGGCCGGGGCGAACTGCCCGACGACCTCTGGAAGACCTACAGCGCCATGGCCAACGGAGAGGGCGGGGTCATCCTGCTGGGCGTGCAGGAGAAGCCGCCGGGCCAGTTCAAGGTGCTGGGCCTGCCGGGGCTGGAGCGAGTGCGCAAGGCGCTGTGGGACAACCTGCACAACCGCAAGCAGATCAGCGCCAACCTGCTTTCCGAGGCGGATGTGCAGCCGGTGATGCTCGACGGGCAGGTGGTGCTGCGGGTAAGAGTTCCGCGTGCTGCGCGCCAGCTGCGCCCGGTCCACCTAGGGGCCAACCCGTTCGGCAGCACCTATCTGAGGCGCCACGAGGGCGACTACGCGGCAGACGACGAGACCGTGCGCCGGATGCTGGCGGAGCGGGTGGAGGATTCGCGCGACGAGCGAGTGCTGCAGGGTTTTGATGTTGCGGACCTGGACCTGGACACGGTGCAGGCCTACCGCAACCGCTTCGCGGCGGTGAAGCCCAACCACCCATGGACGGACCTGGCCGTGCCTGAGTTCCTGGAGCGCATCGGCGCGTTCGGCCGCAACCGCGAGGCGGGCACCTCTGGGCTGCGCCTGGCGGGTTTGTTGATGTTTGGCCGTGCCGAGGTGATTCGTGATGCCTTGCCGCATTACATGGTGGACTACCAGGAGCGCCCCGAAGCCAAGACCGAGAAGCGCTGGATCGACCGGCTGGTGCCAGACGGCAGCTGGTCCGGCAACCTGTATGACTTCTTTCGTCGCGTCTACCAAAAGCTGACGGCCGATCTGAAGGTGCCGTTCCAGTTGCAGGAGGGGCAGCGCATCGAGGACACACCGGTTCACGAGGCCGTACGTGAGGCCCTGGTCAACACCCTGATCCATGCCGACTTCTCGGGCCGGGTGTCGGTGCTGGTGGTCAAGCGCCCGGACATGTTCGGCTTTCGCAACCCGGGCTTGATGCGTGTTCCGCCCGAGTTGGCTGTGATGGGCGGCAACAGCGATTGCCGCAACCGCAGGCTACAGACGATGTTCCAGCTGGTGGGCTATGGAGACCATGCCGGCTCGGGTATCCCGAAGATCTACCGAAACTGGGCAGGCCAGCATTGGCGGCGCCCGGTGCTGCAGCAGGTGGCGGCGCCGGAACAGACGCTGATGGAGCTGCGCATGAGCAGCCTGCTGCCGCCAGACACCGTGGCCCTGCTCGAAGGCCAGTTGGGATCACGGTTTACGGCGCTCGGCCCGCTGGAGCGTCTGGCGGTGGTGACGGCGGCCACCGAGGGCCAGATCAACCATTCGCGGCTGCGCGAGCTGTCGACTGAGCACTCAGCCGACATCACGAAGATGCTGGGCCGACTGGTGCGGGACGGCTTGCTGGGCGCCGAGGGCATCGGCCGAGGCATGGTGTATTTCCTGTCGTCCCAGCATTTCCCGCGTCGCGATCTGGTGGATCTTGCGGGCGAGGCAGCCAACGATGGCTCGTTATCCCCGGAGACGGCCTCCTTAACCCCGGAGCTTGGGCGCTTAACCCCGGAGCTTGGGCGCTTAACCCCGGAGCTTGGGCGCTTAACCCCGGAGCTTGGGCGCTTAACCCCGGAGCCGGCCGCACCAGCACCCGGGGCAGCGTGGATCGCCGACCTGACCCAGCTCGAAGAAGCCGATCTGGATGTCCTGCGCAACCTGGCATTTCCTGTCAGCAGCCGCAAGCGGGTGCCCCCCGAGTTGATGCGACAAGCCGTGCTAGCGCTGTGCACTGGGCGTTATCTGGGCCTGCGCGTGCTGGCCAGCCTGCTGAACCGACGGGACCAGGGGGGCAGCGACCTGCGCAAGCGCATCCTGAACCCGCTGGTGCAGGAGGGCCGGCTGCTGCGCGCTCTGCCCAACGCCAATGATCCTAGGCAGGCGTATCTGACCAATGAAAGGCACGGCTGAGCCGCGCATGAACACCTCGACCCTCATCCAGAAAGTCTGGAACTTCTGCCACACGCTGCGTGACGACGGCGTGGGCTATGGCGACTACCTGGAGCAGCTGACCTACCTGCTGTTCCTAAAGATGGCGGACGAGTACGCTCAGCCGCCCTATCAGCGCGACACGCGCATCCCCAAGGGCTACGACTGGGCCGCGCTGCGCCCCTTGAGCGGTCGGCCGCTGGAGGATCAGTACCTCGCCACCCTGCACAAGCTGAGCGACCAGCCAGGCATGCTGGGCGCGATCTTCTTCAAGGCGCAGAACAAGATCCAGGACCCGGCCAAGCTCTCGCGCCTGGTGCAGATGATTGACGAGCAGTCCTGGGTGGGCATGGATGCCGACATGAAGGGCGACCTCTACGAAGGCCTGCTGCAGAAGAACGCTGAGGACACCAAGAGCGGCGCCGGCCAGTACTTCACGCCGCGCGCGCTGATCCAGGCGATGGTGGCCTGCATGCGCCCGAAGCCGGGGCAGACGATTGCCGACCCGGCCTGCGGCACGGGCGGCTTCTTCCTGGCAGCGAATGAGTGGCTGACGGGCACCGGCCCCTGGCTGCGCGAGCATGGCGACTGGCTGGGCTACGAGAAGCCGAGGCTGACGCGGCCGCAGCAGCACTTCCTGCGCGACGAAACCTTTCACGGCAACGAGATCGTCCCGGGCACGCGCCGCATGTGCCTGATGAACCTGATGCTGCATGGCGTGGGCGACCTGGTGGGCGAGCCTTCGGTGGAGCGCGCCGATGCCTTGATTGCCGAGCCGCGCATGGCCGTGGACCTGGTGCTGGCCAACCCGCCCTTCGGCAAGAAGAGCAGCATGACCATCACCAACGAGGAGGGCGAGGAAGACCGTGATGCGCTGCTGTATGAGCGCCAGGACTTCTGGCAGACCACGTCCAACAAACAGCTCAACTTTTTGCAGCACATCGTGAGCATGCTTAACGTGCGGGGCCGCGCGGCGGTGGTGCTGCCCGACAACGTGCTGTTCGAGGGCGGCGCGGGCGAGAAGATCCGCCGCAAGCTGCTGGAGACCTGCGACGTGCACACCATCCTGCGCCTGCCCACGGGCATCTTCTACGCGCAGGGTGTGAAGGCCAATGTGGTGTTCTTCGACAACGCGCCCAAGGATGGCCACGTGCATACGAAGGGCGTGTGGTTCTATGACCTGCGTACCAACCAGCACTTCACGCTCAAGACCCGGCCGCTGCGCTTGCCCGACCTGCAGGACTTCATCCGTTGCTACAACCCGGCGAACCGGCACGAGCGCGTGGCGACGGAGTGCTTCAAGTTCTACGCCTATGACGAGCTGGTCACCCGCGACAAGGCGAGCCTGGACGTGTTCTGGCTGAAGGACGCCAGCCTGGACAACCTGGACGACCTACCGCCGCCAGACGTGTTGCAGCTGGAAATCATCGAGCACCTGGAAGCAGCACTCACGGCGTTCCGTGAGGTGGCGGCAGCATTGCCGAGATTCCCGCGCACCTAGTTTCGTTTCAAGGCCCGGGTGGCACACGGCACCATGGGTGGCGAGCCGCGACAATTCGCTCCATCGTTCGAGCCAACCCCTGCTGATCCCCGTCGCTCTGCGACTTGATCGCGCGCCTATTCAGGCTTCCTCCCCAAGCATTTCCATGACCCGCACACCGCGCACCTCCTCCCTGTTCCCCGCCCTGCTCCCCACCCTCCTCGCCGCCGCCATCCTGGCCGTCTCGGCCAGCGCCGCTACCGCCGCCACGCACACCAAGGCCAAGGCCAAACCGCACGCTGCAGCCCGCAAGGCCAAGAAGGATGCGCCGGCCGAGCAGGCGATGACGACGGATGCGAACGGCCAGTCGATCCCGCTGCTGGAGAACAAGGCCTGGGTGCTGATGGACTACGCGACGGGGCAGGTGCTGGCGTCGTCCAACCCGGACGAGCCGCTGCCGCCGGCGTCGCTGACCAAGATGATGACCAGCTACCTGGTCGAGCAGGGCCTCAAGAGCGGCAAGCTCAAGCCGGACGAGCAGGTGACCATGAGCGAGAGCGCCTGGTGCCGGGGCGGCAAGGACGGCGACAGCTGCATGTTTGTGCCGCTGAACGCGCAGGCCTCGCTGATGGACATGCTGCGCGGCGTGGTGGTGGCCAGCGGCAATGACGCCTCCAAGGCCCTGGCCGAACACATGGGGGGCTCGCAAGCGGGCTTTGTCACGCTGATGAATGCCGAGGCCACCAAGCTCGGCATGACGAAGACGCATTTCGAGAACGCGGACGGCCTGCCGGGCGCGGGCCACAAGGCCTCGGCCCGCGACCTGGGCGTGCTGGCGGCAGCCATCATCCGCAACAGCGCGGAGTACTACCCGATCTACGCCGAGCGCGAGTTCACCTACAACAACATCAAGCAGGGCAACCGCAACGCGCTGCTCTACACGGACCCGACCGTGGACGGCCTGAAGACGGGCCACACCGACGAGGCGGGCTACTGCCTGGTGGCCTCGTCCAAACGCAATGGCATGCGGCTGATCTCAGTGATCATGAACGCGAACAGCAAGCAGGCCCGGGCGGACCAGACCCGCGTGCTCTTCAACTGGGGCTATGCCAACTTTGAGGAGGCAACGCCGGCCCAGGCTGGCGCGACGCTGACCAACGCCAAGGTGCTGTACGGCGTGGTGCCCGAGGTGGCCGCCGGCGTGGCCAAGGCGTGGACCCTGGTGGTGCCCAAGGGGCAGGCGGCGGCGGTGAAGACCGAGCTGACCTTGAACCCGGGCCTGGAGGCACCCATTGCCAAGGGCGCGGTGATTGGCAAGCTCGTCGCCTCGGCCAACGGCAAGGCACTCGGCGAGGTGCCGGTGGTGGCGCTGGCCGATGTGGAGCGGGCTGGCTTCTTCCTGCGCATCAAGCAGCGCGTGGCGGGCTGGTTCTCGAAGTAATCGGCTCCGGGCAGGCAGGCATCACGCTACCGCCTTGGCCCGCACCTTGAGGCGCTGACGCAAGTCGTCCAGCAGCGTCCGCGCGGGCAGGGACAGCGGGCGGTCTTGCCGCCACACCAGCACCCATTGCCGCTTGAGCGGGAAGCCGGCCACCGGCAGCACGGCCAGGCCCTCAGTGGCCGGGTCTGCCGCCAGCGTGTGGCGTGACAGCAGGGCCAGCCCCAGGCCGGCGCGCACGGCGTGTTTGACGGCCTCGTTGCTGCCCAGGGCCATGCGTGGCGGCCAGTGCAGGCCTTGCTCGGCCAGCACCTCGTCCAGCACGGCGCGGGTGCCCGAGCCAGCCTCGCGCACCAGCACGGGCTGGTCCAGCAGGTCGGCCAGGCGCAGGCGTTTGCGCTGGGCCAGCGGGTGGTCGCTGGAGGCGATCAGCACCAGCGGGTTCTCCAGGAAGGGCCAGCGCGCCAGCGGCAGGTCGGACGGCGGTCTCATCATGGCGGCCAGCTCGTCGTCGCCGCGCCTCAGCCGGGCCACGACGGCATCGCGGTTCTCGACGGCCAGCTCGATCTGGATGCCCGGGTAGCGGCGCGCAAAGGGGCCGAGCAGGTCGGGCAGGAAGTACTCGGTCGTCGTCACCGCCGCAATGCGCAGGCGCCCCTGGCGCAAGCCTTGCAGCGCAGCGGCGTCGTCCTCAAAGGCTTGCCAGCAGGCACCCATGGCGCGCGCGCATTCGGCCAAGCGCTCGCCCACGGCGGTGGGCACGAGGCCGCGGCCGTGGGGTTCCAGCAGGGTCAGGCCCAGGCTGCCGGACAGCTCGCGCAGCTGTGTAGACACCGTGGGCTGCGCCAGGTGCAGGGCCTCGGCCGCGCGGCTCACGCTGCCCAGGCGCACCACCGCTTCCAGGCTGCGCAGCTGCACCAGGCTCGCACGCGGCGCGCGCTCCAGGCCGGGGGGGAATCTTGGTTTCATCGAGGTTACCAATCAGTTTGATCAGAACATATCACTTGTTCTCATACGGCCATGGCCCGAGCATCGCGCCCCGCCATGCAGAACTTCCTCGACCCCGCCATCCTCTTCTTCGTCTTCGGCCTGCTGGCCGGGGCGGTTCGTTCCAACCTGGAGATCCCGCCGCAGATCGCGCGCTTCCTCTCGCTCTACCTGCTGATGGCCCTGGGCCTGAAGGGCGGCTTTGCGCTCGCCAAGTCGGGCCTCACGACCGAGATTGCGGTGAGCCTGGGGCTGGCGCTGCTGCTGGCCGTGCTGGTGCCGGCCGTGGGCTATCTGGTGCTGCGGCGCTTGCTCTCACGCTTTGACGCCGCCGCCGTGGCGGCCACCTATGGCTCGGTCAGCGCGGTCACCTTCATCACCGCCACGCAGTACCTGGAGAGCCACGCCATCGCTTTTGGTGGCCACATGGCGGCGGCCATGGCGCTGATGGAATCACCCGCCATCGTGATGGCCGTGCTGCTGGCCAACCTGGCACGCCGCAAAGAAGGCAGCACCGCTGCGGCCGAGCTCCCGGGCCTGCGCAAAGTGCTGCACGAGTCCTTCACCGACGGCGCGCAGTTGCTGCTGCTGGGCGCCATGGCCGTGGGCCTGATCACTGGCGACGCAGGCAAGCAGGCCATGCAGCCCTTCTCGGGCGATTTGTTCAAGGGCATGCTGGCCTTCTTCCTGCTCGACATGGGCCTGCTGGCCGCGCGCAACCTGGGCAGCCTGCGTGGCCGTTCGCCCTGGCTGCTGGGCTATGCCTTGGGTGCGCCGCTGGTGCACGCCAGCGTGGCCCTGGGGCTGGCTGTGCTGTGCGGCCTCTCGGCCGGCAATGCCACGCTGCTGATGGTGCTGGCCGCCAGCGCGTCCTACATCGCCGTGCCTGCCGTCGTGCGCGTGGCCATCCCCGAGGCCAACCCCTCGCTCTACTTCGGCATGTCGCTGGGGCTGACCTTCCCCTTCAACATCCTGCTGGGCATCCCGCTCTACAGCCAGATGGCGCAGCGCCTGCTTTGAGCCAGCGTGCGGCGCCGGGCCACGACGGCAACGCCGACCAAGCCGGCCAGCATGAGCGCGTAGCTGCCAGGCTCCGGCACCAAGGCCACCGGGCCAGGCACATAGCTGGTGTTGCTGGCGGACACGTGCCCGGCACCTGCGGTGAGCACCTGCATGCCAAAGGCGGCGACGCCCTTGGCCAGCGCCTCCCGAGGTGACTTGGGCGCGCCGCCCGCCGATGCGTTGACCACCAGGTCGTTGACGAGGGTGAAGTGCGCACCGACCGCGCTGGCGAAGGTGGCCGTGACGACCTCGCTGCCGCCGCTGATGCTGTTGGCGCCGCTGATGTCGCCCGCCTTGAAGCTGACGCCGGTGATCCACGGGTTGTCTTGCCCGTCAAAGTGCAACGCGCTGGTGACCTCTGCCGACGCCCAGCCCCCCGAACCCAAGTTGGCATACAGGTCGGCGCCCACAGACAGCCACACCTGGACCTGCACGGGCGTACCGGCGGTCAGGGAGCTGGAGACGATGGTGAAGTCGTCGCTCCAGACGTCGCGCACACGGCCGCCAGCTTCTGACTGCGTGTAGCCGCCCTCGGGGAAAGGCGCGTCCGCGACGGCGGAGCCGGTGATGTGGCCAAACGACGCGGCACCGCCGGCCCGCGCGTTGGCAAACCAGGCCAGCGCGGACACGTTGCCGCTACCGGACTGGGCGTCGTACTTGTAGAAGTTGTCCCAGCAGCAATGCCAGTTGTTGGCATTGGCGCTGTGGGAAGCGCTGGTGCTGGCGGCCAGGGCGCTGGTGCCGGGCAGCACGAGCAGCAGGGCCAGCAGGAGGGAGGGGCGCATGGGGAGGTCCTGTCGAGTGTTCAACTGAACTCGATGTTGCGGGCCGCACCCAGCGGCAGCAATGATGCAGTTGCACCAGGGCGCAACGCAAAACACCCCTCACTCAGAGGGGGGCGACGCGCTGGGTTGCCTACACTCGCCGCCCCATGCAAGCCCTGCTCGACACCATCGCCACCCTGCAACGCCCGCACGATGCGGCGCGCGTCTTTCACGGTCGCAGTGGGCGGCACCCGGGCTGCGAGGCATTGGCGCTTGATGCCTACCCGCCCGTCTGGCTGCTCACCAGCTACGAGCCGCAGACCGACGAGGCCCTGGCGTGCATCGGCGCCGCGCTGCAAGCGCGTTGGGATGAGATCGCGCCCGGCGAGCCTTTGAGCTGGGTCTACCAGGAGCGCGACGAAGTGCGCGCCAGCAACCGGCTGATGGCCGGCAGCGTGCCCGATCCCCACGTGGTGACCGAGGACGGCGCGCGTTACGGCGTGCACCTGCTGCGCGGCCTCAACCACGGCCTGTTTCTCGACATGCGCGAGGGCCGGCGCTGGGTGCGCGGCTGGGCGCGCCAAGCTCCGGGCGGCAAGGTGCTCAACCTGTTCGCCTACAGCTGCGCCTTCTCGGTCGCTGCGCTGCAAGGCGGTGCCGCCGAGGTGCACAACCTCGACATGGCCTCTGGCGCGCTGCAACTGGGCCAGCGCAACCATGCGCTCAACAGCCTCGCCGGTGGCCGCTTCCTCGCGCACGACCTCTTTGCCACCTGGGGCAAGCTCAAGCGCCTCGCCCCTTTCGACCTCGTGATTGCCGACCCGCCCAGCTACCAAAAGGGCAGCTTCGTCGCCACCAAGGACTACGCCCGCCTCGCCCGCCGCCTGCCCGAGCTGCTCGCCCCGGGCGGCCATGCCCTGCTCTGCCTCAACTCGCCTCGGCTCGACAGCGCCTTCCTGCGCGAGACGGTCGAGGCCGAGGCGCCGGGGCTGCGGTTTGTGGAGCGCCTGGCCAACCCGGCGGTCTACGCGGATGTGGATGAGGAGCGGTCGCTCAAGGTGATGGTGTTTGAGCAACCTGCCTGAACTAAGCTCACGGCACCCACCCCACCGGCACCGTCCCATGCAACTCATCGGCATGCTCGACTCCCCCTACGTCCGCCGCGTCGCCATCGTGCTGCGCGTCGCAGGCGTGGCCTTTGAACACCGGTCGATCTCGGTCTTCCGGCAGATGCCCGAGTTCAGCGCCATCAACCCGGTCATCAAGGCGCCCACGCTGGTGACGGACGCGGGCACGGTGCTGATGGACTCGACCTTGATCCTCGGCGCGCTCAAGGGGCTGGTGCCCGCAGCGCGCGTGGGCCCGCTGTGGCCGGCGGGCGGTGCGGCGCTGGAGCAGGCCTTGCGCTGCGAGGCCCTCGCGCTGGCCGCCTGCGAGAAGAGCGTGCAGCAGGTCTACGAGACCCAGCTGCGCCCCACCGAGCATCAACACGGCCCCTGGCTGGAGCGGGTGCGGGCGCAGATGTTCACCGCCTACGACCTGCTCGAAGCCGCCTGGGGCGGGCGCGATCTCACGCCGAGCGAGGCGAGCATCGACCAGCCGGCCATCACGGCCGCCGTGACCTGGAGCTTCACGCAGGACCTGCTGCCTGGCCTCATCGACGCCACCCGCTGCCCGCGCCTGGCGGCCTTGGCGGCGCATGCCGAGCGCCTGCCAGCCTTCCAGGCCTTGCCGATGCACTGAGCCTGCCCGCACGCACCCATGAGCCGCGCCACGCCCAAAGACCCGCAGTTCTTCGACAGCCCCGAGGCGCTGCGCGATTGGTTTGCTGCCCATGCCAGCACCGAGACCGAATTGATCGTCGGCTATCGCAAGGTGGGCACCGGGCGCGCCGGGCTGACCTGGCCGCAGTCGGTGGACGAAGCGCTGTGCGTGGGCTGGATCGACGGGCTGCGGCGAGGCATCGATGCCGAGCACTACCAGATCCGCTTCACGCCGCGCAAACGGGGCTCGCACTGGAGCGCCATCAACGTCCGCCGCGTGCCTGAGCTGGTCGCTGCGGGGCGCATGCAGCCCGCCGGCCTGGCCGCCTTCGAGGCGCGCAGCGAGACCCGCACGGCCCGCGCCTCCTTCGAGCAGGACCGCGCCAGCGTCAGCCTGAACCGCGAGGAGCAAGCGCTGTTCAAAACCCACCGCGAGGCCTGGGACTTCTTCAAGGCCTGCCCCGAGGGCTACCGCCACAAGGCACAGTGGATGGTCATCAGCGCCAAGAAACCCGAGACCCGCGCGCGGCGCCTGCAGCAGCTGATCGAGGCCTGCGCGCAGGGCATCCGCAAGTGGGACTGAAGCCTCCCTGACCGACACCATGACCCCTCAAGCCCTGACCCGCACCGCCTTGCTGACCCTGGCCTTGGTCGCCTCGGCGGCTCAGGCCGCCCCCGACCCGCTGCCCACCGTCCCGGCGGTGGACCTGACCCGCTACGCCGGCGCCTGGTACGAGATCGCGCTGCTGCCCAACCGCTTCCAGAAGCAGTGCGTGGCCGACACGCAGGCGCGCTACCGGCTGGACGGCGAGCGGGTCGAGGTGATCAACCGCTGCCGCCAGAGCGATGGCAGCGTGGACGCGGTCAAGGGCCACGCCAAGATGGTGGAGGGGAGCAGCAACGCCAAGTTGCGCGTCAGCTTCTTCTGGCCCTTTTATGGCGACTACTGGGTGCTGGCGCTGGACCCCGACTACCGCCAGATGCTGGTGGGCGCGCCGAGCCGCAAGTACGCCTGGGTGCTGTCGCGCACGCCGCAGATGGACGAGGCCGCGCTGCAGGCGCTGCTGGAGCGCGCGGCAGCACTGGGCTTTGACAAGGCCGCCTTCAAGCGCACGCCGCAGACGCAGCCGCTGGACTGATCAGTGCACGTGCGCCGCCGCGGGCGGGGCTGATGCCGAAGAGGCGGCCGCCGAAGCCGCGTCGGGCCTGCAATGCTTGTCCATCATCCCGGGTGCGCTGCCCGCCTCTGCCGACTTGGCCGCATGCTTTTTGCACATGGCGTCCATCATGGCGGCATGCTTGCCGCCGCTGGAGGGAGTGTTGGCCGGAGGCTCGGCCGGCGGCGGCGCTGCACAGCCCAGCAACGACAGCAGCAGCAACGACAAGGCGAAGCCGATGGCGGCGGATTGAAGACGCTTGGGGTGCATGGCGGACGCTCCGGGGACGGGGCCTCCAGCATGCGGCGCGGCTGCCGCCGGCGTCTTGATGCCGGTCAAGCGCTCGCGCCCCTGGGGCGCGGCCCTGCTTACTTGCTCAGCTCGCCGTCCATCCAGGCGTAGCGCTCGCGCTGCCAGCGCAGCATTTCCGTGACCTCGGCGCTGTAGCTGCCGCCCACGTAGCGGGTGTACCAGGTGACCCAGCTGAAGATGGGCCAGGTGGTGAAGTTCTTCTGCTGCATCTTCTCCAGCCAGCTGGCGCGGGCCTGGGCGTACTGGAAGATCTCCTCGAACTTGCCGGCTGTCTTGAGCGCGGCCCAGCGCGCCTTGACCTTGGCGGCAAAGGCCGGGTCTTCAAAGAAGCGGGCAAACCAGGTGGCCTTGCGGATGTGCCAGCCAAAGGTCTTGTCGACGTCGTTGTAGCCGGCGTTGCCGAGCGCGAGGTCGAAGTCCCAGATGGGGCCGAAGCTGAACTTGCCGTCGCGCTGCTTGACGATGAAGAAGCTGGCCACGGCGCCGTCCACGTTCTTGAACAGCTCGTTGATCAGGTAGTAGTCGACGACGGAGTCGACGTCGACATACGCGGCATAGCCTTTGGCGGCGTCCTTGAAGTCAGCCCCAAAGAGCGCGGCCTCGAAGTCGGCGTAGTACTTCTCCAGGTAGGCGCGCTGGGCGGCCCACTCGGGGGCGAGCAGGGTCTCGGGCTCCTTCAGGCAGGCCGGGTCCATGCCGTGGGTGGAATCGAGGCAGAGCACGGTGTTGCGCTGGGTGTTGACGCCGCCGACGCAGAAGGGCGAGTAGGGCAGCACGCCCGGGTCCTTGCAGTAGTCCTTGTGCATGCGGAAGTCCACCTCCATGAAGTAGCCCCCAGTGACCGCTGGCGCCGCCGTGTCGCTCACCTTGAGCTCGGGGACGTTGACGCGGTCCGGCGCGATGCGGACGTGCTCGGTGAGTTGGTAGACGCCCAGGTTCTGGCCGTTCAGGCTGACCTCGACGTGGCGGTCGCGCACGGTGTAGGCCAGGCCGAGGCTGCGGCTGAAGGTGAACGCGGTGTCGTTGCGCACCAGGGTCTTGTCGGCGTAGTTGGCCAGCAGCACCCAGTGCTTGCTGGAGGGCATGCCCAGCAGACCGGCGGCGGCGCCGAGCTTCAAGCGGTAGGGCTTCTTGGGCCAGTCCCAGGTGGAGTTGCCGCGGCCCTTGATCTCGAGCGCCCCCTCGGCGGCAGTGACGCCGGTGCCCGAGAGCTTGTAGCTGCCCTTGACGTAGTCGTCACGGCTGACGATGGGCGCCGCGCCGACGGTGGTGATCTCCAGCTGGGGCAGGCTGTCGGCCACGCCCTTGGGGAACCAGTCGGGCGCGACGAAGGTGGGTGTCTGCGGCGGCGTGGGCGTTGGCGTGACGATCGGGGCACTGCCGCCTGAGCCGCCGCCACAGGCTGCCAGCATCGCCACTGAAACCACCACCAGGGCACGCATGGCCCGCTGCATCCAAACGCTCGACATCCCGACTGACTCCCAATCACGCCCACGGCTCGGAGGGCCGCGCGCAGGCTGCGCAGTGTAGGGAGCGTGCAGGCGATTGCCGGGGGGTGGTTTTCCCCGCCAAAGGCTGGTGCGGGAGGTCGCGGGGAAGGAGGCGCTTGTGCTACTCGGGCTTGGCGCGCAGCTTGAGCATCAGGCGCACAAACTCCAGCTCGGCATGCAGGCGCTGCAGCTCGTCACGCAGGCCTTCCAGGGCGCGCAAGCGCTCGGCGGCATCCGGAGACAAAGGGGCGCCCGCGTCGGCGCCTGAGGTCTGGGGCGTGGGGTGAACGCTGTCTTCCGAGTTCATGCCGCCATGGTCGGCGCGCGGGCCGCTGCCAGCAATCCCCGAGCCACGGGCACTCGGTCAGGGGGACGACGGCGCCCCTCTCAGGCGACAGCCGCAGCCAGATCCGCCATGGGTTCGGGCCGCCCGAGGAAGTAGCCCTGGGCAAAGTCAAAGCCCAGCTCGCGCACGCGCTCCAGCACGGCCTCGCTGTCCACAAACTCGGCCACGGTGCGCACGCCCAGCACGCGCGCCACCTCCAGGAAGCCGCGCACCGAGACGTCGTCCACGGGGTCCTGCAGCATGCCTTTGATGAACTGGCCATCGACCTTGATGATGTCCACCTTGAGCGACTTGAGGTAGCCGAAGTGCGAGGCCCCGGCGCCAAAGTCATCGAGCGCCACGCAGGCGCCCAGCTCGCGCAGGCCGTTCACGAAGCTGGCCACCTCGGTGAGGTTGGCGATGGCCACGGTCTCGGTGATCTCGAAGCACAGCTTGGCGCACAGCCGGGGCGCCAGGTCGGCCAGCTCGGTCAGCAGGGCGTCGCAGAAATTGGTATCGGCCAACGAGCAGGCCGAGAGGTTGACGTGCAGCGAGGCCACCTGCTCGGCACGCTCGCCTTCACTGAGCCAGCGGATGGACTCGCGCACCACCCACTGGTCGAGCCGCGGTGCGAGTCCGAAGCGCTCCGCCGCAGGCAGGAAGGCGCCGGGCGGCGCCAGGCTGCCGTCGCTGTTCAGCATGCGGACCAGCGCCTCGCCATTCCAACCGCCAGACTCGGTGCTGCCGCCCAAGGGCAGGATGGGTTGCACGTAAAGCACGAAGCGGTCGTCGTCCAGCGCCTGGGTGATGCGCGTGGCCCAGGCCATGTCGCCGCTGCGCTCGCGGATGGCACGGTCGCCTTCGTTCCAGACATGCACGCGGTTGCGGCCCGCTTCCTTGGCGGCATAGCAGGCGGCGTCAGCCGCCTTGATGACGGCGGCCAGGTCGCCCGAGTCGGTGTTCACCTGCACGAGGCCGATGCTGGCGCCGATGCGGAAGCGCCGGCCGTCGTGCTCGAAGCGGAAGGCGTCCATGCGCTCGTAGATCTGCTGCGCCACGCGCAACGCCTGGCTGCTGGAGCACTGCTCCAGGATCATCCCGAACTCGTCCCCACCCATGCGGGCCAGGGTGTCGCGCGAGCGGACCAGGGTGCGGAACATCTGCGCCAGTTGCTTGAGCAGCTCATCACCCACCGCGTGGCCGCAGGCATCGTTGACGAGCTTGAACTGGTCGAGGTCCAGGTAGAGCACGGTGTGCAGGGTGCCGTGCACCTTGGACTGCTCCAGCACGCGCGCCAGGCGCAACTCGAACTCCTGGCGGTTGACCAGGTCGGTCAGCGCGTCGTGCTTGGCGCGGTGGCTCATCTCGCGGCTCAGGCGGCGCTGTTCGCTCACATCGCGCAGCACCAGCACGGCGCCCAGCACCTGGCCTTCGGCATCGCGCAGCGGCGCACCGGTTTCCTCCACGGCCAGGCGCCGGCCCGTGCGTGACACCAGGGCCACCGGGCCCTTGAGCTCGGACGGCGCGACCGGGTCCAGGCAACTGCCGAGCAGGTTTTGCAGCGGCAGGCCGCTCTCCTCGCTGACCAGCTGCACCACGTCTTCCAGCAGGCGGCCGTTGGCCTCGGCCGACCGCCAGCCGGTCAGGCGCTCGGCCACGGGGTTGAGCCAAGTGATCAGGCCAAAGGGGTCGGTCGTGATCACCGCCTCGCCAATGGACTGCAGCGTGACGTGCATCAACTCGTGCTGGCGCTCCAGCTCGCTGCCGAGCTCGAACACATCGGTCATGTCCCAGGTGGTGCCCAGCAGCGCCACCACGCGGCCCATGCTGTTCAGGCTGGCGCGCGCAGCCGAGCGCATGTAGCGCACGCAGCCATCGGGCCGGACGATGCGGAACTTGATGTCATAGGGCTTGCGGCCCTCGACCACCTCGCTCACCTCGTGCGCGACACGGGCGCGGTCGTCGGGGTGGACAAGGGTCAGCCACTCGTCGTAGCTGAGGTCGGTGGCGTCCTCGGGCAGGCCGTAGAGCTGGAAGATGCGGCGCTCCCACGACAGGTAGTTGCCCCGCACGTCGTACTCCCATACGGCCAGGTTGCCGCCTTCCAGCGCCAGCTCCAGGCGCTGGCGCGCGCGCTGCAGGGCCTCACGGCCCTCGACCTCGTGCGTGCAGTCCACATGGGTGCCAAACATCCACTCGGGTTGGCCGGTGGCGGTGCGCGTCAGCACCCGGCCCACCGTCCGGATCCACACCCAGTGGCCGCGGCGGTGGCGGGCGCGCAGCTCGCATTCAAAGCGCTCGTCAAGGCCGTCGAAGTGCCGGCGCAGGCGCTCGTCGGCACGCTGCAGGTCGGTCGGGTGGACGAGTTGCGTCCAGGTCTCGACGGTGGTGGGCTCCAGCTCATAGAGCGCATAGCCCAGGATCTCGGCCCAGCGCTCGTTGAAGCGCGTGGCTCCGGTGGCGATGTTCCAGCGCCAGGTGCCCACGCCGGTGCTCTCGATCACCGACGAGAGGTAGTCACGCTCGGCCCGCAGCTCGGCCGACTGCTCGGCGTGGTGCCGCGCATCCCGGCGCAGCTCCAGCGCTGCGGACGCCGCGCGGCTGAGCTGCTGCAACACCGCGCGCTGGTGGGCGTCCAGCGCACGCGGCACGCGGTCGATCACGCACAGCGTGCCCACGCGCGAGCCGTCAGCCAGCTGGATGGGCGCCCCGGCGTAGAACTGGATCCCGGGGTCGCCCGTCACCAGCGGGTTGTCGGCAAACCGGGCGTCGGCGGTGGCGTCGCGCACCTCCAGCACGTCGGGCCCCAGGATGGCATGGGCGCAAAAGGCCAGGTCACGCGGCGTCTGCTCGGCCGTGAGGCCCACCCGGGCCTTGAACCATTGGCGCTCTTCGTCCACCAGGCTGACCAGCGCCATCGGGGTGCCGCAAACGGCAGCGGCGGCGGCCACCAGCTCGTCAAATCCGGGCTCAGCCGGCGTGTCCAGCACCCCGAGACGGCGCAGGGCCGCCAGCCTTGCGGCTTCGTCGAGGGGGTGGGGAGCTGGAATCAAAAGGGGTCTCCTGGCGGCACCGCGGCGGCGCGCCAAAGCGCCGAATCCGAAAGGTGCAGCCGGGCACACTGCTCCACCTGCACGAGCAGCCCGCATCTCCACCTCCAGTCCGAGCGTAGCGAGCAGATCGGCCGGATCAAGAGTGCCCTTGGTCAGGCGCTGTGAATTTCTTCGCGCGGCTTGCCGTGTCAAGCCCTGAGTTACTCGAAGCTCGCCGCGCGGGCGCCGTCCAGGCTGCCGCACACGCCCACCTAAACTTGCGACTTTTTCCCGCCAGGGGTGGCCGTTTGTGGCGGCCCCAGGGCTTGTTGTTAGCTCCCATGATCCCGACCGCGTCGCGGGTTGCCGGCGCACCAGCGCCAGCGCAGCCGCCGCTGAGCGTCTCCGCGCTGCTGGCCACCTGGCAGCTGCGCCCCGCTCCCGCCCATCCCCCCATTACGCAGACCCTGGCCCAGGCCCTGGGCTGGGCGGATGCGCTCGCGCTCTCGCAGGTGCTGGACCAAACCTGGCCACCCGCTGCGCTGCTCACGCCGCCCGCGCCCGCCTGCCAGGCCGTGCTGCAGGAGGCGCAAGCGGCGCTGGTGCGCCTGCAGCAAGAGCTGGCCGACGCGATGCGGGACCCGCTGCTGGCGGCCGATGCCGCTGCCACGGCAGTGATTCGCCCAGCGCTCGCCCCCTACCGCCTGCACCTCTCGCAACAGCAGCGCCACCTAGCCGCCCGCGTGGCCAGCCTGCGTGAGCGCCTGCAGCAGCGCCTTGTCAGCCTGGGCGGCCCGCTCGCGCCCCTGGCCCAGCTGGACGCCCTGCTGGCCCGCGCACTGGCCGAGCCCGAACGCCAGGCCTTCGCTGCCCTCGCCGCCCAGCTCTGGCAGCGCGCCGAGCGCCATCTCGACGCCGACCCGCGCCACGGCCTGCGCCGCGTCTGGCAAGACCTGCAGCGCCTGCTCGAAGCCGAACTGGCCCAGCGCCTGCAACCCGTCTGCGGCCTGATCGAGGCCCTGGAAGCCCACGCTGCCGACCCCCAGCCCCCCGCATGAACCGACTCCTCACCCTGCTCTACCCACTGACCGTGGCCCTCGGCAGCGCCGGCCTCGCCGCCGCTGCATTCAACGCCGCGCGCCACCACCCGGTGGCCCTGGCCATGGCCCTGCTCATCGCTGCCGGCTTTGCCCTCGGCGTGGCTGAACTGCGCGCCTTCCGCCGCGCCACGCAGGGACTGAGCACTGCCCTCGCTGCCTTGACCCAGCCGGCCACCCCGGCCTGGTTGCAGACCGTGCCCGCCGCCCTGCGCACCGCCGTTGAGCAACGCCTGGCCGGCCAGCGTGTGGCGCTGCCGGGCCTGGCCCTGGCGCCTGCGCTCACCGGCGTGCTGGTGCTGCTGGGCATGCTGGGCACCTTCATCGGCCTGGTGCTCACCCTTGGCGGCACGGCCGACGCCGTCAGCAACACCGCCGACCTCAGCGCCCTGCGCGCCGCGCTCGGGGCGCCGGTGCGCGGCCTGGGGCTGGCCTTCAGCGCCTCGGTTGCGGGCGTCACCGCCTCGGCCACGCTAGGCCTGCTGCTGGCCCTGGCCCGCCGCGAGCGCACCGACTGCAGCCGCGCGCTCGACCTCGCCCAACTGGGCCCCCTGCGCCCGCTCACCGCCGAGGTCCAACGCGAGCAAGCCCAGGCCGCCGCCGAGCAAGCCGCGCGTGACGCCACGGCCGCGCAGCAGCGCGCGCTGGTCGAGCAGTTCCAAGCCTTCAGCCAGCAACTGGCCAGCACGGTGACCGAGCAGCTCGCCAGCCAGCAATCGCGCTGGGAGGGCCGCCAGCACGAGGCCCAGCAGCGCTTCCACACCGAAGCGCTGGCCGCCTACCAGGGCCTCGCCAGCAGCGTGGACACCACGCTGCGCACCAGCCTGCACGAAGCCCTGACCAGCAGCCAGCAGCACGCGCGTGACACCCTGCAGCCGCTGGCCGAAGGCCTGCTCAGCCGCATCGGCCACGCTAGCTCCGCCCTGCAGACCCAGCTCGGCCAGCAGCTTGCCCACTGGGCCGCGCAGCAGAGCGAGACCCTGCAAGCCAGCACCCACCAGCTCGCCACCGAACAGGCCGCCCAGGCCAGCGCGCTGCGGGCCCAGTTTGAGCAAGGCAGCCAGCAGTTGATGGACCATACCCAGCGCGCCCAGGCCGCGCTGCTCGATGCCGTCCGCGCCGCGCAAGACGCCTGGCTCAAGGACAGCCGCGACGCGCATGCCAGCTTGCTGGCCGAAACGCGGGACGCTGAGGCGGCACTGCTCTCGCAGACCCGCGAAGCCGAAGCCGCACTGCTCACCCAGACCCGCGAGGCCGAGACCGCGCTGCAGGCCAGCAGCGCCACCCAGAGCCGCGCGCTGCTGCAGGCCCTGCACGACCAGCAGCACACGCTGCAACTGGCCCACGCCGAGGCTGACCGCGAACGCCTCGCCGCCTGGGCGCAGGCTCAGCAAGCCGCTGCCCAGGCGCAGCAGGCGCACTTGCAGGCCCTGGTCGGCCAGGTCGAGGCGCAAACCCAAGGCCTGATGCGCGAGGCTGCCGCCCTGCTGCAGGCCGCCGGCGAGGCACCGCGCGCTGCGCTCGACACCATCGCCGCGCTGCGCGAACAGCTGGCCCAAAGCCAGGCGCAAGACCAGGCCGCGCTGCAGGAGCGCGCCGCGCTGATGCAGACCCTGGGCACCCTGCTGGCCTCGCTGCAGCACGCCGCCGCCGAGCAGCGCAATGCCATCGACGGCCTGGTGCAGTCCGCAGGCCAACAGCTGGGCGACGCGAGCCGCCAGTTCGGCCAGCAGGCCGCGCAAGCCGGCGCCGACATGACACGTGCCGCCGAGCAGATCGCCCTCAGCCTGCAAGCCAGCGCGGGCGAGGTGGGCGCGCTGAGCGAGGGCCTCGCCGCTGCGGTCGAACAAGCGCGCAGCAGCCAGGCCGAGCTGGTGGCGCAGCTCACCGCGCTGCAAGACAGCCTGGCCCAGGCCATGACCCGCAGCGACGACCAGATGGCCTACACCGTGGCCCAGGCGCGCGAGGTCATCGACCTCTGCCTCGGCGCCCAGCAGCAGGCGCTCGCCGCGCTGCAACAGGCCGGCGGAGGCGCACGTGGCTGAGATGCTGGACGACGGCCTCGACCTGCCCGATGTTGAGGACATCGGCACCCCCGCCTGGGCCAGCTTCGGCGACCTGATGGCCGGCGTGCTCGGCGCCTTCGTGCTGGTGCTGGGGGCGGCCTTGGTCTCGCAGCTGGACCTGGCCGAGCGGCTGGATGCCGAGCAACGCCAACGCCAGGCCGAAGTGGCCCGCCGCGAGGCGCTGGAGCGCGCGCTCTCGGGCCCGCTGGCGGATGGCCGCATCACGCTCAAGGACGGGCGCATCGGCATCAGTGGCTCGGTGCTGTTTGCCACCGGGTCTGACCAGCTCCACCCCGACGGCCGCGCGCTCTTGCACACCCTCGCGCGCCCGCTGGCCACCTACCTGGCCCAGCGCGACGAGGTCTTGATGGTCAGCGGCTTCACCGACGACCTCGGCGTGGCCAAGCGCGGGCCCTTCCGCTTTGAGGACAACTGGGAGCTGTCGGCCCAGCGCGCGCTGACGGTCGTGCGCACCCTGATGCAGGAAGGCCTGCCACCTGACGCCGTGTTTGCCGCCGCGTTTGGGCCCCAGCAGCCGGTGGCCTCCAACGACACGGCCGCCGGCCGCGCGCAGAACCGGCGCGTGGAGCTGTCGCCAACGCCCCGGCCTGCTGCCGCGCGGCCTTCCGCCGCTTCAGCCGCCTCCGCGCCATGAGCGAACCCGACGCCATCCAGCACGCCGTGCTGCAAGGCCTGGCCCGCCGCGCCGCCGCTGCCAGCGGCCCGCTGCGCGAGGCCATGGAGGTCAGGATGAAGCCGCTGGCACAGCGCCCAGCGCCACCACCGGCCGCACCTGCTGCGCCCCGCGCCCGCCCCTGGGCCGACCTGCTGGCGCGCCTGGGCACCGAGGCCCGCGCACGGCCGCAGGCCCAAGCCGCGCTGGCAGGCGCCCAGCGCCTGAGCCTGCAGCGCCACCTTGCCGACCTGCAAGCCCCACTGCCCGAGCAGCTCGGCCCCCTCAACAATGAGGTGCTGGCCCGCCGCGCGCTGCAGCAGCTGCAGGCGCTCAGCCCCGCCTACCTGCAGCGCCTGGCCACGCAGCTGACGGCGCTGGCCGCCTTGGCACCACTGGCGTCGGAGCCCGCGCCGCCCAAGCCCGCAAGCCCAGCGAGCAAGCCCCGCAGCAAAGCCACTGCACCGCGCCGCCGGTGATGCGCGAGAGCCTGGCCCGACTGTCTGGCACTGCAACAATGCAGCCCGTGCCCGCCGCCTTGTTCGCCCGCCTCTCCAGCCTTGCTGCTGCCGCCCTGCTGGCCGCCTGCGCCAGCGTCCCGCCGCCAGCGCCCCCTGCAGGGCCCCAGACAGCGCCCGCACCGGGCGCTCCGCCCACCGCGCGCACCAGCCCCGACCCGGCCGTCATCTACGCCCCACCCGCCATCGACCGAAGCTTCACCTCGGTCGCGCAGGACAGCCGCGTGCAGTTCATCGTGCTGCACTACACGGCCATCGACTGGGACAAGTCGCTGCGCGTGCTGACCACCGGCGGGCAGGTCTCCGCCCACTACCTGGTGCGCGACAACCCGGCGCAGATCTACCAGATCGTCGACGAGAACCGCCGCGCCTGGCATGCAGGCATGAGCTTCTGGGCCGGCAACAGCTACCTGAACGCCGCATCCATCGGCATCGAGATCGTCAACCCCGGCTACACCGACACGCCGGCCGGCCGCGTCTACGCGCCCTACTCGCAGGCCCAGATCGACCAGGTCATCGCCCTGGTGCGCGACCTGCAATGGCGCCACCAGGTCAAGCCCGAGCGCATCATTGGCCACGCGGACATCGCCCCCGGCCGCAAGCAGGACCCGGGGCCCAACTTCCCCTGGAAGCAGTTTGCCGACGCCGGCCTCATCCCCTGGCCTGACGCCGAGGCCGTGCGCACCAAACGCCTGGACCACGAGATCAGCCCACGCGACATCGGCTGGGTGCAGGAGCGGCTCGCGCGCATCGGCTACAACGTGCCGCGCACCGGCCTGCTCGACGAGATGACGCAGGGCGTGGTCAGCACCTTCCAGATGAAGTACCGGCCCACCAACATCGACGGCCTGATCGACGCTGAGACGGCCGCGCTGATCGACGTGGTCTCCACGCCCGAGCTGATGCGCATCAAGCGCTCGGACGAGTTGGTCACCAAGCCCTACACGTCGAAGTTCTAGATGCTGCGCCTGCTGCTGCAACGCCTCGCCACCCTGATCCCGACACTGATCGGCATCACCCTCGTGGCCTTCGGCTTGATCCGCCTGGTGCCGGGTGACCCGGTCGAGGTGATGATGGGCGAGCGGCGCCTGGACCCCGAGCAGCACGCCGAGATGCTGCACCGCCTGGGGCTGGACCAGCCGCTGCACGTGCAGTACCTCGACTACCTGGGCCGCTTGCTGCACGGCGACCTGGGCCAGAGCCTCGTCAGCCGCGAGGCCGTGAGCAAGGACTTTGCGGCCCTCTTTCCCGCCACGGTGGAGTTGTCGCTCGCGGCCCTGCTGCTGGCCGTGAGCCTCGGCCTGCTGCTCGGCGTAAGCGCCGCCTTGAAGCGCGGCTCGCTGCTCGACCAGGGCGTGATGGGCGTGGCCACGGTCGGCTATTCGATGCCGGTGTTCTGGTGGGGCCTGATCCTCATCATGTTCTTCTCGGTCAATCTCGGCTGGACGCCGGTCTCGGGCCGCATCGGCATCGAGTTCGACCCCGAGCGCGTCACCGGCTTTATGCTCGTGGACGCCTGGCTGAGTGGTGAGGAAGGCGCCTTCAAGTCGGCCGTCCTGCACCTCATCCTGCCTGCCCTGGTGCTGGGCACCGCCACCACCGCCGTGATCGCGCGCATGACGCGCTCCAGCATGCTCGAAGTGCTGCGCGAGGACTATGTGCGCACGGCGCGCGCCAAGGGCCTGTCGCCCACGCGCGTGGTCGTCGTGCACGCGCTGCGCAATGCCTTGATCCCCGTGCTGACCGTGGTCGGCCTGCAAACCGGCAGCCTGCTTGCGGGCGCCGTGCTGACCGAAACCATCTTCTCGTGGCCCGGCATCGGCAAGTGGCTGATCGACTCCATCGCCCGACGCGACTACCCAGTCGTCCAGGCCGGCATCCTGATCTCGGCGCTGACGTTTATAGGTGTGAACTTGGTGGTGGACTTGCTGTACGGCGTGGTGAACCCGCGCATCCGGGGCGGGGGGCATTGACATGGGCAGTTTCAAATCCTCGCGAGCCTGTCTACGCGTCATCGGCGACAGCTTGGTACCTGATGAAATCACCGCAGCCTTAGGCGCTACACCCACCAAGGCACAAACCTTGGGTGAAGTTTTGAGGCTTGCCAACGGACGAGAGCGTGTTGCGAGATGCGGCTCATGGCGCCTGGAAGCCGCAGAGGCCTCGCCTGAAGACACCAACGCTCAGGTACTTGAACTGCTGTCGCAACTGAGTTTGGACTTGAGCGTGTGGCGAGACATTGCGGCGCGCTTCCGACTGGATTTGTTCTGCGGTTGGTTCATGAACGACGGAAACGACGGCGTCGTTCTGGCGCCGGAAACGCTATTGGCTTTGGGCGAACGCGGGATTGCACTTTCTCTGGACATCTACGCGCCGTACGCCGATGAATAGCCACGCAGCCTCGACCGCACCCCTCGAGCCGGCCGGCCCGCTCCGCGAGTTTTGGCAAAGCTTCGCCGAGAACCGGGGCGCGCTGGTCGCCTTGATCGTGTTTGCCTTTATCGCGCTGGCTTGCCTGTTCGCGCCCGTCGTGGCGCCGCACGACCCCATCGAGCAATACCGCGACGCGATGCTGGCGCCGCCGGTCTGGGCCGAGGGTGGCAGCACGCGCTTTTTGCTGGGCACCGACGAACTGGGGCGCGACATGCTGAGCCGCTTGCTGCATGGCGGCCGCGTGTCATTGGGCATCGGCCTGGCCTCGGTGCTCATGTCCATGATCCCCGGCGTGCTGCTGGGCCTGGCAGCCGCCTTCTTCCAGCGCTGGGCCTCGCCGGCCATCATGCGGGTGATGGACATCGTGCTGGCCCTGCCGAGCCTGCTGCTGGCCATCTGCGTGATCACGGTGCTGGGGCCGGGCCTCGTGAACACCGTGATCGCGATTGCGATTGGGGCGCTGCCTGGGTATGTGAGGCTGACGCGGGCGCAGGCGCTTGGCGAGATGGGGCGGGACTATGTGACGGCGAGCCGGGTGGCTGGCGCTGGGTTGCCGCGCTTGATGTTCTTGACCGTGTTGCCCAACTGTCTGGCGCCCTTGATCGTGAACGCGACCTTGGGGTTTTCGTCGGCGATTTTGGAGGTGGCGGGGCTGGGCTTTTTGGGGCTGGGCGTGCAGCCGCCTACCGCCGAGTGGGGGACCATGTTGTCCACCGCGCGGGACTACATCGCCAGGGCGCCGTGGGTGGTGACGTTGCCGGGGTTGTCGATCTTGGTGACGGTGTTGAGCGTCAACCTGATGGGGGATGGGCTCAGGGATGCGTTGGATCCGAAGCTGAGGAAGGTGTCTTGAGGATGCATTGTCTTGGCTTTGGATTGGTGGCGCGGCCCATGCCGGGGCGGGACCCGGCATCAGCCTCGGAACACAAACAACTCAACGCGGCGCAACACAAAGGAGGTCTCACCAAATGACCCTCCTCTCCGTCCAAAACCTCAGCGTCCACTTCGGCAACTTCCAAGCCGTTGACCGCGTCTCTCTCTCCGTACAACCCGGCGAATTCGTTGGCATCGTCGGCGAGTCCGGCTCGGGCAAGTCGGTCAGCATGCTCGCCCTCATGGGCCTCATCGAGCCACCGGGCCGCGTCAGTGCCGACGCCATCGAATTCCAAGGCCAAAGCCTGCTCACCCTCTCGGCCCGCGAGCGCCGGCGCCTGATCGGCAAAGACGTGGCGATGGTGTTCCAGGATGCGCTGGCCAGCCTCAACCCCAGCTACACGGTCGGCGCGCAGATCGCCGAGGTGCTGCGGGCGCATCTGGGGCTGAAGGGCCGTGCAGCGCGGGACCGGGTGGTGGAGTTGCTGGAGCTCGTGGAGATCCCCGATGCGGCGAGCCGGCTGGACGCCTACCCGCACCAGCTCTCGGGCGGCATGAACCAGCGCGTGATGATTGCGATGGCGATTGCCTGCCAACCCAAGCTCTTGATCGCCGACGAGCCCACCACCGCGCTCGACGTGACCATCCAGGCCCAGGTCATGGCCTTGCTGCGCAAGCTGCAGCGCGAGCAGGGCATGGGCCTGATCATGATCACGCATGATCTGGCCGTGGTGGCCGAGATGGCAGAGGGCAACCCGCACCAGGTGGCGGTGATGTACGCCGGCCAGGTGGTCGAAACGGGCCCGCTGCCGGCCCTCTTTGACGCGCCGCGCCACCCCTACACACACGCGCTGCTGGCCTCGCTGCCTGAGCAGAACAAGGGCACCAGGCGGCTGCATGCGCTGCCGGGCATCGTGCCCGGCGCGCTGGACCGACCGGCAGGCTGCTTGCTGGCGCCGCGTTGCCCCCACGTGGCCGCGCGCTGCCAGCTGGAGCGGCCGCTGCTGGAGGCCGGCGTGCGCTGCTTCTTCCCGCTCGCACAAGGGGCCACCCATGTCTGAGCCCAAGCTGGTGCTGCAAGCCGAGGCACTCGCCCGCCACTACCGCGTGCGCCGTGGCCTGTTCGCGCCCGCCGCCACCGTCAAGGCGCTCAACGGCGTGAGCTTTGAGTTGCGTGCGGGCCAGACGCTGGCCGTGGTGGGCGAGTCGGGCTGCGGCAAGAGCACGCTGGCGCGCCAGCTCACGCTGATCGAGCCGCCCACGAGCGGCCACCTCCAGATCGACGGCGTGCGTGTGGATGCGGCCCGACGTGCGCAGAATCAGGCACAGATCCAGGCCCTGCGGCGCCGCGTGCAGATGGTGTTCCAGAACCCCTTTGCCTCGCTCAACCCACGCCGCACCATCGCCAGCACCCTGGCCGAGCCGCTGGTGATTGCGGGCGGCTACTCGGCGGCTGAACGCGCCGAGCGCGTGGAACAACTGGCCACCACCGTGGGCCTGCGGCCCGAGCACCTGCGCCGCTACCCGCACATGTTCTCGGGCGGGCAGCGCCAGCGCATCGCGATTGCACGGGCCATGGTGCTGAACCCGGGCATCGTGGTGGCCGACGAGCCTGTGAGCGCGCTCGATGTGTCCATCCAGGCCCAGATCCTGAATCTCTTCCTGGACCTACAGGCCGAGTTCCAGACGGCCTATGTCTTCATCTCGCACAACCTCAGCGTCGTCGAGCACGTGGCCGACCGCGTGATGGTGATGTACCTCGGCAGCGCGGTGGAGGTGGGCGACAAGCAGCGGCTCTTCGCCGCGCCGCTGCACCCCTACACACAGGCCTTGATGAGCGCCACGCCGCAGCTCAAGGCGGCCGAGCGGCGCGAGCGCATCCTGCTCAAGGGCGAATTGCCCAGCCCCTTGAACCCGCCCTCAGGCTGCGCCTTCCACAAGCGCTGCCCGCGCGCCACGGCACGCTGTGCCGAGGAGACACCGCTGCTGCGCGAGGTGGATGGGCGGCAGGTGGCCTGCCACGTGGTGTGAGGCGGTGAGAGGGCGCGCGCCTGGCGCGCCCTGGGGCCCTCAGAGCTGCGGACGGCGGCGCACGGCCACCAGCAGGGCAGCGCCACCCAGCCACAGCAGGGCCGTCGTTGGCTCGGGCACGGGAGCCGTGGCGCCGTCATAGAGCGCCAAGGACGCAATCTGGCCGTTGGCAAATTCCTGGTTGGCTGACGCACCGATGTTGTCGGCGAAGAAGGTCAGCAGGTGGCCAGGGTTCTGGGCGTTGTCGAGGCTGAAGACGCTGGTCAGCAGGCTGAACTCCATCTGCCCGTCGAGCCAGGCCTTGACGCGCTGCTTGCCGGCCTCGGGCGCAACGCTGAGCCAGACCTGATGAAACACTGACGTGGTGAAGAAGGTGGAGCCCGCCGGCAATGTTGAGCCCTCGACCGCTTCCAGGCGCTGGGACGGGTTCACATAGAAGCCGTTGTCGCTCTGCCGCCCCTGGAAGTCGATCAGGCGCCGCCAGCCACCGCCCGTGAGGGCGATGGTGTCAAACGACAGGGTCATGCCGACGCTGTAGTTGCTGTAGTTGCTGAGCAGGCCGGTGGCATCGAGTGTGAGGCCGCTCTGCTTGGTGGCATCGCTGCCATCGCCGCGCCAGTGATAGACCGTGCGGTTGACGCCATTGACCAGGGCGGTGTCAAAGCTGTTCTGGCCCAGCGGGTCAATCGCCGTCAGCGCAGGTGCGCCGCCCTGGTTGGCGTTCAGGGAGTTCTGGAAGCTGTAGCTGGCCACCAGCGTCTGGGCTTGGGCGAGCGCAGCGGTGCTGAGGGCGGCGGCGAGTATGAGGAATTTGCGCATGGGAGGACCAGGGGGGATCTGCAAGGCGCCCAGTGTCGAGTGCCGTACGCCGTCGCACCATCACCAGTTCTTGGTGCTGCGCGCTGCCAACTGGATACAAATCAAACCCGTCATGGGCAGGCGCATGGGCCCCAAAAACGGCAAGGGCAGCCAACAGGCTGCCCTTGTGATTTCAGGCCAGGCAGATCACTTCGGTGCGGAGGCGGCGTCGGCCATGCACTTCTTGACGTGGCTGTTCTTGGCAGCGCCGGCCAGCTTCTTGTCAGCGGCGGACTTCTCGCAAGCGGCAGCGCCTGTATCGGCCGGGGCGCCGGCATCGGCATTGCACTTCTTGAGGAAGCTGGTCTTGGCAGCACCGGCCAGCTTCTTCTCGGCTGCAGTGGCCTCGCACGAGGAACCAGCACCGCCCGCGTCGGCCTCGCACTTCTTGAGGAAGCTGGTCTTGGCCGCGCCGGCCAACTTCTTCTCAGCGGCCTGGGCGTCGCAGGCGGCGTTGGCGGCCAGCGCCTGGCCGGTGAAGGCGACGAGGCTGAGGATCAAACCGGCGAACAGGGTCTTCTTCATGGGCACTCCTAGAGGGTGTGGGGCTGAGGGGGCACGTTGGATTCCAACATGCCGCGCCGCGTCACAACGCAGGCTGTGGGGCGCCGTTGACAGTCACCCTAGGTGCAACGGGCCTACATGATCCGGCGCGGGTGCGCCAGCGACTCGTGGGCGGCGTGCAGGCGCCGCACCAGCACCTGGATGAAGCCGCGGTCAAAGCGGTGCTGGCACTCGCGGCTGAGCTGGGCCAGGGTCTCGGGCGTGAAGGAGATGGTGGTGCACTCCTCGCTCACGCGGATGTCGGTGCTGTGCTTGCGCAGCAGCGGGTTCGGGGCCAGGTAGGCCATCTCGCCCACCGAGGTGCCCTCGCCCAAGGTCGCCACCAAGCGCCCTTCGCGGAAGATCTCGACCTCGCCCTTGGCCAGGATGTGGAAGCTGTTGCCCTCCTGCCCGCGCTTGTAGAGCGCGTGGCCCACCTTGTAGCGGCGCCAGCGGGCACGGCGCACCACTTCCCAGAGCTCGATGTCGCCAAAGCCGGTGAAGAACTCCAGGCCGCGCAGCAGCTGGAAGCGCTCGGAGTCGCGCACCTCGGACAGCAGCACCAGCGGCACCAACTGCTTGGCCACCAGCTCGGACAGCGCCTTGCCGAATTCGTCCCAGTCGGGCCAGCGGTCTTCGGGCGTCTTGGCCAGCGCGCGCTGGATGACGGCGTCCAGCTCGGCCGTCACACCCTCGCGCTGGCCGACCAGGGAGGCCGGCGCCTGCTGGTAGATCTGGTGGATCAGCGCCATGGAGTTGGGCGCTTCAAACGGCGGACGGCCGGCGATCAGGTGGTAGAGCACGGCCCCGAGGGCATAGATGTCGGCGCGGCAGTCCACGTCGAAGCCCTCGACCTGCTCGGGCGGCATATAGGCCAGCGAGCCCACGCGGTGGATCTGGGTCGCATCGGCATTGAGGTTGAGCACGGAGCCGAAGTCGGTGACCTTGACGTCCACCACCTCGCCGCGCTCGTCCAGCACGGCCAGCAGGTTGGCGGGCTTGACGTCGCGGTGGATCAGGCCCTGGCGGTAGACATAGGAGAGCGCCATCGCGCACTTGAAGCCCAGCTCGACGACCTGGTCGAGCGGCAGCAGGCGGTCCATCCGGCAGAAGTGCTTGAGCGTGACGCCCGGCACGTACTCCATGACGAGGTAGGGCGCGTCGCCGAAGAGGGCGTCGCCCTTGACGGCATCCAGGATCTGGACGACGTTGGGGTGCTGCAGCTTGCCGGCCAGGGCCGCCTCGGCGCTGAAGAAGCGCTGGCTGAAATCGCTGGTGGGCTCGTCGCTGGCCTGCGACCAGGCGCGCACCCGCTTGATGGCGACCTGCTGGCCGTGGAAGGGGTCGAGCCCCAGGTAGACGTCGCTGGTGGCCCCCTCGCCCAGGCGCTTTTGCACCTGGTACTTGCCGATCTGGGCCGGGATGTCGTCGAGGCTGGCGTTCACGCGGGCATGATACGGAGCGCCCCGGACCGCGCCCTAGCCTCGGGCGTGGCAGAGCGCACGATTTCACAGCGCGTTACGGCTGGTCACGACTGGCGGCATCCTGCTGGAGGTTCCCTGATGTTTTCGCACGTCTTCCTGGGCACGCAAGACTTCACCCGCGCCCGCGCCTTCTACGAGCCGCTGATGGCCCTGCTGGGCATCCCCGTGCGCTTTGTGGACGAGGCCAAGGGCTGGATGGGTTGGCAGAGCGAGCCCGGGCCCCGCCCGCTGCTGCTGCTGGGCCGCCCCTTCGATGGCCAGCCGCACGCGGCCGGCAACGGCCAGATGGTGGCCCTGCAGGCCGCCACGCGCGAGCAAGTGGACGCCTTCCATGCGCTGGCCCTGAGCCTGGGCGCCCGGGACGAAGGCGCGCCGGGCCTGCGCCCGCACTACCACGCCCACTACTACGGCACCTATGTGCGCGATCTGGACGGCAACAAGCTGTGCGTGGTCTGTCACCAGGCGGCATGAGGCCCGGCCCCTCGGGGCCTCCCTAAAATCGCCCCCCATGATCCAAGCCAAGCAGGCGCTGCTCACCGCACTCGCCCAAGCCCTCCAAGACATCGCGCCCGGCTCGGCCGTGGCCGCCGCCTTTGAATCCCCCAAGCAGGCCGCCCATGGCGACCTGGCCTGCACGGCCGCCATGCAGCTGGCCAAGCCGCTCAAGGCCAACCCGCGTGAACTCGCCACCCGCTTGATCGCCGCGCTGCAGGCCCAGCCCGCCTTTGAGGCCTGGGTGCAGGCGCTGGAGATCGCCGGCCCCGGCTTCATCAACATCCGCCTCAAGCCCGCCGCCAAGCAGGCCGTGGTGGCCGAGGTGCTGGGCGCCGGCCTGACTTTCGGCAACCGCCCGGCCACCGGCAAACATGTGATGGTGGAGTTTGTCTCGGCCAACCCGACCGGCCCGCTGCATGTGGGCCACGCCCGCCAGGCGGCGCTGGGCGACGCCATGTGCTCGCTGTTCAAGACCCAGGGCCACGAGGTGACCCGCGAGTTCTATTACAACGACGCCGGCGTGCAGATCGCCACGCTCGCCAACTCGACCCAGATGCGCCTCAAGGGCTTCAAGCCCGGTGATGCCGAATGGCCCGAGGCCGCCTACAACGGCGACTACATCCAGGACATCGCTGACGCCTTCCTCGCCAAGCAGACGGTGAAGGCCGACGACCGGGAGTTCACCGCCTCGGGCGATGTGAACGACCTGGACGGCATCCGCCAGTTCGCCGTGGCCTATTTGCGCCACGAGCAGGACCTGGACCTGCAGGCCTTTGGCCTCAAGTTCGACAGCTACTTCCTGGAGTCCAGCGTCTACAACGGCGGCCAGCTCGAGAAGACGGTGGAACGTCTCATCGCCAGCGGCAAGACCTTTGAAGACGGCGGCGCGCTCTGGCTGCGCACCACCGACTACGGCGACGACAAAGACCGCGTGATGCGCAAGACGGAAGGTGGCTACACCTACTTCGTGCCCGACGTGGCCTATCACATCAACAAGTTTGAGCGCGGCTACACGCAGTGCATCAACATCCAGGGCACCGACCACCACGGCACCATCGCCCGCGTGCGCGCCGGCCTGCAGGCGGTGAATCTGGGCATCCCCCAGGGCTTCCCGGATTACGTGCTGCACAAGATGGTCACCGTGATGAAGGGCGGCGAGGAGGTCAAGATCTCCAAGCGCGCCGGCTCCTACGTGACCCTACGTGACCTGATCGACTGGACCAGCCGCGACGCGGTGCGCTTCTTCCTCATCAGCCGCAAGGCCGACACCGAGTTCACCTTCGACGTCGACCTCGCGCTCAAGCAGAACGACGAGAACCCGGTCTTCTATGTGCAGTACGCGCACGCCCGTGTCTGCTCGATCTTGAACAAGTGGGGCGGTGATGTCGCCAGCCTGGCCACGGCCGATCTCAGCCTGCTGACGGCCCCGACCGAAGAGGCGCTGATGCTCAAGCTCGCGGCCTACCCGGACATGCTCTCAAGCGCTGCCGCCAGCCTTGCGCCGCACGACGTGGCCTTCTATGCACGCGACCTGGCCGCCAGCTTCCACAGCTACTACGCCGCCGAGCGCGTGCTCGACCAGGCGCCCGAGCTCTGCCGCGCCCGCTGCGCCTTGCTGGCCGCCACGCGCCAGGTGCTGTCCAATGCGCTGGCCGTGCTGGGCGTGAGTGCGCCGGAGCAGATGAGCAGGGAACAGCCGGAGGCGGTCGAATGAGTGCAGAGAAGAAGGAAAAGGGCGGGTTCTTCGTCGGCGTGATCGTCGGGCTGCTGCTTGGGCTGGCCATTGCACTCGGCGTGGCGCTCTACATCACGAAGGCGCCTGTCCCCTTCATGAACAAGCTGCCCCAGCGCACGGCCGAGCAGGACGCCTCCGAGGCCGAGCGCAACAAGAACTGGGACCCCAACGCCCCGCTGGCCGGCAAGGCTGCCGCCCGCAGCGCCAGCGGCGTGGTGGTGGGTGGGGCCGCGTCGGCGCCGGTGGCGCCGGCGCCAGCAGCCGCAAAGGTAGACGCCAAGCCGGATCACAAGGCCGACGCCAAACCCGAAGCAAAGGCCGACACGAAGCCCGACGCAAAAGCCACGGCGGCGTCCGCCGCGGCGGCGGCCTCGGCAGCCGGCAGCGACCCCACGGTCTACTTTGTCCAGGTCGGCGCCTACGTGCGCGCCGAGGACGCCGAGAGCCAGAAGGCCAAGCTCGCGCTGCAAGGCTTCACCGCCAAGGTGCTGGAGCGCGAGCAGTCCGGCCGCACCGTCTTCCGCGTGCGCATTGGCCCCTTTGACACCCGCGCCGAGGGTGAAGCCCAGCAGACCAAGGTCGAAGGCGCCGGCTTCGAGGCCAACCTCGTCCGCGTCCAGCGCTGAAGGAGTCGCCCATGGTGATGCCCCGCCGCCCCCTCGTGCTTGGACTGCTGCCCGCCAGCTTGGGTCTGCCCCTGGCCGAGGCGCAGGCCCAGGCCGGCCCCATACCGGGCCGCCACTACGCAGTGCGCAACGCTCCGGCCCAGGCTCCAAGCGACCCCACGCGCATCGATGTGGTGGAGTTCTTCTGGTACGGCTGCCCGCATTGCTATGTGTTCGAGCCCGTGATCGAGCAATGGGCCAAGCAGTTGGCGGCAGACGTCAACTTCCGGCGCGTGCACGTGCAGTTCCGCGCCAACATGAAGGGCCACCAGCGCATGTTCTTTGCGCTGGAAGCCCTCGGGCTTGAACCCCAGGTCCGGCCTGCAATCTTCGCGGCCATGCATCGCCAGGGCCAGATGCTCGACGACCTGGAGTCACAGGCGCGCTTTCTGGCCATGGCCGGCGTGGACAGTGCCAAGTACCAGGCCGCCTGGAAGTCCATGGGCGTGGCCACGCGCTGCCTGCAAGCCGACCGCCTGGCTGAAGCCTACGACATCGACGGCGTGCCCTCGATTGGCATCGCCGGCCGCTTCCTGACATCGCCGAGCATGCAGAACACCGCCGAAGGCCTGCCCGAACCCGAACTTGGCCGCCGCGCTGTGCAGGTGGCCGACTACCTCCTCCAACGCCAACGGACCGCCCGATGAAACGCCGCGACCTCTCCGCCCTGATTGCCCTCGCCCCCTTGGCCGACCTGGCCAGCGCACAAGGCGCGCCGGTCGAAGGCAAGCACTACATCCGCCTCGGCCAAGCCCTGCCCAGCACGCCGGGCAAGATCGAGGTCGTCGAGTTCTTCTTCTACCTGTGCCCGCACTGCTTCGCCTTTGACCCGGTGCTGGAACAGTGGGTCAAGACCCTGCCGGCCGACGTCACTTTCCGGCGCGTCCCCATCGGCACCCAGGCCCAGCTCAAGCTGCTGGCCAAGGCCTACTACGGGCTGGAGAGCCTGGGCCAGACCCACGCCACCCACTCGGCACTGTTCAACGCCATCCACCGCGAGCGACTGGACCTGAGCACCGAGGACAAGCTGCTGGCCTTCCTCGGCCGCATCGGGCAGGACCCGGCCAAGGTCAAGCAGGCCATGAATTCTTTCGGCGTCCAGACCAAGGCGCAGCAGGGCCTGAAGCTGGCCGAGTCCAGCGGCGTCGACAGCGTGCCCCAGCTCACCATCGCCGGCCGTTGGCGCACGGGGCCCGGCATCGTTGGCGCACCCGGGCAGGCAGAAACCGTCTCGGGCCAACAAGCCTGCGCCGTTGCGGATTTCCTCATCAAACAGGCACGCGGCAAGGCTTGATTTCGGTCGGGCGCACCGGCGCAGGCGCCTAGAATCGCCTGCAACTTCTGTGCCGCCATGATCCGAAACGCGCCGCTGCTGGCCCCCGCCCTGCTGACCGCCCTGCTCGCCACGCTGTGGGGAGCCCCCGCCGCGCAGGCGGCCAAGACCGACCGGACCCAGCCCTTCGTCATCCAGTCTGACAACGGTGGCGAGGGCAACAAGATCTCGCAGCGCACCCGCCTGACGGGCAATGTGGTGATCTCCCAAGGCACGCTGCAGTTGCGCGCCGAGAGCGTGGACCTGCGCATCACGGCCGACGGCTTCCACCAGGCGCTGGCCAGCGGCACCACCGGCAAGCCGGTCAGCTTCAGCCAGGGGCGCGACGTGCCCGGCGAGAGCGTCCAGGGTCAGGCGGACCAGGTCGAGTTCGACACCAAGAGCGACACCGTGCGCTTCATCGGCAATGCGGTGGTCAAGGTCTTGCGCGGCACGGCCGTGGCCGAGGAGGTCTCGGGCGCCGTGGTGCTCTATGACAACCGCAACGAGGTGTTCCGCTTCGAGGGGGGCCACGCCTCGCCCAACCCGGCCGGCCGTACCCGACTGGTGATCATGCCTCGGGCCTCGGCGGCCGAGGCAGCAGCCTCCGCGGCACCGTTGCCGCTGCAGCCCAGCACCACGCTCACCCCTCCCGCGAAGACCGCTCCGTGATGACTGCCGCGACGGAGAGCCGCCACGAGACTGCCGCGACGGAGAGCCGCCTCGACGCCGAGAGCCTGGCCAAGAGCTACGGCGTGCGCCGCGTCGTCAAGAACGTGCACCTCAGCGTGCGGAGCGGCGAGGTGGTCGGCCTGCTGGGCCCCAACGGCGCCGGCAAGACCACCAGCTTCTACATGATCGTCGGCCTCGTCCGCTCGGACGCGGGCGTGATCCGCATCGACGGCCAGGAGGTGCAGCGCTTGCCCATCCATGCCCGCGCGCGGCTGGGCCTGTCCTACCTGCCGCAGGAGGCCTCGATCTTTCGCAAGCTCAGCGTCGAGCAAAACATCCGCGCGGTGCTGGAGCTGCAGCAGGACGAACGCGGCCGCTCCCTGCCCAAGGCGCGCATCGACGAGCTGCTCGAAGGCCTGCTGCACGACCTCTCCATCGAAAGCCTGCGCCACAGCCCGGCCCCCGCCCTCTCGGGCGGCGAGCGCCGCCGCGTCGAGATCGCCCGGGCGCTGGCCACTCAGCCGCGCTTCATCCTGCTGGACGAGCCCTTTGCCGGCGTGGACCCCATCGCCGTGCTGGAGATCCAACGCATCATCGGCTTCCTCAAGGCGCGCGGCATCGGGGTCCTGATCACCGACCACAACGTCCGCGAGACCCTGGGCATCTGCGACCGGGCCTACATCATCAGCGAGGGCACGGTGCTGGCCCAGGGCACGCCGGACGAGATCGTGGCCAATCCGGACGTTCGCAAGGTGTATCTGGGCGAACACTTCCGCATGTAGGGCAAGAGCGTCCGTCGATGAAGCCCACCCTACAGCTCCGCCTCAGCCAGCACCTGGCGCTGACGCCCCAGCTGCAGCAGTCCATCCGCCTGCTGCAGCTCTCGACCCTGGAGCTGAACCAGGAAGTCGAGCAGATGCTGGCGACCAACCCACTGCTGGAGACGGAGGAGGAGTTCAGCGTCAGCACGCCCGAGCTGGCCAGCAATGCGCCGGCCGAGCGCGACGATGCCGCCCCCGACTACAACGACAGCGCCGAAGCGAACACTGAAACTGCAGGCGAGCGCGAGCTGGCAGCCGACGACTTTGGCACCACCGACCGCGAGGACTGGTCCAACGGCACCGAAGGCGACGACTTCGACGGCATCCGCGAGCTGCCCAGCAGCAGCCCGGCCAGCAGCGGTGACGACGACGGCGAGCGTGGCGAGACCGAGTCGGCCGACATCAGCCTGGCCGAGCACCTGGCCCAGCAGCTGGCCGGCATGCACCTCTCGGCGCCCGAACGCACGGCGCTCCAGATCCTGATCGACTCGCTCAACGAGGACGGCTACCTCGAAGACAGCCTCGAAGAGATTGCCGCCAGCCTGCTGCCCGGCGAGGACGAAGAAAACGCGGAAAGCCGCGAGGAGCTGCTCGACCACCTGCGCATCGCCCTGCGCTGGCTGCAAAGCCTGGACCCCGCCGGCATTGGCGCCCGCAGCCTGCCCGAGTGCCTGTGCCTGCAGCTGGCCACCCACCCGGCCAGCCCCGAGCGCGACCTGGCCGCCACCATCGCGCGCAGCCACCTGGAGCTGATGGCGCGCCGCGACACGCGCCGCCTGCTGCTGGAGACCGGCGCCGACGAGGCCCTGCTGCGCCGCGCTCAAGGCCTGATCACCACGCTGGAGCCCAAGCCCGGCCGCCGCTTTGCCACCAACAGCGCCGCCGCCGTGGTGCCCGACGTCATCGTGCGCAAGACCGGCCCCGGGGGCCGCGAGTTCCGCGTGATGCTCAACCCCGATGTCGCCCCCAAGCTGCGCATCAACGAGCTCTATGCCAATGCCCTGCGCGCCACGCGCGGCGGCATCAGCAACTCGCCGCTGGGCGGGCAGTTGCAGGAGGCGCGCTGGTTCATCAAGAACATCCAGCAGCGCTTCGAGACCATCCTGCGTGTCAGCACCGCCATCGTCGAGCGCCAGCGCGGTTTCTTCCAGCACGGCGAACTGGCCATGAAGCCCCTGGTGCTGCGCGAGATTGCCGACGAGCTGGGTCTGCACGAGTCCACCATCTCGCGCGTCACCACCGCCAAGTACATGGCCACGCCCTGGGGCACCTTCGAGCTGAAGTATTTCTTCGGCTCGGGCCTCAACACCGAGACCGGCGGCGAGGCCTCCAGCACCGCCGTGCGCGCGCTGATCAAGCAGTTCATCGCCGCCGAAGACACCAAGAAGCCGCTGTCGGACAGCGCCATCGCCGGCATGCTCGACGAGCAGGGCATCCAGTGCGCGCGCCGCACCGTCGCCAAGTACCGCGAGGCGATGAAGATCGCCCCGGCCAACCTGCGCAAAGCCCTCTGATCACAGGGCCTACCGGCTGCGGAGCAGCCGGGTGTCGCGTGCTCAACACAGACACGCAAATGTCATGGGCGCTGAACCGCCAAAAAGCACCGATTGGCCCCCTCGCAACTTACCAGGGTCGGTTGTGAGCCCCCCGGAACTGACAGCACACTCAAATTCGCATGCGAGCAAGGCTCCAGGTCGTTGCCGCCGCACAGGGAGAGTGCAGTCACGTGGGCGTTGACCCCATGGCTCTCCTTGTTGTCGGCGCCTGCGCTCGCAGCGTCAACTTTTCAGGAGAGGCTCCCCATGTCCATTTCTTCCGTGTCCAGCAAGCTTTTCGCGACGGCCCTCGTCGCTGTCGGGTTCGTCGTCAGCACCGCCTCCGCCGCATTGCCTCCAGAAGTGCAAGCCAAAGTGGACAAGGCCAAGACCCGCCTGGTCGCGCTGGCAGCCGACCCCGGTGTGATCGCCGCCATCAAGGACGCCAATGCCAAGGGCGACGGCGGCATGACCAATGGCAAGTGGGTCGATCTGCCGGACTCCGACGCCTTCATCCAGGCCCTGCTCAAGTCCAAGGTCAGCCTGCAGATCGCCAAGTGGGAGCAGGAAGACGACAACATCAACAAACTGCTGCTGCGCGACCAGAAGGGCAACCTCGTTGGCGCCAGCGTGCGCCCGCTGATCTGGAACAACGCGACGCGCCCGGTCTTTGCACAAGCCCTCAAGGGCCAGGCCTGGGCCGCTGACGAGATCAAGCCCGACACCTCGACCCAGGTGCCCAGCGTGCACGTGTCAGCGCCGGTGCTGGACCACGGCAAGCCCATCGGCGTGCTGCACGGCGCCGTAACCGCCAAGTGATAGCGCGAAGTGAAAGCGTGCCGGGCTGCTAGCGGCCCGGCTGGATGCACAACCGTTCCCAGGAGCAAGACATGCTCAACTCCCTCAAAGTCGGACACCGCCTTGCGGCCGGCTTTGCCACCGTGCTGATCCTGCTCGGCATCATCAGCATGCTGTCGCTCGGCCGCCTGGCCTCGCTCAAGTCCGATCTGGCCGCCGTCACGGGCGAAGCGCCGGAACGCCTGGCCAGCAAGCTCAGAGACCTGGCGCGCTACCAGAGCGTGACCATCCGCGACGTGATCATGCAGGACGACATGGCCTTCAAGAAGAAGGAATTCGACCTGATGAAGGCGGCCCGTGCCGACTACGAAAAGACCTCGGACAGCCTGGCCGCGCTGGTGCAGAACGAACCTGCTACGCGTGACGCTTTGGCCCGCGCCGCCAGCGCGCTGGCCAGCACCAAGGGCATGATCGAGAAGATCGTCAACCTGACCATGAGCGATGACATGGCCGGGGCCTCGGCCATGATCCGCGACCAGCTGCGCCCCGCCCAGGTCGCGCACGTCAAAGCGCTGGACGAGGTGATCGACAGCATCAAGGTCTCCTCCAGCCGGCGCGACGAAGCCGCGACCGCCAGCTACCGCGTGTCGGTGTGGCTGATCATCGGGCTGTCGGTGGCGGCGCTGCTGGTGGGCGGCATGGTGGCCTGGCGCATCCAGCTCAGCATCACGCAGCCGCTGGCCGAGGCGGTGTCGATCGCCCAGTCCATCGCCGAAGGCGACCTCTCGCGCGAAATCCACGAGCACTCGAACGACGAGATCGGCCGGCTGATGCATGCGCTGCATGCCGTCAACGGCGACCTGAGCCGCATCATGCAGACCGTCCGTGCCTCGGCCGAGACCATGCAGACCGCGACCGTCGAGATCGTGGCCGGCAACTCGGACCTGAGTCAGCGCACCGAGCAGCAGGCCGCCAACCTCGAACAGACCGCCGCCTCGATGGAGGAGCTGACCTCCACCGTGCGCAACACCGCCGACACCGCACAGAGCGCCTCGACCCTGGCTGGCCAAGCCAGTGAATCGGCGGCCAAGGGCGGCTCGGTGGTGGCCCAGGTGGTCGAGACCATGAGCGCCATCCAACAAAGCTCGCGCAAGATCACCGACATCATCGGCGTGATCGACGGCATCGCCTTCCAGACCAATATCCTGGCCCTGAACGCCGCCGTCGAGGCGGCCCGGGCCGGCGAGCAAGGGCGGGGCTTTGCCGTCGTGGCCGCCGAGGTGCGGGCCCTGGCCCAGCGCTCGGCCCAGGCCGCGCGCGAGATCAAGACCCTCATCGGCGCCAGCATGGAGAACGTCGAGACCGGCAGCTCGCTGGTGGCCGATGCCGGCGTCACCATGACCGACATCGTCGATCAGGTGCAGAAGGTCAGCAGCCTGATCGCCGAGATCAGCGCCGCCACGCAGGAGCAGACGCGCGGCATCGCCCAGATCAACCAGGCCGTCGGCCAGCTGGACCAGGTCACGCAGCAGAACGCCGCCTTGGTGGAAGAGAGCGCCTCCGCCTCCGAGAGCCTGCAGCAGCAGGCCAACCACCTGGTGGAGACGGTGGGCGTGTTCCGACTCGCCCGGGGCCACGGCTGACCACACGCTGCCACCGACCCCGCGCCTGCGGGTGTCGGCAAAGGCGACACAGCGCCGCTGCGCGCACCGGCCAACGCCGCTAACTCCTTGTGCGCCCAAGGAGTCTGGCGTTTGGCATGGTTCCTGATATGGAGAGGACAAGCGGCAGGGACTGACGCGAGGCAACCCTCGCGACACCCTCCCGACCGCCCAAGCACCTCCAACAAAAGCGCACTTCGAAGTCTTCGAGCCCGCCACCCGGCGGGCTCTTTTTCTTGCGGACGCGCGGCGACAATCCCACCCGTGCCGCCCTCCTCCAAGCTTTCCCTCTTCGTCCCCTGCGCCTCCGGGGTGGAACCCCTGCTCGAAGCCGAGCTCAAGGCCTTCCTGCCGCCCGGCGTGCGCAGCAAAGTCCAGGCCCTGCGCGGCGGCTGCGGCCTGCAAGGCAGCCTGGAAGATGCCATGCGCATCAACCTTGAAACCCGCCTCGGCCAGCGCGTGCTGGTTGAACTGATCGAGGACCCCTACCGGCATGAAGACGACCTCTACGCGCTGGCCTTGCGCGTGGACTGGCGCGACTGGATCACCCCCCAGCACACGCTGCGCGTGGACGTCACGGCCCAGCGCTCGCCGCTGCAAAGCCTCAACTTCGCGGCGCTGCGCATCAAGGACGCCATCTGCGACCAACTGCGCGAGCACACGGGCGAGCGCCCCAGCGTGGACACCAGCCGGCCCGACCTGCCCGTGGTGCTGCACGTCGGCCCCGAGCGCGCGGCGCTTTACGTGGATACCTCGGGCGAGCCGCTCTTCAAGCGCGGCTGGCGCATCGACAAGGGCGACGCTCCGCTGAAGGAGACGCTCGCTGCTGCCATGCTCGCGGCCGCCGAGTGGCGCGGCGACAGTGCGCTGCACGACCCTTGCTGCGGCTCGGGCACCATCCCCATCGAGGCCGCGCTGATCGCCACCGACACCGCACCCGGCCTGCAGCGGCGCTTTGCCTTTGAGCGGCAGTTGCCCTTCCAGAAGCTGCGCGCCGCCTGGGGCGAGATGACGCAAGCCGCCCGCGCGCGCATCCACCCGCCGAGCGTGCCCATCTATGCATCTGACGTGGCCTTCCGGATGGTCGACTTCGCGCGCCGCAACGCCGAGCGTGCGGGCGTGGCGCAATACATCCAGTTCAACGGCGGCGATGCGCTGGAGCGCCCGGCGCCCGCGCTGCCCGAGGGCCTCCGCGGCAGCATCCTGATGAACCCGCCCTATGGCGAGCGCATCGAGGTGCGCGGTAAGGCAGCACTGACGCGCGATGCTGGCGGCAGCGAGGCTCGCGACGGTGGCGACGATTTCTTCCCCCGCCTGGCGGCGCACTGGAAGCGCCAGTACACCCAGCATGAAGCGGGCTGGACGGCCTGGATGCTGAGCCCCGACATGAAGCTGCCCAGCAAGATGCGGCTCAAGGAGTCGCGCCGCGTGCCGATGTGGAACGGTCCCATCGAGTGCCGGCTGTTCCGCTTCGACCTCGTCAAGGGCTCGGCCCGCAAGCCGGCAGAACCCGTCGAAGGCGAGTGAGCCCATGAAGCGCCGCCAGCTGCTGGCCGCGCTGACGGCCGCAAGCCTGGGCCGCCTGGCCGTTGCCAGCACGGCGGCGCCGCGCCTGGAGGCCTATCCCTTCCAGCTCGGGGTGGCCAGCGGCAGCCCGACCGACAGCAGCGTCGTGCTCTGGACCCGCGCGCTGCCGCTCAACCCGCTGAACAACCCCTGGGCCACGCAGACCCTGGAGCTGCGCTGGGAGCTGGCCACCGACCCGGGCTTCACGCAGCTGCTGCGCCAGGGCAGCGTGCAGGCCCTGCCGATGCTCGCGCACAGCGTGCACGTCGAGCCCCAAGGCCTGCCGGCCGACACCGTCCTCTACTACCGCTTCATGCTGGGCGATGCCGTCAGCCCCGCCGGCCGCACGCGCACCCTGCCCGCGCCCGACCAGCCCAAGGACCGCCTGCACCTGGCCTTTGCGTCCTGCCAGCGCCTCGGGGCTGGGCACTTTGGCGCCTACACGCGGCTGCTGGAAGAGGACGTGGACCTGATCGCCTTCGTGGGCGACTACATCTACGAATCCGGCGCCTACCCGTCGGCCGCACTGCCCCAGGGCCTGCTGCCTGCCAGCGACCTCTACGGCTACCGCCTGCACTACGAGACCCACAAGCGCGAGCCCACGCTGCAGGCCGCGCACGCCGCCGTGCCCTGGCTGTTGACCTGGGACGACCACGAGGTGATGAACGACTACGCCGGCGGCCCGCTGCGTGGCCTGACCTCGCGCGATGCACGCCGCCGCGCCGCCGCCTACCAGGCCTACTACGAGCACATGCCTCTGCCGCTGGCCAGCCTGCAGCGCGGCCTGCTGGGCCTGACCGAGCAAGGCGAGGAACTGCGTCTTTACGGCCACCGCGCCTGGGGCCGCCTCGCGAGCCTGCACCTGCTGGACTGCCGCCAGTACCGCAGCCCGCACGCCTGCCGCGGCCTTGCGTCGCTGATCGACCCTGACGACTGCAAGGCCCTGCGCAGCCCGGAGCACAGCCTGCTGGGCGCCGCACAGGCGCGGTGGCTGCACGACAGCCTGGGCCAGCAGGCACGCACCTGGAACCTCATCCTGCAGACCACCATGGTGGCGCCGCGCCGTATCCCGTTTGGCGGCGGCCACCGCATCTGGGCCGATGGCTGGGACGGCTACCCGCAGGACCGCGAGCGCCTGCTGGAGGCCCTGCGCGCCCAGCAGATCGGCGGCGCGGTCTTCCTCGGTGGCGACCTGCACGAAAACTGGGCCAACGACTTGCAAACCGCCGAGGGCCAGCCCGTGGCGACCGAGTTCGTCGGTGCCGGCATCACGATGAAGTCCTTCTTCCCGAGTCGCACGCCGGGCATCCTGGCGGCCAACCCGCTGTCGCGCTACGCCAGCGGCAACGACTGCGGCTATGCGCTGCTGGAACTGACACCGCAGCAGCTGCGCTGCGACTTCCGCGTGGTGGACAGCGTGGCCACCAACGAGCCCGGCATCCGCACGGCGGCCAGCTTCGTGGTCAGCCCACAGTCACCGCGCCTGCTCGGCGCTTGAGCCCGAGCCAGGCCAGCGCCAGCCCCGCCAACAGGATGGGCAGCAGGCTGGCCTCGTTCATCCAGACCCAGCCGCCGGTGGTGACGAGGGCGCCGGAGGAGAACGAGGTCAGGGTCATGGTCAGGTAGACCCAGGTGTCCATCAGGCCCTGGGCGCGGGTCTTTTCCTCGGGCCGGTAGGCCTGGGTGAAGAGTGTGGTGCCGCCCACGTAGAGGAAGTTCCAGCCCACGCCCAGCAGCAGCAGGGCCACGGTGAACTGTTCGAGGCCCTGGCCGCTGAGCGCCACGGCCACGCAGCCCAGATTGAGCAGCACGCCCACCCACAGCACCGGCAGCACGCCCACGCGCTTGATCACTGCACCCGTGAAGAAGCTGGGCACGAACATCCCCAGCACATGCCACTGCAGCACCCAGGTCGAGTCGCTGAAGGGCAGGCCGCACTGGCCCATGGCGATGGGTGTGGCGGCCATCAGCAAATTCATGACGCCATAGCCAAGCGCGCTGGCCAGCACGGCCACCAGGAACACCGGCTGGCGCATCAGCTCGCCCGAGCTGCGGCCTGTTTGCCCGGCGACGGGCTGCGGCAGCGCGGGGAAGTCGATCAGCGAGATCAGCACCAGCCCCAGCACCGCCACGCCAATCAAGAGCACATAGGCGCCGAGAAAAGGGGTGATGAAGAGCGTCTTGCTCTCACGCGCCAGCCAGGGCCCGACCGCCGCTCCCAGGCAGCCACCGGCCAGCACCCAGGAGATAGCCGTCTCTCGCCGCTCGGGGGCCACCAGCTCCACCGCCGCAAAGCGGTACAGCGCGCCATTGGCGTTGTAGTAGCCCGCCACCACGGTGGCCGCCACCACGCCCCAGAAGTTGTGCGCCCACACCGCCCAGCCGGCCAGTGCGCAGCTGATCATGGCCACCAACAAACCCACCTGGAAGGCGCGCCGCCGCCCCCAGGCCAGTTGATGCCGACCCACCATCCGCGCAAACAGCGCCCCACCCGCGACATAGCCACAGATGGGCAAGGTCGCCATCCAGGCCTGCGGCGCCAACGCGAGGCCCACGAGGCCATTGATGGCGATGAAGCAGATGTTGTTGGTGAGCAGCAGGCCCTGGGCCAGCACGAGGAGCAGGAGCTTGCGGTTCATGCAGCCGACTCTAGCGGCGCAACTCAGTCGCGCTCGTGCAAAGCGCGCAACTCAGCCATGCAAGCCTTGCAAGGCCAGCCAGCCCAGCACGGCCAGCGGCGCGGTGTCGGCGCGCAGGATGCGAGGCCCGAGCTGCAAAGGCGCAAAGCCTGCCGCGCAGGCCTGCGCGATCTCGGCGTCGCTGAGCCCGCCCTCGGGGCCGCTGAGCGTGGTCACGAGCTCGGCGCGGGCCAGGGCAGCAAGACCTGGCGTCGCCGTCGGGCTCAGCACAGCGCGGGCTTCACCGGCGGCCAATGGCGGCAGCGCGCCCAGCCATTGGGCCAGGCTCAGCACCGGGGCAATCTCGGGCACGCGGCTGCGGCCGCATTGCTCGGCCGCCGCGATGGCCACGCCACGCCAGTGCTGGCGCTTCTTGTCGGCCCGCTCGCCGCTCAGGCGCAGCACCGAGCGTTCGCTCATCAGGGGCTGGATGGCAACAGCGCCCAGCTCGGTCGCCTTCTCGATCACGCCGTCCATGCGGTCATTGGCGGGCATCACCACGGCCAGGCGCACGGTCTGTGTCAGCTCGCGCTGCGCGGGGCTGGGCAAGCCCATTTCGACCTCGACACTTTGCCGGCCCATGGCCGTGACGGTGGCCGACCACTCGGGGCCGCTGCCATCGAAGAGCACGAGCGCATCACCCGGCTGCAGGCGCAGCACCTGCACGTGGCGTGCAGCGGTGGGGGGCAAGGCAAAACTGGCGCCCGCACTCGGCAGCGGGCCGTCCACAAACAAGCGGGGAGGCATCCCCGCTATTGGATCCCAAGTGCGCGGCGCACTTCGAGGGCCGCCTGCGGGCCCTTGCTGGCCGCCACCTTCTCGACCAGATCCAGGCCCAGCTTCTGCAGGGCTTCCAGGCTGTCGGCGCGCTCAACCTCCAGCGCAAAGCCATAGCGCTTGAGGGCGCCCAGCAACTTGCCACCTTCGCCACTGAGGTAGGTGTAGAGCGCGGCGCGGTCCAGCGTGGGCAGGCCGGGGCGGACTGGGGTGGCCGAAGCCTCGGACATGGCCGGCGCGGGTGCTGCGGCCGCCACCGGGGCAGGAGCCGGCGCAGGCGGAGCGGCCTGGGGCGCCCCAAACCCCATCGGCACCGACGACTTGGGGGCGACCAGCCCGTGCTCGTACAGCACGCGCAGGTCTTCCTCGGTCAGGCCGTGGACCATGGTCAGCCATTCGCGCCCGGTGCGGCCACCGTCCACGACCAGCAGCAGATTGCGCGCCGAGCGCGTCAAGGGCAGCGCACGCGCCTTGATCTCGGCACGGCCGGCTTCGGTCTTGATGGGGTGGGCGTCAAGCACGGGGTTCAGGCCTTGTCTCGCAGTTCACGTCGCAGCACCTTGCCGACCGGCGTCTTGGGCAGGTCGGTGCGGAACTCGACGATCTTGGGCCGTTTGTAGCCGGTCAAGTTGGCTTCGCAAAAGGCACGCACATCGGCCTCAGACAAGTTGGGGTCTTTGCGCACCAGCACGACCTTGACCGCCTCGCCGGACTTGGCATCAGGCACACCCACCGCCGCGCACTCCAGCACGCCGGGCATCTGGGTCAGCACGTCTTCGACCTCGTTGGGGTACACGTTGAAGCCGCTGACCAGGATCATGTCCTTCTTGCGGTCCACGATCTTGAAGTAGCCACGCTCGTCCACCACGCCCACGTCGCCGGTGCGGAAGTAGCCATCCGCCGTCATGACCTTGGCGGTTTCGTCGGGGCGCTGCCAGTAGCCGGCCATCACCTGCGGGCCCTTGGCGGCGATCTCGCCCGGCTGGCCCATGGGCACTTCCTGGCCGTCGTCGTCGAGCAGGCGGATGTCGGTCAGCGGCAGCGGCAGGCCGATGGTGCCACTGTAGGCGCTGCTGTCGGTTGGGTTGCAGGTGAGCGTGGGGCTGGTCTCCGAGAGGCCGTAGCCCTCGACGATGGGGCAGCCCGTCTTCTCCAGCCAGAGCTTGGCCGTGGCCTGCTGCACCGCCATGCCGCCGCCCACGGAGATCACGAGGGCGCTCCAGTCCACGGTCGAGAACTCGGGATGGTTGGCCATGGCCATGAAGAGCGTATTGACTGCCGGGAAGCTGTGGAAGCGGTGCTGCCGCAGCTCCTTGAAGAGCCCGGGCAGGTCCCGCGGGTTGGGAATCAAGACATTCGCGCCGCCCATGTGCAGCGACAGCATCATGTTCGTGTTGAAACCGAAGATGTGATACAGCGGCAGCGCACAGATCGTGACGATCTGCTCGCCTTGCGGCACCTTCTTGAGGGCCGGCTGGTACCAGGCCTCGCACTGCAGCAGATTGGCGACCAGATTGCGGTGCAGCAGCACGGCGCCCTTGGACACGCCCGTGGTGCCGCCGGTGTACTGCAGCACGGCCACGTCGTCGGGGGTGAGCTTGGGGGCGCGATAGCTCATGCCCCGCCCGCGCGAGACGGCGTCGTTGAAGCGCACGGCGCCCGGCAGGCTGTAGGCCGGCACCATCTTCTTCACGTTGCGCACCACGTAGTTGACGATGGCGCCCTTGAGGAAGCCCAGCATGTCGCCCATCGAGGCCAGGATGACGTGCTTGGTCGGGACGTTGGCAATGACCTGCTGCAGCACCGACGCGAAGTTCTCGAAGATGACGATAGCCTTGGCGCCCGAGTCCTTGAGCTGGTGCTCCAGCTCGCGCGGCGTGTAGAGCGGGTTGGTGTTGACCACCACAAAGCCCGCGCGCAACACGGCGGCCACCGCCACCGGGTACTGGAAGACGTTGGGCATCATGATCGCGACGCGATCACCCTTCTCCAGGCCCAGTCCCTGCAGATACGCGGCCAGGGCGCGCGAGGCGGCATCGACGTCGGCAAAGCTCACGCGCTTGCCCATCATCAGGTAGGCAGGCTGCGCGGCGTGCTTCTTGAGCGCCGAGTCGAGCAGGTCCAGCAGCGTCGGGTAGACCGACGGATCGACGGACTGCGGCACCTCGGGCGGGTAGCGCTTCAGCCAGATCGGGTCCATGGGTCGTCTCCTGGGTACATTGGGTTTCAGAGACGATTCTGACCGAAGGCTGACAGCGCCCCTATGAGGGGATTCGATAGCGAAAACGCCCCATTCCCAGAGGGAAATGGGGCGCCTGGCGCTTTAGAGATGCGGGTCTATTCGACAGCCTTGACCATGTCCTCAACGACCTTCTTCGCATCGCCGAACACCATCATGGTCTTGTCCATGTAGAAGAGTTCGTTGTCCAGGCCCGCATAGCCGGCCGCCATCGAGCGCTTGTTGACGATCACCGTCTTGGCCTTGTGCGCTTCGAGGATGGGCATGCCGTAGATGGGGCTGCCCTTGATGTGCGCGGCCGGGTTCACCACGTCGTTGGCGCCGAGGATGATGGCCACGTCGGCCTGGCCGAACTCGGCATTGATGTCTTCCATCTCGAAGACCTGGTCATACGGCACCTCGGCCTCGGCCAGCAGCACGTTCATGTGGCCCGGCATGCGGCCGGCCACCGGGTGGATGGCGTACTTGACGGTGATGCCCTTCTCGGTGAGCTTCTGCGCCAGCTCCTTGACCGCATGCTGGGCGCGCGCCACGGCCAGGCCATAGCCGGGCACGATGACGACAGTCTCGGCGTTGCCGAGCACGAAGGCCGCATCGTCGGCACTGCCGCTCTTGACGCTGCGCTGCTGCGTGGCACCGGCGGCGGCGGTGGCCTCACCGCCAAAGCCACCCAGGATCACGTTCAGGAAGGCCCTGTTCATGGCCTTGCACATGATGTAGCTGAGGATGGCGCCCGACGAGCCCACCAGCGAGCCCGCGATGATCAGCATCGGGTTGTTGAGCGAGAAGCCAATGCCCGCCGCCGCCCAGCCCGAGTAGCTGTTGAGCATGCTGACCACCACCGGCATGTCGGCCCCGCCGATCGGGATGATCAGCGTCACGCCGAGCACGAAGCCCAGCGCCACGATGAGCCAGAAGTCCATCGCGCTCTGGCTGTGCCAGAAGCCGAAGACGAAGAACAGTGCCGCCAGACCAAGCACCGCATTCAAGGCATGCTGGCCCTTGAAGACCACAGGCGCGCCCTTGAAGAGCCGGAACTTGCTGGTCCCCGAAAGCTTGCCCCAGGCGATGACCGAGCCGGTGAAGGTGATGGCCCCGATGAAGGCGCCCAGCGCCAGCTCCACCCGATTGCCGCCCGGGATGTGCGTGCCGCCTGCTGGCGCGATGCCAAAGGCCGACGGCTCGACCACCGCCGCCACCGCAATCGCCACGGCCGCCAGGCCGATCATGCTGTGGAAGAAGGCGACCAGCTCCGGCATCTTGGTCATCTCGACCGTCTTGGCCTTCCAGGCCCCATAGCCGCCGCCGGCCACCAGGCCGATCAGCACCCACAAGAGGCCACTACCCTCGCCCGCCAGCTTGACGATCAAGGCCGCCGTGGTCAGCACGGCAATCGTCATGCCGGCCATGCCGAAGAGATTGCCGCGAATCGACGTGGTGGGGTGCGACAGCCCCTTGAGCGCCTGGATGAAACAGATGCTGGCGAGCAGGTAGAGCAGGGTGACGAGGTTGAGGCTCATGTCACTTCTCCCCGGCCTGACTGGCAGGCTTGGCGGGCTTGTCCTTCTTCTTGAACATCTCCAGCATGCGCCGCGTGACGAGGAAGCCGCCAAAGATGTTCACCGCCGCCAGCGCCACGGCCAGCACACCCGCCGCCTTGGCCAGCGGAAGACTGGTCAGCGCCGCCGCCAGCATGGCGCCGACGATGACGATGGCCGAGATCGCATTGGTCACCGCCATCAGCGGCGTGTGCAGCGCGGGTGTCACCGTCCAGACGACGTGGTAGCCCACGTAGATGGCCAGCACAAAAATGATCAAGTTGATGATCGTGTGGTCAACCATTTCCATCTTCAGGCCCTCGTCACTTGTCCGTCTTGGGTCACGCGGCAGGCCGCGACGATGTCGTCATCCAGCGGCACGCTGAACGTGCCCTCCTTGGTGATGACGAGCTTGAGAAAGTCCAGCACATTGCGTGCATAGAGCGCCGACGCATCCGCCGCCACCAGGGCCGGCAGGTTGGTCTCGCCCACGAGGGTCACGCCATGCTTGACCACCGTCTTGCCAGCCTCGGTCAGCGGGCAGTTGCCGCCGACGCCTTCAGGCCCCTTGCCGGCCGCGATGTCCACGATCACCGAACCCGGCTTCATGCTCTGCACCATGGCCTCGGTGATGAGCGTGGGCGCGGCGCGGCCGGGGATCAGGGCGGTGGAGATCACCACATCGGCCTGCGCCACGCGCTTGGCCACTTCCAGCTTCTGGCGCTCCAGCCAGCTCGGGGGCATCGGGCGGGCATAGCCACCCACGCCCTCGGCAGCCTCTTTCTCTTCAGCGGTCTCGTAGGGCACGTCGATGAACTTGGCGCCGAGCGACTCGACCTGCTCCTTGACCGACGGCCGCACATCGCTGGCCTCAATCACGGCGCCCAGCCGCTTGGCCGTGGCAATCGCCTGCAGGCCGGCCACGCCCACGCCGAGGATGACCACGCGCGCCGCCTTCACGGTGCCGGCTGCGGTCATCAGCATCGGGAAGAAGCGCTGGTACTTGTCCGCCGCCACCATCACGGCCTTGTAGCCGGCGATATTGGCCTGGCTGGACAGCACGTCCATGCTCTGCGCCCGCGTGGTGCGCGGCGCAGCCTCCAGCGCAAAGCTGGTGAGGCCGGCTGCGGCCAGCGCCTCCAGGCCCGGGCGGTCAAAGGGGTTGAGCATGCCGACCAGGGCTGTGCCCGGCTTCATCAGCGCGCGCTCGTCGGCCAAGGGGCTGCGCACCTTGAGCACCAGCTCACAGCCCAGCGCAGCAGCCTGGTCCACGATCTCGCAGCCCACGGCTTCGTAGGCTGCGTCCGTGCTGCTAGCCGCCAGGCCGGCGCCGCGCTCAACGCGCAACACATGGCCCTGCGCCTTGAGCTTCTTGGCCGTTTCGGGGGTGACGGCGACGCGGGTCTCTCCGGCCTCGCGCTCGCGAGGGACGCCAATCTGCATGAGCTGCCTCCGGCAATCGAATCAGGCCAGCTTACACAATGCCAGGCATCCCCCGGAGCGGGATTGCCAGAGGAAGCTCAAGACATGAGTCAGCGTTTCAAGCCCAGCGTCACCGTCGCGGCCGTGATCGAGCAGGACGGGCGCTACCTGTTCGTCGAGGAAGACACCCCCGAAGGCCTGCGGCTCAACAACCCGGCCGGCCACCTGGAGCAGGGTGAATCGCCGCTGGACGCCGTGGTGCGCGAGGCGCTGGAGGAAACCGCCCGGCCCTTCACGCCCACCGCCTTCCTCGGCGTCTACCTGGCCCGCTTCCTGCGCCCGGCAACGCAAGACGACGTCACCTATGTGCGCCTGGCCTACAGCGGCACTGTGGGCGAGGCCATCGCCGGGCGCGCGCTGGACGATGGCATCCGCCGCACGCTCTGGCTCAGCCTGGACGAGCTGACCGCCTGCCAGGCCCGGCACCGCAGCCCGCTGGTGCTGCAATGCGTGCGCGACCACGCAGCAGGGCGGCACCTGCCACTTGACGCCGTCTTCAGCCACGGGTCCTTGAGCCAGCCGCTGACACTTATGCCGTCCTAACGCGCCGCTCCGGACACTGCGCCGCCTCGACCCGCAGGAGCCCCCATGGCAATCACAACCCCCGACCGAACCTCGCCCCTGTCCCTGCCCTTGCTGCTGCCCGTGCTCGCCCTGCTGCTGAGCTGGCCGCTGCAGTCCGACGCAGCCACGGCGCCACAGGACCCCGCCATCGAGCGCACGCTCAAGGCCCGCTTCGACGGCGACCGCACCGGCACCTGCGTGCAGGCCGCCATCGTCGAGCCGCAGGGGCTGCGCCGCGCCGACTTCTGTGCCCGCACCACAGACGCGCCCAAGCCGCAGGCCGCCTTCGAGATCGGATCGGTCAGCAAAACCTTCACCGCCCTGCTGGTGGCCGACCTGATCGAGCGCGGGCGCTGGTCGCTCGACGACCCGATTGCCAAGCACCTCCCTGCGGGCACGCAGGTGCCGCGCCAGGGCGACCGCCAGATCACCGTGCGCGACCTGGTCACCCACAGCAGCGGTCTCCCGGCAGCACCACCCTCGCTGCAGCGCGGCCGTCAGCAGGACCCCTATGCCCACCTGACTGAGGCGCAGTTGCTGGCCGACTTGGCCAGCAGCCCGCTGCAGTCCCCCATCGGCAGCCGCCCGGTCTACTCCAACTTCGGGATGATGGTGCTCTCGATGGCCGTGGCCCGGGCCGAGGAGAGCGGCTTGGAAGCCGCGCTGCGCGAGCGCGTCTTCAAGCCGTTGGGCCTCAAGCATGCAGGGTTGAATCCCGCCGGCCAGACCCCCGGCCACCTCAGCACGGGTGAGCCCACGCCGCCCTGGACCATCACGCCCAACCTGGCCGGCATTGGCATGCTGCGCATGCCCCTGGACGACCTCGCCGCCTATGCCCGCGCCTTGCTGGCACCGAGCGGCCCGCTAGCCCCGGCGCTGCGCCGCGTGCAGCAACCGGTGGCCCATGGGTTTGCAATGAACTGGCTGCTATCCGCCCACAACGGCGAAACCCTGATCGGCCACGAAGGCGGCACCGGCGGTTTCTCGTCGCTCGTGCTGCTGCGCCCTGCCAAGCAGCAGGCCGTGGTGATCCTGGCCGACACCGCCCTGGCCGATCTCGGCTCACTCGGTGACCTGGGGTTAGCCTTGCTGGGCCTGCAGCCCCAGCCGCAAGCACCACGCCGCGCCCAGCCGCTGCCCGCCAGCCTGCGCGATGCCCTGTCGGGCGACTACGACTTCATGGGCCAGACGCTGACGCTGCGCCCCCGCGCTGAGGGCCTGGAGCTGCAGGTCACGGGGCAACCCGCCTTTGCGCTGGGCTACGACAGCCGGGGCGACCTCTACCCGCTGCAGGCCATCAGTGCCTTGCTCGCCCCTCAGCGCGAGCCTGATGGCCGGGTGCTGCGCTTTGCCTGGCGACAGGGTGGCGGCAGCGTGGAGGTGCTGCGACGCGGCGCCACCTTGCCCAAGCCCAGCGCCCAAAACCCAGCTTGGCGCGACTGGGCCGGCACCTACCCGCTGGTGCCGGGCTTCGAGCTCAAGGTCTACGAGCGTGATGGCCAGCTCGTGGTGCAAGGCAGCGGCCAACCCGCCGTGCCCGTCGAAGTGACCGGCCCTGACCGCGTCGAGGTCAAGGCGCTGGGCTTGGTGATCCAGTTCGAGCGCGATGCGCAGCGTGCGGTCAGCGGGCTGGTGCTCCAACAAGGAGGCCAGACCCTGAAGGGTCCACGTCAGTGACACCCGTCACGAATCGCCGGCGGCCACCGGCCGGCAGTGCCTGACGAGGGCGGAAACTTCTGCCCGCTCATGCATCCCCCTGTTCCATCCGTTTCGCGTCGCCCCATGCTGGCTGGTCTGGTCAGCTTGGCAGCCGGCCTCGGGTCGCCGCGAACAGCCCGCGCCTCGGAACCCGCGCCCGTGCGTGTCGGCACCTGGGACCGTGACGGCAACCTGCTGATCGGCGTCAGCGAGGCCATCCTCGCCCGGCTCTATGCCGACATCGGGCAGCCCATGGTCTTTGTCGACCTGCCCACCCGCCGCGCGGGACAGTTGCTGGCCCAAGGCCAGTTGGATGCCAATGTGCACCGCGCGTCGGACTTTCTCACCGCCAATCCGGACGTGATCGCCCTCCCCACGCCGTTGAACCGCGTGGCCATGCGCGCCTACACGCTGCAGCCCACGCTGCAGGCCTTGCACTGGAAGGACCTGGCCCCCTTGCGTGTGGCCCACCTGCGCGGCGTGCTGCGGGTGGAGCAGCTGATGCTGCCCAACCAGCGCCGCGTTGAAAGTGCCAGCGTGCGCGACCTGTGGCGGCTGCTGGCCACGGACATGGCCGATGTCGTGCTGGTCAACGAAATGGCCAATGCCCCCGCCCAGCACCCCTCCGGCCTGCCCGAGCTGCGTCGGCTGGAGCATGTCTTTGACGAGCATCCGGTGCACCACGTGCTGTGGGCCACCCAGGCCCGATTGGCCAGCCGCCTCAACACGGCCTTGATCGCCTTGCAATCCAGCGGCAACCTCGATGGCCTTCAGCAGTCAGCGCTGGCCGGCCTGATGCGGCGCCAGGGCGGCGCCTGAGGCACCCCAGCCCCGCAGCGCCCTGGCGGACAATCCCGCCCGATGACTGCAACGAAGAAAGCGCGCGTCGTCGTCGGCCTGTCCGGAGGCGTCGATTCCGCCGTCACCGCCCACCTGCTCAAAGCCCAGGGGCACGAGGTCGTCGGCATCTTCATGAAGAACTGGGAAGACGACGACGATGACGAGTACTGCTCGTCGCGTCAGGACTTCCTGGACGCCGCCTCGGTGGCCGATGTGCTCGGCATCGAGATCGAGCACGTCAACTTCGCCGCCGAGTACAAGGACCGCGTGTTCGAGTCCTTCCTACACGAGTACCAGGCCGGCCGCACGCCCAACCCCGACGTGCTGTGCAATGCCGAGATCAAGTTCAAGGCCTTCCTCGACCACGCGATGCGGCTCGGGGCCGAGAAGATCGCCACCGGCCACTACGCGCGGGTGCGCGAGGACGGCGGAGCGTTCCAGTTGCTCAAAGGCCTGGACCCACTCAAGGACCAGAGCTACTTCCTGCACCGCCTGACCCAGGCCCAGCTCAGCAAGGCCATGTTCCCCGTGGGTGACCTGCCCAAGACCGAAGTGCGCCGCATTGCCGCCGAGATCGGGCTGCCCAACGCCAAGAAGAAGGACTCGACCGGCATCTGCTTCATCGGCGAGCGGCCCTTCCGCGAGTTCCTGAACAAGTACCTGTCCCACCAGCCCGGCCCCATCAAGGACGAGCGCGGCCGCAAGCTCGGTGAACACGTCGGGCTGTCCTTCTACACCCTGGGCCAGCGCCAGGGCCTGGGCATTGGCGGCGTCAAGGAGAAAGGCGCCGCGCGTGGCGCAGGTGATCACGCGCCTTGGTTCGTGGCGGCCAAGGACCTGGAGAAGAACACGCTGATCGTCGTGCAGGGGCACGACCACCCACTGCTGCAAAGCCCCGCCCTGGTGGCCGATGACCTGAGCTGGGTTGCCGGCACAGCGCCGCATGACGGCGCCTACGCCGCCAAGACGCGCTACCGCCAGGCTGATGCGCCTTGTGCGTTGGCGATGCGGGAAGGCCGGCTGCAACTTCACTTCCCTCAGCCGCAATGGGCCGTGACCCCGGGCCAGAGCGCTGTGGTCTACGACGGCGAGGTCTGCCTCGGCGGTGGCGTGATCGCCCATGCAATCCAAGCTTGACCAACTGCTCGCTCGCCTTGCGCAGCCCAGCACGGTGCTGCGCCTGGCGGCCCTCGTCGTTTGCGTGATGGAGCTGGTGGCCGCTGCAGCTGCCCTGCTCGGCATGCGCAGCGAACCCTATGACGGCCTGCTCGCTTCGGCCTACCGCCGCCTGGGTGGCAGCCCCAACGACAAGGCCTTGCTGTTGTGCGGCGTGGCGCTGCTGGCCGTGTTCGCGGTGCAGGCTTGGCGCCTGGCCAGCGAGGGCCGGGGCGACGCCTCGCCGCCCCGCGCGTTGATGCGCTTGCTGCTGGTGGACGCGCTGGCATTTGCCGTCACGCCAGGCCTGCCCTTCCTCGTCACGGCCCTCGCGGCCGTGCTGCTGCCGGCCCGCACAGCCTTGCTCTTCACCGCCGGCCAGGTGCTGCTCAATGCCTGGGTGTCGGCGGGGCTGCCGGGCTTTGAAGTCGCCACCTCGGGCGCCAATGCCTGGCTCGACGGCCTCAGCCTCGTGATGTCCATGCTGGCCCTGCACGGCCTGGCCTTTGGCCTGGGGCGCATGGCTGCCGCCGAGGCCGAGAAGCGCCGCTGGCTGCAGGCCGTGCTGGCCGAGCGCGTGTCGGGCGAGGCCCTGCTGGCCGAGCAAACGCGCTACAGCGAGCGCATGCAGATCGCCCGCGAGTTGCACGACCTCATGGGCCACCACCTCACCGCACTCAATCTGCACCTGCAACTTGGTGACGCGCTGCTGACCCGCGCCGACCGCGATGGCGCCGCGCAGGCCGTGGGCAAGGCCCAGGGCGTGGCCGCCCAGCTGCTGGCCGATGTGCGCGAGTCCGTCTCGCAGCAGCGCAGCTCGCAGCGCATCGACCTCAGCGCTGCGCTGCAGGCCTTGGCCGCCGGCATCGTCAGCACCCGCATCGAACTCGACCTCGACGACGCTGCGCGCGACCTGGGCCCCCGCACCGCCCAGGCCTTGTTGCGCTGTGTTCAGGAGGCGGTCACCAACTCGGTCCGCCATGCCAGCGCCTCACGCGTGCAGGTGCGCCTGCGCGCCGAGGGCGGGCAGGTCGCCGTCAGCATCGACGATGATGGCCGTGGTGCGCCACGCTGGGAGCCTGCCCGCTCCGGCAATGGCCTCACCGGCATGGCCGAGCGCATGAGCGAGCTCGGCGGCGAGATGCACGTGGTGCGCACCAGCCCCGGCTTTCGTATCGAACTTCAATGTCCCCGAACAGCGTGATCGGCATGAGCAACAAGATCAAGATCCTCCTCGTCGAAGACCAGCAACTGGTGCGCGAAGGCCTCAAGGGCCTGCTCAGCCTGCAGGACGACCTGCGCGTCGTCGGCGAAGCCAGCGACGGCGCCGAGGCCCTGGAGTGGCTGGGCCAGTGCGCGGTTGACGACACGCCCGACATCGTGCTGTCCGACATGCGCATGCCCAGGCTCGATGGCCTCGGCCTCATCCGCGCCCTCGCCGCACGCGGCCTGCGCCTGCCCGTGGTGCTGCTCACCACCTTCGATGACGCCGCCGCCTTTGACGAAGCCGCCAGCGCTGGCGCCCGCGGCTTTCTGCTCAAGGCCATCCGCCCCGAGACCCTGACCGAGGCACTGCGCGAGGTCCACGCTGGCGGCACCGCCCTGCGCCCCTCACTCACCACCCGCATGGAAGCCCGCACCGCCAGCAGCGGCGCCGACCGCTCCTTCACCGCCGCCGACCGCCCCGACCCGCTCTCCCCCAAAGAGCTTCAGGTCCTGCGCCTCGTCGCCAGCGGCCGCAGCAACACCGAGATCGCCACCCTGCTCGGCAACAGCGAAGGCGTGATCAAGAACCACTGCTCGGCCATCTTCTCCAAGATGGGCGTCCGGGACCGGACGCAGGCGGTGCTGAGGGCGATTGATCTGGGGTGGATCTGAGGCCAGGCCTCAGGGCACCGGCACCATCGCCATCCTGATCGGCGCGACCGACACGCCAGGGTGGGTCGGCTGGGCAAGGTGCAGCACCCAATAGCGCTGGTACTTGCCCGCACCACGCACACAAGCCAGGCCGAACTCGGTGAAGGCGGGCCACATCAGGTTCTCGCAATGCACGGGGCTGGCGATCCAGCCGGCGAGGGCTTCGTCGAGGGTTTCAGGGCCGCCAGCGAGGTTCTCGCCCGCGACCCGCATGGCGTAGCCCGACTCGCGCAGCCGCGCGCGCAGGGAGCTGGACGCAGCGCCCACGTGGTCGATGCGGTCGCGTGACGAAAGCTCCTGGGCATAGCGCAGGGCGGAGGCCTCCAGCAGCGGGTTGAACTGCAGCGCACCAACTGCTGCAACGGCATGGTCGCCACAGCGCTGAGCCTGCTTGCGCAGGCCGTTGAGGGCGGCCTGGGTGACCTCTGGCGCCGGGTGGCAGGCCCACGCGGGCGTGAGCAGCAAGGAGCCGGCGCAAAGGCTGACGAGGCAGGAACGCAGGGCGCGGGAGGGCGTCACAAGAAGGCTTTGGCAAGGCGGGCAGGAGGCCCGCTGGCATCGTTGAATGACAAGGACGTCACATTCTCAGCGAGTGCAGGCCTGACGCATCCCCCAAGAAGGCGTGACAGGCTGACCACTTGCCCTGCCCCGCGCGCCTGTGCTCGGTCACGGTGATGTCGCCAGTGCGCAGCTGGCGGCGGAGTCGGCGGCGCAGGGACCGGTCCAACGCAGCTGGACAGCGGCACTGGGCGCCAGCGACGCGGTGGCCTGAAGGACCTGCCCGCGCGTGCCGGTGAACTGGGCCAGGGTCGACCAGGTGCTGCTGCCGGCCAGCCGGTACTGAAGGCTGTAACGGGCGCCAGGGCGCAGGTTGCGGGTGCGGACTTGGTACTGGCCATTGACGACGCTGAGGCTGGGGGCGTCCTGGAAAGGCTGGGCCAGGGGGTCGCCAACGAAGAGGCCCTCGCCTGGCCATTCGACGGACTTCCAGTACGCCTCGATCAGCCGCGCGCCGCGCCAATAGTGGTCGAGCAGCACGCTGGCCTTGGGGAACTTTTGCGTGAAGTTGCAGGGCTCCTGAACGGTGCCGTAGCTGCCAGTCGCCCCCGAGGCCAACCACTCCAGCACCGAGGTCTGCCCGCCCGGCGGGGTGGGCAGGTAGCCCGCGACGGACGTGAGCGCGTCACCCGGCGCACCGGGTCGCCAGGCCAGGGTGGCGAGGTGGTCGACCTTGGCCAGGCCAGTGAAGTAGGCGAGCACGTCGCGCTTGTCCCGCAGGCTGTTGGCACTGGCCGGGCCGGCGGCGTTGTCGAGGTAGTTGATGCGCAGCGCGCTGCCCCACAGCCCCGGCAGCGCGGCGAGGTCGTCCGCGCGGGTATTGCGTGCGGCCTCGGTGGTGCGCACGGCCCAGACGTCGCCTCCCGGCAGGGTGGCGATGGACGCCACCCCGCGCTGGATCAAGGCATGGGCATCGGCCAGCGTGCGGGGCCCGAGCAGCATGCTGGGGCGCAGGCGGTGGTCAGCCCAGGGCTGGCGCGATTCGCTGTCGAAGTAGGGGCTGGCGGCCGTGGTGGCGCAGACGCTGGCCGAGCAGTAGCGCGGGTCATAGCCCAACGCGGTGGCGGCGGTGATGGACATGGTGCAGCTGGGCCCTTCGACGCGGGTGGGGCGGGCCCAGGTCAGCACTGTGGCCTGGGCGGTAGGCGGCAGCTTGGCGTCGAGATCGGCCTTGAGTAGCGCAAAGTCGGCCGCGCTGATCGCCTCCAGGGCGGTGTTGACGCGCACACGCACCAGGTTGCCAGCTGGTACGCCATGGGCGGCGAGGTAGGCGGCCGCAACCGCTTCGCTCTGCGCGTCGCCCTCCGCCACGACAACGGCCAGATCGGCAGGGCCGAGGCCGCTGGCCGGTAGCTCCAGACGCAGCGACGCATTGCCCGGATCGGCCGGTTCAGCGGAGTTGGGGGTACCGCCCGTGGCCGTGCCGCCGGCGCCACCCCCACAAGCCGCCAGCAAGACCCCACATGCCAGCATCAGGCTGCGGCAGAGATACTCCAGACGCAGCGACGCATTGCCCGGATCGGCCGGTTCAGCGGAGTTGGGGGTACCGCCCGTGGCCGTGCCGCCGGCGCCACCCCCACAAGCCGCCAGCAAGACCCCACATGCCAGCATCAGGCTGCGGCAGAGATACAACAGATGCGCAAATGAGGGGGGCCTAAATGAGGGCATCCGGCCATTGTCACCAGCCCGATGAGGCCCTGCATTCCCCAGAGGGACGCACCTCATTGGTGCAAAATCCCGGCAGCCGCTCCAAAGTAATCAGGGGTTACCCCAAGTTGGCGCATAAATCAGGCACCCTACATTCATGCCACTCGAGGTCCGCGCCAGCCACCAGCCGGCGCTTGACCAGGCGGGGTGAGGAGACAAACCATTGAGCAGTTCGGTCAGCACATCCCGGCTGACACTGAAGGCCAAGCGGGCGCCAGGCGTGAGTCTGGCGCCCTTTCTTTTTGCCCTTTGCGCTGATGCTTGATTTCCTCTTTGCAGCCCTGGCTTCCCTGCTGGCGGGCTTCATTGACGCCGTGGCTGGCGGGGGTGGCCTGGTGCTGCTGCCAGCGCTGTTCAGTGCCTTCCCGGGCGCGGCGCCGGCCACGCTGATGGGCACGAACAAGGGCGCGTCCGTCTGGGGCACGACCTGGGCGGCTGGGCAGTACCTGCGGCGCGTGCAACTGGACTGGCGGACCCTGGCGCCGGCCGCCGCGCTGAGCCTGATCGGCAGCTTGCTGGGCGCCTGGCTCTTGACGTTGACCAGCCCCGACGGCCTGCGCAAGGCCCTGCCCTGGGTGCTGGCGGGCGTGCTGCTCTACACCCTGGCCCGCAAAGACCTGGGCCGCGCCCATGCCCCGCGCTTTGAGGGGCGCCGCGAGCAACTGGCCATGGCCGGCATCGCAGGCGTCGTGGGCTTTTACGACGGCTTCTTCGGCCCGGGCACGGGCAGCTTCTTCGTCTTCCTGTTCGTGCGGGTGCTGGGCTACGACTTCCTGCACGCCTCGGCGGCCGCCAAGCTGATGAACCTGGCCAGCAATGTGGCGGCGATCAGCCTGTTTGCGGCCAAGGGCCATGTCTGGTGGCTGCTGGCGGGGGTGATGGCGGTGACCAATGTGGCCGGTAGCTTGGCTGGCACACGGCTCGCGCTCAAGCACGGCGCGGGCTTCGTTCGTGGCGTTTTCGTGCTGGTCGTCACGGCCTTGATCCTCAAAACGGCGTGGTCGGCCTACGGTGGCTAAGTACGATCCAAGGATCAAGGAGAACCCCATGTCTGTTGATCCGCAACTCCGCTCCCTGGACATCGAGATCCCCACCCAACCAGAAGTGCTGGTGAAGCTCTCGCTGTTGATGGCTGCCGAGGACATCGATCTGCAGGCCATTTCGGCGCTGGTTGAGTCCGACATGGCGCTGGCTGCTGCGGTGATGAAGGCAGTGAACTCGTCGCTCTATGGCCTGCGGGGCCGGGTGCAGACGGTGCACCAGGCCCTGACCTACCTGGGCATGCGCGAGGTGGCAGCGATCACGTTCGAGATGGGCCTGCGTGCGGCGTTCCCGGCGGCGGCGGAGTTGGAGCCGGTGTGGGGCCGCGCCGCCAAGCGCGGGCTGTTGATGGGCCGCATGGGGCAGATGCTGGGCATCGACCCCTGGGCCGCCCACTCGGCCGGCCTGTTTGAGGAATGCGGCAAGGCGGTGCTCTACCGCCATGCCCCCCAGCACTACCCCGCCATGCTGCGCGCGGCCACGCGTGACGCTGAACTGGTGGAGCTGGAGCGCACGGCCTTCGGTGTCAGCCATGACGCGCTGGGCGCGGCGCTGTGCGAGAGCTGGGGCCTGGCGCCGGCCGCCGTGTCGAGCGTGAAGCATCACGTCGAGGTCCAGGCCACCATGTCCATGCCCGAGGCCATGCAGCGCCGGGGCATCTCGGCGGTGTCAACCATCGCCTGGGCATTGATGAACCACGCGGACCAGCTCGAAGCCATCGCCGGCCAGATTGCGCCGCAAGCGCAGTTGGACGAGGGCCTGGTGCTGCGGGCGGCGCGCCGCGTCAGCGAGCAGATCCAGACAGCGCAGGAGCACGGGCGCTGAGAAAGCCCGTCATACCCAGACGCTTGAGCTGCTGAACGGCAGCCTCAAGCGTCGGCTGGCCAGCTGTGGCCAGGCCCAGGTCCGCGCGCACCCAATCCGTCACCGCAGCCTCGTGGCCCGAGCCGCGCCGTGCGCCGGCGCGTGCAGCCAGGTCCAGGCAGCGCCGGGCGCGGGCCTTATCCCCGGCCATCACGGCCAGCTTGGCCGCTGCACGGTAGGCCATGGCCCCGCCCACCCAGTCTTGCTGGCGCGCCCGCGCCAGCGCGCAAGCGATGTGATGGCGCGCGCAGCGCATATCGCCCTGCTCCACGCAGATCTCTGCCAGCCAAGCGTGGTTGAACGAGCTGAACAGCCCGCCACCGCGCGGGGCCAGCCAGGCGATGGCGTCAAGGATCTGCTGCGGCGCCTCGGGCGCGCGCTCTAGCATCCAGGCCGCGTAGGCACTGGCGGCGTGGCCCATGGCGCAGGTGAACATGCTGCGCACCTGGGTGCCCACGCGGTGCGAGATCTCGGCCGCCTCGCGCGCCTCGGCCCAGCGGCCCTGCCAAAGCAGTACGGCGGAGCGCCAGCCCTGGATGCTGGCTTGCACGGCGTGCCCGGGGTCCGCCACGGCGTCAAGCGCCTCGGCAAAGGCGGCGTGGGCGCCATCGAAGTCGCCCTGATCGCCCAGCACATAGGCCTTGCAACACAAGGAGTAGGCCAGGCCCACGCGGTTGCGGGACTTGTCGGCCCGCTCACGCTGGCGCTGGATGGCGCGCTCGAACTGCGCCAGCGCTTCCGGGTAATGGGCAGCGGCGGCATGGATCTGCCCCACCGTGCCGGGCAGCTGCGCGAGCAGCGCGCCGTCCTGGCAGGCCTCGGCCGAACTGACGGCGGCCTGCGCATAGCGCAGAGACTCACGCACCTCGCCCAGCGCATACCCCACGTACGCCAGCCAGTAATCGGTGCGGGCGATCAGGCCGGTGTCGCCCAGGCCCTGGGCCAACTCGGCGGCATGGCGCAGCACGCGCAGGTCGTCGCGCGAGGCGTCGAACACGCAAGCCATGCCCAGGCGCTGCGCGATGTTGACCCAGCGGCGCCGACGCTCCGGCGTGTCGGGCAGGAACTCCAGCGCCGCCAGCGCGGCGCGGAACTGGCGCTTGGCGCGGTCCAGCGCCGAGCTGGCCAGGGCCTGGTCGCCTGCGGCCTCGGCGTGCTGGGCGGCCAGCGGCCACTCATTGGCCGCCGCGTCGTGATAAGCCAGCAGCTCGTGGAGGTTGTCTGTCTCGGCGCCGCGTGCGCGCAGCTGAGCGGCGATGCGGCGATGCAGCTGCTGGCGCAGGTGAAGGCCGGTGGAGTCGTAGACCACGTCGCGCGTGATGCCGTGCTTGAAGCGCAGCGCACCGGGCTCGCGGTCGGGGAAGAGGAAGTCCTGCTCGGCCAGCGCCTGCACGCCCGCGTCACGCTCGCCGATGCCGGTCAGCGCGGTCAAGAGCCAGGTTGGCACGACGGTGCCAATCACAGCGGCGATGCGCACAAGGTCGGCCTGCTCGGGCGGCAGGCGTTCGACGCGGGATTCGATCAAGGTCGCCAGCCAGGCCGCGCTGGGCTGCGCCTGGCCAAGACGCTCGCCGGCCACGGTGGCTTCGGCGGCGGCGTGGCAAAGCTCCTCCAGGAACAGCGGATTGCCGCCGGCATGGCGCTGCACCTCGGCGGCCACAAAGGGGTCGGCCTGCGGCAGCAGCCGGCTCACGGTCACGGCGGCGGCGGGTTCAGGCAGCGGGGGCAGTTCGATCAGCTGGTCGGCGCCGCTGGTGGTGGGCAGCACATAGCTGCCAGGCAGCGCGGGCCGGCTCGCGGTCAGCAGCAGCACCGGCAGCCGACGCCGGGCTGCGTGGTCGCGCAGCTGGTGCAGCAGGCGCAGGCTGGCGTCGTCGGCCCACTGCAGGTCGTCGATGAAGAGCAATTGCGCCGTCTCGGCAGCCAGCGCAAGAAAGAGCGCCAGCAAGCGCTCGGCACGCTCCTCGGGCGGCGCCTGCAGCGCCAGGGCCAGCTCGGGTGGCCCGCCCACGTAGTGCTCCAGGCCACGCAGCATCTGCAGCCAGGGCTGCAGCGGCTCGGCCACCAGGTAGCTTTCGCAGTGGCCCCGATGCACCTGGCAGGCGTGGTCGGACACGCGCAGCAGGAATTCCTCGCAGAGCCGGGTCTTGCCCAGGCCCGCACCTGCGCGCACGGCCACCCAGAAGGTGGCGCCCGCAAAAGCCCGCGAGAGCGCTTGGTCCAGCACGCTCAGCTCGGCGGCGCGCCCCTGCAGCGGTGTGAGGCCGCGGCGCTCACTGGCCTCGAAGCGGCGCGACAGCGGCGACCGCCCCTTGACGAGGTAGACGCCAATCGGCGTGGCCCGCCCGCGCAGATGCAGCTGGCGGCGCGCCGAGGTCTCGAAGTAATGGCTCTGCAGGCCCAGCGTCTCCTGGCTGACCAGGATCTCGTCGGCCCGCGCGTTCTCGGCCAACCGGGCGGCGATGTTGGGGGCGTTGCCGATCAGCTCGTAGCGGCCGCGCACGGCATCGCCCTCGCCCACGAACACCACGCCGGCATGAATGCCGCTGTGCAGGGTCAGGCCCTTGAAGTGCTCGGGCAGCGGGCCCGCCGGCCGCAGGCCGCGCACCAGGGTGTGCAGCTCCAGCGCGGCCTCGGTGGCGCGGCGGCCGTCGTCCTCGCGCACCTCGGGGTAGCCAAAGATGGCGAGCACGCCGTCGCCCTGGATGCGCGCCACCGCACCGCCATGGCGCGGCACCACCTGCTCATACAGCGCAGAGAGCTGGGCCAGCAGCTCGGCGTAGTGCTCGGCCTCCATCCACTCGGCCAGGCCCGTCGAACCACTGAGGTCGACGAAGAGCATGGTGATGAGGCGGCGCTGGCCACGCGCGGCAGTGGAGGGAGACGTGTCGGGCATCAGCGCAAAGGTTGGGCGCTTCATCCTAGGGCCGCACCTGCCACCAGAGCGCTAAACAACCCCCAGCCAGATCAAGTCAGCGCGGAAAAATCCGTCTCTGCCGTGATTCGATGCGCGGCCGGCGGCAGGTCTTCCTCGCGCAAGCCGAGATAGATCGGGTCGCCATTGCGGCGGTGGATGTTGATCTTGGCGTTGTAGACGCGGTGCGGCAGGCCATGCTTGTCGGCGATGGTGAACTCGCTGATGCCCCAGAGCCCGCGCTGGTCACGCCGGCCGGTCAGGTAGCAGGCAATCTCCTCGACCTCGGAGCCCGCCAGGTTGAGCCCATTGAGCCGGCGCAGCGGGGCGCGGGCGCGGTCCACAAAGTCCAGGCTGTCGATGCGCACCTCGTCGCCCGACACGTCGTCGCGCATCACGGTGTCGAACTTGCCCACCAGGATCTGCCCCGGCAGGGCCTTGTCGATCATGCGCGCCAGCTCGATGGTGACCTGGCCAACCAAATAGCTGAACGAGGTGGGGTTGAGACCTTCCGATTGGTAGAACTCGTAGTGCGAGCCCACGTGGAAGCAGGCGCGCAGGCGCGGCACGGTGCGCGGCTCGGCCGAGCGCTCACGCGCCAGCGCGTTGTCGGCCAGGATCAGTTGCATCAGCTGGTAGAGCTCGATGTTGGCTTCCAGGCCGCGCATGCGGTTCCAGATGTAGAAGCCATCGCCCGTGGTGGTGCGCGCGAAGTTGATATTGATCTCGCGGTCCAGCAGGCGTGCATAGGCCGCATTGACCGAGCAGGACAGGCTGTTCAGCTGCACCACCTGCTGCAGCGGCGTGAGCAGTGAGAAGCCGACGGCGTCGAAGAGGATGACAGCCCGGTCTTCCACCAGCCGGATGCCGTAGCGCGCCACGATGGCGGCGATCAGCTGCAGCCCCAGGCCATGCTCGGGCGAGAACGGCAGCTCCACGGTGCGCGGCGTCACGCCCAGGGCCTCGGCCACGGCGTCGAACTGGGCCTCGTCGAGCGGGTCGTTGGTGGAGAGCAGCTTGTCCAGCAGCCGCGTGCGGCGGATCACCTCGCCCGGGGGCTGGATGCCGTCGCCCTGCGCAAACTCGGTCAGCAGCGGGTGCGGCGCCACCAGCACGCGCAGGCCCCGGGCAATGGGCATCCAGGCGTAGATGAGGTTGTCGCCCAGGTTCCAGAGGCCATAGAGGATCTGGTCGAGCAGCATGATGTGCTCGCGCCAGACGGCTTCGCCCACGCCGCTGGGCTGCGGGTAGGCCATGAATCCGTCCAGCCAGGATCGGCGCTTGCGGGACTCGTTGGCGCGCTGCTGTCTCACGAGGGGGCTCCAAAGGACTGCGGCGATTGTCAGCCAGCCGCAACCGCCCGGGGGCGAGTTTCAGTGGCCTGTTCAGGGCTGTCCAGGCCCGGCCGGCGGCGGGCTGGCGAGGTGCCGCGCCAGGAAGCGCTCAACGCGGCCCCAGAAGTCTTCATTGGTTTTGAGGTTGAACCACCCGTGGCCCTCGTCGGGGTAGTCCACCCATTCAAGCGCCTGGTCGGGCCGCAACGCCGCCTTCATGGCCTGGCCGTGCTTGATGGGCACGCGCGCATCAAGCCCGCCATAGGCCATCAGCAGGGGGATGCGAATCTCGGCCGCGCGCTGCAGCGGCGACGTGGCCGCCAACTGTGCGGCGTCCGCCACCGGGTCACCGATCAGGCGCTTCATGCCGAATTGCTTCCATTCGTCGCTGACGTCGCTCCAGTCGATGCTGGACAGCAGGCCGATGTCGCTGACGCCGACCCAATTGATGGCGCAGCGGAAGAGGTCGCCCTGCGTCACCGCGCCCATCAAGGCCGCATAGCCGCCATAGCTGGCCCCGGCGATGCAGGCGCGCTTGGGGTCTGCCCAGCCCTGGCGCACCGCCCAGGCCAGGGTGTCGGCCAGGTCGTCCTGCATGCGCAGGCCCCATTGCTTCCAGCCGGCGCGGTACAGCTTGCCGCCGTAGCCCGTGCTGCCGCGAAACTCGGGCTCAAGCACCAGGTAGCCCCGGCTGGCCAGGAACTGCGCCACGGGGTCCCAGGACCATCGCGTGCCGCGCACATACGGGCCGCCGTGGACGAGCACGACGGTCGGGCTGCGCTTGGGGTCACCGCCCGCCGGCTGCGTCACCAGCACGGGGATCTCCAGCCCGTCACGGGCCTTGACGCGGTGGTAGTCCCGCTGGCCCATGGCCGCCACCGGCAGGTCGGGCCGCTGGCCGGCCAGCGCCTGCAACTGGCGCGTGGCGGTGCGGTAGAGCAGGTAGACGGGCGGCCGCTGGTCGGAGCGCGCGGTCACGATCAGGTGGCTGGCCTGCAGGCAGCGCTGGCATTCGATGCGATTGGCGGTGCCGGGCAGCTTGGCGTCGATGTCGGCCTGCCAGGCCTTCATCGTGGGGTGGAACCAGGCGGTGGCGGGCGCGTCGGTTTCGTAGTGCACCCCGAGCAAGGTGCTGGCCGCACGGTCAAACACCAGGTGGCCGGCATAGTCATAGCCCGGCGCGTGGACCAGGGGCTCGGCTTCGGGGCGCAAGGTCTGGGCATCGATGCGGAACAGCGCGCTGTAGCCACGGTGGCCGTGCACGCTGAACGCCAGCCCACCGGGGCCGAACCAGACCGGCACGGCCAGGCTGCCGTCATCGGCATCGCCTTCGTAGGCCAGTTGCCAGCGGCCATCGGCCGCACGCAGATAGCCCTTGGTGCGCCCGGCATGCTGCGCCTCGACAAGGCGTGGCTGGCCGTCCTGGTCCAGCACCCAACGGCGCACGTAGTCCGGCAGGCCCGTGCTGAGCTGGGTGAGGCGGCCCGTGCGCGTATCCAGCCGCGCCAGTTGCACGCTGGCTGAGCCGATGTCGTCGCGCCAGGGCCAGCGCTCGACCAGCACCTCGTCACCGTCACCACCGAGGGTGTCACGCAATCGCCAATTGGGCTCCAGCCGACGGTCGGCCAACTGCGTGGCCTCGCTCAGCCCGCCGCTACCGCCCCGGATCAGTTGACGCCACTGGCCGCCCTCACGGTCCACCGCCCACAGCCCATTGCCGCGCACGTTGGTGCTGCCATCGGGCGAGTCAGAGATATTGAAGACCAACCGGCCCTCGTTGACCCACTCGTGCTGCCAGACGTCGGCGTCACGGAAGCCCGCCACGACCTTGGGCGCGGACATGGTTTCCAGGTCGATCACGGCCAGCACCATGCGGTTGTTCTGTCCCAGCGACTGGATCGCCAGGTAGCGGCCGCTGGGGCTGAGCTTGGGGTTGCGTGCCTGGGCGCGCTGGAAGAAGGCCGTCACCGACGGCGGCTCGACGGCCTCGGCCGGGCCGCAAAGAGCGGCCAGCATCAGCGCCAGCCAAGTCACGAAAGGCGCACGCCGCCAGTTTGCACGCAAGGTCTTCAATTCAAGCGCCTCCCCGGCCTTTGAGTCGCGGCGATTGTGGCCTCTATCATGGCCGGTTCGCTTGTTAAAACTGCCATGTCGTCCCCTGTCTCCCGGCCCCCTGAATCCGCCTTCATTCGCGTTCGCGGCGCTCGCACGCACAACCTCAAGAACATCGACGTTGACCTGCCGCGCCACGCGCTGGTGGTGATCACGGGGCTGTCGGGCTCGGGCAAGTCCTCGCTGGCCTTTGACACGCTGTATGCCGAGGGCCAGCGGCGCTACGTCGAGAGCCTCTCCAGCTACGCGCGGCAGTTCCTGCAGTTGATGGACAAGCCCGATGTGGACGTGATCGAGGGCCTGTCGCCGGCCATCTCCATCGAGCAAAAGGCCACCAGCCACAACCCGCGCTCCACCGTGGGCACGGTGACGGAGATCCACGACTACCTGCGGCTTTTGTATGCCCGCGCGGGCACGCCCTTCTGCCCCGACCACCACCTGCCGCTGGAGGCCCAGAGCGTGAGCCAGATGGTGGACGCCGTGCTGGCGATGCCGATGGATTCGCGCCTGATGCTGCTGGCCCCGGTGGTGCGTGACCGCAAGGGCGAGTTCGCGGACCTCTTTGCCAGCCTGCAGGCCCAGGGCTATGTGCGCTTTCGGGTCGATGGCGCCACGGTGGAAGCGCCAGACATCCCGCTGCTCAAGAAGACCGAAAAGCACGACATTGACGTCGTGATCGACCGCGTCAAGCTGCGGCCTGAAACGCTGGAGAGCCTGCGTCAGCGCCTGGCCGAAAGCTTTGAAGCCGCGCTGCGGCTGGCGGACGGGCGAGCGCTGGTATTGAACATGGATAAAGAAGAGACGCTGCTCTTCTCCAGCAAGTTCGCCTGCCCGGTGTGCTCCTACTCGCTGCCCGAACTGGAGCCCCGGCTGTTCTCCTTCAACTCGCCCGTCGGCGCCTGTCCGTCCTGCGAGGGCCTGGGCCAGGTCACGGTGTTCGACCCCGAGCGCGTGGTCGCCTTCCCCACGCTCTCCATCGCCAGTGGCGCCGTCAAGGGCTGGGACCGCCGCAACCCCTATACCTACTCGATGATCGAGTCGGTCGCGGCGCACTACGCCTTCGACCCGGAGCTGCCTTGGGAGCAACTGCCCGAGCAGGCCCGCGAGGTGCTGCTGCACGGCTCGGGCGAGGTGGACATCGCCTTCGTCTACGAAAGCCAGGGCGCCAACGGCAAGCGCCGCAGCCTCAAGCGCCACCATCCCTTCGAGGGCATCCTGCCCAACCTGCAGCGCCGCTACCGCGAGACCGACTCGACGGCCGTGCGCGAGGACCTGGCGCGCTACCAGGCCGCCAAGCCCTGCCCCGACTGCCATGGCTCGCGCCTGCGCCGCGAGGCGCGCCACGTGGTGCTGCAGCCGGCGGACGCGCCAGCGGGCTTCAAGGGCCGCCCCATCTACGAGGTCGAGCACGCGACGCTGCGCGAGGCGCTGGATTACTTCGAGGGCCTGCAGCTCAAGGGCAACAAGGCCGAGATCGGCGCCAAGGTGATCCGCGAGATCGCCTCGCGGCTGCGCTTCCTGAACGATGTGGGTCTCAATTACCTGAGCCTCGACCGTAGCGCCGACACGCTCTCGGGCGGCGAGGCGCAGCGCATCCGGCTGGCCAGCCAGATCGGCTCAGGGCTGACGGGCGTGATGTACGTGCTGGACGAGCCCAGCATCGGCCTGCACCAACGCGACAACGACCGCCTCATCGCCACGCTCAAGCGCCTGCGCGACCTCGGCAACTCGGTGCTGGTGGTGGAGCACGACGAAGACGCCATCCGCGCCGCCGACTGGGTGCTGGACCTCGGGCCTGGCGCGGGCGTGCATGGCGGCCGCATCATTGCCCAAGGTACGCCCGACGAGGTGGCGGCGCACCCCGAGTCGCTCACGGGTGCCTACCTGTCAGGCCGGCAACGGATCGAGGTCCCGACGACGCGTCATTCGCTCGCAGCGCAGACCGACCCTCAGGTGCTGCGCATCGTGGGCGCCAAAGGCAACAACTTGAAGGGCGTGACGGCGGAGTTCCCGGTCGGGCTCTTCACCTGCGTGACGGGCGTGTCGGGCTCGGGCAAGAGCACCCTGGTCAACGACACGCTCTACGCCGCCGTGGCCCGCAAGCTCTACAACAGCCACGCGGACCCGGCGCCCTATGACGAGATCGAAGGCCTGGAGTGCTTCGACAAGGTCATCAACGTCGACCAAAGCCCCATTGGCCGCACGCCGCGCAGCAACCCAGCCACCTACACGGGCCTCTTCACACCCATCCGCGAGCTGTTTGCCGAGATGCCCACCGCCAAGGAACGCGGCTATGGGCCCGGGCGCTTCAGCTTCAACGTGGCCGGGGGCCGCTGCGAGGCTTGTCAAGGCGACGGCGTGCTCAAAGTGGAGATGCACTTCCTGCCCGACGTCTATGTGCCCTGCGACGTCTGCCAGGGGCGCCGCTACAACCGCGAGACGCTGGAGGTGCTCTACAAGGGCAAGAACATCACCGAAGTGCTGAACATGACGGTGGAGGACGCCAACTCGCTCTTCAGCGCCGTGCCCAGCATTGCGCGCAAGCTGCAGACCTTGCTGGACGTGGGCCTTGGCTACGTGCGCCTGGGGCAGAGCGCCACGACGCTCTCAGGCGGCGAGGCGCAGCGCGTCAAGCTGGCGCTGGAGCTGTCCAAGCGCGATACGGGCCGCACGCTCTACATCCTGGACGAGCCCACCACCGGCCTGCACTTCGGCGACATCGCGCTCTTGATGAAGGTGCTGCACCAGCTGCGCGATGCCGGCAACACCATCGTCGTGATCGAGCACAACCTCGACGTCATCAAGACCGCAGACTGGGTGCTCGACATGGGCCCCGAGGGCGGCTCGGGCGGCGGCACGCTGGTGTGCGCCGGCACGCCAGAAGCCGTGGCCGCCCACGAGGGCAGCCACACCGGGCGTTACTTGGCGCCCTTGCTCAGGCGGTAGAGCACCAACAGCAGGCCTGCGCCAAACAAGGCCCAGGTGGAGGGCTCAGGGATGGCCGGGATCGGCGGCGGGCCTTGGGTGATGGTGACGCGGCGCGGCGGCAACGGCGGTGGGCCGGGCTCGAAGTGAGGCAGCGGGCCGCCGCCAGGCCCGAGGGTGCGCGGCGTTGAGCCACCCAGGGTGGCCACGCCGCCCGGGTCAGACACCGGCAAAACGGCCTGCGCAAAGCTGCCCGGCGCTGCCACGGGGCCGGCCGAGGGCGCTTCAAACTCCAGCGGCGCCACCTCTTCGCGCGTCGAGGACGCGACGTTCGAGGCCCGCGCCGGGGCCACGGCGCGCGGGGCTTCCCGGCGCTTGATGCGGCTGACGTTGCGGCATACGGTGGGCACCAGGATGCACTGGCCATCCTCGCAGTAGACGAGGCCGCGCTCCTGGGTAGCGGGCTTCCACTTCACACGGGTGACGGTGCGGCAGATGCTGCCGGGGCCGAAGTACATGTCGCGGATCTCCGGCTCGTACTCGGCCTTGCCCCGGATGGCATCACGCTCGATGACGGCAACATCCTCGTACTGCCGGTTCTTCATGCGCGCCTTGAGCTTGTCGCGCGTCGCGGCAGGGATGTCGGTGTAGCGGTCTACCGCAGCCACCACGTCACCCATGAAGGGGTTGGCACCCGGGCGGTCCCAGGAGCACTGGGCGAGGGTGACCCCGGCGCCGCTGGCGCTGGTAGCGCCGGCCAGGAGAAGGGTGGCAAGCAGTGACAAAGGAACCTCGGGGGCTTCGGTGAGCAATCCCTAGAACAGTAAGGGATCGGATGCCCAAATTCTAAAAACCACCCCGGGTTTTCACCCGTTGAAACCCCTTAAAGCAGGGATCTCCGCGCAGTGCACGATGTCACGGATTGCGGGCTTTGCAGGCACTGCACGGCGCCTTTCGGCCGGTGGGCAGGTGCGGCGGCGCCGGGCTGCTATCGTGCAGGCTGATCGCCCACCGCCATGTCTGAAGAAGCTGCTGTCCCCTGTGTCCTCTACGTTGAGGACGACCGAATCAACACCATCCTGCTGCAGGAAAACCTGCGCGCCGTGCTGCCCGAATGCCGCCTGGTGTGCGTCGAGAGCGGCGCCGAAGCCTTGGCGCACTGGACCGACGCCCGGCCCGACCTGGCCCTGATCGACATGCATCTGGCCGACATGGGCGGCATCGAGTTGCTGCGCCAGGTACGGGCCGCCGGGCACGTGACACCCTGCGTGGCGGTGTCGGCCGACAACCCGCTGGACCTGGTGCGTGCCGCGCAGGACGCGGGCTTTGCCGAGTACTGGCTCAAGCCGCTGGATCTGGACCGGCTGCTGCGCCGTCTGCAGCAGCTGCGGGCCTCGCCCGGCAACGCAGCGGGCTGAGACCAGGCCAGGCAATAAAAAAGCCCGGCAGTGCCGGGCTTCGCTTGAGGTCTGAGCAGAGTCGGCGCCCCTTGGTCGCCGACGCCCAGATCACTTCAGGTGGCTGTTGATCAGCTTGGTCATCTCGAACATGTCGGCCTTGGCCTTGCCGAAGATTTCCTTCAGCTTGGCGTCGGCGTTGATGACGCGCTTCTGGACAGCGTCCTGCAGCTTGTTCTTCTTGATGTACTCCCAGACCTTCTTGGTCACGTCGGTACGGGGCAGCGGCGAAGCGCCAACGATCGCGGCCAGGGCGGAGCTCGGGGTGAGCGCCTTCATGAACGCGGCATTGGGGGTGCGCTTCTTGGCCGGAGCCGCAGCCTTCTTGGCGGGAGCGGCCTTCTTGGCCGGAGCTGCCTTCTTGGCAGGCGCCGCCTTCTTGGCCGGGGCCGCAGCCTTCTTGGCCGGAGCCGCCTTCTTGGCGGGCGCCGCCTTCTTGGCCGGGGCTTTCTTGCTTGCAGTTGCCATGTCGATTCACTCCATCACGAGTTGTTGATGTGCGGGGCCCCGGGTGAAAGCCGCATAGGCCTTCAATACTCACGAGCTGCACCCAGCGCCGGGGATGGTACTGCGCGCCCTAGGGGAAGAGAAGGCTTTTTCCCAGGAGAAAACGCTGATCACCCCAGGATTCATCGTGGTTGTCGCGGGGCCGCGTCAGTCTGTGCCCGTCGCAGCGCATGCAGATGCAGCGAGTGCCCCGTCAGCCCAGCAGCGCGGGGCCGATCTCGTCGACAGACCGCACGCCGCAAAGCGCCATGGCGGCGATGAATTCGTCATGCAGCAGTGCAAGGCAACGCGCCACGCCATGCGGGCCGTGCGCGGCCAGTGCGTAGACCTGCGGTCGGCCCAGCAGCACGGCATCCGCGCCAAGCGCAAGGGCCTTGAGCACATCGGTCCCTCGGCGGATGCCGCCGTCCACCAGCAGGCAGGGCATGCCCGGCCCAGTCGCGTGCTGAAGGGCGTCACGCAGACGCGGCAGCAGCGCAGCAGTGGCGGGCACGGTGTCGAGCACACGCCCGCCGTGGTTGCTGACGACCAGCCCACGTGCACCGCAGCGCAGCGCCTCGCGCGCATCCTCGGGGTGGAGCACGCCCTTGACCAAGACGGGCAGGCGCGTGTGCGCGCAAAGCCATTCGACCTCGGCCCAGGTCGGGGCGCGCGCCAGGAGGGCGCGCCAATCGCCGGCAGGAGCGGGCGCAAGGTTGACGGCTGAGACCCCGGCCGGCAGCACAAACCCCGCCCGCCGCTCGCGATCGCGCACACCGCTGAGAGGTGCATCGACCGTGAGCACCAGGGCCTGATAACCGGCAGCTTCGGCGCGTTGCACCAGGGCCAGGGTCGCGGCCCGGCCGGATGCTCGGTTGCCTTCGGGCCCGGTCTGCCAATACAGCTGGAACCACAAGGCCGCATCGCCGCCCATCGCGCGCGCAACGGCCTCGAGCGGCTGGCTGGCCTGGCTGCTGAGCACCAGGCCCGTGCCCAGCGCTGCCGCAGCGGCGGCGGTGGCGAGCTCGCCGTCCTCATGCGCCAGCCGCTGGAAGGCCACGGGTGCCAGCATCAGCGGCCAGCGGTGCCGGCGGCCCAGCAACGAGACGCCGGGGTCCAGGCCCTCCAGATCACACAGCACGCGGGGCAACAGTTGCTGCTGATCCCAGGCCGCCCGGTTGGCGCGCAGCGTGATTTCGTCAGCCGCACCGCCGGAGAAGTAGGCCCAGGCCTCGGCGCTCAGGCGCGCTTGCGCCTCGGCGGTGAAGTCATCGAGCGCGAAGCAACGGCTCAGCGCGTCGGTCAGCGTGTCCACATGCGGAGCAGGTTGTGGTACGTGCCCATCAGGGCCACGCTTTCGGCGCTGTCGCCATCACGGCTGCGCAGTGCGATGAGGGTCTGGTCCAGCTCGTGCAGCAGGCGGCGCTGCTCGGTGTCGGGCACCAGGCTCTCGATGAAGAAGAAGGCCGCCAGACGCTCGCCCTGCGTCACCGGCTCAACGCGATGCAGGCTGCCCGAGGGGTAGAGGATGAGCGAGCCAGCCGGCAGCTTGACGCGCTCCTCGCCAAAGCTGTGGCGGATGACGAGGTCGCCGCCTTCATAGCCTTCGCTCAAGAAGAGCGTGGCCGATACATCGGTGCGCAGGGCCTGGCCCTCGTGGTAGCGGACAGCCTGGTCCACATGCTCGCCATAGGTGTTGAGCTCACCCCCATAGCGGTTGAAGCGCGGTGGCAGCACGCGGCGCGGCAGCGCAGCGGACAAGAAGGCGGGGCTGCGCTCTAGCGCCCCCAGCACCAGCGCCTGCAGCGCGCGCTCGGCCGCACTGCCGGCCACGATCTGCCGGTTGCGTTTGACGCTGCGGGCCTGGCTGCCGGCGGTCTTGGTGCCCTCCTCCCACGGCGCTTCGGCCAGCAGGCGTTGCGCTTGCCGGAGTTCGTCGGCGGTGAGGAGTTCGAGGGCCAGCAGCATGGCGTCAGAAGGTGTAGGTGCCTGTCAACGTGACGATGCGGCCAGCACCTGGCACGTAGTGACCGGAGTAGAGGGCGTCAGCGTACAGCTTGTTGGTCAGATTGCTGATGTTGAGCTTGTAGGTGGGGCCGTTTTCGTCGGGTCGGTACTCGGCCATCACGTCGGCGGTGACGAAGCCACGCGCCTCCCAGCCCGGGTTGCGGTTGGGGGCCTGGCGGCCCCGGGCATTGAGGCCCGCGCCAAAGCGCCACTCGGTGCCCACCTCGCGGGTGACCCACAAGGTGCCGGTGACGCGCGGCGTCAGCGACGGTCGGTCACCCTGCAGCTCGCCACTGTTGGCGCTGCTGACGTCGATCTTCGCGATGGGCAGCCACATCCAGGAGGCGAAGACCTGCCAGCCATCGCCGACCTGCCCGCTGAAGTCCATCTCGACGCCGGCTGCGTGACGCTTGCCCGAGAGGGTGACGATGTCGGGCGTCAGCGGGTCGGTGTTGCGCTCGTGCAGCTTGGTGGTGCGGAAGATGGCGAAGCGGGTGCTGAAGTCGCCGTCCTCGCTGTCGAGCTTGGCACCGAGCTCCAGGTTCATGGCCTTCTCGGGCGGGATGTTCTGGTTGGCCGCGTTGAGCGAGTAGGCATCCCCCGAGGTGTTGAAGGACGTGGCCGCCGAGGCATGGAAACTCTGCAGCGGGCTGGGTTGCCACAGCGCGCCGGCACGCCAGCTCCATTGGTTGACCGTCATGCGGTAGCTGGTGCGCGTGACCGGGCCGCTGGCGTTGTTGGGAATGGCATTGCTGAAGTACTCGCCGGCCAGATGGTCAAAGCGCAGGCCGCCCAGCAGCTTGAAGTCCGGCCGCAGCTGGGCCAGATCTTGCACGTAGACGCCAGCCGCCTTGGCGCTGTAGTCGCTCGCGCGGCGGAAGCTGCGCAGGCCTTCGTCGACGCTGGCGCCATCGTCCGGCGTACCCAGCAGCGTGGTGGCCTTGACCGGGACCAAGCCGCCTTGCGCGGCCGACAGCGCGGCATCCACCTGCTTGCGCTCGATGGCGATGTCAGCTCCGGTCTGGATCTCGTGCGTGAGCCCGAGCCACTGGTGGCGGCCGCTGTAGTCGCTTTGGGCGTGCAAGGTCTGCATCTGCTGGACCTTGGGCTGGAAGCCGCGCGTCAGCACCGTGGTGGGCTTGAGGGTGCTGGCCAGCACGGCCGCCTTGTCCGGCTGCACGGCGGCCGCGCCGAAGCGCACGGTACTCGCGCGCTGGTCGCGGTCGTAGTCGGCGAGGCGCAGCTTGGTGATCCATTCGCCGCCGCCATCCAAGCGGTGGGTGTGGCTGAGCGTCAGCTGGTCGGCCCGGCCGTGGTTGCGGTCGCTAGCCATGCCGAAGTAGGCGGTGGGGGCCAGCCGCATGACGTCGGTCGTGGGGTCGGGCGCATTGCCCGCCTGCGTGCGCAGCCAGGGCAGGCCGTAGTTGATGCCGTTCTCGTTGTCGAGGTGGTAGATGCCGACCTGCCACTCGTCCGCCTGACCGATGCCGGTGGCAAAGCTGGCCGCAACGCCCTGCTTGCTGAGCCGCGTGCCGGCGCCGTTGTTGTCGGCCCGCTGCAGCATGGCACCCAGGCGCAGGGCCGAGGTGGTGCCGAGCTTCTGGTTCCAGTCGAGCACGCCGCGCAGGTTGTCGTGGCTAGCCAGGCTGATGTCCACCTTGCCCGCGCTCTTGAGGCGCGGTGCCTTGTTGACGAGGTTGACCGCACCGCCCGTCGAGCCGCGCCCGAAGAGCATGGACGCCGAGCCGCGCAGCACCTCGATGCGCTCCAGGAAGAAGGTGTCGCGGTCGTAGAAGGCTGGGTCGCGCAGGCCATCGGCAAACACGTCGCCCGTGGTCTGCAGCGCAAAGCCGCGCAGGCGGATGTCTTCCTCACCGCCCTCGGCCGCCTGGAAGCTGATGCCCGCCGTCTGGCGCAGCGTGTCCTTGAGCGTGTCGAGCTTGCGGTCCTCCATCAGCTTCTCGGTCACCACGGTGACGGACTGGGGGATGTCGCGCAGCTCCTGCTTGCCCTTGCCGATGCGGCTTTCGGTGGCCAGGTATTTCTTGCTGTCGGGGCTGTCCTGCTCGGCGGCCGCCTGGGTGCGGACAACGGGCAACTCGGCAGGCTCGGCCGCCTTGGGCGAGGTCTGCGCCCAGGCCAGACCCGTGAGCCCCAGCCCGGCCGCCAAGGCGCCAAGGGATGCGGTGGGAGTGCGCGTGATCGTTCGCTGAGTGGTTTTCATAGGGCAAAGCAAGGGTGATGACGCCCGCAGGCGCCAGGGCAGATGACGACGGTTGGTGAGGGGGCCGGCGCGCTGCGCGCACCCAGGCCAGCGGGTCAGCGCGTCAACTCATAGGCGAGCGGCGCGAGGCATTCCCACTCCACCGCGCGGCCGTTCTCGACCAGGGGCGAGAAGCGCGCGGTGCGGATGTCCTTCAGGGCTTGCGCATCAAGGCGCTCAAAGCCCGAACTCTTGGCCACGGTGGCCGAGATCAGCTGGCCGTCGGTGCCGATGTGCAGGCGCAGTTGCACCAGGCCCTGCTCGCCCAGGCGGCGCGAGGCCAGGGGCATGCTCAGGCGCGGCTCGACCAAGTAGCGCGGCGCATTGACCACCACCTTTTGCGGCGCGGCGGGCGTCTGCACGACCGGGGCAACCGGCGCGGCCACCACTGGCGCCGCCACCGCCACGGGAGCCACGCGTTCAGGCACGGGCGCCTCGGTCACCGCCACGGGCACGCTGACAGGCGCGCCGGCATCGCTGACCCGCGCCACGGGCACAGGCGCAGCAGCCAGCTGCGGTGGCGCCTTGTCAGTCGTGTGCTGTGCGGCCTTGGGCTGCGGGCGCGGCTCGGCCGGGGCGATCCAGTGCACGGGGATCAAGACCTTGGCGCGCGGCAGCACCTGCTGGGCCCAGCCGTTCCAGAGCCCGGCCGCCAGCAGCACGTGCAGACCCAGCACCACCGCGCCGGCGAGCGGCTTGCGGCGCGCCTGCCCACCCATTGCCCAGGGCGACGGTGTGGCCACGGCGGCCGTCACGGCATGGACGTCGGCCGGGTCGTCCGGCAGCCCCACGCGCCCGGCCTGCGCCTCCATGCGCCTGCCAATGCGCAGACCAGCCTGCGAACCACCGGTTGCACGGGCGGCGCGCTGCGCACCAAGCGCGGCACCAGTCGAGTTGGACGACACCATCGGGGGGAAGACAGCCAGCACTGCATTCATGATGGGCTCGACTATACATCAAATGCAAATCATTCTCATTTGTGTTGAATCAACCCAACTCGATTCAGGGTCAACCCGGACGCCAGCCGCCGCTATCCTCACCCCCATGGTGAAAGCCCTGACCCGTTGGTTCCTGCTGGCCGGCGCCCTGCTGCTGGTGGCGCATCTCTACCCTGGCGTGGAGGTGCGCAGCTTCAGCGCCGCACTGTGGGCGGCCGCCGTGCTGGGGCTGCTCAACACCGTGCTGCGGCCGCTGCTGGTGCTGCTGACCCTGCCCGTCACCGTCCTGAGCCTGGGGCTCTTCCTGGTGGTGATCAATGCGCTGATGTTCTGGGCCGCCGCCGAGATGCTGCAGGGCCTGAACGTGCGAGGCTTCTGGCCCGCGGTGATCGGCTCGCTGATCTACAGCCTGTGCGGGATGGTGATCGACGTGCTCATTGAGCGGCTGTTCCCGGCGGACTGAGCCCTGCGCATGCGGCCTAACGGCTGCTTATTGAGGCTTTCTCGGCGCGCGGAGCGCCGCCGCCCTTCCAGCGGCAGCAGTGGAACCGGCTTTGCCGGGCCACTGGCTGCGCCCCCTTGAGGGGGCTGAGGCCGGACACAAGGCGCCCGGTGGGCGGCTTGTGCCTGCCGAAGAGTTGGGCCTCAGGCCCAACGCGGTCTGCAAGACGCCGTCAGGCCGTAGGGGGTGGTCTCAGTTCGGCAATTCAACGTCAGGCGGGATGTAGCGGCCTGGGTACATCTCGGCCAGCATGCCCTGGCGGGCGTAGACGAGGGCGCGCAACCGCGCCTCGATGACCGAAGCCTCGACCTGGTCGGCATTGGGCTGGCGCGACTGGCGCAGGCCGGAGCGCAGGCGGTCGATGGCGCCATTGATGTCGCCCGCTGCCGCGCGTGTCTCCGCCTGGGCACGGATGGCGCGCAGTGGCTGCCCGAGGCGCGTCCAGACCACGGCAAGCTGGCTCCAGGCAAGGGCGTCCTCGGGGTGCAGGCTGACGCGGGTCTGCAGCGCGTCGGCCGCATCGCGCGCGGCCTCGGGTGCCGGGTCGATCAGCTGGAGGGCCACGCGCTGCATCATCAGCGGGCGGCTCTTCTCACCCTTGAGCGGCTCCAGCGCGGCATAGCCCTCAAGCGGCCGGTTGCGCGCCTCGGCCAGCTCGGCGCGCAAGTAGGTGAGCAGGCGGGTGGCCGCTGCACTGGGGCCAATGAGCTGCAGCAGCACCTCGCACTCGCGCAGATTGTCGGCCGCGCGGTCAAAGTCGCGCAGCTTGATGGAGGCCAGGGCCGAGGCGTAGACGAGGCCGACCGGCTCGTACGGGTTGCCGCCGGGCTTGGGCTCGCGCGAGCCCGCGGGGCCGGCCTGCAGCGCCTTCCAGGCATCCACACGCGGGTCCATCAGCACCCGTGAGCGCGCCGCCATCAAGGCGTGCTCAGCCAGGCCCTGCGGACGCGCAAAGGGCGCCAGCGCAAGGCGCGTGCGCGCGTCGCCAATGCGCTCGCTCGTCAACGGGTGCGAACGCAGGTAAGGGTAGGCGCCGGAGTCCATCAGGTGGTAGGCCTGCTCCATGCGCTCGAACATGCTGACCATGCCGGCCGGGGCAAAGCCAGCCTCGGTCATCAGCGCGAAGCCCACGCGGTCGGCCTCGCGCTCCATGTCGCGCGAGAAGTTGAGCGACATCTGGGCCGCCACCGCCTGGCCAGTCATGATGCCGGCGTTGGCCGCCTGGATATTGCCCTTGGTGGCGGCCAGGATGCCCAGCAGCAAGCCGGCGATGGACAGCATGGTCCCAGTGCTCTCGCCACTGATGCGCCGCGCGATGTGGCGCTGCGTGATGTGCGAGAGCTCGTGCGCCAGCACCGAGGCCAGCTCATCGCGCGAGGCGGTCATGGCGATCAAGCCGAGGTGGGTGCCCACAAAGCCGCCCGGCAACGCAAAGGCGTTGACGCTGCGGTCGCGCACCAGGAAGGGCTCCCAGGCAAAGCGCTGCTGCGTCTCGTCGCCAATGTGCCCGAGCTGCTTGGCGGCCTTGTAGAGCGGGGTCCACACGCCTTCCAGGTACTCCTGCAGCAGGGCGTCCTGCAGGTAGTCGGGGTCGATGCGGATCTGACGCATCACCTGATCGCCGATGCGGCGTTCGGTGCTGATGTCGATGTCCTGCGAGCCCACATCGCCCAGCGCCGGCAGATTGACCTGCGCGGCCGTGGGGCCGGTCACCAGAGCCAGGGCCAGCACGGTGGCGAGGACACGAGAAGGAAGGGACTTCGGCACGCGGGCACTCCGGGGATCAAGGCACCTATCATGCCCTCAACGAGTTTGCTGCATTGTTTCGTCGGCGTGCCCATGACCTCTCCCCTCACCCATTTCGATGCCCAGGGCCAGGCCCACATGGTGGACGTGTCCGCCAAGGCTGAGACGCACCGCATCGCCGTTGCGGCGGGCGAGATCCGCATGCAGCCCGCCACCTTCGAGCTGATCGCCAGCGGCAGCGCCAAAAAGGGCGATGTGCTGGGTGTGGCACGCATCGCGGCCATCCAAGGCGCCAAGCGCTGCAGCGAGCTGGTGCCGCTGTGCCACCCACTGCCCATCACGCGCATCGCGGTGGACTTTGAACTCGACGCCGCCAGCAGCCGCGTGCTGTGCCGCGCGCAGGTCGAGACGCTAGGCCGCACCGGCGTCGAGATGGAAGCGCTGTGCGCCGTGCAGGTCGGCCTGCTGACCGTCTACGACATGTGCAAGGCCGCCGACCGGGGCATGGTCATCGACCAAGTGCGCGTGCTGGAGAAGCACGGCGGCAAATCAGGCGACTGGTCGGCACGCTAAGCACGCCGCATCAGCGCAACGTCCGCCAGTCAATCACGCCGCTGGTCGGCTGGCAGAGGAAGGCGGGCGCGCTGGCCGCTGCGTCCTCGCATTGCGCCAGCCATTCGTCACCGATCGGGTTGCGGAACTCGCGCAGCCGGTCCGCCAGATAGCGAGCGGCCTCCACGTCACCCGTCTGCGCCAGCGATTGAGACCAGTGCTTCAGCAGCCGCGCATCAATAAGGCTGAAGGCCGTGCGGCGCGCCGCCACGAGTGCTTCAGGTCCGGGAGGCAGACTCGTCGCGGCGGCGTAGTCGGCGTGGTGCGCAAACAGCCATGAGCGCTGGCCACGCGCAATCCGCTCAGGCAGCGGCGCGGCATCCACCCCGGGCGCATAGATGGCCGTGATGCGGCCATAGTCCCAATACGCGTAGGCACTGCCGGTGACGAGTAAGGCACCTGCCAGCCCAAGCAGTGGCACCAGCACAGGGCTGGCCCGCGCGCCGCCCGCCTGCGGCTCTGCCTCTGGCAAGCCCAGCCCAAATGCAAACACCGCAGGCAACAGGAAGTAGGCATACCAGAGCGGGTACTCCAGCAGGCTGTGCACGCCGATCATCAGCACAAGCATGCCCATCGCGCGGCGCTGCCGCTGCAGCTCGGGCGTGTCGGCCCGCAGGGCGCCCACCAGCAGCCGCCAGCCGCTCCAGAGCAGCAAGCCCAGCACCGCCAAGGCCCACGGCAGACCCAACTCCACGATCAATTGCAGCGGCAGGTTGTGCGTGTGATCGAAGAAGGCCGTGTGCCGGTGTGGGAAGGGCGTCAGGCTCCATGCAAAGTTGAACTCGCCCCAGCCCACGCCAAACCACGGGTTGGCACGCACCAGCTCCAGCGCATCACGCAAGATGGCCATGCGCGAAGGCGACCCGGCGCCTTCCGCCAGCCGCGCCGCCGCACCAAACGCATGCTGCCCACTGGCCGACCACAGCGCGAGCAAGCCCCACCCCGCCGCCATCATCACCGGCGTGGCCAGCAGGCTGGCCCGCACGGACTTCGCCAAGCTCCGGTCCAACAAGCCCCAAACGGCCAGCAAGGCGACACCCACATAGCCGGTGCGAGAGGCGCTCAGCACCACCGCGAACACCAAAGCCAACAACAGCCCCGGCAACCCACGCCGCACGGCCTCATGCCGCCCCGCCAGCCACACCGCCGCCACCGACGACCACATCAGCAGGCTCGCCAAATGGTTGGGCTGCCGCAAGTTGCCAATCGCGCGCCCCGGCAAGCCCGAACGCGCGATCCAGACACCATCGGCCTGCGCGGGCAGGAACACCTGCACCAGTGATACGGCAACGCTGAGCAGGCCGGCCAACAGCAGGCCCCAGCACAAGCCGTCGGATGCGGAAAATCGCTGCGGGCCCCTCAGCCCGGACGCCAAACACAACACCGCCAGGGCCGTGACCAACACCACCGCTGGTCCCGCGCCGAGCGACACCGGCAACTGCCGCCAGCCCACTGACACCACCGGCGCCATGGCCAGCAATCCCAGCGCCCATATGGCGGGCTCCCACGCCGGACGCGAGGCCCTGCCGCGCGCCGCAAGCCCCATGGCCCCGAGCAACAGCACTGCGCCCCACCCAAGCAGCGCCAGCATCTCGTTGTAGATCGTGGCGGCCGGCGTGAGGTTGTAGGCCAGCAGTGGCGGGAGTGCGCTAGCGACGACTAGCGCAGGGATGATGTTCGGCGCCAACGGCGCCCGTATAGCCTCAGATGACATGGGCGCGCATCATGGCACGCTGCCTCGCAGGCCCTGCCTTGATCCCCAATCACCGTCCACCGGCACCGCTTCAGAACCAGCCGTGCAGCCAATGTCGTGGAGGCAATAGCTTGCCTTGCGGCGGCAGCACGAGCGCTTCACCAAGATGCGGTGGCGTGCTCAGCCAGTCGAGCAGCGTCATGCAGGCATAGCCCACTTGAACTACGAGCAACAGCCACGCCACCAACGCCCACGATCGCGAGTGGCCGGGCACGGTTGACGCAGGGAGGTGCCCCAGCAACAGACCGAAAGCCAGGGCCAGCCACAACTGAGACACCGGCATCACGAAGTTGCCCGAGAAGGTCGCATCAATCAGCGCTGCCACGCAGGCCACAAAGGCAGCCAGCGCAAACGGTTGCGCCTGCGCATCGTGCGTCCGCAAAAACGCCAAGGCCCGCCAAAGGATCATCGCCAGGCCCGCCACCATCAACAACGCAGCAGGCAGACCGTACTCCGCCGCCCATTGCAGGTAGACGTTGTGAGGGTGCGCGCCCTGGTCCATTCGCAGACTCGAGTAGTGCATGGGGCCGAGACCCAACCACGGCGAGGCCTGAATCGACGCCAGCGCCTGCACCCAAAGACGCATCCGGATAGTCATGGAGCCCACGTCGCCAGGCAATGCCCACAGCTGCTGGCTGCCCACCCAGAACGACAAGGGCAGGTAAATCGCCAAAAACACCAGCCCACCGGCAAGTCCACTCAGCAGGCAGTCCCGAAGAAAGCGTCGACTACCTGGCAGCCCGATTGCATACACAAGGATGGGTGCCACGACCAAGGCAACCTGCGTGGCCCGGCCACGCGTATACAGCAGCAGCGCGATCTGAAACGCCAGCGCAAGCCCCGCGACCGTCCGCCAGCGCCCCCGGCTCGCATGAAGCGCCGCCAACAGCAATGGGAGCTGAATCGTCTGCGCGTGATTCAGGAACCTGGGGTTGTCAAAGCCCAGGGCCAAAACCCAGGCTGACGCCACACCGCCCACCAAGGCTCCCGTGACGAACAACAGGGTGGTTGCAACGGCGTAAAACAAACTGAAGGCGGCCATCGCGGGGGCCAGCCAACTTGGCAGCCCCTGCCTCACGACGGCGGCCACCGCCAGGGTCACGCCGACTAGACCAAGCGTGAGTGCCACTTCGCGCAGCGCTGCGGTGGGCTGTTGCGCTTGCACCGAAGACCACAGCGCCAGCACGAACCAAGCCGCCAACATCCACGACACAGGGCGGCTCTGGCGCAGGATGTCGCCGCTGCTTCGCACAGCGGCCCAGGCCGCCAGCAAAAAGGGCAGCACTTGGCTCAAGCGAACCAGATCATGGGCCGGCTGCCCCACCACCGACGGTAACAGCCCGGCACATATTAGGCATCCAGCCAGACAAAGTAGCTCGGCGCTCCAAGCACGGATCGTTTCCAGCAAGTGCATAGAGTGCCTGCGGTCATGACTAGTGACGAATGACCCGGAAACGCCCTGAGCCATCTCAAAAAGAACAGGGGGCCGAAGCCCCCTGCGATTGAATCAAGTCAGCTTGGCAACATCAGCTCGCGCTGTTCTTCAGCACAGCCGCACGCACCGCAGCGCAGTCAGCTGCCGCCATCGACGTGGTGATGCCCCAGGTGATCGAGGTCTCGCCGAGGTTGGGAGTCCAAGTAATGGTCGGTGTGCCCGTGCCGCAGATGCCGGACTTGACCGTCGCTTGGATGACGCCATTAGCGACCGTCACGGCACTGACTTCATTGGTAGCCTTGAAATCAGCGTTCGCCGGGATGCCGTTCGCGCCAGCATCGCAGTCGGTCAGGACACCCGAGTTTTCCTGGGCGCACAGCGCGACGGCGGTCTTGAGCATGTCCACAGAACTCAGGGCGTTGCCGGCCTTGGCCTTGGCCGTGTAGTCACGGTACTGCGGAATCGCCACCGCAGCCAAGATGCCGATGATGGCGACGACGATCATCAGTTCGATCAGGGTGAAGCCCGCTTGGGCGCGTTGCTTGAAGTTCATGGTTGACTCCTGCGTAAACAAGGGTTGTGGGGGTGAGGACAAGCTGAATGATGCAGGGGCCGTGCCAGGCCCATCGGGCCCCTCGGTCGTGCGAAAAGGCACGGAAATCCCGGCCTGACTCACGGCTTCTGACAATTTGCGTCAGTCGCGCTGGCGCAAAACGTCACGCTGACACTCCTGGAGCGACGACATGCGCTACTGGGCGCCCGCCGCCATAACCGCCAGCGGCCGGCACCGCCTCAAAGAATGAACCGGCTCAGGTCCTCGTTGGCCGCCAGGGCGCCGAGCTTGGCGTCGACGTCGGTGGCATCCAGGCGCAGGGTCTCGCCGCCGCGGCGCGGGGCGTCGAAGCTGACCTCGTCGAGCAGGCGCTCCATCACCGTGGCCAGGCGGCGGGCCCCGATGTTCTCGGTGCGCTCGTTGACCTCAAAGGCAATCTCGGCCAGGCGGCGGATGGCGGCGGGCGTGAACTCCAGCGTCAACCCCTCGGTCGCCAGCAGCGCCTGGTACTGCCGCGCGAGGCTGGCGTCTGTAGCGGTCAGGATGGCCTCGAAGTCCGCCACCGAGAGCGACTCCAGTTCGACACGGATCGGCAGGCGCCCTTGCAGCTCTGGGATCAAGTCGCTGGGCTTGGCGAGGTGGAAGGCGCCACTGGCGATGAAGAGCATGTGATCGGTCTTGACCGGGCCGTACTTGGTGCTCACCGTCGTGCCCTCGACCAGGGGCAGCAGGTCGCGCTGCACGCCCTGGCGCGAGACCTCAGCGCCCCCATGCTCCTGGCGCGAGGCGACCTTGTCGATCTCGTCGATGAAGACGATGCCCATCTCCTGGGCCTTGGTGAGCGCGGCGGTGCGGGTCTCTTCCTCGTTGACGAGCTTGGCAGCCTCTTCGTCGGTGAGCAGCTTGAGGGCCTCGGTGATTCTGAGCTTGCGGGTTTTCTTCTGCCCGGCCCCCATCTGGCCGAACAGGCTCTTGAGCTGCTCGCCCATCTCCTCCATCGCCCCGGGCTGGCCCAAGGGTGACAGGATCTCGACGCTGGGCTTGGGGGCCGCGAGATCGATCTCGATGTCCTTGTCGTTCAGCAGCCCCTCGCGCAGGCGCTTGCGAAAGGCTTGGCGGGTGGCGTTGTCGGCATCGGAGCCAGGCAGCAAGGCGTCAAGGATGCGGTCCTCGGCAGCGTCTTCCGCGCGGGTCTGGCAGCGCCGCATGGCGGCCTCGCGCTCCTGCTTGACGGCGATCTCGATCAGGTCACGCACGATGGAGTCCACATCCTTGCCGACGTAGCCGACCTCGGTGAACTTGGTGGCCTCGACCTTGATGAAGGGCGCGCCCGCGAGCTTGGCCAGGCGGCGCGCGATCTCGGTCTTGCCCACGCCGGTGGGGCCGATCATCAGGATGTTCTTGGGCGTGATCTCGCCGCGCAGCTTCTCGTCGACTTGCTGGCGGCGCCAGCGGTTGCGCATGGCAATGGCCACGGCGCGCTTGGCGGCCTGCTGGCCGACGATGTGGCGGTCGAGTTCCGAAACGATCTCGCTCGGAGTCATGGAACTCATTCCAACACCTCCAGCGTGTGGTTCTGATTGGTGTAGATGCAGATCTCGCCGGCAATCTCCAGCGAACGCTTGACGATGTCGGCTGCGGAGAGCTCAGAGTGATTCAGCAGCGCCTTGGCAGCGGCCTGGGCGTAGGCGCCGCCCGATCCGATGGCCACGATGCCCTGCTCGGGTTCCAGCACGTCGCCATTGCCGGTGATGATCAGGGAGGCCGTCTTGTCGGCCACAGCCAGCATGGCTTCCAGGCGGCGCAGCACGCGGTCGGTGCGCCAGTCGCGCGTCAGCTCAACGGCCGCGCGCACGAGGTGGCCTTGGTGCTTTTCGAGCTTGGCCTCGAAGCGCTCGAACAGCGTGAACGCGTCGGCCGTGGCGCCCGCAAAACCGGCCAGCACCTGCTCGCGGTAGAGCTTGCGCACCTTGCGCGCCGAACTCTTGACGATGGTGTTGCCCAGCGTGACCTGGCCGTCGCCACCGATGGCAACCTGCCAGCCGGTCGGCGTCTGCCGCCGTACGGAAACGATGGTGGTGCCGTGATAGACGGCGGGGGTGGATTCAGAGGACATAGGCATCCCAGTTGGGGCTTCACCCCCAGTTCGCAAGGCCACCTGAACGTCGACAAATCAGAACCGTGCAACGACCCAACGACTGCCACGGATCCGGCTCCGCCGGTCCGTCGGCAGTGCCCCCTTGAGGGGGCGGCCGTAAGGCCGTAGGGGGTGGGCTAATTGATTCGGACTTTGACGCGAGCCTGCTCATTGATGCCCATGGCACCAAAGAACAAGGCCACCAGGCGATGTGCGTCAACGAACTGCACGGCACGGTTCTCGCTGCGGCGCGAGAACACCCAGTTGAGCAGGTCGCCGGCAGCCATGAAGTCGAGCCGGATCAGCTTGTCGCACGAGATGCTGATGAGGCTGGCATCGCCCACCTCGCTCATCATGGACTTCAGCAGCTCGGAGATGTCGCCCGCCAATTGACCACGCAACTCCAGGTGCGCCACGGTCGGGGCGCCGCCTTCCCCCACCGAGGTCTCGGCGAAGTGGGTGCTGTGCAGCTCGCTCGACTGGATGGTGCTGACGGGCGCCATGGTCTGGCCGGAGCCACTGACCCGCACGCGGCACTTGACGCGCTCCCACGACGGCGGCGAGACCTCGTAGGTGACACAGTAGTCGATGGCAGTCTCGTCGAAGTGGTCGGGCCGGTTGGCCACGCGAAGCGCCTCCAGGCGCAGCATCCACAGCGCGGGGTCCACATCGCGGTCGCCCACGGGCGTCAGGGTCTGGAGACGACGCAGCAAGGTCTCGCCACCCAGCCAGGTCTGGTCGATGGCCTGGTTGGCCCAGCCGCGCAGCAGCGCCTTGAGGGGCTCGATGGCCTCGGGCTCGACGTAGGCGAATGCCGACCACTCGAACACCCAGGGCAGCGGCAGGCTCTCGGTGCGCTTGCGCAGCAGCTCCACGTCTTCAAGCGCCACGGTGGCAGGGGCTGTCCAGCCCGCATTGCTGGCCGGCGCGGCGCCGGCCGCACTGCTGGCACGGGTGGTGGGCATGGTCTCAGCCACCAGCTTGGGCATCGAGAACCACTGCGGCGACGAGAGATGGAACTGCTGGGCGTACTCGACCGCCAGCGCCTCGAAGCGCCCCTGCGCGCCGGTGGCCCGGTAGTGATCAAACAGCACCAGCCAGGTTTCGGCGTGCTCGTGGCGGCCGCCACCTGGCTTGACCAGATCGGTCAAGGACCGCTCGCTGGTCTCGTAGTCGGCATTGGCAAAAGCAATCACCGCCTCGTCGAGCTCGGGGTCGTGGACGACCTCCTGCACCTCCATGGCCTCGACGGGCGCAGCAGCCGGAGCAGCGGCCGAAGCAGCGCCATTTGGCGGCGGGCTGGCCACCGGCGCAAAGCTGAGCGACATCTCCAGCGGCGGCAGATCGGGCAGCCGGCTCGGCGGCGCGTCAGACAGCGGCGCCATGCCGCTGGCCATGGTGACGGCAGCGGGCGGCGGCGGCACCGACAAACGCTCGGACTCCTCGGCACTGGCGAAGTCGGTCACGCGGCCGCGCTTGGGCTCGGCGCGGGGCACGTCGGCGGCCTGCGGTGCGAAGGCGGACGGCCGGGTGTTGGCGTTGAAGAAGCTGTTGATCTTGTCCGAGCCGCCCACCGCCTGCGTGGTGGCGAAGCTCTCGCCCACCATCTGCTGCTCGATCTCGTCGATCTTGGCCTTGACGCCCAGATCCATCTTGGAGTTGGGCTCGCTCACGCGCTCGCCGTCGTCGAGCTTGGAGGAGTTGGGCGCACTGCCCAGGGCGGCCAACTGGTCGGGGCTCAGGCCTTCGCGCCGGATGCGGCGCAGCATGTCGAGCTCGCGCTTGCGCACGAAGTCGTTGCGGCGCTTGCGCTCGACCATGGCCTTGAGCTCGGCCTTGGCCAGGTCGGCCTCCGGGTCGTCCTGGCGGGAGTTGATCTCGGCCCAATCCGTGGTCGGGTTCGAAACGAAGCGCGCGACCCTGCGGAAGAAGGTGTCGCCTTCTTTGGGGTCGGACTTGGGATCGGCCATGCCGCAGTCAGGCGGGAAGGGTGGGAGGGGTCAGTCCCCGAACATCTTCTGTTTCAACTCGCGGCGCTGCTGGGCTTCGAGACTCAAGGTGGCCGTCGGCCGGGCGATCAGACGCGGGACGCCGATGGGCTCGCCGGTTTCGTCGCAGTAGCCGTAGTCGCCGCTGTCCAGCCGCGCCAGCGACTGCACAACCTTCTTGAGCAGCTTGCGCTCGCGGTCGCGGGTGCGCAGCTCCAGGGCGTGCTCTTCCTCGATGGTGGCGCGGTCGGCCGGGTCGGGGACGATGGTGGTGTCTTCGCGCAGGTGCTCGGTGGTTTCACCGGCGTTGGACAGCACACTGTCCTTGAGCGCTTGCAGCTTGGCGCGGAAGAACTCGATCTGCTTGGCGTTCATGTACTCGCCTTCGGGCATGGCGAGGACTTCGGCGTCCGACAGCAGGTGACCTGGCTTGGTCTTCCAGGCATTGGCCAGCTTGGGGTCGGCGTGGGCGGGAGCAGCGGCTTTCGGGGGCATGTGGGATTCAGCGTGTACGGCAGCGCGAGAAGGCGGCTTGGGCGGAGCGAAACGGTCGGTAAAACTGGATTTGCTGGCGGCCGGTGCATCCAGCGTTGCCACGCCAACATCGCCTTGCCCGGCGGCGCGCGTGGAGCGGGCGCCAGCCTTGGAGGCAGCGGGTTTGGGGGCCGGAGTCTTGCTCACTCTCATCTCCTCAGTCGGACGCAACGGCCACTAAGCCCAAAGGGCTCTGGCCCGTTTTGAGCGCGGCGGATTGTAGCCACGCCCATTTTGGGCTCTTGACCCCCGAAACCGGAGGTATCCAAGCCCGTAGAAATGTCACGGTCAGGGCGCCAACGACTCACGCCAGGCAGCCTTCGAGGCCCTGCATCAGCACGTCCTTGGGCAGGTCGATGCCGATGAACACCATCTTGCTCTGTTTCTTCTCACCAGGCATCCATTTCGGGCCGAGATCAGACCCCATGAGTTGGTGGACGCCCTGGAAAATGACCTTGCGGTCGGTGCCCTTCATGTAGAGCACGCCCTTGTAGCGCAGCATGCTGGGGCCGTAGACCTGCACGATCGCACCGAGGAAGTCCTCCAGCTTGGCCGGGTTGAAGGGCTTGTCGGCCCGGAAGACGAAGCTCTTGACGTCGTCGTCGTGGTGATGGTGGTGCGGGTGGTCGCAGTGCTCACCGTGTTCATGGTGATGATGGTGGTGGTCGTGCTCCTCGGCTTTGAGGAAATCGGGGTCGATTTCGAGCTTGGCGTTCAGATTGAAGCCCTTGAGGTCGAACACCTTGGACAGCGGCACCTCGCCGAAGTGCGCCGTCTGGATCGGCGCACGGGGATTCATGTGCTTGATGCGGTGGATCAGGGCCTCCACGGCGGAGGGCTCCACGAGGTCAGCCTTGCTGATGAAGATCTGGTCGGCAAACCCGATCTGGCGGCGCACCTCCTGGCGGGCGCTGAGCTGCTGCTCGGCGTGCTTGGCGTCGACCAAGGTCAGCACCGAGTCGAGCAGATAGCACTCGGCGATCTCGTCATCCATGAAGAAGGTCTGGGCCACGGGGCCGGGGTCGGCCAGGCCGGTGGTCTCGATGACAACGCGGTCGAACTTCAGCTCGCCGCTGCGGCGCTTGGCGGCCAGGTCAGCCAGCGTGGTGCGCAGGTCCTCGCGGATGGTGCAGCAGACGCAGCCATTGCTCATCTGGATGACCTGCTCCTCGGTATCGACCTTGAGGATGTCGTTGTCGATGTTCTCCTCACCGAACTCGTTCTCGATGACGGCGATCTTCTGGCCATGGGCCTCGGTGAGGATGCGCTTGAGCAGCGTCGTCTTGCCCGAGCCCAGGAAGCCGGTGAGGATGGTGGCGGGAATGAGGCCCTTGGGGCCGCTGGTGGCAGAGCTGGACATGGTGAGGAATCGGTCTGGGGCCCCGCAGATGGGGCACAAGCCCCCGACTGCAAGAGGCCGGTCAAGTCAATCGGCTATTCTGTTCCCAATCTCCACAACCTGATGCCGTTGCCTTGAGCGACCCGCATTCCTCCCGCCCTGGGGCCCGTGGCAGCGCGACGTCTGAGCCGCGCGGGCTCCTGGAACGCGTGCTGGAATTCCTCCACCCCGGTCCGGATTCCAAGACCGAGCTGATCGAAACCCTGGCCGATGCCGAGCAGCGCGAGCTGATCGAGCCCCAATCGCGCCAGATGCTCGAAGGCGTGCTGCGCATGGCCGAGTTGTCGGCGGGCGACGTGATGGTGGCCGCGCCCCGCATGGACGTGCTGGACATCCAGGCGCCCTACGACGACATCCTGGCCGCCGTGATCGACACCGGCCACTCGCGCTTCCCGGTCTACGAGGAGCGGCGCGACAACATCATCGGCATCCTGCTGGCCAAGGACCTGCTCAAGCTCCAGCGTTCCCCCGACCTGAGCCTGCGCACGCTGCTGCGGCCCGTCGTCTTTGTGCCCGAGAGCAAGGGCCTGAACGAGCTGCTGCGCGACTTCCGCTCCAACCGCAACCACCTGGCCATGGTGATCGACGAGTTCGGCAACCTGGCCGGCTTGATCACCATCGAAGACGTGCTGGAGGAAATCGTCGGCGAGATCGAAGACGAGTTCGACGACCGCGACGCCGACTCCAGCATCTACACCCTGGCCGACGGCAGCCAGCGCGTGGCGGGAGACGCCACCATCGCCGCCGTCAACGCCGCCTTCTCGGTGGCGCTGCCGGACGCCGACTTCGACACCATCGGCGGCCTCGTGGCCCACGAGCACGGCCTGGTGCCGCGTCGGGGCGAGACCGTCAGCATCGCCGGGCTGGACTTCAATGTGATGCTGACGCGCGGCGGCTCGGTGCGCTGGTTCAAGGTCACGCGCAGCGCTGCCACGGCCGCTGGCGCGCTCGACGTCGCCCCGTGAACCCCGTGAGCCGCCGCCTCGGCCTCGGCCTGGCCGCGCTGGCGGGCCTGCTCCACATCGGCGGCTTCGCGCCCTTCGAGCTGTACGCGCTGCAAGTCGGCGCGCTCGCCGCCCTGTTTTGGCTGTGCCGCGAGGGCAGTGACCGCGCCATCGCCGTGCGGGCCTTTGCCTTCGCCTTCGTCTGGCTGGGGGTCGGGCTGTGGTGGCTGTACATCAGCCTGCACGATTTTGGCCACCTGCCGGCTCCGCTGGCCGCGTTGGCCGTGGCCTTGCTGGCGGCCTTCCTGGCCAGCTATTACGCGCTGGCACTTGGCCTGGCTGCGCGCTGGAGCACTGGCCCATGGCGCTGGCCGGCCCTGGTGGGCGCCTGGCTGCTGGCCGAGCTGGCGCGCGGGACCTGGTTCACCGGCTTCCCTTGGATCGCCTCGGGCTATGCCCACGCGGTCGGCCCGCTCGCCGCCTGGGCGCCCTGGGTGGGCGTCTATGGCCTCGCGCTGCTGGCGGCGGTGATGGCCGCAGGCGCTGCCAGCGGCCGGCGCCTCGGTCTGCTGGCCCTGCTGGGCCCCTTGCTCGTGGGGCTGGCGCTGCCGCAGAGCTTCACCACTCCGACCGGCACCGCGCGCCTCTCGCTGGTCCAGCCCAGCATCCCGCAGGACCAGAAGTTCGACCCCGACCGCTTCCAAGCCCACCTCGACACCCTGGCCGAACTCGTCGGCCAAGCGCGCGGCGACGCGGTCATCACGCCCGAGTCGGTCGTCCCGCTGCCCCTGGTCTACCTGGGCAATGACTACCTCGACCGCCTGGCCAGCCACGGGCGCCCGGTGCTGCTGGGCAGCTTTCTCGGGACCGCCGAGCAGGGCTATGTGAACTCCCTCGTGGCAGTTGGTACTGCGGTGGGCACTGCGGTGGGCACCGCGCCCTACGACTACGGCAAGCACCACCTGCTGCCCTTTGGCGAGGTGATCCCGCCCGGATTCGAATGGTTCGTCCGCGTGCTTCACATCCCGATGGACAGCCAGGCCCGTGGCCAGCACACCCGTCCCTGGGTCGTGGGCGGCCAGCGCTTGCGGCCGCTGATCTGCTTCGAGGACTTGTTTGGCGAAGAGATCGTGGACAGCCTCCAGGGGCCCGAGGCCGCCACCGTGCTCGTCAACGTCAGCAACCTGGCCTGGTTCGGCAGCTTCATGTCGCTGGACCAGCACCTGCAGTTCTCGCAGATGCGTGCGCTGGAGTTCCAGCGGCCGGTCGTGCGCTCGACCAATACCGGCGTCACCGCCGCGCTGGACCACCACGGCCGCGTGCAGGCCCGCCTGCCGGCCCTCGCGCGCGGCGTGCTGGAGGTCGAGGTCGAGGGCCGTGAAGGCAGCACGCCCTACGCCCGCTGGCTGGCCTTGCTGGGCCTGGCGCCGCTCTGGGTGGCTGGGGGCTTGCTCGTGGCCGTGGCGGCCTGGCGGACCCGGGCCGCCCCCGGTCGGCGGCCCTGAGCCCCCTCATAGAATCGGCCACCCGCCGCGTGCCGACTCTCCCCCTGAGTGGCCCGGCCTTCTCCCCGGACATTTCGCCCATGCTGACTTTCCAGCAACTGATCCTGCGTCTCCAGGAGTACTGGAGCCAACACGGCTGCGCGCTCTTGCAACCCTATGACATGGAAGTCGGCGCCGGCACCAGCCACACCGCCACCTTCCTGCGCGCCCTGGGCCCCGAGCCCTGGAAGGCCGCCTATGTGCAACCGAGCCGCCGCCCCAAGGACGGCCGCTACGGCGAGAACCCCAACCGCCTGCAGCACTACTACCAGTACCAGGTCGTGCTCAAGCCCGCGCCGGCCAACATCCTGGAGCTGTATCTGGGCTCGCTCGAAGCCCTGGGCTTCGACCTCAAGAAGAACGACGTGCGCTTCGTCGAGGACGACTGGGAGAACCCCACGCTCGGCTGCTGGGGCCTCGGGTGGGAGGTCTGGCTCAACGGCATGGAGGTGACGCAGTTCACCTACTTCCAGCAGGTCGGCGGCATCGACTGCAAGCCCATCACCGGCGAGATCACCTACGGCCTGGAGCGCCTGGCCATGTACCTGCAGGGCAAGGAGTCGGTCTACGACCTGGTCTACACCGACGGCCTCACCTACGGTCAGGTCTTCCACCAGAACGAGGTGGAGCAGAGCACCTACAACTTCGAGCACAGCGACGTGGACTTTTTGCTCTCGGCCTTTGGCGCCTATGAGCGCAAGAGCCAGGAGCTGATGGCCGCCCAGCTGGCCCTGCCCGCCTACGAGCAATTGCTCAAGGCTGGCCACACCTTCAACCTGCTCGATGCCCGCGGCGCCATCTCGGTCACCGAGCGCGCCGCCTACATCGGCCGCATCCGCAACCTGGCGCGCGCCGTGGCGCAGAGCTATGTGGACAGCCGCGCCCGCCTCGGCTTCCCGATGGCCCCCAAGGCCTGGGCTGATGAAGTGATCGCCCAGATCGAACTCAAGAACAAGAAGGCGGCCTGAGCAATGACCGCAAAGAACCTCCTCGTTGAACTGTTTGTCGAAGAGCTTCCTCCGAAGGCGCTGAAGAAGCTTGGTGAAGCATTTGCCAACGTGATCGCGGACAGCTTGATGGTGCAGGGCCTTGCCGATCAGGCAACGACCGTGAGCACCTTCGCATCGCCCCGCCGCCTCGGCGTGCACCTGACGAATGTGGTCTCGCAAGCTGCGGACAGGCAAGAACGCGTCAAGGTTATGCCCGTCGCTGTAGCGATGAGCGCCGATGCACAGCCAACGCCTGCACTTCTGAAAAAACTTGCTTCCCTTGGCGCGGACGCTTCAATCGTTCCGAGCCTCGCCCGGGCTCCTGACGGCAAAGCTGAAGCGCTCTTTTGGGACAGAACTACGCCCGGGGCAACCCTGCAGCAAGGTCTGCAGCGCGCTCTTGATGACTCGCTGGCCCGACTACCCATCCCCAAGGTCATGAGCTACCAGTTGGCTGATGGCTGGACCGATGTGAAGTTCGTGCGCCCGGCGCACGGCCTGATCGCCCTGCATGGCACCGAGGTCGTCCCCGTCCAGGCCCTCGGGCTCACGGCGGGCCGCACGACGCAAGGCCACCGCTTCGAAGCCGCGCAAGCCACCGTCAGCATCGACAACGCCGACAGCTACGCCATGCAGTTGCGCACGCAAGGCGCCGTCATCGCCAGCTTTGCCGAGCGCCGCGCCGACATCGCCGCGCAGTTGCAAGCGGCGGCCGCCAAGCTGGGCCTCAAGCCCATCGACGACGACGCCCTGCTGGACGAAGTGACCGCCCTGGTCGAGCGCCCCAATGTGCTGAGCTGCGCCTTCGAGGCCGAGTTCCTGGCCGTGCCGCAGGAGTGCCTCATCCTCACGATGAAGGCCAACCAGAAGTACTTCCCGCTGCTGGATGCCGCAGGCAAGCTGACCCGCCACTTCCTGGTCGTCAGCAACATCGCGCCCAGCGACGCAGGCGCCGTCATCCAGGGCAATGAGCGCGTGGTGCGCCCGCGCCTGGCCGACGCCAAGTTCTTCTTCGACCAGGATCGCAAGCGCACGCTGGCCTCGCGCGTCGAGGGCCTGAACAAGGTGGTCTACCACGGCAAGCTCGGCAGCCAGGGCGAGCGCATGGAGCGCGTGCGCGCCATTGGCCACGCCATCGTCAACCTGCTGCGCATGGCCACGGTGCCCTACACCGTGGAGGCCAAGGACGAGTTCGAGGTGCTGGACAGCAAGGTGCGCGAGTCCGCCACCTTGGCCAAGGCCGACCTGCTGACCGACATGGTCGGCGAGTTCCCCGAGCTGCAGGGCATCATGGGCGGCTACTACGCGCGCCACGAGGGCCTGCGTGACGGCGTGGCCATCGCCATCGAGGACCACTACAAGCCCCGCTTTGCCGGCGACGCGCTGCCGCGAAACCACACCGGCACCGTGCTGACCCTGGCCGACAAGCTCGAAACCCTGGTCGGTCTCTTCGGCATCGGCCAACTGCCCACCGGCGACAAGGACCCGTTCGCGCTGCGCCGCCACGCGCTCGGGGTGATCCGCATCCTGGTCGAGAAGAACCTGCCGCTGGAGCTGCCGGCCCTGTTTGATGCCGCTGTGCCGGCCTTCGGCGAGCTGATCGAGAACCCCCGGGACGCTTTGCTGGGCTTCTTCAGCGACCGCCTGGCCGTGAACCTGCGCGACCAGGGCTACAGCAGCCAGGAAGTGGAGGCCGTGCTGGCCCTCGCCCCTGGCCGCCTGGGCGACGTGCCGCGCCGCCTGGAGGCCGTGCGCGCCTTCGCGGCGCTGCCCGAGGCCGCGTCCCTGGCCGCCGCCAACAAGCGCGTGGGCAACATCCTCAAGAAGGTCGAAGGCGAGCGCCCCACCACCTTGAGCGACGCCCTGCTGCAGGAGGCCGCCGAGCAAGCCCTGGCCGCTGCCGTGCGCGAGGTGCAACCGGCCGCCGACCGCCTCTTCGAGCAGCACGACTACACCGGCTCGCTCAAGGCCCTGGCCGCGCTCAAAGCCCCGGTCGATGCCTTCTTCGACGGCGTGATGGTCAATGCCGAGGACCCCGCCCTGCGTGCCAACCGCCTGGCCTTGCTGCACCACCTGCACACGGCTATGAACCGCGTGGCGGACCTGTCCAAGCTGGCCGCCTGAGGCCCTGAGCGATGCTGCGCCCCGACCATCACAACGCCCTCAAGCTGGTGATCCTGGGCCGGGACGGCACGCTCAACCGCTACCGCGAAGACCACGTCAAGGCCCCCGAGGAGCTGGAGCCCCTGCCCGGCGCCCTGGAGGCGGTGGCGCGGCTCAACCAGGCCGGCTGGCACACGGTGCTGGCCACCAACCAGCCCGGCATCGGGCGCGGCCTGCTCGACATGGCCTCGCTCAACGCCATCCACCTGCGTCTGGCCAAGCTGCTGACGGAGCGCGGCGGGCGGCTGGATGCCGCCTTCTTCTGCCCCCACGCGCCCGAGGAAGGCTGCAACTGCCGCAAGCCCCTGCCCGGCCTGATCGAGCAGATCGGCGAGCGCTTTGGCGTGCAGCTGTCCGAGGTCCACATGGTGGGCGCCTCCATGCGCGACATCCAGACCGCCCGCGCCGCCGGCTGCGTGCCGCATCTGCTGCGCGGCGACCGCCTGGGTGCGCTGAGCCTCGTGCAGATCATGGACATGGTGGCCCAGGTGCCCGGCACCATCGTGCATGAGGATCTGGCGGCTTTTGCCGAATACGTGGTCCAGCTGGACCGCAATGCCCGCAACGACGTCCGGGACGAGGCGCTGGGCGCCGAGAGCCACCCCCGGACTGCCTGAACCGATGTCCACGCTTTTGTCTGCCCTGCGCTCGGCGCTCTTCCTGGTGGTGATGACGGCCACCGTCATCCCCTGGGCCATCGCCGCCCTGGTGGTCTCGATCTTCACGCGCGGGGCGCCGGTCTACTGGGTCTGCGCGCACTGGCTCAAGGTCGTCATCCACGCCTGCCGGGTGATCTGCGGCGTGCGCTGGCGCGTGCAGGGGATGGAGCATCTGCCCCAGACCGAGACCGGCGCCGTCATCCTGCTGCCCAAGCACCAAAGCACCTGGGAGACCTTCTTCTTCCCGATGCTGATGAGCCACCCGCTGGCCTATGTGTTCAAGCGTGAGCTGCTCTACATCCCCTTCTTCGGCTGGGCGATCGGGCGCTGCGACATGATCCACATCGACCGCCGCAAGCGCACCGAGGCCTGGAACCTGGTGGCCGAGCAAGGCAAGCGCCTGTCGGCCCAGGGCATCTGGGTCATCATGTTCCCCGAGGGCACGCGCATCCCGCGCGGCAAGGCGGGCGACTACAAGTCCGGCGGCACGCGGCTCTCGATCGCCACGGGCGTGCCGGTGGTGCCCATCGCCGTCACTTCCGCCCGCTGCTGGCCGCGCAAGAGCTTCCTGATCCGGCCCGGCGTCATCGACGTGTCGATTGGCGCGCCCATCTCGCCCGAGGGGCGCGAACCGGCCGAGATGATGAAAGAGGTCAGCGCCTGGATCGAAGCCGAGATGCGGCGGCTGGACCCCGACGGCTTCGGCCCCGACACCCACTGAGCCATGGCCAGCAAGCGCCCCGCCCCGCTCCTCAACGGCAACCAGCTTTCGCTGTTCGATGCCGACACCGAGCCGGCAGCGGTGGCGCCGAGCGGCGAGTCGGGTTCGCGCCGCGAGCTGCTGCTGGGCCTGCACCGGGTGGGCTACGAACTGCGCCGTGCCCGGCGCCGCAGCATCGGCTTTGTGGTCGGGCTGGACGGCCTGCGCGTCAGCGCGCCGCGCTGGGTGCCCATCGCCGAGATCGAACGCGCGCTGCAGCAAAAGGCCGACTGGATCCTGCGCAAGCTGGTCGAGCAGCGCGAACGCGCGCGCCGCGTGCAGGCCGCACGCATCGAGTGGCAGGACGGCGCCCGCCTGCCCTACCTGGGCGAGCCGCTGGCGCTGCGCCTGGATGCCAGCGTGCGCGGCCCGACCTGGGCCCCCGACACCCGCGTGCTGAGCCTGCCCTTGGCGGCCGACGCGACGACGACCCAGGTACGTGACCTGGCCCAGGCCTGGCTGCAGGCCCGGGCGCGCGAGCACTTCGAGCCGCGCTGCGCCCATTTCGCCAGCTTGCTGGGCGTGCAGATGAAGCGCCTGCGGCTCTCGTCCGCCCAGACCCGCTGGGGCAGCGCCAGCAGCGACGGCAGCGTGCGCCTGAACTGGCGGCTGATCCATTTCACGCCGGCCATCATTGACTACGTGGTCGCCCATGAGCTGGCCCACCTGCTGGAGATGAACCACAGCCCGGCCTTCTGGCAGGTGGTGCGCTCGGTGCTGCCAGGTTTTGAGCAGGCCCGCGAGGCGCTGCGGCAGGAATCCATCGGCTGACCCCCCTAGAGGCGGGGGCCTGCCATCAGCCATCAAGTTAGGGGCAGTGGGAATTTTCCCCACAAGTTGTCACCCGCGCTTCGACAAGCTTTGTGAAACTCGCGTCCAAGCTGTCAGCACGGGTGCCCCAGAGGTCCGGTTCACCAGACCCACAGTTCGCTGAGCACCAAGGCAAGGAACGCCGCCGCACGGGATTGTGCGGCGGCGTTTTTCTTTTCAGCTCTCCGCCATGAAGCGGTAGACGCCATCGGCGCCCCGCGCACGGCGCAGCCGCCCGGCCAGCCACAGCGCGTGCAGGTGCGCCAGCGACTCGCCCATGGCAAAGGTGGTCTGGTGCAGGTCCAGCGGCCGCTTGAAGAGCACGGGCAGCAGGCCCGCCGCGTGCGTGGGCGCGGCTTGGCAGGCGGCCAGGGTGTCGGCCAGGCGCTCGTCGTGGTGCTCGATCAGCTGCGCCAGGCGCGCATGCAGGCCCCGGAAGGGCTTGCCATGCGAGGGCAGCACGAGGGTGTCGGGCGACAGCGGCAGCAGGCGGCGCAGCGAGTCGAGGTAAAGCGTCAGCGAGTCGGCCTCGGGCTCGCTGTCCACCACCGAGACATTGGTCGAGATGCGGGGCAGCACCATGTCGCCCGAGATCAGCACGCCGAGCGACTCGGCATGCAGGCTGATGTGCTCGGGCGAGTGGCCGTGGCCCACCAGGCAGCGCCAGGCCGTGCCGCCCACGTTCAGCACCTGGCCGTCCATCAAGCGGCGGAAGCGGGCCGGCACGGCGGGCACCATGCTGGGGTAGTAGGCGGCGCGGGCGCGGATCTTGGCCAGCGAGTCTTCGTCAGTCAGCCCATGGCTGGCGAAAAAAGCCGCCGCCGACTCGCCGCCCAGCCCTTCCGTCGAGCGGCTGGCCAGGCGGGCGAGCTGGAAGTCCGTCGCGCTGATCCACAGCCGGCACTCGGGCAGGCCACCCGGCGCGCCGCTCCAGCGCTCGCACAGCCAGTGCGCGAGGCCGAGGTGGTCGGGGTGGAAGTGCGTGGCCAGCACGCGCAGCACGGGCAGGCCATCAAGGTGGGCGGCAAAGACCTGCTCCCAGGCGGCTTGGGTCTCGGCGTTGGTGATGCCGCAGTCCACCACCGTCCAGCCGGGGCAGCCGTCGATCTCGTCGCGCAGCAGCCAGAGGTTGATGTGGTCCAGCGCAAAGGGCAGCTGCATGCGCACCCAGCGCACGCCGGGAGCGATATCGAGCGCCGTGCCCAGCGCAGGCAGCTGCTCGCCCAGCGGGTAGCTCAGCTCGGATTCGCGGGGGTTGGCCATGGCTTGGAACCTCTCATCACGTCTTGACCAGCTTCTTGACCCGGCCGATGGACAGCAGCAGCCCCAGCGAGAGGCCCAGCGTCACCATCGCCGTGCCGCCATAGCTGACGAAGGGCAGCGGCACGCCCACCACGGGCAGGATGCCACTGACCATGCCCATGTTGACGAACACATAGGTGAAGAAGGACAGCGTGACCGCACCGGCCATCAGCCGCGAAAAGAGCGTGGGCGCTGCCGCGGCAATCATCAAGCCGCGCAGGATCAAGGCCGTGTAGCCGACCAGCAGCGCCAGCGCACCGAGCAGACCGAACTCCTCGCCAAAGGCGGCAAAGATGAAGTCCGTGGTGCGCTCGGGGATGAACTCCAAATGGGTCTGGGTGCCCTGCATCAGGCCCTTGCCCGTGACACCGCCGGAGCCGATGGCGATCTCGCCCTGGATGATGTGGAAGCCCTTGCCAAGCGGGTCCTTGCTCGGGTCGAGCAGGGTGCAAACGCGGTGCTTTTGATAGGGCTTGAGCAACGGCCAGGTCACCTCGTCCTGGCAGATGTGGTCTTCAGACACGACGATGGCGGTGATGCCGATCACGCCGACGACGAGGAAGGGGATCACCAGGCGCCACGACAGGCCGGCGAAGAAGATCACGTACAGCCCGGCCGCCAGCACCAGCAGGCCGGTGCCCAGGTCGGGCTGCTTGGCAATCAGCAAAAAGGGCAGCAGCAGCAGGCCGAAGGCGGCCACAAAGTCAGCCCAACGCAGCACACCCTCCCGCTTCTGGAACCACCAGGCCAGCATCAGCGGCGTGGCGAGCTTGAGCAGCTCGGAGGGTTGGATGACCAGGCCCACGTTGAGCCAGCGCGTGGCGCCCTTCTTGGTGATGCCAAAGGCCAGCGTGGCCACCAGCAGCAGCACCCCCAGCGTGTAGAGCGGGATGGCCAGCGCCATCAGCCGCTGCGGCGGCACCTGGGCCACCACCAGCATCAGCCCCCAGGCCAGCAGCATGTTGCGGGCGTGGTCGCCAAAGCGGGTGCCGTGGTCGTAGCCGGCCGAGTACATGCAGAGCAAGCCCCAGGCGCCGATCCACAGCACCGCGATCAGCAGCGGCACATCGAAACCACTGATCCAGGGCCGCAGGCGCTGACGCAGCGGGGCGCGCTTGATGACGGTCATGGCCGCGCTCCCGATGCAGCGGAGGCCGCCGAAGCGGGTGCCTTGGGGGTGTTGGGAGCGCCGGGCAGCGGCACGTCCTGCGCGCGGCGCGGCGTGCCGGTGGGCGCAAAGCTCTGGCCGAGCTGGGTCTTGGCGATGTCGTCCTCGCTGGGGTACTGGCCGGTGAGCAGGTAGTCGAACACACGCCGCGCGATCGGGGCGGCGGAAGCCGAACCAAACCCCGCGTTCTCGACGATGACCGCCAGCGCCACCGTGGGCTGCTCGACCGGCGCAAAGGCGACATAGAGCGAGTGGTCGCGCTTGTGCTCGTCCTGCCGGATGGCGCTGTACTTCTCGCCGGCTTTGAGGCCCACGGCCTGGGCGGTACCGGTCTTGCCGCCGCTCTGGTAGGGCGCGCCCTGGAAGGCCAGGCGCGAGGTGCCCTCCAGCGTCACGCCGTTCATCGCGTTCAGGATGACCTGCACATGCTCGGGCTTGAGCGGCAGGGCCGGCAGCGCATCGCTGGCGATGCGGCGGTTGTCGTGCCGCACCACGTCCTCCACGTCGCGCACCAGGCGTGGCTTGAAGCGCTGGCCGCCGGTGGCGAGCGTGCTCATGGCGGTGGCCATCTGCAGCATGGTGAAGTTGTTGTAGCCCTGGCCGATGCCCAAGCTGATGGTCTCGCCGGCGTACCACTTCTGCTGCTCGGGGCGCTTGAACTTCTTGCGCTTCCACTCGGTGGAGGGCAGGTCCCCGGTCACCTCGCCAGCCACGTCGATGCCGGTCCTGCGCCCGAAGCCGAAGGGCTCCAGCTCGTCGTGGATCAGGTCCACGCCCATCACATTGGCCAGGCTGTAAAAGTACACGTTGGACGAGCTGACGATGGCAGCGCGCATGTCCTTGGGGCCGGGGCGGTCGGTCTCGGGGCTGCCGAAGGTGCGGCCACCGAAGCTGAAGGTGAGGTTGTCCATGATGACCTCGTTCGGGCCGCGCTTGCCCGAGTTGAGCGCCGCGATGGACATGAAGGGTTTGAAGGTCGAGCCCGGCGGGTAGGTACCCCGGAGGGCCCGATTCAGCAGCGGCTTGTCGATGTCCTCGTTCAGCTCGCGCCAGCTGTCGGCATCGATGCCATCGACAAAGAGATTGGGGTCGAAGGTGGGCTTGGAGACAAAGGCCAGCACCTCGCCGTTGCGCGGGTCGATGGCCACCAGGGCACCGCGCCGATCCTTGTAGAGCTCCTCGACCAGGGCCTGCAGCCGGATGTCGATGGACAGATGCAGGGTGTTGCCGGGCGTGGGCGGCCGGCTGGACAGGCGCCGCACCGCGCGCCCGCCGGCGCTGGTCTCGACCTGCTCGAAGCCGGTGATGCCGTGCAGCTCCTTCTCGTAGGCCTGCTCCAGGCCCAGCTTGCCGATGTACTCGGTGCCCCGGTAGTTAGCCAGGGTCTCGTCGTCCCAGTCCTCCATGGCCTTCTTCTCAGCCTGGTTGATGCGGCCGATGTAGCCAATCAGGTGCGAGCCGACCTCGCCGAGCGGGTAGCTGCGAAACAGCCGCGCCTTGATCTCGACGCCGGGGAAGCGAAAGCGCTGCGCGGTGAAGCGCGCCACCTCTTCATCACTCAGCTTGGTGCGGATGGGCAGGGAGTCGGTGTGCTTGGCTTCGTCGAGCAGGCGCTTGAAGCGCCGCTTGTCGCGCGGCTGGATCTCCAGCACCTGGCCGAGCTGCTCGATGGTGGCATCCAGGTCGGCCACCTTGGCGGGGTTGATCTCGAGCGTGTAGGCCGAGTAGTTGCTGGCCAGCACGATGCCATTGCGGTCCTTGATCAAACCCCGGTTGGGCACGATGGGCACGACGGCGATGCGATTGGACTCGGCCCGCTCCGCAAAGGTCTCGTGCTGCAGCACTTGCAGCCAGATGAGGCGCGCCACCAGCAGCGCAAAGCAGAACAACACAAAGCCAGCCGCCGCGACCAGGCGCACGCGGAAGTGCCAAAGCTCCTGATGGACGTTCTTGAGAACCTGCACGTGGGTCGATGGCGGTCAGCAGGTCACAACGGGCGATGCGCATCGCGGTCCGGCGCGCGTCGCTGCGGGGCCAGCAGCAGGATGCTGATGGGCAGCCAGAGCACGGCCTCCAGCACGGGCGCCAGCAGGCCCCACCAGCCCGGCCACATGCCCCCCACCATCAGGCGCACGGCCGCGGCGACCCCATGCGAGAGCACGAAGAGCGGGAAGACCTGCAGGGCCTGCTCGAACAAGTTGAACCACGGCAGGCGCCGGTGCAGGCTGATGGCGCCAAAGCTGAGCAGGCTGTAGGCCAACGCGTGCTGCCCGAGCAGGGCGCCGTCGTGCACGTCCATCACCAGGCCAAACAGGAAGGCCCACAGCACGCCCACGCGGCGCGGCTGATGCACGCCCCAGAAGACCAGCACCACGGCCAGCACGTCAGGCATGGCCGCCAGCCGGCCCAGCGGCACCATGTCCACCAGCAGGGCCAGCACCAGGGTGAGGGCGATGAAGAATGGGTTGGCGGGCAGCAGCAGCTGGTCGGCCGGGCGCGGCATGATCATGGCGCGCGCTCCAGAGGCCGCGCGCCGGGCCGCCCCAAGCAAGGCCTCGCCCCCTCGGGGGGCCGCCGCAACGCGGCGGGGGGCAGACAGCTCAGCATGATCATGGCGTCGCTCCTGAGGCCTTGGGGGCGGCCTTCTCGGCCTTCTCAAGCTTCTTGGCCGCCTTGGCAGAGGCCCTGGCGGCCGCCGCCGAGGCAGCCTCGTCAGCGGCAGCCACCTCAGCCTCCTTGCGCGCGGCCTGGGCGCGGTCCAGCGGCTGCAGCACCAGCACATGGCGCGCCGCATCGGCATTGGCCAGCGGCGCCAGTTGGACCTGGGCAAAGCTGCTGTCGCCCCGGCGCTCCACAGCCGCCACCACGGCCACCGGCAGGCCCGGCGGGTAGATGCCGTCGAGGCCCGAGGTGGTCATCACATCGCCCACCTTGATGTCGGCATTGGCGGCCAGGAAGCGCAGCTCCATGCCGCTGCCATCAGCCCGGCCCTGGGCGGCATTGCGCATCTGGGTGCGCTGGTTGAGCAGGGGGATGGCGGCCTCGCGGTCGCTGAGCAACGTGACCTCGCTGGACAGCGGGTAGACGCGCGTCACCTGGCCCAGCACGCCGGCCTCGTTGATGACGGGCGAACCGGCCATCACGCCCTGCGTGGCGCCACGGTCGATCACGACGCGGCGCGAGAAGGGGTCAGGCGCCTCGAACAACACCTCGGCCGTCTGGCTGGGCACGCTGGTGGCGGGGCGCAGCTCCAGCAGCCGGCGCAGGCGCTCGTTCTCGGCCTGCAACTGCTGCACGCGGCTCAGGCGCTCGGCCTGCTGGGCCAGCTGGCGCAGCGCCTTGTCCTCGGCCGCCATGGCCGCCTCGGCGCCCCGGAAGCGCCCGGCCAGGCTCTCCCAGGCGTCCACCGGCGTGAGCATCAGGCGCTGCAGCGGGTGCAGCACGAACGCAAAGGCCGAGCGCACCGGCGACATCAACTGAAAGCGCGCATCGCCCACCATCAACAGCAGCGCAAGCGCCGAGCACAGCGCGAGCTTGGTCAGCGCCGACGGCCCCTGGCGGAAGAACGGCGGTGGAGTGCGGTCTAGGGTGCCAAGCGGCATCTGGATGGAGCTGGCTAGAGACGGCGCTGGAGTGACGTCAGTCGAGCGCCGGGCCGCCCCAAGCCGACTGACGACCCTCCCGGAGGGTGGGCTCGGTACGCCGAGACCGGGTGCTCACGCTCATTCAGACGTAAAGATCGAACCCAGGCGCTCCATGCGCTCCAGGGCCATGCCGCAACCGCGCACCACGCAGCTCAGCGGGTCCTCGGCCACCAGCACGGGCAGGCCGGTCTCTTCGGACAGCAGGCGGTCCAGGTCGCGCAAGAGCGCGCCGCCGCCGGTCAGCATCATGCCGCGCTCGGCGATGTCGGCACCCAGCTCCGGGGGCGTTTGCTCGAGCGCGTTCTTGACGGCGGACACGATCTGGTTGAGTGGGTCGGTCAGGGCTTCCAGGATCTCGTTGGACGAGATGGTGAAGCTGCGCGGCACGCCCTCGGAGAGGTTGCGGCCCTTGACCTCCATCTCCTTGACCTCGGAGCCGGGGAAGGCGCTGCCGATGCCCTTCTTGATGGCCTCGGCCGTGGGCTCGCCGATCAACATGCCGTAGTTGCGGCGGATGTAGTTGATGATGGCTTCGTCGAACTTGTCGCCGCCGACGCGGACCGAGCCCTTGTAGACCATGCCGCCGAGCGAGATCACGCCGACCTCGGTGGTGCCACCGCCGATGTCGACAACCATGGAGCCCGAGGCCTCCGAGACCGGCAGGCCAGCCCCGATGGCGGCGGCCATGGGTTCCTCGATCAGGTAGACCTCGCTGGCACCGGCGCCGAGGGCCGACTCGCGGATCGCGCGGCGCTCGACCTGGGTCGAGCCGCAGGGCACGCAGATGATGATCCGGGGCGACGGCTTGAAGGTCTTGCTGTCGTGGACCATCTTGATGAACTGCTTGAGCATCTGCTCAGTCACCGTGAAGTCCGCGATCACGCCGTCCTTCATGGGGCGGATGGCTTCGATGTTGCCAGGCACCTTGCCCAGCATGGCCTTGGCCTCGCGGCCGACGGCCTGGATGGTCTTCTTGCCGTTGGGGCCGCCTTCGTGGCGGATGGAAACGACCGAGGGCTCGTCGAGGACGATGCCTTTGCCACGCACGTAAATCAGGGTGTTGGCGGTGCCAAGGTCAATGGCGAGGTCGGTGGAAAAGTAGCGGCGCAGGGAGGCGAACATGGCGGGCGGAGCAGCAGCCTGGGGCGGGCAGGCACGAGCGGCAAAAGCGGGTCAGGCGGGGCCTCGTCACAGGACGCGGCCGGGTGAGGGGTTGACCATAAGCAACGAGGCCGCCAGATCACTGCCTGTAGGGGCAGTCAACCGGGCAGCCCCGAAGGTGCTCTGGGTAGGCGGTGATAATACCCGAACACCCCCAAAAAACTCGCTGCGGACACGCTGTAAAGCCGCTCCGGCACTGGGTTTGCGCCATCCCGCAGCCTCCCCAAAAACCCCATGAGCCTGACCCCTGACGACGTCAGCCGCATCGCCCATCTGGCGCGGCTGGAACTGCAGCCCGCAGAGAGCGACGCCCTGCTGGGCCAACTCAACGGCTTCTTCCGCATCGTGGAGCAGATGGGCGCCGTGGACACCGCCGGCGTGGAACCTCTGTACACACCGCTTTCGGCCGTGCAACAAGTCCAGCTGCGGCTGCGCGACGACGCCGTCACCGAGACCAACCAGCGCGAGCTGAACCAGCGCAGCGCCCCGGCCGTCGAGGACGGCCTCTTCCTCGTTCCCAAGGTCATCGAATGAAGTCCGCGATCCATGAACTCGGCGTGGCCGAGCTGAGCCGCGCTTTGCAGGCCCGCGAGGTCTCCAGCCGCGAGGCGACCGAGGCCCTGCTGGCCCGCGCAGAAGCCAGTGCCTCCTTGGGTGCCTTCCTGCACCTGGACCGCGAGCATGCCCTGGCCCGCGCGGCGCAGGCCGACGCCGCCTTTGCCGCAGGCACCGCCGGCCCGCTGACCGGCGTGCCGCTGGCGCACAAGGACATCTACGTCACCGCCGACATGCCCACCACGGCGGGCTCCAAGATGCTCAAGGGCTACCGCAGCCCCTTCGACGCCACCGTCGTCGCCCGGTTGAACGCCGCCGGCACGGTGAGCTTGGGCAAGCTCAACTGCGACGAGTTCGCCATGGGCTCGGCCAACGAGAACTCGGCCTATGGCCCGGTGTCCAACCCCTGGGACGTGTCGCGCGTGCCGGGCGGCTCCTCGGGCGGCTCAGCGGCGGCCGTGGCCGCGCGCCTGGTGCCGGCCAGCACGGGCACCGACACGGGCGGCTCCATCCGCCAGCCGGCCAGCTTCTGCGGCATCACCGGCATCAAGCCCACCTACGGCGTGTGCTCGCGCTACGGGATGATCGCTTTCGCCTCCAGCCTAGACCAGGCCGGCCCCATGGCCCGCTCGGCAGAGGACTGCGCGCTGCTGCTCTCCACCATGAGCGGCTTTGACGAGCGCGATGCCACCAGCGTCAACCGTCCGCCGCAGGACTTCCATGCCCAGATGCTGGCCGTGCGCCAAGGCGCCACCGCCGCCCAGCCGCTCAAGGGCCTGCGCATCGGCCTGCCCAAGGAGTTCTTCCCCGCCGGCTTGACGGCCGACGTCAACGCCGCCGTGCGCGCCGGCCTGGCCGAGCTGGAAAAGCTCGGCGCCACGCTCGTCGATGTGAGCCTGCCGCGCACCGAGCTGGCGATTCCGGTGTACTACATCATTGCCCCGGCCGAGGCGAGCTCCAACCTCTCACGCTTCGACGGCGTCAAGTTCGGCCACCGCGCCGCGCAGTACACCGACTTGCTCGACATGTACAAGAAGACGCGCGCCGAGGGCTTTGGCCCCGAGGTCAAGCGCCGCATCATGATCGGCACGTACGTGCTCTCGCACGGCTACTACGACGCCTACTACCTGCAGGCCCAGAAGCTGCGCCGCATGATCGCGGACGACTTCCAGCAGTGCTTCCAGAGTTGCGACCTGATCGCCGGTCCCGTGGCCCCCAGCGTGGCCTGGAAGCACGGCGCCGGCAAGGACGACCCGACCGCCGCCTACCTCGCCGACATCTTCACCCTGCCCGGCTCCCTGGCTGGCCTGCCCGGCATGAGCGTGCCTGTGGGCACCGGCGACGCTGGCCTGCCGGTGGGCCTGCAGCTCATCGGCAACTACTTCCAGGAAGGCCAGCTGCTGCACGCAGCCCATGCGCTGCAGCAGGCCACCGACTGGCACCGCGCCGCGCCCGCAGGATTCTGAACACATCATGCCCACCACAGCCCAACTCATCCGCGGCTACGAGGTCGTGATCGGCCTGGAAAACCACGTCCAGCTCTCGACCCAGTCCAAGATCTTCAGCGGCGCCTCGACCGCCTTCGGCGCTGCGCCCAACACGCAAGCCTGCCCGGTGGACCTGGCCCTGCCCGGCACCTTGCCCGTGCTGAACCGCGCTGCGGTTGAGCGCGCCATCCGCTTTGGCCTGGCCGTGGGCGCCAAGGTGGCGCCGCTGTCCATCTTTGCGCGCAAGAACTACTTCTACCCCGACCTGCCCAAGGGCTACCAGATCTCGCAGTTCGAGATCCCCGTGGTGCAGGGCGGCAAGGTGGAGTTCTTCGTGGGCGACAAGAAGCACGTCGTCAACCTGACCCGCGCCCACCTCGAAGAAGACGCCGGCAAGAGCCTGCACGAGGACTACCAGGGCCAGAGCGGCATCGACCTGAACCGCGCCGGCACGCCGCTCTTGGAGATCGTCTCCGAGCCCGACATGCGCTCGGGCGCCGAGGCCGCCGAGTACGCCAAGACCCTGCACGCCCTCGTGATGTGGCTGGGCATCTGCGACGGCAATATGCAGGAAGGCAGCTTCCGCTGCGATGTGAACGTCTCGGTGCGCAAGCCGGGCGCGCCCTATGGCACGCGCCGCGAGATCAAGAACCTCAACAGCTTCCGCTACCTCATCGACGCGGTGCACTACGAGGTCAACTGGCAGATCGACGAGATCGAGGACGGCCGCAAGATCCAGCAGGCCACGGTCCTCTACAACCCTGACACCGGCGAGACCCGCGCGATGCGCAGCAAGGAGGACTCGGCCGACTACCGCTACTTCCCCGACCCCGACCTGCCGCCGCTGGTGATCGAGCCCGAATGGGTGGCGCGCGTGAAGGGTGAGATGCCCGAGTTGCCCGGCGTGATGGCCGCGCGCTTCGTCGAGCAGGACGGCCTGCCCGAATACGACGCGACCATGATGACGCAGAGCCTGGCCACAGCGCGCTACTACGAGGCCGCCAAGGCGGCCGGCGCGGCGCCGAAGCTGGTGGCGAACTGGGTGATGGGCGAGATCAGCAAGCGCTTGAACAGCGAGGGCACGGCGATCGACGCCGCGCCGGTGTCGCCGGCCGTGCTGACCCAGCTGATCGGCCGCATCACCGACGGCACCATCTCCAACAACGCCGCCAAGCAGGTGTTCGACGCACTCTGGACCGAGGGCGGCAGCGTGGACGCGATCATCGAGGCCAAGGGCCTCAAGCAGATGAGCGACACCGGCGCCATCGAGGCCATCCTGGACGAAGTCCTGGCGGCCAATCAGAAGTCGGTGGAGGAGTTCCGCGCTGGCAAGGACAAGGCCTTCAATGCGCTCGTCGGTCAGGCCATGAAGGCGACCAAGGGCAAGGCCAATCCGGCGCTGGTGAACGAGCTGCTGAAGAAGAAGCTCGGCTGACGGAGCCGGTCAGCCCCCGGAAGCGGCGCGCGACGGCGGCTCGGCCGGCGGCAGCGAACCGGGCGCCGTGCCGCCCCACAGTTTGCGCAGGCGCTTGAGCTCGGCGTCGAACACGCCGTTGATGCGCACGACCTCGGCCTTCTGGTTCTCGATCAGGGTCTTCTGCGCCTCGACGGCGGCGTCGTTGGCGTCGAGTTGCTGCTTGAGCTTCGGCGGCAGGGCCTTGCCCTTGTAGAACTCGGCTTCGTCGAGCAGAGGCTTGCGCTCGGCGGTGAGGTCCTTGACGCGGCGCTCGGAGCCACGCACCGACTTTTGCGCGTCCTCCAACGCCAAGGTGCGTGCGCGCTGGTGGCTCGCCTCGTTGGGGTAGCGCTGCATCAGGAGCCGGTCGCGGCGGATGGCGTCCTGCTGGGCGATGCGCTCAGCGGCGGCGCGGCGTTCGGCAGCTTCTTTGGCGGCACGCTCCTCGGGGCTGAGGAAGGGCGGCAGGATGGAGCGCGTCGAGCCATCGGCGTTCAGGATGCGCTGCTCGCGGCCCAGGCACTCGGGGATGGGTCGGTCGCCCGTCAGGCGGCGGCCATCGGGCGTGGTGCAGGTGTAGATGCCGCGGCCAGCGATGGGGTCGTGCTGCGCCCACGCGGGCAGCAACGCGCCGGCCAGCGCCACAAACAAGCCCGCACGCAAGCCCGCCTCAAACGCCATAGCGCTCCCGATAGGCTTGCACGGCCGGGCGATGCGCGGCCAGCGCGGGCGCGGCGTCCAGGTAGGCCAGCAAATCGGCCAGGCCGGCGATGGCCACCACGGGCAGGCCCAGGCGGTTTTGCACGTCCTGCACGGCCGACCAAGGCTGGTCCACGCCGTTCTCGGCGGCCTTTTCCTGGCGATCAAGGGCGATGGCCACGCCGCAAGGCGTGGCACCGGCGGCCTCAATCATCTGCAGCGACTCACGCACCGAGGTGCCAGCCGAGATCACGTCGTCAATGATGAGCACACGGCCCTTGACCGGCGCGCCGACGAGGGTGCCGCCTTCGCCGTGGTCCTTGGCTTCCTTGCGGTTGTAGGCGTAGGGTTTGTTGTGGCCGCGCCGTGCCAGCTCGATGGACACCGCCGCAGCCAGCGTGATGCCCTTGTAGGCCGGCCCAAAGATCATGTCGAAGGCCAGGCCCGAGGCGATCAGGCTCTCGGCATAGAAGCCGGCCAGCCGGCCCAGCTTGGCGCCGTCGTCGAACAGGCCGGCGTTGAAGAAGTAGGGGCTGAGCCGCCCGGCCTTGGTTTTGAACTCGCCGAAGCGGAGCACGCCCGCCTCAACGGCGAAGGCCACGAACTCTTGGGCGAGGGGCTGAGAAGAGGACTGCATGGGCGAAGGATTCTAGGAGCGGCCTTCAGGCCCCTCGGCGGGGTGGGCGCAGGGTTTCGTGACAACCTAGGGGATAGGCCCTGTTCAACCTGACTTTAGGCACCCGCCGCTGCGCGCTGGCTGCTGCCACTTTCGCGCGCAAGCCGCTGCCATACTGCCGCCCATGCGATTCATCACTGCCAATCTCAATGGCGTGCGCTCTGCCGCCAGCAAGGGCTTCTTCGACTGGCTGGCCCGCCAGAAGGCCGACGCCGTGGGCGTGCAGGAGCTCAAGGCCCAGGCCGACGTGGTCGAGAAGGACTTCGCCAGCTGCGGGTCGCTGCAGGGCGCCTTCCACTACGCCGAGAAGAAGGGCTACTCGGGCGTCGGGCTTTACACAAAGGAAACGCCGAGCGACGTGATCACCGGCGTTGGCATCGACGAGTTCGACAGCGAGGGCCGCTGGGTCGAGAAGCGCTTCGACAAGCCGGGCCGCAAGCTCAGCCTGATCAGCGTCTACTTCCCCAGCGGCAGCAGCGGCGAGGAGCGGCAGCAGGTCAAGTTCCGCTTCCTCGACGCGATGTACCCGCATCTGCTGGCCCTGAAGGCCGAGCGCGAGTTCATCCTGGTGGCCGACGTGAACATCGCCCACAAGGAGATCGACCTCAAGAACTGGCGCAGCAACCAGAAGAACAGCGGCTTCCTGCCCGAGGAGCGCGCCTGGCTGACGCGGCTGCTGGACGAGGCCGGCATGGTGGACGTGTTCCGCACCCTCAATGACAAGGCCGAGCAATACACCTGGTGGAGCGCCCGCGGCAATGCGCGCGCCAACAACGTCGGGTGGCGTCTCGACTACCACCTGGCCACGCCCGGCCTGGCCGCGCTGGCCAAGAAGGAAAAGATCTACGTCGACCAGATGTTCAGCGACCACGCGCCGCTGACGATCGATTACGACTTTTCGCTCTGAGGCGACGTTGAATAAGTCCCCACAGATGCGCGCACCTCGATTCGGGATGGGCTGCTAGGCGCAAAGCACAGCGATACCCAGAGGTATCGCGCGCATTTGCAACGACGCAGGCCGCCCGAAGTCGAGGATGCGCGCGCTGCGAGGGACTTGTTCAGCGTCGCCCAAAGGCTCACACGCCCGCTGGCGGCCGAGCAAGGCCGACGCGTTCCAGCCACTGGGTGGCGGGCTCGGGCCGGTGGTGCAGAAAGCCTTGGAAGTAGTCGCAGCCCTGGGCGATCAGGAAAGCCTGCTGCTCGGCGGACTCAACGCCCTCGGCCACGACCTTGAAGCCCATGTGGTGGGCGATGGAGACGATGGCTTCGATGACGGCGACATCGTTGCCGTCGCGCGGGACGTCGCGCACAAAGCTCTGGTCGATCTTGAGCTCATGCAGCGGCAGGCGCTTGAGGTAGGCGAGCGATGAGTAGCCGGTGCCGAAGTCGTCGATGGAGAAGCGCAGGCCCATGGTGGCGAGCTCTTCCATGCGGGCCAGCACGTCGGCCGTGCCTTTGAGCAGCAGGCCTTCGGTGATTTCGAGCGTGAGGCAGCGCGGGTCGATGCCGGTGCGTGACAACGTCTGGCGGATATGGCCTACTAGGTCGGACTGCAGGAACTGGCGCGGGCTGACATTGACGGCAATGCGCAGCACGCGGCCGCGCTCGGCCTCGCGGGCGATCAGCTCGCAGGCCTGGTCCAGCACCCAGGCGCCCACGGTGACGATGAGGCCGGAGTCCTCGGCGATGGGGATGAACTGCCCGGGCGAGACCCAGCCGCGCGTCGGGTGCTGCCAGCGCAGCAGCGCCTCGGCGCCCCAGACCTCGCCGTGGGCATCGACCTTGGCCTGCAGGTAGAGGCGCAGCTCGCCCTGGGCCAAGGCGCGTCGCAGGTCCTGTTCCAGCGCGTAGTGCTCGGCCACGGCCTGGTGCATTTCGTGGGCAAAGAGGATGAGGGCATTGCGCCCGGTTTCCTTGACGCGGTGCAGTGCGGTGTCGGCCTCGCGCAGCAGGTCCTGCAGCTCCAGGCCTGCCTTGGGGAAGAGGCTGACGCCCACGCTGGCGGTGACCTCGAAATGCCCGGCCGGCAGGTGCATGGGCTCGGCGATCTGCAGGCGAAGCTTTTCGCCGATGCTCAGTGCCAGCGCGGCGGCGGCGGCCTCGGTGGCCGCCAGGCCCGGCAGCAGGATGATGAACTCGTCGCCGGCCATGCGGGCCACGGTGTCGCCCAGGCGCACATGGGCGGCCAGGCGCTGCGCTACCTCGCGGATCATGGCGTCGCCGGCGACATGGCCGAAGTTGTCGTTGACGCGCTTGAAGTGGTCGAGATTGACGAACAGCAAGGCGCCCCACAGCCCGGCGCGCCGCGCCACCCCCAGGGCCTGCTGCAAGCGGTCTTCCAGCAGCAAGCGGTTGGGCAGGCCGGTGAGCTGGTCGTGATAGGCCAGGTGCGCAATCTCGGCCTCAGCGTGCTTGCGGTCGGTGATGTCGCGCGAGATGCCGAAGGTGCCGATGATCTGGCCATGCGCATCGCGCAGCGGCCCCTTGGTGGCGATGAAGATGCGCTCACCCAGGGTGGTCTGGACGGTCTCTTCCAGGGTCTCGATCACGCCATGGGCACGCAGGCGCTGCTCGGTCTCCAGCAGCAAGCGCGCCTGCTCGGGCGGGAAGAGGCTGCGGTCATCCTGGCCGAGCACTTCGTTCAACCGCTTGCCGACGATGTCACAGGCGGCGCGGTTGAAGAGCAGGTAGCGGCCCTGCAGGTCCTTGGCAAAGATGGCGTCGCTGGAGCTGTTGGCCAGGTCCTGCAGCAGTTGCAGCGTCTTGATCTGCTCGCGCAGCGCCGCCACGTATTTCTTCCAGTGCCGCGTCAGCAGCCACAGCAGCAGCAGCGAGGTGATCAGCACGAAGGCCCAGCCCTTGTACTGGCTGATCTGCACCATGCGGTGCGGCTCGGTGGTGATGAGCAGCACCGCCTCGTCGGACAGCAGGATCCACAACGATGCAAAGCCGGCGTAGACCAGCACGATGCGCAGCAGGCTGCTCCATTTGGAGTGCCGTAATCGGTCAGCCATATCAATCATGTGGGCGCTGGGGTCAAGCTCGCAAATCCCGCGCAAACGCGCGAACGCGCAGTTTGCCGATACGCAGCAGGGCATGACATTGACTTTCGTCAGCCCGCAGCCCCGTGCAAGCAACCAAACCCGCCACCGTGATCTGGTTCACGGCGGGCAGGGACAATGGCGGGCTAGGTAGCGCTCCCTGCCCATGACCCCGACCCCCATCGACCCCACCCACCCGCAGGCGCTCGCGCTGATGGCGCAGTCCGAAGCGCTGATGACGGCCCTCTACCCGAGCGAGAGCAACCACTTCGAGCCGGCCGAGAAGCTGCGCCCGCCGCATGCCCACTTCGTGGGGCTGTGGGACGGTGAGCGGCTGGTGGCCATCGGCGGCGTCAAGCGCATGGCGGACGACGGCGACTATGGCGAGATCAAGCGGGTGTTTGTGGACCCGGCCTACCGGGGCCGGGGCCTGAGCCGGCTGATCATGGCGGCGCTGGAAGGACACCTGGCCGACCAGGGCGTGCCGCTCGCGCGGCTGGAGACCGGCATCCACCAGCCCGAGGCCCTGGGCCTGTACCGTGCGCTCGGCTATGTCGATCGCAGCCCGTATGGCGGCTATGCCGTCGACCCCTTGAGCGTCTTTATGGAAAAGTCGCTCGCCTGAAGTCTTCACCGGTTCCGTTCATGCCCGCCTCCCACGCCCTGCAGCGCACCGCTGCCCGCACCCTCTTTGCCGCACTCGGCCTGGGCATTGGCGCCTGGGGCGCCCAGGTGCCCGCGCTGGCGCAGCGCTACGCGCTCAACGAGGCCCAGCTGTCCATGGCCCTGTTGGCGGCGGCCATTGGCGCTGTGAGCTGCCTGCTGGTGGCGCCCAAGCTGGTGATGCGCGTGGGCCCGCGGCGTTGCGTCAAGGGCGCCAGCAGCATCATGTGCCTGGTCATCGCCGCCGTGCTGTTCGGCGAGGCCTGGTGGACCATCGGCGCCATCATGGTCGGCTTCGGTCTCAGCACGGCGCTCTTCGATGTGTCGGTCAATGCCGAGGCCAACCGCATCGAGCAAGAGACCGGCTGGAAGCTGATGAGCAGCGTGCACGCGATGTTCAGCCTCGGGAGCATGGTGGGCGCTCTGGGCTGTGCGGGCCTGCTGCGGCTGGGGGTGGCGCCGCAGTGGCAGCTGGCGGGCTTCGGGCTGGCGCTGCTGCCGGTCTACCTGTGGGCGGCCCACCAGCTTGATGGCCCCCACCCCGATGCCCATGCCGACGAGAACAACTCGCCCTTCACCCTTCCCACCGGGCCGCTGCTGTGGATGGGCATGGTGGGTGCGCTGGGCCTGGTGGCCGAAGGCGCGCTGTTCGACTGGAGCGCGCTCTACGTCAAGCAGGAGCTGCAGGGCTCGGCCGCGATGGGCGCGCTGGCCTTTGCGGCCTTCAGCGCCGCCATGGCCTATGGCCGGCTGCGCGGCGACTCGGTGCGCGCCCGCGTGGCACCGCCGCGCCTGCTGCTCGTGAGCGGCGTGCTGGCCGCCGTGGGCATGGCCATTGCGCTGGTGGGCGGCCGGCCCGAGGCCGCGCTGGTGGGCTTTGTGATCGTGGGCCTGGGGCTGGCCAATATCGTGCCGGTGATGTTCGCGGCCGCTGGCCAGATGGAAGGCGTGCCACCCGCGCAAGGGGTGGCCGCCGTCTCGGCCGTGGGTTACGCCGGCTTCCTGTTCGGCCCGCCCATGATCGGCGGCCTGGCGCGCGGCACCAGCCTGTCAGCGGCGCTGTGGCTGGTGGTGCTGTTTGCCGTTCTGATCGCCGCGCTGTCGGGTCGGGTGCTCAAGAAAACCTGAACGGCAACTCGCGCTGGCGCTGGCCGGTGAGCCGCGCCACGGCATTGGCCAGCGCGGGGGCCAGCGGTGGCAGGCCGGGCTCGCCCATGCCGGTGGGGCGCTCGCTGCTGGGCACGATGCTGACGGTGAACACGCGGGGCATGTCCGGGATGCGCGGCATGGCGAGCTGGTGGAAGTTGCTCTGCTCGACGACGCCGTCCTTGAGCGTGATGCGGTGGCCGGGCATCGTGGTGGCCAGGGCCATCAGCGCCGCGCCTTGCACCTGGGCCTCGACGGCCTTGGGGTTGACGCAGAGCCCGCAGTGCACGCCGGCATGCACCTCGTGCAGCGTGACCTGGCGGTCAGCGCCCTTGCCCTTGACGCTGGCCACCACCACATAGGCGACCACCGATTCAAAGCTCTCGTGCAGGGCCACGCCCCAGGCGCGGCCGGCGGCCAGCTTGCGCTTGCCATAGCCGCTTTTGGCCACGGCCGCCTGCAGCGCGGCGCGGTGGTGCCCGGCCTTGGCATTGCCCTCCATCAGCTTGAGCCGGTAGGCCACCGGGTCCTGCTGGCTGGCCACGGCCAGCTCGTCGATCAGGGTCTCCATCACGAAGGCGGTGTGCGTGGAACCCACCGAGCGCCACCACAGCACGGGCACGTTCACATCGGGGTGGTGCACGCTGAGGTTCATGGGCACGCCATAGGGCTCGCCCAGGCCTTCGGTCGTCGTCGGGTCCACGCCCTTTTGGATCATGCCCTCGAAGGGTGAGCCCTTGACGATGCTCTGGCTGACCACGCGGTGCTGCCAGCCGAGCACCTTGCCCGAGGCGTCATAGCCGATCTCGGCGCGGTGCACGGTCATGGGCCGGTAGTAGCCGGCGCGCATGTCGTCCTCGCGGCTCCAGATGACCTTGACGGGCGCACGCTGCCCGGCCTTGGCCAGAGCCACGGCGACGCCGGCCGCCTCGCGCGCCCACTCACTGCTGGGCACGGCGCGGCGGCCAAAGCCGCCACCGGCCATCTGCACATGGATCTGCACCTGGTCGGGCTTCAGGCCCGTGGCGTCGGCGATGGCGCCTGCATCCAGGCCCGGCATCTGCGAGGCGTAGTAGGCGTCGCAGCGGTCGCTTTTAAGGTCCACCGTGCAGGCCAGCGGCTCCATCTGCGCGTGGTTCAAGTAGGGGAAGGCGTACTCGGCCACCAGGGACTTGGGCGCTTGCTTCCACGCGCTCGCGTCCTGCGCCAGGTGGGGCTGCGGCGCCGGGGTGCCGGGGGTCTGGGCCAAGGCCTGGTACTGGGCCAGCAGCTGGGCGCTGTCGGGCTTGGCCACGCCGTCCAACTGCCAGTCGATTTGCAGGGCCTCGCGCCCCTTGTTGGCCGCCCAGTAGCCGGTGGCCACCACGGCCACACCCTGGCCGCCACGGTCCAGCGGCACGGTCAGCACGGCCTTGACGCCGGGCACCTTGAGCGCCGCCTCGCTGGCCACACGCGCCACCTGGCCCTTGAAGACCGGCGGGCGCTGCACCACGGCCACCAGCATGCCGGGCAGTTGCACGTCCATCGCATAGGTCTGCGCGCCGGTGGACTTGGCGCGGCTGACCGTGAGGCCCGTGGGCTTGCCGATCAGGCGGAAGTCCTTGGGGTCCTTGAGGCTGACCTTCTCGGGCACCGCCTGCTTGAGCGCCGCCGCGAAGAACTCGCCGTAGCCGGCCGAGCGGCTGCCGCTGGTGAGCCGGCCGTTGGCCGAGACCACCTCAGCGGGCTTCACGCCCCAGGCCTGCGCGGCAGCGGCCACCAGCATGGCGCGCAGCCGGCCGCCCAGCTCGCGGTACTGGCCGTAGCTGTTCTTGATGGAGTTGGAGCCGCCGGTCAGGTGCATGCCAAAAGCGGGGTCCACATAGTTGGCCTGCTGGTCACCAAAGCCGGTCTTGACGCGGCTCCAGTCGGCCTCCAGCTCCTCGGCCAGGATCATGGCCAGGCCCGTCTCGATGCCCTGGCCCATGTCCATGCGGTTGCACAGGATGGTGGTGGTGCCATCGGGCGCGATGGTGACGAAGGCGACCGGCTGCTCGGTCGGCTTGCTGCCGGGCGCGGCGGCGGCGCTTTGCGCGAAGGCCGGCATCAGCGCCAGGCCCGTGGCGCCGCCCACGGTGGTGGTGATGAAGTGGCGGCGGGAGAGGCGCGCGAGGCGGGCCTTAGGTGCGGCGGCGACGGTGGCTTGGGTGAGGTGTTGCATCAGCATCGTCGTCTCCTCAGGCCAGCTTGGCGGCAGCGGCGTGGATGGCCGCACGGATGCGGTGGTAGGTGCCGCAGCGGCAGAGGTTGCCGGCCATGGCCGCGTCGATCTGCGCGTCGGTCGGCTTTTTGTGGGTTTTCAGCAAGGCCACGGCGCTCATCACCTGGCCGCTCTGGCAGTAGCCGCACTGGGCCACGTCGTGCTCGACCCAGGCGGCCTGCACGGCGGCGCCCACCTTGTCGTCCGCCATGGCCTCGATGGTCTGCACCTTGGCGCCTTGCGCGGCAGACACCGGCGTCACGCAGGAGCGCATGGCCTGGCCGTTGATGTGCACGGTGCAGGCGCCGCACTGCGCCATGCCGCACCCGAACTTGGTGCCGGTGAGCTGCAGGCTCTCGCGCAGGGCCCAGAGCATGGGCATCTCGGCCTGTACATCCAAGGCCACTGCCTTGCCGTTGACGGTCATGGGGATCATGGGGGGCGACTCCGTGAGGCTTGCAAGAAGCGGCCGACTCTATCCAACTGCGATGTCCCCAGGTGCGTGCCGATCGGCATGGCCCTTCAGCGCAGTCGGGTCCGGGCAAATGGGGGGCTACCCGCCCCCGGTACGGTTCTATATTGCGCGCCGGCACCCCCCCACCCCCCTCGCTCAGGACCCCCATGAAGCACCCCTTGGCCACCTTGTCCCTCACCCTGGCCGCGCTGTTGGCCGGCCTGTTTTGCACGGCCAGCCACGCCGAGGAAGACCGGGCCGCGCCCCGGCGCTACCTCAACACCGTCTTCCCTGACTACGTGCGCCACGGCGACATCGTCTTTGCCGAGAACCTGAACAACCTGGACGGCAAGGTCGAGAAGCTGACCCTGCGCGTCTTCGAGCCCAAGGGCGACACCGCCACCAAGCGGACCCTGCTGGTGCTGACGCCCGGCGGGGGCTTTGTGCAAACCGGGGCCACCTGGATGGACGACTTTGGCGAGGAGCTGGCGCGCGCCGGCTATGTGGTCGCCATCAACCGCTACCGCCTGTCGAGCGACATCAACTCGCCCGAGAAGTTCTTCGACGCCCTCTTCAAGGCCATGTCCGACCAGAAGGCCGCCATCCGTTACTTCATCAAGGACGCTGCGGGGCCCAACCGTTTCAAGATCGATGTGGACAACATCTTCATCGGCGGGCACTCGGCCGGGTCCATCACCTCGATGTTCACCGGCTACCTGGATGCCCGCAACACCGTGCCCGCGCCCGGCGTGGCCGCCTTGAAAAGCAATGGTGGCCTGGACGGCAACAGCGGCAACGAGACGCTCAAGTACAAGCTGCGCGGCGTGATCAACCTCTCGGGCCTGGTGCCCAACCTTGACATGCTCGACGCCGGCGAGCCCGCACTGCTCAGCATCCATGGCGACAAGGACGACGTGGTGGCCCTGGGCTCATCGCCCGCCGGACTGCATGGCTCGCAGCCCATCCACGAGCGAGCCAAGTCGGTCGGTCTCAGCAGCCAGCTGCAGATCGTCGTGGGCGGTGACCACATCGACCCCGCCGACCCCAAGCGCTGCCCCGAGTGCCTGCCGCTCATGAAGCGCTTCATGTTCACCACGATGCAGCAGCCGGCCAAGTAAGCTCAGGCCCTCAGCGCGGCGGCAGTCCGCCGTGAAAGGAATCCCGTGAGCAAGTTCGTCCTCTGGCTCAAGGCCCATCGGCTGGCTTGCTTCGGGCTGATGGCGCTCAGCTTCCTGGTCTTTGCGCTGCTCACCTACGACTTCGTGCGCGTGCTCCACGCCAACGCCGGCTATTTGTCGACCTACGGGCTCATGGCCCTGCTGGATGGCGGGCTGGTGCAGCTGCTTGGCCTGCTGCTCACCGGACTTGGGGCCATGCTGGCCTGGCTGGTCTACAAGGTCTGCGAGACGCTGCTGGTGGGCGCCTTTGTGTCCAAGTAGCCGCTGGCAGCTGCTCGCAATTCAACGCCCATAGCGCGCCAGCACCTGCAGCAACGCGGGCAGGGTGATGGGCTTGGTCACGTGGGCGTCGCAGCCGGCGTCCAGGGCGGCGCGCAGGTCGGCATCCAGTGCATTGGCCGTCAGGGCCACGATGGGCGTGCGCTCACGCGCCTCGCGCTGCTCGATCTCGCGCCAGCGGCGTGTGGCGGCCACGCCGTCGAGCTCGGGCATCTGCATGTCCATCAGCACCAGGTCGAACTGCGCTGACGCCAGGCAGGCCAGGCCTTCGATGCCGTTGTGCGCCACCACCTCGTGGCCCAGCGGGCCGAGCATGGCCTCGACGACCAGCACATTGACCTCGTTGTCCTCGCACAGCAGCAGGCGCAGGCAGCGCGTGGGCGACGCCTGGCTCTCGCTCACCAGCGCCACCGCCACGTTGACCGCGTCGGCATCGGCCGCCAGCGCCGGCAGGTCCAGCGTGACGGTGAAGCAGCTGCCGACGCCGGGCTCGCTGCTCACGCTCACGTCGCCGCCCATCAGCCGCGCCAGGTTGCGCGTGATGGACAGGCCCAGCCCCGTGCCCCCAAAGCGCGCCGCCACGCCGGCATGGGCCTGGGCAAAGGGCTCAAAGATGCGCTCCAGCTGCGCGGGGTCGATGCCAACGCCGGTGTCGCGCACCTCGATGCAGACCAGGCCATCGTCCTGCCGCGTCAGCTGCACGCTGACGCCGCCGGTGGCCGTGAACTTGAGCGCATTGCCCACCAGGTTGCTGACGATCTGGGCCACGCGCTGGGCGTCCCCCATCACGTGGCCAGCCACCGCGCGCTGCGCAAACGCGCGCAGCCACAGCTGCTTGTCCTGGGCACGCGGGCGCAGCAGCTCCAGTTGCAGGTCGACCAGGTCCACCAGGTCGAAGGGCGCGGGGTTCAGGCTCATGCGGCCAGACTGGATGCGTGCGTTGTCCAGCAGGTCATTGATCAGCGCAAAGGCCTGCTGCGCGGCGGCACGCAGCACCTCCACGTAGTGGGCCTGGTCGGGCTTGAGGGGAGAGCGGGCCAGGATGTCGGCCATGCCGATGACGGCATTCATCGGCGTGCGCATCTCGTGGCTGACCTGAGACAGCAGCTCGGTCTTGGCACGGCTCTCGGCCTCGGCCACCGCGGCCTCGCGCTCCAGCTCGCGCTCGCGCTGGCGTTGCGACATCCAGCGCGCCGCCGCGCCCAGCAGTAGCCCGAGCAGCAGCACCTCCAGCGCCAGGCCCGGCGCCAGCAGCACACCCACGGCCGTGAGGCCATAGGCCACCACACTCGCTGCCAGGGCCAGGCTCAGCAGGGCCAGCGCCGCCGGCGACACCAACCAGCGCCGCCAGCGTGCCGCCCCGGCGCGCGGGCCCAGCACACCACGCGCCCCCACCGGCAGCAGCGCCAGCCCCAGCAGCAAGGCCTGGCCCAGCCACCACACCCAGCCGTCTTGCGCCAGCAGGGCCTGGGCCTCCAGCGCGTCGAACACGGCGGCATTGAGCTGGGTGCCGGTCATGCGGCCCACCGGCGTCATCACCTCGTCGGCAAAGAAGGCGTTGGAGCCGATGAACACCACCTTGCCCGCGAGGTGCGTGCGCAGGGCTGCGTCGTCGGCCACGCCCAGCGCCGCCTGCATCAGCCGTTGCCAGCGCAACAAGGCCGGCTGGGCATGGTCCGCCGCCGAGGGCGCCGGCAGGCGCAGCACCGCGCGGCCCAGGGCATCCACCGGCCACTGGCGGCCACCGGCCTGCAAGCGCCCGGTGCTGCTGCGCGTGCCAGGCTCCAGCGTCCAGCGGGTTTGGTCGCTGGCCCGCAGCCAGGCCGCCAAGCCCAGTGAGGGCAACTGCTGCCCAGCCACCTGGTGCAGCAGCGGCACGCGGCGCAGCACGCCATCGGCGTCGAGCGGGGTGGAGATCAGCCCGAGGCTGCCGGGGCCCTGCAGCGGCGTCAGCAGGCCGTCGGACGGCGGTGTCCAGGCGGCCCAAGGGGTGCCGCCCTCGGCGGGTAGACCGAGGCGTTGCAGGGCGTCGCGCTCGGCCTCGCTCACCCGCTCGGGCTCCACGCCCGCCGGGCGCGCCGTGAGCCCCGCCGCCGCCAGCACGGCTGGGGGGCCGGCCCGCAGCGCGGCGGCAAAGCCGGCCTCGCCCTCGCGCGCACCGGCAAACACGATGTCGAACACCACCAGGCGCACGCCGCAGTCACGCAAATAGTCCATCAGCAGCGCGTAGACGTGGCGGTCATAGGGCCACTCGCCCAGCGGTTCACGAAGCAGGCGCAGCGAGGCGTCGTCGATGTCCACACGCAGCACGCTGCTGGGCACAGCGGCCGGGGCGGTGGCCTCCAGCGCGGTGTCGCTCAGCAGCTGGTCCAGGCGCTCCTGCCAGCCCAGCGCGCCCAGCAGGGCCCACAGCAGCACGCCGGCCGGCAAGGCCAGCCAGGGCAGGCGCCGCCAGGCGCGCTGCGCGTCAAGGACCGAAGCCAGGTTCAAAGCAGCACGTGCAGGACCACCGGCACCAGGATCAGCCAGGGCCAGCGCAGGGGCTCCTCGGGCTGGTCGATCAGCTGGGTCTGGCCCCAGGGGCTGGCGATGCCGTCGGCATTGCGGCTGCGGGCGCGCAGGTAGTAGCGGCCGGGCGCGGGTTTGGGCAGGCTGAGTTCGGGCTTGTCGGTGCGGTGGCTTTGCGCGCCTTCAAAGGCGGCGTTGTTGGCCCACTCCAGCTCGTAGCTGGTCACGCCAGCCACAGCCGGCCAGCGCAGGTCGAGCTGGTTGCCATTGATGGCGGGAGTCGCCGGGGGCGGGGCGGGCGGGGGCTCGCGCAGCTCAAAGCGCTGGGCGTCGCCAAAGGGCCCAGCGCGTTCACCCGAGCCAGCGGCTGTGACGGATGCAATGCGCCAGTGGTAGGTACCGGGCGGCAGGCTCACGGTCTGGCTGGCGCCGGCGATGGGCGGGGGCTGCTGGACCAGGTCCTTGAAGGCGGCGTCCCGCGCAATCTGCAAGCGCACGCGCGGGGCCTCGGCATTGAGCGTCCAGCCCAGCTCCAGGCCGCTGCCGTAGACCACGGCATCCGGCGCCGGCAGGCGGATGAAGGGCGGCTCGGGCCGCGCCTGCAGGCTGAAGTCCACGTCGGCGGCCGCGCCTTCCAGACCCGAGGCATCGATGGCGCGCAGGCGCAGCGTGTAGTCGCCATCAGGCAGGGCCTGGTCACGCGGCCAGACGACCTCGGCTTGCTTGACGCGCGCATCCAGCAGCAGGCGGTTGAAGTCCTGCCGCGCAAAGATCTGGGCGCGCCAGGCGCTGTGGGTGCCAGGCGCCCAGGTGAGGCGCAGCGGCAGGCGCTCGACGACGCGCGGCACAGCCGCCACGTCGGGCGCGGGCAGCAGGCGGGCGCGTTGCAGCGCGCCCTGGGCTGCCACCAAGCCCTCGCCGGGCGCCAGGTCGACCGCCTCGCCGGCGGCGCGCACGCGGCCGGCGTCTACGGCCACCCACTGGCGGTCACCGTCCACCTGGACGCGGAACTCGGTGCCGCGCACGCCCAGGTTGAGCTTGGGGGTCCGCACCTCGTACTTGGGCGGGCGCTGCGGGTTGGGCACGACCTGGTTCTCGGCCCCGCCCTGCTGCACGCGCAGCACCACGGCCGGCAGGGCCGCGCGGCCCAGCACCAGCAAGGACTCCAGCTGCACCTCGCTCTTGGGGGGCACCAGCAGGCGCGAGCCATCGGCAAAGCGCACGCTGACCGAGGCCTGCTCGCCGGTGCGCAGCACATCGCTGCTGCGCAGTTGCACGCCAACGGCCAGCGGCTGCTCGGGCTCAGCCCCGCGCCGCAGCGTGACGGTGCCCTTGACGAACATCACATCGGCCACCGCCGCCTCGCGCTTGAGCCAGGCCACAGGCATGCGCAGCTTGCCGCCCGGGGGCAGGCGCAGCGGGTCGGCCACGCGGTTGAGACGCTGCAGGTCCTGCCAGGTGCGGGGGGCCTCCAGCCAGGCCAGGGCCAGGTCGTAGAGCGTGTCGCGGCGCTGGATGGTGTAGAGCCAATCCGCGTCTTGCGCGGTAGCCTTTGCGTCGGCGGCCTTGGGCGCCGCACCAGCAGGCATCCCGCCCGCCGCTAGGGCCCATGCCAGCGCAAGTTGCCCAGCCCAACGGGGCACGCCCCCGGCTTTTGTTCCGCACGACAACAACATCCCAACCACCTCGCCTGCTCTAGATCTCAACATCGCTCGGCCGATTCTGGCTCTAACTTCGAGCCCCAGATCCAGGCATCATCCCGACCGGCCCCACCTTTGTTTGACGCCACCTTTGACGGACAGCGCGCATGCCCCAGCTCCTGAGCCAGCTCCAGCCCCAGTCCGCCGCCTTCAAGGCCAACGCCGCCGCCATGCAGCGCCTGCTGGACGACCTGCAAGCACGCCTGGCCACCGTGGCCCTGGGCGGCGGCGAGGCCGCCCGCGCCAAGCACCTGGCGCGCGGCAAGCTGCTGCCGCGCGAGCGCGTGGAGCGCCTGCTGGACCCGGGCACGCCCTTCCTCGAAATCGCCCCCCTGGCTGGCCTCGGCCTTTATGACGATGCCGCCCCCGGCGGCGGCGTGATCGCCGGCATCGGCCGCATTGCGGGCGTGGAGTGCGTGATCGTCTGCAACGACGCCACCGTCAAGGGCGGCACCTACTACCCCATCACCGTCAAGAAGCACCTGCGCGCCCAGGAGATCGCGGCGCAGAACCAGCTGCCCTGCCTCTACCTCGTGGACAGCGGCGGCGCCAACCTGCCCAACCAGGACGAGGTCTTCCCTGACCGCGACCACTTCGGCCGCATCTTCTACAACCAGGCCACCCTGAGCGCGGCCGGCATCCCGCAGATCGCCGTGGTGATGGGCTCCTGTACGGCCGGCGGCGCCTACGTGCCCGCGATGAGCGACGAGACCATCATCGTCAAGAACCAAGGCACCATCTTCCTGGCCGGCCCGCCGCTGGTGAAGGCGGCCACGGGCGAAGTGGTGAGCGCCGAGGACCTGGGCGGCGGCGACGTGCACACCCGGCTCTCGGGCGTGGCCGACCACCTGGCCAACGACGACGCCCACGCGCTGGCCATCGCGCGGCAGAGCGTCTCCAAACTCAACCGCATCAAGCCCCAGCCGCTGGCCCTGCAGCCCGCGCGTGCGCCAGCCTATGACGCGGCCGAGCTGCGCGGCATCGTGCCGCTCGATGAACACGGCGCCACCGCGCGCCAGCCGTTTGACGTGCGCGAGGTCATCGCCCGGCTGGTGGACGGCAGCGAGTTCGACGAGTTCAAGGCCCGCTATGGCGCCACCCTCGTCTGCGGCTTTGCGCACCTGGAGGGCATGCCCGTCGGCTTCGTGGCCAACAACGGCATCCTGTTCGCCGAGAGCGCCGAGAAGGGCGCGCACTTCATCGAGCTCTGCTGCCAGCGCAAGATCCCGCTGGTCTTCCTGCAGAACATCACGGGCTTCATGGTGGGCCAGCGCTACGAGAACGAGGGCATCGCCCGCGCTGGCGCCAAGATGGTCACGGCCGTGGCCTGCGCGGCGGTGCCGAAGCTCACCGTCGTCATCGGCGGCAGCTTTGGCGCCGGCAACTACGGCATGTGCGGCCGCGCCTACTCGCCGCGCTTCTTGTGGATGTGGCCCAACGCCCGCATCAGCGTGATGGGCGGCGAGCAAGCTGCCAGCGTGCTGGCCACCGTCAAGCGCGATGGCATCGAGGCCATGGGCGGCAGCTGGAGCGCTGAAGACGAGGTCGCCTTCAAGGCCCCCATCCGCGCGCAGTACGAGCAGCAAGGCCACGCCTACTACGCCACCGCCCGCCTCTGGGACGACGGCCTCATCGACCCCGCCGACACACGCCGCGTGCTGGCGCTGGGGCTGAGCGCGGCGCTGAATGCGCCCATCCCCGAGACCAAGTTCGGCGTGTTCCGCATGTAGGCCATGCCCCTCGTCCGCCCTCATATCCGCACACTGAACCCCACCGACAGCCTTGAGGCGCTCACGCAGCTGCTGCATGCGGCCTATGCCAGCCTGGCCGCGCAGGGCTGGAACTTCACGGCCGTGGACCAGTCGGTCGAGGTCACGCGCAGCCGGCTGGCGGGCGCCCAGGCCTTTGTCGCCGAGTCTGGTGGCCGCTTGGTCGGCACCGTCGCCGTGCGTGGCCCCAAGCCGGCCGGCGAGACCTACATCGCCGACCCGCCCCCGCCGCTTTACACGACCCCAGGTACCGCCATCCTCTCGCAGCTGGCGGTCCACCCTGATTGCCGCAACCAAGGCGTCGGCGAGCGCTTGCTGGACGCCGCCGAGGCCTGGGCCCGCAGCCAGGGCCATGCCCGCATCGCCCTCGACACCGCCAAGCCCGCCCTGGCACTGCAGCAGCGCTATGCGCGCCGCGGCTATGCGCCCGTGGGCGAGGTGCAATGGCACGGCAAGACCTACGCCAGCGTGTTGATGCTCAAGTCGCTGTCTGCCGAGGCGGCGCCGTGACGCCACGCCGCGTGCGACATCGCTGCCGCTCACTGCTTGCCGCGCTGGCCTGCCTCGTCGCCCTGCCCTGCACCGCCGACCCCGAGTGGCTGCAACTGCCCGCCACCGCACGCCGGCCCGCGCTCTCGCTCTACTGGGTGCCAGCCGACAGCGCCCGGCGGCCCGCCATCGTGGCCTTGCACGGCTGCGGGGGCCTGTTCCGCAAGGACGGCCACAGCTTTGACCCCCGCTTCGGCAACTATGCCGAGCGGCTGAACCAGTTGGGCCTGCACGTGCTGCTGCCCGACAGCTTTGGCTCGCGGGGCCTGGGGTCGCTGTGCGAGGAGCTCAACGCCTCGCGCAGCGTGTATGTCGCCGACCGGCGTCTCGACGTGCTCGAAGCCCTGGCCTGGCTGCGCGCCCGGCCCGACGTGGACCCTGAGCGCATCGGGCTGCTGGGCTGGAGCAATGGCGCCAGCACGGCCTTGATGGTCATCGACTCGCGCTGGCCGCCCGCCCCGCCGCCGCTCGCAGCCGTCGCCCTGTTCTACCCCGGCTGCAGCCCCTCGCGCGGCGGGCAACCCACCCACACCGGCGCCCTGCTGATGCTGCTGGGCGGCGCCGACGACTTGACGCCGCCCGAGCCCTGCGAACAGCTGGCGGCCCGCTGGCAGCGCAAGGGATTGCCGGTGGAGGTCGAGGTCTACCCAGGCGCCATCCACGGCTTTGATGGCAACGGGCCGGTGCCGCGCGGCTCGGGCAAGGCCGGCGACCCTGCCTCGATCTTGCGGCTGGAGGCTTTCCTGAAGGCGCACCTGCTGCCCGCCACCCCAGCGCCCTGACCGCGCGCTGCCCCACCGGCGCGGGCGCGCGCCGACAATGCCGTCCCATGCCCACCTGCCTGACCCTCGACACCCAAGGCCCGGTTGCCCGCATCACCCTGGCACGCCCCGAGGTGCGCAATGCCTTCAACGAGGTGCTGATCGCCGAGCTGACGGCAGCCTTCGCGCAGATCGCCGCCGCGCCGGGCTTGCGCGCCGTGGTGCTGGCTGCCGACGGCCCGGCCTTCTGCGCCGGGGCGGACCTGCGCTGGATGCAAGCCATGGCCGCCTTCTCGTGGGACGAGAACCATGCCGACGCCAGCCGCCTGGCCGAGATGTTCTGGGTCATCGACCGCTGCCCGGTGCCCGTCATCGCGCGCATCCAGGGCGACGCCTATGCGGGCGGCGTGGGCCTGGTGGCCTGCGCGGACATCGCCGTGGCGGCAGACACCGCCGGCTTTTGCCTGAGCGAGGCCAAGCTTGGTCTGCTGCCCGGCACCATCGCGCCCTATGTGGTGCGTGCGATGGGCGAGCGCGCGGCGCGGCGCTACTTCACCACGGCCGAGCGCTTCAGTGCCGCCGAGGCTCACCGGCTGGGCCTGGTGCATGAAGTGGTGACAGCAGACCAGCTCGATGCCCGCGTCGATGAACTCGCTGCGCTGCTCTGCGCCAACGGCCCCGCCGCCGTGCGCGCCTGCAAGCGCCTGGTGCAGGACGTGGCCGGCCAAGAGATCACGCCGCTGCTGCGCGACGACACCGCACGCCGCATCGCCGACATCCGCGCCTCCGACGAAGGCCGCGCCGGTGTGGCGAGCTTCCTGAACAAGACCCCGCCGCCCTGGCGCTGACGCAACCCCGATGACCTCCAACGCAGACCTGGCCGCGCGCAGCCGCGCGGCGATCTGGCACCCCTGTACGCAGATGGCGCGGCTCGACGCCGTGCCGCCCCTGCCCATCGTGCGCGGCGAGGGGCCCTGGCTGATCGACGCCGAGGGCCAGCGCTACTTCGACGCCACCAGCTCCTGGTGGGTCAACCTCTTCGGCCACAGCGACGTCGGCCTGCAACGCGCCATTGCCCAGCAGGCCGCCACGCTGCCGCATGTGATGCTGGCCGGCTGCACCCACCCACCGGCTGTCGAGCTGGCCGAAGGGCTCTCGGCCCTGACCGGCGGCCACCTGGGCCACGCCTTCTTTGGCAGCGACGGCGCCAGCGCCACCGAGATCGCGCTCAAGATGAGCGCCCACCATTGGCGCAACCTCGGCCAGCCCGAGAAGTGCGAATTCATCGCGCTGCGCGGCGGCTACCACGGTGAGACCCTGGGCGCGCTGTCAGTGACCGACGTGCCCGTCTTCCGCGACGCCTATGCGCCCCTGCTGCGCGCCACGCACCTGGCGCCCGCGCTGCACGAGGCCGGCAGCATCGAGGCCATCGAAGCACTGCTGCGTACGCTTGGCGGGCGCTGCGCGGCCGTGATCGTCGAGCCCTTGATCCAAGGCGCCAGCGGCATGCGCATGCACGCGCCCGCCCAGCTCTCGGCGCTGCGGCGGCTGTGCACCGAGTACAAGGCCCACCTCATCGCCGACGAAATCGCGGTCGGCTGTGGCCGCACCGGCCGCTTCTTTGCCTGGGAGCATGTGCAGCCCGCGCTGCCGCTGACCGGGCCGCTCTGGCCCGACTTCATCCTGCTGTCCAAGGGCATCACCGGCGGCACGCTACCGCTCTCGGTCGTGCTCACCACCAACGCCGTTTTCAAGGCCTTCCTGAGTGATGAAGTGGCGCGCGGCTTCCTGCACTCGCACTCCTACACCGGCAACCCGATTGCCTGCGCCGCCGCCTGCGAGGTGCTGCGCCGCTTCCGCGACACCGACCTGCTGCAGGATCTGGCCCGCCAGTCCACCCTGCTGCGCGCCGCCTTCGCCCCGCTGGCCGATGACCCGCGCGTGCAGGCCCTGCGCCAGGTGGGCACGGTGCTGGCCTTTGATGTGCCAAGCGGCGGCGAGCGTTTCAGCGAGCGCTTCCACCTCGCGGCGCGCGAGCGTCAGCTCTTGATCCGCCCCATCGGAACCACCGTCTACCTGATGCCGCCCTATTTGATCGACGAGGTCACCGCCACCTGGCTGGCTGCTGCGGTGCGTGACACGCTGACGGACACCCTGCGTTCTTCCCCCGATGCTTGACCACCTCGCCCGCCAGCTCGCCGCACGCGACGCCGCCCACCTGACCCGCCGCCGCCGCGAGGCTGCCACCCCCACCGCCCCACGCCAGACCGTCGATGGCGTGCCGCGCCTGCTCTTTTGCAGCAACGACTACCTGGGCCTGGCCGACCACCCCGCCGTCATCGCCGCGCTGCAAGAAGGTGCCGCCCGCTACGGCGCCGGCTCCGGTGGCTCGGCTCTGATCAGCGGCCACTCCACGCCCCACCGCGAGCTCGAAGACCGCTTCGCCGCCTGGGCCGCGCCGCACATTCCTGGCGCGCGCTCTTTAAGCTTTGGCACCGGCTACATGGCCAACCTCGCCATGGTGTCTGCCCTCGGCATCGAGGGCGCCGAGATCTTTTCGGAGCGCCTCAACCACGCCAGCCTGATCGACGGCGTGCGCCTCTCGCGCGCCAGCAAGCAGCTCTACGGCAGCCTCGATGAGCTGCGCGCCCAGCTAGCGGCCAGCACCGCGCCGCACAAGCTCATCGTCACCGACGCCGTCTTCAGCATGGACGGCCACCTCGCCCCGCTGCCCGCCCTGCTGCAGCTCGCCGAGCAGCACAAGGCCCTGCTGCTGGTGGACGACGCCCACGGCTTTGGCGTGCTGGGCCCGCGCGGCCATGGCTCGCTGGCGCACTTTGGTTTGCGCAGCGAGCGCCTGGTCTGGATGGCCACGCTCGGCAAGGCCGCCGGCGTGGCAGGCGCCCTGGTAGCCGCGCACCCCACCGTCATCGAATGGCTGATCCAGATGGCCCGGCCCTTCATCTTCACCACGGCCGCGCCCCCCGCGCTGTCGCACGCCCTGCTCACCGCCTTCGACCTCATCGAAGGCCCCGAGGGCGACGCGCGCCGTGCCCAGCTCCAGGCCCTGCAGCAGCAGTTGCGCACTGGCCTCGCGCCGCTCTGCGCCACGCGCGGCTGGACCCTGCCGGCCAGCGACACCCCCATCCAACCCGTCGTCATCGGCGCCAACGACGCTGCGATGCAGGTGGCAGCCGGGTTAGAGGCCGCCGGCCTGCGCGTCCCCGCCATCCGCCCGCCCACCGTGGCCGCCGGCACCGCGCGGCTGCGCATCACGCTGTGCGCGGACCACACGGCCGAAGACGTCGACCAACTCCTGAGCGCCCTGGCTGCATGAGCCGCCACCACTTCTTCCTCACCGGCACGGACACCGAGATCGGCAAGACCACGGTCTCGGCGGCGCTCGTGCACGCTGCCGTTCAGCAAGGCCTCACCGCCGCCGCGCTCAAGCCGATTGCGGCCGGGCAGGAGCTGCGCGAGGGGCGCTGGGTCAACGAAGACGTGGCCCAGCTGCATGCGGTGCAGAACGCTGGGTTGCTGGAGTCCGAGGTCGGGCCGCTGCAATTGCGCACACCCTGCGCGCCGCATCTGGCCGCACGGCTGGAGGGCGTGACGCTTACGCGCGAGGCCGTGCTCGCGCCGCTGCGCGCCGTGCTGCCGCGCCTGCAGTTCGGCCTCGTCGAAGGCGTGGGCGGCTTCCGCGTCCCCATCTGCGACGGCTGGGACACGGCTGACTTAGCCACTGACCTCGCCCTGCCCGTGATCCTCGTCGTCGGCCTGCGCCTGGGCTGCATCAACCATGCGCTGCTCACGGCGGAGGCTGTTGCCGCACGCGGCTTACGCCTTGCTGGCTGGGTGGCCAACACGGTGGATGGCCAGATGCTGCAACACAGCGAAAATCTCGCCACGCTCGACGCGCTGCTGCCCGCCCCCCGGCTGGCGGCCGTGCCCCGGCTTGAGAGCCCTTCCCCCGCTGCGGTGGCCGCCCACCTGGACGCCGCCGCGCTGCAACGATTGATGACTTCGCCATGAACGCTCCCGTCCAGACTGTCCATCTGCACCGCCCGATGAAGACCCACGAGGGCCAGTGGAGCGTCGCCGAGATCGAGGGCCTCTTCGACCTGCCCTTCATGGACCTGCTGCACCGCGCCGCCACCGTGCACCGCGAGCACCACGACGCCAACCGCGTGCAGCTCTCGACCCTGCTGTCCATCAAGACCGGCGGCTGCGAGGAAGACTGCAAGTACTGCTCGCAGTCCAGCCACTACGAGACTGGCCTGCAGGCCGACAAGCTGATGGCCCTGCGCGACGTGATCGACGCCGCCAAGGCCGCCAAGGACAGCGGCGCCACGCGCTTTTGCATGGGTGCCGCCTGGCGCTCGCCCAAGGACCGCCACATGGAGCAGCTGAGCGACATGGTGCGCGAGGTCAAGGCGCTGGGCATGGAGACCTGCGTCACCGCCGGCATGCTGACGGGCGAGCAAGCCGGCCAGCTGCGCGAGGCCGGGCTCGACTACTACAACCACAACCTCGACACCTCGCCCGAGTTCTACGGCGAGATCATCACCACCCGCACCTACCAGGACCGCCTCGACACCCTGGACCGTGTGCGCGACGCCGGCATGAAGGTCTGCAGCGGCGGCATCATCGGCCTGGGCGAGAACCGCACCCAACGCGCCGGCCTGATCGCCCAGCTCGCCAACCTCAACCCCGCGCCCGACTCGGTGCCCATCAACAACCTGATCGCCATCGAGGGCACGCCGCTCGGCCAGGTCGAGAAGCTCGACCCCTTCGAGTTCGTCCGCACCATCGCCGTGGCGCGCATCACCATGCCCAAGTCGCAAGTACGGCTCTCCGCCGGCCGTGAGGCCATGGACGAGGCGCTGCAGGCGATGTGCTTCTATGCCGGTGCCAACAGCATCTTCTATGGCGACCGCTTGCTCACCACCGGCAACCCGCAGGCCGACGCTGACCGGGCGCTGCTTGCACGTCTGGGCATGACCGCAGAAGCGGTTCAAAAGGCCTAAGACGCTCGCCGTTGCCAAAGGCACGGAGTGGGGCGACCCAGCCCGGGCGTTCGGCCCGCTGAAATCCACTTGAAACCGCTGCCAGGGCGTTCCGGGGCACACTCGCGGCCCCGCCCTTGCGCGCCAGCCTTCACGCACTTTGCGCTGCCCAGACCATGAGCACACTGCCCGACGTTGACCGCCCCCACTGGCAAGCCGACCCCGCCCGCTTCACCCGCCAGCGCTACCCGCACAGCGGCCGCAGCGGCCTCAAGCTCGGCAATATCGCCCTGGGCCTGTGGCACAACTTTGGCGGTGGTGACGACGAAGCCATGGCCCGCCGCGTGCTGCGCCGCGCCATCGATCAAGGCATCATCCACCTCGACCTGGCCAACAACTACGGCCCCCCGCCCGGGTCCGCCGAGACCCTGCTCGGCAAGGTCTTGAAGCAGGACCTCGCGGGCCTGCGCGATGAACTCATCATCAGCACCAAGGCCGGCTACCAGATGGGCCCCGAGCCGCACGGCGACGGCGGCAGCCGCAAGTATTTGTTCACCAGCCTCGACCAGAGCCTCAAGCGCCTGCAGCTCGACCGCGTGGACATCTTCTATCACCACCGCCCCGACCCCAGCACCCCGCTCGAAGAGACCATGGGCGCGCTCGACGCCATCGTGCGCAGCGGCCGCGCGCTGTATGTGGGCCTGTCCAACTACCCCGCCCCGCTGCTGCGCCACGCAGCCAGCCTGCTGCGCCAGCTCGGCACGCCCTGCGTCATCCACCAGCCGCGCTACAACCTCTTCGACCGTGGCCCCGAGAACGGTTTGCTCGACGCCCTCGTCGATGAAGGCATCGGCTGCATCCCCTTCTCGCCCCTGGCCCAGGGCATGCTCACCGACCGCTACCTCGACGGCAAGATCCCCGAAGGCTCCCGCGCCTCCAAGGCCGGCACCTTCCTCAAGCCCGAGATGATCACTGACACCGTGCTCCAGCGCGTCCGCGCCCTGCAGCTCATCGCCCAAGAGCGCGGCCAGCCCCTGGCCGGCATGGCGGTGCGCTGGCTGATGCAACGCCCTGCGGTCTGCTCCGTGCTCATCGGCGCCAGCCGGCCTTCGCAAGTTGACGAGGCGATTGCGGCGGCGCGGGCGCCGGCGCTGAGTGAGGCGGAGTTGGGGGCGATTGAGGCTGCGTGCGCGTTGTGAGTTGAGGGCGAGCAACCGTTGGCTGCCTTGAGGCTGGGCAGCAGTGCGTCGCAACGCGATATAGCGCTGGCGACGGCGCCGATGGACCCAAGCTCAGTGGGTGGCGCTCAATGTCGAGTCTGGGCCGAGTGGCGGCCTGCTGGCCCGAGTCGGCTCGATCGACTGATTAGGCATGCTTCCGCCAATGTGCGATCCAGCCTTCGAAGCGTCGAAGCTCCGTCTCTAGATTCATCAGTGCCTGGGTCTCCTTCTCAAGCATCTCCTCAAGAAGTTCTTCTTCATCAATCTCCCGCTCACCTTTCGACGGTCTGAGTCTTGACTTCTCCCGCACCAATCCGAGGTCAACCCCAATGGTTGGAAGGTGTGTGAAATTCGAATGAACAAGTTCATTGCGGCGCTCGGCGGCCTTCTGAAGCGCAACGATGTATTCATCGAATTCCTGTCGCAGCAAGTCCGGAAAGCGCGGGTTTTGCGTGACAAACCAACCCATGAGCGTGCTTGCAGTTTTGAGTCGCTGCGCAAAGCTCAGTTCGTTGAACATGATTCGTGCGGCTTCATCTGGCGCGCATGAAAGTGAGACCAAGATCGCATTCAGCGACGATTCCAGCCGCTGAAACGTGACAACGAACCGGCCGAGAAAATGAAATGGCGTCTGACGCATGGGCGGTATTTCTGAATGCCTCACTTGTTGTCTGTCGATTGTTAACGACCGCCCAAACAAGTCACCGCCTTCATACGCTGCTGTGACTTGCGCCCAGGGCGCTCTGCCTATCAAGGCGTCAACGCGGCAGGCGCCGGCGCAACATCCCCCTCCAACCGATCCGCCTCTCTCTGCTCGCCTTCCGTCAACGGCGTGTAGAAGCGCCCATAGCCCCAGCCATAGGCCCAGCGGAAGGAGGTCGGCCAGTAGGCCGAGCCGCCGATGCGCACGCCCGCATACATGACGCGGGCCAGGCCGGTGTCGCCGGTGGTCTGGGCGACGCAGGCGCGCAGTTCTTCGTCGGCCTTGAGGCGCAGCACCGACGGTCCACCGCGCCAGTAGCGGTGGTCATGCGTGACGCAGCAGGCGCGCCAGTCTTTGCTGCCGTCCGCCGAGCGGTCTGGGAAGAGGCTGCAGCCGTCGGTGGTGAAGGGGCGCAGCTCCGTCGTGCTCTGCCCGGGCGTGGCGCAGGCACCCAGCAGCAGGGGCAGCGCAAGGGTGAGCAGCAGTGACTGGCGTGAAGGGCGCATGGCGGGCGAAGCTTAGGGGAAGCTCAGCGCACCGCCTGCGCCAGATTTCGCCGCGCGGCTGTCTCCAGCCGCTCCCGAAAGTGGGCCGTGCCATAGATCGGGTCACGCGCCAGGAACTGCCGCAGTACCGCACGCCGCTTGCGCCGGAAGATCCAGCCCGGCACCCAGGCGTACTCCTCGCGGATCTGCCGCTCGTACTCGGCAAAGCGCTCTGGCGCCGCACCGAGGATGGCGAGGTCCACGTCCACCAGCAACTGCGCGTCGCCCGAGGGTGGCAACGCCGCATGCCGTGTCGCCATCACCAGCGCCACCACGCGTTCACACACGTCGGGCGCCAGCCCTGCCGCCGCCAACGAACGCGCTGCCCACTGCGCGCTCTGCGCTTCGTTGTCCTGCGCCTTCAGCTCATAGATCGCATCGTGGAACCACAGCGCAATCTCGACCTCGCCCGGGTGCTCTGCCAAGTGCAGTGCGGGCGCCAGATGCGCCAGACATTCGTGCAAATGCTGCTGCGAGTGATAGCGCCGATGCGGCTCGGCATAGCGGGCGAGCAGTTGCTCCATCAGGCCTGCAGGCACTGAAGCACCGAGGGCCTGCCAGGCGTGCGACCAGGCGGACTGAAAGTCAAACGCGTTGCCACCCATGCCGCTACTGCCCCCGCAAGGCCTTGCCCGATGAGGCGGCCGGGTTGCTGCTCAGACGTAACCTGGCTTCGGCGGTGATGACGCGCATGGTGGACTCTTTCAGCGGAGCGTCACTGTAGCCAACCAACGGGCCGGAGATCACACGTTGCGCTTAGACGTCCGGAGGCGGTATGGCGCGAACAGGGCGGCGTCGGGGCACGTCGAGGTCGGCCTGCATCGCCGTCGAGGCATCAGGCACACTGACCCCAAGGAGGCCCAAGTGCTCAGGATGATCGTGCCCATGCTCGTCTGCCAGGACGCGGCGCAAGAAATCGAGTTTTGCAAGACGGTGTTCGGTGCCACCGAGCAAAGCCGCCGCAGCGCGCCGGACGGGCACGTGATCCACGCGACGCTGTTGATCCATCAGTCGCTGTTCATGGTGCATGACGACTCGCCCCATCTCGGCAGCCGCCCGCCACTGCCGGACGGGAGCTCGCCGGTCGTCAACTACCTGTACTGCGACGACGTGGACGCGACCATCGCCCGGGCCCTGGCGAGCGGCGCCACCCTGCTGATGCCCGCCGCCGACCAGTTCTGGGGCGACCGTGTCGGCCGCATCATGGACCCCGCCCACCATGTGTGGAACATCGCTTCGCGCGTTGCAGCGGCGGGCCAGGGCTGACAAGGGCTGAGCGGCCATGCAGTTCACCCAGCGGCTGCGCGAGGGCGTCAAGCGCGGCGACATCACCACCAGCATCCGCATCTGGCAGGCACCGCGCGTCAAGGCCGGAGGCCGCTACTGGATGGGCGAGGGCTGGGTCGTCGTCACCGCCATCCGCGAGATCGGCTGGGACGACATCTCTGACTCTCTCGCCCGGGACTCCGGCTTCCGCAGCCTGGCCGACCTGCTGCAGACGGCGCGACACGGCAGCGGGCGCAAGGTCTACTTCATCCGCTTCAGCTACGAACCCGTTGCTGCGGCGCTTTGACGCCCACCACGGCGCCCCACGTGGACCCGCTCCGACTGCCAGCCTTACCCCGCCATCGCCCGCCCCTTGGGCAACCGCCCAAACGCGACCGCCGCCAAAAAGGCTCCCAGCCCCAGCGCAAACGCGGCCACAAAGAGCCCGACGTAGCTGCTGAAGCTGTCGTAGATCAGGCCGCCGGCCACGGGCCCGAGGGCCATGCCGAGGCTGCTGGCGGTGGCGGTGCCGCCGATGACGGTGCCCATCAGGTGCAGCGGAAAGTTCTCGCGCGCGATGACGGCGAAGAGCGGCATCACGCCCGCGTAGGTGAAGCCGAAGAGCGCGGCCACGGCGTAAAAGCTGCCCAGCTCGCGCGCGGCCGCGTAGCCGAGGGCGACGACGGCCTGGGCCAGCAGCGCGAGCGTGAGGACGCGGGCGGCGCCGAAGCGGTCGCCCAGCAGGCCGAACACGAGGCGACCCACCATGCCTGACACGCCTTCGAGGCTGTAGATGGACACGGCCACCATCAGCGGGATGCCGCAGGTGACGGCATAGCTGACCGTGTGAAAGATCGGGCCCGAGTGCGTGGCGCAGCTCAAGAAGCTCATCAAGGTGAGGATGAGAAAGGGCGGCGAGCGCAGCACCTGGCCCGCCGATGCGGGCGCGGCCGCCGCAGCATCGGCCGAGGCCGTTTGCTGCAGCTGAGGCGGCCGTCGAATAAGCAGCGCGGCCGGCACCATCAGCGCCGCCACGACGGCGGCCACGATCTGCAGCGTGCTACGCCAGTCGTGCCCTTGCACCAACCAGGCCACCAGGGGCGACATGGTCATGGGCGCCATGCCCATGCCGGCCGAGACGAGCGATACCGCCAGGCTGCGGTGGGTGTCGAACCAGCCGGTGACGCAGGCCATCAAGGGCGCAAAGATGGCCGAGGCGCTGAAGCCCACCACCGCCCCAAAGCACAGCTGAAACACCAGCAGCGACGGCGCCACACTGGCGAGCCCCAGGCCGGCGGCCAGCAGCACCGCCCCGATCAAGACCACGGGCCGCGCACCGATGCGGTCCGACAAACTGCCCCAGGCCACGCTGCCCAGCGCCATGGCCAGAAAGGCCAGGGTCATGGCGGTGGAGATGCCCGTGGTGGACCAGCCAGTGTCCTGCGCGATGGGGCGCAGCAGCACGGGCAGCGCAAACAGGCCGCCAATGGCCACGCAGCCGAGCACCCCCCCAGCGGCGACGATGACCCAGCGGTAGTGGGTGGAGAAGAAGGCGTTCACGACGGGTCCCTTTCAGCGCAGCGCGCATCTGCCTGACGACGAAGCAGCCCCCGCCCGATCGACAGCGCGGCTCGCCTGGGGGCGCTCAGGCCAGCTTGTATTGCGAGGGCGAAGCGCCCGTCCAGCGCCGGAAGGCGCGCGTGAAGGCGCTGGGCTCGGAGAAGCCGAGCAGGAAGGCGACGTCGGTGGCGGTGCTGCCGGGGCGCGACAGGTGGCTGAGCGCCAGGCCCTTGCGCACCTCGTCGACGATCTCGCGGTAGGAGGTGCTCTCCTCGCTGAGGCTGCGCTGCACGGAGCGCTCGCTCATGGCCAGCTCGGCGGCGATGCTGGCCAGGCTGGGCACCTCGCCGCGCAGCCGTGCGCCCAGCAGGCTCTGAACCCGGCCGCTGACGGCGCCGCGCGCCTTGAGCAGCTCCAGGCGCCGCCGCGCGTCGCCCTCAAACACTTCCAGCAGTGCCGGGTCGGCCGACAGCATGCCGGCCGCCAGCGCCGTGCGCTGGTAGACCACGCTGTTCTCGGCCTGGTCAAAGCGCAGCGCCGGGCCCAGCAGGCGGCGGTGCTCGGTGGTGTCGGCCGGGGCGGCGTGGCAAAAGCCGACCGACACCGGCTCGGGCGGCTCTGACTGCTGGTTGGCCAGGCGCTTGAGCGTGAGCACGATGCCGGCGGCCAGGGTCTCGATGGCCTGGCGCGGGCTGTGATGCAGAAAGCTCTGTACGCCCTCGGCCGCGCCGAAGCGGCAGGTGGTCAGGTCGCCCGCGTGGTCGACATGCACGTGCAGGCCCTCGTTCAACAGCGGCGCATAGCGGGCCAGGCGGTCCAGCGCATCGCCCGCCGTGCGGCAACTGAGGATCACATAGCCCACGATGCTGAGCGCGCCGGGGTTGTAGGACTCGGCGCTGTGTAGGCCGAGGTCGGGGTCGCCGGTCAGGCGCTCGCCGGCCGCCCAGAGCCGCTCCATGGCCGAGGCCGGCAGGCGCGAATTGGGCTCGTCCAGCCAGCGCGGGTCGATGCCGGCCGCGGCGCAGACAGTGTCGGCACCCAGGCCCCGGCGCCCCAGAAAGGCGACGAAGTCGATGAGCAGCGTGGTCGCGATCGTGGCTTCGGTCACGGTGGCAGGGCTCCGGCAGGGGTGACGAGGTGGGGGGCAAGTCTGGCGTCTGCAGTCAAGCGCCTGGCGCCTGGCGTCATGGCCGCGCGGGCCGGCGCCACGCACAGTGCGGGCACGCCGTCGGCAAGCGATGGCCTCCACACAGTCTAGGGTGAATCGAATGACGACCGACCACACATCCCGCACCGCAACTCGCCTCGGCGGCGCCGCCCTCATCACGGCCACGCTGCTGTTTGCGGCCGTCTTTGTCTACCTGGCCAAGGCCTTTGGCTACCCCGGCGTGCTCGACCAACCGGCCGCCGAGGTGCTGCCGCGCCTGCTGGCGCTGGGCAGCACGGGCCGCGCGGTCTGGGTGGTCTACGGCCTGGTGCCGCTGCTGCTCTTGCCCACGGCCTTCGGCGTGTACGCAGCCGGACGCCAGGCGGCACCGCAGACCGTGCAGGTGGCCGCGCGGGTGGCGGTCGTGCTGGCGGTGCTGAGCGCCGTGAGCATGATGGTCGGCTTGCTGCGCTGGCCCAGCCTGCACTGGGAGCTGGCGCGGGCCTATGCCGAGTCGGCCCCACCCGCCCGCGAGGCCATCACGGCCCTGTTCCGCGCCTCCAACAGCTACCTCGGCAACTTCATTGGCGAGTTCCTGGGCGAACTCTTCCTCAACGCCTTCTTCCTGGTGGCTGCCTGGGTGCTGCGCCGGGCCTCGGGCCCCACGGCCGCGGCGCGCTGGCTGCTGCGGGCCGGCGTGGCGGCCAGCCTGCTGGGCAGCGTGGCCATGCTGCGCAATGCCTGGCCTGGGCTGGACACGGTCGCCATGCTGAACAACAACGTGCTGCCGCTGTGGATGCTGCTGCTGGGCCTGGCCCTGTGGCGGCACCGCCCCCAGGCTGCCGCCTGAACCCCTGCAACCATCCCCACGGAAACCCACCCCATGTTGCACGCTCTGATCTGGGCCCTGGCCACCGGCCTGGGCGGCACCGTCCTCGTCGCCCTGGCCCTGGCGGCCTTTGGCAAGCGCCGCCCGCCGCCGCCGCTGGCGGCCGTCAACCACGCCTTCGAGGGCCTGCACTGGGAGCCTCCGCCGCTGCGCACCCTGCGCGCCCGCGATGGCGCCCCCCTGGCCTGGCGCAGCTACCCGGCTGCCGCAGCACAGCGCACCGCCATCCTGGTGCATGGCTCCACGGGCGACTCCCGCTCCATGCACGCGCTGGCCCAGCACCTGGCCACACAAGGCACGCAGTGCCATGCCATCGATGTGCGCGGCCACGGCAGCAGCGGCCACCTGCGGGGCGACATCGCCTACGAAGGCCAGTTGGAGGACGACCTGGACGACCTCGTTCGCCACCTGCGCGGCCTGGGCGAGGTTAGCGGCCCGCTGCTGCTGCTCGGGCATTCCAGCGGCGGCGGCTTCTCGCTGCGCATGGCGGCAAGCCCACGGGGCGAGTTGTTCGACGGCTATGTGCTGGCAGCGCCCATGATCCACCACGCCCCGCCGCTGGCGCGGCCCCGGGTGGGCGGCTGGGCGGTGCCCTTCCTCCCCCGCCTGGTGGGGCTGACCATCCTGCACAACCTGGGCCTGCGCTTTTGGGAGCACCTGCCCGTGATCGCCTTTGCCACGCCGCCGGGCGACACCACGCGCACCGCGAGCTACTCCTTCCGGCTGCAACGCAACTTCCGCCCGCACCGCGACTGGGCCGCCGACGTGCGCGCCGTGCGGCGCCCCACCACGCTGCTGATCGGCGACCACGACGAGCTGTTCAACGCCGCCCACTACCCCGCCGCCATCGCCCCGCTCAACCCGAAGATCCAGGTGCGCCTGGTGCCCGGCGTCGGCCATTCGGATTGGTACGTCAGCCCCGCCGCGTTCGAGGCGCTGCATGGGGCGCTGTGTCAGCCGGGGGTCTAAGGCAACGCAGCCTCCGCCGCCGCGCGGGCATGGATGGCCGTGGTGTCGAAGAGCGGCACCTCGGCGTCCTGCGGGCCGACGAGCAAGGAGATCTCGGTGCACCCCAGGATGATGGCCTGCGCGCCCTGTGCCACCAGGGCCTGCATGACACGGCGGTAGGCCTCGCGCGACTCGGGCTTCACGATGCCCAGGCACAGCTCCTCGTAAATGATCCGGTGCACGGTGTCGCGGTCGCTTGCCTCGGGCACCAGCACCGTGAGCCCGTGTTTGTGGCGCAGTCGGTCGCGGTAGAAGTCTTGCTCCATCGTGAACCGCGTGCCCAGCAAGCCCACCACCGTGTGCCCGGCGCGCGTGATGTCGGCACCGGTCGGGTCGGCAATGTGCAAGAGCGGGACAGGCACCGCGGCCTCGATGGCGCCCGCCACCTTGTGCATGGTGTTCGTGCACAGCACAAGCAAGTCCGCCCCCGCCGCCACCAGTGCCCGCGCGGCACCGGCGAGCACGGTGCCTGCGGTGTCCCAATCGCCCGCGCGCTGCAAGCGCTCGATCTCCGCAAAGTCCACGCTGTAGAGCACCAACCGAGCCGAATGCAGGCCACCCAGCCGCTGTTTGACCGTCTCGTTGATCTGCCGGTAGTACGGCACCGTCGACTCCCAGCTCATGCCGCCGATCAGGCCGATGGTTTTCATGCGTCGCTCCAGATCAGCCCTGCGCAGCAGCTGCGATCACCTCATAACGCAGCAGCACCGTGCCGCTCTTGTAGGGCTTCACCTCCACCAGGTGCAGCGGGGCCGCGCGATCGAGCCCGGCGAAGAAGGGAATGCCATCGCCCAGCGCCACCGGCAGCACCGAGCACGACACCTCGTCCGCCAGCCCGCGCTGCAGGCACTCTCCTGCCACCTGGCCGCCGCCGGCCACCCAGATGTGCGCAAAGCGCGGCCGCAGGCGGTCGGCCAGGAGTTGCGCCAGGTCACCCGCGTAGAACTCGACCGTCTCGCGCGTGCGCGCCAAGCTGCGCGTGGTCAGCACAAAGACCGGCTTGTCCCCATAGGCCCAGCCATGCCCTGCGCGCTCAAAGCCCAGCGCGGTTTCGTAGGTGCGCGAGCCCATCACATAGCAATCGATGCCCTTCAAGAAGGCCGCGATCTCCTCGGCGCTCAGGCTCGCGCCGGCCGGGTAGTCGTCCTGCACGTCCATCCACCCCACGCCGCCATCGCGCTGCGCGATGTAGCCATCGAGGCTCATGGCCATGTGGACGGTGACGCGGGAGCTGGGGGCGTTCATCGGGAGGCCTCTCCAAGGGACGGTGGGCGAAGGACGCGGAAGATTGGAGCACGCAGCCTGCCAGTAGCATCGCGCGCAGTCTCCCTGCCGAACCACACGCGCTGACGCCGATGTCTTTGACTCCCCTGATTTGGCTCACTGGCCTGGCCTTGCCCCTCGTGGGCCTGGCGCTGTGGGCAGGCCCCACGCTGTGGCGCTCGCTCACCGCCCGCTACGACATCGCAGCGCTCCGCCCCACGCACCCTGACGGCGCAGACGCCGTCTCCGCGAGAACCGCGCTGGATGCCGAGATCCTGGCCTGGAGTCAAGCTGACCTCGGCACCGGCCGCGCGCCCTTCTGGCGCCCCGGGGCGCTGCCCGATGTGGCCCAGCGCATGAGTGTGGCCGTGCTGACGGGCCCGGCGCCCACCGGGCAGATCGAGGCTCTGGCGCGGCAGCTGGACCGGGACGACGAACTCGCCGTGCTGGCAGCGCAATCAAAGCGCCAGGCCATCGCGCTGAAGCTGGCCGTGAAGTGGCACGAGCTCTGGTGGTGGCGCGCACGGCACCCGCGCCAGGCCTGGGACTGCGGGTGGCTGCGCAAGGACGTGGAGGCGCTCGCGAGCTTCAGGCCACGCCGGCCCACGCTGCTGATCGCGCAGGGGCTGCCCGCGCCCACCGTCACCAGCGCCGTGCAGCATCTGCTGGCGGCCCACGCCAGCTATCGCCACGCGGTGCGCTTGCTGGTGCTGGCTGCTGCAATGCCACAAGGGCTGGTACCCAAGCTGGCTGCAGCGGGCGTGCCCCTGGTGTGCATCGATGCACAAGGCGCCCCAACGCCCGCCAGCCAGAATGGGCTGGCCCCCTCGCTACCCCCGCCCCAGTCATGACCACCCCTGAAGCCCGCCTCGCCGCCCTCGGCATCACCCTGCCCGCCTCGGCCCCGCCGGCGGGCAATTACGCGACCTGTGTGGAAGCGGGTGGCCTGCTCTTCGTCTCGGCCCGCGCGCCGCGTGCCGCGCCGGGCGAGGTCTTGAAGGGCCGGCTCGGGGCCGAGTACACGGCCGAGCAGGGCTATGCGATGGCACGCTCTGCGGCCGTAGAGCTGCTGGCCGCCGTGAAGGCCCATGCCGGCGCGCTGGCACGCATCGAGCGCTTTGCGGAGCTGCAGGGCTTCTTGAACACCAGCCCAGAGTTCGAGCAGCACGCGGAGGTGCTGGACGGCGCCTCAGACTTGCTCGCCGCCGTGCTAGGGCCCGACGCCGGCTTGCACGCTCGCTCGGTGGTGGGCGTGGCGACGCTGCGCAAGGGCCTGCCGCTGACGATTCGGGCGGTGCTGCAACTGAGGCCGGAGGCCTGACCCTGTGCAGCCCCCACGCTTGCTGATCGCGCTGGGCCTCACGGTCAGCCTCATGGCCCACGTCGGCGCCCACGCCCAGGTGGACCCCAAGCCGTTGGCCATCGAGTTCGATCAAACCGTGCTCCGTCCGATGCAGCTGGATTCCGGCGACGCGCTCGCGGCCTTCAAGCGCTTGGTGGAGCAAGGCTTTGCCTGTCGGCTGACGGCGCCGGGCACGGCCTACAAGAACTTCCCAGTCCCGCCCGCGCCTGCCGGCCTAGCCTGTGAGCGCAAGCTGGGCCCGGAGTTCAACGGCTACCCGCGCTTGATGGTGAGCGTCTCGACCCCGGGGCAGATGGGCGACGCGGCAACCAGGCTGGCCCAGCTGAACGAGGCCCAGGTGCAGCGCCCCCACGCCTGGCCCTGGGTGCCCTACCGCGCAGTGACCGAGGACGGCGTTGCCGCGCAGGCCGCGCGCGATCTGCAGGCCTGGGCCGCCGGGCAGACCCCACTGGCGGGCACGGCGGCGGCGATTGCGCGCAAGCTGCTGGTCTCGGGCCTGGCCTGTGGCGTGCACGTGGGCGAGCAGGTGGGTGTGCCGCTGCAAGTGGCCTGCGTGCTGCCCTGGCCCACCCCGAGTTGCCGCGCCGCCGAGTTGCAGATTGCGATGAAGCCCGGCCCCGACGCCCAGCTCGCGCGGCCGGCCGACCTGCTCTGGAGCGAAGCGCACGAGGCGACCACCACGCAGTGGCAGTGCCTGGACCCCACCACCCCCAACCGCAAGGGCGACGACGCCCGCTCGGCGCTGCTGGGCTGGCGCCACTGAGGCGCCGCCCGCGTCCTCAGGCGATGAGGGCCGCTGGCACGGCCTCAGCGAGAAAGTCGTACACGCGCCGCACCACGCGGTTGCTGCGGATCTCGCGGTGCACGGCCAGCCAACAGGGCAGCGGCGGGATGGGCAGGCTCGGCAGCACGACCTCGACGCCGGGCCAATGCCGCATCGCGTAGCGCGCCACGAAGCCGATGCCGGCGCCTTGAGCCACCAACTGCCCATAGGCCACCTGGTCGTCGGTACGCAGCGCAAAGTGTTCGCGCGTGACGGCCAAGCCCATCTGCGCAAAGCCACGCAGGATGGCGTCGTCCTGGTCCTGCCCGATCAGCCGGTGCTGGGCCAGGTCGCCCGGCGTCTTGGGCGTGCCATGCTGGGCGAGGTAGCTGCGGTGCGCGGCGGCGACGATGGGCACATCACCCAGCTTGCGTGCGATCAGCGAGGTCTGCGCCGGCCGCACCATGCGCACGGCGATGTCGGCCTCGCGCCGGAGCAGGTTGCTGAGCGCATTGGAGGCCACCAGCTCGATGGCGATGCCAGGCTCCTGCGCCTGGAACTCGGCCAGCACTTTGGGCAGCAACCAGGTGGCCGCGACCATGCTGGTCGAGAGGCGCACCGTGCCTTGCGTAGCCTGCTGCTGGCGCGCCAGTGCCCGGGTCAGCAAGCCGGCGCCGTCATCCATGGCGCGCGCGGCCTCGGCAATGCCCAGCGCGGCGGCCGTGGGGGTGACGCCTCGGCCGGTGCGCTCGAACAAGGGCACGCCCAGCTGCGCTTCCAGCTCGGCCACATGGCGCGACAGCGTCGGCTGGTGCATGCCCAGCCGCTTGGCGGCGCCCAGCAAGCTGCCGGCCTCCAGAACGGCCAGGAAGCTGGGCACCAAGGCCCAATCAAAGGCTGGCTTTGGCATACGGAAGTGCATAGCTGGAGTTCAGGTATCGGCAATTGTCGGATAGCTCGTGGGCCTGCAGACTGCAGGGCATGACAAACCTTGATAGGAGTTCGCCGTGCCCGGTACGGTCTTGATCCTGGGGGCGCGCGGCCGCCTCGGCGCCGCAGCGGTTGCGGCCTTTGCGGCGGCTGGCTGGCAGGTGCTGGCACAGGCGCGGCGTGCGCCCACCGCGGCGCCCCACCCTCGCGTGCGCTGGATCGACGCGCCGCTGCACGACACTGAGGCACTGTCCCGGCAGGCCAGCGGCGCCAGCCTGGTGGTGCATGCGGTGAACCCGCCCTACACCCAGTGGCAGGCGCAGGCACTGCCGCTGCTCTGCCAGGGGCTGGACGTGGCGGAGCGGCTCGGCGCTCGCTTCATGCTGCCGGGCAATGTCTACAACTACGGGGCCGGCATGCCGCCTCGGCTGCTGCCGCAAACGCCCGAGCAACCCAGCACGCGTAAGGGCCGCATCCGGGTCGACATGGAGGCCGAGATGGCGGCGCGCGGCCGGCGCGGGCTGCGCAGCCTGGTGCTGCGTGCCGGAGACTTCTTCGGCGGTGAGGGCCGGGGCGTCTGGTTCGACTTGGTCGTGGCGCGCGATGTGGCCAAGGGCAAGGTCTGCTACCCAGGCCCGCTCGACCAGCCGCACGCCTGGGCCTACCTGCCGGATCTGGCGCAGGCCTTCGTCGCGGTGGCGGCGCGCGACTGGCCACAAGGGCTGACGCGATTGAACTTCGAGGGGCACACCCTGACCGGCGCGGGCCTGCACGCAGCGCTGGAACGCGTGGCCGGCCGCACCTTGAAACACAAGGGACTGCCCTGGGGGCTGATGCGTCTGGGCGGCCTGCTGATCCCGTCCTGGCGCGAGATCGTCGAGATGGAGTACCTGTGGCGCGTGCCGCACCAACTGGATGGGGCGGACCTGCAAGCCTTTGCCGGGCCCGTGCCCGCCACACCGCTGGACACGGCCCTGCGGCACAGCCTGGCGGCGTTGGGGCAGCTGAGCGCCGGCCGCAAGAACGCCGTCAGCGGCGCAGCCTGAGCTCAGATCTCGACACAGAACAGCGGGTCGAAGCCCTCGGTCTCGCCCTTGTGGCTGTGCCCCCGCGCGTTGCTGACCACGCGGCAGCCGTGAAGCCGGTAGTCGTGCCGGCAATGCACGTGGCCGTGGACCCAGAGCTGCACGCCCGGCATCAGAGCTTCGTCGGCATTGCAAAAGGCGGCCGTGGTGGGCTGGGCGCCGTAGCGCGGGTCGGCGCTGCGCAGGCTGGGCGCAAAGTGCGTGATCACCACGGTCGTGTTCCAGCCGGGCTCGCCCTCAGGCACGACCCGGCCCAGTTCCTCCGCCAGCCAGGCCTGCTGCGCAAGCCCCAGCTGACGAACGGCCAGGGCATCGAAATTGGCGCCCCGCCAGGTTGAGCGCATCACGCGCTGGAAGTAACTGCCGGCCCGCAGCGCCTTGGGGCGTGCGTCGGGGCCAAAGACGTCAAAGTCGCTCCAGCGCGTGCTGCCCACAAAGCGCAGCCGCCGCCCGTCGGCGCCGCTGAGCACCAGGCTGGCGTCGTCGAGCAGGTGCAGGCCCAGCGCGTCGGCGTGCTTGCGCAGGGCGGCACGCGCGGTGTCCAGCTCGCGGCGCTCAAATTCGTGGTTGCCGGGCACCAGGATCACCGGCACCGGCCAGCCCTCAAACCTGCGCAGGCCTGCCCAAGTGCTGTCGATATCGCCGGCCAGCACCAGCAGCTCGGCGCCCGGAGCGGGCTGAGGCTCGAAAGTTTCGGTTTCCAGGTGCAGGTCAGACAGCAGTTGCAGGCGCATGGCGGCGGAGGGTCTAGGGTGAACCCCCTAAGAAGTCGGGTAGCAATACCGGACGAAGGCGATCACATTTATGAGCAGACAAGTACAAACCCGAGAGCATTTCTAAGCGGGGGTCTGCGGCGCGAGGCGAGGAAGCCGCAGTCTCATCGCAGTGCACCGACTTTGGCACCAAGAACGCCTGGCATTCAGGCAGCAATCCCGAAGCCCTCTCCTCCTCCCTCCCTCCCTCGTTTGCTTCGGGGCGTCTTGGCGCCACTTTTATACCCAGGGCCCGCGCTTCATCACGCGGGCCCTTTTGCTTTAGGGCGTGGCGCTGCCCGGACCCGGCAAAAGAAAAGCGACCCGGAGGTCGCTTCTCGTGGAACAGCCGTGTCAGGCGAGGCCGAGACCTCAGGCGGCACTGAGCCACATGCTGGTGTCGAAGGCACTGCACATCATCGGCATGTTCATCCCGAAGTTCGGGTTGCCGATGGTCTTGGCGCTGGCCTTGGACTTGCTGACCGGCTTCTCGATTTCGTTAGCGGGGGCCACTTCAGTAGCCCGCTCCCATGACCCGTTTTCTTGGGAGCGGGCTACTGAAAAGAATAGAAGCATCTGAACTGGACCTTTCGGTCGGCCCAGTAATCGGCCGTGTCTCGGAAGACATCGAGCAACTGCTCACGCGCCTCGCGGTCGAACTTGATGTTGTCCGGCAACTGCTCGAGCACCACCACGAAGCCAGGCTGGGGGCCGGACTTGTGGACGAGATCGGTCATGCAGTCGTGCAAGGCATCGAGGTTCTTGCCGAAATGCGCCGGGAACAGGAAGGCCTGGGCAATGCCCTCAAGCACATCCTGTTTGGACTGGGCCTGCGACAGGTTGGCGTACAGGAAATGCTGCCCGGCTTCTTGAGAAGCCTGCATCAAGTCCTCGATCCTGAAGGCCCGTATGGCCTGCACGATATTGGGACGGACGTTGTGCAAGAACATGGTCACGTTCCTCCTTTCAAAACACTGAACCTTGTCTCCATCGCCTGATCACTCAGCCTGCGGCACGACGATGCGCCGAAAGCTGTTGTAGTGGTCAGCCGTGTAGTAACAGACGGCTGGCGCGGTGGGTGGTGTGCCGCCACAGACGATGCGGCGGGCACCCCGATCGCGCGAGCCAGGGGTCTTGACCGTGTATTCGCGGTAGTACCCCCTGGGATGGGCAGGCAACAAGCGCTCGCGATTGCCGAACACCACGCCATCCTTGGCATACGGAAAGGGCCCGCCAGACCGAACCAGCCGGTGCGTGGTCTGGGCCTGCGGGGGCAGGTCGGACAGCGCGACGGTGGCTACGGGGGGTGGAGAGGCCGTGTCAGTGGAACGCTCCTTCGCGGCAACACCGCCGCTCATGCTCAGGAGCAAGGCGCCGGCAGATGCTGCCGAAATGATGCGCAGGAGGCTGCGGGAGACGCTGGGATGCGCCAGCCACTTCACCAAAGACACGGGTTTACCCTAGACCGGAAACCTCAATCGTAGCGAATCGGCCCGAAAATCTCAAGTCGCATCCCCGCCGTGCTGCCAGGATTTGCAGCACGTTAGCGAGCGCACACAATTGCCTAAGTCATTGAAAGTCAATGACTGGCCCGGTGCTGACTTTGGGCACCCCCCAGATATCGGTGCGAACTATCAGGGTAGTCCTGAGCTGCCGGGGGCGCGCTAGGCGCCCCGGCTTGGTGCGCCCGTTCAGGCCCGCGCGGCGTTGGCGTCGGCCACGGTCAGGGCGGTCATGTTGACGATGCGGCGCACCGTCGCCGATGGGGTCAGCACATGCACGGGCTTGGCGGCGCCGAGCAGCACGGGGCCGATCGCGATGCCCCCGCCGGCGGCCGTCTTGAGCAGGTTGTAGCTGATGTTGGCGGCATCGATGTTGGGCAGCACGAGCAGGTTGGCTTCCCCGGCGAGCGGGCTGCTGGGCATCAACTCCTTGCGGTAGGCAGCGTCCAGCGCGGTGTCGCCGTGCATCTCACCGTCCACTTCGAGCCAGGGGGCCCGCTGCTGGATCAGGCCCAGCGCCTCACGCATCTTCAGCGCCGACGGGCAGCAGCTGGAGCCGAAGTTGCTGTGTGAGAGCAGCGCCGCCTTGGGCGCGATACCAAAGCGCCGCATCTCCTCGGCGGCCAGGATGGTGATCTCGGCCAGCTCAGCGGCGCTGGGGTCGTAGTTGACGTGGGTGTCCACGAGGAAGACCTGGCGGCCGGGCAGGATCAGGCTGTTCATGCAGGCAAAGGTCTGCACGCCGGGGCGCTTGCCGATGACCTGGTCGATGTACTGCAGGTGCATGGCCGTGGTGGACCAGGTGCCGCAGAGCATGCCGTCCACCTCGCCCTTGTGCAGCAGCATGGCGCCGATCAGGGTCAGCCGGCGGCGCATTTCGATCTTGGCGAGCTGCTGGGTGACGCCCTTGCGGTCGGTCAGGCGCCAGTAGGTCTGCCAGTAGTCGCGGTAACGGTGGTCGTTCTCGACATCGACGACGTCGTAGTCCCGGCCCTGCTGCAGGCGCAGGCCAAAGCGCTCGACGCGCTGGGCGATGACGCTCGGCCGGCCGATCAGGGTCGGGCGGGCCACGCCCTCGTCCACCACCACCTGGGCGGCGCGCAGCACGCGCTCTTCCTCGCCCTCGGCATAGGCGATGCGCTTGCTCTTGGCGCGCTTGGCGGCCGTGAAGATGGGCTTCATCGTCGTGCCCGAGGCATAGACGAAGCTCTGCAGCTTTTCGAGGTAGGCGTCCCAGTCACGGATGGGGCGGCTGGCGACCCCGGACTCCTGCGCCGCGCGGGCCACGGCGGGCGCGATGCGCATCATCAAGCGGGGGTCGAAGGGCTTGGGGATCAGGTATTCGGGGCCGAAGTCGAGATTGGCGCCGACATAGGCCGCTGCAACCACTTCGCTCTGCTCAGCCTGGGCCAGCTGGGCGATGGCGTGGACGGCGGCAACCTCCATCGCGTCATTGATGGTGGTGGCGCCACAGTCCAGCGCGCCCCGGAAGATGTAGGGGAAGCACAGGACGTTGTTGACCTGGTTGGGGTAGTCGGTACGCCCCGTGGCCATGATGGCGTCCTGGCGCACCGCCTGCACTTCCTCGGGCAGGATCTCAGGCGTGGGGTTGGCCAGCGCAAAGATCAAGGGCTGCGCGGCCATGCTGGCCACCATGTCGGGCTTGAGCACGCCGCCGGCCGAGAGGCCGAGGAAGACGTCGGCACCCACCAGCACCTCGCGCAACGTGCGGTGCTCGGTCTTCTGGGCGAACACGGCCTTGTCGGGGTCCATCAGCTCGGTACGGCCCTCGTAGACCACGCCGGCCAAGTCGGTCACCCAGATGTTCTCGCGCGGCAGACCAAGCTTGACCATCATGCCGATGCAGGCCAACGCCGCCGCCCCTGCGCCAGACGTGACGAGCTTGATCTTCTTGATGTCCTTGCCGACCACCTTGAGGCCGTTCATCAACGCGGCGCCGACGACGATGGCTGTGCCGTGCTGGTCGTCGTGGAAGACGGGGATCTTCATCCGCTCGCGCAATTTGCGCTCGACGTAGAAGCAATCCGGGGCCTTGATGTCTTCGAGGTTGATACCGCCGAAGGTGGGCTCCAGCGCGGCGATCACGTCAACGAGCTTGTCGAGGTTCTTCTCGTTGAGTTCGAGGTCGAAGACGTCGATGCCGGCGAACTTCTTGAAGAGCACACCCTTGCCCTCCATCACCGGCTTGGCAGCCAGCGGGCCGATGTCCCCGAGGCCCAGCACGGCCGTGCCATTGGTGACCACGGCCACCAGGTTGCCGCGCGAGGTGTAGCGGAAGGCGTTGGCCGGGTCGGCCACGATTTCTTCGCAGGCGGCGGCCACGCCGGGCGAGTAGGCCAGCGCCAGGTCGCGCTGGTTGACGAGTTGCTTGGTGGGAGCGATGGCCACCTTGCCGGGGGTCGGGAACTCGTGATATTCGAGCGCGGCCTGGCGGAGCTGGGCGCGCTTTTCTTCGGGTGAGGGCATGCTGATCAGAGGTGGAAGCGAATGGGGTGGCGTCCGGTGAAACCGGGTGTACCTAACCCCCAACGCTACACCCTGGCAGCGCTTACCAGCCAGCGGCGCTTGGCGAAGTGTGCTTGCGGGATGGAGAACCCAGGCCGTCAGGCGGGGCTCAGGCTGCCATGCTCAGCCGGTCACGCCCGGCGTGCTTGGCCATGTAGAGCGCCTCGTCGGCGGCCTGCAGGAAGGCCTGTGCGCTCAGGTAGGGGCGGCTCGGGCTCATGGCCGCCAGGCCGACGCTGACGGTCAGCTCGGCCCCAGCGGTCTCGTCGGCGCCACTGCCGTCGGCCAGGCGCAGGCTGCGCACATCGCTGCGCACCGACTCCAGCACGCCCTGGGCGGCCGACACCGAACAGCCCGGCAGCAGCACGACGAACTCCTCGCCGCTGAGGCGGGCGACGATGTCGGTGTCGCGCTTGAAGCGCTCGGCCAGCAGCAGCGCGACGCGCTTGAGCGCCGCGTCGCCGGTCTGGGCGCCATGGGCCTGGTTGAAGCGCTTGAAGTCATCCAGGTCCAGCACCGCCAGCGACAGCAGGCCGCGCTGGCGCTGGGCGCGCTTGAACTCGCGGCGCAAGGCTTCTTCGAAGGCGGTGCGGTTGAGCAGCCCCGTCAGGTTGTCATTGCGCGACAGGCTGGCCAGCTCGCGGTTCTGGGCCGCCAGCTGGGCGTTGGCGCTGTCCAGGGCCTCGCGCTGGTGGTCCAGCTCGCGCTGCAGGCGGCGGACGTCCTGGTCCTGGGTGTAGATGGAGTCCTGCGCGCGCTGCATGGCGTGGCGGATGCGGTCCATCTCGGTGGTGAGGCTGTGGGCCAGCGGGTCGGTCGGGGCGCCAAGCTGCACGAGTGGCACGGGCCCGGTCTCCAGTGCCTCGATGCCGCGCGCCAGTTGGCGCAGCGGGCGCAGCAGCAGGTGTTCCAGCAGGGCCAGCAGGGCGGCGCTGAGCACGCCGGTCAGGCCCACCACGAGGCCAAAATGCTCGCCCAGCGCACTGCTCAGCGACCCGAGCTGAAGCGCCTCAAATGCCAGCACCACCGCAAAAACGACGGCAGGCACAGCCAATGAAATGCGCAGCCTCAGCGAGGACAGACGCCGGGCGTTGCCGTTGTCTTCGTCTTCCAGCGCGGAAAGGGTGGTCGTGCTCTGCGACATCCCAAAATTGTGCCCAGCCCCCCGAGAACTTGGGGGGCGGAAAAGTCGGGGTTTTCCACTCCGGGCACACCCGGGGGTGGCCGGGCGGTCAGGAGTTGGTGACGACCGGCGCGGACTTCACCGCCGCCATCACGCTGCAGTTGCGGCCCTGGCGCTTGGCCTCGTAGAGCGCGGCATCGGCGGCGTTGATCAGGCTGGCCAGGTCACTGGCCCCGCCCGCCGGCAGCACGGCCAGGCCAATGGAGACGCTGGAGCGCAGCGGCGTCGGGCTGTCGGAGAAATCGCGCCCGGCCACGGCCAGGCGGATGCGCTCGGCCACCTCCAGCGCGCCCTCCTCCGCCGTGCGCGGCAGCAGCAGCACGAACTCCTCGCCCCCGTAGCGCGCGGCCAGGTCGCCGCTGCGCAGCATTTGCTGGATCAGGCGGCCCACCTGGCGCAAGACCTGGTCCCCGGCCGAGTGGCCGTGGGTGTCGTTGACCTGCTTGAAGTGGTCCACATCGATGAACAGGCAGGCCAGCGGGGCGCGGTGGCGCAGCGCCTGACTGAGCTCGATCTGGCTGCGGTGGTCGAAGTAGCGGCGGTTGTGCAGGCCAGTGAGCGCGTCCGTCATGCCGGCGATGCGCAGCCGCTCGCGGTTCAGGGTGGACTCGATGCTGATGGCGGCAATCGCGCCGAGCCGGTCCAGGAACTTGGTGCCCGAGCTGGAGTCGTAGCGGGTGGGGTCGGTGCTGCCCAGGTGCAGGCTGCCGATCAGCACGTTCTCGCGGATCAGTGGCAGCAGCGCCGCCGAGCGGATGCCCGCCTGAGCCGCAAAGGCGCTGGCCAGGGCCGGATGCTGCTCGCCCAGCAGTTGGCTGGTGCGGCCGTTGCCGTAGAGGCCCGCCAGCGGCGCATAGCCATCGAGCCAGCGCGGCTGGGCCAGGGCATCGGGCGGCACGGTGCGGCGCAGCTCACATTCGGGGTCCAGCAGCCAGAGCTCGACGGCATCGAGCTGGAACTCATCGCGGCAGCCCATCAAGAGGCGCTCGATCAGCTCGGCCATGGATACCGCTGCAATCAGCTTGCGCTCGACGGCATCGAAGCGGTCCAGCTTGCGCTCGTTGTCCTGCGCCGCCTCCAGCAGCGTTTGCAGCCGTTGGCGTAGGGCCAGGAGTTGAGCGCGGTCGTCGGTCATGGCGTGAGGGCGGGCGAGGTTTCGGGCGGAGGGGCCAGAGTGCGCGTGCTGCACCAGTGTCGCAGCTTGCCGGAGAGCGGATCACGAAATTCCAGCTCGCGCGCCAGCAGGCCCAGCGGCGCGTCCTGGCCGGGCTCGGCCTCCGGCGGCAACAGCACCGGGTAGACCCGGTCGCCGGCCAGCGGCAGGCCCAGCGCGTTCATCTGCGCGCGCAGCTGGTGCTTGCGGCCGGTGCGCGGCCGCAGCTCGTAGCGCGCCCAGCCGCCGCCGAGGCTGGCCAGGCGCCGCACGAGCGTCTCGGCATTGGGCGCGCCGGGCACCACCTGCATCTGCATGAAGCCGGCGCCTTCGGGCTCGACCAGCCGGTGCCGCAGCAGCCGCGGCTGGTCATAGCCCTCGGCGTCGGGGGCGATGGCCTCGTAGGTCTTGGCGATGGCGTGGTCACGAAAAAGCGCTTGGTAGGCCCCGCGCTCACCGGCGCGCACGCTGAAGAGCACCAGCCCGGCCGTCTCGCGGTCCAGGCGGTGCAGCGGGCTCAACTCGGCCAGGCCGGTGGCGCGGCGCAGGCGGGTGAGCAGGGTCTGCTGCACGTAGCGGCCGCCGGGCGTGACGGGCAGGAAGTGCGGCTTGTCGGCCACCAGCAGGTGCTCGTCCTGGAAGACGATCTCCGCCTCGAAGGGCAGCTCGGGTTCTGCGGCCAGCTGCCGCCAGTAGAAGACGCGGCGCTGCGCGACATAGGGGCTGCCCGGCGGCAGCGCGCAGCCGGCCTCGTCAACCACATCGCCCTGCGCCATGCGGGCGGGCCAGTCGTCCACCAGGGGCAGGCGTTCGGCCAGGAAGTCCGCCAACCGCGGCCAGGCACCGGGCGGGCAGTGCACGGCGCTGGCGCTGACGCCGTCGCGCAGCGGCAGGGCCGGCTTGGGCGGGCGGGCCATCAGTCGATGCGGGGGCCGCCCTTGGCGCGCTCGTCGAGGTAGGCCTGCAGACGCCGCAGCGCGGCAGCATCAGCGCCGCCCTCGCGCCAGGCGCTGACCCAAGGGGCACGCAGGCCCTCGCGGGCGATCTCGCGCACGGCGGCATCAATGGCTTCGATGGCGGCGCGGCCCCCGGCATTGCGGGTACAGGCCACCATCACGTCCAGGTTGGCCTGGTGCTCGGCCAAGGCCAAGCTGGTCAGGCCATCGCCTGCATCACGCCCGCCCAGAAAGCGCCGCACGATGCTGGCGTACTCGATGGTCATGTCGATGCGGCCGCTGCGCACCAGCTCCATCAGGCGCCGGCTCTGCCGGCTGTCGAGCTGCACACGCGGCACGGCATGGGTGGCCAACAAGGCATCGAGCGCCGGGTTGAAGCTGCGCCCCACGGCCACCTGCATGCGCAAGCTGCCCCGCTGCAACAGCTCGGCCAGGCTTGGGCGCTGGCCGTCGGGGCTGATGCGCGCAGCCATGTCGGTGCGCACCACCAGCCGGAACTCCTCGCCAGCCAGCACCGGAAAGAGTGGCGTGAAGTACAGCCACTGCAGCCGCGGCGGCGTGCGCTTGATCTGCGAGGCGCAGAAGGTCTCGCCCTGGCGCGCCAGTTGCTCGACACGGCTGGCATTGGCCTCGACAAACTCGACCCGGTAGCCCGGCAGGCGGCCCAGCAACTGGCGCAGGTAGCGGCCGACGGACCCCACGTCCAGCTCGTCCAGCGTGGCTGGCGGGTGGCCGTTGACGAAGTTGAAGTGCGGCGGTGACTCCTGCACCATCCAGCGCAGAGGTTCGGCCGGCTCGGCGCCCGCCAGGGGGCACAGCAGCAAGGCTGACAGCAGCAGCAGCAACAACCAGCGCTGCTGACGCCTCACCTCAGTCGCCCTCCACCCACTCGATGCGCGCGCCCAGCTCGCAGATGTGCTCGACGAAGTTCGGGTGCGCGCGGCGGATGGGCGTGGCGTTCTTGATCACGCTCTTGCCGGGGATGCTGGCCGCCACCATCAAGAGCGCGATGGCCACGCGGATGATGTACGGGCTCTCGACCTCGGCCGGCGACAGCGGCTTGCCGCCGAAGGTGATCATGCGATGCGGGTCGGACAGGAAGGCGTGGCCGCCGAACTTGGCTAGCTCGCTGGTCCAGCCCATCGCGCCGTCGTAGATCTTGTTCCAGAACATCACACTGCCCTCGGCCTTGATGCCGAGCGCGACGAAGATGGGCAGCAGATCCACCGGCACATAGGGCCAGGGCGCTGCTTCCACCTTCTGCAGGATGTTGCGGGTGAAGGGCTCCTTGACCTTGAGCTTGCCGCCGTCGGTGATGCAGCGGCTCCAGCCGTCTTCGTGGCGAATCTCGACGCCGAACTTGGCAAAGGTGCGGTCCAGCAGCGGGAACATCTCCGGCGCGCCGTTCTTGACGCGCACATCACCGCCGGTGATGGCCCCAAGCGCCAGGAAGGTGACGATCTCGTGGAAGTCTTCGGTGAAGGTGTAGTCCGCGCCGCCGAGTTCGCCCACGCCGGTGATCTTGAGCTTGGACGTGCCATGCCCTTCGATCTTGGCGCCCAGCAGCGACATGAAGGTGCAGAACTCCTGCACGTGCGGCTCGCTGGCGGCATTGGTCAGCGTCGAGACGCCCTCAGCAAGGGCCGCGCAGAGCACGAAGTTCTCGGTCGTGGTGACGCTGGCGTAGTCGGTCCAGTGGTCATTGGCCTTGAGCGGGCGGTCGACTTTGAGCACCAGCCCATCGGGCAGGCGCTCGACGTCGGCGCCAAAGCGCTGGAAGACCTCGACGTGCGGGTCGATCTCGCGCGCCCCGAGCGTGCAGCCCTTGACGTCGTCCTCGATGCGCGCGTCGCCGAAGCGGGCCATCAGGCCCGGCACCAGCATGATGGACGAGCGCATCTCCTCGGGCAGGCGGTCCACCGCCGCGTCGAAGTGGGTGTGCTGGTGGTGGACGTCGAGGATGCCGGTCTTGAAATCGATGCTGACCTCGGACCCAAGCTTGCGGAAGACCTCGACGATCTTCTTCACGTCGGTGATCTCGGGCACCCCGCGCAGCCGCACCGGCTCACGCGTGAGCAAGGTGGCGCAGAGGATGGGCAGGACGGCGTTCTTGTTGGCCGAAGGGATGACGCGGCCCGAGAGAGGCGTGCCGCCGTGAACGATCAGGTGGGACATGGTGCGGGGCTGGGGGAGAGGTGCGGATTGTCAGCGGTGATTGGCGCCCCAGCAGCAATCAGGGCTTCCCCCGACCAACGGCCCCCAGGGCAGCCCGGCACACCCCCTGGCTGGGTGTGTGCTGAAACCGACCCGCGCGATAGGCTGCGCTCATCAAATTCAAAGTCCGGAAGGCTAACCATGACCCGCTCACTCATCGCTGCGTTGCTGTGCAGCGCCTCCCTGTCGGCCCTGGCCGCGCCCGTCGTTCTTTCGGGCACCGTGCGTGACTTCCACGCCGATGGCGCCAACTTCGAAGGCGGCATCAGCGGTCTGGTCGGTGGCGCGGTCTCGTCCACGCTGTCGGGCCAATCCCCCACGCTGACGGCCACGGGCGCCAGCTTCATCTCGAACAGCGGCGCCGGCGCCTTCGACAACTGGTACACCCGCCCCACGGACTCGGTCACCTACAACATCACGCTGGACGAGAGTTCGCCGGGCAGTGGTGTCTACACCTACAACAACAACAACTTCTTCCCCATCAACGGCCAGCTGTATGGGGACGAAGGCTACGGGCAGAACTTCCACTTCACCTACGCCATCCACGCGAGCTTTGGCTACACCAAAGGCTCGGGCCAAACCTTCACCTTTGGCGGCGATGACGACGTCTGGGTCTACTTCGACAAGCTGCTGGGCATTGACCTGGGCGGTGTGCACGGCTTCGCGTCGAGCACGGTCAATCTGGACGATCTCTTCAATGCGGCAGGTGGCCGGGACTCGGGCAACTACAGCTTCGACTTCTTCTTTGCCGAGCGCCACACCTCGGGCTCCAACCTGACCATCAGCACCTCGCTGCTGCTGCGCGACAACCCTGGGCAAGCTGTGCCCGAGCCGGGCTCGCTGGCCCTGGCTGGCCTGGCCCTGGTGGCCGGCCTGCGCACACGCCGCCGCCGCGCCTGAACGACGTCGTGATCGCGCTGCGGCGCGTCACTTCACGCTGAAGCGCACCGTCGCCGTGATGGCCGGTGCGGGCAGCCCCGTCACCGTGGCCACCACCTTGGCCTTGGGGGCGAGGCTGAGCCCCACTGCTTCCAGGTGCTGGGCCCCTGCCGGCTTGAGCGGGGCCTCCGAGGTCTGCGTGCCCTGCAACACCGTCAGCTTGCCGCCCAGCTTGCTGGCGTCCACGGGTTTGCCGTGGTCTGAGATGTAGAGCGCGGTCGCGCCGCCTGGAGCGGCAGGCAGCACCAGCTCGAACTGCAAGTCGTTCACCACCTGCACGATGCCGCCGTGCTGGGGCTTGGCGCCGCCGTGGGCGTGGGCGCCGCTGCTGAGCAAAGCGAGGCTCAGGGCCAGGGTGTGGAGCAGGGTCTTCATGGCGGGTCCTTTCAGAAAACGTCGTCGGTGTCGCCCAGCAGCCGCTCCGTCGCGCGGCGGCCAAAGCGCAGGTAGAGCGCGGGCGTGAGCAGGGTGTCGAGCAGGGTCGAGCTGATGAGGCCGCCGAAGATCACCACCGCCACCGGGTGCAGGATCTCCTTGCCCGGCGCGTCGGCGGCCAACAGCAGCGGCGTGAGCGCGAGCCCGGCCACCAAGGCCGTCATCAGCACGGGCGTCAGCCGCTCCAGCGAGCCGCGCACCACCATCGCCGGGCCGAAGCTCTCGCCCTCGAAGCGGCACAGGTTGAGGTAGTGGCTGATCTTGAGGATGCCGTTGCGCGTGGCGATGCCAGCCAGGGTGATGAAGCCCACCATGGACGCGACCGACAGCGTCACCCCCGCCAGCCACATGGCCGCCACGCTGCCCACCAGGGCGAGCGGGATGTTGGCCATCACCAGCAGCACCAAGAGGCCCGAGCGGTAGCGCGTGTAGAGCACCGCAAACACACCCACCAGCGAGACCAGCGACAGCCCGGCAATCAGGCGCGTGGCCGACTGCTGGGCCTGGAACTGCCCCTCCAGGCTGACGAAGTAACCGGACGGCAATGCCAGGCGCGCGACCTCGGCCTGCACGTCCTCCACCAAGTGGGCCATGTCGGTGCCATCGGTGTTGGCGTAGACGACGATGCGCCGCCGCCCGCTCTCGCGGCCGATCTGGTTGGGGCCATCGGCCGGCTCAATGCTGGCGATGGCCGACAGCGGCAGGCGCCCGGCCGGGGTGTCGATCAAGGTGCCGGCCAGGGCCTCGGGGCTGCGCGCGGCATCGGGCAGGCGCAGCACCAGGTCGTAGCGGCGCGGGCCGTCCACCAACTGGGCAGCGTGCTCGCCGTCGGTCAACAGCTGCAGCAAGCGCACCGCCTCGCCCGGCGCCAGACCGGCCTGCGCAGCACGGGCATGGTCAATGCGCACCAGCAGCTGCGGGATCAGCACCTGCTTCTCGACGTTCAGGTCCACCAGGCCTGGCACGGTGGCCAGGCGCGCGCGCAGTTGCTCGGCCAGGCCGCGCAGCGCGTCGGTGTCGTCGCCAAAGATCTTGATGGCGATCTGGGCGCGCACGCCGGAGAGCAGATGGTCGAGCCGGTGCGCGATGGGCTGGCCCACCGAGACCTGGACCGGCAGACCCGCGAGGTGCGCGCGCAGGTCGGCCAGCACCACTTCGCGCGGGCGCTCGCTGCGGCGCAACTGCACCTCGATCTCGCTGGAGTGCACGCCCTCGGCATGCTCGTCCAGCTCGGCGCGGCCGGTGCGGCGGCCCACGTGGATGGCCTCGGGCACTTCAGCCAGCAGGCGCTCGGCCTGGGCGCCGATGCGGCTCGACGTCGCCAGCGACGTGCCCGGCTGCATCAACAGGCCCACCACCACCGAGCCCTCATTGAAGGCCGGCAGGAAGGCGCGCGGCAGCGCCGCCACCGAGCCTGCCGCCACCAGCACCGCTGCCAGCGCCGTGCCGGCCAGCATCGAGGTGTGCTTGAAGGACCAGTGCAGCAAGCGCTCGTCCCACTGCTTGAGGCGTTTGACCAAGGCGCTGTCGCCCCGGTCCAGCCGCCGCATCCGGGGCAGCAGCCACGCGGCGAGCGCTGGCGTCACCGTCATCGAGACGAACATGGACGCCAGGATGGACACGATGTAGGCCACTCCGAGCGGCGTGAAGAGCCGCCCCTCGATGCCCGGCAGCGCGAACAGCGGCACGAAGACCAGCACCACCACTGTGGTGGCCACCACGATGCCCGAGCGCACCTCGACGCTGGCGCGGCGCACCACCTCCAGCGTAGGCAGCGGCTGCGCACTTTCGCGGTTGAGCCGCAGGCGGCGCAGGATGTTCTCCACGTCCACCACCGCGTCGTCCACCAGCTCGCCCACGGCGATGGCCAGGCCCCCGAGCGTCATCACATTGATCGACTGGCCCAGCAGATGAAACACCAGCGCCGTGACCGCCAGCGATAGCGGAATGGCGACGAGCGAGATCGCCGTGGTGCGCAGCGAGAGCAGGAAGGCGAACAGCACCAGGGCCACCATCACCGCGCCGTCGCGCAGGGCCTCGGCCACATTGCCCACCGCCGCCTGGATGAAGTCGGCCTGGCGGAACAGCACCTGGGGCTCGGCGATGCCGGCCGGGCGGCTGCGCGCCAGCTCGGTCAGCGCAGCCTCGATGGCGCGGGTCAGCTGCACGGTGTCGGCCCCCGGTTGCTTCTGCACGCTCACCACCACGGCCGGCGCCCCGGCAAAGCCAGCATCGCCACGCTTGGGAGCGGCCGCGTAGGCCACCTGGGCCACCTGCTCCAGGCGCACGGCGCGGCCGTCCTTCCAGGCCACGGCCAGGGCCTGCAGGTCGGCCAGACGCGTGCTGCGCCCCAGGTGCCGCACCAGGATCTCGCGCTCGTGCTGGTCCACAAAACCGCCGCCGGCATTGCTGGCAAAGCCGCGCAGAGCCGCCTCCAGCTGGCTCAGGCTGATACCCGCCTGCGCCAGCCGCTGCGGGTCGGGCTCGACGCGCAACTGCCGCACCTCGCCGCCGATGGGGATGACCTGAGCGACACCCGCAATCGATAGCAAGCGCGGGCGCAGCACGAAGTCCGCATAGCTGCGCACGTCCATCGGTGTCCCGACGGATTTCGCATCCAGCGGCACCGCCAGCAGCATCACCTCGCCCATCAGCGACGAGACCGGCCCCATCGCGGGCGTGACGCCGGGCGGCAGCTGCTCGCGCGCCAGCTGCAGGCGCTCGGCCACCAGCTGGCGGTTGCGGAAGAGGTCGGTGCCCCAGTCGAACTCGGCGGTGAGCACCGAGAGGCCCACGCCCGAGGTCGAGCGCACGCGCGTGACGCCGGGCATGCCGCCCAGCAGGGATTCGAGCGGCACGCTGATCAGCTGCTCCACCTCCTCCGGCGCCATGCCGCCGGCCTCGGTCAGCACGGTGACGATGGGTTTGTTCAGGTCGGGCAGCACATCCACCGGCGTGCGGCTGGCGGTGTAGGCGCCCAGGCCCAGCAAGAGCGCCGCGCCCAGCAGCACAAAGAGCCGGTTCTGCAGCGCAAGGCGAACGATGGCGTTGAACATCGCGGCCTACCTGAACTGCGACAGCAAGGCAGCGCCCTGCACCACCACGCGCTGACTCTCAGCGAGTCCGTGGGTGACGAGCACCATGCTGGCATCGAGCGGCTGGGCTTGCACCGGCTGCGGCACAAAGCGCTCGGCCCCGGTCTTGAGCCAGATCACGGGCTCATTGGCCGGGCTGCGTGTGAGCGCGGCGGCGGGCAGCACCACACCGGCTTGCCGCTGCGGCAGCGCCACCAGCACCTGCACCGGCTGGCCCAGGGCCAGCGGCAACGAGGCCGTGCCCTTGATGGGCTGCGCCCGGAAGGACAGCGTCACCAGCCCATCGCGCAGCGCTCGCGCCGCCCCCAGCAATTGCAGCTGCGCGGCGGGCACGCCCACCAGGCGGGCCGGGCTGCGCGGCGCCAGGCTGGTGGCCAGCGCGGTGTCGGCAGTGCTGGCCTCGACCATCAGCCGCGCGGGGTCCACCAGCTCGAACAGCAGCTCGCGTGGCTCGACCACCTGGCCGGCCACGGCATGGTTGCTGGCCACCACGCCGCTGATCGGCGCGCGCAGCGCCTCGCGCGCGCCCACGCTGGGCGCCACGGCCTGCTCGCGTGCCGTGAGGCTGGCCAGCTCGGCACGCGCGGCCTCGATGTCCTTGCGCGGCACCGTGCCCTCCAGCAGCTCCAGCCGCGCCACGCGCTGGGCGGCCAGGCTGCCCTGGCTGCGCAACTCGGCCAGCTGGGCCTGTTGGTTGGCGGCCTCGACCGGGTTGGCGCCATAGGCCACATAGGCCAGCACCTGGCCCGCTTGCACGGTCTGCCCCGGCACCGGCAGGCCCTGCGGCCCCGGCACCACGCGGCCGCCGGCCAGGGCCTGCACGCGGCCACCGGCGTTGGGGTCCATCACCACGCGGCCGGGCAGCGTCAACGTGCGCGCCGCCTCGCCCGGCTGCGTGAGCTGGGTGCGGATGTCGAGCCGGCGCTGCGCCTCGATGGGCAGCTGCAGGCTGCCGTCGGGCAGGCGCTGCACGGGCTCGGCAGCCTGGGCTGGAAGCGTGGACAGCATCCAGGCGGCAAGCATCAAAACCAATGCCTTCATGCGTCCAGCTCCTTCAGTTCAGTGCGAAAGGCGCGGTGGAACCACCACCACGCCGCCACGCTCACCAACAGCGCCACGCCCGCGATCAGCGCGCGCCAGCGCAGCGCGGTGCCGCTGCCGTGCTCATGGTCATGGTCACCCTCGGCTTCTTCGGCGGGCAGCGTAAGCGAGGCGGGGATGAGGTCGGCCTCGTCGCCAGCCTGCAGGCTCAGCACCAGGGCATGCGGGCCGGGGCGAGCCTGCAGCGCTTGAACCAGCGCCGCGTCCTTGACGGCATAGAGCCCACGCGCCGCGTCGAACACCGCCGGCAATTTGCGGTTGCCGGCCTCGACCTGCAGCGTGGCCGCGAGCACGGGCGCATTGGTCTCAAAACGCTGCACCCAGATCAGCAGCGCGCCTTCATCCACGCGGCCCACCAGCTCAAAGGATTCCGTCGCAGCCTCGAAGCCGGGCAGGCGCGGCGCGGTGCCCACGGGGTGGGGGGCATCGCCATGCGGCTCGTCGCCGTGCGCGAGTGCGGCGCCCGGGGCGGCAAGGCCGATGAGTAGGGCCAAAGTGCCGATGAAGTTCATGGCAAGACTCCCTGCGCCTGCAGCAGGCGCGCGGTGGCGGCCGCCAGCGCGGCACGTTGACGGGTGGCGGCGGCCTCGGCCTGGGCGGCGCTGCTTTGCGCGCGCAGCCGCTCGGGCAGCGGGGTCTCACCGGCCTTGAACGAGGTGTCGATGAGCAGCGCACGCTCGCGCAGCAGCCGGGCGCGTTCCTGCTCGGCGGCCAGCTGCTCGCGGGCGCGGGCCTGCTCGCTGCGGGCGGTGGCCAGCTCGGTGTCCAGGCGCACGCGGGTCTCGCGCAGCAGGGCCTCGGCCAGCTCCAGCTCGGCCAGGGCAGCGGCCTGCTGGGGCTCGCGGCGGTCTGCCGTGCCCAGGGGCACGCGCAGCGTGAGGCCCACGCCGCGCACGCTGGGCTCGCCGGGGGCTGTCTCGCGGCGCGTGCGCAGCGCCAGCTCGGGCGGGTCGCTGCGCGAGGCGCGCATCACGGCCTGGCGCTCGTGGGCCAGTTGCAGGCGTGCGCTGGCAGCGGCCAGCAGGGGGTGCTCGGCGGGGGTGGGGGTGTCGGTGGGGTTGAAGTCGCCGGCGTCTGGCGCTTCGGCCAAGCCGGTCAGCGCCAGCCAGCGCTGGCGGGCCGACGCCAGGCGCTGCTGCACCTGCGCGTGCTGGCTGCGGGCTCCCAGGTGCTCGGCTTGGGCGGCCAGGGCATCGGCGCGGGCCAGATCGCCGGCGGCCACGCGGCGCTGCACGTCGGCAGCGAGTTGGCCCAGCTCCTGCGCCTGGGCCTCGGTCAGCGCCAGCTCGGCCTGCAGCTGGGCCAGCTCGGCGGCCAGCTCGCGCACGCTGCCGGCCAGCGCCCAGCGCGCGGCGGCGGTGTTGGCGGCCGCTGCCTGGCGCTCGGCCTCGGCCTGCGCCTGGCGGGCGGCGCGCTGCCCGGGCAGCCAGAGCGGCACGGCCACGCCCAGCTCGGTCTCGCGGGTGGCGGTATTGCTGCCGGGCAGGCCTTGGCGGTTCTGCACCTGGTCCACCGTCAGGGCCGGCGGCGCGGCCCACAGGGCGCCGGCAGCCGTGCGTTCAGCCTCGGCACGGCGCTGCTGGCCGCTGGCCTCGGCCGACACGCTGCTGCGCTGCCAGGCCGCCTCGAAGGCCTCCGCCATCGACGGCGCAGCCTGGCTGGGCAGCACGACGGCCACCCACGCCGCAAACAGCAGCCGCTTCACTTGACGATCACCTTGCCCACCATGCCGGCCTCGAAGTGGCCGGGCAGCAGGCAGCCGTACTGGAACTCGCCCGGCTGCGTGAACTGCCAGACCACCTCGCCCTTCTTGCCAGGCTTGACGTGGACCATGCTGGGGTCGTCGCCGTGATCCATGTCGGGGTGCTGGCGCATCACCTCGGCGTGCTTGCGCAACTGCTCGGGCGTGCCCAGCACCAGCTCGTGCAGGACCTTGCCCTTGTTGCTGATGACGAGGCGCACGGTCTCTCCCTGCTTCACGGTGAACTCGGCGGGCGTGTAGCGCATGTCATCGCTCATGCCGATGGCGATGGTGCGCCGCGCCTTGGCGGGGTCGCCCTGGCGGCCAAAGGGCGTCAGGGCGACCTGGGCGGCGTCGTACTTCTTGGGGGCGGCGTGGCTGTGTTTGTCATGCGCCTGGGCGGGCGCAGCAGCGAGCAGCAGCAGCGCTGCGCATGCGGCAGCGGCGATGAGTCGATAGACCATGAGGAACCTCGAAAGCGGGAGCGTGGGTCTGCACGCCCGGGCGGCGCGCAGGACGAAGCGCGCTGTCTCAGCGCGCGAGGCTCAGGCGTTTCGAGGCGGACGCTCCAGCCCTTCGGCCCGGTGGCAGGGCGCTGGGGCGAGCAAGGGTGGGTAGCGCAGCGGCGCGGCCTCGGTCGGCACCAGCAGCGCCGGCGGCGGGCCGAACAGCGGGGTGGCCAGGGTGCAGGCGCTGCAGTGGTCGCAGTGCGTGGCGGCGTGGCCAGCCGCTTGATGGCAGGGCTTGGCGTGGTCACCGTCGTCCGCCATCTGCTGCATCGCGCCCGCCAGGTGGCAAGGCACGTCAGACCCCGGCAGGCCCAGGGCGAAGCTGCTGCGCAGGGGCAGCAGCACAGCCAAGAGAACCAACAGCAGGAGGCGGGCGGTCAGCTTCACGGCGGCAAGCCTATCAGGGATCCAATCGCCGTGCGCGCGCCAGGCGCCAGTGGTCGGCCGGGTCCGTGAAGACGTCCTCGGCCGTGGTGCCGGTGGGCTGCTGGCGCGTGGGGTCGATGGCGATGCGCTTGTCGAAGACATAGCACTCGCCTTCCCAATCGGCCGCCGCGTCGGGCATGAGCTCGAAGAAGTTGAGGATGCCGCCATCGAGCTGGGCGACCTTGAGGCCTTGGGCCTGCATCCAGGCGGCCGTCTTCTCGCAGCGGATGCCGCCGGTGCAGTACATGGCCACGGTCTTGCCGGCCCAGGCCTCGCGATGCGCCTCGACATAGGCCGGGAAGTCGCGGAAGTGCGCGACGCCGGGGTCGATGGCGCCGCGAAAGCGCCCGAGCTTCCACTCGAAGCTGTTGCGGTTGTCGATGACCACGGTGTCAGGGTCGTCGAGCAAGGCGCGCCATTGCTGGGGCGAGACGTGGGTGCTGGCGCCATCCTGCAGGCCGCTGACGCCCTCGACCCCAAAGGCCACGATCTCGGGTTTGACATGGACCTTGAGCAGGGTGAAGGGCAGGCGCTCGCAGTCGTTGCGCTTGAAGTGCAGGCCGGCAAAGGCGAGGTCGAACCCAGAGACCAGCGCCGCCTCGAAAGCCGCGAGCACGTCCGTCGGCGCCGCCACCGCCGCGCTCAGGCCCTCGGCCGCGACGGTGATGTTGCCCGTCAGGCCCCTCAAGCCCCAGGCGCGCAGTTGCTCGGCAACGGCCTCGGGGTCTGGCAGGGGGACGAAACGGTAGAAGGAAGCGTGACGGAAGGGCGCAGCCATGGCCCGGATTGTCGCGGGCGCCGTCTCAGGTCGGCGACAGCGAGGCGTCCAGCGGCAGCATCGACACGCGGTTGCGGCCGCCGGCCTTGGCCAGGTACATGGCCTGGTCGGCCTGTTGCTGGATGGCCGACATGCTGGACCGGCCGGCCTGCGCGCCCGCCACGCCCACACTGGCCGTCACGCGCAGCGCGCGCCCGTCGAAGCTGAGTGAAAGCTGCTCGATGGCCTGGCGCAGCTTCTCGGCCACCTCGGCGCCCTGCTGGGGCTCGGTGTCGGGCAGGAAGATGCTGAACTCCTCACCACCGATGCGGCCCAGCACGTCGCTGCGGCGCAGCGCCTCGCTCAGCGTGGTGGCCACGGCCTTGAGCACCTCGTCGCCAGCGGCGTGGCCGCGCTCGTCGTTGATGCGCTTGAAGTGGTCGAGATCCACGAACAGTACGGTGCAACTGGCGCCGCTGCGCGCGGCGCCCAGCAGCCAGTGGTCGCACCACTGGTAGTAGGCGCGGGCATTGAGCAGCTGGGTCAGCGGGTCCCGCGAGGCGAGCGTGGCGAGCCGCTCGTTGGAGTGCCGCATGCGCTTGAAGTAGGACACCGAGCGCGAGCTGTAGGCGTGGAAGAAGAGCCCCAGATAGACCAGCACCACCATGGCCGTCATCATGGCGTTGGGCGAGTAGGGGCGCGCCAGGTGCGCATTGCCCAGGCCCAGGCCGACGACGGTGAGCGCCGTGACCGTGAGGCCCACGCGGCTGCCCAGCAGCAGGTAGGCGCCGGGGATGTTGAGGAAGAACCAGAGCACGCGCAGCTCGTCGGCCGAGACATGCACCAGGGCCGAGCTGAACTCGACCATGCACAGGGCCAGGTACAGCCAGGCCGCTGCCTTGAAGCGGTGCTTGTGGCCGCGCAGCCAGGCCCACAGGGCCAGCACCAGCACCGAGAACACCGACATCATGCGCAGATGCGTCGGGTCCATCGGGTTGTCGCCCGTTGCCGCAGCGAGCACAAAGACCAGGGTCGCCACCGCGCCGGCCGACATCAGCACGCACAGGAAGCGGAACTGGAAGGCGAGGTATTCCTCGTTGTCCTCGAAGTGCGTGGCCCCATACAGCAGGCGCCCGAGCCAGGACTGTGTGTTCATCTGCAAACGGCTTGCGCCGGTGTAGTGGCACTCAGGCTGATTGTTCGCCCAGTCCCGGCGTTCGCACCAGTGCCGCAGGCCGGTCTGGCCAGGGCGGTGCCGCGATGCGTGCATCTGTCTCACCCGGGATGCGGTCAAAGCCACCCGGCGCCCAGCCCAGTGCCCAGCGCTTGGCGGCGGCTTCCAGCCGCTCGGGCTGGCTGGACGCAAAGTTCCACCACAGGCGCACGGGCTGCTGCAGCGGGGCACCGCCGATGACGGCGAGCCGGGCGCCGCTGGCCGGGGCTTCGAGCACCAACGCCTGGCCGGGGGCGAGAACGGCCAGTTGCTGGGCGGGTAGGGGTTGGCCATCCAGCATCAGGCCCTCGCTGACCGCATAGAGCGCCAGTTCGGTCGCCAGCGGCGGCAGCGCCCAACGGATGCCGGGGTCCAGGCGCAGGTCGAGGTAGAGGGTTTCGGTGGCTGTGCGCACGGGGCTTTGCAGGCCAAACCCCTGCCCGACCAGCAAGCGCAGATGCACGCCGGGCGCGGGCTGCAGCTGCGGCAGGGTGTGCGCCGGCGCGTGCTGAAAGCTCGGGGCGGACGTCTCCAGCTCGGGCGGCAACGCGGCCCAGAGCTGCAGGCCGTGCAGGCGCCGTGCCTGGCCGCGCCAGGCTGCGGGCGTGCGCTCGCTGTGCACGATGCCGCTGCCAGCGCTCATCCAGTTGATGGCGCCGGGGGCGATGGCCTGCTCGGTACCGAGGCTGTCGCGGTGCAGCAGCTCGCCCTCGAACAGGTAGGTGACGGTGGCCAGGCCAATGTGCGGGTGGGGGCCGATGTCGCTGTCCAGCGAGGCTGGCAGCTCGACCGGACCGAAGTGGTCAAAGAAGATGAAGGGCCCGACGCTGCGGCAGGCAGCGGCCGGCAGCAGGCGGGCGACCCGCAGGCCACCGGGCAGGTCGGTGACGTGGGGCTTGAGCAGGCGCGGCTCGCCCATCAAGCGCCCTTGTGGCACAGGGCCTGGAACAGCCACTCGGCCGGCAGCGCCCAGTCGGCGTCGGCCTCGATGGCCTCGCGCAGAAAGGCGGCCTGCGTGGGCGTCCAAGCCGGCGACTCGTGCAAGGCGCAGCCCAGGCTGCCGGGGCGGTGGGCGCTGATGAAGGCGTCGATCTCGGCCGGGGCAGCCGGCAGGCCCAACTGGGCGAAGAGATCGGCAACGGTGTGGGTGCTGGGTTCCATGGCGGGCGGCGGTGCCGGGGTCTGCACCGACAATGTCCGGCCCACGACGGGCCTGGTCGCACGATAGCGGCTCGGGAAGTCCGTGCCGACCGTGGGTGCTTCCAACGCACCGATCCGCCATGTCCGACCGCCTCAAAGTCCTGCCCCAGTACCTGATCCCCAAGCACGCCTTGACGCGCTACGCCGGCTGGCGGGCCAACAAGGTGGAGGGCGCCAAGACGACGACGCTGATCCGCAACTTCGTCACCAAGTACCGCGTCAACATGGACGAGGCCGCCGAGCCCGACATCGCGGCCTACAAGAGCTTCAACGACTTCTTCACCCGCGCGCTCAAGCCTGGCGTGCGGCCGCTGGCCCAGGCGCCGCTGATCTGCCCGGTGGACGGCGCGATCAGCCAGTTCGGCGCCATCGCGGGCGACCAGATCTTCCAGGCCAAGGGCCACCGCTATTCAACGACCGCGCTGCTGGGCGGCGATGCGCGCCTGGCTGCGCAGTTCCAGGACGGGCTCTTTGCCACGCTCTACCTGAGCCCGCGCGACTATCACCGCATCCACATGCCCTGCGCGGGCCGCCTGACACGCATGATCCATGTGCCCGGCGACCTGTTCTCGGTCAACCCGACCACGGCGCGCGGCGTGCCGGGCCTGTTTGCGCGCAATGAGCGCGTGGTCTGCGTGTTCGAGCACGAGACGCTCGGCCCCTGGGCGCTGGTGCTGGTGGGCGCCACCATCGTGGGCAGCATGTCCACGGTCTGGCATGGCCTGATCAAGCGCGAGGGCCCGGTGCACGAGTGGCGCTATGACACCTCGGGCATCCGCCTCACGCAGGGCGCCGAGATGGGCCGCTTCCTGCTGGGCTCGACGGTGGTGATGTGCTTCCCCAAGGGCGGGCTGCGCTTCAACCCGAGCTGGGAGCCGGGCGGCGCGATCAAGATGGGTGAGGTGATGGCGCTCTGAGGCGCTCTAGCCTGCGGCTGGCAGCAGCGCCTGCGCCGCGCTCGCACTGAGCGGCCGGCTGAGCAAGAAGCCTTGCAGGTGGGTGCAGCCCAGGCGCTCGGACTCGGCGGCCTGGACCTCGGTCTCGACGCCTTCGGCCACGATCTGCAGCGCCAGCGATTGCCCCAGCACGCAGGCCGCGCGCACCACGGCGCCGGCCTTGGGCTCGGGCAGCGGGTCGATCATGCTGCGGTCGAGCTTGAGCGTGGAGATGGGCAGGCGCCGCAGCAGGGTGAGCGAGCTCTGGCCGGTGCCGAAGTCATCGAAGCTGACCCCAACCTGGGCCGCGCGCAGCTGGGCCAGCTGGGGCAGCACCTGGTCGAGATGCCCGATGGCGGCGGTCTCGGTGACCTCGACATCCAGGAAGCGAGGCTCGATGCCATGGGCCGCCGCCTCGCGCAGGATGACGTCGGCAAGCTGCGGGTCGCGGAACTGCAGCGGTGAGACATTGATGGCCACCGGCAGCAGCTGCGCGCCCTCGCGCTGCCAGGCGGCCATGTCACGCAGCGCGCGGCGCAGCACCAGCTCGCCCAGCGCGCCGATCTGGCCGGTCAGCTCGGCCGCGGGGATGAAGTCGGCCGGGCTGACGCGCCCGACCCCCGGCCGCTGCCAGCGCACCAGGGCCTCGAAGCCGGCCAGCTGGCGGCTGTGGGCCGCGAACTTGGGCTGGTACTCCAGGAAGAACTCCTCGGCCGCGATGGCAGCGCCCAGCGCCTGCTCGATGTCGAGCCGCGCCCGCGCGCGCTGGATCATCTCTGGCGCATAGGCCAGCACCGTGGTGCCGGCCTGCTGCTTGGCGCGGTGCATGGCCACGTCGGCGGCACTGAGCAGAGCGGCGCCGTCAGGCCCATGCTCGGGGTAGCAGGCCAGGCCGCACGAGACGTGCACAAACACCGGCCGCTCGGCCACGACGAAGGGCGCATCAAAGTAGCCCTGCCATTGCTGCCGGGCCTGCTCCACCTGCGCCGCGCTGGCCACGCCCGGCAGCACGGCCATGAACTGGTCCTCGCCCAGCCGGGCCAGCAGGGCCTCGGGCGGCAGCGCGCTGCGCAGGCGCTCGGCCACGGCGCGCAGCAGGGCGTCGCCGAACTCGTGGCCCAGGCTTTCGTTGACGAGCTGGAAGCGGTCCAGGTCGGCGGACACGACGGCGAAGGGTTCGCCCAGCGCCGTCAGCGCGTCTAGCCGGGCCATCGCGGCGTGGCGGTTGGGCAGGTTGGTGAGTTCGTCGTGCAGGGCCTGGCGCTCCAGCGCGATGCGGGCCTGCTGGCGCTCGGTGTCGTCCAGCATCAACTCCAGCACGGCGCGGCCGTCGGGCCAGTCGATGGCGCTGGACAGGCCGCGCAGATGGACGACGCTGCCGTCGCGGCGACGGATGTCGGCCTCCCACTCGACGCTGTCGCGCTCGCCGGCCAGCAGTTGGCGGTGGCGCTCGGCGGCCGCCGCGGCCGCGTCGCCCGACAGGTAGCGGCTGCGGTCAACCTCCTCGGGCACGGCATCGCGCGCGGGGTCGATGCCAAAGATGCGCCGCACCGCCGGGTTGGCAAACAGGATGCGCTGCTCACGCACCACCAGCATGCCCTGCACCGACTGCTCGTAGAGGTGGTGCAGCCGGCCCTGCATGGTGGTCGTGGCCTGGTGGGCGCGGCGTACCGACAGCAGGATCAGCGACATCGCCAGCACGCTGTGCAGGTAGGTGCCGAGCACATGGGTGATGGCCGAGCGGGCCAGTGGGTCGAGCAAGGGGCCGCTGAGGTGCACCAGGCCCGAGCCGATGAAGAGCAGCGCCACGAAGCGCTCTGGCCCATCGCCCGCGCGCCACAGCCAGGCTGCGGCCGTCCAGGCCCCGAGGGTCAGGATGGTGGCAGCCACGCGCACACCGTAGCGCGGGTCCACCAGGGCCGGCGCCAGGATCAGCACCAGGGCCAGCGCGAAGAGCGGCGCCGTGCGGCGCCAGCGCCAGACGCGCCCGACATAGCGCGCCGCGCCCGACAGCTCGAAGGCGATGGAAGCGAGCGTCAGCACCACGGCCACCGTAGCCTGCACACGGTAGTGCAGCGAGTGCACATCCGGCGGCACCAGGGCCACGCCCAACGCCAGGCCGGCGGCCAGGCAGACATGGCTCCAGCCCCAGTCGCCAATGTGCCGATGCCCCGGCTCGATGCGCGCCAGCATCAACAGCGTCATCCCCAGCAGGGCGATCAGGCTGGAGCTGATGAGCAGCAATCCGGTCATCAAGGGGGTGGGTTGGGAGGGGTGGCGCGATGGTATCGATTGGGGCCTGGCCGCAAAGGGGAAAATGCCCGCCTTCTCGTCCGAAACCGCCTTCATGTCGCACCGCGTCCTCACCGGCATCACCACCACCGGCACTCTGCACCTCGGCAACTACGTCGGGGCCATCCGGCCGGCCATCGAGGCGAGCCGCGCGGCCGGGGTGGAGAGCTTCTTCTTCATGGCCGACTTCCACGCGCTCATCAAGTGCGACGAGCCGGCCCGCATCGCCCACTCCAGCCGCTCCATCGCCGCCACCTGGCTGGCCGCCGGGCTCGACCCCGAGCGCGTGACCTTCTACCGCCAGAGCGACATCCCCGAGATCCCCGAGCTGACCTGGCTGCTGACCTGCGTCACGGCCAAGGGCCAGATGAACCGGGCCCACGCCTACAAGGCCGCCGTGGATGCCGCCACCGCCGCCGGCGAGGACCCGGACGCGCGCGTCACCATGGGCCTCTACAGCTACCCCATCCTGATGGCGGCCGACATCCTGATGTTCAACGCCCACCGCGTGCCCGTGGGCAAGGATCAGGCCCAGCACATCGAGATGGCGCGCGACGTGGCCCAGCGCTTCAACCACCTCTACGGCCAGGGGCGCGAGTTTTTCACCCTGCCCGAGGCGGTGATCGAAGCCAGCATGGAGCTGCTGCCCGGCCTCGATGGCCGCAAGATGAGCAAGAGCTACGACAACGTGATCCCGCTCTTCGAGGGCGGGGCGGCGGCGCTCAAGGACGCGGTGGCGCGCATCGTGACCGACTCCAAGTTGCCCGGCGAGCCCAAGGACCCCGAGGGCCAGGCCCTGGTCACCATCTACGACGCCTTTGCCACCCCCGATCAGCGCGCTTCCTTCCGCGCCGCCCTGCGCGGCGGCCTGGCCTGGGGCGAGGCCAAGGCCCAGCTGGTGGCCTTGATCGAAGGCCAAATCGGCCCGATGCGCGCGCGCTATGCCGCGCTGATGGCCAACCCGGCAGAGCTGGAAGCCGTCCTGCAGCGCGGGGCCGCCAAGGCCCGCGCGATGGCCGCACCGCTGCTGGCCGAACTGCGCCGTGCGGTGGGTATCGGCGCCTTTACGGCCGAGGCGCCCAAGGCGGATGCCAAGACCGAGAAGGCCGCGCTGCCCGTCTTCAAGCAGTACCGTGAGGCCGACGGGCGCTTCTACTTCAAGCTCGTGTCCGCCACCGGCGAGCTGCTGCTGCAAAGCCAGGCCTTTGAGCAAGGCCGCGACGCCGGCCAGTGGGTGGCTCGCCTCAAGCGCGAGGGCTGGCTGGCCGAGGCGCCCGCCACCCTGGTAGCCGACGAGGCGGCCGTGCGCGCCGCACTGGCGGCCTTTGCCGAGGCCTGAATGCCGGCCACGCCCGCCATCACCGAACTGCTGGCCGGCATGGCGCGCGGCGATGCAGCGTCGCTGCAGCAGCTCTACGCCCAGCTCTACCCCGAGATCAAGCGCGTGGCGCGCATGCGCCTGGCGCAGAGCGGGCACGCGGCCGGGCTCAACACCACGGCCCTGGTGCACGAGGGTTTCTTGCGCATTGCCGAGCAGCAGGGGCTGCAGGGCGAGTCGCGCGGTCAGTTCTTCGTCTATGTGGGCCGGGTGCTGCGCTCAGTGGTGATCGACCAGCTGCGTGCCGAGGGGCGCGACAAACGCGGCGGTGATGCCGTGGTGGTCACGCTCTCGGCCGCCGGTGAAGTGGCGGCTGCGCAGAGCGAGGCGGTGGACCTGATCGGCCTGGACCAGGCATTGAGCCGCATGCGCGAGCTGGACGCGGGGCTGTACGAGCTGATCGAGATGGTCAGCTTTGCCGGGCTGACGATTGCCGAGATTGCCGTGCTGCGCGGCGTGGCCACCCGCACCGTGAACCGCGACCTGCTCAAGGCGCGCGGCCTGCTGCGCGAGCTGCTGGGCGAATGAACCTCACCGCCGATCAGTGGCAACAGCTGTCGGCCTGGTTTGACGAGGCCGCCGCGCTGCCAGCGGCCGAGCGCGGCGCGGTGCTGGCGCGTGCCCAGGCCGCCTCGCCCGAGCTGGCGGAGCGCCTGCAACGCATGCTGGCCGAGCTGCCGCGTGATGACGCGACCCTGATCGCCCCGGTCGATGCCGCGCCCGCCTTCCAGGCCCAGCTGGCCCAGGCCCTGGCGCAGGACGCCGAGGCCCCGCCCGTGGCTGCGGGCGACCGCTTCGGGGCCTGGCGCCTGGTGCGCCTGCTGGGCGAGGGCGGCATGGGCGAGGTCTGGCTGGCCGAGCGGGCCGACGGGCTCTACGAGGGCCAGGCCGCCGTCAAGCTGCTGCGTGGTGATCTGGCCGGCCCCGGTCTTGCCGCCCGCTTTGCGCGCGAGCGGGCCTTGCTGGGGCGGCTCAGCCACCCGGGCATTGCGCGGCTGCTGGACGCGGGCGAGCAGCAGGGCCGCGCCTTCCTGGTGCTGGAGCATGTGGTGGGCACCACGCTGTCCGAGCATGTGCGCGCGCAGGCCTTGGGGCTCAATGCCCGCGTGCGTCTGCTGCTGGCCGTGGCGCGGGCGGTGGAGCACGCGCATGCGCAGCTCATCGTCCACCGCGACCTCAAGCCCAGCAATGTGATGGTGCATGAGTCCGGCACCACCAAGCTGCTGGACTTCGGCATTGCCGGCCTGCTGGACGACAGCGGCGCGCAGACCGACCACCAGCTCACCCAGCTGGCCGGCCGGCGCCTGACGCCCGCCTATGCAGCGCCCGAGCAGATCCGCGGCGGCGCCATCGGCATCGCGGCGGACGTGTACTCGCTCGGGGTGATGCTCTACGAACTGGCCAGCGGCCACCTGCCTTTTGGCTCGGCCAGCAGCAGCCGCACGGCGCTGGAGCACGCGGTGCTGCACACCCAGGCGCCCCGTATCACCCGCAGTGCTACGGGCGCCGAGGTAGACCCGCCCCAGAACGGGCCCGGCCGCCCGCCCGACGCCGCCCGTGCGCGCGGTGACCTGGAGGCCGTGGCCGCCAAGGCCATGCGCAAGGAACCTGGTGAGCGCTATGCCAGCGTGGGCGCCCTGATCCTGGACCTGCAGCGCTGGCTGGACCAGCGCCCGGTGAGCGTGCGCGCCGAGGACTGGCGCCACCGCACCCACCTCTGGATGCGGCGCAACGCGGCCCTGGTGACCGGCGGCGTGCTGGTGCTGGCCACGCTGAGCGTGGGCCTGGGCGTCAGCCTGCACCAGCGCCAGCTGGCGCAGCAGGCGGCCAGCGACGCCGAGGCCGTCAGCAGCTTCATGACCGAGTTGCTGGAGTCCGCCAGCCCCGACCGCCACGGCGGCCAGCCGCCGAGCCTGCTGCAGTTGCTGGAGAGCAAGCGCGCCGAGCTGCCGACGCGCTTCGAGGGCCAGCCCCAGGTCAAGGACAAGGTACTGGCCACGCTGACCGCCACCTACCTGGGCATGAACCGCTTCGACATCGCGCTGCCACTGGCCGAGCAGCGTCTCGCGTCGGCCCGGCAGCATTGGGGCGAGGACGCGCCCCAAACCCAGGACGCCCAGCTGGGCCTGGCCCGGCTGCTGGTCATCCAGGACAACAGCCGCCAGGTGATTGCGCTGCTGGAGCCGCTGTTGCCCAAGCTGCGCGCCCGCCTCGGCCCCGACCACGAGCAGACCGTCAGCGCACGCCAGGTGCTGCTGATGGCCTATGCGGGTCGCGGTCGCTTTGCGGAATCTGAGGCCCTGTTCCTGGAGGAGCGCGCCTCGGCGCGCCGGCGCTTCAAGCCCGACCACTACAGCTACCACTACAACGCCCAGTACCTGTTCGTGCTGCGCAGCGAGCAAGGCCGGCTGACCGAGGCCGAACAGCTGATGGCCGAGCTGGCCCGCCACGGGCACCTGGCCAATGAGCGGCAGCAGCGCTTTGTGCGGGTGACCGACCGCAACCTGGCCCAGGTGCAATGGCGCTTACTGATGGACAACGCCCAGCAGGCGCAGGCCCGGGCCCTGGCAGCCGGGCAGCGCATGGACGCCTTGCTGGGCCGCGGCAACGACCTGCATGGCAGCTTGCTGAGCGCACTGGCTGACCACCTGTGGCAGCTGGACGAACCCGCCGCTGCCCTGGCCCATTTGCTGCGCTGGCAGCAAGACCAGCGTGCCGTGGGCGCCGCGCCGCATTCCTTCGGCGGCGTGGTGCGCGAAATGGCCATCCTGGCCGCCCGGGCGCGTGCGGGTCAGGCGCTGGAGGCCCAGGAGGTCGAGGCCGGCCTGCAGGCCCTGGACAGCCAAGCCTTGGTGACCAGCCACCGCCGCGCCGAGGGCCTGCTGCATCTGGCCACCGCCAGCCTGTGCGGCCTGCCACCCGCGCAGGGCCAGCCCTTGTTGGCGCGGCTGCTGGAGGCCCTGGACGCGCCGGGCCTGATCACGCTGCCGCAGTGGCAGGCCCGCGCCGAACACGTGCGGGCGCTGGTCGCGGCGCGCCAGGGTTCGACGCAGGCCGCCCTGGAAGCCGCCCGTCGCGCCAGCCGCCTGCTGGCCGACCTGCCCGAGCCGCAGGGCCTCGCCACCTATGCGGCGCACCTGCATCTGGCGTCGGCGCTGCAGGCGGCCGGCGCGCCCGCCACAGAGGTCCAAGCCGCACTGGCGCGCGCCGATGCAGCACGCCCGGCGCGGCTGGACCAAGCCATGGCCGGCCGCCAGCACCCGCTGGACCAGTGGCGCCAGCAGGGCGCGGCAGGGGAGCCGCCTGCGGGCTTTTGAGCCCCACAGCGGCGCTTTGCGGGCACCGGCGGGGGCCCTCCGGACCGTGTCAGATGTCACGAAAAACGGGGTTAATCCCCGGAGAACCCGCAGTAGCTGTCGATAGTCTGTCCTCTCCAGAACCATTGCGGAGCCCGACTTCATGGCCAGCATCGCCGCCGACAGCCTCGCCCTCCAGCGCCTCTACCACTGGGCCCGCCAGTCGCCGGATCGCGTCACCCTGACCCAGCCCATGGGCGGCGGCGAGTGCAAGACCTACACCTGGGCCCAGGTGGCCGACGAAACGCGGCGCATCGCCGCCTTCCTCAAGGCCAAAGGCGAGGCCGAGGGCTGGGGCCCGGGGGCCAAGGTGGCCATCCTGTCCAAGAACTGCGCCTGGTGGCTGATGACCGACCTGGCCATCTGGATGGCCGGCTATGTGTCGGTGCCGCTCTACCCCACGCTGGCCGCCGACACGGTGAACCAGATCCTCACGCACAGCGAGAGCCGCTTCATCTTCGTCGGCAAGCTGGACGACTGGGCGCAGATGAAGCCCGGCGTGCCAGCCGGCCTGCCCGGCATGAGCTACGCGCTATCGCCCGACGACGCGCGCCAGCGCTACGAAGGCTGGGACGCCGTCTGCGCCCGCACCCAGCCGCTGCCGGGCGAGCCGGTGCGCGGTGCCGAAGAGCTTTGCACGCTGATGTACACCTCGGGCACCACGGGCAACCCCAAGGGCGTGATGCACACCTTTGGCGGCTTTGCCTGGGCCGTGCGCGAGGGCCTGACGCGCATCCCGATGGCGGCGTCTGACCGCCTGCTGTCCTACCTGCCGCTGGCCCATGTGGCCGAGCGCGCGCTGGTCGAGCACGGCTGGCTGGCCGAGGCCCCGCAGCTGTGGTTTGCCGAGTCGCTGGACACCTTCACCGCCGACCTGCAGCGCTGCCGGCCGACCGTCTTCTTCTCGGTGCCGCGGCTGTGGATCAAGTTCCAGCAGGGCGTGCAGGCCAAGATGCCGCCCGAGAAACTGAACCGATTGCTCAAGCTGCCGCTGATCGGCGGCCTGGTTCGGCGCAAGATCCTCAAGGCCCTGGGCCTCGACCAATGCAAGCTCGCCATCGGCGGCGCCGCACCCATGCCGCTGGCCCTGCTGGAGTGGTACGACCGGCTCGGCTTGCCAGTGGCCGAGGGCTATGGCATGACCGAGAACTTCGCGCTCTCGCACCTCACCATCCCCGGCAAGAAGCAGTACGGCACGGTCGGCCCTCGCTACCCCGGCGTGCAGACCCGCATCGACCCCGCCACCGGCGAGCTGCAGATGCGCAGCCCCGGCGTCATGCTCGGCTACTACAAGGAGCCCGATCTCACCGCCCAGGCCTTCACCGAAGACGGCTGGCTGCGCACCGGCGACAAGGTCGAGGAGCGGCCCGACGGCTGCCTGCGCATCACCGGCCGCGTCAAGGACCTGTTCAAGTCCAGCAAGGGCAAGTACGTCGCGCCCGCGCCCATCGAGGACAAGCTCGGCATGAGCCCCTACATCGAGGCCTGCTGCGTGGTGGGCGCCAACCTCAGCCAGCCGCTGGGCATCGCCATGCTGTCGCCGCTCGGGCTCTCGGTGCTGGAGGCCAATGACGCCGCGATCAACTCGACCTTGCTGGCCCACCTGGGCGCGCACCTGGCCGACGTGAACCGCCGGCTCGACCCGCACGAGCAGCTCGACTGCCTGGTGCTGATCCGCACGCCCTGGACGGTGGACAACGGCTTCATCACCCCGACCTTCAAGGTCAAGCGCAACCGCATCGAGGAAGCCTACGGCCCGCGCTTCGAGGCCTGGGTGGCCGAGAAGCGGCCCGTGCTGCTGGGGGACTGATGGCCTTTCGTGATTTGCAAGCCAGCCGGGTTTGACGGCGCGCAAATCCTGCACATTCTTAGGCCTTTTCTCTTGTCGTTTTCCCCTTGCAAGCGCCGCACAAGGCGCGCAAACTGGGTTCGCCTTCCCCACTTTTCGCAAGCTTCAAGACCCAGTTCATCCACGCCTTCACGACACCTCTTTCACCCTTCTTCCCTCCCTACTCCCTGTGAAAGGAGTCTCTATGAATTTGACGATCAGTGGCCATCACCTTGAGGTCACGCCAGCTCTGCGCGAGTACGTACTCACCAAGCTGGATCGGGTCACCCGCCATTTCGATCAGGTGGTTGACATCAATGTTCTGCTGACGGTGGAAAAGCAGAAGGAGAAGGAACGCAGGCAGCGCGCCGAGGTCACGCTGCACGTCAAGGGTCGCGACATCTTTGTCGAGCAGTCCCATGAAGATCTTTACGCCGCGATCGACCAGCTGATGGACAAGCTGGATCGCCAGGTGTGCCGCCACAAGGACCGGGTACAAGACCACGGCCACGAAGCGGTCAAACGAATGCAGGTGCCCGCCACCTGATCGCAACGAGGCGGCCGAGGGCCGCCTCTTCGCTTGAGGGCCCCGTTCATGCGCCCACAGTGGCGGAACTCGCTGAAACACCCAGTTCGGGGATTGCGTAGCGTATTTCGCGAGACATGCTGGGACCCCCTTGATCGATTGCGGTCATCCGAGTTTCATAATCTCGTCCTCTGCCCTCTTCGTTGTGTGGGGCCCCTGCTACCGCACAACGTCGCCCGACCATGAACCGTCTCGCCGCCATCCTTCCCGCCGACAACGTGTTGGTGCATGTGGATGCGTCCAGCAAGAAACGCGCGTTTGAAGCCGCTGGCCTGCTCTTCGAGAACCACCACTCGATGTCGCGCGCGCTGGTGACCGACAACCTCTTCGCCCGTGAGCGCCTGGGCTCCACCGGCCTGGGTCACGGTGTGGCCATCCCGCACGGCCGGATCAAGGGCCTCAAGAATCCGCTCGCCGCAGTGCTGCGCCTGAGCCAGTCCGTCGCCTTCGACGCGCCGGACGACGAGCCCGTCGATCTGCTGATCTTCCTGCTGGTGCCCGAGGCGGCCACCCAGCGCCACCTGGAAATCCTCTCCGAGATCGCCGAGATGCTGTCGGACCGCGAGCTGCGCGAGCGCCTCAAGTCCGAGCCCGACGCGGCCCAGCTGCACCACCTGATCTCGGCCTGGGAGCCGCTGAAGTCGGTCGCCTGACGGCCCCCATCGCGCGGCTGCCAACGTGCTAGCGTGTCGCTTTGCGCGACAGTGTTCCAGGCACCCATGAAACCCTCTTCGATCAGCGCCGAGCTGCTTTTTGAAAAGCTGCGGGACGACCTGCGCTGGGAATGGAACGCCGGCCAGGGCCACCCCGAGCGCCGCTTCCACGAAGCCGCCGTGCGCGATGCGCAAGGCGCCGCCGACCTGGTCGGCTACCTGAACTACATCCACCCCTACCGGGTCCAGATCGTCGGCCACCGCGAAGTCGCCTACCTAACCGCCGACACCCTGGAGACGCAGGACCGCCGCATCTCGCGCATCGTCACGCTGGAGCCGCCCGTCATCATCGTGGCCGATGGCCAGAAGCCCCCGCCGCGCCTCGCGGCCATGTGCGACCGGGCCGAGATCCCGCTGTTCAGCACCATGTCCTCGGCCGGCCATGTGATCGACGTGGTGCGCGCCCACCTCGCCCAGCTGTTTGCGCGGCGCACCACACGGCATGGCGTGTTCATGGACATCCTCGGCGTCGGCGTGCTGCTGACGGGCGAATCGGGCCTGGGCAAGAGCGAACTGGGCCTGGAACTGATCTCGCGCGGCCACGGCCTGGTGGCCGACGACGCCGTGGACTTCTATCGCATCTCCCAGACCGCCATCGAAGGCCGCTGCCCCGAACTCTTGATGAACCTGCTCGAGGTGCGCGGCATCGGCTTGCTCGACATCCGCGCCATCTTTGGCGAGACCGCCGTGCGCCGCAAGATGCGGCTCAAGCTCATCGTGCACCTGGTGCGCCGCGAGACCCTGGAGCGCGACTTCGAGCGCCTGCCCTACGAGCCGCTCTACGAAGAGATCATGGGCATGCCGGTGCGCAAGGTCATCATCGCGGTGGACGCCGGCCGCAACCTCGCCGTGCTGGTCGAGGCCGCCGTGCGCAACACCATCCTGCAGTTGCGCGGCATCGACACCTATGCCGAGTTCGTGGCGCGCCACCAGCGCGCCATCGAGTCGGGCGAGGCGCCCGAGTAGGCCGCGCGAATAGGACTCAACCCCGCCGGTTGGGGCAATCCTTCTTGATGCAGTTGGCGTAGAGCGCCAGCGAGTGTTCCTGCAGTTCAAAGCCTCGCTCGGCCGCCACCGCGTGCTGGCGGCGCTCGATCTCGGGGTCGAAGAACTCTTCCACCCGGCCGCAGGTCAGGCAGACGAGATGGTCATGGTGATGACCCTCGTTCAGCTCGAACACCGCCTTGCCCGACTCGAAGTGGTTGCGGGACAGCAGGCCCGCCTGTTCGAACTGGGTCAGCACGCGGTACACCGTCGCCAGACCGATGTCGGCGTTCTCGTCGAGCAGGGCCTTGTAGACATCTTCAGCCGTCATGTGCCGCTGCTGCGCGCGCTGGAAGACCTCCAGGATCTTGATGCGCGGCAGCGTGGCCTTGAGACCGCTGTTCTTGATGTCGGTGGACTGGCTGTGGGGCATGCTGGGGCGACGTGCCTAAAATCGGCCGGATCATAGCCAGCCAGGGTGCGTTTGCGCCTGGGCCCAATCCCTCGCCATGCGCATTGCCCTCCTGTCGTCGACGTTGCTGCTCCTGGGCGGCTGCTCCAGCCTCTCGCTGGACTCCCTGCCCTCTCTGCCGTCCCTGCCCACCATCACCGGCGACAAAGTGCTCGGCTTCATCACGCCCTACCGTGTCGAAGTGGTGCAGGGCAATGTGATCACCAAGGAACTTGCCGGCCGCATCAAGCCCGGCATGCCCAAGGGCGTCGTGCGCGACATGCTCGGCACCCCGCTGCTGACCGACGCCTTCCACGCTGACCGCTGGGACTACACCTTCACCATCGCCCGCCAGGGCGCAGCGCCGCAGAAGCGCGTCGTGGTGGCGGTGTTCGACGGTGACAAGCTCAAGGCCTTGGAAGCGCCGGACGACCTGCCCACCGAGCGCGAGTTCGTCGCCTCCATCAACACCTACAAGCCCGGCGGCAAGCCGCCGCGCCTGGACCTCGACGAGGCCGAGCGCAGCCGCCTGCCCAAGCCGGCCAAGAGTGCCGAGGCCGCTCCGACGGCTGCCGCCGAAGGCGTCGCCCCGGGCCGCGTCTACCCGCCGCTTGAAGCCAAGGCGGAGCCGCGTTCATGATCAAGGTCGCGGTGATGGGCGCCAGTGGGCGCATGGGCAAGATGCTGATCGAGGCCGTCGAGGCCGCGGACGACTGCCTGCTCCACGCCACGCTCGACCAGGGCAGCGACCTGCGCGCCGGCCTCAGCGGGGCCGACGTGATGATCGACTTCACCCGCCCCGAAGGCACGCTGGCCCACCTGGCCGTCTGCGCCGAGCTGGGTGTGCGCGCTGTCATCGGCACCACGGGCTTCGACGAGGCTGGCAAAGCCGAGATCGCCAGCTTCGCCAAGCGCATCCCCATCGTCTTCGCGCCCAATATGAGCGTGGGCGTGAACGTCGTGCTCAAGCTGCTCGACCTGGCCGCCCGGGCGATGAACGAAGGCTTCGACATCGAGATCATCGAGGCCCACCACCGCCACAAGGTCGATGCCCCCAGCGGCACCGCGCTGCAGATGGGCCAGGTGGTGGCCGACGCCGTGGGCCGCGACCTCAAGGCTTGCGCTGTCTATGGCCGCGAAGGCGTCACCGGCGCGCGCGACCCCAGCACCATCGGCTTTGCCACGGTGCGCGGCGGCGACATCATTGGCGACCACACCGTGCTCTTCGCCGGCATCGGTGAGCGCATCGAGGTCAGCCACAAGGCCAGCAGCCGTGCCATCTACGCCCAGGGCAGCCTGCGCGCCTCGCGCTTCCTGGTGAAGCAAGCGCCGGGGCTGTACGGCATGAACGACGTGCTCGGTTTCCGCTGAACGGCACGGGCATGGGCATGGGCATGGGCAGCTTCAACGACTTCTGGACCCAGGCCGATCTCGTTGGCCGTCTCGTCGCCCTGCTGCTGCTGACCATGTCGGTCAGCAGTTGGGCCTTGATCCTCTGGCGCGGCTGGCTGCTGCGCCGCGCACAAGCGGGCCTGGCGCGTGCGCTGCCCGCCTTCTGGCAGGCGCCGGCCTTGGCTGAAGGGCGCCAGGCGTTGCAGGGCTTCGACACCGAGGGCCTGCTGCAACCCCTGCTCGACGCCGCCACCGCCGACACTCAGCCCGCCACGCTCGAAGCCGCAGGCCGCCAGGACTCCCGCCTCACCCGCCGCCTGCGCGACGCCCTGCACGGCGTGCTGGCGCGCCTGCAGTTCGGCCAGGTGCTGCTGGCGTCCATCGGCGCCACCGCGCCCTTCCTGGGGCTCTTTGGCACCGTCTGGGGCATCTATCACGCCCTCGTGTCCATCTCGGCGGCCGGCAACATCACCATCGAGAAGATATCCGGCCCCGTGGGCGAGGCCTTGATCATGACCGCCGCCGGCCTGGCCGTGGCCATCCCCGCCGTGCTGGCCTACAACGTGTTCGGCAAGTGGGTCGCGGCCTGCGAGGCCGAGCTCGAAGGCTTTGCGCATGACCTGCGCGAGCTGCTCTCCAGCCAGGTCTGAGCATGGCCAGCTTCGGTCGTCTGGAGCGCAGCGGCACCTCTAGGCCGATGAGCGACATCAACATGACGCCGCTGATCGACGTCATGCTGGTGCTGATGGTGATCTTCATGCTCACCGCGCCCTTGATGACCGCCGCGCTGCGCCTCGACCTGCCCAAGAGCGAAGCCGCCACCACCGTCGACACCCCGAGCTTCATCGCCCTGGCCCTGACGCCCGATGGCCTGCTGCACCTGGGCGACGACAGCTTGCCCGCTGACGAATTCCGCAAGCGCGTGACCATGCTCGCCCGCGCCAACCCGCAGCTCGAAGTGCAGCTGCGCGCCGACCGCAGCGTGCCCTATGGCCGCGTGGCCGAGCTGATCGGCTGGGTGCAGGCCGCCGGGCTGAACCGCATCGCCTTCGTCGCCGACGCGGCTGCTTCGGCGCCCTGAAGTTGGGCCGGGGGCGCCGCAGCCCCCCCACCTACAATTTCGGGATGACTGCGAAGCCCGAACCCAGCCCCTACAACCCCACCGAAATCGAAGCCGCCGCCCACGCCTACTGGGCGGCGCGCGATGCCTACCGCGTCACTGAGGACGCGAGCAAGCCGCACTTCTATGCCTGCTCCATGCTGCCCTACCCCTCGGGCAAGCTGCACATGGGCCACGTGCGCAACTACACCATCAACGACATGCTGGCCCGCCAGCTGCGCATGAAGGGCTACAACGTCCTCATGCCCATGGGCTGGGACGCCTTCGGCCTGCCGGCCGAGAACGCCGCCATGAAGGGCAAGGTGCCGCCGGCGCAGTGGACCTACTCCAACATCGCCCACATGAAGGGCCAGATGCAGGCCATGGGCCTGGCCATCGACTGGAGCCGCGAGGTCGCCACCTGCCAGCCCGCCTACTACAAGTGGAACCAGTGGCTGTTCCTGAAGATGCTCGAGAAGGGCATCGCCGAGCGCCGCACCCAGGTCGTCAACTGGGACCCGGTGGACCAGACCGTGCTCGCCAACGAGCAGGTCATCGACGGCCGCGGCTGGCGCTCCGGCGCCCTGGTCGAGAAGCGCGAGATCCCCGGCTACTACCTGAAGATCACCGACTACGCCGAAGAGCTGCTCTCGGCCGTGGCCAACCCTGAAGATCCGAACTACCTGTCCGGCTGGCCCGAGCGCGTGCGCCTGATGCAGGAGAACTGGATCGGCAAGAGCCAAGGCGTGCGCTTTGCGTTCCCGCACAGCATCGAGGGCGGTGGCGACAAGCTGTGGGTGTTCACCACCCGCGCCGACACCATCATGGGCGTCACCTTCTGCGCCGTGGCCCCTGAGCATCCGCTGGCCACCATCGCTGCGCAGACCCAGCCCGAGGTCGCTGCTTTCATCGAGGAATGCAAGGCCGGTGGCACCACCGAAGCCGAGCTGGCCACGCAAGAGAAGAAGGGCGTGCCCACCGGCCTCGTCGTCACCCACCCGCTGACGGGCGCCCAGGTGCCTGTCTGGGTCGGTAACTACGTGCTGATGAGCTATGGCGACGGCGCCGTGATGGGCGTGCCCGCGCACGACGAGCGCGACTTCGCGTTCGCCCAAAAGTACGGCATCGAGATCAAGCAGGTGATCGCGGCTGAAGGCGAAAGCTTCTCGCTCGATGCCTGGGCCGAGTGGTACGGCGACAAGTCGCGCGCCGTCTGCGTCAACTCCGGCGTGCTCGATGGTCTGACGCACAAGCAGGCCGTCGACAAGGTCGCCGAGCTGCTGTCCGCCAAGGGCCTCGGCGAGAAGAAAACCACCTGGCGCCTGCGCGACTGGGGCGTCAGCCGCCAGCGTTACTGGGGCACGCCGATCCCGATCATTCACTGTGACGACTGCGGCGTGGTGCCGGTGCCCGAGAAGGACCTGCCCGTCGTGCTGCCCGAGGAGTGCATCCCTGACGGCAGCGGCAACCCGCTGAACAAGCACGCCGGCTTCCTCAACGTTGGCTGCCCGAAGTGCGGCAAGCCCGCCAAGCGTGAGACGGACACCATGGACACCTTCGTGGATTCGTCCTGGTACTTCATGCGCTACTGCGACCCGACCAACGACCAGGCCATGGTCGCGGAGGGGACGAAGTACTGGATGCCGATGAACCAGTACATCGGCGGTATCGAGCACGCCATCCTGCACCTGCTCTACGCGCGCTTCTGGACCAAGGTGATGCGTGACCTCGGCCTCGTCAGCGTGGCCGAGCCCTTCAGCAAGCTGCTGACCCAGGGCATGGTCCTGAAGGGCGCCTTCTTCCACAAGCCCGAGGGCGGCGGCAAGGACTACTACTGGGACCACGAAGTCGACGTGATCCACGACGACAAGGGCGGCATCGCGGGTGCCAAGCTCAAGAAGGACGGCACGCCTCTCGAGTACGAGATGACGACCATGTCCAAGTCCAAGAACAACGGCGTGGACCCGCAGGCGCTGATCGACCAGTACGGTGCCGACACGGCCCGTTTGTTCGTGATGTTCGCCAGCCCCCCGGAGCAGACGCTGGAGTGGAACGATGCGGCCGTGGAAGGCGCGCACCGCTTCCTGAAGCGGGTGTGGAACTTTGGCGCGCGCAATGCCGACGCCATCAAGACCGGCGGCGCCGACTACGCCGCGCTCAGCGCAGACGGCAAGGCCCTGCGCCGCGAGGTGCACAACGTGCTCAAGCAGGTCTCGTTCGACTACGAGCGCATGCAGTACAACACCGTCGTCTCCGGCGCGATGAAGCTGCTCAATGCGCTCGAAGGCTTCAAGGCGGAGGGCCAAGCAGCCGCCGTGCGCGATGGCTTCTCGGTGCTGCTGCGCGTGCTCTACCCCGCCACGCCACACATCGCCCACCAGCTCTGGCAAGACCTCGGCTTTGCCGCCGAGCTGGGCGACCTGCTGGACGCGCCCTGGCCCACGGTCGATGAGGCCGCGCTGGTGCAGGACGAGATCGAGCTGATGCTGCAGGTCAACGGCAAGCTGCGCGGCGCCGTCAAGGTGCCGGCGAGTGCCGACAAGGCCGCCATCGAAGCCGCAGCGCTGGCAACCGAGGAGTTCGCCAAGTTCAGCGAAGGCAAGACGCCCAAGAAGGTCGTGATCGTGCCCGGCCGCCTCGTCAACGTGGTGGTCTGATGCACCGCCGCGCCGCCCTGCTCAGCCTCGCGGCCCTAGCCAACCTCACCGGCTGCGGCTTCGCGCTACGCAAGGAGCCGGTGCTGCCCTTCCAGAGCCTGGCCCTGGTGGGCTTTGAGCCGGGCTCACCGCTGGCCGCCGCGCTGCGCCGCCAGGTGCAGCACACGCCCGTGCGGCTGGAGGAGGACGCGAGCCGCGCCCAGGTCGTGATCGAGGCGCTGCGCGAGGCGCGTGACCGCAGCGTGGTGGCCTCCACCGCCGCCGGCCAGGTGCGTGAGTGGGAGCTGCGCCTTTACTTCGACTACTGGCTGCGCACGCCCAGCGGCGAGTTGCTGGCGCCCAAGGTCGAGCTGCGCCTGACGCGCGACCTCAACTTCACCGAGACCCAGGCCCTGGCCAAGGAGCAGGAGGCGGGGCTGCTCTACAGCTCGATGCAGTCTGACGTGGTGGCGCAGGTGATGCGCAGGCTTGCGGCCGTGAGATTGCCCGGCTGAGCGCCATGCAACTCCGCCCCGAGGCCCTCGCCCCGCACCTGACCAAGACCCTGGCCAAGGTCTACACCGTGCATGGCGACGAGCCGCTGCTGGCGCAAGAGGCGGCCGACCTGATCCGCGCCACGGCGCGGCAGCAGGGCTTCACCGAGCGCCAGGTCTTCACCGTGCAGGGCGCCTACTTCGACTGGGCGCCGGTGCTGGCCGCTGCGCAGGCCATGAGCCTGTTTGCCGACCGGCAGTTCATCGAGATCCGCATCCCCACCGGCAAGCCTGGCAAGGATGGCTCCGAGGCCCTGCAGCGCTATTGCGAGCACGCACCCGACGATGTGCTGACCCTGGTCACCCTGCCGCGCCTCGACAAGACCCAGCTGACCAGCGCCTGGTTCACCGCGCTCGACGCCACCGGTATCACCCTGCGTGTCGAGCCCGTGGAGCGGCAGCGCTTGCCCGTCTGGCTGGCCCAGCGGCTCAAGGCCCAAGGCCAGCAGGTGGCCGATGGCCCGAACGGCCAGCAGGCCCTGGCCTTCTTTGCCGACCGGGTCGAGGGCAACTTGCTCGCCGCCCACCAGGAGCTGCAAAAGCTCGCCCTGCTCTACCCGGCGGGCGAGCTCAGCCTGGAGCAGATCCAGGCCGCCGTGCTGGACGTGGCGCGCTTTGACGTCTTCAAGCTCAGCGAGGCCGTGCTCTCGGGCCAGGTGGCGCGCGTGCTGCGCATGCTGGATGGCCTGGCAGCCGAGGGCGAGGCCGCCGTGCTGGTGCACTGGACGGTGGCCGAGGACGTACGGGCGCTGGCCCGCATCCGCGCCGCGCTCGACGCCGGCCGGCCGCTGCCGCTGGCGCTGCGCGAGGCGCGCGTCTGGGGTGCCAAAGAAAAGCTGATGGAGCGCGTCGCGCCCCGCCTTGACGCGGCCGACTGCGCCCGCCTGGTGGGCGCTGCGCAAACGGTGGACGGCATCGCCAAGGGCCTGCGCCACCCCGACTGGCCACTCGACGCCTGGGCCGCGCTGCGCCGCCTGGCGCTGATGCTGACCGAGACGGCCGCCGGCAAGACCGGCATCGCGCTACAGGCCTGAACCCACCCCGCGCCCGTTCGCGTGACGGACGCCACGCCAAGCGCGCTGGCGTCGTGCCCGCCCAGCCCACAGCGGTCGGATGCCCTCGCCGCCGGCGGCCTTGCGCGCTATCGTCGGCCCCAGGTTTCTCCCATGGTGACTCTCTCAATGCATCGGTCCCTGCGCCGGGCCGCGCTGGCTGGCGCCCTGCTCTGGCCAGCTGCGGCTGCGTGGGCCGCCCCCGTCACGCTGCAACTGCGCAATGCCGCCGGCCAGCCGGTGGCAGACGCCGTCGTGGCCGTGGAGCTGCGCGGGCGCCCACAGCGCACCAGCACCGCCAAGGCCGAGATGAGCCAGCGCGACCGCAACTTCCAGCCGCCCGTGCTGGTGGTGCAGACGGGCACCGCCGTGTCCTTCCCCAACTTCGACACCGTGCGGCATCACGTCTACTCGTTCTCGCCGGTCAAGGTGTTCGACATCAAGCTCTATGCCGGCACGCCGGCCGAGCCCGTGGTCTTCGACAAGCCCGGCGTGGCCGCACTGGGCTGCAACATCCATGACCGCATGAGCGCCCACATCGTGGTGGTGGACACGCCGCTCTTTGCCCGCACCGATGCGCGCGGCGAGGCCGTGCTCGACCTGCCGGCGGGCGAGCACCGGCTGCTGACCTGGCATGCCGCGCAGAAGCAAGCCCAGCAACTGCAGGCCCAGCCGATCGACGTCACCGCCAGCATCAAGAGCCTGGTCGTCACGTTGCCCGATTGATGCCAGATTGATGCCCGCTTTCCTCAACCTCCGCCGCCTGGAGGGCCGCATCGTGGCCCTCTTCCTAGGCTTGCTGTTGCTGGTGCAACTGGTGAGCTTGGTCGTCACGCGCAGCGCGGTGACGGGCAATGCCGAGGTCTCGCTCGCGGCCGACCTGCAAACCGGCGAGCGCGTGCTGCGCCGCCTGCTCAACCAGCAAGCCACGCGCCTGCGCGACGCGGCCGAGCTGCAGGCCAAGGACTACGGCTTCAAGGAGGCCGTCGGCCAGTGGCTGGCCCACCCAGACGCTGCCACCGCCGAGACCGTGAAGAGCGCGCTCGACAACCAGGGCGAGCGCATCGGCGCCCGCGTGGTGGCCTACTTCGACGCCCAGTTCCAGCTGGTGGTGGCAACGCACCCGGATGCGTCTGCGCTCTCGGCCGCCTTGCGTGAAGTGGCCGGCAAGGCCCGAGATGCAGTGCTCACGGTACGTGGCGGCCAGGCCTACCAGGTGGTGGCCGTGCCCGTGCGCACGCCTGCGCCGGTGGGCTGGGTGCTGATGGCCTTCACGCTGGACCGCGCAGTGCTGGACGACCTCAAAGCCCTGTCCGACCTTGACGGCGTGCTGCTGATGCGCACGGCCGAGTCCGGCTGGAAGCCGCTGGCCCAAACGCTCGATGCCTCGCGTGCCCAGGCCCTGGCCTTTGGTGCCGAAGGCGCGCCTCAGCTGACCGAGATCGACGGCGAACGCGTCAGCTCGCGCTTCGTGACCCTGATTTCCGATGGCGGCCAGATGGCCGGCGTGCTGCTGCTGCGCTCGCTGGACGCCGCGCTGGCGCCCTACCGCCAGCTGCAGCTGCTGCTGCTCGGGCTCACCTTGCTGGGCGTGGTCGTGTTTGCCGCTTTGAGCGTGCTGCTGGCGCGCTCCATCAGCGAGCCCATCAAGGGCCTGTCCCAGGCCGCGCGGCGCCTGGAGCGCGGCGACTACGAAACCCCCGTCAGCGCCTCGCCCGGCGTGGTCGAGGTGCGCAACCTGTCCATTGCGCTGGAGAACATGCGCGAAGGCATCCAGCGCCGTGATGCCCTGGTGGCCAACCTCGCCTATGTGGACCAGCTGACCCTGCTGCCCAACCGCGCCCGCCTGGCCGAACTGCTGCAGCAGCACCTGCTGACGCCCGAGAGCCACGGCGCCGTGCTGATGCTCAACCTGGACCGCTTCAAGCGCGTCAACGACGTGCTCGGCCGCGAGCTGGGCGACCGCCTGCTGCAAGCCGTGGGCAAGCGCCTCGGGCAGCTGTGCGGCGCCGTGCATGCCGACCTGGCGCGGCTCTATGGCGACGAGTTCGTCATCGTGCTGGAGCAGGTCAACGCCCGCCAGGCCAGCGAGGCAGCGTTTGCCATCCTCAAGGACTTTGAGCGCCCGCTGCAGATCGACGACCAGACCATCGACCTCGGCGCTGGCATCGGCATCGCGCTCTACCCCGAGCATGGCCACGAGGTCAACTTGCTGCTGGCACGCGCCGAGCTGGCCATGGACGCCGCCAAGCAGCGCCAGTGCGGCAGCCTGATCTATCACGCCCAGCTCGACGTCGGCAGCCAGGAGTCGCTCTCGCTGCTGTCTGAGCTGCGCCAGGCCATCGCGGCTGGCGAGCTGCGGCTCTACCTGCAACCCAAGGTGGACCTGCGCGCCCGCAAGATCGTCGGCGCCGAGGCCCTGGTGCGCTGGCAGCACCCCACGCGCGGCCTGGTGCCGCCGATGCAGTTCATCCCCTTTGCCGAGCAGACCGGCTTTGTGCGTCAGCTCACCGCCTGGGTGCTCGCGCAAACCGCCGCCTTCTCGCGCCAGGCGCTGGACGCTGGCCTCAGCCTGCGCCTGTCGGTCAACCTCTCCACCCGCGACCTGCTCGACCAGGACCTGCCCGCCAAGATCGAAGCCCTGCTCACGCCGCTTGGCGTGGCCCCGCAGACCCTGTGCCTCGAGATCACCGAGTCGGCCATCATGGACGACCCCGAGCGCGCGCTCTCCACGCTGGAGCACCTCAGCGCCCAGGGCTTCAAGCTCAGCATCGACGACTTCGGCACCGGCTACTCCTCGCTCGCCTACCTCAAGCGCCTGCCCGTGGACGAGCTCAAGATCGACAAGAGCTTTGTGCTCGCCATGGAGCGCGACCTCGACGACGCCCGCATCGTGCGCTCCACGGTGGAGCTGGCACACAACCTGGGCCTCAGCGTCGTGGCCGAGGGGGTCGAGACCGCACGCGCCTGGAACCTGCTCGCCGCCCTGGGCTGCAACGAAGGCCAGGGCTACTTCCTCGCCAAGCCCATGCCGGCCGACCAGTTCCTCGACTGGGCCAAAGCCTGGGCGCCGCCCTCGCAGCTGGAAGAGTCGGGCGAGAGCCTGCTGGGCTGGCTGGGCTGACCCAGCAAGGACAATGCGCGGGCCATGAGCCCCACCACCGCTGACCTGCCCCGCACCGCCGAGCTGCACGGCGCCGACGCCCCCGACTTTGCGGCCCGCTTCCGCGCCGAAGTCTTGCCCGCCAACCGCCCGGTCATCCTGCGTGGCCTCGTCAAGCACTGGCCCGCTGTGCAAGCGGCCCAGACCTCGGACCAGGCCGTCTGCGAGTACCTGCTGCCCTTCTACCAAGGCGCCCGCATCCCACTCAGTCTGGGTGACCCAGCGGCAGGGCGCCACCTGTTCTACCGCGAAGGCATGGCCGGCCTGACCTTCGAGCGCCGGCCGACCGAACTCGCCGACGGCCTGCGCCTGCTGCTCGCGCAGGCCCACGACGCCACGGCCCCCGCCATTTACATGGACTCCATGCCCCTGCCTGCGTGCTTGCCGCAGTTGGCTGGAGCTATCCCGCTTCCGCTGATGAATCCCCAGGTCATGCCTCGCATCTGGATCGGCAACGCCGTCCGGGTGCAGACCCACTTTGACCTGATGCAGAACCTCGCCTGCGTCGTCGCCGGCCGCCGCCGCTTCACGCTCTTCCCGCCCGAGCAGCTGCCCAATCTCTACATCGGCCCCATCGACTTCACGCCCGCCGGCCCGCCCGTCAGCATGGTCGACCTCGAAGCCCCAGACTACGACCGCTACCCCCGCTTCCGCGAGGCCCTCGCCCACGCCCAGGTCGCCGAGTTAGACGCCGGCGACGCCCTCTACCTGCCCTATGCCTGGTGGCACCAGGTCGAGTCCCTCTCAGGCTTCAACATCCTCGTCAACTACTGGTGGACCGACACGCCCCCGCCCACCAAACCCTTCGACGCCCTGCTCCACGCCGTCCTCGCCTTCCGCCACATGCCACCCGAGCAGCAGGCCGTATGGCGCGGGCTGCTTGACTACTTTGCGTTCGAGCACCACGGGCCGGCGCTGGCCCATCTGGCGCCTGAGCATCGGGGGCTGATGGGGCTCTCGTCACCGCAGCAGGCCGAGGCGATCAAGGGGATCTTGGGGGAGGCGTTCAAGCGGGGCTGAGTCCAAATGCTTGGACGACGAGAGACCAAGCGCTTGCTCCACCGGCTCGGGCGACTAGGAGGCTGGGGTCCGGCGGAATGGGCGGAGGTTGACCAGACGCGGCTTTGCGGCCTCGCCGGGGTCTTATTCACTGGCAACTTAGGGGGAGCGCCGCCTTTCCGCGTTGCTGATGCACGAGGGAATCCTCCATTCGGGGGGGTCGCCGTCACAGCTCCGCCAACTTATGCTAGTCTTGGGTTTTCCCTTAACCAACGTGAAGGAATGCGCACATGGGAGCGATTCATAAGGCTTTGGCTGTCGGCGCAATGCTCGTGGCCGCTGGCGGTGCTTCGGCCGTGACGGCCACGGCGTCGTTGAGCAATGTTCAAGTGCTGGTCTTTGATCTGACCCCGTTGGACGGCATCGCACCAAGCTTCAGCATCTTGTCCGGCAGCAATTACGCGAGTGCCTACACGCAATCGGGCTTGAATGTTTGGAATTACGACTCGCCGGCCGTCGCTCATCTCACCGCGACCGGTCTGGACCTCACCGGGGCGTCCAACGGCTCGGGTGTCAACCTTGGCAGCTACTCGTTGACGGCCTCGGCCAGCGACACCGCACTGAGCACCTATGGCTATGCCTACGGGTATGGCAGCGCTAACTTCCAAGTTGAAGTGGGCGCAGGCACGTTGGTGCTGATCACCGCTGACGCCAGCGTGGCCGCAGACGCTTCCGGGGCGGTGAACGGTACGTACGTTTACGGCAATACGTCCATCCAGTTCAACAACTGGACCGACGGCGCTGGGACCAGCAATTACGGCTACAGGCAGGCCTACACCGGCTTTGGCTACTCGAACCTGTCTCCCAGCAGCGCTGGGTTGGTTAGCGCTAGTTTTTCCAACTTTGGCGCCAGCACCTTGACGGCGAGCTTGAACCTTAATGCACAGTCCAGCGTCAACACTCCGATGGCGCCCGTTCCTGAGCCGTCGTCTGCCGCCATGCTGCTGAGCGGCTTGGGCGTTGCGTTCGGTTTGGCCTTCCGCCGTCGCGAGCGTCGGGCCTGATCGAGCTTCAGGCTCCATGCCAAGGCCACCCCGTGGGGTGGCCTTTTCAATTGGCGATCGGGGCTCGACGGGGTCGTCGGGCAGCCATGCCGCCAAACTCAATCTGAAGCTGGCGCAAGTTCACGGCGTAGGGCATTCAGCCCTGACTCAATCGTCTGAACACGAACCGCGCGTCGATCGCCGTCGAAGCGCTCGCACCACACCCGCAGCACCCCGCTGCGCCCCGCCAGCGCCAGCCATACCGTCCCGACCGGCTTCTCGGCACTACCACCCCCCGGGCCAGCGACGCCCGTGACGGCGACGGTCCAGTGGACGGTGCTGGGGACTCGGGCGAGCAGCCCTGTCGCCATGGCTTCAGCGACTTGGGCGCTGACGGCACCGTGATCGTCAATCAGGGCCTTGGGCACGCCGAGCAGCTCGGTCTTGGCCTCATTGCTGTAGGTCACCACGCCGCGTTCGAACCAGTCGCTGGAGCCGGCGAGGTCGGTGCAGGTGGCGGCGATGAGGCCGCCGGTGCAGGACTCGGCGGTGGCGAGGCGTTCGCCGCGGGCGCGGAGCAGCGTGGCGATCTCGGTGACGAGGGCTGGGGGCGTCATGCCAGCACGAAGCGGTAGACGGCGATCACGGCCAGCGTGCAGCCGGCGGCGACGAAGTCGTCGAGCAGGATGCCGGCGCCCTGGCGCCAGCCGATGGCCTCGCCGCGCTGGAGTTTGAAGAGGCCGTCGGCCCAGGCGACGGGGCCGGGCTTGGCGGCGTCGAAGTAGCGGAAGAGGCCGAAGGCCACGAGCTGGCCGACGAAGCCCATGGGGCCGGCGAGCCAGAGCACGAGCCAGAAGGCGACGACCTCGTCCCAGACGATGGCGCCGGGGTCCGCGATGCCCATGTGCTGAGCGCAGCGGGTACAGGCCCACCAGCCGATGAGGGTGGACACGGCGATGCAGAGCAGCCATTCACGGTCGCCCCAGGTGGGGAAGATCAGGCCCAAGGCCCAGAAGGCGAGCCAGGCCCAAAGCGTGCCCACCGTGCCGGGCGCCTTGGGCGAGAGGCCGCTGCCAAAGCCGAGCGCGATCCAGCGGGCCGGGTGGGGCCACATGAAGGCGGCGGTGGCGTTTCGCGGTGTCATGACTTGAAGTGATCAAAGCTGCGCCACGAGGTGGGCAGCAACTGGCCGGCTTCGTCGCGCACGCGCAGCCCCGGCTCGGGCTCGATGACGCCAATGCGGTAGAGCGGCAAACCCACGTCGGGCAGCGCGTGGCCGGGCGAGGCGGTGAAGACGAGTTCGTAGTCGTCACCGCCGGCCAGCAGGCATTCGATCTGCGCGGCGCGGGGCTGGGCCGCCAGCTGGGGGCTGCGCGGCAAGGCGGGCAGGTCGAGGCAGGCGCCCACGCCGCTGGCGGCGAGGATGTGGCCGAGGTCGCCGGCGAGGCCGTCGGAGATGTCAATGCTGCTGGTGGCGATGCCGCGCAGGGCTTGGCCGAGGGCGACGCGCGGGGTGGGTCGCTCCATGGCGGGGCGCAGGACATCGAGGCCGGCGCTGCTCACGCGGCCACGGAAAGCTTCCAGCGCGAGGCGGGCGTCGCCCAGGCGGCCTGAGACCCAGATCTCGTCACCAGGCTTTGCGCCATTGCGGCGCAGCATCTGGCCGGCCGGCGCCTCGCCAAAAACAGTGATGCAGATGTTGAGCGGGCCTTGCGTGGTGTCGCCGCCGACCAGGGGGCAGGCATGCGCGTCGGCCAGCGCAAAGAGGCCTTGCGAGAAGCCGGCGAGCCAGGCTTCGTCCACGCGCGGCAGCGCGAGCGCGAGTGTGAAGCCGCGCGGCGTGGCGCCGCAGGCGGCGAGGTCGGAGAGATTGACGGCCAGGGCCTTGTGGCCGAGTGCGGCAGGGTCCACGGTGGGCAGGAAGTGCCGGCCCTCGACCAGCATGTCGCTGGAGATGAGCCAGTGGTGCCCCGGCGTGGGCACGAGCGCGGCGCAGTCGTCGCCAATGCCAACGGCAACGCCGTGCGCTGTGTGGTCGGGCCGCGTGAAGTAGCGGCGGATCAGATCGAATTCACCCATCGAGCTGATTGTCCCGGAGCAGGTTGGTCAGCTCGACGGCGGACTTGACCTCCATCTTCTCGAACACACGCGCGCGGTGGACCTCGACGGTGCGCACGCTGATGTCGAGCGCATCGGCAATGAGCTTGTTGGGCTGGCCCTGGGTGACGAGGCGCATCACCTCGCGCTCGCGCTCGGTCAACTCCGAGAGGCGTTTGCCGCAGGCCAGGCGGTGGTCGCGCCGGGCCAGCGCGGCGCGGCTGTGCTCCAGGGCCTGCTGGGCGCGGTCCACGAGGGCGTTGTCGGAGAAAGGCTTCTCGACAAAGTCAAAGGCGCCGCGCTTGACGGCGGCCACGGCCGTGGGCACGTCGCCATGGCCGGTCAAAAAGATCACCGGCAGCACGTCGGTGAGGCCGCGCTCGATGAGCAGCTCAAACAGCGCCAGGCCGCTCATGCCCGGCATGCGCACGTCGAGCAGCAGGCAGGACGGGCAGGTGGGAAAGGGCGGCTGCCGGCTGTCCAGCAGCGCGAGGAAGACCTCGGCACTGTCGAACTCCTCGGACAGCAGGCGCCGTGAGCGCAGCAGCCAGGCCAGCGCCTCGCGCACCACGGGTTCGTCGTCGACCAGATAGATGAGTGGAATAGACGTCATGTCGCCCCCCCAGGGGTAGCAATCGGCAAGGTGAACCTGAATTCACACCCCCCGCCCTGCGCAGCAGCGAGGTTCTCAAAATCAAGCGCACCGCCGTGCTGCTCAATCACCGTGCGGCACAGGCTGAGCCCCAGGCCCATGCCCTCGCCGCGCGTGGTGAAGAAGGGCGTGAACAGCTGCTTGGCCACCTCGGAGGGGATGCCGGGGCCGTGGTCGCGCACGCTCAGCTCCACCCAGCGCTCGGCGCGCAGCCGCGCGGCCAGGCGCAGCTCGCGCGGGGTGCCGGGTGCCGCGTTCTCCATGGCCTGCAGGCCGTTGCGGCTGAGGTTGAGCAGCACCTGCTCGACCATGGTGCGATCACAGCGCACCTTGAGTCGCTCGGCCGGCAGGTCCAGCACGACCTGGCTGCCGCCCTTGCGCGCCTGCAGCCGGATCAAGGGCAGCACGGCCTCCAGCAGGGTGGCCACGTCGATGTTCTCGCGCAGGTGCTCGCGGCGGCGCACAAAGTCGTGCACGCTCTTGATCACGCGGCCCGCGCGGTCGGCCTGGGCGGCGATGCGCTCCAGCGCCTGTCGCACGAGGCCGGGGGTGTCTTCGGGCGGCTCGGGGTCGGCCAGCAGGTTGAGCGAGCCATTGGCGTAGCTGGCAATCGCCGCCAGCGGCTGGTTCAGCTCGTGGCTGAGCAGCGAGGCCATCTCGCCCACGGTGGCGAGGCGGGCCGTGGCCTGCAGGCGGTCTTGCTGCTGGCGCGAGAGCTCCTCCACGCGGCGCTGCTCGGAGATGTCGAGCACGGTGCTCATCAGCCCGGTCTGGCGGCCGTGGGCGTCGCGCAGCGGGGCCTCGTAGATGCGCACCGGAAAGCGCTCGCCGCTCTGGCGCATGAAGACGGTCTCAAAGCCCTGTTCGGCCTGCTGGTCGGTCTGCTGATCGGCGGCATGGGCGTCGCCCTCCGCCCAGCGGGCGCGGCGCTCGGCATTGCGGCGCAGGTAGTTCTCAACATGCTCGGGCGGCCAGTAGGGCGGCGGCCAGCGCCCGAGGATCTCGCCCGCCGGCAGGCCCACCATGCGGCAGAAGGCCGGGTTGACGTAGGTGACGCGGCCCTCGGCATCACGCGCGCGCAGGCCGGTGACGAGGGAGTTCTCCATGGCCTGGCGCACCGTCAGCGACTCGGCCAGCGCAGCCTCGACGCCCGCGCGCCGCCGGCCGTCTCGCGCCAGCAGCACCACCATGCCAAAGAGCGCGAGCGTGAGGCCCATGACCAGGGCGATGGGCAGGTTGGGCACCCAGGAGGGCGCACCGGCCACGCTGTCCACCCGCAGTTGGAAGGACTGGCCGGGCAGGTCGACGAGGCGCTGGAAGACATAGACCCCGCGCCCATGCTTGAGCCCGGCGCGCGCCAGCCGGGTGTTGTCGGCCTCGACGAGGCTGACCTCGTAGCCGCGCGCGTGCTCGTCCAGCAGCGCAGCCTCCAGCAGGGTGCGCAGCGCCAGGGTGGCGATGACGAAGCCATCGGGCTCGCCCCCATGCAGCCGCGCTGCGCACAGGTCGGCCACCTCCAGCCCCAGGCCCGGCGCCAGCGGCACAAAGTAGCTGCGCGAGATCTGGGCACTGCCCTGGCGCAGTGCGCTGGCGCAGGCCAGCTCGGTCTCGGGCACCAGGCCCTCGGGCCCGCTGTGCGGCAGCGGCGGGAGCTGGCGCGGGTTGTTCACCGCCTGCGTGAGCTGCCGATGCACGCCGCGCCACTCCATGCGTACCAGGGCGGGCGAGTCCTGCCAGGCGGGCGCTGCAGCGGGGCGGTCAGCCGCAAACTGCAGCAGCCCGAGCGACTGCGAGACCTGCTTGCGGATCTGTCCGGCCACCTCGGCAGCCACCTGCTCGGCCTGGTCCTGCGCCTTGCCGGCCTCGTGGCTGACGGTGAGGGCCAGCAGCAGCGACTGCGCCACCACCAGCAGGGCCAGCAGCGCCACCCAGGGCAACGCGCGGCGCCAACCCCAGCCGGGGCGCAGGCGGGCGGGTGTGGGGCTCGGTAAGGTCTGGGGCAAGGCCATCGCGCGGCCAGTATCACGCGCTCAGCAGCGGGGGCGGCACGCAGTTCCCACAAGGCACCGGCCGGGCGTCGGCGGCCTCAGCTGCCTCAACTGCCGCTGGTGCGTCCTTCAGCGGCCAGCGCTTCCTTGTCGCGCAGCACGCGCTGCATCAGCGCGAAGAAACGGTCATAGAAGTCCCCGGCCGGGATGGTCTCGGAGGCCACACGCACCATCGAGTCGTTCGACGAGGACAGTGGCACCGAGATCGAGCCCAGCGCGCTGACGCCAAGGCTGGCCGCCTGCGGGCTCTTCTTGAGCGTGAAGCGCTCCTGCTGAGCGCTCACATAGGCCGTGGCCACCTGGGACTTGACCCCGTCACCCACGCAGACCACGGTGATGGCGATCTCGACGTGCACCTCGCCCTCGGGCTGGAAGAACTTGATGCCACGCACCTCGCCGCCAGCCGCCTTGCCGATCACATAGCCCTGGCTGAGCAAGGCACGGCGCGCCGCCTCGCAGGTGTCGCTCACGTCGGCGTCAAAGAGCCGCGAGAAGGTCTCGTCGGCGCTGAAGCGCTCGGCCAGATAAACAGGCTTGGGCGTGGACTGCAGCGCAGCAGGCACTGCGCTGCAGCCAGACAAGGCGGCGGCGCAGGCCAGCAGGATCAGCGACGGGGGCGGGCGGTACGGCATGGGCCCGATTATCAGGTTCAGGGATACAGCCCGCGCTCCTCGCGCGCCTGCAGCACCCGCGTGCAAGCCACGGTGAAGGCCGCCGTGCGCAGGCTGATGCGGTGCTGCTCGCTCGTCTCCCAGATGCCCTTGAAGGCGCCGACCAGGATCTTGTCGAGCCGCACATTGATCTCGTCCTCGGTCCAGAAGAAGGACGAGAAGTCCTGCACCCACTCGAAGTAGGACACCGTCACCCCGCCCGCGTTGGCAATCACGTCGGGCACGACGGGGATGCCGCGCTCCGCAAGCACGGCCTCGCCGTCAGGCGTGGTGGGGCCGTTGGCGCCCTCCACCACCAGGCCGGTGCGCAGGCGGTTGGCGCGCTCGGCACTGATCTGGCCCTCCAGCGCGGCGGGGATGAGCACGTCGCTCTGCACGTCCCAGAAGTTCTCGTTGTCGATGGCATCGGCGCCGGGGAAGCCGGCCACGCCCTTGTGCAGCGCCACGTGGTCGAGCAGGCGGGCCATGTCCAGGCTCTGCTCGTTGAGGATGGTGCCACTGTGGTCCTGCACGCAGACGATGCGCGCGCCGTTGGCCACAAACATCTTTGCCGCCACCGAGCCCACATTGCCAAAGCCCTGCACGGCCACCCGCGCGCCTTCCAGCGGCAGGCCGAGCCGGCGCATGGCCTCACGCGCGATCACGAACACCCCGCGCCCGGTGGCCGCCACGCGCCCCAGCGAGCCGCCCAGCGGAATGGGCTTGCCGGTGACGACGCCCGTCGCCGTGGCGCCGGTGTTCATCGAGTAGGTGTCCATCATCCAGGCCATGATCTGGCCATTGGTGTTGACGTCGGGGGCCGGGATGTCCTGGTTGGGGCCGATGATGATGCCGATCTCGCTGGTGTAGCGCCGCGTCACGCGCTCCAGCTCCTTGAGCGACAGATCGCGCGGCTCGACCCGGATGCCGCCCTTGGCGCCGCCATAGGGCAGGTTCACCGCCGCGTTCTTGACCGTCATCCAGGCCGAGAGCGCCATCACCTCTTCGAGCGTGACCTCGGGGTGGTAGCGCACCCCGCCCTTGCCAGGGCCGCGGGTGAGGCTGTGCTGCACGCGGTAGCCCTCGTAGTGGGCAATGCGGCCGTCGTCCAGCTCGATGGGGATGTCAACAATCAACGCCCTCTTGGGGCGCCTCAGCGTCTCCGCCCAACGCGCCAGCTTGCCGAGGTAGGGCAAGGTGGCTTCCACCTGGGCGAGGTAGGTCCCCCAGGGGCTGTTGCGGGTGGGGCTGATGAAGGACAGGTGGTCCATGAAACTCTCCGTAACTGCGAGAGTTGCACGGTAGCGCAATGGCGGCGCCGCAGCTGGCGGCTAGGGCCTGTTAACGCTACGGGGGCTCACTTCCGCTTCACAGCAACGCGAAAGTCCGCGTCGTCGATCAGCTTGCCCACGAGGGTCTTGTAGAGCGCCCCGTACTGGTGGATCGCCGCAGGCAATGCCACGGCCCCCACGAAGGACGATTCCCAGGACGCCTCGGCGACCAGTTCCTTGTCAAAGACGACAGCCCCCGCGCGCTTGACCTTGAATCGGGCCGCCAATCGGCCTCGGCCGGTTCCGATGGCTGCATCCACCATGCTGTCGGTGAGCTCGCCTTCAATGGCCACCGGCGAGGCTGGGTCCAACAGACCAGCACCCTTCAGTTCTGCGATCAGCTCTTCGCGCAACTGCTTGGAGTAGCTGCCTGCGCTCGGTGAAATCGAAGACCCGCGCAGGCCGCCAACACTGGTGTCCATGGAGGCAGGCTTGCCAGCAGCCAGACGGAACTCGCCAACTTGCGCTGGGCCAATCTGGGCCGCCCGAAGCTTCTCGAGATTGGTTGCACTCGCGCTTGGGGGCGGCATCTGCACATTGGCACATGCCGTCAGCAACAGCACCTGGAGCGCCGCGAAGGCATAGGCGATGGAACGAAGGTTTGAGGTCAGCTTCATGTCGAGTCCCTTCACTTGAAGTTCGCGTCGCGCGAAATGTCGTTGAGCATGTTGCTCACGACGTCCTTGCCCATTTGCATGGCCGCCGTCTTCAGATCGGGCATCTTGACCGCGTTGCTGGGTGCCGCGCCCGAGCCCAGGCTGGTGTGGATGGCGTGCCTGACCTTCTTCGTGATCGGCTCAGCGCTGGGCGTTGCGCGGAAGGTTGCTGAACACACATAGCCGTCGGTGACTTGGGAGCCTGCCAGGCCAAAGGTCAGCCCGGTCACGAAGCCTTTGCTGAAGGCGTCGTCGGTCAGCGGGACGTTATTGATCGTGAGGCTGAGGGTGGCACCACCGGGCACCGGGCCCGCCTCCACAGCGCTGAACAAGCCACTGGCCTTGACCTGGGCCGTCACCTGGTCCTTGAGCATGCTCGTGGCCGGTGCATTGAGGACCCCCTTGGTCTGGAATTCAAACAGCAGCTGAACCGGGGCTGGCGACGCCGGCTTCTTGTATTCGCTGATCGGGATTTCCTTGGTGGTGCCGTCCAGATAGGGCGTGGCACAGCCGGTCAGCAAGACCGCAAAGGCCAGCGCTGCACTGCGCGCGAGACGGGACAGGAGTTTTTGCATGCTCATCGTCGACTCTTTCAAATTCAAATGTTGGCTCCGCCGAGACCGTTCTCTAGCGGAGCGCGACCTTAGCAGCGCGTGACCCGCGGCTTCGTTAGCGCGCACCCGCGTGCGCAGCGGGAATATTGCCAAGCGGGCCTGCCCGACAAGTACACCGCCGCCCCGCTGCCACCGGACACGGCAAATCCCTCGGCAGAGGCCCCGCATAACATCGGCCCCCGATGACCTCGCTGGACCTTGCCCTTCTCTATCTCGTCGCGGCCGTGCTGGGCGTGGTGGTGTGCCGCAGCCTGAAGCTGCCGCCCATGCTGGGCTATCTGGTGGTGGGGGTGGTGATCGGGCCCAATGCGCTGTCCTTTGCGCATGACACGGCCAGCATCCGCTACCTGGCGGAGTTCGGCGTGGTGTTCCTGATGTTCGCCATTGGGCTGGAGTTCAACCTGCCCAAGCTGCGCACGCTCAAGACCGCCGTGTTCGGCATCGGGCTGGCGCAGGTGGCGCTGACGATTGCTGGCGCCATGGTGGGCAATGGCTTGCTGGTGCTGGGCTTTGCCTGGCTGGGCCGGGCCTGGGAGCTGGACTGGCAAGGCGCCCTGGTGCTGGGCGCGGCGATGGCGATGAGCTCCACCGCCATCGTCGTGAAGATGATGGCCGAGCGCCTGGAGCTGGAGAGCCCGCACGGCAAGCTGGTGATGGGCGTGCTCTTGTTCCAGGACTTGGCGGTGGTGCCGCTGCTGGTGCTGATCCCCGCGCTGCACAGCCCGGCCTCGCAGCTGATGGCCGAGCTGGGCTGGGCGGCGCTGAAGGCCGCCGTGCTGCTGGGCCTGCTGTTCTACGGCGGCCAGCGCCTGATGCGCTGGTGGCTGACCCTGGTGGCGCGGCGCAAGAGCGACGAGCTCTTCATGCTGAACCTGCTGTTCGTCACGCTGGGCCTGGCCTGGCTGACCGAGCACGCGGGCCTGTCGCTGGCGCTGGGGGCCTTCATCGCCGGCATGCTGATCGCCGAGACCGAGTACCGCCACCAGGTGGAGACCGACATCCGGCCCTTCCACGATGTGCTGCTCGGGCTGTTCTTCATCACCATCGGCATGAAGCTGGACTGGCATGTGCTGGTGGAGAACTGGTGGCTGGTGCTGCTGCTGACCGGGTTGCCGGTGTTCGCCAAGTTCGTGCTCGTGGCGGGCTTGGCGCGGCTCTTTCAGGCGCCCACGGGCACGGCGCTGCGCACCGGCCTCTTCCTGGCGCAGGCGGGGGAGTTCGGCTTTGTGCTGCTGACACTGGGGGCTGACCACGGCCTGATCGCTCCGCACTGGATCAGCCCTGTGCTGGCCAGCATGGTGCTGTCGATGCTGGCCACGCCGCTGCTGATCCAGTACAGCAACCTGATCGTGATGAAGCTCTCGGCCAGCGACTGGTTGCTGCAGTCGGTGCAGCTCACCACCATCGCCAAGAAGGCCATCAAGGCCGAGGCCCACATCATCATTTGCGGCTTTGGCCGCAGCGGCCAGAACCTGGCCCGGCTGCTGGAGGGCGAGCGCATCCCCTACATGGCGCTGGACCTGGACCCCGACCGCGTGCGCCACGCCGCCGCCGCCGGCCAGAGCGTGGTGTTTGGCGATGCCGCCAAGATCCAGAGCCTGATGGCCGCCGGCCTGGCGCGCGCCAGCGCCGTGGTCATCAGCTATCACGACACGCCCTCGGCGCTGCGCATCCTGCACCTGGTCCAGGCCCATGCGCCCAAGGTGCCGGTGGTGGTGCGCACCATCGACGACAGCGACCTCGAAAAACTCCGCGCCGCCGGCGCCACCGAGGTGGTGCCCGAGGCCATCGAGGGCAGCCTGATGCTGGCCTCACACGCACTGGCCCTGGTGGGCGTGCCCATGCGCCGCGTGATCCGCATTGCGCGGGATGCGCGTGACAAGCGCTACGGCCTGCTGCGCGGCTACTTCCATGGCGCCGACGACAGCGGCGACGACGACGGCGAGCAGGCCCGGCTGGCCACCATCACCCTGCCTCAGGCCAGCCCGCTGGTCGGCGAGACCCTGGGCGACCTGGCGCTGCAGGCCATTGGCGTGCACGTGGTGTCGCTGCGCCGCGCCTCGGGGCGTGTCGAGTCCGGCGCCGACGAGCTGGTGCTGGCCCCCAATGACGTGATCGTGCTCTCCGGCCCGCCGCCCGCGCTGGCGCTGGCCGAGGACAAGCTCCTCAAGGGCTGACGCCACCGCCGCCTGCCACATCGGCGACAGCCCACGCCGCGCAGCGGCTGCACACTCAGCGCAACAACGCACCTGCACAAGCACCTGCAAAGCACGGCCATGCACTTCGACTACAGCCCCAAGGTCCAGCAGCTGCGCGCACGGCTGATCGAGTTCTTCGATGCGCACATCACGCCGAACGAGCGCCGCTTCCTCGACGAAGTGGCCGCCAACCGCGCGGCCGGCAATGCCTGGCAGCCCACGCGGCTGATCGAGGAGCTCAAGCCCCTGGCGCGCGCCGCCGGGCTCTGGAACCTCTTCCTGCCGCAGTCGGCCCGCGCCCCCGAGGGGCTCAGCAATCTGGAGTACGCGCCGCTGTGCGAGATCATGGGCCGCACCTACTGGGCGCCCGAGGTCTTCAACTGCTCGGCCCCCGACACCGGCAACATGGAGACCCTGGAGCGCTACGGCACCGAGGCCCAGAAGGACCGCTGGCTGGAGCCCCTGCTGCGTGGCGAGATCCGCTCGGCCTTTTTGATGACCGAACCCGAGGTGGCCTCCAGTGACGCCACCAACATCCAATGCCGCATTGAGCGGGATGGTGACGACTACGTCATCAACGGCCGCAAGTGGTGGAGCAGCGGCGCCGGCGACCCGCGCTGCCAGCTCTACATCGTGATGGGCAAGACCGACCCCGAGGCCGGCCGCCACGAGCAGCAGTCCATGGTGCTGGTGCCCGCCAATACGCCCGGCGTCACGGTGCTGCGCGCCCTGCCCGTGTTCGGCTACGACGACGCGCCCCACGGCCACATGGAGATCGAGCTCAAGAACGTCCGCGTGCCTGCTGCCAACGTGCTGCTGGGCGAGGGCCGCGGCTTCGAGATCGCGCAGGGCCGGCTCGGGCCCGGGCGCATCCACCACTGCATGCGCTCCATCGGCGCCGCCGAGCGCGCGCTGGAGTTGATGTGCCAACGCGCCGCCAGCCGCGTGGCCTTTGGCAAGCCGCTGTCGCGCCAGACCGTCACGCAGGAGCGCATTGCCGAGAGCCGCTGCCTGATCGAACAGGCCCGATTGCTCACGCTCAAGGCCGCCTACATGATGGACACCGTGGGCAACAAGGCCGCGCAGGCCGAGATCGCGATGATCAAGATCGTCGCGCCGAGCATGGCGCTCAAGGTGCTCGACTGGGCCATCCAGGTCCACGGCGGCGCCGGTGTCAGCGACGACACCCCGCTGGCCATGATGTGGGCCCACCAGCGCACCCTGCGCCTGGCAGACGGCCCCGACGAGGTCCACCGCAACGCGCTGGCCAAGCTGGAAGTGGCGCGGCATACGCCACTGAACCTGCGCTGACCTCTCGGCCAGAATCGCGGGCATGCCCCGCCCCCTCCTGAAGCGCCGCTCTGCGCTCGGCCTGCTGACCGCCTTGCCCATGGCGCCGCTGCTGCCCGCCTGCAGCGACCCTGAAGGCAAGGCCCGCCAGGTCATCGACACCGACTGGCACCGCGCCGACCTGCTGGATCGCCTGCTGCCCGCCTGGGCCAGCCGCGCCCCGACGCCGAACGGCGCGTTTCGCACCGCCTTCCAGCGCGACTGGACGCCCAAGCCGGACGACCGCGTCTCCCTCACCAGCCAGGCGCGCTTGATCTACAGCTTCGCGGTCGGGCACGAGCTCACCAAGGCCACAGGCCGCAGCAGCCCCGTCCCCTACCTCGACCTCGCGCGCCAAGGCGCCGACTTCCTGCTCTCCGCCCAGCTCGACCCGGTGCACGGCGGCTTCTTCCACACCGTAGGCCTCGACGGCAGCCTGCGCGTTGATGGCAAGGACACCTACGGCCACGCCTTTGCCCTGCTCGCGCTGGCCGAGCTGTATCGCATCGGCCAGGACCCGCGGCACAAGGCCGCCGCGCTGGAGGCTTGGCGCGTCATCGAAACCAGCCTGATCGACCCGCAGGGCGGCGTCTACCGCGACGTGCCACGCAACCTCTCACCCGGCAAGGGCGGCCGCACGCAGAACCCGCTGATGCACATGTTCGAGGCCGTGCAGGCCCTGCACCGCGCCACCGGCGAGGCGGCCAGCGGCGTCAAACGCCTGGGCGACTTTGCGCTCTACAAGCTGCTGCAAGGCCTGCCCGAGGCCGAGGGCGGCGGCGCCCGCATCCCCGAGTGGTACGACGAAGCCTGGCGCCCGCTGCCCACCCAACAAGCCGGTGGCTACATCGACCTCGGCCACCAGTTCGAGTGGGCCCACCTGCTCACCACGGCCAGCAGCGTCGCGCCCGTCTACGCCCCCGTGGCCGAGCGCGTGCTGACCTACGCACTGCAGACCGGCTACGACGACATCGACGGCGGCTGCGGCACGCGCGCCTACCCCGACGGCGGCAAGCCCGAGAAGGCCAAGGGCTGGTGGCAGCAGGCCGAATGCCTGCACGCCCTCATCGTCTGCGCCCGCCACACCGGCCGCAACGACCTCTGGCGCCGCTACGAGCAGACCCTCGGCCTCGTCAAAGACCAGCTGCTCGACGCCCCTTCCGGCAGCTGGCACGCCGCCTATCGACTGCCCTGCAAGACCGGCGGCTGCGAGGACACCCTGCCCGACCCATACCACATGGTGTCATTGCACCGCGTGGCGTTGATGGGCTGAGGCGAGGCTGAAGCGCGGGTGATTCGGTGGTGGGTGGCGTGCGGCCACCGTTCGGTGGCTCAGCGCCGCCGAGCCTTGAACGCCCCAAGCAAGCCCAGGCCGAGGAGCATCATCCCGAGCGTGGACCCTTCGGGCACAGGCGCCGTCGAGAAGCGGTAGTCGGCGCCGGATGCTGACGTCACGGCATAGGGGCCGGCAAAGCTCGCCCCATCCACGCTCAAGCTCTCGATGCCCGACCAGTACACGGTGTTGCTGAATGCCGCGCCTGCGGTCGCCGTCCCGCCGCTCGTCACCACGCTCTGGGCATCGACGATCATGGTGAACGCGATGCTGCTTTGCGCGTGGCCGAGGGCGTCGAACTGCAGGGTCGAAACGACAGGGAAGACGAAGCCGCGCAGGTTGCTGTCGGGCGATCCAACAGCGCCGCCGGCATAGGTCTCGGTGATGCCTTGATTCACCAAGCCCACACCGAATGCGCCGCCATAGCCCGTCCAGCTGGCCCGGGCGCCGCCAAAGCTGGCGCCAACCCCGGCAGACAAGACCCCTTCGACAACGACGCTGCCCGTCACGGTGACCGTCTTGCCAGCCAGTGCGAGCGAGTCAAACGTCAGGTCGTCCGAGAAGCTGGCTTGTGATCTGGCCGTGCCGCCCGAGCGCCCATCGCCTCCCGCAGACACGCTGCTGAAGGCCGAGAGCTGCAGGTAGCCCGGGCCGACACGCGCGTTCGCGTTGTTCGCCTCGGTCGAGCAGTTCGCGAACCCCGCATGAACCGCCGTGCAGGAGGGGGTGACGATCACACCATCCACGTTGATGGCGTTCCCGGTGGTGGTGACGTTCACCGACGACGTGAACGTCGCGCCCGTCGCCATCAAGGGCGCCAGGCTGACGCACAGGAGCAGGGCTGATGCAATTTTGTTTCTCATGGTCTTCTCCTCAGTGGCTGGTTTGCGCGGCTGCGGCTGTGGCACGGCGGCGCTGCAACGGCGCGAGCGCGCCCATGGCCGCCAGCGCCAGCCACCCGGTGCCCGGCAGCGGCACGCGCGCAGCGCGGGTGTCGCCCGTCAGCTCGGCAAACCCGCCCACCAGACCAAACTGCCCGGGGTAGCGCATGGCAACGCCCGGGTCGTAGCGCACGTCCAGTGCCGACCCCAGGCCAAAGCTGATGCCCCGGAACGTGCCGCCGTTCGCGGTGGTCGGGCCCGTGCCCGTCAGCTCGATGGCATAGGTGTAGCCGAGCAGGGGGTCGTCCCACATCAGGAAGATGTCGGCATGCGTGATCGTGAAGTCGAGCGCGCCCATGTGCAAGGTGCCGGACGCGGGGCCCAGGTCGCCGCTCGCCGGCGGGCCGCTGCTGAAGTTCTCGTTGAAGACGGCATCGAAGGACACCGCCGTGCCCACCGGGAAGCTGTCGAGGATGAGCGGACTGCCCAAGCCCATGCCGCTGACGCTGCCTGTGAACGAGATCGCAACCGGCGCTGCCAGCGCAGGCGCGGTGAATGCCACGGGCGCGCAGCACGCCGCGATCAGGCAAAGTTTTGAGAGATTCATGGGCGTCCTTCAGGCGGCGGAAGGCTCTCATTCTTCAAAGCCACCGTTAGCCAGCCGTTATGGCGCGAGGCCCGCACCTTGCCCCGTCCGTTCGGGCCCCGGTGGCCCATCACCGCCGGGCAGGCTCAGCCCTTGGCCCGCCAGCGCCACGCCGCCAGCGCAAACACCCCCACACCCAGCGCGCCCAGCAGGGCCTCGGTGTGCAGCATGGCGGCGGCGCCACGCTCGTCGGCCACCCAGCCCAGCAGCAGGCCCAGCCACCAGATCGGGAAGTTGGAGATCGAGGCCAGCAGGCTGTACTTGGTGGCCCCGGCGCCGCGGCCGATGGCTTCGCGCGTGACGGCTGTGAAGCCGGCGTAGGCAATGCCCACGCCCAGGTTGTAGACGCAAGACGCCACGACATAGGTGGCCACCGTGGCCGGCGCCAGCGCCATGCCCGAGGCCACGGCCGCCAACGCGAGGCTGATGATCATGTAGACCCCACGCGGCGCCCGGCGCTGGCACCACCAACCCCCGATGAAGCAGCCACCGGCCGTGATGACGCCGGCCAGCGTGCCTTGCATCAGCGCCACCTCGCCGGCACCGGCGCCCCAGTGCGCGGCCACCGCCGCTTGCGTCAGCACGCTGGCCGCTGCGCCGGTGCCCACCGGCAGCATGAAGAGCAGTGCCGCCAGCGCGCCGCCGCGCGAGCGCAGCGTGGCCCACAGGTCGCCCACCACCCAACGCACATGGGCCCAGGCGCCCTCGTGCGCGGGCGGTGCGCCGTGCCGCTCGATGGGCGGCACCCAGTACAGCGCCCCGCAGCAGGCCAGCATCACCACGGCCATCACGGCGCCCGCCATCCAGTGCGCGGGCAAGACCTCAAGCAGCATCAGCCCGAGCCCGCCACCCAAGCCGGCCCCGCCCAGGTTGCCCGCCTGCAGCCAGGCACTGGCGCGCCCGACCTGCGCGGGCGCCACCGTGGCCGCCACGCTGGCCTCCACCGCCATGCCCACCAGGCTGTTGACCAGGCTGGTCAGCGCGATCACCACCAGCAGCAGGCCCAAGGTGGCCGGCCCCAGCGGGATGAGCGACATCGCCAACACCCCCAGCCCCGTGCACACCGTGGCCAGCACATGCCAGCGGCGCGGCGTGAGCGTCACGTCCACCAGCGGCGCCCACAGCCATTTGAGCCACTGCGACAGCACATTCGCGCCATTGAGCAAGGCGCCATCGGTGATGGACAGGCCGTGCTTGGTGGCCATGAAGGTCAGGCCGACGCTGACGAAACCCGTCAGCGCGCCAAAGGGCAGCATCAGCACCGCCCAGACGGCGGGCGGGGGAGCGTGGGTGGGGGCGGTGGAGGTGGTCATGAGTGATGTTGCTTAGCCCAACCTCGCCAGCTCTTCCTGCAGGGCCACGTGCTGCCACAGCTGTTCGAGCGCACCGGCCAGGTCGCCCTCCTGCTGCAGCAACTGGGCCAGCTGCCGGTGGGCGCGGCTCGCCTGGGTGCGGGCCTGGATGCGCTGCGCCAAGGCCAGGGCGTGGCGGGCGCTGAGGATGGCGGCCTGGGTGTCACCACGGGCCAGGGCGATGTCGGTCCAGGTGCGGCTGGCGGCGGCTTCGAGCCAGGGGTAGCCGTGGCGGGCGGCCAGGCCCATCACGAGGCGGCAGTCGGCCACGGCCCAATGCAGGTCCTTGCGGGCCAACGCGGTCTCGGCCAAATGCCAATGCGCCTCGGCCTCGAACTCACGGTGCAGGCCGCGCCGGGCAGCGGCCAGGCCGTGGCTGAACTGGCGCTCGGCGGCGGGCAGGTCACCCAGCTCAAAGTGCCCCACGCCGAGGTTGAGCGCCAGCTTGGCCTGGAGGTAGCTGTCGGCAGCGTCGGCATGCCGCGCGGCTGACTCATGCGCGTGCAGGCCAGCGGCCCAGTCGCCATGGGCGTAGTGGATCTGCGCCAGGCCAATCTCGGCGGCCACGCGCAGCTGGGCGTTGCCACAAGCCTCGGCGCCCCGCAGGGCCTCGCGCCAGTGCATCCCGGCTTGCTGGTACTCGGCCTGCTGGTAGGCGATGCGGCCCAGGGCCTCGTGCACGCGGGCGGCTTGCAAGGGCAGGCCGGCGGCATCCATCAAGGCGGCGCGTAGCGCGGTGGTCAGCTCGGCGCCTCGGCCGCGCGGCTCCAGCAGCGCAAAGCACTGCACCAGCGCATCCACCGCCAGGGCGGCCTCGCCCCGCGCCCGGGCGCCGGCCGAAAGCCGCTGCCAGGCCCGCTCGGCCACCAGCGGGTGGCGGTGGGCCACGTGGGCCAGGCGCTCAAAAAGGGCCTGGGCGTCGGGGCAGGGCAAGGGCTGGAGGAGGAGCACGGCAGTCTGTTTGGTCTGTGACTGGTATTCTTGATCAAGCCACCCGCTTTCGGCCGATTGCGGCCCCTCGTTTCCCAGGAAGCCGGGTTTTCACGGGGCCTGAAAGCCTGTTTTTCCCACCCAGACCAGTATGAAACCAATTGACCCACATCATGTTTGGTATTAAAGTGGTATCGATGCAAGCCCACCTCCGCCTCGACCCCAGCACCTGGTGGGCCCTGACGCCCGCCAGCGGCGCCCGGGCCCGCTGGTGGGCCGGGGTTGATGGCGGCGGCACCCGGACACGGGCGCGCTTGATGGACCTGGAAGGCCGCGTGCTCGGCGAAGGCGAGGCCGGCGCCTCGGCCCTGGGCCAGGGCGCAGCGCAGGCCTGGCGGCATGTGCTGGCGGCCGTCGAGGCTGCGGCGCAAGGCGTGCCTGGCTTCCTGCTTGCGGAGTGCGCGCTGGGCCTGGGGCTCTCGGGCACCGGCCGCGCGGGCCCCTTGGCGGACTTTGTGGCCAGCTGCCCAAACGTGGCTGCCGCAGCGCTGACGTCCGACGGCCTTGCCGCCGTGCTCGGTGCGCATGGCGGCCAGCCCGGCGGCTTCCTGATCGCCGGCACGGGCTCGGTGGCGGAGGCCATTGACGCGCAAGGCCAGCGCCACCAAGTCGGTGGCTGGGGCTGGCAGTTGGGCGACGACGGCGGCGGCGCCTGGCTGGGCCGCGAGGCCCTGCGCCACGCCCATGCGGCGCTGGATGGCCGCGTGCCCACCGGCCCGCTCGCCACCGCGGTGCTGGCCGCCTGCGGCACCGCGCGCGACAGCCTGCTCAGCTGGAGCCTTGCCGCCGGCCAGGCCGAGCTGGCCTCGCTGGCGCCACTGGTCTTCGAGCACGCGGCGCAAGACGCCACGGCTGCGCAGTTGCTCACCGCTGCGGCCCGCGCGCTTGACGACCTGGCCAGTGCGCTCCCGCCTGTTCCTCTCGCGCTGGGCGGCAGCATTGCCGAGCGCCTGCAAGACCGCCTCGCCCCCGCCACACGCGCCCGCCTCGTTGCCCCGCAGGGCGATGCGATGGACGGTGCCCTCTGGCTTGCGAAGCACTCAACCGTTTGATCCCGCCATGGACCTCCTCGACTTCCACCCCGACCCCGCGGCCGCCTCGCCGCTCTATGTGCAGCTGGCCCAGGCCCTGCAACAGGCCATCCAGGACGGCCGCTTCAAGGCCGACGAAGCCCTGCCCTCGGAGCGCGTGCTGGCCGAGCAGCTCGACCTCTCGCGCGTCACCACCCGCAAGGCCATCGACCGCCTCGTTGAGCAGGGCCTGATCGTGCGCAAGCGCGGCTCGGGCAACTACATCGCGCCCAAGCTGGAGCAGCCCTTGTCGCGCCTGTCCAGCTTCTCGGAGGAGCTGCACCAGCGCGGCTTCGTGCCCAGCTCGCGCTGGCTGGCGCGCGGCTTCTCGCTGGCCGCGCCGGACGAGCAGCTTTCGCTCGAACTCAAGGCCGGCGAGCAGGTCGCGCGGCTGGAGCGCCTGCGCCTCGCAGACCAGGTGGTGATGGCCTATGAGGTGAGCGTGCTGCCGCAGTCCGTGCTGGCCGACCCACAGGCCGTCGAGGCCTCGCTCTACAGCCACCTCGGCGACCGCGCCCCCGTGCGCGCGCTGCAGCACATCCGCGCCCTCAATGCCGACGCCAAGCTCGCCGGCCTGCTCGAAGTGCCGGTGGGCGCCGCCGTGCTCTTCATCACCCGCGTCGGCTACGACCCCGCCGGCCAGGCCGTGGAGCTGACCCACTCCTACTGCCGCAGCGACTACTACGATTTCGTCGCGGAAATGAGAAGGACGTGACCCTGCTCGACGCCGACTGGCTGACGCCCTCGGGCTGGCAGCGGGGCCACCTTCATCTGCAAGACGGGCGCATCGTGGCGCTCGACGCCCAGCCCATCGCGGCGAGCGAGGCGGGCTCGGGCGGCCGTCTGCGTGGCCTGCCCGGCTTCATCGACACCCATGTCCACGGCGGCGGCGGCCGAGACAGCATGGAGGGCGCCGAGGCCCTGGACGTGATGGCGCGGCTGCATGCACGGCACGGCACCACGGCCCTGCTGGCCACCACGATGACGGCGCCCCTGGCCGAGATCGAGGCCGCGCTGCGGGCCTTCGCGCCGGCCTGCGCGGCCCGCCGCCCCGGCGCCGCACGCGTGCTGGGCGTGCACCTCGAAGGGCCCTACCTCAACCCCGAGCGCCTCGGCGCCCAGCCCGACCACATCCTGCCCGCCGCGCTGGCCGAGGTGCAGCGCCTGCATGCGCTGGCGCCCATCCGCGTGCTGACGCTGGCGCCCGAGCTGCCAGGCCACCTGGCCCTGATCGGACCGCTGCGCGATCTCGGCATCCGCGTGCAAATCGGGCACAGCAATGCCGATTACGACACCGGCTGCGCGGCGCTGGCCGCTGGCGCTGCCGGCTTCACCCACCTCTTCAACGCGATGACGCCGCTGCACCACCGCGCGCCCGGCCTCGTCGGCGCCGCGCTGGCGCATGCCCAGCATGCGGAGTTGATCCCTGACCTGCTGCACGTCCACCCCGGCGCCATGCGGGCTGCACTGCGCGCCATCCCCGGCCTCTTCTGCGTGACAGACGCCACTGCGGCGGCCGGCATGCCTGAGGGCGACTACCAGCTCGGCGGCCAGCCGGTGCGGCTCTGCCAGGGCGGCGTGCGCCTGCCGGACGGCACCCTCGCCGGCAGCGCCCTGACCATGGACCAGGCGCTGCGCCACCTGGTGCAGATCGGCCTGCCGCTGGAAGACGCCGCGCGCCGCGTCTCGACCCTGGCGGCCGAGTTCCTGGGCCTCCCTGACCGCGGCCGCATTGCGGCCGGTGCGTGGGCCGACCTTGTGCTGCTGGATGAGGCCTTGCAGGTGCGGCGAGTTGTTGTTGAAGGAGAGGAAGTCCATGTCCACCCAGATGCTTGAGGAGGCGCTGTCGGCCCCCGAAGCCATCGCCCATCTGCTGACCCAGGACGCCGCGCGCTACGAGGCACTGGGCAGTGCCTGGCGGGCCGAGCCGCCGCGCGGCATGCTCACGCTGGCGCGTGGCAGCTCGGACCACGCGGCGCACTACTTCGCCTACCTCGCCATGGCGCGGCTGGGGCGCCTGGTCACCTCGCTGCCGATGTCGCTGCTGACGCTCTATCAAAGCCAGCTCGATACACCCGGCCTCAGCTCCATCGCCTTCTCGCAATCGGGCCGCAGCCCCGACCTCATCCTGCCGACCGAGCAGCTGCGCCGCAGCGGCGCGCGCACCGTCGCCCTCGTCAACGTGGACGACTCGCCGCTGGCCCAGGCCGCCGAGCACGTGCTGCCCCTGCACGCCGGCCCCGAGCGCAGCGTGGCCGCCACCAAGAGCTACATCGCCCAGCTGGTGGCCGGCGCGCGCCTGGTGGCCGCCTGGCAGGGCGACCCGGCCTTTGCGCACGCACTGCAAGCCCTGCCCGAGGCGCTGCGCGCGGCGAGCCGGCTCGACTGGAGCGCTGCCCTGCCCGTGCTGCAAGGCGCTGACCGGCTCTTCGTGATCGGCCGTGGCCTGGGCCTGCCGGTGGCGCTGGAAGCGGCGCTCAAGTTCAAGGAAACCTGCGGCATCCAGGCCGAGGCCTTCTCGGGCGCCGAGGTCAAACACGGGCCCATGGCCTTGGTCAAGAACGGCTACCCGCTGCTCGTCTTCGCGCCGCGCGGCCCGGCCCAGGCCGGCCTGCTGCAACTCGCCGACGAGATGCGCGGCCGAGGCGCCCGCGTGCTGCTGGCTGCCCCGGTGGGCACACCCGGCGCCGAGCTGCCGCTGGCCCCCACCGCCCACGCAGACCTCGACCCCATCGCCCTGGTGCAGAGCTTCTACCCGATGGTCGAAGCCCTGGCCCGCGCACGCGGGCGCAACCCGGACGCACCGCCCCATCTGGCCAAAGTGACGCAGACGACATGAGCACTCTTTTCAACCCCGGCCGGCTGGTGATGGTCGACATCCCCGGCAAGACCCTGGCCCCTGACGAAGCCGCCTTCCTGCGCGAGCACAGCATCCGCGCGGTCTGCCTGTTCCGCCGCAACCTGGGCACCGAGGACGAGGTGCGCGCGCTCATCACGCAGCTCATCGAGGTGCTCGGCCCCGAGGCCCTGATCGGGCTCGACCAGGAGGGCGGCGGCGTGGTGCGTGCCACCTTCCTGCCGCTGGCGCCGGCCGCCATGGCGCTGGGCGCTTGTGGCGACGCGGCGCTGGCCGAGGCCACCGGCGCGGCCGTGGCACGGGGGCTGCGCGCACTGGGCATCAACTGGAACTTCGCGCCCGTGCTCGACGTCAACAACAACGCCGCCAACCCGGTGATTGCCGAGCGCAGCTTCAGCGCCGACCCTGACGAGGTGGCGCGCCTGGCCGGCGCCTGGATGCGCGGCTCGCTGCGCGAGGGCGTGGCCTGCTGCGTCAAGCACTTCCCCGGGCATGGCGACACGCATGTGGACTCGCACCACGCGCTGCCCACCGTGGACAAGAGCCTGGCCGAGCTGGAGCAGCTGGAGCTGCGCCCCTTCAAGGCCCTGGCGGCCGAGGCGCCCTCGGTGATGACGGCCCACATCGTCTACCCGCAGATCGACCCCGAGCTGCCCGCCACGCTCTCGCCCGCCTTGCTAGACGGCATCCTGCGCCGCGCCTGGGGCTATGAGGGCGTGATCCTGACCGACGCGCTGATGATGAAGGCCGTGGCCGACCGCTGGGGCTACGCCCGCGCCGCCGAGCTGGCCATCGCCGCCGGGGCCGACATGATCCTGGCCCAGGGCAGCCTGGCCGAGCAACGCGAAGCCCTTGATGCACTGCACCGCGCCTTTGCCGACGGCCGCCTGCCGCTGAGCCTGGGCACGCGCGCCGCCGAGCGGCTCGACACCCTGGCCCGCCGCTACCCCGCGCGCATCCAGCCCGACACGCCCGCCCAGCGCAGCGCCGACGAGGCCTTGATGCTGCAAGGCTGGGCCGCTGGCCTCACGCCCCTGCGCGGCGCCACACCGCCGGCGCGCAGCACGCCGCTGCGAGTCATCGTGCAGGCCAAGGTGCCCACCGACATGGTCTCCGAGCCCGGCCCCAGCGGGCAGGACGCTGCCGCCCTCTTTGCCGGCTTCACCGACGTGGTGGTGCAGGAGGTGGACGAGCTCTCGCGCCTGGACTGGTCCACGTTGCCGCAAGACGGCCGCTATGCCGTGCTCGTCACCTCGCGCCGGGGCCGCTATGGCGCGGCGGCGGCCGGCTGGCGGCCCGACCTGCACCTGGCGCTGTGGAACCCGTATCACGCGCTCGACATCGCGGGGCCGGCGTTGTTGGTCTATGGCTATGCGCCGGGGGCGTTGGCCGCCGTGCGGGCTTGGCTTGAAGGTTCCGCATCGGCGACGGGTAGACCACCTGAAGGTTTGCGGTGACCACGCGCACTCCGCTCCAGTGGGTCCCCACCCTGTACTTCGTGCAGGGCATGCAGTTCTTCGTGGTCATGCTGATCGCGGGGCTGATGTTCAAGAGCCTCGGCGTCAGCAATGAACTCATCGCGCGCTGGACCGGTGTGCTGGGTCTAGCCTGGGCCTTCAAGCCGCTGTGGAGCCCCTTCCTGGAGCTGGCGCGCAGCAAGAAGCGCGTCGTCGTCGTCACGCAAGTGGTGGGCGCGCTCTGCCTGGGGCTGATGGCCGTGGCCCTGCAGCTGCCGGCCTGGTTTGGCGCCGCGCTGGTGGTGCTCTTCCTGATCGCCTACGCCTCGGCCACACACGACATCGCTTGCGACGGCCTCTACATGGGCGCGCTCAGCCCCAAGCAGCAGGCGGCCTTTGCGGGCTGGCAAGGCGCTTTCTTCAACGCGGCGCGCTTCTTCATCACCGGCGTCATCCTCAAGGTGGCCGGGCAGTTGGAAGGCAGCATGGGTGCGCACGCCGCCTGGTCCACGGTGTTTGGTGGCCTGGCCGTGCTGGTGCTGCTGCTGGCGGCCTACAACGCGCGCATGCTGCCGGGCACGCCGAACGTGGCCAGCGCCGAGCCCGGCAAGCTCAGTGCGAAGCAAATCGCCCGCACGCTGCAGGAGGTCATCGCCGACTTCTTCAGCAAGCCCGGCATCTGGCGCGCGGTGCTCTTCATCGTGCTGTTCCGCTTTGCCGAAGGGCAGGTGCAAACCATCGGCCCGCTCTTCCTGCTCGAAGCGCGTGACAAGGGCGGCCTCGGCCTCACGACGAGCCAGGTGGCCGACGTCTATGGCTGGGTCGGCACCGGGGCCTTCCTCGTGGGCTCGGTGCTGGGCGGCAGCTTCACCAGCTGGCTCGGGCTCAAGCGCGCGATGCCCGTGCTCATCGTCGCCATGGCCGTGCCCAACGCGACCTTCTACTACCTCGCCGCCGCGCTGCCGACCGACCTCGTCCACATCGGCGCCGCCGTAGGCATCGAAATGCTGGGCTATGGCTTCGGCTTCGTCGGCATGATCTTGTTCATCATGCAGGCCGTGGCGCCGGGCCGCTTCCAGACCGCGCACTACGCGCTGGGCTCGGGCGTGATGCAGCTGGGCTTCATCTTCTCCAAGACCCTGTCGGGCGACGTCCAGGCCCGCCTCGGCTACGAGCACTTCTTCCTCTGGACCCTGGCGGCCGGCATGCCGGCCTTGCTGCTGTTGGCCTGGGTGCGGTTGCCCGACAAGGAGCCCGTGTGAAAGCCCTGCTTGCCGTTCTGACCCTGCTCGCCAGCACGGCCCAGGCCGGCGAGTTTTTTGACGACTTCTCGCAGCCCGACCTCGCCACGCTGCAAGCCCAGGGCTGGAAGCTGCGCGAGGGCACCGGCCACCCCGGCGTGGCGGGTTCGCGCTTTGGGCGCGAGCAGCTGTCGCTCGGCCAAGGCCTGCTGCGCCTGACGCTCAAGACCGACGGCGACTACGCCCGCACCCAGCTTGCCCAGCTCTGCGCAGCGCGCAAGTTCCTGGTGGGCACCACCACGGCCCGCGTGCGCCTGCGCGACACCGCCACGCCCGACCCCGTGGTGCAGAGCTTCTTCCTCGCCGGCCCGCTGCGCTTTGACTTCGACCCCGAGTTCAGCGAGGTGGACTTCGAGTACCTGCCCCACGGCGGCTGGGGCAACCCGGCCCGCAGACTCTATGGCGTGGCCTGGCAGACGGTGCGCCTGGAGCCCTGGCTGGCCCACAACCACGCCGTCGAGCGCTTTGGCTCGCACGACGGCTGGCAGCTGCTGACCGTGCAGGTCGAGCCCGGCCGCACCCGCCACTACGTGAACGGCGAGTTGCTGCGCGAGGCTGAGGGCCGCACCGTCCCCACCGTGCCCATGGCTATCAGCTTCAGCCACTGGCTGGCGGCAGGCGCGCAAGCCGGCCCCGCGCGCGAGCACGCCTTCGAGGTCGACTGGGTGCTGCACGTGGCCGACCGCAGCCTGCCCCCCGCCGAGATGGAAGCCCGCGTGCAGCAGCTGCGCGCGCAGGGCTTGAAGCAGACCGACACCGTGCCCGACCGAGGCCTGACCAGCGAGTGCAATCTATGAAGTCTTTGCTTGCCACCCTCCTGCTCACAGCCTCCGCCGCCCACGCCCAGGTCGTCGGCGTCTACGTGCTCAACGAGCGGCCCACCACGCATGTTGAGCAGCTCAAGCCCGGCCGCGTCACGCATGTGCTCTATGCCTTCCTGCGCCTGTGCGGGCCCGGCCAGCTCAAGGACGACGCCAAAGCCTGCGAAGGCCGGCCGGCCTTCTCGGTGGCGCCCAACGAGGCGCATGACCGCTTCGCCAAGGCCCTGGCCGACCTCAAGGCCCGTGACCCCAAGGTGACCGTGCTTGCCTCGGTCGGCGGCTGGGGTGGGTCCGACCCCTTCTTCCACCTCGCCGCCACGCCCACCGGCCGCGCTGCCTTCGTGCAAGGCGCGCTCGACTTCCTGCGCAAGTACCCGGCGTTCGACGGCATCGACATCGACTGGGAGCACCCTGGCAGCAATGGCAGCGCCAATGGCGTGCCCTTGGGCAGCCGAGAAGACGGCGAGCACTACGTGGCCCTGCTGCAAGACCTGCGCGCCGCGCTGGACGCCCACGGCAAGGCGAGCGGCCGCCGCATGCTGGTCACCACCGCCATCAACCCCTCGCGCGAGCAGATGGCGCGCCAGCCCATGGGCCAAGCCGCCAGGGCACTGGACTTGATCTTTTTGATGACCTACGACTACTACGGCAACTGGGGCGACCGCGCCGGCCACCACGCCGCCGTCCAGCCCACGCCGGGCCGCGACGACGGCTTTGCTGCCGGCATCGCCAATCTGCGCGCGCAGGGCGTGCCCGCCGCCAAGCTGGTGGGCGGCGTGGCCATGTATGCGCGCGGCTTCGAGGGCGTGCAGGCCGATGGCCGCTACACCAAGCCCTACCCCGCACCGCTGGGCGAAGCCACCTTCAAGGAGCTGGCCAGCCTGCCCGGCCTCAAGCCCCAGTTCGATGCGCAAACCCAGGCCTGGGCTCTGGTGGGCGATGGTGGCCGCTTCGTCGGCTACGACGACCCCCGCGCCGTGCGCGCCAAGCGCCTGCTCGCCGCCCGCGAGGGCCTGGCCGGCCTCTTCGCCTGGGAGCTGAGCCAGGACGACGGCCGCATCCTCGACGCCATGCAGCCCGCTGCGAAATGAAGCCGATTGCCGAAGCGCCTGCTTCGGCAGCGCACGCTTGCCTGACTCAACAGCAGCCCGTGGTGCTGCGCGGCCTGGCGGCCGACTGGCCTTGCGTCAAGGCTGCTAGCCAGGGGCTGGATAACTGCCTGCGCTTCTGGCTTGAAGAAGCCAACGACGAGCCCGTCGACGCCGTGCTCGGCCACCCGCGCGAGGGTCGGCAGTTCGGCTTCACGCTTGACGCCACGGGCTTCAACTTCCTGCACGACCGCAAGCCCATCGCCGCGCTGCTGGAGCAGCTGTGGCGCTACGCCCAGTTCCCCGACCCACCGGCCCTCGCCCTGCAAAGCGCCGAGATCCGCCGCTGCATGCCCGGCTTCGAGGCTCGCCATCCGATGCCCTGGGTGCCGCCCGGGACGGCGCCGCGCCTCTGGCTCTCCAACCGCGCCACCGTGCCCGCGCACTTCGACGCCTCTTACAACCTCGCCATCGTCGTCGCCGGCCGCCGCCGCTTCACCCTCTTCCCGCCGCAGGCCGTGCCCGACCTCTACTTCGGCCCGCTCGAACACGCGCCCACGCAAGCGCCTACGAGCATGGCCAACGTCCAGGCCCCCGACTTCGAGCGCCACCCCCGCCTGCACGCCGCGCTGGCCGTGGCCACCCAAGCCGAGCTGGCCCCCGGCGACGCCATCTACATGCCGCCGCTGTGGGTCCACAGCGTCGAGTCCCTCGACCCCGTCAACGGCCTCGTCAACTGCTGGTGGCGCCCCGAGACCGCGCCCGGCGCCGGCCCCGACAACCCCGCCGCCGCCCTCTGGCTCGCCACCCTCGCCCTGCGGCGCTTGCCGCCCGAAGAACTCGCCAACTGGCGCGCAGTGTTCGAGCATTTCGTGTTTGATGCGGGGGCGGATTGGTCCCACATCCCGGCGGAGCGGCGGGGGATGTTGGGGGACTTGGATGCGGAAGCGGTACGTGCGCTGCGGGCGAGGATTCGGGGGATGGTGGGGGAGTAGCGGCTGGCGCCGATCGCATTGCCGCGCCGGCCTCCCAAGCCCGGCCGCCTCACGCCATAGCGGCCCCACGGGCGCCCCGGTAAACTAGTCAGCATTCTGGTCAGCAGGAGGCCACCATGCAGACATGGCCCATTCAAGACGCCAAGGCCCGGTTCAGCGAGTTCCTGGAAACCTGCCTCGCCGAGGGCCCGCAGATGGTTACCAAACGCGGCAGCGAAGCCGCCGTGCTCGTGCCCGTAGACGAATGGCGCCGCCTGCAAGCCGCCGCCCGCCCGTCGCTCAAGCAACTGCTGCTGACCGACGAGGCACGCGCCGTACTGGTCCTGCCCTCGCGCGGTCAGGCGCGGCGCCGCAAGCCCCCAGTGCTCGGCTGAACGGCCATGTACCTGCTCGACACCAATGTCGTCTCCGAGCTGCGCAGACCCAAGCCTCATGGCGCCGTGCTCGCATGGCTGCGGGGCATCGATGAACTGCAGTTGCACCTCTCCGCCGTCACCATCGGCGAGATCCAGGCTGGCATCGAAATCACCCGCGAGCAGGACGCCGCCAAAGCCGCCGAGATCGAGACCTGGCTCGCCCAGGTCGCTGCGGCCTACAACGTCCTGCCCATGGACGCCGCCGCCTTTCGCATCTGGGCGCAGCTGATGCACCGCCAGTCCGACACCCTCTACGAAGACGCCATGATCGCCGCCACCGCCAAGGCCCACGGCCTGACGGTGGTGACACGCAATCTGGCGGACTTCAAGCGGTTTGGGGTGGCGCTGGTGAATCCGTTCAAGGCGTAGGCGAAGAGCGGCTGGCTGCGGTTTTGGGTTCCGCAGCCACGCAGATTCCATATCGGCGTGGGCCTAACTCATATGCCGGCCACACGACTGCGGGAATCTCTTCCACGTAGCGCATATCAATCGTGAATTTGCCGCCGCGAGGAAATCTATATACAAAGCTAGCCAGCTCCAAACCCGGAGGCAGCCAACTCAGAGGAGACGTCCGCCAATGAGTACACGGCAAACGAATGGGTTGGATTCAGGCTGACCAAGCCAGCTTGAACGAAGGTTGCTTCCTCAACACTCGTCACCAATATCCATACGCGAATGTCACTCAAGACATGAGCGACCAGGGCACTTTGCTCCTCATTGATGAGGCCGGCCTGTTTGCGCATTTCCAGACTGGCCAGTCGATCCGAGAGGATGCTTTCAATCGTTTTGAGCCGCCATAGAACGGCTTCTGGGCGAAGGTTTGTGAAGTTTCCAAAATAGATTACCCGCGTTCCGCTGAAGTCGTTCAGAAGAGAGAAGCCGAGTGGGCTTCCTAGGTCGTGCAGATTCTTCTCGCCTTGATCGGCCAGCGAAGCGACCAAGCCACCCTTCGCTAGGAGAAATGCGCCGAGAAGTTGATCGATGGGGACCTCGGTTGGCTCGCGCTGCGTTGTCGCGGCGATTGCCTGATCAATCGCTTGCGAGGCAAGCCGCTCGAAGTCTCGGTTGCCGTACTTGATCGTATCTAGCCCGGCCACATTGAATGGAAGCTTCTGACTTGATCGTTGGAAGGGAATCACGTACTTATTGAAGCCGAGCATCAGTCCGTATTCCATATTGACGTTGGCACTAGGAATCTCTTGACCACCTGACTCGGAGTTGTTGAGAAGAACAATACAAAACTGTGCAGCAATGATCTTGGAGCAAATCTTCGCGCAGTATGCATTTTGGCCGGGCGTAAGGCTCCCGCCCGCTTCAATTGGTTGAATCGAGCGCTCTTCCAACAACTTCCGCAGAAGTGACATTTCGAGCGTACTCTCCTCAAATCCATACGCAATGAAGCAACTTCGCGTCGACGAAAATACAAAATCACAGCGCGGCAGTCCAATCACGCAGTGCAGGTTCTTGCGAATGCTGATGTCCAAGGTGAATCTCCATAATGCCCCGAGCGGCCTTGTGTGACTCTGCCAGTCTGCACAACGCAGACAGCTGACAAATAATGCCACGCTCACCAGATCCGCGTCATCGATCCGTTTGCGCTCTTCTCGCTGGCGCAGCATTCGGCAGTCTTCCTATCGCGGATCGCCCGCCGTTGCAATTGCAGCGCACACACCCACCGCCACCCACAAAGGCCCGCCCGGGCTGGCTGGGGCGCGGACTTTTGGGGCGCCGAGGAGCGGAGGCTTGTGGGGCGTGCGCGCAGCGCACTTCAACCTCTGACTTCGCGCCGCCTGTTCGACCGGAGCGTAGCGAAGGAAGTTCGGCGCGAGCCCCAGGGCGATGCCGGACGAGGCCTTCGCGGGCAGCGCATCCCTGGACTGAGGCGATCTGCGGCGTTGCAAATGCTCGCTGTAGCACGGCTACAGCTGTGCTTTGCGCCTAGCAGCTCATCCTCATCCAGGGCGCGCTGCACCGCGAGGCCTCATCCGACATCACCCGCCGAGCACCACAGGGCAGTCGCGCAGCGACCGCCCCAACTGGAGCGCCCCAGCCAGCCCGGGCGGGCCTTTGCCAACCCAGTCGCCGCACGAGCGCTCACCGCACAGGCCCAATCGCCGACAAGTGCAGAACAGCAGCTCAGCCCGGCTGCGGCCCGTCGTAGCCTTCAATGATGACGAGGTCGCCCTCGGACACCGGCTGGCGCAACTTGAGCGCAGCCTGGTACTCGGGCGAGTGGTAGCAGTCGAGCGCAGCTTGATAGCTGGGGAACTCGATGACGACGTTGCGGCTGCGGCTCGTGCCCTCCACGGCCTCGAAGCGCCCGCCGCGCACCACGAACCGCGCGCCGAAGGTCTTGAACGGCAGGGCGTTGGCGGCGACGTATCGCTTGTATTGCTCGGCGTCAGCGACGTCCACGCGGGCGATCCAAAATCCTTTGGCCATGACTCAATCCTTGGGTTTCAGCGCGCTGAAGTAGAGCACCGTCAAGGCCATCAGGCCCCCGCCCAGCAACACAGCAGCAAGCCAGCTCAGGCACAGTCCGCCCCACCCTGACGCTGCAACGCCCCTATGCGCCTGCCCACTCCCGTTCGCCTGGCCAGCCTGGCCGCTGTGCTGTGTCTTTGCGCTTGCGGTGGCCCTGGCGGGCCGGGAGGGCACGGCGGCAGGCCGGGGTTTGCGCCGGAGCCCATCACCCCACTGCCCACGCTGGACGCCGCGCTGCGCGTCAGCCATGTCGAGCTGCCGGACGGCCTGCCCGTGGAACTGCTGCGGCGGCCGGGCGGCGGGGCGCTGCCGGTGGTGGTCTACCTGCCGGGCCTGGGCCAGCACGAGAGCGCGGGCCAGCGCTGGAAGTGGGCCTGGGCCGAGGCGGGCTACGCGGTGGTGTCGCTGCAGCCGCTGGATGAGGACCTGAACGCCTGGCGCTCGGAGCTGGCACGCACAGGCGAGTTCGCGGCGCTGGGGCGCCTTCACTATGGCCCGGGCCTGCGTGAGCAGCGCCTGAAGGCCACGCAAACGGCGCTGGCGCAACTGCGGGCCAGCCTGCCGGCGGCGGAGCTGGACTGGCAGCGCGTGGTGGTGGCGGGCTACGAGACCGGTGCGCAAACGGCGCTCGACCTGGCGCGGCCGGGCCCCGCCTGGCAACCCCAAGGCGTGCTGGCCATCAGCCCGCAGCCCGAGCCCGCACCACCCATGACGGTGGGCCCTGCCACCCCCGCGCCCACGCCACTGGGGGTACCGGCCTTGCTGGTCTCAAGCGACGCCGACCTGGACCCGCTCAGCCTGCTGCGCGAGTCCGCCCAGCGCCTGGGCGTGGTAGACGCTGCCAGCCCCTGGGCGCGCTGGGTGGTGCTGCACGGCACCAGCCACGCGGGCCTGGCCGGCACCTTGCCGACCCTGCATGAGGCCGAGCAGGACGTGCGCAGAGGCATGTCACGCGGCGTGGGTGCGGGAGGTGAGGGTGGCGGCGGGCGCCGTGGGCGCGGTGGCGGTGGTGGCATGTACGGCGAAGGGGGCGGTGGTGGCGCCGGTGCCGCCGGCGTGGCACGCGGCGGCCTGCGCAGCGGCAGCGCCAGCGAGGCGGCGCGGGCCGACCTGCGTCAGGCCCTACAGGCCAGCCTCGACTTCCTGGCCGCCCACCTGCGCGGCGATACGGCAGCCCAGGCCCGACTGCAAAACCTGCCCCCACCCCGCTTTGACCCGCTGGCCGCCAGCGCCGACGCCCAGCGCCGGCCCCAACCCAGGCCGGGCAGACCCGGCGGCCCTGGCGCCCCAGACCCCGCAACCCGGGGGGACGCGCGCCCCGAACCACCGCCCCGCTGAGACGGCGCAGAGACGGCCCCTGCCGACGATGGCGTCAGCCCCAAGCCCTGGGGCCGATCCCGTCCACTCTCAGGAACGCTGTCATGTCTGTGCGCTCTGCCCTTGTTCTCGCCACGGCGGCCACCCTGGCCCTGCCCAGCCTCGCGGCCACGCCCACCTTTTTTGGCCCGCTGGCCTACACCTCCAGCGCCGACATCCCGGCCGGCTTCTACGCGGCCGGCCCGACCCTGCTGGAAACGCTGGAAGACGGCGCGCTCGACAGCCGCCTCGCCGCCAGCCACGGCGTGCTGCTCAGCGATGGCTTCATCGGGGCGCGCGACTCGGTGGACGCCGATGACGGCAGCCTGGACGGCACCTGCGGCCCGCAAACGACCGGCCGCTGCGCCAGCTGGTTCAATGGCGCCGGCAATGAGGGCGTGACCTTCACCTACGTGGGCAGCGGCCCGGCGCCCACCGCCTTTGGCCTGGTCTGGACCGACGGGGCCGGCACCATCACCTTCAGCGCCGCGGGGGCCGACGGCAGCAGCCTGGGCAGCATCACGGCCAGCGGGTTTGCCGATGGCAGCTTCAGTGCCACCACCGGCGAGGACCGTTTCTTCGGCGTGCAGTTCGCAGGCGGGATCCGCTCCATCACCATCACCAACAACTCCGGCGGCATCGAGGTGGACCACATCCAGTTTGGCCAGATGGCGCCTGTGCCCGAGCCAGGCAGCTGGGCCTTGATGCTGGCGGGCGCCGGCCTGCTAGCCCTCCGGCGGCGCCGTCAGGCCTGAGCAGCGCAAAGGCACCGGCACCATGCGCACTCTCCCAACCCTCTCGGCCCTGCGTCACACGCTCGCCGGCCTGGCCCTGTGCCTCGGCGCCCTGGCTGCGCCCGGCGCCCAGGCGGCCCTCACCAGCTACACGGTGACGGGCCACTTCACCGGCAACACCTCGGACGACGCCACCCTCGTCGCGGCCATCGCGCCGCTGCTGGGTGCCGGGCAGGCGCTCAGCCTGCAGCTCACGCTCGACACGGCCACCGCCGCCACGGGCGTGACCCCCGGTTTTGGCGCCACCATCTATCCGGCCGTCACGGCCAGCAGCGGGCGCTTTGCGGGCTTTGACGACGCCACCAGCTCGGGCTGCACCCACCCTTCGGATTTCATCTGCAGCGTCCATATCGAGAGTGGCCTCGGCGGCTTTGCCGACCCGGATCGGGTCTCCGTCTTCCCGGCCATTCTGCGAAGCACGGCGCTGGAAGCTGCCAGCGGCCTCGGGCGACTGCTGAGCCTGCAAGCCATGATGTTCTTCAACGACTTCGGCGGCAGCGCGTTTGCCAGCGATGCGCCGGACCTGGACCTCAGCACCCTCAGCCTCAACGGCTGGACGGGCCAGTTCGGCGTGTTTGCGCTGAAGGACACCGGCGGCTTCGACCGCGCAAGCTTCGAGTTCAGCGTGGACAGCATCCGCCTGGGTGCGCCGGACGACAACGGCGGCGGGCACCGTGTGCCCGAGCCCGCATCGCTCGCACTGGTGTTGCTGGCCCTGGTACTGCTCGGCCTTGGGGCCCGGGCCCAAGGCGCACGCCGGGCAGGGTGAAGGCCCGCCCGCCACGCCGCCTCCCCAAAGCCCACCCGAGAACCCCGCCATGAGCACCTCGCCGCCCCCCGTGCCCTTCCCCAAAGCCCCGGTCGCATCGGCGCGCCGCACCCTGGCCTTGCTAGCGATCGTGAGCACGAGCAGCGCCGAGAACAGCCACCGCTTCACGCGCGACCTCTGCGCCGCCTCCGACCACCCCGCGTCCAGCGGCGCCGACCTGCCGGGCCGCCAGGCCTGAAGTCCCACCCTTCCCTTTTGCGAGACCACCCCCATGTCCACCCGCCGACACCTTGCCCTGCGCGCCCTGCCTGCGGCGCTGGCCTTGATGGGCCTGTGCCCGGGCCTCGGAGGCGCTGCCGTCCACACCTGGACGGGCGCCAGCAGCGCCAACTGGAGCGACGCCAGCAACTGGGCCGCCGGTCTGCCCACGGCGGGTGCGGATGCCGAGCTGGTGCTCGACAGCGCCACGCGGCCGGCCAGCTTCAATGACATCGCCGGGGGCTTCACGCTCAACCGGCTGACCCTGGGGCCCACCGCAGCGGCACCGACGCTGAGCGGCAACCTGCTGCGCTTTCAAGGAGCGGGCGCGCAGTTGGCCATGCAATCCAACCTGGGTGCCGGCACGGTGAACAACGCCTTGGTACTGGACAGCACGCTCGGCGTGGCCGGGGGGCCGAGCTTCAGCAGCCAGCTGTTCCTGCGCGGCGCCATCAGCGGCAGCGGTGGCTTGAACGCACTCAGCGGTGCCACGGTGATGAGTGGCAGCAACAGCTTCAGCGGCGCCACCAGCGTGGCCAGCGGGGCGGTGCTGGGGGTGGCGGGCGGCGCGCTGGCAGGCACGAGCAGCATCCAGGTCGATCACGGCGGCGAGCTGCAGATCGTGGACTCGAACGTCATGACCACACTGGCCCGGCCCATCACCCTGGGTGGGCGCTTGAGCAGCAGTGCCGGCTTCGTGGAAACGCTGTTCGGCATCGCGCCCGGTGGCAATGTGAGCGGTGCGATCACGCTGACCGACAGCGCCGAGATCATGGCGCTCGGAGGCACGGCGCCCAAGCCGGTTAAGTTCGTGGTCAGCGGTGCGGTCGATCGCGCCGGCCAGGCGCTGCAACTGCGCACGGCGGGCGCTCAGAACACGCTGCAGCTCGGCGCCATCAAAGGCGCGGGCAGCCTCACCCTGCGGCCCGAGGGCAGCAACATCAGCACGGGCGCCGTGAGCGGCAATGGCGATGTGCTGGCCACGGGCGCCGGCGGCACCGCCACGGTGGCCAGCCTGGCCGGCGACGGGCGCGTGCTGGTGGACTTTGCGGCGGGCGGCTTCGGCCAGCTGGTCATCACCGGCGCGCTCAGCGGCCAGCGTGACCTGGACGTGCGCAGCGGCACGCTGGACCTCCGCACCACGGTGCCGCTCAGCTTCACGGGCCAGATCACGCTGAGCGGCAACGGCACGCTCAGCCTCGGCCGCGAGAGCTATCTGGGCAGCGCCAGCCCGGTGCTGCAGTTCGAGAACGGCGGCCGGCTGGAGCTGCGCGACGGCTTTGGCCTCAGCCGCAGCATCGTCACCACCGGCGGCCGTGGCGTGCTGCAGTTCATTGGCGGCGGCGCCAACACGGTCAGCAGCAATATCAGCGGCGACGGCGGCTTCAGCTTCGTCGGCGGTGTCATCACGGCCACGGGCAACAACAGCTTTGCCGGTGGGCTCGGCGTACTGAACGACGGCACGGTCAATGCCAATGGTCAGCCCAACTTCACGGTGCTGCGCTTCAACCACGACGGCAACCTGGGCGCCGCAGGCCAGGGCATCCTGCTGGCCGGTGGCCTGGCCCTGCCCGATGGCTACGCGCTGAGCCGGCCGCTGACCCTGTCCGGCACGGCCGCGTCCGTCAGCGGCAGTGGTGCGCACACCATCAGCAGCAATATCTCTGGCGACGGCCGGCTCAACCTCGGCGGCGCCGCGCGCTTTGAACTGACGGGCACCAACACCCACACCGGCGGCGTGGCCCTGGCGGGGCAATCCAACGGGCAGGCCGCCGAGCTGGTGATCGACAGCGATGCGCGCCTGGGCGCCCCGGGCGGTGTGCTCAACATCGGCCGCAGCAGCGGCTTCTCCTCACTGCCCGGCACCCTGGTGGCGGCCGGCAACCTGAACATCGCCGCCACGCGCAGCACCAGCTTCCGCGACATGACGGTGGACACCGGCGGCTTTGAGGTGGTGTTCAACCAGCCCATCAATGGCCTCGGCATGACCAAGGCCGGCGCCGGCACCTGGCTGCTGAACACCGCCAACACCAACAGCAGCGGCGACAACCGCGTGGACGTGCTGCAAGGCCGCCTGGCCCTGGGCGTGGACGAGGCCCTGGGCACGCGCAGCAATGCCACGCTGAGCAGCGGCGCCGAGCTGGCGCTGGGCGGCCGCGTGCTGACGCTGCAGAGCCTGAACACGCAGGACGGCAGCCTGGTGGACCTCGGCAACGGCGGCAGCCTGCGCCCGCTCTTTGCCACGCTGGACGGCACGCTCGCCGGCACCGGCAGCCTCGTCGTCGGGCGCGCGGGCTTCTCGCCCGGCGCGGTGACGCTGAACGGCGCCAACAGCTTCAGCGGCAGCATCACCGTGGCCCACGGCAGCCGCCTCACGCTCGGGCACGCCCAGGCGCTGGGCGCCGCCGGCAATGCGCTCTTGATCGATAACGGCAACCTCGAAGCGACCTCCCGCATGGCCGCCCCGCTGGTCATCAGCAATGCGATGAACCTGAGCATCGGCCCGGGCGGCGCCGGTTTTGTGGCGGGCGGTCAGTCCATCGTGATCGAGCGTGCCTTGAGCGGCCCGCTCGCCCTCAAGATCCAGGGCGGCAGCATGCCGGGCAGCAGCGACAAGTTCGACGTGCGGCTCACCAACGCCGGCAACAGCTTCACCGGCGACCTGGTGCTGGGCGACCCGCAAGGCTTTGGCAGCGCCGTGCTGGGCCTGACCAGCGACGGCGCTCTGGGCGCCGCCAACAACCGGCTCATCCTGGGCAAGAGCTTCTTCGACGGCGAGAGCACCCGCAGCGCCCAGGGCGGCCTGCGCGCCTGGGGCTCGTTCAGCCTGGCTGCGGGCCGCAGCGTGCTGCTGGACGGCAGCGCGGGCGATGAGGCCGGTTTCATCGACACCAATGGCCACACCCTGGTGGTGCCGGGCAGCATCGGCGAGCTGGCCTCAGGCCTCGGCTTGCTCAAGACCGGCGCGGGCACCCTGGTGCTGAACGGCGTGCAGGCCTACACCGGCCGCACCACGGTGAACGAAGGCACGCTGGGCGGCCATGGCGAGGTGGCCAGCCTCAGCGTGCAAGCGGCCGAGCTGGCGCCTGGCGAGAGTGCAGGCCTCTTCAGCGTGCGCGGCGACCTGAGCTTCAGCGGCGGCGCGCTGCTGAGCATGGAGCTGGGCGGCCTGACGCGCGGCGCGGGCTATGACGCTCTGACCGTAGGCGGCAGCGTGGACCTCGGTGGCGACACGGTGCTGCAGCTGAGCTTCATCAACGGCTTCAGCGCCGCAGCCGGCCAGAGCTTTGTGCTGATCGACGCGGCCGGGGGCGTGTTTGGCCAGTTCGGCAACGTGGCCGACGGCGAGCGCCTGAGCGTGCAGGACGGCCGCGGCAGCTTCGTCGTCCACTACGGCAGCGGGCCCGGCCTGGTGCTGAGCGACTTCCAGGCCGCCGCCGTGCCCGAGCCGGGGACCTGGGGGCTGATGGGCCTGGGCCTGGCGGTGCTGGGCTGGCGGGCACGCCGCCAGCGCTGATCAGTCTTCCAGCCCCAGGAAGCCGCCGCTCTGGTGCGCCCAGAGCCGGGCGTAGATGCCGTTCATGGCCAGCAGCTCGGCGTGGCTGCCTTGCTCGACGATGCGGCCGGCGTCCATGACGACGAGGCGGTCGAGCGCGGCGATGGTGGAGAGGCGGTGGGCGATGGCGATCACCGTCTTGCCTTCCATCAGCGTGTAGAGGCTCTCCTGGATGGCGGCCTCGACCTCGGAGTCGAGCGCGCTGGTGGCTTCGTCGAGCACCAGCAGGGGCGCGTCCTTGAGCATCACGCGGGCGATGGCGATGCGCTGGCGCTGGCCGCCACTGAGCTTGACGCCGCGCTCGCCCACGTGCGCCTCCATGCCGCGCCGGCCCTTGGGGTCGGACAGGCCTTCGATAAAGTCGCTGGCGTGGGCACGCTCGGCGGCCAGGCGCAGGGCCTCGTCGGTGGCCTCGGGGCGGCCGTAGCGGATGTTGTCGGCCACCGAACGGTGCAGCAGCGAGGTGTCCTGCGTGACCATGCCGATGTGGCTGCGCAGTGAATCCTGGGTGACACGGGCGATGTCTTGCCCGTCGATCAGGATGCGGCCGCTGCCGCCCTCGGTCTGCGGCAGGTCATGCAGGCGCAGCAGCAGGTTGACGAGGGTGCTCTTGCCGGCACCGCTGCGGCCCACGAGGCCGATCTTCTCGCCGGGGCGGATGGTGAGGTCGAGGCCCTCGATGACGCGTTTGCCGTTGGGGTAATGGAAGTTCAGCGCCTCGAAGCGCACCTCGCCGCGCGGCACCGTCAGCTCGGTGGCGCCGGGTGCGTCCACCACGCCGGCCGCCTTGGTGAGCGTGGCCATACCGTCCTGCACGGTACCGACGTGCTCGAACAGGCTGGCCATCTCCCACATCACCCAGTGCGAGATGCCGTTGAGCCGCATGGCCATGGCGGTGGCCGCCGCCACGGCGCCCACGCCGATCAGGCTGCCGCCCCAGAGCCACAGCGCCATCACCGCCGTGCTGCCCACCAGCAGGGCCGACAGGATGGTGTTGACGATCTCGAACGCGGTGACCAGACGCATCTGGCCGTGCACCGTGGTCATGAACTCCTGCATGGCCTCACGCGCATAGCCGGCCTCGCGGCGGCCGTGGGCGAAGAGCTTGACGGTGGCGATGTTGGTATAGGCGTCGGTGATGCGGCCGGTCATCAGGCTGCGCGCATCGGCCTGCAGCTTGCCCACCTTGCCCAGGCGCGGCACGAAGTAGACGAGGGTCAGCACATAGAGCGCCAACCAGCCCCCAAACGGCGCCATCAGCCAGGGGTCGAAGCTGGCCACCACACCGACGAGGGTGCCGAAGTAGACGATCACGTAGACCAGGATGTCGGCCACGATGAACCAGGTGTCGCGCACGGCCAGCGCCGTCTGCATGACCTTGGTGGAGATGCGGCCGGCAAACTCGTCTCCGAAGAACGAGAGGCTCTGCTGCAGCATGCGGCCGTGGAACAGCCAGCGCAGGCGCATCGGGAAGTTGCCGAACACGCCCTGGTACTTGGTCAGCGCCTGCACGATGGCGAGCGCGATGCTGGCGCCCAGCACCCCCAGCAGCAGCCACAGCATGCGCGGCGGCGCGGCCCAGAGCTGCTCTGGCTTGAGCGCGGCCAGGCCGTCCACCAGGGACGCAACGAGACTGAAGAGCAAGGCCTCGGCCACCGCGATGCCAGCGGTGAGCAAGGTGAGCACCAGCAAGTGCTGCCGCACGCCCTCTGCGCAACGCCACAGGAAGGCGAAGAAGCGCGGCGGCGGGGCGAAGTCGGGGCGGTGGGGGTAGGGGTCAACCAGGCGCTCGACGCGCGTGGCCAGGGCGGTGAACAGCTGCATGCCGCAAGTGTCGCAGCCAGCGGCGTCAGTGGCTGTCAGCAGCGTCGACTCATTGACCGTTCAGCGCCGCCCGCGTGCCGCGTCGCGGCGGCGCCAGTACTGGAAGGCGTCCTCGTGGTGCTCCAGGTCCAGCTCCTGCACGCGCTCTAGCAAGCGCTCCTGCACCTGGGCCACGGCTTGGTTGTAGACCAGCGGGCCGATCTCTTCGAGAAAGTAGGCGAGCAGGCTGCCAGCGGCGATGTTGCCGATGCGCTGGTCCAGCTCCTGCTCGAAATAGCGCTCGATGGAGCGCACCGCCTCGGCGCGGGCCTCGCGGTCCAGCTCGATGGCCATGCTCAGCGCGACGCGGCAGAGGCCGCTGGCACGGCCGGCAGATTGGGCACACCGATGTTGGGCGCCAGCGGCACCTCGTCGGTCAAGACCACCTGGGTGACGAAGTAGCGCGTTTCACCAAAGCAGCTGCCGGGCAAGCCCACCTTCTGCTCGTAGTGCAGGGCCACGCGGCGACCCATCAGCTTGTTGATCTGCTCGGCCGTCGCCCCGTCATGCACGGTGAACTCGAAGCGCTCCACCGCCAGGCTGCCCGGCACCGCCATCGACAGCTCGCCCTCCCAGGTCTTGCAGACCCAGCCCTTGCGCGAGAACTTCTGCACCCAGCCGGCGCGCTCGCCGTCTGAGTAGCTCCACTGCCAGGCCAGCGCAAAGTAGGCGGCCAGCAGCAGGACGAGCGAAAGGGCGACGAGTGCAAGGCGCAGGCGCATGGGCTTGTGTGAGGTAGGCCGCAGACGCGCGGATTGTGCGGCAGAGCCTGGGGCTTCGGGCTAACGCGTGCGCAGCAGCCGGCCCAGGCCCAACCAAGTCGGTCTGGTACCACCCGAGCCGGAACCAGCCGGCGCAGGCACCGCACGCTGTCGCAGCCAGTAACCCCCGTACAGGATGTCGGGTCGGCCGTCGCCGTCGAGGTCGCCGACCGCGACGATGTCATCGACGAAAAATTGGTCCCAAGGCCGTGGAAACGACTGACTGGTGTCCAAGCTTCCATCGCTGCGCTGCAGTGTCACGATGAGCGGCCAGCCAGTGCCTGCCGACACGATGTCCAGTCGCCCGTCACCATCGATGTCCGCCAGACTGACTCGTGTCGCACCGTCTGTACCAGGCTGTGCCACCCCAGGGAGCAATTGCCCCTTCGCGTCCTGCAGCAGAACGCTGACGGCGTCCACGCCCTGGTTACTGACGATCAGGTCCTGCCGGCCATCGCCGTTGACGTCGCCGATGGCCACACCCTGCCCCCAAAAGCCGGACGCTACGTTCACGTAGACGGGCGACGAGAAGCTGCCGTCGGGCTGCTGATAAGCGACGCCGAACTGCTTGCCAAGCCCGACGCCGCTGGTGACGATGTCCAGCCGACCATCACTGTTGAGGTCGCCCACAGCAAAGCCTGGACTGCCTCCGAAGCTTTCCAATGCCACCGCCCTGCCGGCGCCGAAACGTCCGTCGGGCTGCTGGAGCCAGATCTGCACCTCGCTGCCGTTGTACGGCCGGCCGACAAGGTCAGGGCGACCATCGCCGTTGAAGTCCACGACCCGCACGGCATACGCGCTGGCTGTGTCGATGACCTGGCTCACGGCATGCCGCCCGTCGGGCTGGCGACGCAGAATCTGCAGCGCCGTGAGATCGTTGCCCGCCACAATGGCCATCTGGCCCTTGCGGTCGAGATCGACGACTGCGAGGCTGGTGATGTTCCGCTCATGCCCGGGGGCAGTGGCATAGGTACGCGGCGCTGAGAAGGTGCCTCCTGCCTGGCCCATGAACACCTGCAACGTGGGGCTCACGCCGCTGCCATCGGCCGGCAAGGCCAGCACCACGTCGTTGCGACCGTCACCGTCCAGATCGCCGATGGTGACCGCAGTGACGGTCGCTGTCGTCAACGCCTGGGGTGGCGCAAAGCGACCAGGGTCGGTGTCGAACTCCCAGGCCAAGCTGCCGGCGTTGCCCAACTGGTCCACGAGGTTGCCCAGTTGCACCCGCAGGTGCGCGCCGCGCGGCAGCGGCTTCTTGGGCGTGAGCGTGATGGTGTTGCCCGAGACACTGCGATCCACCTCGATCGACCCGGCCAAGCTCGTCACCTCCAGATCGGCGAGCGCCAATCGCGAGAAGTCAGTGTCGGCTTCGACCGTGAAAACAATCTTGCTGTCGAGTGCGACGTCCTTGGCATTGGGCAGGGGCTGCACCGGCGTTATGGCGGGACCGGTGGTATCGACAACGAACTGCCAGCTGAGCTCTGCAGGCAAGGCATTGCCCGCGACGTCGCGGTTGGCCGTAGTGACCCGTGCGGTGTAGGTGCCGCTGGTCAAGCGCTTCGACGGTGTGAACGCGAAGAAGTCGCCGTGCCAATCCCAGACCGTGTTGCCGGCCACCGGCTTCCCGTCGGGCCCGGTGAGCTGCAGAGGCTCACCAGGGGGCGAGGTGTCCATGAGCCTGTCAAACCTTGCCCCCACGGACACACAGCAGCCACTGACGATCATTCCCGCCGCCGGGGACGTAGCCACGATGCCCGGGGCTTTGGTGTCACTGCGCTGGCTGCCGACGAGCCAACCGGTCAGACTGCTTTCTCGGGTGCTCGGCGGCAGCGAGCCATCGACCGTCGTGACGCGGCTGCGAACGAGGCCGAGCCCCGGCGCATACCAATCGTCGGACGTGACTGTCGTGACGAGTGTGTTGCCGCTGCGGGACAGCTTCTTGCTGCGTGTTCCTACCGTCTGGATGTGCGCCACGCGGGTGAAGTCTTTGCCACCCACCGTCAGCGATTCCATGCCGATCACGGTGGACTCCATGTGCAGAGCGACGACGTCGGGCACGCTGTCGTCGTCGATGTAGACGCCGTTGGAGACGGTCGCATCCACCACGACCCAGCGGTCCCCGACCGTGAGCGTCGGCTTCATGACCAGCAGCGGTCCGAAGGCCGTGGTCAGCTGGTCTGCGATCGGCCCGGGGTACTGGCGCACACCGTTCGCGTCGCGTTGGTAGAACTCCTCCGTCTGACCGTTCTGACCCATCGTGCGCACCAGCATGGCCTGCCCCGACGGGAGTTGCTGCGGCCCGATCGCGGACACCAGCGTCGTGTGCTGGGTGTCCGTTCCATAGGACCAACGGTCGCCGGTGTTGAGCGGGAAGTACTCTTCGGCCGACGGCAGGACAGGCACTGGCGCGCCAGCGCCACCGCTTGGCACAGAGTCACCGCCGCTGCCGCCGCCACCTCCTCCGCAAGCCGTGAGCCAGGCGGCCAGACTCAGCAGCACACAGCGGCCAACACCGCTCAAGAACTTGGACCCCATCTTTTGTCTCCCTGACTCAGGCGATGATTTTCGCCCGGACGAGCGTCGCCTCAGGGCGACTGGGGGGTGCGCTCCGGATGCCGCTCCCGCCACGCCCGCAACGCACGCCGGTAGTCGTCCATGGCGAGGCTGTGCAGGTCAAAGATGCAGGGGTCGCAGCCGTTGCCGCAGCAGTCTTCCAGCGCTGGCGCAGGAGGGGGCTGGGGCATGGGGTCAGCGTCAGGCAGGGGCTCGTCCATGCCAGCCATTGTCAGGAGCGCACCGCCACGCCTGAGGCCAGCAGCGCCGCGTTGCCGCCGGCAGCGGCGGTGTTGACGGTCAGGGTCTGCTCGGCCGCGAAGCGGTAGAGCTGTTGCGGGTGGCCGGCGGACAGGATCAAGGGGACGAGCGGCCCCGGGCGAGCGGCGAGGTGGCGGGCCAGGGGGGCAGCGGCCTCGGCATCGCTGGAGGCCAGTGCCAAGCCAGCCAGGGCGGGCGCGGCCAGCAGACCTGGCAGGGCCTCGGGCGGCAGCACGCGGGCGCTCATCAGCGGCAGCCCTGCCTCGCGCCAGGGGCGCAGCTCGGCCTCGCTGCCGCCGATCCAGCTCAAGGAGTTGCCGGCCAGCAGGGCGCTGGCGGCAGCGGCCAGGCCGGCCTCGCCAAGCCCGATCACGACGACATGCCCGCGCGCGCGGTGCCGCAGGGTGTTGCGCTCGCCCGTGGGGCCGGGCAGTTGCAGCTCGTCGAGCTGGGCCAGGGCGGCGGGCCACAGGGGTGCCAGCAGCGGGCACGCGGCGTGGCGCAGCAGGGCCAGGCGGTCGAGCAAGGGCGTGGCGGCCCAGGCGGCGTCCACCGGCAGATCGATGGATGCCGCCGGCCACGCGAGGTGCAGGGGCGGCAGCGAAGTGCGCAGGGCGGGCTCGGCCACAAAGCGCCGCAGATAGCTCGGGCCGCCGGCCTTGGGGCCGGTGCCCGAGAGGCCTTCGCCCCCAAACGGCTGCACGCCAACGACCGCGCCGACGATGTTGCGGTTGACGTAGACGTTGCCAACCCGCGCCAGGGCCGCCAGACGTTCCGCACGGCTGTCGATGCGGGTCTGGAGGCCGAGCGTCAGCCCATAGCCCAAGGCGTTGATGGCGTCGATCACGCCCTCAGGCTCGCCCTGCCAGCGCAGCACATGCAGCACGGGGCCGAAGATCTCTTCCCGCAGCTCGTCGATGCGGCCGATCTCAAACGCGATGGGGGCCAGCAGGCGCGGGTGCGGCTCAGCCAGCGGGGACTCGGCAATGAACCGCGCTTCGCGCCGCAGGCGCAGCACATGCCGCGCGATGTGGACGTGGGCCTCGTCGTCGATCAAGGGGCCGACGTCGGTGTCCAGCCGCGCCGGGCTGCCCACGCGCAGCTCGGCCATGGCACCACGCAGCATCTCGATCACACGGTCGGCAATGCCGTCGTGCAGGCACAGCAGGCGCAGGGCCGAGCAGCGCTGGCCGGCGGAGCGGAAGGCGCTTTGCACCACAGCGTCGATCACCTGCTCGGGCAGGGCCGTCGAGTCCACCACCATGGCGTTGAGCCCGCCTGTCTCGGCAATCAAGGGGCGCGGTGGGCCCGGCTGGGCCGCCAATGCGCGGTGGATGTGCTGAGCCACGGCCGTGGAGCCGGTGAAGCTCACACCCGCGCAGGCTGCATGCGCCACCAGCGCGGCGCCGACGCGCTCGCCGGGGCCGTGCAGCAGTTGCAATGCGTCACGCGGCACGCCGGCCTCATGCAGCAGCGCCACCATGGCGCGCGCCACCGCGGGCGTTTGCTCGGCGGGCTTGGCGGCCACGGCATTGCCAGCCACCAGGGCCGCCGCCATCTGACCCGCAAAGATGGCGAGCGGGAAGTTCCAGGGCGAGATGCAGACGAACACACCACGCCCGCGCATCAAGGCGGGGTCCTGCTCGGCCTGGCCGGCGTAGTAGCGCAGGAAGTCCACCGCCTCGCGCACCTCGGCCATAGCGTCGGCGGCGGTCTTGCCGGCCTCATGGGTGAGGCGGGCGCAGAAGGCGAGCGTCTGCGCCTCCAGCGCATCGGCCGCGCGGCGCAGGCAGGCGGCGCGGTCAAGAACCGGGCACGCCGCCCAGGCCGGGGCGGCGGCTTGCAGGCGGGCCATGGCCTGCTCGACGTCGCTTTGCCCGGCCTTAGGCACGGGCTCGGTGTCCGCTTGGGTGAGGGCTTGCTGCAGGGCCTCGCGCGGCGCGAGTTCAGTGAAGTCCAGCCCCATCGAATTGCGGCGCCCCTCGCGCTCGAACAGCTGTGCGGGCAGGGGCAGGCCCGGTGTCGAGAGGACTTGATCCAAGGGCGAGGCCAGCAGTTGCTCGATCGGCAACTCGGGGTCGCAGAGCTGGTGCACGAAGGACGAGTTGGCGCCGTTTTCCAGCAGGCGCCGCACCAGGTAGGCCAGCAGGTCACGGTGCTCGCCCACCGGCGCGTAGACGCGCACGGGCACGTCGGGGTGGGTCTTGGCGAACTCGCGGTAGAGGGCCTCGCCCATGCCGTGCAGGCGCTGCAGCTCGAAGCGCGCGCCGGCCGCCTGCGCGAGCCCCGCGACGGCCGCCAGCGTGGCCGCGTTGTGCGTGGCGAACTGCGGGTAGATCAGCTCGCGGTGGGCAATCAATCGGGCGGCGCAGGCCAGGTAGCTGAGGTCGGTGTGGGGCTTGTGGGTGAAGACGGGGTAGCCGCCAAGGCCCAACTCCTGGGCGCGCTTGATCTCGGCGTCCCAGTAGGCACCTTTGACCAATCGCACCATGAAGCGCAGCCCGTGCCTGCACGCCGTGGCCGCCACGTGGTCGATGACGGCGAGCGCGCGCGTCTGGTAGGCCTGCACCGCGAGGCCAAAGCCGCGCCACTGCGGATGCTCGGCGGCGATGCGCGCGGCCAGGGCGTCAAAGACATCGAGCGAGAGCTCCAGGCGCTCGGCCTCTTCGGCATCGAGCGTGAGATTGAGGTTGGCCTCGGCGGCGAGCTGCACCAGCTGCCACACACGCGGCAGCAGGGTGGTGAACACACGCTCGCGCTGCAGCACCTCGTAACGGCTGAAGAGCGCGCTGAGCTTGATCGAGATGCCGTCGGCCGCCTCGGGGCCGGCGCCTGCCATGCGCTGCGCCGCCAGGGCCTGCAGCGCCCCGGCATAGCTGGCCAGGTAGCGCTCGGCATCCGGCTCGGTGCGAGCGCCTTCGCCCAGCATGTCGAAGCTGAAGCGAAGGTGCGCGGCACTGCGCCGCGCTGCGGCCGCCTCGGCCTGGGCCTCCTCGATGTTGCGCCCCAGCACGAACTGCCGGCCCAGCAGCTGGATGGCCCGCACCGTGGCGGCCACGACGGTCTGCGCGCCCAGGCGCTTGAAAAGGCCGCCTTCCTCCTGCGCACCAGGCAGCAGCTGCTTGGACAGCCCGATGGCCGAGCTGGCAAGCGCTGCCAACAGCTTGTGCGGGCCGTCAGCGTCTGCATCAAACGCCGCACGGCCCAGCTGGTCGGCCGTCAAGGCGATGGCGGTCGGCGTGTCCGGCACGCGCAGCAGGCTCTCGGCCAAGCGCATCAGGGCCAGGCCCTCATTGCTGCTGATCGGGTACTCGCGCAGCAAGGACTCCAGCGCCCAAAACGGCGCCGGGTGCGCCCGCACCTGCGCCACCCAGGGCGTGGCGGCGGCCTGCGCGGACGGCCAATCCAGCTGGCCTGCCAGCAAAGCGGCGAGGTGTTCGACGACCTCCGCCTCGTCGCGGTAGGGGTCGGGCAGGCGCTGGGCTTCAGGGGGGCAGGCAAACATCACGGCTCTCCGGTGAGTGCAGGCACTCTAGGCAGCTCAGGGCCGAATTAAATTCGGCAATTCGCACACACCACGGAGGATCCTCCCGATGGAAGAGATCGACAAGATCGACGCCCGCATCCTGCGCGTGCTGCAGCAGGATGGGCGCATCTCCAACCTCAAGTTGGCCGAGGCCGTGCATCTCTCTCCCACGGCGGTGCTAGAGCGCGTCAAGCGCCTCACGCGCGAGGGCTACATCCTGGGCTACGAGGCGCGGCTCAATCCCGCCAAGCTCGGCGCTGCCATGCTGGTCTTCATCGAGGTGCTGCTGGACCGCACCGTGCAGGACGTGATGGACAACTTCCGCGCCGCCGTCCAGGCCCGCCCCGAGATCCTTGAATGTCACCTGGTGGCCGGTGGCTTCGACTACCTGCTCAAGACCCGCGTGCGCGACATGAGCGCCTACCGTGAGTTCGTCGGCAACGTCATCTGGACCCTGCCCGGGGTGCGCGAGACGCGGACGTATGCGGTGATGGAGGAGGTGAAGTCGACAACGGCGCTAGCGATCTAAGCCGTTACCCGAACGCGCGATGAAGCAGCCTTGATCATTGCCCCCCAATCCGGGGGACTGAGGACCGGGGCCAGGACACGCTATGTAGACTCCGCGCCGGCTGCTTGATGGGCCCTCAAGAATCCATCGGCACGCCCTTGAAACCAGGGAGAACTCAATGCTCGGCTTCGTACGATCACTTGCCGCCACCTCGGCTGCACTTTTCTTCAGTGCGTTTGCCTACGGCGCCACCGGCTACACCCAGCAAGTCGCGCCGATGCCCTTGGTGGACATCAACAACCGAGGCGTCATCCTTGCCGCATCCGGCCCGCTCGCCTTCTTGTGGAACGGCAAACCTGACGGCGCTGGCGGTCAGTACACCTTGCTCAGCACTCCTGGCAACGACCCCAACGTTGTCTATGCGGGCCTGAGTGACCTCGACGAGGTCGTCGGCGGGTTCACCGACTTCGGCTCAGGACGAAGGCTCGGGTTTGTCAGCTCGGTCAGCGGACTTGAACTGATTGAAGTGCCGGGGGCGGCCTCGACGACGGTCCGCGCCATTTCGCCCAATGGCCGTTACCTCGGCGTCCAAGCGTATTCAGAGCTGGGAACAGCTTCCAGTTTTCTGCTCGACCGGAACACCGGACTCCTCTCGGACATGTCGCCGACTGGAAGCTACGGCTCCGCTATCGAAGGCGTCACAGACAGTGGCCAAGTTGTCGGTCGCATGGGCACTGATGCTGGCTTACGCTCTTTCGTGTTTCAGAACGGCCACGTCGAAACCTTTAGCGTTGGCGGGGATGCCTACACATTCCTGTACGGTGTTTCTGATGCGGGCTACCTTGTCGGCTCTTCTGGGTCCACGCCGCCCGCTCCGGGCGGCCCTGAATGGAACTCTGGCTTCGTCTCGCATGGGGCGGAGACCTGGAAGTTCGCACAAGGCACGCGGATCCTAGGCGTCAACAGCTCTGGCGTTGCCGTCGGGGTCTATTCCCTCTACTCGACCCATGGCGTGCTGTTGACGCCTGTGCCCGAACCCGCCTCTGTGGCGCTGATGCTGGGTGGTTTGGTTGCCGTCTTCGCCTGGCGAGCACGCCGCGTCGCACCTCACGGAGGCTAGACGTCTAGCGCCCTGGGCCAGGCATCACTGGCTGGTGGGGCATTGACGGGTGTCGGCAAGTTGCTTGGCCTCGGTAGAGCAGGCAAGCATCGCTCGAACTCCGGTGAATTCACGGCGTGGCGCAAGAACGCGGTGCCCTCGCAACGGGATGTGTTCGCGAAGCCGGTGTGGGTCAGCTGCCTCAGCGCTGCAACGAGGCGCTGGCCCGCTCCAGCCCATCCGCCACCAACCAGGCCGCCGTGCGCGCCTGGGCCGGCGAATGGTCGGCCATCACCTGCATGCGCAGCCGCGCGCTGTTGAGTGACACAGCTGGGTACTCGACCAGGTTGGCCAGCAGTCCGGCCTCGCCCATCTCGCGGGAGGCGAGGCGGGCCAGGGCGTCGTTGCCCAGCATCACGGGCACGATGGGCGAGGGCTGGCCGAGCACGGTGAGGCCGCGTTCGGTGAGGCCGCTGCGCAGCGCGGTGATGGCGCGCATCAGCCGCGTGCGGCGCTCCTCGCCCTCGGGCGAGCGGATCAGGCGCAGGCAGGCGCGCACGGTGGCCACCTGCACGGGCGAGAGCGCGTTCGAGAAGGTGTTGGGCGCGGCGTAGAAGCGCAAATACTCCTTGATGGCCCGCGTGTGGCTGGCCACGAAGCCGCCGTTGGAGGCAAAGGTCTTGGAGAAGGAGCCCATCACCAGGTCCACCTGGCCCAGCATGCCCTGCAGGCCGATGTGGCCGCTGCCGCCGGGGCCCATGCAGCCGAGGTCATGGGCCACGTCCACCATCAGCAAGGCACCGTGTGCGCGCGCCAGCGCCTGCAGGCGGGCCAGGTCGGGTGAGTCGGCGTCCATGCTGTAAACGCCCTCGGCCACCACCAGGATGCCGGCCTCGGCATCGCGCTGACGCACGCGCTTGAGCAGGCGCTCAACGTGGTCGGCATCGAGGTGGCGGTGCAGGTGGATGTGGGACGTGGCAGCGCGCGCGCCCTCATGCAGGCAGTTGTGCGCGAGCTGGTCGATGATGACGTGGTCGGTCTCGCGCACCAGGCCCTTGACGGCACCAAAGCCCGCCGCCCAGCCGGTGGGGAAGAGCAGGACCTCGGGCATCTGAAGCAGCGCGCCCAGTTCGGCCTCCAGCGCCATCGACTCCTCGACATTGCCGGCCAGGGCGGTGGAGCCGGCGCTGTGCACGCCATAGCGCTCCATGGCCGCGCGCGCGGCCTCCAGCACCTGCGGGTGCCGGGCGAGCGACAAATACTCTTGCGACGAGAAGTTGAGCCCCGCGCTGCGCTGGCCGTCCAGCAAGGTCAGCTCGGCGGTAGCGCCCGGGCGGCCGCCCAGCCGCTTGCCATAGGGGAAGACGCCTTCGCGCACACGGCACTGCGCCCAGTCGTGGAAGGCCGCCGCCTTGGCACCCAGGTCGGCGCCGGGGCGCGACAGGAAGTCAAACGACGAACCGCGCAGCGCCTGGGCGTCCACCGTGTCGGCAGCAGCTTGGGGAAAGGGTTCGGCGCCGCCCAGATCGGGCGAGGCCACCGGTGAGTCCAGCAAGTCATCCATAGGGTTCTCCGCTCCAGCCCTTGCGGGCGATGGTTGTTGGAGCCCACTGTGCCGGCTTGCACCGGCGCTGCCATCACCAGGAGTGACGAGAAAAGGTGGTGAAGGCGCTGCGCAGCAGCCTGGCGCGCAAGACCCGGCCCTGCCGGGGCCTGGCGCTCAACGCCCCTGGAGCGAGTTCAGCAGCGCCTCGGCCGCCGCGCGGTCGGCAAAGCCTTCGGGGCTGGCGAGTGCGGCGCGCAGCTCGACCAAGGCCTCGTCGCGCTTGTTCTTGCGGGCCAGCACGGCGGCCAGGTGGTAGCGGATGGCGGCGGCGCCGGGCTGGCGCAGGCGGGCATCGCGCAGCAGGGCGAGGGCGCGGTCGAGCTGGCCGGCCTCGGCATGCGCCCAGCCGGCGGTGTCGAGCACATTGGGGTTGGTGGGCTCCAGGCTGACGGCCTCGTTGGCCAGGGCCAAGGCGCGAGGGTCCTTGAGGCGCAGCAGCACCTCGGCGAGGTTGTTGCGCACGGCGTTGGAGCCTGTCTGCTTGAGCAGGCGCTCGTAGTGATCACGCGCCTGGGGCAGGCGATTGAACATGACGAGTGACTCGGCCAGCGCATTGCGCACCACGGCGTCGTCGGGCCGCTTGGCGAGCCACTGCTCCAGCATCGCCAGCTGCGGGCCGGGGTCGCGCGTGGGGTTGAGCTGGGCGGCGTAGAGGCGCAGCAGGCTTTCGCTGCTGGGCGCGGTGGCGTGGGCCTTGCGCAGGGCGTCGAGCGCGAGCGTAGCATCGCCCTTGACCACGCCCACCTGGCCCAGCAGGCTCTGCGCCTGGGCGTCGTTCGGCCGGTCCTTGGCCACCTGGCGGGCGCGCTGCTCGGCGGCATCAAGGCGCCCGAGGCGCAGGTCGGTCTCGACCTTGAGCGACTGCAGCGCGATGGAACCGGGCTGGCTTTGCAGGGCCTTGTCGAGCAGGTCGGACGCGGCCTGGTAGTCGCGGGCGTTGACCTGCAAGCGGGCCACCAGCCATTGCGACGTCGCATCCTGCCCCACTTGCTTGGCGGCGGCCGCGAGCCAGGGGCGCGCGGCGGCGGCATCGTTGCCGGCCAACGCCGCGCGGGCGGCCAGCACCAGGGCGTCAAAGTCATCAGGCGCGCGGGCCAGCAGCTCCTTGGCGGCGGCGCGCGCCTCCACCGGCTGGCCACGCCGCATCAGCAGCTCGACCTTGGCGGCAAAGGGGCGCTGGTCGCGGGCGACGGCCTTGGCCATGGCGCGCTCCAGCCAGCCAAGCGCCTCCTTGAGCCGGCCGCGCGCGTCGTCGATGGCGGCCAGTTCCAGGCAGACATCGACGGCGCTCTCATCGGCCTTGAGCATGGCCGTCAGGCGCGCCACTGCGGCGTCGGGGCGGGCCTGGTCGACCTCGACACGCGCCAGCATGATCTTGGCGGCCGTGAGGCTGGGCTGCAGCTTGAGCGCGGCCTCAAAGGCCTGCTGGGCCCCGGCCAGGTCGCGCAGCATCAGGCGCTGGCGGCCCAGCAGCATGGGGACGCGTGCGTCGGCAGGGAAGCGCCGGGCCAGCTCGGCCAGCGGGGCTTGCGCGCCTTTGGGGTCATTGGTGTCGAGCAGGGCTTCGGCCAGTTGCAGGCCGAACTCGATGCGCGCGGGCTCCTTGCGCACCGCCGCTTGCAGGGCCTTGAGCGCCTCGGCCGACTGGCCCATGCGCAGCAGGCTTTGCGCCAGCACGGCCTGGAACTCAGGGCGGTCCTGCCCACTCAGGGCCTCGCGCATCAGCGTGGCGGCTTGCTGTGGCTGGCCGGCCGCCAGTCGCGCCTGGCCGAGCAGGCCCAGGGTCTTGGCGTCGGTCGGGCGGCTGCGCAAATGCGCTTCCAGCGCGGCGATGCCGGCGTCGGTCTGCTTCTGGTTGAGGTAGAGCTGGGCCAGCAGATGGGTGGCTTCGCCCGAGCCGCCACGGCTGTCGCGGTAGATCTCGAAGGCGCGCTTGGCGGCGTCCAGCTCGCCCAGGCCGAAGTGCGCCAGGCCGGTGAGCAGCAGCATCTGCGGCCGGTAGCGCAGCAGGGCTTCGGGCTGGGCGTCGATCTGCTCGGCGATCTTGCGAAGGTGGGTGGTGAGGGCCTTGCTGTCGCCGCGCTGGGCGGCGTCCTGCGCGTGGAAGTACAGCACGCGCGGGTCCGCAGCCTTGGCGGCGGGGATGAGCTTGAGCGAGGCACGCACGGCGTCCCACTCGCCCTGCGCGGCGTGCATCTGCAAGCGCACCAGGCGCGCTTCGAGGTGGCCCGGTTCAACGGCCAGCACCTGGTCGAAGGCCTCGGCGGCCTTGGGGTCCTGCCGGGCTTGCAGCACCAGGGCGCGTGCAAAGCGGGCCTCGGCCGACTGGGGCTCGCGCTTGAGCGCCAGGTCGGCCAGCGCCATGGCCTGCGGGAGCTGGCCGAGTTGCAGGCGCAGCGGTAGCTCGGCCAGGGCGAGCTCGGGGGACTCGGGCTCGGCCTTGCGCAGTGGCTCCAGCAGGGCGAGGCCGGCGTCAGACGCGCCCATCTCCAGGTGGGCGCGGGCGCGGATCAGGCTGAGGTGGCGCTGCACGCCGGCCGCGTAGCGCGCGGGGTCCAGCCGGGCGTCGGTCAGCAGTGCGCGGTGCTTGCCTTGCAGCAGCTGGGCTTCGGCCAGCGTGGGGGCCAGCTCGCCGGGGTCGATGCCCAGCTTGAAGGCGCGCTCCACCGCCGCCTCGGCCCCGGCGGCATTGCCACCGGCCAGCAGCACGCGGCCCAGCAGCACCTGGGCCAGCAGCATGTCGGGGTCGGTGATCAGGGCCTTGCGGACGTTCTCCAGCGCACAGGCCAGGTCCCGCTTGTCCCAGCAAGCTTCGGCCTTGCCGAAGAAGCTGTCGGCCAGCTCGCGCTTGCGTTCGGTGGCCGGCGCCGTGGACGTGGCGGGCGGGTTGGCGGCGAGCGCCGCGCCAGCCAGCAGGCCGCTCAGCAGCAGCGCAACGACGGGCGCGCGCGCTTGGGTCAAATGCGCTGACGGCGACGCGCCAGCGCCGCGCAGGCCAGGGCCAGGCCCACCAGGGCCAGGGACTCGGGCTCAGGCACTTTGTTGGAGCCGCCGCCCACATTGCCGGTGAACGAGTACAGGTGGATCTGGTTGCCCGTGCTGTTCAGGGTGTCCACGATCACCGAGCCTTCGATGTCAGCGGTGTTCTTGAAGGTCGCACTGGTCGCCAGGATGGTGCCGCCGAACTGGGCGTTCACGTTCAGGCTGGTGGCCTTGTTGAAGTTCCAGACCGCTGCATGCGCGAGCAGGCCCGTGGCGCTGCCACCCAGGAAGTTGGCACCAACGGTGACGCTGGTCAGGTCGGTATTGAAGATGAAGGTGGTGGCACTGCCGAGGTTGAACTCGAACTCGGTCGCCCCGAACACCGTGGCGCCCAGCGCGCCATTGAGGTTGAACACCGCGCGACCATCAGCCCCGGCCACGGCCGTGAAGACGGCCTTGCTGCCCGACATGGACACCGTGCTGTTGGCCGTGAGCGCGGCGAGCTGGTTGGACAGGCCGGACATCACCGCCTTCATGTCCGTCGAGCTGGAGGCTGTGTAGGCGTTTTGCAGCTTGGCACTGTCGGCCAGGTTGGCCACACGGCCGCCGTTGAACTGCACATTGGTGGCAGTGCCGCCCACATAGGCGGCCCCGCCGTTGAAGTTGATGTTGGTGGCGTTACCCGACACGGCACCGCCGCCGTTGTTCACCGTCGAGATGCCGGTGGTGCTGATATTGCCGCCGGCCACCAGGCCCACAGCGGCCGAGCCGTTGTTGTTGACCGTGACCTGGCTGCCGGTCACGCTGCCCGTCACCGTGAGGGCGGCGTAGTTGGAGGTGGGGATGGGCGAGTCGTTAGCGAACTCGGCGCCCGAATTGGCCACGAAGTTGCCCCCAATCCAGCCACGGCCGTGCACGTGCGTGGCGCTGGTGCCCCCGCTCAGTGCCACGAGGTTGAACTGCTGCAAGACCTCTTGCCCCGACAGCGGCGAGAAACCGGCCCAGGCCAGGGGGCTCAGAGCCAGGGTGGCGACGAAGGAAGCGAGGCGGGAGAGGCGCATGACAACGTTGGCGTGGAGGTCCGCGAGGGAGTCGCAGGGACTGCAGAGGACTTCATTCTAGCGAGACGCCCGAAAAATCCGGCCTTGGCGCCCCCCTGTCTGGGGAGGTTCAAGCGGCCGATTTCGTCGATTTGTGGCAGGAATTTTCCGGGGCAGCGCTACCCCGGCCTCACCGAAGGCGACAGGCGCTTTTCAGCGCGGGAGGGACAATGCACCGTGATGAAGATTTCCCGCATCGTTGCGACCCGGCTGCCAACGCCGTTTGCCGAGTTCACCATCCATGGCTTCCGCGAGGAAGCCACCGGCCAGGAGCACGTGGTGCTGACCCTGGGTGATATTGCTCAGGGGTCGGCCGACGAGCCGCCGCTGGTGCGCGTGCACTCCGAGTGCCTGACGGGCGAGGTGTTTGGCTCGCTGCGCTGCGACTGCCGCCCGCAGCTGGAGGCCGCGATGCAGCGCGTGGCCGACGAGGGGCGCGGCGCCATCGTCTACATGCGCGGCCACGAGGGCCGGGGCATTGGCCTGGTGCAAAAGCTGCGCGCCTATGCCGAGCAGGATGCCGGGGCTGACACCATCGAGGCCAACGAGATGCTGGGCCTGCCCATCGACGCCCGGCGCTACGACGCCGCCGTCTGCATGCTGCGCCACCTGGGCGTGCAGCGCTTGCGCCTGCTGACCAACAACCCGCTCAAGGTGGCCGCCCTGCAGGACCTGGGGCTGGAGGTGGTGGCCCGCGAGTCGGTGCTGACCGCCCCGGGGCCGGACAACGAGCGCTACCTGCGCACCAAGGCCGACCAGATGGGCCACCGCGACCTGGGGCATTTGTTCGACTGAACCGGCCTTGCCCTGGCTCAAGGCCAGGCCGCGACAACGGCGCCACACTGGACCTCGCAAGGAGGCTCCATGAACCCACAAGTCCTGACCCGGATCGACGACGCTGTTGACCAGGTCCTGGCCCGCATCGATGGCCCCATCGTGCTGGGTCTGCCGCTCGGCATCGGCAAGCCCAACCCCTTCGTCAACCGGCTCTATGAGCGCATGCGCGCCGACCCGTCGCGTCGGCTGACCATCGTCACCGCGCTGAGCCTGGAGAAGCCGAGCGCCGCCAGCGAGCTGGAGCGCGCCTTCCTGGACCCCGTCGTCGAGCGCGTCTTCAAGGACTACCCGGACCTGGCCTATGTGAAGGACGCGCGCGCCGGCCGGCTGCCGCCGCACATCGAGGTGCGCGAGTTCTTCATGAAGACGGGCGACTACCTGCACAACGACGCCGCCCAGCAGCACTACATCTGCACCAACTACAGCTTTGCCGCGCGCGACATGCTGCAGCAGGGCCTGAACGTGCTGGCGCAGGCGGTGGCGGCCGGCCAGGACGGCGAGCTCAGCCTCTCCAGCAACCCCGACGTCACCGCCGAGCTGGCCGAGCGCATGGCTGCCGCCGGCAAGCCGCTGCTCAAAGTCGCCTGCATCAACGGCGAGATGCCCTTCATGCTGGGCGACGCGGTGGTGCCGCCCGGCTTCTTCGACATCGTGGTCACTGACCCGGCCAGCACCCACACCCTGTTCGCGCCGCCCAACGCCAAGGTCAGCACCGTGGACCACGCCATCGGCCTGCACGCCAGCAGCCTGGTGCGCGACGGCGGCACGCTGCAGATCGGCATCGGCTCGCTGGGCGACGCGGTGGCCCACGCCTTGATCCTGCGCGACCGCCAACCCGAGGCGCACGCGGCCATGCTCGCCTGCTTCGAACCCGAAGCCACCGGCGCCGAGCGCGGCCCGTTCAAGCACGGGCTCTATGGCTGCTCGGAAATGTTCGTGAACGGCCTGCTGCAGTTGATCGACGCCGGCGTGATCAAGCGGCGGGTGTTTGACGACCACGTGACCCAGCAGGCCGTCAACGACGGCAGCCTGCTGCCCGACGAGCTGCCCGGCGGCACGCTGATGACGGGCGGCTTCTTCCTGGGCCCCACGCGCTTTTACGAGCAGCTGCGGCGCCTGTCGCCCGCGCAGCGCGCGGCCATTCGCATGGACCGCATCGACCGTATCAACCAGCTGGACAGCGCCGACCCGCACGAGTCCGCGCTGCGCCGCGCCCAACGCGTCAAGGCCTCGTTCGTCAACACGACCATGAAGGTCACCCTACTCGGTGCTGCGGCCTCAGACGCGCTGGAGTCGGGCCAGGTCGTCAGCGGCGTGGGCGGCCAGTACAACTTCGTGGCCATGGCGCATGCGCTGCCCGATGCGCGCTCCATCCTGATCCTGCGCGCCTGCCACGAGACGGCCCACGGCCCCGTCAGCAACATCGTCTGGCAGTACGGCCACTGCACCATCCCGCGCCATCTGCGCGACATCGTCGTCACTGAGTACGGCGTGGCCGACCTGCGCGGCCAGTGCGATGCCGAGATCATCAAACGCCTGCTGCGCATTGCCGACTCGCGCTTCCAGCCCGAGCTGGTGGCGGCCGCAAAGAAGCACGGCAAGCTGGAAGCCGACTGGGCCCTGCCCGAAGCCTGGACGCACAACACGCCCGAGGCCCTGGACGCCAAGCTGCATCCCTTCACCGCGCAGGGCCTGCTGCCGGGCTTCCCGTTCGGCACCGACCTGACCGACGACGAGATCCACATCGTGGCCGCGCTGCGCCGGCTCAAGAAGAGCCTGCACCACCCGGTGGAGCTGGTGAGCACGGCGCTGCGCAGCGTGTGGGAGGGGCGCGAAGCGCCGCCGGCTTATCTGGCCCGGCTGGGGCTGGATGAGGCGGCGGGCTTCAAGGGGCTGGTGTTGAAGAAGCTGTTCGCGGGGAATCTTTGAGGGGCGGGACCCGGCATGGGCCTCGCCACACAAAACACCTTCTGAGTCGCGCCCGATCCTGCGCTCAGTCCAGCACCACCTCGGTCCGCACCACCCCTGCCCGCTCCGCGCTCGCGCTCAGCGCCAACCGCGTGCCCACCGGCGCACGCACCACCCATTCGGCCACGGCGCGGTCGGCCATGGGTTCGCGGGTGGGCAGGAAGGCGAGCTGGGTCTGCTTGGGCGCGTGGCCTTCGAGCTGCGGGCCCTCGATGCGCTCGCGGCCGCCGATGAGGCTGATGGCGGGGTCGCCCACGGGCATGTGGATCTCGAACATCACGCCGCGCACGGTCTTGCGCTGCAGGGCGCGCTGGGTCACGTAAGCGGGCAGGTAGCCGCTGTTGGCCACGGCCAGGCGCACGCGCCAGGTGTCGGGGCCCAGGGCGCGCACCTCGGTGCGCAGCAGCTCCAGCTGCGGCAGGCTCATGGCGAGTTGCGTCAGCCACGCGGGGAAGCGCGCGGCCTCGCGCTCGCGCAGCTGCGGCGGCGGGTTGCGCCAGTAGTTCATCTTGTCCCAGCCGCCGATCTCGACGGCGCCGAGCTGCGGGTGCTGGAAGGGCGTCCACGCCACGTGCGCCTGGCCGCCGCATTGCTCGTCGCTCCACCTGAGCAGCTTCAAGTCGTCCTCGACCGGGTGGTCGCGGAACCAGTCGATCCACTTGTAGCCCTCGATGCCTGCCTCCTTGTTGGGCGACCACAGCTCCACCACCCAGAACAGCGCGCCCAGGTGCTCGTAGAGCCAATCCTGCGTGCCGCTGATGACGTCGTCGGGCCGGTAGCGGAAGTCCTCGTGGATGCTGACGGCCGGGTAGCCGGTGTGCTTCTCGCCCAGGGCTGAGAACTGCTTGATCAGCCACAGGTCCTCGGGCGCCATGTCCTTGTCGGCCTGGTTGCCGGAAGGGCGCAGGATGACGCCGCTGTGGGTGTGGAAGCTGACCGCCGCGCCGATGTTGGGGTGCTGGGTGACGAAGTCGACCATGGCGCGCACTTCGGGCTCGCTGGTCGGGTAGGGGCCGGCGCCGACCTGGCTGCTCTCCTGGCGCCAGTCGGCGGGGAAGTTGCGGTTCAGGTCCAGGCCTTCGCGGTCGGCGTTGACCTTGAAGGTGAGGCCGTCGTGGTTGCGGATGAAGCCCTCGGGGATCAAGCGGTAGTACTCGCCGCCAAACTCGCCCGGCTCGCGCGGCACCATCAGGCGCGGGTCGGCGGCGTGCTTCTTGTAGCCGCCGTGGGGGTCGGGCACGCGCATGGTGAGGATGCGTCCGTCGCCGTCCACGTCCTCGATGGTCAGGCCGTCCACCGTCTCTTCGGTGTAGGGGTAGGGGCGCGTGGACGAGCGGATGTGGCGCGGCCGGTCGGCCAGGGCCAGCTCGGCGCCGTCGGGGCACAGGCGCGGCACGAGGTAGATGGCGCGGGTGTCGAGCAGCCGGTTGACGACGGCCGCCTCGGGCGAGCTGCCGCCGTGCAGGGTGACGAGCTGGTGCAGGTAGTAGAGGCAGGTGGTGGAGGCCGTCAGCTCGGCGGCGTGGATGTTGCCGTCCACCCAGAGCGCAGGCTTGTCGATGTCGGCCCCGCTGGCCAGGTTGGTCAACACCACGATCCAGATGTCGCGGCCCTCATGGCTCTTGCCGATGGAGCGCACCGAGACGATGTTGGGCCGCGCTTCGGCATACGCAAACAGCAGCGCGGTCAGCTCGTCGTGGCGGTAGAAGTGGTCGAAGCGGGGCGAAGGAAGAACTGCGGTCATGACATCCCGGGGTGGTGGATTGCTGCCGCGCGACCACGCCCTGGTTCGGGGCATGGGGCGGAAGGGAAATGTCACATTTTCTTACGCGAGACGTTTTCGGCGCCAACTTGCGCCACACGTCACCCCCCGGGATGCGGCAGGGGCTAACCCTGTACTTCAGCCTGGAGCAAGCCTTCGTCCAGCCACTGGCGCAGCAGCTGGATCACCGTTGACACAGCCGCCCCCGGGTCGGCCACCAGCGGCGCCGCCGTCTCGCACAGGGCAGCAAAGGTCTGGCCGGCGGCCACGGCGTCAAGCAGCGCAGCCTCCAGCGGCTCCAGCGAACGCCAGCGCGTGTCGAGCCCCTCGCGCCACACGAGCAGGGTGTGCGGATGGGGCGTGGGTTCGGGCAGCTCGGGTTGCGCGTCGCCCGGCTCCCAGGCACGCAGCACGCGCCAGGCGGGCTCGATGGCCCAGGCCAGGCTCACGCGCCGCACGCTGGGGTGCAGGCACAGCCGCAAGTCTGCCCAGGCCTCGGTTGGCAACGCGGCCAGATGCTGAGGGCTCAGCAAGGGCGCATCGAGGGCGTCGAAGGCGTCACGCAGCGCCCAGTCCATGCGGGCGAAGTCGATGAAGCTCGCGTGGCCGACGAGGCCTTCGTCCGCCTCGGCCATGAAGGCCGCAAGCTGGTGGCCGAACCAGCGGATGGACGGGTGGTGGCTGGGGTGGGCGTCGAGGTAGGCGCGGCCCAGGGCCTCAAAGTCCTCGTCGCCCATGGCGCGCGCGAGCACGGTGTAGTTGTCGTTCAAGGCCGCGAGCAGGCGCGCGCTATAGGCATTGCGGTAGACGGCAAGACCTGGCTCCACGGGCGCGGCGAGCACGCCTTGGGGGTCGAGCTGCAGGCGCACGGCATCGGCCAGGCGGCGTTGTTGGTCGGCGAGCTGCATCGTCATGCCGGCACCGTCTCCAACGCCGCACGCGCCACGGCCCGGGCCTGATCCAGCTCGGCCAGCAGCTCGGGCAGCGGCGGGATGTGGTCGTCGCGCTCGATCATGGTGGGCACCGCGCCAAAGCGCCGCACGGCCTCGGCGTAGAGCGCCCAGACCTCGTCACGCACCGGGTGGTCGTGGGTGTCGATGACGATGTCACCCCTGTCCTCGTGGCCGGCAAGGTGGATCTGGCGGACCTGGGCGGCGGGCAGGCGGTCCAGGTAGTCGGAAGCGTCAAAGCCATGATTGCGGCTCGACACGTAGATGTTGTTCACGTCTAGCAAGAGACCGGCTCCCGTGCGGCGCAGCAGCTCGGCCACGAACTCGGCCTCGCTCATCTCATCGGCCGCAAAGCGCACATAGCTGGAGACGTTCTCCAGCACCAGGGGGCGCTGCAGCAGCTCTTGCACCTGCTGCACGCGCGGGGTCAGGTGATCGAGCGACGCCGCCGTGTAGGGCATCGGGAGCAGGTCATGCAGATTCCGATGGTCAACCCCGGTCCAGCAGATGTGATCCGACACCCAGCCCGGCTGCAGCCGGTCGGCCAGCGCCTTCAAGTCGCGCAGGTAGTCGAGGTCCAGCGGCGCGGTGCTGCCGATCGACATCGACACGCCGTGCATCACCAGCGGGTAGTCCGCGCGGATGCGCTCCAGATGCCACAGCGGCTTGCCGCCCGGCACCATGTAGTTCTCGGAAATGATCTCCAGCCAGTCGGGCCGCACCGCAGCGTCCACGCCTGCCTCAAAGGCGGCGTAGTGCTCCACACGCAGGCCGAGGCCAAAGCCTTGGATCTTGGTCATGAGTTGGGGGCGAGCGGATCACAGCAGCACAGCATGCAGCGCGCCGCCGCAGGCGGTCGCGCTACATCCAGCGGCACCCGTGGAACCGGCTTTGCCGGGCCACTGGGTGCGCCCCCTGGGGGGAGGCGCGAAGCGCTTCGGGGGGGTCTTATTTCTCGACCTTGCCACCAGCCTTGGTGCACTCGTCAGCCGACTTCTTGCTGACCCAGCCTTGGCCCTTGCAGCTGTTGTGGCCCTTGCAGTCGCTCTTGGCGGTCTTGCACTCGGAGGTGCCCTTGCAGCTGTTGACGCCAGAGCACTTGACCATGCCGTCAGCGGCGGCGGCGGTGGTGACGCCAGCGGTGGTGGCAAACAGGGCAGCAGCGGCAGCGGCCACGGACAGGCCGGTCTTGAGGGTTGCGTTCATTGAGAGATCTCCAGGAGAGTTTGAGGGTAGGGACACAGGCCGTTCGCTGGCAGGGCCGCATCGGCTTGCCTGCTTGGGTCGGGCCGGGGCCGGAGTCCTTACAGCCCGCGCCCAAAAAGATTCTGAGCACGTGGCCCGGGGGCCTGCTGTTCGTCATGGCATGCTTGCCGGCTGACACCATGCTGCACACCGAGACCCCGAACTCCGAACATCCCGACCTGGACCTGTACGCCACGGCCGAGTTGCTGGATGCGTTTGTCGCCGACCAGCGCCGCGCCGTCGATGCCGTGCAGGCGGCCACCCCCCAACTTGAAGCCGCCGTCGAGGCTGCCCTGCCCCGGTTGCGGGCGGGTGGCCGGCTGCTGTACGCCGGGGCCGGCACCTCGGGCCGGCTGGGGGTGCTGGACAGCGTGGAGCTGCCGCCCACCTTCTCATGGCCGCGCGAGCGGGCGGTGGCGGTGCTGGCGGGCGGGCGGGGCGCGATGTTCGAGGCCGTGGAAGGGGCTGAAGACTCCACCCCGCTGGGCGCCGCCGACATCGCTGCCCTGGAGCCTGGGCCGAACGACGTGCTGATCGGCATCGCCGCGTCTGGATCCACGCCCTATGTGCTCGGTGCCCTGGCCGCCGGTCGCGCGGCCGGCGCGCTGACCATTGGCATCGCCAACAACCCAGGGAGCGAGGTGGCCCTGGAGGCCGAGATCGGCATCGTGCTCGACACCGGGCCCGAGGTCATCTCGGGCAGCACGCGGCTCAAGGCCGGCACGGCGCAGAAGATCGCGCTCAACACCTTGTCGTCGGCGCTGATGGTGCGCCTGCACAAGGTCTACGGCAATTTGATGGTCGACCTCAAGGCCACCAATGCCAAGCTGCGCCGCCGCGCGTTGGCGCTGACGGTGCGCGCCACCGGCGCCAGTGAACCGCAGGCCGCCGAGATGCTGGCGCAGTGTGACCAGCATGTGAAGACGGCGGTCGTGGCGATCCGGCTGGGGGTGTCGGTTGAAGCCGCGCGGGCGAAGCTGGCGGCGAGCGAGGGCAGCGTGCGCGGAGCGCTTGAGTGAGCAAGTCACCCTGGGCTTGGGTGCCCAGCCTCTACTTTGCGCAGGGCATTCCGTATGTGGTCGTGATGACGCTCAGCGTCATCCTCTACAAGAACCTGGGCTTCTCCAACACGGACATCGCGCTCTACACGAGCTGGCTCTACCTGCCCTGGGTCATCAAGCCGCTGTGGTCGCCGCTGGTGGAGCTGTTCGGGCGCAAGCGGCAGTGGGTGGTGTTGCTGCAGTTTGTGCTGGGCGCGGCGCTCGCGTCTGTCGCCCTCACGTTGCCGGGGCCGCAGGCTTTCAAGATGTCGCTCGCGGTGTTCTGGCTGATGGCCTTTGCCTCGGCCTCGCACGACATCGCGGCCGATGGCTTTTATCTGCTGGCCTTGCCGCAAAAGACCCAGGCGGCGTTTGTCGGCGTGCGCTCCACGGCCTACCGGCTCGCCAATATCGGCGGCCAGGGCGGGCTGGTGTGGCTGGCCGGCCATTTGGCCGAGCGCACGGGCAGCATCGTCACGGCCTGGAGCTGGGTGTTTGGCGTGTTGGGCGGCGGCTTTGCGCTGCTGGCGCTGTGGCACCTGTGGGCCCTGCCACGCCCGTTGGCCGACGCTCCGGGGCCAGGGCGGCATGGCGCGGGCTCGCTGGTGCAGGACTTTGTCGGCGTCTTTGCCCGCTTCTTTGCCAAGCCCCGCATCGCGGTGATCCTGGGCTTCTTGCTGCTCTACCGCTTCCCCGAGGCGCAGCTGCTCAAGCTGGCCACGCCCTTCTTGCTGGACCCGCCGAGCGAAGGGGGACTGGGCCTCACGACCCAGCAGGTCGGCATCGCCTATGGCACTGTGGGCCTCACGGCATTGACGCTCGGCGGCTTGCTCGGCGGCTGGGTCATTTCGCGCGTGGGGCTCAAGCGCGCGCTGTGGCCGCTGGTGGCGGCCATGCATGTGCCCAATGTGGTCTTCCTCGTGCTGGCCCTCGTGCACCCGCCAGGCCTGGTGGTGGTGAGCAGCCTGCTGGCGCTGGAGCAGTTTGGCTATGGGCTCGGCTTCACCGCCTACCTGATGGCCATGATCCTGTTCGCCGAAGGCCAGGACAAGACCGCGCACTACGCGATCTGCACCGGTTTTATGGCCCTGGGGATGATGCTGCCCGGCATGTGGAGCGGCGCGCTGCAGGACGCCATCGGCTACGTGCCCTTCTTTGCCTGGGTGCTGCTGGCCACCATCCCGAGCCTCGCGATGACGGCGCTGCTGCGCATCCCTGAAGGGTTTGGGCGGGAGGACGCGGCCTCATGAGGCTCCTCAGTCTCGACATCTTCCGCGGCCTCACCATCGCCGCGATGCTGCTCGTCAACAACCCGGGCGACTGGGGCCATGTCTATGCCCCGCTGCTGCACGCCCACTGGCATGGCTGGACGCCGACGGACTGCATCTTTCCCTTCTTCGTGTTCATCTCCGGCGTGTCCATGCACCTGTCGCTCGCGCGGCGCGCGCAGGCCGGGGCGGACAAAGGCCAATTGCTGGCCACCACGGCACGCCGTGCGCTCTTGATCATTGCCATTGGCGTGCTGCTGAACGGCTTCCCCTTCTACGACCTCGCCACGCTGCGCCTGCCCGGCGTGCTGCAGCGCCTGGGCCTGTGCACGCTGTGTGCGGCGCCGCTGGTGCTGGGGTGCGGCGCGCGCGGGCTGTGGCTCTGGGCGCTGGGCCTGCTGGCCGCCTACGCCGCCGTGCAGTTGGCCCTGCCGGTGCCCGACGCAAGCGGCCTCGTGCACACCGGCGCACTGCAGCCCGGGCAGGACGTGGGCGCCTGGCTGGACCGCGCGCTCTTTGGCACCGCCCACCTCTGGGCCCAGGCCGGCACCTGGGACCCCGAAGGCCTGCTCTCCACCGTACCCGCCGTGGCCAGCCAGCTGCTGGGCGTGCTGGCCGGGCGCGAGCTGACCAGCACCGCCAGCCCACGCCAACGCGCACTGCGCTGGGCGGCAGCGGGCGTGCTGGCCCTGGTACTGAGCCAGCTGCTCGACGCCACGCTCATGCCCATCAACAAATCGCTCTGGACCCCGCCCTTCGTGCTGCTCAGCACCGGCTGGGCGCTGCTGGTGCTGGCGGGCCTGCATGCCTGGGTGGATGCCCCCGCGCACCCTGCGCGCCCGGCGCCGCGCGCACTGCTGCCCTTTGTCGTCTTTGGCATGAACGCCCTCTTCCTCTACATCGTCGCGGGCGTGCTGGCGCGGCTGCTGGAGCTGCTGCCCGTTGGCGGCGGCCAGCACCTGGGCCAGGCGCTCTATGCCCCCATCGTGGCCCTGGGCCTCGCGCCCGAGCTGGCCTCGCTGCTGCATGCGCTGGCCTTTGTGGCCGTGCTGTTTGGCGTGGCGCTCTTCTTGTACCGGCGCCGCTGGTTCGTCAAAGTCTGATCGGCATGCACCGTCGTCGTCATTTGCTCGCCCTCGGCAGCCTGCCCTGGCTAAGCGCCTGCGAAAGCCCCAAGGGCACCGCCCCCGCGCCCGTCGAGACCCTGCCCAATGCAGCGCCCCCAGCCCCGCTGCCATCAGCCGGCCCGGCGCGCCCACCGGGCTCGCCCAGCGCGCCTGCTCGCGAGTGGCGCGCCGCCTGGGTCGCCACCGTCGCCAATATCGACTGGCCCAGCAAGCCCGGGCTCAGCCCCGAGCAACAGCAGGCCGAGATCCGCAGCCTGTGCGACACGGCGGCGCACATCGGCCTCAATGCCCTGCTGCTGCAGGTGCGCACCAGTGCCGACGCCTTCTACGAGTCACGCCTCGAACCCTGGAGCGAGTACCTGACCGGCACCCAAGGCCAGCACCCCGGCTACGACCCGCTGGCCGTGTGGCTGCGCGAGGCCCGCGCGCGCGGGCTGGAGCTGCATGCCTGGATCAACCCCTACCGCGCCCGCCAGAGCAAGGCGCGCGGCCCGGCAGCGGCCCAGCACCTGAGCCGCACGCGGCCCGAGTGGGTCAAGGCCTATGGCGACCAGCTCTGGATCGACCCCGGCGAGCCCGCCGCCGCCGAGCACCTGCTGGCCGTGGTGCGTGACCTGCTCAGCCGCTACGCGGTGGACGGCCTGCACCTGGACGACTACTTCTACCCCTACCCCGTGCCCGCCGGTGGCGCTGCGGCCAACCCCGTCGCCGCCGCGCTCGCGTCAACCGAACCGGCCAAGCCCGCCCCTGAGCTCGACTTCCCCGATGGCCCCAGCTGGCAGGCCTATGTGATGGCCGGCGGCCAGCTCTCGCGCCCCGACTGGCGGCGCGACAACGTCAACCGACTGGTCAAGCGGCTGTACGCACTTGTGAAGGAAGTACGCCAAGGCCAAGCACCGGCCCGCTTCGGCATCAGCCCCTTCGGCCTGCCCAGGCCAGAGAACCGCCCGCCCGGCATCGCCGGCTTCAGCCAGTACGACAAGCTGTATGCCGACGTCGAGCTCTGGCTGCGCGAGGGCTGGATGGACTACCTCGCCCCCCAGCTCTACTGGCCGCGCGCGCAAACGGCCCAGGCCTTCGACGTGCTGCTGCAAACCTGGCAGACGCTGAACCCACGCGGCATCGCCCTGCACCCCGGCCTCTTCACCAGCCGCATCGACAACTCCGCACAGAGCTGGCAGCCCGACGAGATCCTCGGCCAGATCGACAGCATCCGCCGCCTCAGCCCCGGCAGCGGGCACATCCACTTCAGCCTCGTCGCGCTGGCGCAGAACCGCAAGGGCGTGGCCGAGCTGCTGCGGGAGCGGGCCTACAGCCGCTGAACCGAGGGGCTCAGAGCCCCAGCTCGTCCAGCCCCGGGTGGTCGTCAGGCCGGCGGCCGAGCGGCCAGCGGAACAGGCGCGAGGCCTCGGCGATGGGGAGGTCGTTGATGCTGGCGAAGCGGCGGCGCATGAGGCCGGCTTCGGTGAACTCCCAGTTCTCGTTGCCGTAGCTGCGGAACCAGTGGCCGGAGTCATCGTGCCACTCGTAGGCAAAGCGCACGGCGATGCGCGCGCCCTCAAAGGCCCACAGGCCCTTGATGAGGCGGTAGTCCAGCTCGCGCGCCCATTTGCGCTGCAGGAAGCCACGCACCTGCTCGCGCCCCTGCGGGAACTCGGCCCGGTTGCGCCACACCGTGTCCTCGGTGTAGACGCCCACCACGCGGTCGGGGTCGCGCGTGTTCCACGCGTCCTCGGCCATGCGCACCTTGAGGCGCGCAGTCTCTTCGGTGAAAGGCGGGAGCGGTGGGCGGGCTTGCATGGCCAGCTCAGTAAGTCTTGTACGGAAGGAACTTGCCACTCATCACGATGTTGACGCGGTCGCCGGCGGCATTGGGCTCGCGCTTCAAGTCCATCTTGAAGTCGATGGCGCTCATGATCCCGTCGCCGAATTCTTCGTGGATCAGTTCCTTGAAGGTGGTGCCGTAGACGCTGACCAGCTCGTAGAAGCGGTAGATCAGCGGGTCGGTCGGGACGCTGGTGGGCAGGCTGCCCTTGTAGGGGACGACCATCAGCCACTTCTTCTCGTCGGCACTGAGGCCGAAGATCTTGCCGATGGTGTCGGCCTGCTTCTTGTCCAGCGTCATCTGCCCGAGGCAGGCGGCCGTGACCCACTCCTTGCTGAGGCCGACCTTGGCGGCCACGTCGGCCCACTTGATGCCTTTGGCCACCTTGGTGGCGATGATTTTTTCGGTGACGTCGAGACGGGACAGTTCGCTCATGGTGTGGGCTCCTCGTTGAGTGCGGCGGGTTGGGTGGGGGTGACGCCGGGGTCGTTGAGACCGGGGCAGACTTCAGGCGGCACGCTGGGCGCGCGGCCGTGGGAGAGGTCCTTGGACCGGGCGACCAGGAAGTCGACCAGGTGGTTGCGGATGGGGTAGTACTGCGGGTCGTGGTGCAGCGTGGCGCGGGTGCGGCTGCGCGGCATGGTGTTGCGCACGATCTCGGCCACGCGGGCACGGGGCCCATTGCTCATGAGCAGGATGCGGTCGGCCAGCAGGATGGCTTCGTCCACGTCGTGCGTGATCATGAAAACGGTCTGGCGCGTCTCGGCGCAGATGCGCAGCAGCTCGTCCTGGATGCTGCCGCGCGTCAGCGCATCCAGCGCGCCAAAGGGCTCGTCCAGCAGCAGCATGCGCGGCTGGATGGCAAAGGCCCGCGCGATGCCGACGCGCTGCTTCATGCCACCCGAGAGCTGGCTGGGTTTCTTGTCGATGGCGGGGCTCAAGCCCACCAGGCCCACGTACTGCTCGACGTGAAGATTGACCTGCGCCTTGTTCCACTCGGGCCACTTGCTGCGCACCGCGAACGCGATGTTCTGGCGCACGGTGAGCCAGGGCATCAGCGCATGGCCCTGGAAGACCACGCCACGGTTGAGGCTGGGGCCGGCCACCTCGCGGCGGTCCATGAAGACATAGCCCTCGCTCGCCTGCTCCAGGCCCGCCAGCACGTTGAGGATGGTGGTCTTGCCGCAGCCACTGTGGCCAATGATGCAGACGAACTCGCCCTCGGTCAGCCCGAAGTTGACGCCCTCGAACACCGGCTCAGCGTTGCCGGGGTAGGACTTGGCGAGGCCCTGGACTTGAAGGAACTCAGTCTGCATAGGTCACCGCCTTTTGCAGCTGGGCAAACATCGCGTCGAGCAGCATGCCGACCACACCGATGGTCAGGATCGCGAAGATCACATTCGGCAGGCTGAGGTTGTTCCACTCGTTCCAGACGAAGTAGCCGATGCCCGTGCCGCCCACCAGCATCTCGGCCGCCACGATGACAAGCCAGGCAATGCCCATGCTGATGCGCATGCCGGTGAGGATGGTGGGCGCCGCGGCGGGCAGGATCACCTCGAAGGCGCGGCGCAGCGGCCCCACCTCCAGGGTGCGCGCCACGTTCAGCCACTCGCGCCGCACACCGGCCACGCCAAAGGCCGTGTTGATGAGCATGGGCCAGACCGAGCAGATGAAGATCACGAAGATGCCGCTGATGCCGCTGTCCTTGATGGTGTAGAGCGCGAGCGGCATCCAGGCCAGCGGCGAGATGGGCTTGAGGACCTGGATGAAGGGGTCGAGCGCGCGGTAGACCAGGGGGCTCATGCCGATCAGGAAGCCGAGCGGAATCGCCACCACGGCGGCGATCAGATAGCCCAGGCCGACGCGGCCCAGCGAGTAGCCGAGCTGCAGGCCGATGCCCTTGTCATTGGGGCCGTTGTCATAGAAGGGGTGGGCCAGCTGCGCGGCAATGGCCTTGCCCATTTGCGCCAAGGTCGGGAAGCCGGACTTGGCCGGCGCAGCGGCGGCGCCGGCGGTTGGGTCTTTGCCCATCAGCTTGGCGTACTCAATCTGCTCGGGCGTGAGCTGCACCGCAGGCGCGGCGGCCGGCGTGCTCGTCATGGTGGCGACGTGCCAGATGCCGAGCAGGACGAGCAGGATCAACAGCGACAGCAGGGCCGCCTTGGCGCGGAGCGAGGTCAGCATGTCAGGAGATCTTGCTGACCTTGAAGCTCTTGGCGTAGTCGTCCGCCTTGGCGGGGTCGAAGACCTTGCCCATGATGGTGAACTTCGGGTACGCGCCCTCAGGCACCGGCATGCCGAGCTGCTTCATGGTCTTCTTGGCATCGGTCAGCAGGAAGACCTGCTCAGCCATCTGCTTGTAGTTGACCTCGCCCTTGATGTAGCCCCAGCGCTTGAGCTGAGTCAGGATCCACACGGCCATGCTCTGCCAGGGGATGGGGTCGAAGTCGGCGCGGTCGGGCACCACCTTCACATTGCCGAGGCCATCGGCGAACTTGCCGGTCAGCACCTGCTGCAGCACGATCTCGGGCTGGTTCAGGTACTGCGCGGGCGAGATGACCTTGGCAATCAGCTCGCGGTTCTCGGGCTTGCGGGCCATGGCCGCAGCGGTGAGCACCGAGCGATAGAGCGCGGCAAAGGTGTTGGGGTTCTGCTTGATGAACTCGGTGCTGGTGCCAAAGGCGCAGCAGGGGTGGCCGTTCCAAAGCTCTTTCGTGAGCAGGTGGATGAAGCCGATTTCCTCGTACACCGCGCGCTGGTTGAAGGGGTCGGGGCCGAGGTAGCCGTCGATGTTGCCGGCGCGCAGGTTGGCCACCATCTCGGGCGGCGGCACCACGCGGATCTGGATGTCGGTGTCGGGGTTGAGGCCTGCCTCCGCCACGTAGTAGCGCAGCAGCATGTTGTGCATGCTGAACTCAAACGGCACCGCAAACTTGAAGCCCTTCCAGTCCTTGGGGTCGCGCTTGTCCTTGTGCTTGTTGGCCAGGGTGATGGCCTGGCCATTGGTGTTCTGGATGGTGGCCACATTCATGGGCACCGGGTTGCTCCCGAGCCCCATCGAGATGGCCAGCGGCATCGGCGACAGGAAGTGCGTGGCGTCGTACTCCTTGTTGATCATCTTGTCGCGGATCAACGCCCATCCTGCGGTCTTCACGACCTCGACGCTCAAGCCCTCGTTGCGATAGAAGCCCAGCGGGTGGGCCATGATCAAGGGCGTCGCGCAGGTGATGGGGATGAAGCCAATCTTGAGATCCTTCTTCTCAAGCGCCGCCGGCTTGGTCTGCGCCATGGCCTGCAGACTGGTCAAGGCACCGGCCGGCAGCACGCTGGCAATCGCGGCCATCGCCGTCTTGCGGCCCACGGCGCGCAGGAAGTTGCGGCGCAGTGCGTCCTGCGGGATCAGCGCCTTGACGAGCGAGGCCTCGATGAATTCGTTGGAGTAGGACTGGAAGTCCTCGGTCTCGCTGCGCCGGCGCAGCTCGGCGACGGCCGTCTCTGCGTTGTGTTCAGCCTCAGTCGCATGCGCGCCGCAACGGCAGCCCATGCGAAGTGGGCGGTCAGCGTCGTAGGGGTCGAAGTAGGTGCTCATTGCGGCGTCTCTCCATGCAACCGGGAAGGGGTTGCATGGAGTCTCTGCCGCAGCCTCAGCGCGCGCTATCGATCGCGCGTGGCTCTTGCTGTAGGGCTGGAACTACACGGCAACGGGCGCGCGTCAAATCGGCGAAGCCAGCCGATTGGCTTCCGATTCGAACCATTCGAGGAACTGGAAAATGGCTCCCAGTACATCTGCGACGGGGAGAGTGGCCGACAACCCATGCTCCTCGGAGAAAGCGCGGTTCAGTATGAGTACCTCTCCATTCGACCGGCACAGGATGAAGGACTTTCCGTCGTCGTCGAACTGTTCACCCCAATTCGTCAGGAAGTTGTAGTCGCCCCAGGTCTGCTCATCAGCCCTGCACTGCTCAAGCGTTCGGTCGTCCGGCTGCGGCTCGTCGCCTCGATAGCCATACAGCAGTCCGTCGAAGTGATTCCACAAATCCTGGTCCGAGAGTCCATCCAGCTCTACATGCCAAAGATTCGGCAGCCTGCCGGCCAGTCGCTTAAACCCCAGGTACGACTCATAGAGTGCGCAGTGGGGCTCGGAGAAATCTCCAATGCTTTCGCCTGCGCACCAGACCCGCATCCGACCCCAAACGGCGGAAGGAGCGCTCAGCCCCGGCTCGGTCATCACTTCGATGCCAAATCCTTGCTTGGCCCCGAACAGCCGTCCATGCTGGTTGCCGCCTGCGGTGGACTCGCGGTGCGTCACGCCACCCCCAACACCAACTGCTGCCCGCACGCCTTCACATACTTGCGCAAAGTCGCCACCAAGGGCGAGCGCTTGCCGGTGGCCAGGGCACGCTCCAGGCGGGTCACGGCGGGGGCTTGGGTGCCCATGCGCTCGGCAACCTGGGCCTGGGTCAGCCCCGCCTCCTGATGGGCCTTGAGCAAGGCGTCGAGCAGCGCGGACTCCTCACGCTCGATGCGCTCCACTTCGGCGCGCACGCCGGACCGCGCCATGAGCTTCTTGACGATGTGATCATGGCTTCGCATGTTTGACTTCCTTCAAGCGTGAATCGGCAATGTCCAGCTCGCGCAGCGGGGTCTTCTGGGTCTTCTTGACGAAGCTATGACGCAAAAGCAGCCGTCAGCCACCCGCCTTGGTGATCTGCACCCGCAACTCGCCGCAGCCCGCAAAGACGTGGCGCGACTGCTGGCCGATGCGGATGTCGTGCACGCCCGTGAGCATGCCGGTGGAGATGACGTCGCCGGCGCGCAGCGCGGCGCCTTGCTGGGCGCGCTTGTTGAGCGTGAAGGCCAAGGCACCCAGGGGGCCGGGCTTGATGTGGGCGGTGCCGGTGCCCACCGATTGCCCGTCGATGAAGGTCTCGACGTCAATCGTCTGGACCTCGCGCCAGTTCGGGATCTCGGCGCCGACGACCACGCCCCAGTTGTTGCCGAAGTCGGAGATCACGGCGCCGGGGCCGAGGTCGTTGAGGGTGGCGAGCGGGCTGCTGGCCACCTCGACGCCGATGTGCATGGAACGCACGAAGGGGATCACGTCGTCGGCCGTCCAGTCGGTCTTGCCGGCCGGCGTGTCCTGCGCGACCACGATGACGATCTCGGCCTCCACAGCCGCGAAGCCGCCCTCAAACACCGGGCACTGGGCCATGGCGCCGGCCACCGGGCGGTGGATGTTGGCCGCAAAGGCGGGGCCGATGAGGCGCTCGTCGGGGTACTGGGCGGCAAAGGGGCCGGGCACGCGCGCCACCTTCCAGCCGGCCACGGCGTCGGGCCAGCGGGCAATGGCGGCAGCCTGCACGGCATAGGCCTCGGCCAAGGTAGCGGGCGCGGTGTTGGGCGGGTTGCTGGGGTAGTGGCTGATGGAGCGGCCGGCGGCGCGCGCGGCGGTGAAGGCGGTGGCGATGTGTTCAGACATGGAGACGGCAGTCACTGCGGGTCCTTGTGCGCCCGAATCTTTGGGAAGGGGCGCGTGGGTCTTTCGGGTGCGGTGCGTAGTGCGGTGCGTTTGGGGGGGTGAAGGGTGCGGCGCGTAGGGCAGTGCGGGCGAGATTTTCCGCGACACCCCGAATCAGCACTTGCAAGGCCGACGAACTGAGCATATGCTGTGTATACACATTATGCACAGCAAGCTTCTCATCGCTCAGGCCGACCCGCGGCCCATGTACCTGCAGATCGTCGAACAGATCCGGCAGCGCGTGGCCACGGGCGACTGGCCGCCGGGCACCGAGCTGCCGTCGATCCGGACGCTGGCCGCCGACCTGCGGGTGAGCGTGATCACCGTCAAGCGCGCCTACCTGGACCTGGAGACCGAGGGCGTGATCGTGACGCGGCACGGCCGGGGCTCCTGCGTGGCGGACGCGCAAGACCGCGCCCAGGCCACGCAGCTGGCCGAGCTGGACACCCACCTGGCCGCCGCCGGCCGCATTGCCGCCACCCTGGGGCTGACCGACGAGGCCCTGATGGACCGACTGCACAAAACCCTGCACCCCGAGGAGGGCGAGGCATGAGCACCACTGCAACAGCCTTCGAGATGAAAAGCGTGAGCAAGGCCTTCCGCTTCTTCTCGCTGGAGGACATCTCGCTCACGCTGGAACCCGGCCAGGTGATGGGCCTTGTGGGCCCCAATGGCGCGGGCAAGAGCACCAGCATCCGCTTGCTGATGGGCCTGCTGACGCCGGATGCCGGCGAGATCCGGCTGCTCGGCAAGGCCATGCCGCAGCAGCAGCCCGCCGCCAAGGCCGATGTGGGCTTTGTCAGCGACGACATGCGGCTCCTCCAGCACGCGACGCTGCAGTGGCACATGGACTTCATGGCCAACATCTACCCAGGCTGGGACGCGGCCTATGCGGCGCTGCTGCTCAAGCGCTTTGGCCTCAAGGCCGCGCAGCCGGTCAAGGGCCTCTCGACCGGCGAGCAGGCCAAGGCCCTGCTGCTGCTGGCGCTGGCACGCCGGCCGCGCCTGCTGGTGCTGGACGAACCGACCTCGGGCCTCGACCCCGTGGCCCGCCACGAGCTGCTGACCGAGTTCATGGACGTGCTGCGCGACGACGCGCGCAGCATCCTCTTCTCATCGCACAACACCGTGGATGTGGAGCGCATCAGCGACCGGCTGTGCTTCATCGACCGCGGCCGTGTGGTGGCCAACGACGACACCGGCGCTTTCCTCGAGCGCTGGCGGCGCGTGCAACTGCGCCTGCCAGCCGACGCGCCTGCCTGGACCCAGCCCGAGATCGTCCACTGTGAGCGCGATGGCAGCCTGGCCACGCTGACGGTGGACGGCTTCAGCGACGACTGGCTGGCCCGCCTCGCCGCGCCCGTGCAGGCTGTGCAGCGCATGAGCCTGGAGGAGATCTTTGTCGCCACCGTGATGCACAGCCGCGAGGGCCGCCCGTCATGAACGCACTCACCCGCCAACTCGTGGCTCGCGAGTTCCACCAACACCGCGCCATGCTGCTGGTGGCCACCCTGGTGGGCCTCGGGAGCCTGGTCGTCGCGGCCGGCGGCCCGGTCGCCTTCAACGTCGGCTTCCTGGTCTGGCTCACGGCGCTGATCGCCCTCGGCGTGCTGCTGGCCATGTTCGGCATCACCGGCGAGCGCAAGGAGCGCGCCTTGCTCTTCGTGCTCAGTCTGCCGATCTCGCCGGCCGGCTATGTGCGCGCCAAGCTGCTCGGCCTGCTGCTGTGCTTCCTGGGGCCCTGGGCCCTGCTGAGCAGCGGCGCGCTGGCCCTGGTGCTGCTGGCCCCGGGCATCGCCGACGGCCTGCTGCCCTATGGCGTGTTGCTCTGCGTCTACCTGCTGCTGAACTTCACGCTGGTGCTCTGTGCCACCTTCCACGTCCGCTCCGAGGGCGCGATGGGTGGCGTGATCATCGTCACCAATATGGGGGTGTCGCTCTTCATGATGGGCGCCACCCAATTGCCGGGCCTCAGCGCCCACATGGCGGCCTCCGCGCCGGTCTGGAACGAAACGTTCTGGCTGGCCCTGGCCCTTGAACTGGGCGCAACGGCGCTCGCCCTCAGCCTGCCCCTGCTCGTCGCGGCACGCCGACGCGACCTCCAGGGCCTGTGAAGGCTACGGCAATGGGTCGCGTTGTGACCAAAGCAATCGCAAGCAAGGCGCAAACCGCAAGTCGGGGTGGACCCCGACGAGGATTTGCAACGCCGCATGCGGCCGCTTTGGTCGCAACCCTCCGGGAAGGCCCGAGGCAGGGGGCCACTCTGCGTTGCGTCTCTTGCCCGCACGTCAGTGCGGGCGGCGAGCCGCGCCTTGATTGGCCCCCTGCCTCGGGCCTTCGCGACCCATTGCCGTAGCCTTCACAGGCCCCTTAGAAGGAAATTCCATGTCACCCCACCCCAACGGCGAGAGGCTTCACGCCCTCGACGCAGTGCGGAGCTTTGCCCTTTTACTGGGCGTGGCCTTCCACGCGATGCTGTCCTTCATCCCCGGCATGCCGCCCGGCATGTGGGCGATGAACGATGTCTCGACCAGCCCCTTGCTGGCCGACGCGAGCTTCGTCGCGCACAGCTTCCGCATGCTGCTGTTCTTCTTCATCGCGGGCTTCTTTGCCCGGCAGCTGCACCAGCGCCTCGGCACGCGGGCGTTCTGGGTCAACCGGCTCAAGCGCATCGCCGTCCCGTTGGTGGTGGGCTGGCTGCTGCTCTTCCCGCTGATCGGCTTTGTCTGGTACCTCGGGATGCAGAAGGTCTTCAACGGCGCACCGCCGGCTGCGCCGGCCATGCCCGCTCAGGCCGGCGCCTTCCCGCTGGCGCATCTGTGGTTCCTGTACCAGCTGCTGTGGCTCTATGCCGTCGTCCTCTTGGTGCGCGGCGCCGTGGCGGGGCTGGACCGGCGCGAGACGCTGCGCGGCTGGGCCGACCGTGCCACCACCTTTGTGCTGCGCTGGCCCGCCGGCGCGCTGATGCTGGGCTGGCCGCTGGCGGCCGTGCTGCTGGGCCTGCCGATGTGGCTGCCCGTGGGCGGCATCCCCACGCCCGACCAGTCCCTGCTGCCGCAGCTGCCGGCCACCGTGGGCTATGGCACGGCCTTCGCCTTTGGCTGGCTGGTGCAGCGGGCGCCGGGTGCGCTCAGTGCGCTGCGCCAGCGTTGGCTGCCGCATCTGCTGCTGGCCCTGGCGTCGACGGCGGTGTGCCTCTACATCAACAAGACGCAGCCCGTCTTCGGCATGCCTGAGCCGGCCAAGCAGATCTTTGCGCTGGCCTTCGTGGCCTCGGCCTGGGCCTGGAGCTTTGCGATCACTGGCGCCGCGCTGCGCTACCTGACGCGCGAGAACGCCGCCATCCGCTACGTGGCCGATGCGTCCTACTGGATCTACCTCGTGCACCTGCCGCTGGTGGCAGCGCTGCAGGTCTGGGTCGGCCACTGGCCGCTGCACTGGGGCTTGAAGTACGCGCTGGTCGTCTCCACCGCCCTCTTTGTGCTGCTGCTCAGCTACGAGCTGCTGGTGCGCCACACGGCGGTGGGCCGCGTGCTCAATGGCAAGGCCTACCCGCGCCGTGGCAAGGCGGCCAGCGTGCCGGCCGAGGTGCCTGCCGCTGAGACTGATGACGTGGTTGCCCAGCTGCACGCTGTCTCCAAGCGCTATGGCCAGCTCGAAGCGCTGAGCCGTGTGGACTTGGAGTTGCGGCGCGGCGAGCTGCTCGCGCTGCTGGGCCCCAACGGCGCGGGCAAGTCCACGGCCATCTCGCTGTGGCTGGGCCTCAATGACGCCGACACCGGCGTGGTGCGGCTGCTGGGCGGCGCGCCGCAAGACATCCTGCGCCGCCAGGGCCTCGGGGTGATGATGCAGAACGTCGAGCTGCCCAAGGACTTGAAGGTGCACGAGCTGGTGGCCCTGAGCGCCAGCTACTACCCAGCTCCTTTGAGCCTGCGCGAGACCCTGGCACGCTGCGGCATCGAGGCCCTGGCCGAGCGCCCTTACGGCAAGCTCTCGGGCGGTCAAAAGCGCCAGGTGCAGTTCGCGATGGCCATCTGCGGCCAGCCCAAGGTGCTGTTCCTCGACGAGCCCACCGTGGGCCTCGACCTGCAAGCCCGCGAGGCCATGTGGGCGCACATCCGCGCGCTGCTGGCCGAGGGCTGCTCCATCCTGCTCACCACGCATTACCTGGAGGAAGCCGAAGCCCTGGCCACCCGCGTGGCCGTGCTGGCCCAAGGCCGCGTGATCGCCTCGGGCAGCGTCGATGAGATGCGCGCCCTGGTCTCGCGCCGGCACATCCGCTGCGAGTCGCAACTGCCCGCCGACACCTTGCGCCACTGGCCCGGCGTCGTCGAGGTCAGCACCGAGCCCGGCCGCCACGCGCCCCAGCTGAGCATCGTCGCCACCGACGCCGAAGCCGTGGTGCGCGACCTGCTCGCCGCCGACCCCCAGCTCAGGCAGCTCGAAGTCCGCCAGGCTGGGCTGAACGAAGCCTTCCACCAACTGACAAGCGAACGCCGGGCCGCCCCAAGTTCGCTTGACCCCCTCGGGGGGCGGGCTGGGAGCAGCCCAGCCCCGGGGGCAACTATTCGTGAGGCCGCATGAACACCCTGACTCACTCCCTGCCGCTCGCCACAACCCCCTTCAGCCGCAGCGTCGCGCCCTACTTGCTGGAGCTGCGCCTGGAGCTGCTGCGCCTGCTGCGCACACCGGCCTTTGCGCTGCCGATGTTCCTGCTGCCCCTGGGCACCTATTTGCTGTTCGCCTTCGCGGTGGCCGGCGAGGCGGTGGCCAAGGACCCCGACACCGGCCGCTTCATGTTTGCCGGCTTCTCGCTGATGGCCGTCACCATGGCCGCGCTCTTTGCCACCTGCCCCAACCTGGCCATGGAGCGTGAGCAAGGCCTGCTCACGCTCAAGCGTGCCCAGCCCGCGCCAGCTGGCGCCTGGATCGCGGCCAAGATCGGCGCGGGCGTGGCTTGCGGGGCCATTGCCTACCTGCCCATCCTGGTGCTGGCGGCCGTCACCGGCCAGGCGCATCTGAGCCCCACGCAGCTGGCAGCCATGAGCGCGGTGTTCATCGTCGGCACCCTGCCCTTCTGTGCGCTGGGCGTGATGATGGGCGCGCTCACCAGCGGCTCGGCCGCGCCGGGTTTTGCCAACCTGGTCTACCTGCCAGGGCTGTACCTGTCGGGCACCTTCTTCCCGCTGCCGGCCTCCATGCACTTCCAGACCGTGTTCTGGCCGCACTTCCACCTCAACCAGTTGGCCTTTGCCGCCGCCGACGTGGCCAAGTTCCGCTGGATCTCGCCGCAGATGGCGCTTGGGGTGCTGCTGGGCTTCACGCTGCTATGCAGCCTGGTGGCCTACTACAGGCTCAAACGCCGTGGCTGAGCGGCACGGCGCCGTGAACCGCCGGTCGGCGCTCAGAGGCTTGGCTGCCCTGGGCACCAGCGCGGTGACGGGATGCGCACACGTGGAGCCGCTCCCGCCCACGTTGCCTGGCGTCCTGTCGGCATCGCTGGGCGACGACTTCGACGGCCTGATCGCCTACGTGGATGTGAGCGATCGTCCTCCCGCGCTGCACGCGGCCGGGTTCAAGGACCGTCGGACTCAAGTGCCCAGCGATCCCCAGGCGCTCTTCAAGATCGCCAGCATCAGCAAGCTCTACGTGGCCGCTGCGGCCGCCCAGTTGGCAGCCGAGGGCGCTCTGGACTTGGGCCGGCCGCTGGCCACCTACCTCCCGCAGGCTGCGCAAGGACTCGCCAACGCGGATCGAATCACGGCCACCCAGCTCCTGACCCACCGCAGCGGGCTCTACAACTTCACGGATGCCAGCAACTACCACTGGTTCGACCCGCCACAGGACCTCGAAGGCCACTTGAGCTGTGTGCGTGGCCGGCCCGCGCTGTTCGAGCCCGGTGCCGCCTATCGCTACTCCAACACCAACTACCTGCTGGTGGGCGCCATCCTGGACAGCGTGCTCTCAGAGCCTCACCAGGCCTACATCGAGCGCACCCTGCTGAGGCCGCAGGGCCTGCACGCCACGCATGGGCCGCTAGGGCCGGTCGACCCAGACCGGCTCGTGAGCGCCTACCACCCGGCTCACGCGGGTGACCTGAAGGCCGTGCGCTACACGGCGCCTGGCGGCTCTCTGGTGGCAACGGCGCAGGATGTGGGCATCTTCACGCGGGCGCTACGCGAAGGCCGGATCCTGTCTACCCGAGCACAGCGCATCTACGCCTCGCACTATGTCTTTGACCACACAGGCCTGCTCCCGGGCTATCACAGCATCGTCCGGCACCATGCGGCACTCGACGCCGTGATCGTGCTGCTGGCCAACAGCAGCAACGCGCCCGGCTGGGGTGCCATCGAAGCCGCCGAGACCCGTGTGCTCAGGTGGGCGCGGCGCTAGGAACGTGGGCTCAAGCGCCTGGCGCCGGCACCGCCCCCTCGCCACGCCGGATGGCATAGAGCGCCAGCTCGACGTCGTTGCGCGTGCCGGTTTTCTCCAGGATGCGGGCGCGGTAGGTGCTGACGGTGTTGGACGAGAGGCTGAGCTGCTGGGCGATCTCGCCCACGCTGCGGCCGGCGGCGAGCTGCTGGAAGACCTGGAACTCGCGCTGCGAGAGCAGCTCGTGCAGGGGCTTGCCGTCGTCGTCGGCACTGCCGCCCAGGGCATTGGCCAGCAGCTCGGCCACGGCGGGCGTGATGAAGCGCTGACCACCAGCAGCGCGGCGCACGGCGGTGGTGATCTGCTCGGAGTCGGCGCTCTTGTTGAGGTAGCCCGCCGCGCCAAGCTTGAGGCTGCGCACCGCGTACTGGCGGTCGGGGTAGGTGGAGAGCATCAGCACCGGCAGGCGCGGCCATTCGTCGCGCAGCTGGCGCAGCACATCGAGGCCGTCTCGGCCCGGCAGGGCGATGTCGAGCAGCAGCACGTCGATGCCGCCCTGGCGCAGGCGCTGCACGGCGGCGGGGCCGTCGGCGGCCTCGGCGCAGACCTCAATGTCGCCGGCCTCCAGCAGCAGCTGGCGCAGGCCCTGGCGGACGATGACGTGGTCGTCGCAGATCAGGACCTTGATCAAGAGGCACCCCCGAGCGGCATCACCAGCCGCACCCGCATGCCCTGCCCCGGCGCGGTCTCGATGCTGACGCGGCCGCCAAAGGGCGCGGCGCGTTCGTGCATGCCCATCACGCCATAGCTGCGCGGGGCGCTGAGCTGGTCGGGGCGGGCGCCGATGCCGTCGTCGCGCACCTCCAGGTAGAGCGTGGGTTCGGGCGGGTCATCCACGGCGATGCGGATCCACACATGCTGGGCACGCGCATGCCGCGCCACGTTGGACAGGATCTCCTGAAAGATGCGGAACACCGCGATGGCGAGACCGCCCTGCGGCGGCACCACGCCGGCAGCCACATGCACCTGGAGGTCGGCGGCCAGCTCGGTGGTCTCGATGAACTCTTGCGCCTGCCACTCCAGCGCGGCCCACAGGCCCTGGTGGTCGAGGATGCTGGGGCGCAGGTCGGTGATGATGCGGCCGAGGTTGTCCACCGCCGTGTCGATGGTGCGGCCCATGGCCTGGAGCTTGCCGTGCAGGGTCTCGTCGGCCGGCAGGCGCCGCGCGAGCCAGCCGGTGTCGAGCTTGAGGGCGACGAGCAAGGACCCCAGCTCGTCATGGATCTCGCGGGCGATGCGCGTGCGCTCGGCCTCGCGCACACCCTCCAGGTGCTGGGCCAGGTCGCGCAAGCGGGTGAGGGCGTCGTTCAGCTCGCCGGTGCGGGCGGCCACCCGGGCTTCGAGCACATCGTTGGCGCGGCGCAGCAGGGTCTCGCCGCGCTTGCGCTCACCGATGTCCACAAAGCTGACCACCGCGCCCACCACGCGGCCCTGCTCCAGCAGCGGGTGGCTGGCGTACTCGGCCTGGAAGGGCGTGCCGTCGGCGCGCCACAGCACCTCGTCGTCGATGCGGCAGGGCTGCCCGAGGCGGAAGGCCTTGAAGATCGGGCAGTCGCATTCGGGGTAGTGCTGCCCATCGGCATGGGTGTGGTGCACCAGGTCATGCATGTTCCGGCCGAGCACCGTCTCGGTGCGGTGACCGAGCAATTGCAGTGCGGCCGGGTTCACAAAGGTGCAGCGGCCATCCAGGTCAATGCCAAATATGCCCTCGCCAATGCTGGCAAGCATCAGGGAGTGGGCATCGGCGGCGTCGAGCGGCATGGACAGTAGGGCCTGTTAACGCGACGGGAATGGGTCGCGAAGGCCCGCCACAAGGGGCCAATCAAGGCGCGGCTCGCCGCCCGCACTCGCGTGCGGGCCAGAGGTGCAACGCCGAGTGGCCCCTTGTGGCGGGCCTTCCCGGAGGGTTGTGACCAAAGCAGCCGCATGCGGCGTTGCAAATCCTCGTCGGGGGGCCACCCCGACTTGCGGTTTGCGCCTTGCCTGCGGCTGCTTTGGTCACAACGCGACCCATTCCCGTCGCGTTAACAGGCCCTAGTCGCAAGCCCCATGCCGGGGCGTACCTACAGCTTGGCGAAGCGCGGCTGCTCGCGGCCGTCCACCATCACGGTCTCGATGAACATGGCATGCGGCCGCACCCACCAGCCACTGTCGTTGTAGAGCGGGCGGTAGACCACTTGGGGCTCCAGGGTCTCGCTGTGGCGGGCCACGGCCAGCACTTCGTACTCGCCGCCCTTGTAGTGGCGATAGCGGCCGGGGGCGAGGGTGGGGAGCGGGGGCAGGTCTTGGTTCATGCGCGGTATTGGACGACAGACAGCTTCAGCCCCTGGATTTCCGCCACCAGGGCTCCTAGCATCGCTAGCCGGCAAAGATTCAGGAGGACGACGTGGAAGCGATCTACAGCTTGAAGGTCCGTACCCGCTTGATCGGAGCGTTCGGGTTTGTGCTGCTGCTGTTGCTGGCGGTGGCCGGCATGGGCGTGCGCAACCTGGGCCAGACCTTCGATCGCCTGGCCAGCGTCTACAACGACAACCTGGTGCCACTGCACGAGCTGTCCGATGTGACGCGGCTGACCAACCGCAATCGCATCCTGGTGATGGACATGCTGCTCATCCCCAGCGCCGACAACATCGCCAGCCGCGATGCCGAGATGGGCAAGAACGCGGACACCATCGACAAACTCTGGAAGTCATACAAGGCTTCGCAACTGACGGCGAAGGAGCAGCAGCTGGTGCCCGTGTTCGAGGCGGCGCTCCGTGCCTACCGCGTTGAGGGCCTGACCCCCGCCCGCGAGGCCCTGCGAGCGGGCGACGTGGACAAGGCCGCCAAGCTCTACAAGGAGGCCATCAGCGCGAAGCTGGCCAGGCCGCTGACCGAAACGCTGAACCAGTTGACCGAGATCCAGGTCCAGGCTGGCAACGACCAATACGCGCTGGCCGAGCAGATGAACCGCTCGACCCGCTGGATGCTGATCGGCCTGACGGCCGTGGCCTTCGTGGTGGGCGCGCTGCTGGCGCTGCGCATCGCGAGCAGCGTCACCCATCCCATCGACCAGGCCGTGGACCTGGCGCAGCGCGTGGCCGACGGCGACCTCTCGGCACGCCAGCTGCGCACACGCGGCGACGAGCTGGGCCAGCTGCTCGCGAACCTGGGCGAGATGCAGCACAGCCTGCACCAGGTGGTGAGCCAGGTGCGCGGCAGCGCGGACAACGTGGCCAATGGCAGCGCCGAAATCGCCCACGCCAACAACGACCTCAGTGCCCGCACCGAGCAGCAGGCCTCGGCGCTGGAGGAGACGGCCTCGTCCATGGAGGAGCTGGGCTCCACCGTGCGCCACAACGCTGACTCGGCCCAGCAGGCCAATCAGCTGGCGCAGGCTGCGTCCACCGTGGCCGTGCGCGGCGGCGAGCAGGTGGGCGAGGTGGTCAGCACCATGGGCGAGATCCAGGACGCCAGCCGCAAGATCGCCGACATCATTGGCGTCATCGATGGCATCGCCTTCCAGACCAACATCCTGGCGCTGAACGCCGCCGTCGAGGCTGCCCGCGCCGGCGACCAGGGGCGGGGCTTTGCGGTGGTGGCGGGTGAGGTGCGCACGCTGGCCAGCCGCTCGGCCGAGGCGGCGCGCGAGATCAAGGCCCTGATCGCCTCCAGCGTGGAGCGCGTGGAACGTGGCACCGCCGTGGTGGACCAGGCCCGCACCACCATGGCCGAGGTGGTGGACAGCATCCGCCGCGTGACCGACCTGATGGGCGAGATCTCCAGCGCCAGCAAGGAGCAGTCCATGGGCGTGGCCCAGGTGGGCGAGGCCATCACCGCCATGGACAAGACCACCCAGCAGAACTCCGCCCTCGTCGAGGAAATGGCCGCCGCCGCCACCAGCCTCAAGCAGCAGGCCGACGGCCTGGTGGGCGCGGTGGCGAGGTTCCGGCTCGGCACCCAGTGATCGGCTGACAATCACCCGCCCCGCCGCTGCGAGCGCCGCGCCCGCAGCGGGTGAGAACGGAGTGATTGAGGAATGACTGCGACTGCCCTGCCCCCTGGCGCCCTGGCTGGCCTGCGCGTCGTCGAGATGGGTCAGCTGATTGCCGGCCCCTTTGTCGGCAAGACGCTGGGCGACTTTGGCGCCGACGTGATCAAGATCGAAGCCCCCGGCGGTGGCGACCCGCTGCGTGGCTGGCGCCTGGTCAAGAACGGCACCTCGGTCTGGTGGCAGGTGCAGTCGCGCAACAAGCGCTCCATCGCGCTGGACCTGCGCGCCCCCGAGGGCCAGGACATCGCCCGCCAACTCATCGCCGAGGCCGACGTGCTGGTCGAGAACTTCCGACCCGGCACCCTGGAGGGCTGGGGCATGGGCTGGGACGAGCTGTCCAAGCTGAACCCCGGCCTCGTCATGCTGCGCATCTCGGGCTATGGCCAGACCGGCCCCTACAAGGACCGCCCCGGCTTCGGGATGATTGGCGAGGCTGTTGGAGGATTACGCCACCTGACCGGCGAGCCCGGCCGCGTGCCGGTGCGCTGCGGCATCTCCATCGGCGACACGCTGGCCGCCCTGCACGGCGTGATCGGGGTGCTGACCGCGCTCTACCACCACAAGGTCAATGGCGGCCCGGGCCAGGTGATCGACGTGGCCCTGCACGAGGCCGTGTTCAATGTGATGGAGAGCCTGATCCCCGAGTACAGCGCCTTTGGCGCGGTGCGTGAGCCTGCGGGCTCGGCCCTGCCCGGCATCGCGCCCAGCAATGCCTACCCCTGCCAAGACGGCGTGGTGCTGGTGGCCGGCAATGGCGACAGCATCTTCAAGCGCCTGATGACGGCCATTGGCCGCGACGACCTGGGCCAGGACCCGCAGCTCGCCACCAATGCCGGCCGCGTGCAGCGCGTGGCCGAGATCGACGCCGCCATCGGTGCCTGGACCGCCCCGCGCCGGGTGGACGAGGTGCTGGCCGCCTTGGAGGCCGCCAGCGTGCCAGCCGGCAAGGTCTACACCGCCGCCGACATCGCGCACGACCCGCACTACCAGGCGCGCGACATGCTGCTTCAGCAGCCGACGCGCGATGGCGAAACGGTGACCGTGCCCGGCGTCGTCCCCAAGCTGCTGGGCACCCCCGGCAGCCTGCGCATCCCCGCCCCGCGCCTTGGTGAGGACACCGACGCCGTGCTGCGCGAGATCGGGCTGAGTGCCGAGCAGATCAACGCGCTGCGCGAGCGTGGCGTGGTGGCCTGAATCCAGCGCATGAAATTTCCTTCGGTGACCGAGAGCCCCGCTGAGCCCGCATTGCGGCTCGGCCCCAAGCCCGCCAGCCCCGAGGCCCGCACCCGGCGCGCGCTGGGGGTCTCGCTGCTGCTGCATGGCCTGTTGCTCTCGCTGCTGGTGGGCGGCCCCGACGCCGGGGAGCTGGGCTTCAACCTGCCCTGGCAGACGCGGCGCATCGATGCGCCGCCCGTGCCGCAGGCAAGCCCGCTGCGGGTGGTGATCAAGCCAGAGACGCCGGCACAGACACCGGCACCTGCGCTCGAAGTCCCCGCAGCGCCCAGCGCCGCCGCGTCGGCCACGGCCGCCGCCGAGCCCACCACCACGACCGAGTTCATCTGGCGCCCGGTCACCAAGCTGCCGCCGCCCGAGCCCAGCCCGCCCACCGACACCGTCGCCACCGCACCGCCGGCCGCCGCCGACCCCGCGCCGCGCCTGATCACCATCGACCGCCCCGACCGCGCGGGCTGGGCCGTGGCCGCCGCGTCCGCCCCTCTGCCCAGCCCGGCAGCGGCCGAGCAGCCAGCCAGCAGCGCGTCGGCACCCGACATCGCCGCCGATGAGGCCGCACAGCAGCGCACCGCCGCCGAAGCCGAGAAGGCCCGTCTGCGCCTCGAAGCCGAGCGCGCCGAGCGTGCACGGCAAGAACTGGCCCGGCTCGAAGCCCTCAAGCGCGAGACCGCGCTGGAGGAAGCCCGCAAGGACGAGCAGCGCCGCGAGGAGGCGCGGCGCGAGCAAGCCCGCCAGGAAGCCGCCCGGCAAGAAGCCGCCAAGGTCGAGGCCGCCAGGCTCGAAGCCCTGCGCGCCGAAGCCGCGCGCCAGACCGCCGAGAAGCAGGAGGCCGCGCGCCGAGAAGCTGCCAAGGCCGAGGCGGCTCGTCTTGAAGCCGCACGTTTGGAGGCGGCGCGTTCGGAAGCGCTACGCCAGGAAGCCGCTCGGCAAGATGCCGCTCGTGCCGAGGCCGCCAAGGCGGAAGCGGCTCGCCAGGAGCAGGCCCGGCTGGAGCAGCTGCGGCAAGAGCAGGCTCGCCTCGAAGCCGCCAAGTTGGAAGCCGCCCGGCTGGAGGCGGCCAGGCAAGAGGCCAGGCAAGAGGCCGCAAAACAAGAGGCCGCCAGACAGGAGGCTGCCCGCCAAGAAGCGGCGCGCCAGGAAGCCACAAAGCAAGAGGTGGCTCGGCAGGAGGCGGCACGGCAAGAAGCGGCCCGACAAGAAGCCACCAGACAGGAGGCCGCTCGCCAAGCCGCCGCCAAGCTTGAGGCCGCCCGTGCTGCGGGCGCCGCAGCGGCTGCGGCCAAGGCCGAGGAGGAAGCGCGACGCGAGGCCCGGCTGCGCGCCATCGGCCGCCAGCTGGACGAAGAGGCTGCCAAGCGCGACGCCGCCCTCAAGGCGGGCTACAACGCCGCACGCCGGGGCCGGCTCTTTGGCTACACCGACAGCAATGCCGAGCTGGTGCTCTACGCCGAGGCCTTTGCGCGCAAGATCCAGCTCAACCCCACCTTCGACCTGGTCCGGGAGGCCACGCGTGCGCCCTACACCGACCCGCTGGTCACGGTGGCCATCCGCAGCGACGGCAGCGTCGAAACCATCACCTTCGTGCGCCGCAGCGGCGTGCCGCAGCTGGACGATGCCATCGAGCGCGTGATCCGCAGCCTGGAGCGCTACCCGGCCTTCCCGCCCGCGCTGGCGCGCGACTACGACGTGGTCGAGATCCGGCGCAGCTGGCATTTCGACATGGCGATACGCTTGTACTGACCACCACCTCCTGGAAGAACGCCATGCCCGACGACGGATCCAAGCAGTCCAGCACCGTTTGGCCGCTGCCCAAGTTCCGCTTCCAGGTAAGCATCGATGGCGCCAGCGCCAGCTTCACGGAAGTCTCGGGGCTGGACATGGAGGCCCAGGTCATTGAGTACCGCGGGGGCAACAGCAAGGTCTTCAGCCCCGTGAAGATGCCGGGCCTCAAGAAGTTCTCGGACGTGACGCTCAAGCGGGGCGTGGCCACCACCAGCTCCCCGTTCTTTGCGTGGTTCAAGTCGGCAAACCTTGCCAGCGTCGTGCGCAAGGACGTCACCATCAGCTTGCTCGACGAAGCCGGCGGCGTCACCATGGTCTGGACCCTGAGCAACGCCTGGCCCACCAAGATCACCGGCACCGACCTCAAGGCCACGGGCAACGAGGTCGCCATCGAGACGGTGGTGTTGGCGCATGAAGGCCTGCGCGTCGAGGGCCGATGAGCGGCTCAAGCTCTGGCTGGCTCATGCGCCTGCTGGTCCTGGGCCACGCCGCAGGGGCACTGGGCCTGGTGGCTGCTGGCATCTACACCTACCGCTTGCACTGCGAGAGCTTTGCCTGCTTTGCGCTCGGGCTGATGTGGATGGTGTGGGCCGCCGCGCAAGCGCTGACTTTGGGCCTGGGCCTGTGGGCGCGCGCACGCACGCAGGCCGGGAGCGTCTGGCGCCGCTTCACATGGGCCGCGCTCGGCGTGCAAGGCCTGTCCGTCGCGGCGGCGCTGGCCGCCTGGGTGGTGCATCGCTAGCGGGTGTCGAACAGGCCGCCCGTCAAACGTCGTCCTTGGCTCCCTCCAATCACCTTTCACTCAAGAAGGCCCCGCCATGTCCCCCAAGAACACTATCTGCCTCTGGTACGACGGCGCCGCGCTGGAAGCGGCCGAGTTCTATGCCAAGACCTTCCCGAACAGCACGGTGGGCAAGACCTACCGCGCGCCGGGCGACTACCCCTCGGGCGAGGAGGGCCAGATCCTCACGGTCGACTTCACGGTGCTGGGCATCCCCTGCCTGGGGCTGAACGGTGGGCCGGCCTTCCCGCACACCGAGGCTTTCTCCTTCCAGGTCGCCACCGACGACCAGGCCGAGACCGACCGCTACTGGAATGCCATCCTCGAAGGCGGTGGCACCGAAAGCGCCTGCGGCTGGTGCAAGGACAAGTGGGGCCTGAACTGGCAGATCACGCCGCGCGCGCTGATGCAGGCCATCGCCCACCCCGACCCCGCCGCCGCCAAGCGCGCCTTCGCGGCCATGATGGAGATGACCAAGATCGACATCGCCGCCATCGAGGCGGCCGTGCGCGGCTGAGCCCCTGAACCGCTCAGGCGCGCGGCAAGCCGCAGGCCGCCAGCAAAAAGTCGATCAGCACCCGCAGGCGCAGCGGCATGTGGCGCTGGGCAGGGTAGAGCAGCGAGAAGGGCCGTGAGGTGCCGCCAAGTTCGGGCAGCACGGCCTCTAAGCGCCCTTGCTGCAGGTCGTCCTCGACGATGAAGCGGTAGGTCTGCAAGAGTCCGGCGCCATGCCGGGCCAGGGTGACGGCGCCCAGGATGTCTTCCGAGCAGCAGAAGCCGCCGCGCGTGACCTGCTCGAAGTCCGCGCCCTCGCGGCGCAGCAGCCAGGGGATGACCTGGCCGGTGGCGGGCCGCATGAACTGGATGCAGTCATGCGTCTGCAGCTCGTCCAGCACGGCAGGGCGGCCACGGCGGCGCAGGTAGTCGGGCGTGGCCACGATGACGAGCTCGGCGTCTTCGAGCTTGCGTGCGACAAGCCCTGAGTCCAGCAGCGCGCGGCCACGCACCGCGAGGTCGAAGCCCTCGGCCGCGAAGTCGACGTTGCGGTTGGTGAGCTGCACGTCGAGCGTGATGCCCGGGTAGCGCTCGCGGAAGGCGGGCAGCACCGGCAGCACGCGGTGGTGGCCGTAGGACGTGGGCAGGCTGATGCGCACGGCACCCGTGGGCACGCACTGCTCGCCAGTCACCTCGCGCTCGGCCTCCACCAACTGGCCGATGGCCTGGCGGCAGCGCTCGTAGTAGGACTGCCCGCTGTCCGTCAGCCGCACCTGGCGCGTGGTGCGCACCAGCAGGCGCACGCCAAGGCGCTCCTCCAGCCGGCTCACCGAGCGGCTCACCGCCGCCGGCGTCAGCCCCGAGGCCTGAGCTGCCGCCGTGAAGCTGCGCAGCTCGGCCGTGCGGCAGAAGAGTTCGATGCTGCCGAGCTTGAGGTCTTCGAAGTTGCGCGGCATTCATCGCCTCCAGGTAAAAGGTGAAGTGAATCGTCTCATGTTTATTGATTTTGAAGTGCTGAATACCATGCCGGCACGGTCTTCAACCCACGGAGTCAATGACATGAAGCTCTACTTTTCCCCCGGTGCCTGCTCCCTCGCTCCCCACATCGTCCTGCGCGAGGCGGGCCTGCCCTTCGCGCTTGAAAAGGTCGACACCGCCAAGCACACCCTGGCCTCCGGCGCCGACTTCTACGGCATCACCTCCAAGGGCAAAGTGCCCCTGCTGGAGCTGGACGACGGCACCCGCCTGAGCGAGGGCCCGGTGATCGCGCAGTTCATTGCCGACCAGGCCGGCAACGCCAGCCTGATGCCTGGCAGCGGCAGCCTGCAGCGCTACCGCGTGATGGAGTGGCAGAACTACATCACCTCGGAGCTGCACAAGTCCTACACGCCGCTCTTCACCCCCGGCTTCGACGACGCCGCCAAGTCCCTGCACCGCCAGACCCTGCGCCACAAGTTCGAGTGGGTGGATGCCCAACTGGCCGGCCGCGACTACCTGACGGGCGCGGCCTTTACCGCCGCCGACGCCTACCTGTTCACCGTCTCGGGCTGGGCCAAGTACGTGGCGCTCGACCTCTCGGACCTGGCGCACCTGCAGGCCTTCCTGGCCCGTGTGGCAGCCCGGCCGGCGGTGCAGGCGGCGATGAAGGCCGAAGGCCTGCTGGCGGCTTGAACTGCAGGAGCCGACGATGCCCTACGTCCAGATCCAAATCACCCGCGAGGGCGCCACCCCTGCCCAGAAGGCCGCCCTCATCCAGGGCGCCACCGAACTGCTGGTGAAGGTGCTGAACAAGAACCCGGCCACCACCTTCGTCGTCATCGACGAGGTGGACACCGACAACTGGGGCATCGCCGGCGAGACGGTGACGCGGCTGCGGCAGGCCGCCGCAGAGGGCGGGCGGTGAGGCCCGAAATGCGGGCCGAAATAGGACCCGACTTCAGCGCGGTGGAAGCCGTGCTGGCGGCCTACTTCGACGGCCTCTACCAGAGCGACGCCGAGGCCCTGCGGCGCGTCTTCCACCCGGCCGCGCTTTATGCCTGCGCCACCGACGGCGTGCTGCGCAGCCTGCGCATGGACGACTACCTGCCCATGGTCGCGCAGCGCCCGTCACCCGCCTCGCGCGGCGACGCGCGCGCCGACCACATCCTCGCCATCGAGTTCATCGGCCCCGTCACAGCCCTGGCGCGCGTGCAGTGCGTGATCCGCCCCAAGCACTTCACCGACCTGCTCACCCTGGTCCACGTGGATGGCCGCTGGCAGATCATCTCCAAGGTCTTCCACTACGAGCTGGAGGCCGGCGGCCAGAGCCGCTGACGCGCGTCGACATAGCCATGCGCCCTCCAGCGAGGCAAGCAGCTTGGTGCGGGATTTCCGAAGCTGTCTGTGGGCTGACACAACCCTGACATCGACGGCCGCAAGACTGGCCGGACTCAGCGATGCACACCGCGCCGCTGGCCTTCCAAACCCTCACAGGACTGCTCACCCATGTTTGCTCGCACCCGCATCGCCCTGGCCGCCGTGGCCACGCTTGGCGCCTTGGCCGCCCCGGCCCTGGCCGCCACCAGCAACTTCAGCAACTTCACCCCGCTGCCCGCCTCGGCTGGCCCCATCCCCGTGGGTGGCGCGGGCGAAGCCACGCCCCTGCTGCTCTCCAGCCCCAACTTCAGCCAGAAGGCGATTGCCGACCGCACGACGCAGAACACCCTGGTCTCTGGCTCCAACTCGGGCAGCTGGGACATGATCGACACCAACCGCACCGGCCCCAATGCCGGCCGCTACCTGTTCATGCCCTTTGAGACGGGCACGGCCGGCGTGCAGCGTGTGGACCTCTGGGACACCAACTACAGCACCCGCACCGTCACCATCGTGGCACCGGGCACCAACGGCTTCACCTCGGGCGACGCCTCGCGCTGGACCCCCTGGGGCGGCTACCTGACGGCCGAAGAATCCTGGGGCACCGGCAGCAGCAAGGGTCGCCTCTTTGAGGTGACCAACCCGACCACGGCCCTGGCCAATGGCGGCAGCTTCGTCCAGCGCTCGGTCATCCCGCGCGTGTCGCACGAGGGCCTGGCCTTTGACAGCAACAAGGCTCTGTACTTTGTGGACGAGCTCAACGGCGGCGCGGTCTACAAGTACGTGTCCAACAACCCCAATGCCACCAATGGCAACGACTACTTCGCCTCGGGCCAGAGCTTTGTGCTGCGCGTGGGTGCCGGTGGCCAGAACGAGAGCACCGGCGGTGCGCCCAACGTCGGCGCCTCGTCGTGGGTCGCCATCACCAATGCCACGGGCGGCGCCATTGCCGGCGTGTCCACCGTGCTGGGTGACGGCACCATCGACGGCCGCGTGACCGCCGACCACGCCTCCATCAAGAGCACCGGCTTCAACCGCCCCGAGGACCTGGAGATCCAGACCGTGGGCGGCACGCAGCGCCTCTACTTCACCACCACCGACTCGGGCTCCTTCAACGGCGGCAGCAGCCGCGTCTACAACCTCGACGTCGCCACCGGCGAGGTCAAGCTCTTCGTCGACACCAACACCATCGACCTGGCCACCGGCCTCAAGGTGGGCGCCGGCCTGAAGAACGCCGACAACCTGGCCATCGACGCCGACGGCAACATGTACATCATCGAAGACCGCAATGGCGGCCAAGACAACGACGTCTGGTTTGCCCGCGACCTGAACAAGGACGGCGACCTGCTCGACGCCGGTGAAGGCATTGGCCGCTGGGTCAGCAATGGCACACAGGGCTCCGAGACCACGGGCCTGTTCTTCAGCCTGACCGACCCGAACAAGGCCTACATCAACATCCAGCACCCCAGCAGCGGCACTGACCGCCTGATCGAGATCAGCGCCGTGCCCGAGCCCAGCACCTACGCGATGCTGATCGGCGGCCTGGGTCTGGTGGGCTTCGTCGCGCGCCGCCGCAAGGCCTGATCGAGCCCACTCCGGCTCCTCCCCTCACGCTGCCGCGCACCTGGGTCCAAGGCGCGGCAGCGTTCTCACGTCGGGCGCCTTCCAGTCCATCTGCAGGTCGCCCGCAAGGATGCTCACCATGATGTCCGCGCTCACCCGCACTGCTGCCGCCGCTGCATTCACGCTGCTGCTGGCCCACACCGCCACCGCCGCCAGCAGCAGCTACCGCAGCACCGTGCTCGTCGCCAACAGCGAGAAGTACGCCCCCACTGCCTTTGTTGACCCCAACCTCGTCAACCCCTGGGGCCTGGCGCTGCGCCCACCCGGCGCGGGCGGCCATATCTGGGTCAGCAATGCCGGCACCGGCACCACCACCACCTACATCGGCGACGTGGGCGGCACGCCGCTCTACCAAGATGGGCTCAAGGTCGTGCCCATCATCAGCAGCGCGCGCGACCTGCACCCCGACATGCCCCCCGGCGCCGACGGCATGGCCCAGGTCACCGGCCAGGTCTACAACGCCGCCAGCGACCGCCCGGGCCAGCCCGTCGAGTTCTTCGTTCAAGGCCCGGCCATCAACTACGCCAACGGTGCCTCCACCGGCGTCAACGCGGGCGCGGCCAAGTTCGTCTTCGTCACGCAGGACGGCACCATCAACGCCTGGCGCAGCAACACCGCCAGCGGCATGCTCGAAGCCGTCGTCGTCAAGGACTACTCGACGATGGACGATTTCATGGCCCAGGGCCTCAAGGCCCGCCCCGGCTTCAACGGCGTGGCCATGACGACCGACGGCTGGACCCTGAATGCCAAGGGCGAGAAGGTGGCCGACAACCGCCTCTTCGCCGCCGACTTTGCGGCCGGCCGCGTGATGAGCTTCGACAACCAGTGGAACGACATCACCGCCAGCACGCCCTTCGCGCGGCCCACCGGCCTGACCGAGATCTGGCACCCCTTCAACGTCCAGGTGCTGGGTGACGGCCGCGTCTACGTGGCCTGGACCGAGAACGCGCTGGAGATCGACGAGCCCACCGAGGAGATCCCCGGCCTCGGCCGCATCGCCGCCTATGACCGCAACGGCAACCTGCTGCAGGACTACACGGCCAGCAGCAAGCTCAACAACCCCTGGGGCATGGCCATCGCGCCCGACTCCTTCGGCGCCCTGGCCGGCGCGCTGCTGGTGGCCAACTTTGGCGACGGCACCATCGCCGCCTACGACCGCACAACCGGCGCCGACCTCGGCTATGTGCGCGGCCCCGACGGCCAGCCCCTGGTCATCGACGGGATCTGGGGCATCGCCTTCGGCAACGGCGTGGCCCTCGGAGACGCCAACGCGCTGTACTACACGGCCGGCCCGGACGAAGAGCGCGACGGTGTGTTCGGCCGCATCAACCTGACCAGCGCCGTGCCCGAGCCTCAGATCTGGGCCTTGATGTTGGCCGGTGGCGTGTGGCTGGCGCGGCGCGCGCGACGCTGAGCCCACCCAGCCAAGCCCGCCAAACCCAGCAGCGTCAGCGTGGCTGTTGCCGGTTCCGGCACGGCCGGCAGGCTGGCGCTGGCAAAGCCCAGCACGGCCTGCGCACTGACGTCCGTTCCGTTGGGGTCAAAGGCCTCGAGCGACACCATGCGCAAGGTGTGCGAGTAGTCCGCCACGGACGAGAGCGACTCACCAGGGTTGGACACATAGGCGAAGAGCTTGGCCGTTGAAATGAGCTCGAGGTTAAGTGAGAGGCCCTGGTTTTGGGGGTTGCTGAAGAATGAGGGGCCCAAGGTCAAGGTGATGTCCCCATTCGGATCCAGGCTGAGCGCACTCTTTGCGGCGTTGATGCTGTCGTACGGAACCACCACCGTGCTTTGCGAGCCGTCCGACTTCAGCGTCGAAACCACTGACGACGTGAGCGAGGCGTAGGGCTCGAAGGCACCGAAGGACCCGTCCGGGTAGAGGTTGCCCGATCCGACCGAGACCCGAAAGTCTGCTGAAGCGAGGCTCTCCAACGGGTAGGCCGAATGATGTGGATCGTTCAGGTCCAAGGTGCCCGACAGCTGAAAGGTCAGCCGCATTGCAGAAACCGGCTGCTGTGGGTCGAGCCGGATGAAGTCACCAAACTGGGCCCGGGCGATCGCCCAGTTGTATTGCCACTGGTTGTAGGCCGGGGCATTGCCCGTGTTGGTGTTGGTATCGATCTGCGCCAAGGCCTTGAGCTCGGCGTACTGCCCGGGGCTTGGGGCGGTAGCGCTGGCAAGGAGCGTGACCTGGGAGCTCGTCTGACGGTAGATGTGCGTGCAGCCCAGGCTGCTGATTTCGCTGGAGAACCCACGGTCAAGCGAAGAGCCGCAGGCTGCATTGGGTAGGAGGTTGACCCGCGCATCCTGATCCATCGAATAGAGCGCGGTGGACACCGAGGCGCCCAGGGCTTGGGCACCGGTGGCCACCAGGGCCAGCCCGAGCAGCACGCTCAGGCGCGCGAGGGCACTCGCAGGCGAACGCCCGGCCCAAGACGCCATGGGTGAGCCGGGCTTCACCGGAACGATTTCATGCATGCTGTCTCCCGTGGATGCAGATTGAAGTCTATCCCCGCAGATGCATTCGGGCCACCCCACGATTGACCACTGCCAGGCTGCGGTAAGCCTGGCCCGCCTGGCGTCAGTGGCCTGCCACCCAGGCCACCACACGCGCCCGCTCGGCCTCGCTCAGGTGCAAGCCCAGCTTGCTGCGGCGCCACAGCACGTCCTCGCCACTGCGCGCCCATTCGTGGTCGCGCAGGTAGGCCAGCTCGCCCTCGTAGACGCCCGGCGCAACCTCTTCGCCTAAAGGCGCCGCCAGCAGGGTGGCGATGGCTGAGCCATAGGCGTGCGCCCAGCGGCGCAGCAGGGCGGGCGGGTGCTCGGGGTGCTGCGTGGTCAGGGCGCCCACGAAGCGTTCGAAGTCCGCATCCGGCTGCCTCGGCGCACCGATCCAGGCGGAGAGGTCGCCACCGGGCAGCAGCGCACCGCGTGTCCAGGCACCTTGGGTGTTGCCCAGGCGCGGGGCCAGCAGGTCGGCGGCGTCTTCGGCCAGGCGGCGGAAGGTGGTGAGCTTGCCGCCCCAGAGGTTGAGCAGCGGGGCTTGGGCCTCGGGTGCATCCAGCTCCAGCCGGTAGTCGCGTGTCACCTCGGCCGGGTTGCCGTGCTCGTCGTCGAGCAAGGGGCGCACGCCGGCATAGGTCCACAGCACCTGGTCCGGCGTCACGGGCGTGGCGAAGTAGCGGCTGGCCTGGGTGCAGAGGTAGGCGATCTCTTCATCGCTGATGCGCACATGGCCGATGGGGCCGTGGTGCTCGACGTCGGTGGTGCCGATCAGCGTGAAGCGGCCCTCGTAGGGGATGGCAAAGAGGATGCGGCCGTCGGGGTTCTGGAAGATGTAGGCATGGTCGTGCGTGAAGCACTGCGGCACGACGATGTGGCTGCCCTTGACGAGGCGCAGGCTGCGCCGCTCGGGCTCGCCCTGCTTGACGTGCTCGGCCAGGAACTGCGCGGCCCAGGGGCCGGCCGCGTTGACGAGGGCGCGGGCCTGCACCAGCTGCTCTTGGCCCGCCGCGTCGCGCAGCCGCGCCTGCCAATGCTCGCCCACGCGGCGGGCATCGACGCAGGCAGTGCGCGTGAGCACCCTGCTGCCCCGCGCCACCGCGTCCTGCGCGCAGGCCACCACCAGGCGCGCGTCGTCCACCCAGCCGTCGGAGTAGGCAAAGCCCGTGGTCAAACGCGCTTGCAGCGGTGCGCCGGTGGGGTGCTTGCGCAGCTTGAGCCGCTCGGTGCCCGGCAGCCATTCGCGCTTGGCCAGGTGGTCGTACAGAAAGAGCCCGGCCCGGATCATCCAGGCCGGCCGCATGCGTTCGTCATGGGGCATCACAAAGCGCAGCGAGCGCATCAGGTGCGGCGCACTCTTGAGCAGCACCTCGCGCTCGCCCAACGCCTTGGCCACCAGGCGGAACTCGTAGTGCTCCAGGTAGCGCAGCCCGCCGTGGATCAGCTTGCTGGAGGCCGACGAGGTGTGGCTCGCCAGGTCGTGCTGCTCGCACAGCAACACCCGCAAGCCCCGCCCCGCCAGGTCGCGCGCCACGCCCACGCCATTGATGCCGCCGCCGACGACGAAGGCGTCAAAGAGCTCGGGCAAGCGGGGGTGGGCGGCAGCCGTCATGGAGCCTGGATTTTGCAACCCGATGAGCGGCGCTCAGAAGGTCAGCAAGAAGCAGGCGCCGCCCTCGGGCCGGCGCGCGTGCCGCACCGTGCCGCCGAGGCCATGCACCAGCTGGCGCACCACGGCCAGGCCCACGCCGCTGCCGCCAGCGCGGGTCGAGAAGAAGGGCGTGAAGATCTGCGCCTCCAGCCCCGGTGCGATGCCGGGGCCGTTGTCCGCGACGGTGATGCAAAGGCGCGCGCCGCGCGTCAGGCGGGCCTCCAGCTGCAGGCGCGGGGCGGGCCGGCCGGCGCAGGCTTGCAGCGCGTTTTGCGCGAGGTTGATCAGCACCTGTTCAAGCTGCGCGGCATCGGTGCGCAGCACCAGGCTGGCGGGTTCCACGCGCACCTCGACCTGGCCGCCAGCCGCGTGCCAGGCGGGTGCCAGCAGGCGCTGCACGCTCTGCAGCATCGGCTCCAGGGGCAGGTCGGCCAGCGTGGGCGCGGGCGGCTGGCTGACGCTGCGGTAGCGCTCGACAAAGGTTTGCAAATGCGCCGCGCGGCGGGCCAGCGTGGCCAGGGCCGAGGCCAGCTCCTCGTGCTCGCCACCCTCCAGCAAGGGCGGTGCGCTGGATGCCAGCGAGGCAATCGGCGTCAGCGAGTTCATGATCTCGTGGGTCAGCACCTGCACCAGCTGGCGCCAGGCGGTGAGGGCCTCGGTCTCCAGCTCCGATTCGATGGGCGCCAGCGCCGCCAGCCGCCAGGCCTGGCCCTGCACGGTGAGGGCCGACACGGCCAGCACGGCGCGCTCCTGCCCGTGCTCAGTGGGCAGCGTGACAACGCGCCGCCCCGGCTGCGCGTCCAGCAGGGCCAGCAAGGCCGCGACATCGACCGCGCGGCCCGGTGCAATGAGCCGGCGCGCGGCGGCGTTCAAGGCGAGCGGCGCGCTGCCAGCCACCAAGCGCCACAGGGCCAGCGGCGCGTGCTCCAGGGTCGCGTCCAGGTCAGCCCGCGGTGGGGATGACTGGGGCGGTGTCGGCTCGGGCGGCAGTGGCACGGGCCGGTGGGCCAGGCGCGTCAGCGCGGCCCAGCCCCAGGCGGCGGCGATGAGGCCGACCAGCGCACAGGCGACCAGAAGGCGCGGCGAATCGAGCCATGCGCCCACACCGGCGGCGCAAGCGGCCAGCACCAGCGCAGCCAGGGCAACACGCCACTGCTCAGAGCCCATGCTTGTCGAGCCGGCGGTAGAGCGCGGCGCGGCTCAGGCCCAGCAGCTTGGCGGCCTGGCTGATGTTGCCCTCGGCTTGCGCCAGCGCCGTCTGCACGGTCTCGCGCTCGCGCCGGCTGAGGTCGAGGCCGGGTTCGGCAGGCGCCGGCATGGCGAGGTCGGTGAGGCCGAAGTCGGCCCAGGTGAACACCGGCCCGCTGGCCAGCAGCGTGGCGCGCTCGCAGGCCTGGCGCAGCTCGCGCACATTGCCGGGCCAGCGGTAGGCCGCGAGGCGGACCAGCGCCTCGGCATCCACGTGACGGGCAGGCTTGCCACGCGCAAAGTGGGCCAGGTAGTGCCGCACCAGCAGCGCCACATCGGCTGCCCCGCGCTCGCGCAGCGGCGGCACGCGCAGCACGACGGTGTTGAGGCGGTAGAGCAGGTCGGGCCGGAAGTGCCGCGCGTCGAACAGCTCGGCCTCGGGCCGGTTGGTTGCGGCCAGCACGCGCACATCGACGGGCACGGGCTTGTCGCTGCCCACGGGCGTCACCTCGCGGCGTTCCAACGCGGCCAGCAGCTTGGCTTGCTGGGGCAGCGGCAGGTTGCCGATTTCGTCGAGGAGCAGCGTGCCGCCCGACGCCGCCACGAAGCGGCCCGGGCGCGACTCGCGCGCATCGGTGAAGCTGCCGCGCCGGTGGCCGAACAGCTCGCTCTCGACCAGCGCCTCGGGCAGCGCGCCCATGTCCACCGCCAGCAGCGGGCCGGCCGAGCGGGGCGAGGCGCGGTGCAGGGCGCGCGCCACCAGCTCCTTGCCCACGCCGTTCTCGCCCAGGATGAGCACGCTGGCCTCGCTGGCGCCAACGTGCGCGATCTGTGCGCGCAGCGAGCGCATGGCCGCTGACTCGCCGAGCAGTTCGTCCGCCGCTGGCGCTACCGACGCTGCAGGAGCCCGGCGCGCCAACGCGGCCTGCACGCAGGCCTCCAGCCGGTCATTGCGCCAGGGCTTGGTGATGAAGTCCACCGCACCAGCCTTGAGCGCCTGGACGGCCAGCTCAACCTCGGCATAGGCCGTCATGACGATGACCGCCGGTGCATCGCGCCGGGCGACAACCTCGTGCAGCAGGGCCAGCCCGGCCGCCCCGTCGCTGGCACCGGGGGTGAAGTTCATGTCGAGCAACAGCAGCTCGGGCGCGATGGCGTCGAGCGCCGGCATCAGCTCATCGGGCGACTGCCGCACAGCCACCGTCGCCAGCTTGCGCAGGGCCAGCCGCGCGGCCTGCGCCACGTCGGGGTCGTCTTCGAGGATGAGGATGTTCGGCATGGGAGGGCGCGACTCTATGTGGGCCACAGAGCCCGGGCAAGACGGTGTTCGGAATCGGACAGTCGGGGTGTCCATTGGCGGACGCTTTGCACGCCGCCCGCCCGCAGCTCCCCAGGCAAACGAGCTGGTCCGCGTCTTGCACAAGGCAGGACATGACATCGCCCGCCTCCTTGCTCACCTCCTCGTCCACCTGGCGCAGCGCCTGGCGCCAGCTGCGTGGCGAGCCCGCTGCGGCAGCACTCGTCATCAGCGGCCTCGCGCTGGGCCTGGCGCTGACGCTGCTGACGGTGGGCTTCCTGCGCGACACGCTGTGGCCCGACGCGCAGCTGCCGCAGGTGGACCGGCTCGTGTCCTTCGAATGGCGCGTGCGCGGCCCCGGCGGCGGCCACTCTGAATGGTGGAGCGAGGTGCCCACCACGGCACTGAGCCGCGCCTTGCGCGATACGGGCGCGCCGGTGGCCGAGATGAGCCGCGTCATCGTCTTCCCGCTGCTGATCAGCGCGGTGGATGCACAAGGCGCCCAGCACCACGCGCGCCTGGTCTCCGTCCTGGCCGACCCCGACCTCGAAGCGCTGTTCGGCATCCGCCCCATCGCCGGCGACCTGCGCGCCGCGCTGAACTCGCCCGACGGCGTGGCACTGACCGAGGACGGCGCGAACCGCTTGTTCGGCACGACCAAGGTCGTCGGCCGGCCGGTCACCATCTCCACCACCGTGGAGGGCGCACCCGGCCAGGCGCAGGCCGCCTTGATCACGCTGACGGTGATGGCCGTCATCCCTTCGCCCAACCTCAACTCCACGCTGATCTACGACGCCCTCGCGGGCTTCAACGCGCCGGCGGCCAAGGCCGTTGTGGACCGCAGCCAAGGCTGGCATTGGGGCAACGGCCGCCTCTACGCGCGCCTGCAGCCCGGCGCGACGGCGGCGCAGATGAGCGAGCTGGCCCAGCACCTGCTCGAACAGCAAGCGCCGCCCAAGGGCATGCCGGCCGACTTCCTGAAGGGGGGCGGCTGGTGGGCCTCGCTGCGCGCGGTGCTGGTGCCGGACATCGGCCTGCACGGCGCGGGCAGCGGTGACCGCCGGCTGCGGCTCGGTGGCCTGGCCACGGCGGCGGCCGGGGTGCTGGCACTGGCCATCATCAACTTCGTCAACCTGTGGAGCGTGCGCACGCTGCGCCGCCAGCGCGAGATCGGCCTGCGCAAGTCGCTCGGCGCCGATGCCCCGGCCCTGGGCCTGCAATTCTTTGCCGAGGCGCTGGCCGTGGCGGGCCTCGCGGGTCTGCTGGGCCTGCTGCTGGCCTGGTGGGCCGAGCCTGCGGTGTCAGTGCTGATGCAGCACAGCTTCGACGCGCCGGTGCTGTCACCGGCCTCGGTGGCGCTCACCGGCTTGCTGTGCGTGCTCATCGCGGCGCTGAGTGCGCTGCCGCTGACGCACATCGCGCTGCGCGTGCGGCCGGCGGAGTCGCTGGCCGGCCGCAGCCACAGCGAGGGCCGCGCCAGCCGCTGGCTGCGCCGCGTGATGACGACCGTGCAGTTTGGCGCCGCCGCGCTGTTCGCCGCCATGGCAATCACCGTGGCCTGGCAGGCGCGGCATGTGGCCGACATGCCCCGTGGCTTCGCGGTGGACGACCGCCTCGCCGTGGACCTGCCGCCGGAGACGATGCCGGCGCAGACGCAGTCGCTGCTGGCCCGGCTCCACACCTGGCCCGACGTCGTCGCTGCAGCGGCCTCGCACGATGTGCCCGGCCGCGACTTGAGGAAGTGGTACTCGCAGTTCAGCGGGCCGAGCGGTCAGCCCGTGAACCTGCGCACCGGGCTGGACTTCACGCCCGGCTGGCTGGAGCTGTACGGCGTGCGCCTGCTGGCCGGCCGCTTGACGGCCGACCACCGTGCCGAAATGGCGCAGAACGCCGCCGTGCTGGACCGCACAGCAGCGGCGCTGCTGGGCTTTGCAAACCCCGAGGCCGCCATCGGGCAGACGGTGAACGTGAACCCGGAGTACCTCGGCGGCCGGCCGGTGACCGTCGTGGCCGTCATCGACGACCTGCGCTTTGACCGGCCGCGCCTGCCGCGCTCGCCCAGCATCCTGACGCCCGTCGTCGAAGGCCCGGGCGTCATCAGCGTGCACAGCCGCGACCCGGCACTGACCCGCCGCAAGCTCGCCGACCTCATCAACGGCATGCTGCCGGCCGCCCAGGCCCAGGTGCTGTCGGTGCGCGAGCACCAGGCCACGACCATGGCCGAAGACACGCGCATCGGCACCCTCATCGGCGTGACCGGCCTGCTCGCCCTGCTGCTGGCCGCCGTGGGCATCTACGCGCTGGCCGCCTACCTGCTCCGCCTGCGTGAGCGCGAGATCGTGCTGCGCAAGCTGCATGGGGCGGGCCCTAGCGCCATCACCCGGCTGCTGACGCGGGAGTTCGCCGGCGTGCTGCTGGCGGCCTGCGTGGTGGCGCTGCCGGTGGCGGCCTTGATCACGCAGGGCTATCTCAGCGGCTTCGTCGAGCGTGCGCCGGTGGGGCCAGGGTCGGTGTGGGTGCTGCTGGCGTCTGTGGCGCTGCTGGCGGTGGTGACGGCGCTGGCCGTGGCCCGCCATCTGCGCGCTGCCTTGGCGCTGCGCCCCTTGCAAGCGCTGCGCGGCTGAACACGAGATGAGTGCCGTGCTGAGCTCTGGCGCCGCGATGGACCGCCGCGTGGCCGTGCCGCGCCGCTACGGCCTGTTCGCGCTCGCCTTTGTCGCGGCCTTGGCGGTGATGTTGCTTCTGGTGCGCTGGTGGCCGCGCGGCGTGCCTGTGGCGAAGGCTGACGTGGAGATCGCAGCGGCCAAACCTGGTGTGTTCCGCGACGTCGTCGTCGGCCGCGCCTTGGCGCAGCCGCTGCAGTCCGTGCTGCTCGACGCCAGCGAAGACGGCCGGGTCGAGCAGGTGCTGGTGAAGGACGGCGCACGGGTCGAGGCCGGCCAGTTGCTGGTGGTGTTGAGCAGCACGCAGCGCGCGCAGGAGCTGATGGCGCGCTCCAGCGAGGCGGCGCAGCAGCTGGCCAACTTCTCGACCCTGCGCGCCGCGTGGATGCAGGCCCAGGCGGTGCTGCGCCGCTCGCTGACCGAGGGCGAGTCAGAGCTGGGACGCGCGCGCCGCCTGCACCAGCGCAACCAGGAGCTGGCGGCCACGGGCTTTTTGTCGCCCTCGGCGCTGGAGGACTCGGCCGACCGGCTCAGCCTGGCCGAGCGCCTGGTGGCGCAGCAGCAGCTGGATGGCCGTGGCGAGCTGGCCGTGCGCGAGCAGTCAGTCCAGGCCATGCAGCGCGCCGTGACGGACCTCAACAGGCGGCTGGACGCCATGCGCGCGGCCAGCGAGGGCCTGGCCGTGCGCGCGCCCGTAGGCGGCCGCGTCACGGGCTTGACCCTGCAGGTGGGTGAGAGCGTGCGCAGCGGCACGCGCATCGCGCGACTGGACAGCCTGGGCCGCTTCAAGCTGGAACTGCGCCTCGACGAGTTCCACCTCGGCCGCGTGCGTGAAGGCCTGGCCGCGTTGCTCACGCACGAGGGGCGCGAGCACCAGCTGCGCGTGGCCCGCATCGACCCGCAGGTCAAGGACGGCCGCTTCAGCATCGAGCTCAGCTTTGATGGCGACCCGCCGCCCTTGCAGGTGGGCCAGGGGCTGGACGTGCGCCTGACCCTGGGCGAGGCCAAACCGGCGCTGCTGCTGCCGGACCGCGGCTTCTACGCCGACACCGGCGGCGCCTGGGCCTTTGTGCTGGACGCCGACGGCCGCCACGCCCCGCGCCGCCCGCTGCAACTGGGGCGCCGTGCCGACGGCGTCGTCGAAGTGCTGGGCGGCCTGCAGCCTGGCGAGCAGGTTGTCGTCTCCCCGTATCGCGCCTTCGTGGGCGCATCAGCCTTGGATCTCCACTGACCATGTTCACGCTAAAACACCTCAGCAAGACCTTCCGCTCTGGCGACATCGAGACCACGGCGCTGGACCGCATCGACCTGGAAATCGAGGCCGGTGAGTACCTGGCTATCACCGGGCCATCCGGCTGCGGCAAGTCCACGTTGTTGGGCATCCTCGGCTTGCTGGATGCGCCGAGCAGCGGTGAGTACTGGTTTGACGGCCAGGACGTGGCCCGCTGGAGCGAGCGCCAGCTCAACACCCTGCGCCGGGGCCGCATCGGCTTCGTGTTCCAGAGCTTCAACCTCATCGACGACCTCAGCGTGGCCGAGAACATCACGCTGGCGCTGGAGTACGGCGACCTGCCCACCCGCGCGCGCCGCGCGCGGGTGGCCGAGGTGATGGAGCGCCTGGGGCTCACGCACCGCGCCGGCCACCGGCCCAGCCAGCTCAGCGGCGGGCAGCAGCAGCGCGTGGCCATCGCCCGTGCCATCGCCGCGCGGCCCGCGCTGCTGCTGGCCGACGAGCCCACCGGCAACCTCGACAGCGCGCATGGCGCCGAGGTGATGCGCCTGCTGCGCGAGCTGAACGCCGAGGGCACGACGCTGGTGATGGTGACCCACTCGCCCGAGCACGCCGCGCAGGCCTCGCGCAGCTTGCGGCTGCTGGACGGGCGGGTGGTGGTGGATGCCGTGGCGGCACTGGCATGAAGCGCGCTGGCTGGGTCCCGCTGCTGCTGTTGGCGGCAGCCCCTCACGCGCTGGCCCAGTCCCAGTCGCTCGACCTCGCCAGCGAGCTGGCCCACGGCGGCACCGGCGTCTGGGTGATCGGTGCGCTCTCGGTGCTGGCCGTCGCGGTGACGCTGGAGCGGCTGACGCGCTTTCGCGCGGGCCGTCTAGCACCGCCGGGACTGGTGGACGAGGTGCTGCCGCTCTGGCGCGCCGGCGACTTCGCCGCCGTCGAGGCTGAGCTGGCCCGGCGGCCCAGCGCCCTGGCCCGCGTGCTGGCCTACCTGGTGCAGCACCGCAAGGCCGAGCCGGCCGCGCTCTCGACCCGCGCGGGCGACATCGCCTCGCTGGCGCTGCGCGAGCAGCAGCAGCGCGCCTACCCGCTGGCCGTGGTGGCCACCATCGCGCCCATCGTCGGCTTGCTGGGCACGGTAGTCGGCATGATCGAGGCCTTCCATGCCATCGCCTTTGCTAGCGGTCTCGGAGACCCGGCCGTGCTGGCCAGTGGCATCTCCAAGGCCTTGGTCAACACGGCGGCGGGCCTCTCGGTCGCGCTGCCGGCGCTGGGCATGCACCACTTCTTCAAGCACCGGCTGACGCTCATCGGCCTGGCGCTGGAGCGCGAGGTGAACCGCGTGTTCGACGAGGTGTTGATCGAGTCGCATGGAAACGCCGGGCCGCCCCAAGTTTCCATGACCCCCTCGGGGGGCGGGCTGGACGCAGGCCAGCCCTGGGGGCACACAGTGACCGAACGCGATGCGCATTGAACTGGGTCACGACGAGGAGCCCGAGATCGGCCTGATCGCGCTGATCGACTGCATCTTCTTCTTGCTGATGTTCTTCATGGTCGCCACCTCCTTCAAGCAGCAGGACGGCCAGAAGAAGCAAAAAGACATCCCCATCCTGCTGCCGGCCTCGCAGGCCAGCCTCGTCAAGGCCGAGGCCGCGCCCACCGAGCCGCTGGTGCTGATGATCGACGCGCAAGGCGGCGTCTACCTCGACAAGCAAAAGCTCAGCCTCCAGACCCTGCACGACCGCCTGCGCGACGAGGCCGCCAAGAACCCCACCCGCCCCATCCGCCTCGACGGCGACCGCCGCACGCCCTACCAGCACATCGTCCACGTGCTGGACCTGTGCCAGTTCGAAGGCCTGACCCAGGTGTCGCTGCGCACCCAGCCATGAGGCAAAGCTCGGGTGTGGAGTTGCTGCGTGCGGCCTGGGGCGCGCTGCGTCGCCAGGCTTTCGTGCTCGGCTCGCTGGCGCTGCATGCACTCATCGCGTTGTGGGGCTGGCAGCTGGGCGTGCAGGCGCAGGCAGCGACCGAGCGCGCTCAGGCTGCCACGGCCGAGGCGCGGCTGCAGGCGGCGCGCAAAGAGCAGGTCCAGCGCCACGAACAGCAGTTGGAGCAGCTCCGCAAGCAGCTGGGCAGCCAGGTGCCGGCGGCAGCAGCCAACCCCGCCAGCAGCCCCCTGGAACGCGCCGAGGCGCTGACCAAGGCCCTGGAAGACACCGAGCGGCAAGCCCGCATCAAGGACCTGGCCCGCCTGCTCAAGATCTCGCAAGAGAAGGCCACCGCCCAGGTCCGGCTCGAAGAAGCCAAGCGCATGAAGCCCCCGCCTGCCGACGCCGCCCAGGCGCTGGCGCAGCTGGTGCAACGCGCCCGCGATGCGGCCGAGAGCCGGCAGGCCCGCGAGCAGCGTGAGCGCGATGGCGTCAAGGTGGCGGGCCTGGCCGGGCAGGGGCCGTCGAGCGCTGGTTCGGGCGCTGGTTCAGGTGCTGGTTCGGGTGCTGGTTCACGCGCTGGATCAGGCGCTGGCTCAACCGCCTACTACGACGGCAAGCCCGACGGCGGCTGGTGGGTGGCCGACCCGGACGGCGCGTCCGCCACCGAGGTGGACTACCGGCGACGCTACGACCGCTTCGCCAAACCGCCCCCGCTCGACACCGCCGACCTGCACCTGGCGTCTGAGACGCGCAGCTTCGGCCCCGGCGGGCCGTTCACCAACCGCGTCTACCTCAACCGCTGGAACGTGATCGGGCCCTTCCACGCGGAAGACCCCCGCGCCATCAACACCGTCTACCCGCCCGAGGTCGCCGTCGACTTGGACGGCGTCTACCCCGGCAAGCGCGGCCTGGTCCGCTGGGCCCCGCAGCAAAGCAGCAGCTACCCCTTCCTGCCCGAGCCCCTGGCCATGAACGCCATCTACTACGCCGCCACCGAGCTGCGCGTGGACCGCGACATGGACGTCTGGCTCGACATCGGCGCCGACGACGACACCAAGCTCTGGCTCAACGACGAGCTGGTCTGGTTCAGCGCCATGGACAAGCCCTGGTACCACCAGTGGTACCGGAACATGCACACCGAGCGCGCCAACTACGCCATGGTCGAAGGCCGCGTGCGCGTCAGCCTGCGCGCGGGCCGCAACCGCTTGCTGCTCAAGCTCTACAACGTGCAGTCGGCCACTTTCTTTGGGGTGGTGTTGGCGCCGTAGGCAAGCGCTGCGGCTGCGGCTAGATTCGCAGCCCATGACACGCACCCACCTCCTCGCCCTCGACCAAGGCACCTCCAGCTCGCGCGCCATCGTGTTCGACCGTGAGGGTCGGCTGGTGGCGATGGCGCAGCGCGAGTTTGCGCAGCACTACCCGCAGCCCGGCTGGGTGGAGCATGAGGCCGAGGAGATCTGGCAAACCCAGCTGGCCACCGCGCGCGAGGCGCTGGCCAAGGCAGGCCTGCAAGCCCAGGACATCGCCAGCATCGGCATCACCAACCAGCGCGAGACCACGGTGCTGTGGGACCGCAAGACGGGCGAGCCCCTGCACCGCGCCATCGTCTGGCAGGACCGCCGCACCGAGCCCTTCTGCGCCGAGCTGCGCGCAAGCAGTGAAGCCGCCGACATCCGCGCCCGCACGGGGCTGGTCATCGACCCCTATTTCTCGGGCACCAAGCTGCGCTGGCTGCTCGAACACATCCCCGGCGCCCGCGCGCGCGCTGAAGGCGGCGAGCTGGCCTTTGGCACCATCGACAGCTGGCTGCTCTGGCGCCTGACCGGCGGGCGCGTGCACGCCACCGATGTGAGCAATGCCTCGCGCACGATGCTGTTCAACCTTGGAGCGGGCGACTGGGACGATGCGTTGCTCGCGCGCCTGCAGGTCCCGCGCTCCTTGCTGCCCGCCGTGCACCCCAGCTGCCACCGCTTTGGCGAGACTGACCCGATGCTGCTGGGTGCGGCCCTGCCCATCGACGGCGTCGCGGGCGACCAGCAGGCGGCCCTCTTCGGCCAGGCCTGCTTTGAGGCCGGCTTGGTCAAGAACACCTATGGCACCGGCTGCTTCATGCTGATGCACACCGGCGCGCAGGCGCGGGCGTCAAGCCAAGGCCTGCTCGGCACGCGCGCCGCGCAGGTGGGCAGCCAAGCCCAGTTCGCGCTGGAGGGCGCCGTCTTCATCGGCGGCGCCGTGGTGCAGTGGCTGCGCGACGGCCTGCACGCCGTGCGCAGCAGCAGCGAGGTCGAGGCCCTGGCGGCCAGCGTGCCAGACACCGGCGGCGTGATGTTCGTGCCCGCCTTCACGGGCCTTGGGGCGCCCTACTGGGACGCCGACGCGCGCGGCGCCATCGTCGGCCTCACGCGCGGCTCCACCACCGCCCACATCGCCCGCGCGGCGGTCGAGGCGATTGCCTTCCAGAGCGCCGCCCTGCTGCAGGCAATGGCCAGTGAGGGCGGCCCCGTGGCCGAGCTGCGCGTGGACGGCGGCGCCAGCGTCAACAACACGCTGATGCAGCTCCAGGCCGACCTCACCGGCGTGCCCGTGGTGCGCCCCCGCGTCACTGAGACCACGGCCCTGGGGGCCGCCTACCTGGCCGGCCTGGGCGCTGGCGTCTGGAGCGGCTTGCCCGAGCTGGCCGCCCACTGGCAGGTGGACCGGCGCTTCGAGCCCCAGATGCCGCGCAGCCAAGCCGCCGAGCGGCTGGCGGCCTGGGAGCACGCGGTGCGGCAGGCCAGGGCGCGCTAGGCCAGCGCGGGACTCAGCGCAACCGTTCGGTCGATTGGCAAGACCGCTCCAGCACTTGGGCCGACGCTTCGTCCGACGGCGCTGGCCGCCCATCGTGGCAACTCCGACAGTGCAGGCATCGAAAACATCCCGTCGTCGATACCACTCAAGGAAACCTGCCATGAACGCCAACCAACACCCCTCCTGCAACTGCAGCCAATGCCCCGGCGCCAGCTGCACCTGCGGCTGCCAGCAAGCGGCTCAGCAACCCGCTTGCGGCTCGCAATGCGCCTGCGGCCCCCAGTGCCACTGCGGTGCGCAATGCCAGTGCAACAGCGGCGCCCCCTGCGCCCAGGCTTGAGGCTGCCCGTGAATCCCTTCGTCCTTGCCTACGCCGGCGGCATCGTCGGTGCCGTCCTGATGGACATCACCGAGGCGTTCGCCGCCCGCGCGGGCCTGACCAGCGGCGTCAGCATTGCGCTGGTGGGCCGCTGGGCGCTTGGGCTGTTGCGCGGGCAATGGGCGCACGCCAACATCGCCCGCACGCCGCCCCAGCCGGGCGAGGTGCGGGCGGGCTGGGCGTTTCACATCCTCATCGGTGGCGGCGCCGTAGCTTTGCTCTATGCCCTGCTGACTGAGGCCACCGGCTGGACCCAGCCGACACATCACCTGTGGGGCGGCGTGGCCTTCGGCCTGGCGACCTCGCTGCTGCCCTGGCTGCTGCTGCTGCCGGCCTTCGGCTGGGGCCGGTTTGGCCGGCGCGGGCCGCCCGGGTCGAACGCGCTGCTGGCCAGCCTGGTCTCGCACCTGCCCTATGGACTCGGCGTCGGCGCCGTGATGGCGCTCGGCACCAGCCTGTAGCGGCAGCCAGCTTGGCGCTGCTCATTGCCGGCCCTACAGTCGATCGCACCCCACCACCTCACTCCCCCGCAGCCGCGCGAGCGCCATGTACCTGTCATCGACGTCCCGCAGCGCGCTGTGGGCCAACACCCGCAAGGGCGCCCTGCAGCTGGTCTCCGCCTCGGCGGTGGTGTGGGCGGTGGCGGCCGCGCTCTTGTTCGTGGTCGTGCCTGGCCTCGACACCTTCGCGCGCCTGCTGGTCTTCTCTGAATGCGTGGGCCTGACGATGGCGGTCTGCGTGGTGCTGCTGCGGCGCCAGCGCCGGCTGGAGCGCCTGGGTGCAGGCACGCGCTGGCTGCTCACCGGCGCGATCGCCATCCCGGTCGGCTACCTGCTCGGCCACCAGATCGCCTTCTTGCTGCTGGGCGAGCCGCTGCGCATGGTGGGCTTCCACCAGGTCAGCCTCGTACCGCTGCTCTTCACCGTGCTGGTGGGAGGGCTGGGGCTGCGCCACTTCGCCATACGCGAGCACCTGGCGCACGAGGCCGCCACGCGCGCCGAGGCCCAGCGGCTGGCCGTCGAGGCCCAGCTGCGGCTGCTGCGCACGCAGCTGGAGCCGCACATGCTGTTCAACACCCTGGCCAACCTGCGCGGCCTGGTGCGGGAGGACGTGGACCGCGCCGAGACCATGATCGACCGCCTCATCGCCTACCTGCGCGCCACGCTGGCGGCATCGCGGACCGAGTCGGTGCCGCTGGGCCGCGAGTTCGCGCAGCTGCGGGCCTACCTGGAGATCATGTCGCTGCGCATGGGCCCCCGCCTGGCATGGCAGCTGGACCTGCCGGCCGCGCTGGAAAACACCCCCGTGCCGCCCATGCTGCTGCAGCCGCTGGCAGAGAACGCCATCAAGCACGGGCTGGAGCCCAAGGTGGGTGCCGGGCGCATTGACATCGTGGCCCGCCAGGTCGAGGCCGGCGTCGAGATTTGCATCGAGGACGACGGCCTGGGCCTGCAGGCCTTGGATGACGAGGCCGCCGGCAGCGGCCACACGACTGAGCCGTCGAGCTACGGCCTGCGCCACGTGCGCGAGCGGCTGCAGGCGGTCTACGGACCCGCCGCCTCGCTCACGCTCGAGCCGCGAGACCCCAAGGGCCTGCGCGCCCTCGTGCTGTTGCCTCATCACCTCCCCCAGGAACCACCATGACCACCAACCGCTCGCCATCCGCCGTGCTCGCCGAGGACGAGCCGGTGCTCGCCCGCACGCTGGCGCGACTGCTGGAGCAGGCCTGGCCCGAGCTGCGCATCGCCGGCGTTGCCCAAGACGGCTTGCAAGCCACCGAGCTGGTGCTGGCCCAGGCCCCCGACATCGTCTTCCTGGACATCAAGATGCCGGGCCGCAACGGCCTGGAGGTGGCAGCGGCCGTGGTGGACGAGTGGCCCGATGGGCAGCCTGAGCCGCTCTTCGTGTTTGTCACCGCGTTTGATGAGTTCGCGGTGGCGGCCTTTGAGCGCGCGGCGGTGGACTACCTGCTCAAGCCCGCCACGGCCGAACGGCTGCAGCAGACCGTGGCGCGGCTCAAAGCCCGGCTGGCTGGCCGCCGCGCAGCGCCTGAGGCCGGTGACCGGGCCGCGCTGGTGCAGCAGATGCAATCCATCACGGCACCCAGCGTCGAGCCTGGCGAGCGCATCAAGGTGATCCGGGCCGGCGTTGGCAACACCGTGCGCATGATCCCGGTGGCCGAGGTGGTCTGCTTCGAGGCGACCGAGAAGTACGTCAACGTCGTGACGCCAACCGGCGAGGCCCTGGTGCGCATGAGCCTGCGCGAGCTGGTGGCGCGCATCGACTCGACCGACTTCCTCCAGGTGCACCGCAGCGTGCTCGTCAACGCGAGCGCCATCCTCAGCGCCACGCGCGACGAGAACGGCCACTACAGCCTCGCGGTGCGCGGCCTGCAGCGGCCCATCAAGGTCAGCCGCGCCTTCGGGCATCTGTTCCGGCCGATGTGAGCGGCGCCGGCAGGCGCGCCTAGCGGTCCGACCAGTCGGTCGACGAGATCGACCGCTGCCGGACGTCCAAGCCCCACTCATCGCGCCTCGCTGGCTCCGCAGCCTCCAGCCTCGGACAGTGCGTCTGGTCCGCCGCCCACAAAGGGCAGTGGCCACACCCACTGAAACACCCGATTGCCTGGAGGCTCTCATGAACCGCTTCTTCACCTTCGCCCTGTCGATCACCGCGCTGGCCGCCATCACCGGCTGCATGTCCCCGCCCAAAGACCTCGACCTCGCGCTCACGCGCACGAGCGCCGAGAGCAAATACCTCGTCACCTTGCTGCCCCCGGCACAGCCGCCCGCCATCAACCAACTGCACACCTGGCAAGTGAAGCTCGCCACCCCGGCCGGCACGCCGGTGACGCAGGCCCGCATCAAGGTGGATGGCGGCATGCCGCAGCACGGCCACGGCCTGCCGACCCGCCCGCAAGTGACGCGCGAGCTCGCCGACGGCACCTACCTGATCGAGGGCATGAAATGGAGCATGACCGGCTGGTGGGAGATCAAGCTCGCCATCGACGGCGCTGCGGGAACCGATCGCGTGAGCTTCAACACCGTCGTCGCCGAGCCCAGCGCTGGCCGCTGAAGCCAGCGTCGCTGCCCCGGGAGACACAGATGTTCAGAGTCCCATCATCGATCTGGATGCTTGGCACCGTCGCTGCCGCCATGTGCGCCGCGCTGACCGTGACGCTGAGCGAAGCCGGTGAGGCTGCACCGGCAACACCTGCGGCGGGCCTGGTGCGCTGGAGCACCGAGGAGCAGGCCGTGCTCGCCTCGCTCAGCCTCAAGCAGCTGCCGCCGCTGCCGGTGGATCCGTCCAACGCCGTGGAGCGCCAACCAGCCGCCCTGGCACTGGGGCAACGCCTCTTCGAGGACAAGCGCCTCAGCCGCAACGGCGCCGTCTCGTGCGCGAGCTGCCACGACCCGGCGCGGCACTTCCAGGACGGCCTGCCGGTCAGCCGCGGAGTCGGCACGGGCTCGCGGCGCGCGATGCCCATCGTTGGCGCCGGGCACGCCACCTGGCTGTTCTGGGATGGCCGCAAAGACAGCCTGTGGGCGCAAGCACTCGGCCCGCTCGAAGACGCGGTGGAGCACGGCACCACGCGCACGCGCGTCGCGCATCTGGTGGCCGAGCACTACGCGGCGGACTACGCGGCGCTCTTCGGTGCGCTGCCGCGCTTGGAGGGGCTGCCACGCGACGCCAGCCCCAAGGGCAACGAGGCCGAGCAGGCGGCGTGGGCCGCCATGGACCCGCGCCGGCGCGGCGAGGTGTCACGCGTGTTTGCCAACGTCGGCAAGGCCATTGCGGCCTATGAGAAATCGCTGACTCACGCGCCGACGCGGCTGGACGCCTACATCGACGCCACGCTGCGCGGCGACCGCGCGGCCGGTGGCCTGCTGCGCGCCGACGAGGCCCGCGGCCTGCGCCTCTTCATTGGCAAGGCGCAGTGCGTGAGCTGCCACCAGGGGCCGCTGCTCAGCGACCAGCAGTTCCACAACACCGGCATCCCGCCGCGCGACGCGGCCCGCCCCGACCGTGGCCGCGCGGCCGCGACCGCCAAGTTGCGCGACGACGAGTTCAACTGCCTCGGCCCCTTCAGTGACGCGCGGCCCGAGCAGTGCCAGGAGCTGCGCTTCATGGTCACCGACGACCCGACGCTGGAAGGCGCATTCAAGACCCCAGGGCTGCGCGGCGTGGCCGACCGACCGCCCTATATGCACGCCGGCCAGCTGGCGACGCTGGAGCAGGTGGTGCGGCACTACGTGGCCGCGCCGCATGCGGCCGTGGGGCACTCGGAGCTGACACACCGGCATCCCGGCGGCGCCAAGCCTCAGCATGCCGAGCGCCCGCCCATCGAACTGACCGAGGCCGAGATCACCGACCTGGTGAGCTTTCTTGGCAGCTTGAGCGAGGCGCCGCGCTGATCCCGCTCAGCCGTTCAGCGCGCCTGGCGCCGCCGCCGGGATCAGCAGGCTGAAGCTGCTGCCCCGCCCGGGCCGCGAACGCACCACCAGCTCGTGCCCGAGCAGCTGGGCCTGCCGCGCCACCAGGGCCAGGCCCAGGCCCTGCCCAGCGTCCTGGGTGCCGCGCTGGCTGTCGTCAAAGCGGCGGTAGGGCGTGCACATCTCGGGCAGCAGGGCCTCGTCAAAGCCGGGGCCGGTGTCCTGCACGGCCAGGCGCCAGCGCCCCTGCCAGCGCCGCAGGCTGACGAGCACGCCGCCCGCCTGGGTGTAGCGCAGCGCATTGCTGACGAGGTTGTCGGCCATGGACTGGAGCAGGCGCGGGTCGGTGTCGAGCCAGACCTCGGGTGGGGCTGAGAAGCGCAGGTCCAGGCCCTTGGACTCGGCCTGGGGCGCGAAGGTGGCGCGCAGCGCATCGAGCAGTTGCGCGGCGGGCAAGGCGCTGCGGTGGACGCGGGCCTCGCCGGCCTCCAGGCGCGAGAGTTCGAGCAAGCGACTGAGCTGGGTGCTCATGGTGCGGCAGGCCGTCTCGATGGGGCTGGCCGCGCGGTCCACGGCGTCGGGCGAGAGTTCGTCCTGGCGCAGGCTGCGCAGCACGTGCAGGTAGAGCGCGATGGCGTGGACGGGCTGGCGCAGGTCGTGGCTGACACCGGCCAGGAACAGGTCCTTGGCGCGCATGGCGTTGCGCACGGCGTCACGCTCCTGGCGCAGGGCCTCGGCCAGGGCCTCGTTCTCGCGCGTGGCGGCCAGCGTGCGGTGGACGATGCGGAAGGCCGAGCGCGCATAGCTGAGCCAGATCAGCATCGTGAAGATGATGAGCAGCCCGCCCGCCAGATAGACCGTGCCGCCGATGAAGACCGACTTGACGACAAAGGGCGAGAAGCCCAGCACGATGTAGCTGCGCAGCGCCAGCGGCACGGCGGCGGCCGACTGCACGGCGCCCGCCGTCATGCCCACCAGCATGGTGATGCTGAAGAAGTCGAGCAGCGGGTTCTCGCCGTGGTAGCTGAGCCAGGGCATCAGGCCCCAGGTCAGCGCGGTGGCAGACATCAGGCCGGCGATCTCCAGGCGCAGGCGCCGCAGCCCGGCGGCGTCGGCATGGGCGATGCGCTCGGTCATGCCGCGCGCGTGCCAGGTCCGCAGGGCGACCAAGGCCAGCACGGTGCCAAACCACAGCGGCACGCCGTCGTGCATGCCGCTGAGCCACAGCACCACGGCCGTGACGCTGCCCACGCCGACATTGCCCACCATAGAGGCGGGCACTTGGCGACGGAAGAGTTCGAGCAGGTCGCGCTCGACCGAGGTGGCCGCCTGCACCATCAGCGCGAGTCCCGGCCTGAGAATGCCAGGGATGGGCGCACGCGGCGCGCGCCGCTGATGACTCGGTCAATGCAAACGATGGGCATGGCGACAGAAACGATTCGACTGCTGGTGGCGGAGGATCATGTCTTGGTCAGGCAGGGCCTGCAATGGCTGATCTCGCGCGAGCCCGGCTACACCTGGGTGGGCGAGGCCGGCGACGGGGACACCGCGCTGGCGCTGACCCGCTCGCTGCGGCCGGATGTGCTGCTGCTGGACCTGGGCCTGCCGCGCCTGGACGGCCTGGCCGTGATGCAGGCCCTGCAGGCCGAGGGCCTGGCCACGCGCGTGCTGGTGGTCACCGCGCGGCAGGACACGCGCTCGGTGCGCGACGCCCTGGCCCTGGGGGCGCATGGCTATCTGCTCAAGACCGAGGACACCGCGCACCTGCTCAAGGCCCTGGCCACGGTGGCGCAAGGCGGCTATTGGGTCAGCCCCGAGCTGGCCGCTGGCCTCGATCGCGAGCCACGTGATGCGCATGAAGGCCTGACCGAGCGCGAGCTGGAGATTGCCGCCTGCGTGGGGCGCGGCATGAGCAGCCGGCAGATCGGGCAGCACTTCGAGATCAGCGCCCACACGGTGCGCAAGCACCGCGAGAACATTGCCCGCAAGCTGGGGCTGCGCAATGCGGCCGAGCTGGTGGCCTGGGCCATCCGCCACGGGCTGTAGCGCAGGCATCACCCCAGGCGCTGCTGCCGCGCCGCCAGCGCCGCCTGCGCGCGGTTGCGCACACCCAGCACGCGGTAGATGACGACCAGGTGCTGCTTCACCGTGGGCTCGGCCACCCCAAGCGCGCGGGCGATCTCCTTGTTGGCCAGGCCCTGCGCCAGGCAGCGCAGCACCTCGCGCTGGCGCTCGGTCAGCTCGGCGCCACCACCGGGCTCGGCCGCCTTGCGGCTGGCCACGAAGGGCGGCACGATGCGCCCTCCCTGCAGCACCAGCGACAGCCCGCCCAGCAAGGCCAGGGTATCTGCCGACTTGGACAACCAGCCCGCCAGCCCCAGCCCGAACGCCGCCATGGCCAGCTCGGGGTCGTCATCGCCCGAGAGCATCACCACCGGGACCTGCGGGTGCTGGCCGCGCCACCAGCGCAAGGCGGCCAGCGGGTCCGCGTCGCCGCTGGCCGGGCCCAGGTGCAGGTCCAGCACCACCAGGTCCAGCGGCGGGCCCTGCAGCTGGGCCATCAAGGCCTGGGCCTGGGCCAGGCCGGCGGCCTGCAGCACCTCGCAGCCACCGCCCAGCGGGGCCAGCAGCTGGGCCAGCCCCTCGCGGACGACGGCATGGTCGTCCAGCACCAGGATGCGCCGCGCCGCCATCACGGCAGACACAGGCGCCAGGTCGGGGGGCAGGCACGAAACGCAAGCATGGCCAGCATTGTGTCGGCAGGCTTCTAGGGCGTCGCGTTGGCCGCCCAGAAGCGTTGCAGCTCGCCACGCTGCAGCAGGGCCCGCACGGCGCCGCTCAGGCGGTCCGCCAGCAGCTGCTGCCCCGGCGCGGCCCACAGGTGCAGGGGCACGGTCTCCAGCAGCTCCAGGTGCAGCGCCGGCTGCGGCGGCAGCTCGTTGGCGGGGGGCACGTTCACGCGGGTCAGCACGCAGGCCTCGACGCGACCCTTGGCCACCATCTCGACGCAGGCCGACGGGCTGTTGACGGCAATCACTTCGGCCTCGTCCCGCAGGCGCTCCTGGGCGAGCAGGGTGCCGCGCATATAGGCCACGCGCTTGCCGACCAGGCCCTTCCAGCCCTGGGCCGCCAGGCCGCTGACCCGCACCAGGGCCACCACGCGCACGGTGTAGACGCTGGGGTCGATGCGGATGACGCCGGGCACGACGCGCTCGTAGCCCGCGTAGCGCCCAAACTCCAGCGGGTAGCGGCCGGCGGCCATGTCTTGCCGCGCACGCTCGGCGGGCAGGATGTCGAGCCGGCACTTGAGCCCCGCCTCGCGGCAGACCAGCGCCACCAGCTCGCCCGACAGTGCCCGTGTGCGCGCCGTGGGCACGGTGCCCAACACCACCGGCACCACCGGCACTTCGGCAGCGCCGGGCTCGGGCGCAGCGCTGGCCAGGAGCGGGCTCAGCAGGGCCCACGCGCAGAGCCACCAGGCTCGGCACCAGCCGCGTCCACTGCCGTTGTCAGGCCTTGTTGTCAAAGAGGCTCCCACGCCTTGGCTCCCCAGCCAGCGTGGCTCAGTATGCCTGCACGGCAGCCCCGTTCGACGTGGCAACCGGGTGCAGCAACGGGCCGCAAAGCTTGCTGCAACTTGTCCTAAGTAATTGCCGCTCGGCACGCTGCGAGGGGCCTTCCTAGAGTGCAGCCTTCCCCAACAGCGCATGCCCTTGCCAGGCATGACAAGCAAGCTCATGAGCATCGATCGCCATCTCGCCCGCGGCCTGGTCCTGGCGGGCATTGCACTGGCCTTTGGCCTGGGCGCCCTGCGCTTTCCCCTGGGCACCATGGCGCACGCCGGCCCGGGTCTGTTCCCGTTGATGGTGAGCGTGATGCTGCTGCTGGTGGCCGTGGTGATGCTGGTGCGCTCGCGCTTCACGCGGCCCGAGCCGCTGGACGGCGGCCTGCGCAATGTGGGTCTGATCATGGCCAGCCTGTGCGCCTTTGCGCTGGCCTCGCACTTCGTGAACATGACGGCCGGCATCGTGGCGCTGGTGTTCGTGTCCTCGTTCGCGGGCGGGCACTACTCGACCTCGCGCAACCTCAAGGTCTCCGCCGGCCTCATCGTCGTGGCGCTGGCCTTCCAGAAGCTGCTGGGCCTGAACCTGCCCCTCTACTGAGCTCCCCATGGACATCCTGCACAACCTCGCCTTCGGGTTCGAGCACGCGCTCACGATGAGCAACCTGATGTACTGCGCCATCGGTTGCGTGGTGGGCACGCTGATCGGGCTGCTGCCGGGCCTCGGGCCGCTGGCCACCATCAGCCTGCTGCTGCCGCTCACCTACAGCATCCCCACGCAGGGCGCGCTGATCATGCTGGCCGGCATCTACTACGGCGCGCAGTACGGCGACAGCGTCAGCGCCATCACGATGAAGATCCCGCACGCCAGCTCCATCGTGGCCTGCATTGACGGCTACCAGATGACGCTCAAGGGCAAGACGGGCCTGGCTCTGTTCACGGCCGGCGTGTCGAGCTTCATCGGCGGCACCGTGGCCATCGTGGTGCTGGCCTGGGCGGCGCCCCAGCTCGGCGAAGTGGCGCTGAAGTTCGGTGCGGCCGACTACTGCTCCTTGATGCTGCTCGGCTTCTTCTGCGTGAGCATCGTCACCACCGGCAGCCTGCTCAATGGCCTGGCCATGTGCTTCGTGGGTGTGCTGCTTGGGCAGATCGGCACCGACGTCATCACCGGCCAGCTGCGCTACACCTTCGACCTGCCCCTGCTGTCCGACGGTGTCGGCCTCGTCAGCATCGCGCTGGGCTGCTTCGGCATTGCCGAGATCACCAAGAACCTGGACGCCAAGGACGAGCGGACCCCGTTCAATGGCGAGATCAAACTCATGCCCACCTGGGCTGAGTTCAAACGCATCATCCCGAGCGCCTTGCGCGGCAGCGCCATCGGCTCCTTCCTCGGCATCCTGCCCGGGGGCGGGCCGGTGATTGCGCAGTTCGCCGCCTATGCGGTAGACAAGAAGTTCAGCAAGCATGCCGACGAGATGGGCACCGGCGCCATCGAAGGCGTGGCCGGCCAGGCGGCGGCCGACGAAGCCGCCGCGCGCACCAGCTTCATCCCCTTGATGAGCATCGGCATCCCCGAGAACCCGGTGATGGCGTTGATGATGGCGGCCTTCGTCATCAAGGGCATCCAGCCCGGGCCCAACATGATTGCCGGCCACCCCGACCTGTTCTGGGGCCTGGTGGCGAGCATGTGGATCGGCAACGTCTTTCTCGTGATCCTGAACGTGCCGCTGGTGCGCTACTGGCTGTCGGTCTTCAAGATCCCCTATGCGGTGCTGTTCCCGTCCATCCTGTTCTTCTGCTGCATCGGGACCTACAGCGTCAACAACAACCTGGACGAGGTCTTCGTCACCGCCGGCTTCGGCTTGCTGGGCTATCTGCTGCTGCGCCTGGGGCTGGACGCCGCGCCGCTGATGCTGGGCTTCATCCTCGGCCCCATGCTGGAGGAGAACTTCCGCCGCGCAATGCTGCTGAGCCGGGGCAGCTTCTCGCCCTTCGTCACGCGGCCCATCAGCGGCAGCTTGCTGGGCCTGATCCTGGTCTTCGTGGGCTGGCAGCTGTTCAGCTTCTTGCGCGCGCAGCGGCGCGAGCGCGTGGCTGCTGCTGCGGCAGCATCGGCCGCTTCAGCCTGATCTCACGAAGCTCAGCGGGGAAGCTCCACCCCGAGCACGTCCGTCAGGAATAGATAGGGCCTGCCGTCGTCGCGCAGCCTGACGACGCCACCCCAGGCGGAGAACGGCTGCTTGGTGCAGAGGAAGGTCCGCTGCTCGTCCGGCAAGCTCGAAAACTCCACGGGCAAGGAGGGGCCAGGCCCACTGTCTCGAAGGCTGCCGCTCGTGGAGCCCGCCCCCGGCTTGCAGTCGTCAACGGACATCTGTCCCATGACGCTCACTTGAGCGTCTCGGTATGTGTTGGGATGCAAGGCGACATAGCTCGCATCTGGCGATGAAAACCTGACCGGGCGCGCATTCACATCGCAGCGCCGCGTCTCCCGGAGGTAGCGCAACTCGGCCTTGAGGCTGATCTGCGTGCAGTTGACCCCGTCGTCGTGCAGTCGGCACGCAGCTTGGTCTCTGCCCCAGGCGCTCCGAATCGCCTTGAGCTCCAACCGTTGAGGATCATTGCAGCCAAGCGACTCTGAGGCTGCCATGACCTGGGCCACCAGTCGCCGCACTGCTGGAGATTGGCATGCGGGGGCGACCCACCCATTCGTCTGCACCTCGCAAGTGAAGTCAGCAAGCGCATGCAGCGCTGGGAACGCCAAGGCGGCGCCAACAACAACAAGCTGTCGAAAACGTGGCGCTCTATGCCGGTCTTGTTTCATGCGGTACGGCCTCCCTGCGAATGTCCTCCCCGGTGCCGCCGGCAGTATGCGCGGGCCGTGCAAGGCACACCAGGGCAGCCCAACACCCTGGGGCTGATCCCGTCGTCCAAACGCGCGGCGCAGCGGCACACTGCGCCGATGCAAGACCTGCTGCTCGCCCTCGACCTCGGCACCCAGTCCGTCCGCGCGCTGCTGTTTGCGCCGGACGGCCGCCTGGTAGCCCGCCGTCAGCAGCTGCTCACTGACTACCAGCGCGCCGAGCCCGGCTGGATGACGCACGACGGCGAGGCCTTCTGGCAGGCCAGCGCCGCCTGCATCCGTGCACTGTGGGCTGGCCCTGATGCGCAAGACCCGTCCCGCGTGGCGGGCCTGGCGGTGACGACGCAACGCGGCTCCATGCTGCCGGTGGATGCGCAAGGCGCGCCGTTGGCGCCGGCCATCATCTGGCCCGACGAGCGCCTGGCCACGCGGCTGCCGCCCGTCTCGCTGGCCTGGCACACGGCCTTCAGGGTGATTGGCATGCGGCACACGCTGGCCCGCTTCCAGCGCGCGGCCGAGCTGAACTGGTGGGCCGAGCACCAGCCCGAGATGCACGCGCGGGCGCACAAGTTCCTGCTGCTGTCGGGCCTGCTGCACCAGCGGCTCACAGGCCGCTTTGTGGACAGCGTGGGCGCCCAGGTGGCCTACCTGCCCTTTGACTACAAGCGCCACACCTGGTGCCGCGCGTGGGACTGGCCCTGGCAGGCGCTGAGCGTGCGGCCCGATCAGCTACCGGACCTCATCCCCGTGGGCCAGCCGATGGGCGGCCTCACGCCCGCTTCGGCGCTGGCCACCGGCTTGCCGCAGGGCCTGCCCGTGATCGCCTCGGCCGCCGACAAGGCCTGCGAGGTGCTGGGCGCCGGGGCGCTGCAGCCGCACATCGGCGCGCTGAGCTATGGCACCACGGCCACGCTCAACATCACCTCGCCGCGCTATCTGGAGTCGCAACGCTTCGTGCCCGCCTACCCGGCGGCGCTGCCTGGTGGCTTCAGCGTGGAGGAGCAGATCTCGCGCGGCTATTGGCTGGTCAGCTGGTTCCGTGACCAGTTCGGCCACCCGGAAGTTGCGGCGGCCGAGTCGCTCGGCATCGCGCCGGAGCGCCTGTTCGATGAGCTCATCACGCAGGTCCCGCCGGGCTGCGAGGGCCTCACCCTGCTGCCCACCTGGAGCCCGGGCGTCTGCATCCCCGGCCCCGAGGCGCGCGGCGCCATCGTCGGCTTCGGGCCGCAGCACACCCGCGCCCACCTCTACCGCGCCATCCTCGAAGGCCTGGCCTATGCACTGCGCGAGGGACGGGGCCGCATCGAGCGCGCCAGCGGTGTGCCGCTGACCGAACTGCGCGCGAGCGGCGGCGGTGCGCAGAGTGACGGCGCACTGCAGCTGACGGCCGACATCTTCCGCTTGCGCGTGGGCCGGCCCCACACGCACGAGACCTCAGGCCTCGGCGCCGCCATCAACCTGGCCGTGGGCTTGGGGCTGCACGCCAACACCCCCGAGGCCGTGGCCGCGATGACGCGCGTGCAGCGCTGGTTTGAGCCGCAAGCGGAGGCGGCCGACCACTACGACCGCCTGTTTGCCGACGTGTACCGGCCGCTCTACGGCCGGCTGCGCCCGGTGCTGCGGGCGCTGAAGCGCCTGGATACCGCGCCGCGCTGAGCTCACGCCCCCCGCAACCACAGCCGCTGAAAGCGCGGCGAGCGGCAGGACAGCCGGCCATTCATCAGCGCCAGTCCATCGCGCTCGGCCAGGGTCGGCTGCGCGGGCGTGGCCAGCAGGGAGCGGCCGAGGCCGAGCTGGTGGGCAGCGGGCTGCCAGCTCAGGCCGATGGCCTCGGCCAGGGTGGGCAGCACGTCCACGTGGGTGAACTCGCGGTGCTGGTCGATCATGGGCAGGGGCTGGCCGTTGGCGTCGTAGCGCGCGAGGGCATGGAAGACGCTGCGGCCGTCGAAGTCGGGCGCCAGGTCGGCGTCACCGAGCAGGGGCTCGGGGTTGAGGTGGTCACCCATCACCCAGACGACCTTGGGGCGGCCATTGCGCTCGGCCACGAAGCGGCGGACGAGGCTGTCCACGGCCTTGTCGGCACAGCGCAGCGCGCTGCGCATCACGTCTTCGGGCGGCACGTCGTCGCGGCGCAAGGTGCAGCCGGGGTCGAGCGTGCCCATGGGGCCGTGGGTGTCCACGGTGAGCAGCAGCGAGAGGCGCGGCGCATTGCGCGGGCGCGGGCGCTGCATGTCGGCCCAGGCCAGCTCGACGAGGCCGGCGTCGAGCACGCCCCAGCCCTCGACCTCGACGCCGGGCGCGATACGGCGCCACTCTTCACGGCCAAAGCGGCGGGCGACCGAGTGGTCCTTGAGGAACTGGCCCTTGCCGGCGAACTTGAGCGAGGCGCCGCCGTAGAAGCTGACGTCCCAGCCCAGGCCGGCCATCACGTCGGTCAGGCAGCGGCCACCGGGGAAGAAGCGGGTGCTGTACTCCAGCGTGTTGCGGCTCATCAGGCCCACGGGCTGCAGCGGCAGGCCGCACAGCGCGGTGAAGATGCCGCCCATGGTCCAGCTGGCACCGCTGAGGTTGCGCAGGCTGCCGAGGGTCTGCAGGTCGTCACGCAGCTGGGTGAGGTGGGGCAGCAGCGGGGCATCGGGGTGGCTGGGGTGCACGTACTCTTCGTCGAGCGACTCGACAAACACCACCAGCACATCGGGCAACTGCGCGGGCGCCTGCGCGGGCCGCTGCCAGTGCTGCTCGGCGGGGTCCACGTAGTAGGTGGCCAGGTAGTCGGCGCCTTCGGGGTCGGGCTCGCAGGGGTCGTGCACGGTGGCCTGTACCGAGACCACGGCACCCAGGCTCAAGGCAGCCCAAACAGCCCACATGGCCACGCGCGGCAGGTGTACGCAACGCCGCACGGCGCACAGGCTCAGCCCGGTCAACACCAGCACGGCCATCAGGCAGCGAAAGCCGCGCCACAGCATGCGCGGGTCGGCGTAGTCGAGCCCGCCGTTTTGCAAATGAAAGAGCACCTGGTCCCAGGTGACCGGGCCGAGGTAGGTGCGCAGGAACCAGGTCGCCCCCACCACCGTCCACAACACCAGCAGGCCCACGCCCGCCAGCCCCCACTTCCAGCGCGCCGCAGGGCCGCCTGTCGCTCGATCTCGCCACATGGGGCGCGACTGTGGCCAGCGCGGGTTGCTGCGAGCGCCTCCGGATGTAGAGAAGTGTTGGCGGGAGGAAAAGCTAGTTGTTCGTGGGGGGCGTGGACGCGGCCGCCCTCAGCCAGCGTTGCGCCCCCAGCGTCACCGCCCAGCAGATCCAGCCGGTCCACAGCGTGTGGCTGGGGTAGTGGGCGCCGCGCAGCATCTGGCCCACGCCGTACACCGCCCCCAGCCCCACCACGGCCACGAGCCAGGCGCGCGCGGCCCGGGGGTAGGCGCGGGCCAGGGCCCAGCCGCCGGCCAGGTAGGCAAACGCGGCGCTGGCGTGGCCCGAGGGGAAACAGTGGCCCGGCCCGCCGTCACGCACACCCAGGCGCCAGTGCGACACGTACTCGGCCATGCCGCCAAAGGCCTGCAAATCCCAGGGGCAGCTGCTGAGGCTGGCGCGCTTGAGCAGGGAGATGCAGGCCAGGGCGACGAGCGTCACCACCAACCACCAGCGCCGCTCGCGGCGCGACAGCAGGGGCAGCACGCGGGGCGAGACATTGGCCGCCACGATCAGCACCATGGCCGCATAGGACACCAGGCGCCCGCCCTCGTGGATCAGCTGCTTGGTGACCCAGGCCTCGCGCAGCGCAAAGCCGCTGGCGTCGCCCACCTGGCGCATCACGGCCAGGTCCAGGCCCAGCGCGTCCCAGGCGAGCAGCAGGAGCAGGCAAACGGCCAGCGCGATCAGCGCGCGGCGGGTGGGCAGGGGGTCGTGCATCGCGTCGGGCATGGAGGGGCATTGTCTACACTGCCCCGATGTCTTCTGCCGTCCCCGCCAGCCCTTTTGATTCCGCCCGCGCCATCCAGATGGGGCGCCAAGCCCTGACCGTGGAATCGCGGGCCCTGGCCGAGCTGGCGCCGCGTCTGGGCGAGGTGTTTGCCGCCGCCGTGGCGCGCATCCTGGCCTGCCAGGGCCGGGTGGCGGTGATGGGCATTGGCAAGAGCGGCCATGTAGGCCGCAAGATCGCCGCCACGCTGGCCTCCACCGGCACGCCGGCCCTCTTCGTGCACCCGGCCGAGGCCAGCCATGGCGACCTGGGCATGGTCACGCCGGGCGACATCGTGCTGGCCCTGTCCAACTCGGGCGAGAGCGAGGAGCTCAACGCCCTGCTGCCCGCGCTCAAACGCCTGGGCGTGCCCCTCTTTGCGATGACGGGCCGCGCCCAGTCCACCCTGGCCTCGCATGCCGACCTGGTGCTCGACAGCGCCGTGGCCGAGGAGGCCTGCCCGCTGCAGCTGGCCCCCACCGCCAGCACCGCCGCGCAAATGGCCCTGGGCGATGCGCTGGCCGTGGCCCTGCTGGATGCGCGCGGCTTCAAGGCCGAGGACTTTGCGCTCTCCCACCCCGGCGGGGCGCTGGGGCGCAAGCTGCTCTCGCACGTGCGTGACCTGATGCGCGAGGGCGAGGCCCTGCCTCGGGTGTCCCCGGGCACCTCATTCACCGACCTGATGCGCGAGATGTCGGCCAAGGCCCTGGGCATGGCCGTGGTGGTGGACGGTGAAGACCGCGTGCAAGGCATCTTCACCGACGGCGACCTGCGCCGCCTCGTCGAGAGCGGCCGCGACCTGCGCGCCCTCACCGCCGCCGAGGTGGCCACGCCACGCCCCCGCACCGTGCTGGCCGACGCCCTGGCCGTGGATGCGGCCGACCTGATGGAAGCCGCACGCATCACCGTCGTGCTGGTGGTGGACGCCGAGCGGCACCTGTTGGGCGCGGTCAGCTTCAACGACCTGATGCGTGCGAAGGTGATCTGATGGCTGCGCTGACCTTCCCCCCCGAGCTGCTGATCCAGGCCCAAGGCCAGGGCCTGGGCTTGAAGGCCGTGATCTTTGATGTGGACGGCGTGCTGACCGATGGCCGCATCTACATCGACGACGGCGGCGAGCGCTTCAAGGCCTTCTCGACGCTGGACGGCCATGGCCTCAAGTCGCTGCGCAGCTGCGGCATCGAGCCCATCGTGATCACCGGCCGCGACAGCCCCGCCGTGCGCCGCCGCATCGCCGACCTGGACCTGGCCCACGCCGCCTATGGCGCGCGTGACAAGCTGGCCCTGGCCGAGCCCCTGCTGGCCCGCCTGGGCCTGAGCTGGGGCGAGGTGGGCGCCATGGGCGACGACTGGCCCGACCTGCCGCTGATGCGCCGTGCCGCCCTGGCCGTGGCCCCGCCCGGCGCCCACCCCGAGGTGCTGGCCGTGGCCCACCACGTGACGCGCGCGGCCGCCGGGCATGGCGCGGCCCGCGAGTGCTGCGACCTGGTGCTGATGGCCGCCGGCCGCTACACCGCGCTGCTGGACGGCCACCTCGACACCCTGGACGGCGGCCGCCCCACCCCATGACCGCCCGGCCCCTGCCCTGGCTGTGGCGGCTGCAGGCCATGCTGGCCGACTCGCTGCCCCTGCTGCTGATGGCCGTGCTGGCCGGCGGCAGCTGGTGGCTGGTCAAGAACACGCCCAGCTTTGATGCCCCCAGCCAGGCCACCACGCTGCGCCATGTGCCCGACTATGTGATGACGGGCTTCGAGATCCGCCGCATCACGCCCGACGGCACGCTGCAGGTGCTGGTCTCGGGCCGCGAGCTGCGCCACTACCCGGACGACGACACCGTCGAGATCGATGACGCCCGCGTGCACGCCGTGGCGCCCGACGGCGCCCGCGCACTGGCCACCGCCCGCCTGGCCCGCAGCAATGCCGATGGCAGCCACCTGCAGCTCGAAGGCGACGTGCGCCTGCGCCGCTTTGCCCCCCAGGCGCCGGAGGACGGCCCCGTCCAGCTCGATGTGCACAGCCCCTTCCTGGAAGTGCTGTCCAACGCCGAGCTGATGCGCACGAGCCGCCCCGTCACCATCGAGCAGGACGGCCTGCGCATCCAGGCCCAGGGCTTTGAGTACCGCCACCTCAGCGGCCAGTGGCGCTTCTTCGGCCGCAGCGAGGCCGTGGTGGCCCCCACCACACGGAAGCGGTGAGGCGCATGTCTGAGCTGGTCTTCATCACCGGCGCCTCCAGCGGCATTGGCCAGGCCCTGGCGCTGCGCTACTACCAGGACGGCGCCCGCCTGGCCCTGGTGGCGCGGCGCACCGACGAGCTGGCCCGCTGGGCTGCTGAGCAGCAGCTGGCGCCCGATCGCTTTGCCATCTACGGCGCCGACGTGGCTGACCTGGAGGCCATGGCCCGCATCGGCCGCGAGTGCATCGCCGCGCAAGGCGTACCGGATGTGGTGATCGCCAATGCCGGCATCAGCGTCGGCATGGACACGGCCGTCTTTGACGACCTGGCGGTGATGCGCCGCACCTTCGAGACCAACAACCTCGGCCTGGCCGCGACCTTCCACCCTTTCGTCGCCGCCATGAACGCACGCGGCCACGGCACCCTGGTGGGCATCGCCAGCGTCGCCTCCATCCGCGGCCTGCCCGGGCACGGTGCCTACTGCGCCAGCAAATCCGCCGTGGTGGCCTACTGCGAGAGCCTGCGTGGCGAGTGCCGACCCTTTGGCGTGCGCGTGGTGACGCTGCTGCCGGGGTACATCGACACGCCGCTGACGCGCAGCAACCGCTACAGCATGCCCTTCCTGATGACGCCCGGGGCCTTTGCCGACCAAGCCGTGCGCGCCATCCGCGCCCAGGTCAGCTACCGCGTGATCCCCTGGCAGATGGGCGTGGTGGCCAAGCTGCTGCGCCTGCTGCCGAACTGGCTCTACGACAAGCTGCTCGCCGGCCGGCCGCGCAAGCAGCGGGCCGGCGGGTAGGCGGCGTCAGCGCCGGCGGCGGCGCAGCGTCAGGCCCAGGGACGCCACCGCCATCAGGGCAAGGCTGGTGGGTTCGGGCAGGTGGCCATCAGGGGCCGGGTCGGCCGCAGCCACCACGCTCCAGACGCCGCCGTTCATTTGGTTGTAGCCCCCTTCGCTACCGGCGTAGCAGTAAGGCTCGCCATGCAGACCGAAGCCCTGGCAGCGGACGTAGTCGTTGTAGTCGACCCGCTCCTGCAGGTAGGTCCCGCTGTAGTCGACGTAGAGCGAGGCATGGGCCGAGCTTGGCAGGCCGGGCACCGTGATGGGCGCAGAGCCGATGTAGAACCGGCTCTCCAGGATCTCGCCCTGACTGCCCGTGCGCAGGAACAGAGAGAAGTAGTTGGCGGCGCTCTGACTGTCCACCCGCGTGAAGTCCCGCCCGCCGTCATAGGACCAGGCGCTGAGCTGCCCGGTGACATTGACGGGGTTGTACTGCGAGCCCAGATTGGCGGCGAGCGGCGCCGCCACCGTGAAGTCCAGTGAGGCCGCGCGCACGGGGTTGGCGAAGGTCTGGAAGTTGTGGCCCGAGTTGTCGATCCAGTAGGCCCAGGGGCTGGCCTCGTAGTGATAGGTGACCGGCGCCGCCCAGGCGGAGGCGGACAAGCTGGTGGTGATGGCGCAGGCCAGGCCCAGCGCGGCGCGTTGAAGGGTGTGAAGCAGGGTCATGGTGTTGGCTCTCGGAGGCGGGGGCGGCGTCCGTGCAGAGCACGGGCCACCATGGGGGGTGACTTTGGTATCCGCGCGATCGGCGGGCGAAACAGCTCAGCCCCTGCCCCCTCGGCTCGGGGGGAGGGCGTGGCAGCGCCTCAGCGTCTGAGTCCGCGCCTGCGTCTGCGGCTCGCAGGCCACACCAAGCGGCATGACCATTGGCAAGGGCACACCCTGGCGCTTAGAGTGCGCGCCTGAGATGGCGGTGGCGCTCAGCCACCAAGGAGGTTGAGATGGCCAAGGTGATTCATCCCTGCTGACAGCGCTGCGTTGAGCCTCAACGCAGACTCGATGTCGCCCGCAGCACCCCGCTGACGGCGCGGCGCCTCACCCACCCGCCCGGGCTTGCGGCCCGGGTTGCTCGTCTCCCATCCATGTTGTCTTTCATCACCCGATGCGTCGGGGCGGTGGTGCTGTGTGCCTTCGGCACTCAGGCGTCTGCCACCACGAGCCCACGCCCTGTCTCTGACGCCCTGACCGCCTGGCGGCTACCCGCCAACGCGGCCGAGCCCGTGATCGACGGCCGCCTTGACGACGCCGTCTGGCGCGAGGCGCCTGTCTACGACCACTTCGTCCAGTTCCTGCCCGAGGACAAGCGCCCCGCGCAGTGGCGCACCACCGTGCAGGTGCTGCTCACGCGCGATGCCCTGGTCTTTGGCATCAAGGCCTTCGACCCCAACCCCGCGTTGATCCGCGCCCCGCTGGCACGGCGCGACCAGGTGCGGCGCGACCAGGACTTTGTCTCCGTGCTGATCGACGCCCTCGGCCAGCGGCGCACCGCGCAGTACGCACGCGTGAACGCGGCCGGTGTCATCGGTGACGGCCTCTTCACCGCCGAGGACGATGTCGAGGACCCGGCCCCCGACTTCGACCTGCAAGCCGCCGTGCAGCATCTGCCCGATGGCTACAGCGTCGAGCTGCGCTGGCCGCTGGCCGCGCTGCGCTATGCGGGCTCGGGCGCGCTGCCCTGGCGCGTGATGGTCACGCGCAGCATCCCGCGCGACAGCAGCGTGCTCAATGTCAGCAGCCCGCAGCTCAACAAGGACGCACTGAGCTTCATCGCCGAGATGCCCGTGCTTGAAGGCCTGGACAAGCTGGCTGAGGAGGTGCGCGGCCGCAGCTTCCTGAGCCTGCGCCCCGAGCTGACCCTGCGCAGCGTGCAGCGCCGCGACGAGACGGGCGCGACCTCGCGCGAGCGCCGCAGCCTGCTGGGCGCCGAGCTCAAGTGGCGCCCCAATGCCGACTGGGTGATCGACGCCACGCTCAACCCCGACTTCTCGCAGGTCGAGATCGATGCACCCCAGCTCAGCGGCAACACCCGCTTTGCGCTCAGCCTGCCGGAGAAGCGCCCCTTCTTCCTGGAAAGCGCCGAGCTGGTGGGCCAGACCTTGCCGGACGAGACCGGCGAGAACCGCACGCTACCGGCCTTCTACACCCGTGCCATCACCGACCCCGACGCCGGCCTGCGCGCCAGTTGGCGCGGCGAAGGGGCCGAGGCCACGCTGCTGAGCCTGCGCGATGCAGGCGGTGGCTTGGTGCTGCGCCCGGGCGCCTTTGGCACGGCCAGCCACGCGCAGCCGCGCCAGTCGCTAGCCAGCTTCGCGCGGGCCCGCCAGCAATGGGGCGACCTGGGGTTGGCAGGCCTGGCCTCGCTGCGCGACTGGCGGGACGGCCGGCGCACCGATGTGCTGGGCGGCGACTTCGTCTGGCGCGCCTCCGAGGCCTCGCTCTTGCGCGGCCACCTGCTGGCCTCGCGCACGACCCTGGGCTTTGACTCGCAGGGCCAGCCGCAGCGCATCGACGCGCAGACCGGTCATCGCGGCTGGCTGGGCTGGCGCTACAAGGACGCCGACTGGATTGCGCACGTGAACGCCGAGGAGGTCAGCCCGCGCTTTGCCAACGACAACGGCTTTGTCAGCCAGAGCGGCGTGCGGCGCGGCATGGCCTGGCTGATCCGGCGCCTGGGCGCTCACGAGGTGGCGGGCTTACCGATCTATGAGTCGGAAGCCCAGCTGCAAGTGCGCCAGACGCGCACCCTGGCCGACCCGCTGCTGGGCGTGCCGGCCGGCCTGGTGGTGGAGCAGCATGTGCAGCCCGGCTTCTGGTTCGCCACGGCGCGCAACACCGGCGTCTGGGGCCATCTCGGCATCGACCGCCAACGCGCCCACGCACAAGGCCGCCTGCACGACACGCCGCATCTGGCGATCGGGTTGGAGAGCATGCCGGGCGAGACCTGGAACTTCCTCAACGTCGATCTCACCGTCGGGCGCCTGCTCGACATCGAGGCCGACCGCGTGGGGCGCGGCGTGCAGGCGCAGACCGAGTCGAAGTGGCGACTGCCGCTGCCGGGAGGGCGCTGGCTGGAGTTCGAGCAGCGCCTGGCGCTGGTGATGGTGGCGAACGCGCAAGGCCAGCAGGCCCTGATCGACCGCAGCGCCCGCAGCCTCGTCGTGCTGCACCTCAGCCCGCGCGACCTGATCCGGCTGATCGCCCAGCAAGGCCGCTACCAACGCCGGGCCGAGCCAGGGCTAGCGGCGGCACAGTCGCGGGACACGCAGTTCACCGCGCTGCTGCAGCACCGCATCGGCCTGACGCGCGTGGTCAGCATCGGCTGGACGCAAGCGCGGCTCAGCCCCGGGCTGCAGCGCTCTCACGAGGTCTTTGTGAAGGCCGCACTGCTGCTCTGATCACGCGGCTCCAGCGGCGCTGGCCGGACTTGCAGGCCCGACACTCAGGCAAGAATTTCAGGCAAGAAAAAAGCGCCCCGAAGGGCGCTTCTTGCTTGGTGAAGCCGTGGGCTCAGTAGCCGCTCGAACGGCCACCGCCGCCGTAGCCGCCACCACCGCCACCGTAGCCACCGCCGCCGCCGGAGCGACCACCGCCGCCACCGCCGTAGCCGCCGCCGCCGGAGCGACCGCCACCGCCGTAGCCGCCACCGCCGCCACCGCCGTAACCACCGCCGCCGCCGCCGAAGCCGCCGGAACGGCCACCGCCGCCGCCGCCAAAGCCGCCACGGCCACCGCCGCCGCCGCCAAAGCCACCGGGACGCTCTTCACGAGGACGTGCCTCGTTGACGACCACGGCACGCCCTTCAAGGGTTTGGCCGTTCATGCCGTTGATGGCTGCTTGCGCTTCCGCGTCCGAGCCCATCTCGACAAAGCCGAAGCCCTTCGAGCGGCCGGTTTCGCGGTCCATCATCACCTTGGCCGAAGCCACATTGCCGAACTGCGCGAACGCCTGCTGCAGCGACTCATCACGCACGCTGTAGGCAAGGTTGCCCACATATAGCTTGTTTCCCATGGGGAAGCCCTTCTCTCTCGTCAAACTCGGAAAACCATGTCGAGCTTCAACCCATCGTGACCAATGTAGGTGCCGCTTGCTGACACAGGCCTCTTGATTATGGGCGCACGCCCCGAGCGCCCATGCCGCGCGTTTCGCCCCTTGTTGTTAATTGTTAACGCACAGAAACCCTGTCCCCAATCCTGTTCCGGCGGCTGCAGCAGCGAACCCGCGCGGGGTTAGCGCTAACGTCGAGTTACAGAGCCGGACACCCACGATGCCAGGCGGGTAAACCCTTGCCTCATCAGCGCCAGCACGGCCAAGACCCGCCGCCACGCCACCCTCACAATGCCGGCGAGGAGTCGTTGGATGGAGATCTTCAAGCCCCTGGTCACCTTGCTGGCCATCGTGAACCCGGTGGGCGTGGTGCCGTTCTTCATCCATTTCACGGCCAGCTTCAGCCCTGCCCAGCGGCGCCGGACGATTGGCGTCAGCGCCTTCACGGCCGGCGCCGTGATCGCGCTGAGCGCGCTCTGCGGGCTGCGCATCATCGAGTTCTTCGGTATCTCGCTGGCCAGCTTCCAGGTCGGGGGCGGCTGCCTGCTGCTGATCTCTTCACTGGCCATGCTCAACGCCCAGCCGGCCGAGGGGCGCAAGGAGGACGTGAGCGAGGGCACCAGCAAGGTGGACGCCGGCGCCAGCATCGCCGTGGTGCCGCTGGCCATCCCGCTGCTGACGGGCCCCGCCACGATCTCGACCATGGTCATCTACGCCGAGAAAACCCGCCAGTGGTGGGAGCTGGCGGTGCTGGTCGGCTACGGCGTCGTGGTGGGCGCCGTGACCTGGGTGGTGTTCATGGCCTCGGGCCGCATCGCCAAGGCGCTGGGCAGCACGGGCATCAACATCATGACCCGGCTGATGGGTCTGATCCTGGCGGCGGTGGCGGTCGAGCTGCTGGCGGACGGGCTGACTAAGCTCTTCCCCATCCTGGGCGCGCGCAACTTGGGCTGAACGCCTGCTATGGTCGCGCACCCATGGCGCAAGGCTTTCACACCATCATCGTTGGCGCCGGCTCAGCCGGCTGCCTGCTGGCCAACCGGCTGAGCCGCGACCCCAAGCGGCGCGTGCTGCTGATCGAGGCCGGGGGGCGGGACGACTACCACTGGGTGCACATCCCCGTGGGCTACCTGAAGTGCATCGGCAATCCGCGCACCGACTGGTGCTACGAGACCGAAGCCGAGCCGGGCCTGCAAGGGCGGAGGCTGCGCTACCCGCGTGGCAAGCTGCTGGGCGGCTCGTCCAGCATCAACGGCATGATCTACATGCGCGGCCAGGCGCGGGACTACGAGGCCTGGGCCGAGGCCACCGGCGACGAGACCTGGCGCTGGGCCTCGGTGCTGCGCGCCTTCAAACGGCACGAGGACCATTGGCGCCTGGACGCGGCCAAGAACGCACCCGAAGGCTTTGCCGACCTGCATGGTCATGGCGGCGAGTGGCGCGTCGAGCGCCAGCGGCTGCGCTGGGAGATCCTCGACGCCTTTGCCGAGGCCGCCAGCCAGGCCGGCATCCCGGCCACGCCGGACTTCAACGCGGGCGACAACTTTGGTGTCGGCTATTTCGAGGTCAACCAGCGCGGTGGCCTGCGCTGGAACACGGCCAAGGCCTTCCTGCGGCCGACCTGCTATGGGCGGCCCAACTTCGAGCTCTGGACCGGCGCCCAGGTCCAGCGCCTGCGCCTGATGCACGACGACAGCGGCCTGCGCTGCGCGGGCGCGGAGGTGCTGACGCCGCACGGCATGGAGCACCCCTGGCTGGAGCCGGGCGGCGAGCTGGTGCTGGCGGCCGGCGCCATTGGCACGCCGCAGATCCTGCAGCTCAGCGGCCTGGGGCCGGCCGAGCTGCTGCAGTCGCTCGGCATCAAGGTCGAGCGCGACATGCCGGGCGTGGGCGCTAATCTGCAAGACCATCTGCAGATCCGCTCGGTGTTCAAGGTGTCGGGCGCGCCCACGCTGAACACGCGCGCCGCGCACTGGTGGGGCAAGGCGGCCATCGGCCTGGAGTACCTGCTGCGCCGCACGGGGCCGATGAGCATGGCGCCCTCGCAGCTCGGAGCCTTTGCGCGCTCCAGCCCCGAGCAGCCCTGGGCCAACCTGCAGTACCACGTGCAGCCACTCTCGCTGGACGCCTTTGGCGAGCCGCTGCACCGCTTCAACGCCTTCACGGCCAGCGTCTGCAACCTCAACCCGACGAGCCGTGGCAGCGTGCGCCTGCGCTCGAACGACCCCGGCGCCGCGCCGCTGATCGCGCCCAATTACCTGAGCACCGAGGCCGACCGCCGGGTCGCCCTGGAGAGCCTGCGCCTCACGCGCCAGATCATGGCCCAGCCGGCCCTGGCGCGCTACCGGCCCGAGGAGTTCCGCCCCGGCGCGCAGTACCAGAGCGACGACGACCTGACGCGCCTGGCCGGCGAGATCGGCACCACCATCTTCCACCCGGTGGGCACCTGCAAGATGGGGCGCGATGACGACCCGCTCGCTGTCACCGACCCGCACCTGCACCTGCGCGGCGTGAGCGGCGTGCGCATTGCCGACGCCAGCGTCATGCCCACCATCACCAGCGGCAACACGGGCTCGCCCACCTTGATGATTGCCGAGAAGGCGGCGCGCTGGATGGCACGCGACTGATGGGGCTGGCAACACGGGGCAGCCTGCGCCCCTGGGTGATGGCGCCGGGTTCGCTGAGCCGGCGGCTGGCCGCATTGGGGCGGGGCTTTGAGGTGCAGCTGCTGCGCCAGGGCCTGGCCCGCCTACAGGCTGCCGAGCGTGCGGCCCTGGGCGCGCGCGGCCCGAGCCTGGTGCGCGAGGTGCTGCTGCATGTGGGCGGCGAGCCGGTGGTCTGGGCTCGCTCGGCCGTGCTGCTCCGCGCCACGCGGGGCCCCTGGAAGGCCCTCAAGGGCCTGGGCACCCGCCCGCTGGCCCACCTGCTCTACGGCGACCCGCGCATCCAGCGCAGTGCTTTGTGCCCGCAGCGGTTGCCACGTGTGGGCGCCACGCGACGCGGCCTTGCACGCAGCTGGCAACAAGCCGGCCAGGGGTTGCCGCCGGCGGGCCTGCAGTGGTCGCGCAGCTCGGTCTTCACGCGCGGTGGCGCGGCCCTGCGGGTGATGGAGGTCTTTGCGCCGGCGCTGGTGGGCCAGCCGCCCGGCGCGCGCCGCATCTCCGGGAAACCGCTCCCCCCGTTTTGGGTTCAAACCCTGCCAGGGCCACCTCGCGGCCCCGCCTAAACTGAAAGTCCTCAGGGGACAAGAGCCACCCGTGGAGACACCAAGTGGCCGCACATGCTCAGACCAGGCATGAACACCAGAGACGTCGTGATCTTTTCCGGCGAGCGCTTTGAGGTGCCCCCTTGCATCCAGCGCATCGACCACCTCTCCACCCACGGGTGGCAACTCCGCTACGGCGGCACCAAGCTGTACTCCGACCACAGCAATGACGGCAGCGGCGCCCGCCGCGCGCTGGCCCTGGCCGTGAAGGAGCTGCTCAAGCGCATCGCCACCTTGCCGGCGCCCTCGCGCCTGCGCCGCACGCCCAGCCGCCGCAAGCAGACCGACCTGCCCTCGGGCATCTCGGGCCCCGTGGTGCGCCAGCGCGCCGGCAGCCGCGTGCGCGACTGCAGCTTTGCCGTGACGCTCCCGCGCTTTGGCGACACCCCGCAGGCGCGCAGCGTCTACATTGGCACCGAGAACACCTACACCCCTGAGCGCTACCAGGAGGCGCTGCTGCAAGCCATCGCGCTGCGCGAGAAGGCCGAAGCTGCCTACCAACGTGCCGCGACCCGTGCCAAGCGGGCCGAGGCCCTGGCGCTCAAGGAGCAGTTCAAGTCCCTGTTGACGCTGGCGCGCTGAGGCGCCCGCGTCCATCACCCACCCCGGGCTGCGCAATGCGCTGGGCCCGGGCTTTTGCGTGGCCGGGTGCCGGGGCAACGAACGGACTCGCGCGCCGAGCTTGAGCGGGAGGGCCGATGCGGCTCGGGCGCCGGGCTTCGCTACGAGAATCCGCCCCGCCCATGCCCGTCACTGCCGTCCGCTCCGCTCTCCAAGTACTCTGGCACCAGCTGCGCCCCGCGCCCATGCAGGTGGACCTGCGCGAGCGCCTGCGCGCCAGCGCCGGGGCCGCACTCGGCATCTTGCTGGCCGGACTGGCCACCGCCGCTGCCGCGCGCGGCTGGCTGGGGCCGACGGCCGCCGCCTCGCCATGGCTGGTGGCGCCGCTGGGCGCCAGCGCGGTGCTGGTGTTCTGCGTGCCCGCCAGCCCGCTGGCCCAGCCCTGGGCGGTGGTGGGCGGCAACACGGTCTCGGCGCTTGCGGGCATTGCCACGCTGCACCTGCTGCACGGGCCGGTCTGGGCACTGGGCGCCGTGGCCGTGGGCAGTGCGATTGCGCTGATGTTCCTGCTGCGCTGCCTGCACCCGCCGGGCGGCGCGTCGGCGCTCTTGATGGTCTTGACGGGCACCACGGCCTGGGGCTTTGCCGCACTGCCCGTGGCCTTCAACTCGCTGCTGCTGGTGCTGGTGGGCACGGCCTACAACCGGCTCAGCGGTCGCCGCTATCCGCACGCCCAGGTCAGCCTGCCCGTGGCGGCGGGCGTCTCGGCAACGCCCCAGCGCTTTGGCGAGGCCGAGCTCGACGCCGTGCTGTCCCGCTACAACCAGGTGCTCGACGTGCCGCGCGACGACCTGGCCGAGCTGCTGCACGAGGCCGAGCTATTGGGCTACCGCAACCGCATGCATGTGCTGCGCTGCAGTGAGGTGATGACGCAGCCGGTGATCACCGTCGTCTACGGCACCTCGCTCGAAGAAGCCTGGGACCTGCTGCAACAGCACCAGATCAAGGCCCTGCCCGTGGTGGACCGGGTGCAGCGCATCGTCGGCATCGTCACGCGCTCGGACTTCTTGCGCGCGGCCGAGGCCGGCCTGCACCAAGGCCTGGCCAGCCGGCTGCAAAACCTGCTCAAGCCCAGCCACACCACGCACTCCGACAAGCCCGAGGTTGTGGGCCAGATCATGACGCGCCATGTGCGCGTGGCCAGCCACGACCGGCCCGTCAGCGAGGTGCTGCCCTACTTCGCCGCCAGCGGCCACCACCATTTGCCCATCGTCGGCGAGCAAGCCCGGCTCGTCGGCATCCTCACCCAGACCGACATCGTCAAGGCCCTGACCCATGAATCCTGATCAAGCTCACCCGTTCCGTTGGGGCGTCATCGGCCCCGGCAACATCGCCCGCCGCTTTGCCGGCGCCTTCAAGGGCGTGCCGGGCGCACAGCTGCACAGCATCTACGGCCGCAGCCCGGAGCGCGCGAAAGTTTTTGCGGCCGAGTTTGGTGGCCGCATCGACACCGACCTCGCGGCCTTCCTGGCCGACCCGCAGCTCGACGGCGTCTACATCGCCACCCCGCACGCCCAGCATGGCGAGTACGTTCGCGCCGCCCTGGAGGCCGGCAAGCCGGTGCTGTGCGAGAAGCCCCTGGTGCCCACGCTGGCTGAAGCCGAGCAACTGATCGCTCTCGCCCGCACACGCGGCGTCTTCCTGATGGAGGCGCTGTGGACGCGCTTCCTGCCCGCGTATGACGTGATGGCCGGCTGGCTGCGCGAGGGCCGGCTCGGCACCCTGCGCGGCATGCTGTCCAACTTCAGCTTCCCCAATGACATGAGCGACCTGGGCAGCCGGATGTGGAACCCGGACCTGGCCGGTGGCTCCCTGCTCGACATCGGCATCTACAACCTCGCGGTGACGCGCTGGGTGCTGGAGCAGGCCTACGGCGAGTGCCCGGCCCTTGAACACCTGCAGGCCGAAGGCCGCCTGGCGCCCACGGGCGTGGACGCCTCGGTCTCGGTCACCATGCGCTTCAAGGGCGGCTTCGTCTCGCAGTTCCGCTGTGGCTTCGACGCGGTCTCGGCCTGCAGCGCCGAGATCTTCGGCAGCAGCGCCGCGATCCGCATGCCGGACTGGTTCCACATGGCCGAGCGCGTCGAGCTGCTGCGCCGCAACGTCGAGCCCGAGCGCGTGCACGCGCCGCATCACGTCAATGGCTTCGAGGGCGAGATTGCCGAGGCACAAGCCTGCATCCGCGCCGGCCTGCTGGAGAGCCCCCGCATGCCGCACCGCGAGAGCCTCGCGCTGCTGGAATGCATGGACGAGATCCGGCGGCAAATCGGGGTGCGTTACCCCTTCGAGTGAGGCCGCTGCTTCAGCGCAACGCTAGGTCCACCACCGTACCCGCAAACACCGCGAACCCCAGCCAGTGGTTCTGGCGGAAGGCCTTGAAGCATTCCTCGCGGCGGCGGTTGCGGATCAACAGGTAGTGCCAGACGGCCTGCGCGGTGGCGGCGGCCATGCCGAGCATGAACCAGTGGCCCAGCCCCACGCGCACGCCCAGCAGGGTCCAGCTGAAGATGTAGACGCAGTAAAAGCCCATCACGCCGGCCACATCCCACTTGCCGAGGGTGATGGCCGAGGTCTTGATGCCGATGCGCAGGTCGTCCTCGCGGTCGACCATCGCGTACTCGGTGTCATAGGCCAGCACCCAGAAGAGGTTGGACACAAACAGGCCCCAGGCCACCGGCGGCAGCGCGGCCAGCAGGGTGGAGAGCTTCCAGTCCGAGCCGCCCAAAGCAGCGGTGAAGGCCATCGGGATGCCGAAGGAGAAGGCCACGCCCAGCACCGCCTGAGGCATGGCGAACACGCGCTTGGCAAAGGGGTAGGCCAGGGCCACACCCAGCGCGAAGAAGCTGAGCGCGATGGTGGGCGGGTTGGTGGTGAGCACCAGCAAAAAGGCCAGCAGCGCCAGCGCGGCGCCCACCAGCAGGGCCTCGCGCACGGGCAGCTCGCCACTGGTCACGGGCCGCTGCGCGGTGCGGCGCACATGGCGGTCGAACTCGCGGTCGGCCACGTCATTGGCACAGCAACCGGCCGAGCGCATGAGGATGGTGCCGAGCGTGAACACGGCCACCAGGTGCCAGCCAGGCCGGCCGTCCGACGCGATCCACAGCGCCGACAGCGTGGGCCAGAGCAGCAACAGCCAGCCGGCCGGGCGGTTCCAGCGGATCAGGTCGAGGTAGATGGCGAGCCGCGAGCGGGCCGCCGTTGCAGCAGGGCGCATGGGGGCATTGTCCTCTGGTCAGAATGCGGGGGATGCAAGCACTTCATCCCGTCCAAGCCGTCATCCAGACAAAGTGGCCCGCCCGGCACCCTGACCGCCTGCAGCTCTACTCGCTGGCCACCCCCAATGGCGTGAAGGTGTCCATTGCGCTGGAGGAGCTGGGCCTGCCCTATGAGGCGCACCGCGTCAGCTTCGACAGCAATGACCAGCTCAGCCCCGAGTTCCTGGCGCTGAACCCGAACAACAAGATCCCGGCCATCATTGACCCGCACGGGCCCGGCGGCCAGCCGCTGCCGCTGTTCGAGTCGGGCGCCATCCTCTGGTACCTGGCCGAGAAGACCGGCCGCCTGCTGCCGGCGGACCCCGCACGGCGGCTTGAGACCCTGCAGTGGCTGATGTTCCAGATGGGCGGCGTGGGGCCGATGTTTGGGCAGGTGGGGTTCTTCCACAAGTTTGCGGGCCGCGAGTACGAGGACAAGCGCCCGCGCGACCGCTATGTGGCCGAGTCGCGCCGTTTGCTGGCCGTGCTCGACAAGCACCTCGCGGGCAAGGCCTGGATGATGGGCGACGACTACACCGTGGCCGACATCGCCACCTTCCCGTGGGTGCGCAACCTCGTGGGCTTTTACGGCGCGGGCGAGCTGGTGGGGTTTGCGGACTTCAGCCACGTGCAGCGCGTGCTGGAGGCCTTCCTGGCACGGCCCGCCGTGCAGCGCGGGCTCACGATCCCGGCGTGAGCTGATCGCCGGGTGCGGCGCGACAGTCAGCGCCCAGCGGCGCGCCGCCTTCACGCATCACCACGCCCTCGGGCCCGACGCAAAACTCCAGCCGCTGAGCCTGCGGCCAGCGCGCCAGCGCAAAGGCTTCTAGCCGGTCGGGCAGGCTGGTCTGCACGCGGCGCTCGGCAATGGCCTCGGGCGGGTGGTCGTCGAAGTGCAGATGGGGCACAAAGGAGCCCGCCAGCCAGACCCAGGCGGACTCGACCTGCACCGGCTCGGGCGCATAGCCGGCCTCGCGCAGCCAGGCCTGGGCGGCGGCTCGGTCGCGCGCGCCGTTGAAGCTGGCGGCCAGCAACTCGGCCACCCACTGGTTGCAGTTTTGGTAGCGGGTGCTGAAGGCATAGGCATTGGCGCTGTAGCGGCTCTCCAGCAGTTGCAGCGCAAGATCTCGATCAAGCGTCGCGCGGGCCAGGGGCTCGGCCGCTTCGGGCGGCAGCAGCAGCACGCTGACAAAAGCGGTTTGCACGTCGTCCGCACCCAGCACAAAGCCCGCGAGGCCTTGGTCAAAGAGCCGGCCCTCGCTGGCCTCGCAGGCATAGAAGAGTTGGCGCACGGCCCAGGGGCTGCCCAGGCCCTCGCGCAGCGCGATGCCGGCGTGCGAGTAGCGCAGGCCGAGGCGGGAGAGGTCGGTGCCGGTGCGGGACACCAGCGCGGCAGCGGCTGGGCTTTGCGCCAATCGCGCCTTGATGGCAGCGGCGAGTTGCAGCAGGCGGTCCTGCTCGGCCGGGCTGCTGCGCGGTGGCGCGTCGCAGGTGCGCAGCACGCCAGCTTGGGCGCTGAGTGCGACTGTGGCCAGCAGCGCAGCGACGAACCAGCGCTTCACAAAGGCTTGGCCGCCAGCTCCTGGTGCCAGGTGTCGTCGAGGGCGAGGAAGAAGGCCTGGCGGTTGTCGGCGTACGCGAACTCGATGCCATAGGGCTTGGCCGTGGCCTGCACGGCGTCACCCACCACGAGCGTGCGCTGCGCCAGTGCTGCGGTGGGCAGGGTCAGGGCAAAAGCCTCACCGCCCTCGGCTGCGGGTGTGAGCTTGAGCGTCAGGCGCCCGTCACCGGCCTCGGCCACGTCGGTCACGCGGTAGCGGCCTTGCGCGCGTTGGCCGCCACCATCAGAGCTGTGGCTGATGCTGTGCAGCGAGGTGGACAGGCTGCCGAGCGAGGCCGAGGCGGCGCTGGAGGCCGACGAGGCCAGGGACTCGGCCTGCGCCGCGCAGGCAAGGCTGAGGCTGCAGAGAACGAGAGCAAGACGGCGCATGGCGGGGCTCCGAAAAAGTGAAGGTCAGGCGCTGCTTAGCGCGGCAGCGTGCGGGGTGGTTGACGCGCAGGGCTCACAGGCGCTGCGCAAAGCCGATGCGGTTGCCGTCGGGGTCCTGCACGGCAAAGTCCACCACGCCCCAAGGCCGGGTTTCGAGGGGGCGGGTCATGGTGGTGCCGGCCTCCTGGCATTGCGCGTAGTAGGGCTCGATGCCGGTCATGTGCACGTAGATCGTGCCATGGCCCGGGGTCTCACCGGGCTCAGCCAGGTGCAGGTGCAGCTCGATGCCGTCGCGCATCACGCCAGCGCGCACAGCCGGGCTGCCCCATTGCCAGTGCACGATGAAACCGAGCTGGTCACGGTAGAAGTGCAGCGCGCGGTTCAGGTCGCTCACCGTGAAGACCGGGAAAGCATTGAGCAGGTAGGGGGCCATCGGTCACACCTCCAGGGTCAGAACTCCACCACCGCGCGGATGGACTCGCCGCGGCGCATCAGCTCGAAGCCTTCGTTGATGCGCTCGAGCGGCAGCTTGTGGGTGATGAGCTCGTCGATCTGGATCTTGCCGTCCATGTACCAGTCAACGATCTTCGGCACATCGGTGCGCCCGCGCGCGCCGCCAAAGGCACTGCCTTCCCACTTGCGGCCGGTGACGAGCTGGAAAGGCCGCGTGCTGATCTCGGCGCCCGCCGGGGCCACGCCGATGATGATGCTGCGCCCCCAGCCCTTGTGCGTGCACTCCAGCGCCTGGCGCATCAGCTGCACATTGCCCACGCACTCGAAGGAGTAGTCGGCGCCGCCGTCGGTCATCTGGACGATGTGGTCCACCACATTGCCCACGTCCTTGGGGTTGATGAAGTCGGTCATGCCGAAGCGGCGCGCCATGGCCTCGCGGGCGGGGTTGATGTCCACGCCGATGATCTTGCCCGCGCCCACCATCTTGGCGCCCTGGATGACGTTGAGCCCGATGCCGCCCAGGCCGAACACCACCACCGTGGCGCCGGCCTCGACCTTGGCCGTGAACAGCACCGCGCCGATGCCGGTGGTGACGCCGCAGCCGATGTAGCAGACCTTGTCGAAGGGCGCGTCGGGCCGGATCTTGGCCAGCGCAATGCCGGGCACCACGATGTGGTTGGCAAAGGTGCTGGTGCCCATGTAGTGGAAGAGCGGCTCGCCGTTCAACTTGAAGCGCGAGGTGCCGTCGGGCATCAAGCCCTTGCCCTGCGTGGCGCGGATGGCCTGGCAGAGGTTGGTCTTGCGGCTGAGGCAGAACTTGCACTGCCGGCACTCGGGCGTGTAGAGCGGGATGACGTGGTCGCCCTTGGCGAGCCAGGGCACCTTGCTCTCCAGCACCACACCCGCGCCCTCGTGGCCGAGGATGGCGGGGAAGAGGCCCTCGGGGTCGGCGCCCGAGAGCGTGTACTCGTCGGTGTGGCAGATGCCGGTGGCCTTGACCTCGACGAGCACCTCGCCGTCGCGCGGGCCCTCCAGATCCACGGTTTCGATGGTCAGCGGAGCGCCGGCCTTCCAGGCCACGGCTGCACGGGTTTGGATGCTCATCGGATCAAGCTTTCAGTTTTTGGGTTGGAAGGCGGCGTCGCCAAACTGCCAGAGGAAGAAGCTCCACACGGCGGCCGTCTCATCGAGGCGCTGGGCCACGCTGGAGCCCATGCCGTGGCCGGCCTCGAAGTCCACGCGCAGCAGCACGGGGCGGCTGCGATAGCTCTCGGGGTTGGCGGCCTGCAGGCGGGCGGCAAACTTGGCCGGCAGCCAGGCCTCGACACGCGGGTCGTTGGCGCCGGTGGTGACGATCACGGCCGGGTAGGCCTTGCCGTCCTGCACGCGGTGGTAGGGGCTGATGGCGTGCATGGCCTTGAAGTGGGCCGGGTTGGTCACGGTGCCGAACTCATGCACATTGGGCGGGCCATTGGGCGTGGTCTCCATGCGCAGCATGTCCGAGAGGCCCACCGCGCTTTGCGCCGCGGCCAGCAGGTCGGGCCGCTGGGTGATGGTGCCACCGATGGTGATGCCGCCCGCGCTGCCGCCGGTGCCGGCCAAGGTCTTGGGGCTGGTGATCTTCTGTGCAATCAAATACTCGGCGCAGGCGATGAAGTCAGCCACCGTGTTCTGCTTGTTCAGGATGTGGGCGCCCTGGTGCCACTCCTCGCCCAGCTCGCCGCCGCCGCGCACATGGCAGGTGGCCGTCACGCCACCACGCTCCAACCACGCCAGCCGCGTCGCGCTGAACTCGGGCTCCCGGGTGATGCCATAGGCGCCATAGGCGGTGAGGATGGTGGGGCGCTGGCCATCAGCCACCATGTCCTTGCGCGACACGATGGACAGCGGCACCAGCACGCCGTCGTGGCTCTTGACCATCACGCGCTGGGACTTGAAGGGCGTGGTGTCGAGGGCCAGCGGCTTTTGCACGGAGACCGTCTCCGTCTTGCCGCTGCGCACATCGACCACCACGCTTTGCGCCGGCTGTGTCCAGCCCGACATCAGCAGCAAGACCTTGCCACCCTTGAGCGGCTCGATCTCACGCAGCGTGCCCTCAAAGGGCAGGGGCACGCTGCTGGCCTTGCCGTCCTTGGCGCCCACGCGCCAGAGCTTGCTCACGCCGGCATCCAGCGCCTTCACGTAGACGGCGTCGTCACCCACGGTCAGGGTCTGCAGCACGCTGTCGCCCACAGTCAGGGTCTGCAGCACGGTCTTGAAGCGGGACTTGGGGTCGCGCAGGTCGAGGCGCAGCAGCTCGCGGCGCGAGGCGGTCTTTTGGCTGATCGCATAGACGGCATCGCCCACCAGGGCGGCGCGGATCACGCGGTCAGCCGGGCTGACGATGCGGCGCCAGGCGGTGGCGGCGCCCTTGATGCCATTGCGGGGCGCGACCCAGAACGAGCGGTCCACCGCGTCACCGTGCAGCATCTGCGCGAGCACGAAGTGCGAGGAGCTGGCGGTGTGCAGATAGGGCAGGTCCTCGATCGCGAGCTTGAGTTTGGGGCTGACCTCCCAGCCGAACTGCGCCGTGTCCTGGGCGGCGTCCTGCCCCAGCTTGTGCAGGTAGACGGCGCTCTTGTTGTAGCGCTCGCCCTCGGGGTGGCGGTTGTAATAAAAGCCCGAGGCATCGGGCAGCCAGCCCACGCCGTACTGGTTGAGGCCGGTGTGGCTGATGGCCTCGGACAGCAGCTTGCCGGTGCTCACGTCCAGCACGCGCAGCACGCTGTTCTCGCTGCCGCCCTTGGACAGGCCCAGGGCCACCAGCTTGCCGCCGGGCGCGACGCCCATCCAGTCGATGGCGTGCTTGCCGGGCTCGCCGGGGATGGCGTTGGGGTCGAGCAAGGCGCGCTCGCTGCCAGCCAGGCCCTGGCGCAGCCACAGCACCGGCTGGTTCTTGCCGGGCTGGCGCTTCATGTAGAACAGCTGGTCGCCTTCGACGGTGTAGTCGCCGGTGCTCTCGCCCGCGTCGACCAGCTCGGCCAGCCGGGCTCGCAAGGCAGCGCGGCCGGGCAGGCGGGCCAGGGTGTCGGCCGCATAGCTGGCCTGGGTCTTGAGCCAGTCCTGGAAGGCGGGGGACTTCATGTCCTCCATCCAGCGGTAGGCGTCCACCACCGGGGTGCCGTGATAGACGTCGGTGACGGGCTTTTGAGGGGTGGCCGGGTAGGGTGCCAGATTAGGCGCCGGGGTGCCGTTGGATTGGGCAATTGCCGCCAGCGGCAGCAGGGCCAGCAGGCCGAGAGAGATGAACTTCATGGGTGATACGCCTTGTGGGCAGGGGTGACACGGTCGGCGGGTTTGCCGAGCGCAGGAATTTACCCCCGGACTGAGGGGGCCCAGCCCCCCATGCTGAGCCTTGTGGTGCTGGCGAGCTGCGTAAACCATCGCAACCACTTGGCAAACCACGGCACCATGAAGCGCACCTCCCACCCCCTGCTCCCCGCCCTCGCCCTGGGTCTGGCGGCTCTCGCCACCGGCCTGCCCGCACAGGCCAGCCTCAGCGCCGGTGCCAGCACCACCGACAACCTGACCAGTGCCCGCCAGAGCTTCATCGACAGCGCCACCACCCTGCACCGCATGAGTTGGACCGACGCCTACGGCTACCCGCTGGCGACCGGCACCGGCGGTAACTACACCTTCCAGCCCACGATCAGCTTGACCCAGGCCGACGGCAACATCACCCAGGCCACCGGCGCGATCTCGCTGGCCAACTGGGTGGATGGCCCCGGCTTTGACGGCCCTGCCGCCACCCCGGCAGCCGACTTGGCGCTCAATGGCTACGAGGACTTTGACCTCCACCTGGGCCACGGCTACACGCGCATTGGCCTGTCCATTGCCACCGGCGTCGGCACCAAGATGACCGAGGTGAACGCGCAGGGCGCGAGCTTTGACTTCCTGGCCTATGACGCCAGCCACCAGCTCATCGGCAGCGCCACCGTGACCCTGCCGGCCGGCGGCGCGGCCAGCACCTGGGTCACCCTCGATGCCAGCGCGCCCGTCGCCCTGCTGCAGGTGCGCGAGAGCGGCACCCGCAGCATCTACGACCAATACTTTGGCGACGTGCTGCTGACCAACACCGCCCCGGTGCCCGAGCCCACCAGCGCCGCGCTGCTGGCCCTGGGTCTCGTGGGCTTGCGGCTGGCACGGCGGCGCCTGCGCTGAATCAACTGGCGAGCATCTCCGCCGCAATCAGCCGCACCGGCGCGCTGCCGTAGCTCAGGAAGCGTTCATGGAAGGCCTTGAGCGCAAAGCCCGGCCGGGCTTGCAGTTGCTCCCGCAGGGCCACGATCTCGCTGTAGCCGCTGAAGTAGCTGGTCAGCTGCACCGAGGTGAGCTGCACGCGGCGCCACTTCTCGCGGGCCTCCTGGGCGGTCTGGAAGGCCTGGCGCTGCAGCAGGTCGAGCGCCGCAGCCTCGGGCATGCCGAGCACGTGGACGCTGTAGTCGAGGATGGTGTTGGTGACCGAGCGCAGGTGCCACTTGCCGTACATCAGCCGCATCTCGGGCGAGTCGCCGTAGCCGCTCTCGATCATCAGGCGCTCGGCGTACACGGCCCAGCCCTCCACCATGGCGCCGTTGCCGAACAAGGCCTTGACGCGGCTCGGGGCGCGGTTGGCGTAGAGCAGCTGCACGTAGTGCCCGGGCACGGCCTCGTGGATGTTGAGGATCTGCAGGATCCAGTGGTTGTACTCGCGCAGCTGGCTCTCGGCCTGCTCGGCGCTGAGCGCGTCGTCGAGCGGGGTGACGTTGTAGAAGGTGGCGTCCTGCGGGCGGTAGGGGCCGGGTGCCTCGATGCCCGCGCCGGCCACGCCGCGTGCGTACTCGGGCGTGTCGCGCACCACGAGCGGCTTGTCGGGGTCGAGCGTGATCAGGTCCTTCTCGCGCACCCAGGCTTCCAGCTGAGGGATCTGGGCGCGGATCTCCTCGACAAAACGCTCGCGCGCAACATGGCGGCTGGAGAGCTGGTCGATCACGCGGCCGATGCGCACGAGGCGGTCCGCCGGCGGTGGCTCGGCGGCAAAGAGCCGCGGCCAGAGCACATCGGCCTCGCGCGCCATGCTGGCCAGCACCTCGTCGCGCCGCTGCAGCGCGAGCTCGTAGGTCTGGCGCGCGCTGCGGCCGGCCTGAATGTCGTGCTGGAACTTGGCCTCGTAGAGCGCGGCCCCGAGCCGGAAGCTGCGGCGCGCACCGGGCAGCAGGCGCTTGAGCTGGGCCTCGTAGCCGGTCACCGCCGCGCGCGCGGCGTTCCAGACGGGCTGGGTGATGGCGCCCTGCCCCACCTGCTGCGCGGCGGACTCGACCTCCTCCAGCACCGAGAGCACGCCGGGCAGTTGCTGCAGCGCCAGCTCGGTGTGCTCACGTGTGACATCGGCCAGGCTCTGGCGCGCGGCCTGGTAGTAGGCGGTCAGCTGCCGCACGCGCTGCTGCAGCGCATGGACGCGCTCGTGCATCGGCGCCCAGTCGGTGTGCAGGATCTTGTCGAGCGCCGAAGCTGGGTTGTGGGTGGCGGGGTTCCAGGCCCACTCGCGCAGTTCGTCAAGCTGCCAGAGATCGCTGCGGATCTGCGCGAGCAGGATGTCGCGGTCCATGCGCTGGGTGGGCGTGAGGCGGGCCGGCGCCAGCGCCTCAAAGCGCGGCAGCCAGGCCTTGTAGAACTTGCGCCGCCGCTCGCGCTGCTCGTGGCTCGGCAGACTGAGGCGCGCTGCAAAGTCAAAGCGGCCCACCGCGATGGCGGCATCGGTGTCGAGCGGCCAGAGCTGCTCCAGGAACTCTTCGGCCAATGCGTCCATGCCCGGAGCCTCCTTCGCCCGTGCAGCCAACGGCAGGGCCGCCAGGGCCAAGGCACCGAGCGCGCGCCGCCTCATGCCAAGGCGGCCTCTAGCGCGTCGATGAACATCGCCGCCACATCAAAGCCGCTTTGCTGCGTGATCTCCTGGAAGCAGGTGGGGCTGGTGACGTTGATCTCGGTGAGCTGCTCGCCGATCACGTCCAGGCCCACCAGCAGCAGGCCGCGCGCGGCGAGGATGGGGCCCAGGGCCTCGGCAATCTCGCGGTCCCGCGCGGTCAGGGGCCGGGCCACGCCCTTGCCGCCCGCCGCCAGGTTGCCGCGCACCTCGCCGCCTTGCGGGATGCGCGCCAGCGCAAAGGGCACCGGCTTGCCGCCGATCACGAGCACGCGCTTGTCGCCCTCTGAGATGGCGGGCAAGAAGCGCTGCACCATCAAGGTTTGCGTGCCGTCCTTGGTGACCGATTCAATGATGGCGCCGAGGTTGAGGCCGTCGTCGCGCACACGGAAGATGCCCATGCCACCCATGCCGTCGAGCGGCTTCAGGATGATGTCGCGGTGCTCGGCATGGAAGGCGCGGATCTCGGCCGCGTCCCGCGTGACCAGCGTGGGCGCGATGAACTCGGGGAACTCCAGGATCGCCAGCTTCTCGGGGTGCTCGCGCAAGCTGCCAGGCTTGTTGAAGACACGTGCGCCTTCACGCTCGGCCTGGCTCAGCAAGTGGGTGGCGTAGAAGAACTCGCTGTCAAAGGGCGGGTCCTTGCGCATCAGCACCGCGCCCGCGTCGGCCAGGGCCAGGTCGGCCACCTGCTCGGTCACAAACCAGTCGGCCGCATCGCCGGTGAGCGCGATGTGCCGCGCACCCCGCGCCGTGACCCGGCCGCCGCGCTGCCACACCAGCTGCGCCGGCTCGCAGGCCACGATCTCATGCCCACGCTTGGCGGCCTCGCGCATCATGGCGAAGGTGGAGTCCTTGTAGGTCTTGAAGGTCTCCAGCGGGTCGGCAACGAACAACAGTTTCATGGCGGTGGCAGGCTCGGCAAAGCGGTAGCTGGGCAGTGTTGCACAGCGAGGCCAACCCGGTGGCCCCTGGGCCCTTGCTGGCGCCCGGCCCGCGCGGAGAGGATGCGCGCATGTGCCGATTCCTCGCCTACGCGGGCGACCCCATCCTGCTGGAAGAGCTGGTCTGCAAGCCCAGCCACTCGCTCGTCAAGCAAAGCCTCAGCGCCGTCCAGGCCCGCACGGTGACCAATGGCGACGGCTTTGGCATCGGCTGGTACGGCGAGCGGCCCGAGCCCGGCATCTACCACGAGGTCATGCCCGCCTGGAGCGACGAGAACCTGCTGAGCCGGTGCGCCAACGTGCGCTCACGCCTCTTCCTCGCGCATGTGCGCGCCGCCACCGGCGGCGGCATCGCGCGGCAGAACTGCCACCCCTTCCACCACGGCCGCTACATGCTCATCCACAACGGCCAGATCGGCGGCTACGCCCGCTTGCGCCGCCAGCTGGAGAGCCAACTGCCCGACGCCCTCTTCGAGCACCGACGCGGCGCCACGGACTCCGAGCTGCTCTTCCTGCTGATCGTTCAGCAACTGCAAGCCGGCATGCCCGCCCCTGAGGCCCTGCGCAGAGTCCTGGCCAGCACCCACGCCGCCATGCAGCAAGCCGGCATCGCCGAACCCCTGCGCTTTGCGGCGGCCCTCACCGACGGCGACACCCTCTGGGCCATCCGCTGGGCCAGCGACGACCAGCCCCCCAGCCTCTACACCAAGCCCCAAGCCGGCGGCTGGGCGATTGCCTCAGAGCCGCTGGGCGACGACAGCGAGCACTGGACGCCACTGGCGCCGGGGGAGATGGTGAGGGTGTGGAGGGGGGAGATGGAGAGGGTAGGAGCGGGGTGAGGGGACTGCGTCAGCGTCCGCTGATGCGAAGGGTTCGGCATCACGCCAACGTTGTTCATGTTGTCGGCCTTTCCAGGACTCCGCTGGCTAGTCTTGAATTCAGCATGGCCGTGAACTTTGCGAAGTCGTGCGCGCCCTCTGATGCAACGTACATCTGATCGCCGAAGTGCTCAGCGTAATCGTTGAGGTACAGCCCGTTTTCGCCGTAGTACCTTGTGGCGAAAGCATTGCCTTCGTCGTTCAAGTCTTCGTCGGTGAACTTGCCATCGCAATACTTGAAGAGAAACGCTGTTGCCGACTCGCGCCCCTGAACCACTCGGGTGACGGCGTCCGGCTCCTCTTCGGTGTGCAGCTCGCCGGCCCAACCCTTGGAGAAGCACCATCTGAGGAAAAGCGCGATGTGGGTCCCGCCATGTGCTTCCGGTTGGTCAGCCGGGAAGTCTCCCCCGTAGTGCCAACTTGCATCGTCGTACTTCATACCACTCCCAGTGATGCTGCACGTGAAGATGAGCGGACGCCGAAGGCGGTCCGCTCCAACGGTAGGCTAACTGGCGATCTCAAAGCGAGCCTCCAACTCTGCGAACGAGTCCGCGATCTTGATTGCGTACTGCGGCTCCACACCAACCATCGGCAGCAGAAATACCGCCCCTGATGCGTCGAAGGCCAGCACCTCACCGCCCCCGTCACCAGCAAACGCTACGAAGCCGGGCGCGTAGTCCTGAACCTGTATGTCGGCGTTGTTGCCGTTGATCTCCGCCATCGGCCAAAGAGCCACGTAGCCGGGTCGCCCCTCACCGGTTGTGAAACCCTCGAAGGCGCCATGCGCCGCGAGAAAGGCTGTGTACTGCGCAGGGATCGGCGGAAGCATTGCCATTCAGCGTGTTGTCGCCAGTCTGCGTAATGCAGACGGCTGACAAATAATGCCACGACCATAAGGTCCAAGTCATTGATTCATAGGGGCGCTGCTCCCTTGCGCGGCACTTGCCAGTCTGCATATTGCCGCCCCTAGTTTTTGCACTTTCTACGCAGACACCCAGCGTCACGCACCAAGGCCCGCCCGGGCTGGCTGGGGCGCGGACTTTTGAGGCGCCGAGGAGCGGAGGTTTGCGGGGCGTGAGCGAAGCGAACTTCAACGACTGACTTCGCGCCGCCTGTTCGAGCAGAGCGTAGCGGCGCGAGTTCGGCGCGGCCCCGCAAACCGAGCACCGCAGGGCAGTCGCGCAGCGACCGCCTCAACTGGAGCGCCCCAGCCAGCCCGGGCGGGCCTTTGCCAACCCACACTCAGCACCAGGCACCAGCTTCAGCGCCACACCACACACGTCAAGGCCACGCCGCGCACACCGAGCCGCCAGCCCCCCGCCGCGACCAGGCCGACAGGCGACTGATGAGGCGAGCAATGCCGTCGCCCTCCGGGCCTTGCAGCGCATGGTTGGCGCTGGGCACAGACCAGTCGCACCAACCAGCATTACGCGCAGCCGCAAGGGCAGCGAAGCGCGCGTAGGCCGATGGCGGGATGCGTTCGTCGTGCTCGCCCCAGACGCGGGCGAGGGGCACGGGCAGGGCGAGCAGGTTGGCTTGCTGGTGCCACTGCAGCAGGTCACGCCAGTAGCCGAGGGAGCGGCCGTCGAGCAGGGTGTCGTCGGGCGCGGCGCTGCTGGCCTGGGCGAGCAGCTCGCGCCAGCCGGCGGTGTCGTGCTCGCGGGCGGCTTGGTCGGCGGCCCAGGCCTGGGGGTCGAGCCCGGGTGATGCGATGAGCAGGACGCCGCTGAGCCCCTCGACGGTGGGCGCCAGCGCGGCCAGGATCTCGCCGCCTTCACTGAGGCCGACGAGCAGGGTGGGCAAAGGGCTGAGCGGCTGGGCGCTGGTGGCAGCGCTTTGGATGGCGAGCCGGGCGGCATGGGCCCAGTCGCGCAGGCGGTCTTGCCGGGGGAAGTCGGCGGCACAGCGGCCTTGGGCATCGATACCGGGCTTGTGCAGCACGCGGATCTCGGCGTCGGGCCAGGCGTTGAGCCAGGCCTGGCCACTGGGCATGAAGCCGGGGCAGCCGGAGCCGGGCACCCACCAGACGCGCACGGAGGGCGGGCCGCTCAGGGCGCCACGCAGCCAGATGCTGGCAGCGCCGGGCAGGACGGGGGGGACAAGGCGCCAGGAGGGCGCCGGTTCAGCAGCGCTTTGCGCCAGCGCCGGGCCGCCGCCGCTCAGTGTGATGAGCGACAGGGCCAGGAGCGTGACGAGCTGCCAGCGGCCTCTCAACGCAGGATCACGGCCTCGCTCTTGGTCGGCTGGGGCGGTGCGTTGGGCGGCGTGACGCGGCCGGTGGCGGGGTCCATGGGCGCGGGCAGGCCCAGCTGATCAGCCATCTGCTGGTAGACGGACAGGGCGAGCGACTGCGAGGTCTCGCGCATCACCTTGCCGCGGTTGGGCGGCTGGATGTCGCCACGGTTGGACAGCATCTTGATGTCGCCACCGTTGCCCTGGGCGCTGAAGGCCGACTTGATCTCGAGGGTCTTGGTGTTGATTAGCGAGAAGTCGGCGACCAGGTCGAGCGTGAACTGGTGGGTGGAGCTGGTGGAGCCTTGCAGCGGCGAGAGGCTGTCGCGGAATTCGAGGCTGCTGAGGGTGCCGAAGAGCACGAAGTCGGCGCCGGGGAACTCGCCCTTCTTGATGCGGTCGACGATGTCCTTGACCTGGGGCTGGCGCACGGGCTGGGCCATCTTGCCGGTCTTGACCTGCTGCAGCACCTGCTCGGCCTTGGTGGGCTGGGGCATGCCGGCATCGAAGGCCTTGGCCTGCACCAGACGGAAGGCGCCGCCCTTGAGGATGGCGCCCTTGATGTCGTTGGTGAAGGAGCCGAGCTCGCGCTGCTCCATGTAGCTGTAGGTGCCAGCCACATAGGTGCCGCTGCTTTGCTGCGTGGCCGCCAGGTGCATGGGCCCGGCGTGCACGGTGCCCGTGCTGCTGCTGGTGCCGACCTCGAAGTACTGGCGCACGTTCTCGGTGTAGGCCAGGTCGGTGACGGCGATCTTGGGGCCGGTCTGGGCGGCGGCGAGGCCGGCCGTGGCCAGCAGGATGCTGGCCAGCAGGAGGTTGCGTCGTTGCATGCCGGTACTCCTCAGCGCTTGGTGGTCTTGCGGATTTCTTTTTCCTCTTGCCACTCGATGGTGCCCTCGGCCACGTCGAACATCTTCAGCGTGAACTTGTAGAACACATCCTTGGTCGAGGAGTTTTGCTTGACGATGGAGGTCAGCTCGCCTTCGAGCTGGTACTTGGCCGCCGTCATCTGGCCCACCTTGGCGGTGGTGTTGTTCTTGTAGAGGCCGCTTTGGTTCTGGCGCTGCAGCTCGTCAACGCCGGCCTGCATTTCCTGGATGGAGCGGGTGAAGCGCACCTTGCCGGACTTGACCAATGCCGTCTGGATGGAGTTCATGACATTGGTGGTGTCGATGTACTCGCTGGTCTTGTTCTTGACGGTGGAGATGGTCACCGTGGGACGGCCCTGGAAGATGCCGGTCTCAAGCAGGCTGCCAACCATCTTCTCGGCAATCATCTGCAGGTCGGTGGAGCCGAATTCGTTGGTGACCAGCTCGGTGGACTTGGCGTCGCCGTAGTTGACCTGGCGCTGCAGGCGCACAACGGGCGAGGAGACGGTTTCACAGGCACTCAGGCTCAGGGCGGCCAGCACCGGCAGCAGCACGGCCAGGGAGGTCTTGAGTTTCATGACGGGGTCCTTCTTGGAATCAGTGAGCGGCGGCGTCCTGGGCCGGGGCGGGCGTGGCCTGCTGGGCGGGCGCAGCGGGCTGGGCATCCGCGTGGTTGACCTGGCGCTGCAGGCGCACGACGGGCGAGGACACGGTCTCACAGCCGCAAAGCAGGGAAGCGGCCAAGGCGGCGGCCAGCACAACGAAAGAGGTACGGGTGGTCATGGCGGGTCTCCCGGGGGTCAGTTGATTTCGACGTTCATTTCGAGGCGCAGATCGACCACGGCCGAGGTGGGCGCCACGCCCTTGATGGTCTGGGTCTGCTCGCCCATCACGGGCAGTTGCTTCCAGGCCTCGCCATCGCCGACCTGGCTGCCGTCGCTGTCGAGCCAGCGGAAGCGGTAGAAGACCGTGCGGTTCTTCTTGGTGACGTTGTAGAGGTCGGCCTGCACCACCAGCACATCGGCCTTGCGCACCAGGCGCATCTCGGCGACCTTGACGCCATTGGGCTTGCCGCGCAGCGCCAGCTTGGCGGCAATGGCGGGGCTGGTGGTGTCGTCGTCGGCCTGGGCCGGCAGCGCGGTGGCCAGCATGGCTACACAGGCGGCTGCGGCCAGGGAAAGGATCCTGCGATTCATCATTGCGCTCCTGGGTCGCTCGATCAATTGGGCTTGGAGGCCGCTGCTGCCGGCTTGGCCGGGGCTGCCGCAGGCTTGGCTGCCGGCTTGGCAGCAGCGGGCTTGGCGGCCGGCTTGACCGCAGCGGGCGCCTCAACCTTACCCGAAACCACGGCCGAGGTGGCCGCAGGCGCAGCAGCTGCCGGGGGCGGCGCCACCAGGCGGCCGAACTTGGCCACGTCGTGCGCCACCCACTGGCCTTCGAAGAGGCGCAGGTTGAGCACGGCGTACTGACCATCGATCTTGATGGGCTCGCCCACGGGCTGGCCATTGAAGACCAGGCGGTGCTCGCCGGGCTCCAGATAGCCACGCGCCAGGTAGACGCGGCCGGGCAGCATGCGCCACATGCGGTCGTCGGCCTGCTCGGTGACGACCGACGCGGCCAGGCCCACCACGGCGCCAAACAGGCCGGCACGCTTTTGCAGCTCGTTCTGGACCGTGCCCTTGACGATGGCGCGGGTGATGCCGCGCAGCACCATGCCGGGCATCTCGTCGCTCAAGGCGCGGCGGGCCATCAGGTCCACATCGACCACCGGCTCCAGCTTGAAGTCGGCGCCGCCCAGGGTGAGGCCCGTGAGCAGCGGCTCCTTGGAGGGCTCGATCACGGGGTAGGAGATGCTGACCGAATTGAGGCGGCCGGAAATAGGCACCGGCACCGTGAAGGCCTTGGGCTTGCGCGCTGGCGAGGTGCCAGCCTCGACGATCAGCAGCACGTCGGTCTTGGCCTGGCGGCGCTTGTGGGTGAAGGAGGTGCGCTGGTCGAGGCCACGCAGGCCTTCTTCCAGCAGCGGCACTTCGGGGCGCAGCTCGATGGCCTTGCGGTAGCCCGGGGCGGCCAGGCCGTCTTCACCGAGCACTTCGTAGACGAAGCCGCTGAGGTAGTGGCTGAGCGCGTTCTGGTAGCCGTTCTTGAGCTTGAGCACGGCCGGGTCGTTCAGGGTCTCGACCGGGTAGCCGTTGAGCTCCTTGCCCTTGGCATCAGCGCCCTTCTCCTTGGCCTCGGCCTCGGCCTTGGCGGTTTCCTTGGCGCGGAACTCGGCGATCACGGCCTCGCGCTCGTGCGTGCGCTTGATCTCGACGCGGGCGTTGTCCAGGTCACCCAGCACCAGCCGGTTCAGGGCCAGACGCGTGGTCAGGAAGACCTTTTCGTAGTCTTGCCCCTCATAGGGCTTGAGCCGCTCGCTGATGGTGGCGGCGCCGAGGGTGCCCAGCAGCTTGTCGGGGCTGGTCTTGGCGGCTTCTTCCCATTCCTTGACCTTGACGTCGGCCAGGGTCAGGGCCTCGATGCTGTCGGCGTAGCGGCGGTTCAGTGCCAGCAGCTCGCCGCGCTCCAGGTTGTAGAGCAGGGCCTTCTTCTGGTCGTCAGAGGTGGCACTGGCTTCGTGCTGGGCCAGGGCGGCGGCAAAGCCACCGCCAGAGCGCGCAGCCTGCTGCACGTTTTCGGCGTGCTTGTCGTGGCTTTGTGTCGCCGCGCAGCCCGAGAGCAAAACGACGATGACTAGCGCCCCGAGCATGCGAAGGCGCGACATTGTTGTAGGCATGGATCCCCTCCTCAGGGCCGTGGCGGCAAAGGCGGGTCAATGTATCAGCGCGTCCGCAAAAAAGCCCCGGTGAAAATCACAAGCGAATCCCTAGCCCGAAGGGCGCTTTGCGTGAGCCTTTCGGGCGAATTTCATATCGTGCGAGCCACGGCGGGCGACGCGAGCGGGCGGCGACAGCAGCGTCAGCTCAGCTCAAGCTCAACTCACTCCAGCGCTGGCGCGCCAGGCCGAGCAGCAAGGCCGCGCCCGCCAGGGCGACCACGCCGGTGGCCAGCTGCACAGGCAGCCCAGGGTCGAAGAACTTGCGGACGTAGACGGCCAACAGGGCGAGCGCGATCCAGGGGGCGGCGCGGGTGAGGGGCTGACGCGGCAGCATGGCCCAGGCGGCGGTGAGCAGCACGGCGCTCATCACGAAGATGAGGGTGAAGAACAGGTCCACCACGCCGCGCGCCTTGCCAAAAGCCTCACCCCATTGGCTGAAGGGCAGCCAGGCCAGGCACAGCAGGGCCAGCACCCAGGCGGACCCGCGGGCGCGGCGCGCGGGGGCGTCGGCCGCTTCCTCGCCTTCGCGCGGGGGGCGGATCATGGGCAGCAGCAGCAGCAGCAGCAGGCCGACGGCGGCGTCGATGCCGAGGGTGACGGGATAGCCGAAGGCCTCGATGGTGATGCCTTGCCAGGTGGCACCAACGGCGATGGCCAGGTTGGACATGGCCATGTAGGCGGTGAACTGGGTGCCGGCCACCTTGGGGTTGGTGACGTCCATCATGATGGCGGCACGGGTGCCGTACATGAGGCCGTTGAAGACGTTGTAGACGAGGCTGGCGATCCACAGCAGCAGCGCAAACTCAGGCTGGCGGGCACCGGCTGGGCGCGGCATGACGTAGCCAAGTTGCTGCAGCTTCCAGGCGAGCCAGGCGGTGGGCAGGCTCATGAGGCAGAAGTAGACGAACAGGGTGCTGCGGCGGCCGAGCTTGTCGGACAGCCAGCCGCCCAGCACCATGCCGATGGCGGTGACGATGTTGCTCCAGAGCTCGAGCTGGGCGGTTTCGTTCTCGTCGAGCCCGAACTCGACGCTGAGGTTGGAGCGCAGCGCGAGCCCCAGGGCCATGGCGCCCATGGGCAGCAGGCAAAAGCCCACGCCGGCAAAGGCGCCACGGGTGCCCATGAAGGAGCGGAAGGATGTGACGGCGAACTCGCGCATCTCGCGCCCTGCCTGGCGCAGGCCGCCGCCGGAGGGCTCGGACTCCCCGGACGCACCCGCCTCGCCTGCCTCACCCGCAGCGCCCTGGATGCGCTGCACGGCGGACTCCTTCATCGGCAGCACGATGAAGAAGGTGATGAGCAGGATGGAGCCCGCCACGAAGAAGAAGCTGGACTGGAAGCCGGTATAGGCCGTCATGAAGAGGACGCCCGATCCCCCGATGGCTTGCCCGATGGCGGCGCCGGCAAACATCAGGCCGTTGGCCAGACCGCGCTCGTCCTCGTGCAGGGTGTTGCAGGCCAGGCTGTCGATGGCCACATCCTGAATCGCCCCGAAGGTGTTGTGCACGAAGAGCACGGCCGTGAAGAGCCCGAGCTGGGCCGGCAGATCGAACACCACCAGCACCGCCAGGGTGGCCGAGAGCAGCAGCTGCATGGCAATGATCCAGGCCCGGCGGTGGCCGAAGCGCTTGGACCGGAACACGTCCACAAAGGGCCCGAACGCCCACTTGAACGCCCAGGGCACGTAGAAGGAGCCGACGAAGGCGCCAATCTCGGCCGGGCCCACGCCCTGCTTGCGCAGGTAGTAGGCGATGGCGGTGATGGCGAAGCCGAGGGGGATGCCCTCGGTCACATAGAGGGCGAAGAAGGCGCCGAGGCGCCCGCGTCGGGAGGCAAGGAGATTTGGCAGCAGCATGGGGCGCGATTGTCAGGAGCGCCGCGCTGCCAGGCAGCCGGGTTTTGCCTCTCCCTCGATAGAGCTAGATCTCTACTTTGCTGCCCAGCTCGACGATGCGGTTGGTGGGCAGATGCAGGAAGTCGGCCGCTGCGGCCGCGTTGCGGTGCATGCCGGCGAAGAGCTTCTCGCGCCACAGCGCCATGCCGGCGCCGATGGTGGGGATGACGATGTCGCGGCTGAGGAAGTAGCTGGTCTCCATCTCTTCCAGCTGCACGCCATGGCTCTTGAGCTGGGCCAGGGCTTCGGGCACGTCGGGCTCGTTCTTGAAGCCGAAGTGCAGGGTCACCTGCCAGCAGTTGTGCCCCAGGGACTCGGCCTCGCAGCGCTTGTCAAAGCCGATCCAGGGCACCTCGTGGTGGCGCACGGTGACGAAGACGTTCTGCTCGTGCAGCACCTTGTTGTGCTTGAGGTTGTGCATCAGCGCATTGGGCGTGATGCCCAGCTCGGCCGACAGGAACACCGCCGTGCCCGCCACGCGCGTGGGCGGGCTGAGGAAGACCGCGTCGAGGAAGGAGGGCAGCTCGATGGCGTCCTCACGCAGCTTGTCGGACAGCATCTTGCGCCCCTGCCGCCAGGTGAGCATCAGCGTGAACATGCAGACGCCGATGAGCAGCGGGAACCAGCCGCCTGCGGCGATCTTGAGCAGGTTGGAGGCGAGGAAGGTGACGTCGATCAGGAAGAACAGCCCTGTGGCGGCCGCGCACAGCACCAGCGGGTACTTCCAGCCAAAGCGGATGACGAAGAAGGTCATCACCGTGGTGATGGTCATGTCGATGGTGACGGCCACCCCATAGGCACCGGCCAAGCGGCTGGCCGAGCCGAAGAAGCTGACGGCCACGACGACAAGCCCAAACAGCATCCAGTTGATGAAGGGGACGTAGATCTGGCCGGTGTCGCGCACGCTGGTGTGCAGGATGCGCATGCGCGGCAGGATGCCGAGCTGGATGGCCTGCTTGGTGACCGAGAAGGCCGCGGTGATGAGGGCCTGCGAGGCCACGATGGCCGCCGCCGTGGCGAGCAGGAAGAGCGGGATCTCGGCCCAGCTGGGCGCGAGGTGGAAAAAGGGGTTCTGGATGGCCTCGGGCTCTTGCAGCAGCATGGCGCCCTGCCCGAAGTAGTTGATGACCAGGGCCGGCATCACGACGCCGTACCAGGCGATGCGGATGGGCTTTTTGCCGAAGTGGCCGAGGTCGGCGTAGAGGGCCTCACCGCCGGTGACGACCAGCACCACCGCACCGAGGCCGACGAAGGCCACCCAGCCCTGGTGCAGGCAGAACTCGATCGCATGCAGCGGGTTCATGGCGGCCAGCACGCTGGGGTTCTCCAGCACGCGCGGCAGGCCCAGCAGGGCCAGCACCAGGAACCAGGCCAGCATCACGGGCCCGAAGGCCTTGCCGATGCCGCCGGTGCCAAAGCGCTGCACGGCAAACAGGCCGGCGATGACGATCAGGGTGAGGGGGAGGATGGCGTCGTGGTACTCGGGGGCATAGACGTCGATGCCCTCGACCGCGCCGAGCACCGTCATGGCCGGGGTGATGACGGCGTCGCCAAAGAAGATGGCGGTGCCAAAAAGGCCCACGGTCATCAGCACGCGGCGCAGCGCGGGTTGGCCCTTCACAGCGGTGGTGGCCAGGGCCAGCATGGCGATGAGGCCGCCTTCGCCGTTGTTGTCGGCCCGCAGGATCAAGAGCACGTACTTGATCGAGACGACGACGGTGATGGTCCAGAAGAGCAGGGACAGCACGCCGAGGATGTTCTCGGACGTGGCGGCGATGTGGCCGCCGTGGAAGACTTCTTTGAGGGCGTACAGCGGGCTGGTGCCGATGTCGCCATAGACCACCCCCAGGGCACCGAGGGTGAGACCCGCCAGCGCCGAAGGGCTGCGAGCCGCGTGGGAAGCACTCACGTGAGAAGGGCCGCAAGCAGGAGCGGCTCAATGTTCTAAAGGCGCCATTCTGCGCCCGAACCCCTAGCTTTGTGCAGCGCAACATTCCACGCAAACGTGGCTTGACCGGGGCCCGGGACGGGCTTAAAGAACGGCGTGGCGCGTCCAGCGTTGCGGGTGGCGCCTCAGGCGGTTTCGAGCGTCTCGGCCAGCGGGTCGGTGGCTTCCAGCTCGTAGGCGGCGGCCAGCAGCGCCAGGCGCGCCACCACGCCGTACATGTAGAAGCGGTTGGGCACGCTGGCGCCGGGCCGCTCGCCCAAGCGAGGCAGCTGCTGGGCCTCGGTAAAGGCCAGGGGCACGAAGCTGGAGCCGGGCACGTTGAGGCTTTCGTCCACGCCGCGCTGGGCATGCACACGGTAGTAGCCGCCCACCACATAGCGGTCCATGGTGTAGACCACGGGCTCGGCCACGGCGTCGTGCACGCGCTCGAAGGTGGGCACGCCCTCCTGCACCAGGAAGTCCCGGAACACCTCGCCCTGCTGGCCCGAGGACAGGCAGCCGCGGCAGCGCTCGTTGAGGCCGGCGATCTCCTTGGGGTCGCGCACGGTCATCACGCCGACATTGGTACCGACATCGCTCTTGAGCACGACGAAGGGCTTGTCCTGGATGCCGTAGTCCTTGTACTTGCGGCGCACCTTGGTGAGCTGGGCGTCGGCCTCGGCCTGCAACTGCTCCAGGCCCTGCGCGGCCGACATGTCCAGGCCGGTGACCAGGCTGGTGCTGGGGTGGATCAGCCAGGGGTCCATGCCCAGCAACTTGGCAAAGCGCTTGGCCAGTTCCTCGTAGGCCTCGAAGTGGCGGCTGCGGCGCCGCACCGTCCAGCCGGCGTGCAGCGGCGGCAGCAGGTATTGCTCGTTCAGGCCGCGCAGCACCGGCGGCACGCCAGCGGCCAGGTCGGTGTTGAGCAGGATGGTGCAGGGGTCAAAACCGCTTTGCAGCACCAGGCGGCCCTTGCGGCGCACCATGGGCTCCAGGGTCATCTCGCCGCCTTCGGGCAGGGTCAGCGTGGTGGCCGCCTTGACGCTGGGGTCGAAGGTGCCCAGCCGCACGTTGAGCCCAGCCTGGGTGAACACGCGGGCCAGCGTGGCCAGGTGGGCGAGCTTCAGGTTGCACAGCGGGGCGTCAGGAACCACGACGAGGTTGCGCGCCTCGGGGCAGACCTTCTCGATGGCCGCCATCGCCGCCTGCACGGCCTGCGGCAGCATCTGCGGGGTCAGCAAGTTGAAGGCGCTGGGGAAGAGGTTGGTGTCCACCGGCGCCAGCTTGAAGCCGGCGTTGCGCACGTCCACCGAGGCATAAAAGGGCGGCGTGTGCTCCATCCACTCCAGCCGGAACCAGCGCTCGGTGGCCGGCATGGACTCCAGCACCCGGGCTTCAAGTTCGTTGATGGGGCCGGTAAGTGCAGTGACGAGATGCGGGACCATGGCGAGGCGGGCTGAGGAGCAGGGCGAAGACAGATGGGGCCTGCATCATCCAACACAAGGCCCCGGGTCGTCTTGCACCCAGCTGCAAAGCCAAAAAGCGCCGGGACAAGGAAAAAAGCCGCCCCCGAAGGGGCGGCTTGCAGGCTCGAGGTGGGTCGTGTGCGCCGACCCTTGGTTCGATTTACTTGTCTTACTTGTGATAAGCAGTCTCGCCGTGCGAGCTGATATCGAGGCCCTCACGCTCCTCTTCCTCGGTGACACGCAGGCCGATGGTCATGTCCACCAGCTTGTAGGCGATGACCGAGACAATGCCCGACCACAAGATGGTGATACCGACGGCCTTGGCCTGGGTCAGGAACTGGGTGCCGATGGAGTAGGCGTCCGGGGCGATGGCGGCGGCGGTGACCCAGTCACCGACGGCGCTCGGGCCACCCAGGGCCGGGCTGTTGAACACGCCGGTCAGCAGGGCACCGATGATGCCGCCGATGCCGTGCACGCCGAACACGTCGAGCGAGTCGTCCGCGCCGAGCATCTTCTTCAGGCCCGACACACCCCACAGGCAGGCGAAGCCAGCCACGAAGCCGATCACCAGGCCACCGCCGATACCGACGTTGCCGGCAGCCGGCGTGATGGCCACCAAGCCAGCGACAGCACCCGAAGCAGCACCCAGCATCGAAGCCTTGCCCTTGAGCAGGGCTTCACCCACGCACCAGGCCAGCACGGCAGCGGCCGTGGCAGCGAAGGTGTTGATGAAGGCCAGGGCAGCGAAGCCGTTGGCTTCCAGCGCGGAGCCGGCGTTGAAGCCGAACCAGCCCACCCACAGCAGCGAGGCACCGACCATGGTCAGCGTCAGGCTGTGCGGGGTGAAGGCTTCACGGCCGTAGCCGATGCGCTTGCCCACCATGTAGGCACCCACCAGGCCAGCAACGGCGGCGTTGATGTGCACGACGGTACCGCCGGCAAAGTCCAGCGCACCCATCTGCCAGATGTAGCCAGCGGTGCTGTTGACCTTGTCCACCACGTCAGCCGAGGTGTAGGCATCCGGGCCGGCCCAGAACCAGACCATGTGCGCGATGGGCAGGTAGCTGAAGGTGAACCACAGGGCCAGGAAGGCGAGCACGGCCGAGAACTTCACGCGCTCGGCGAAGGCGCCGATGATCAGGCAGGCCGTGATGCCAGCGAAGGTGGCCTGGAAGGCAGCAAACACCATTTCAGGAATGACCACACCCTTGCTGAAGGTGGCGGCGTTCGAGAAGGTGCCAGCGACGTTGTCCCAGATGCCCTTCATGAAGAGGCGGTCCGTGCCACCGATGAAGGCATTGCCCTCGGTGAACGCGAGGCTGTAGCCGTACAGCACCCACAGCACCACGATCAGCGAGAAGCCGACCATCACCTGCATCAGCACCGACAGCATGTTCTTGCTGCGCACGAGGCCACCGTAGAAGAGAGCCAGGCCGGGGACGGTCATCAGGATGACGAGCAGGGTCGACAGCATCATCCAGGCGGTGTCGCCCTTGTTGGGCACCGGCGCGGGGGCCGAGGCGGCCTCAGCGGCAGGCGCTGCGACTGCAGCCACGGCCGAAGCCGCATCCGCCACGGCCGAGGCAGCGGCGCTGGCGGCATCCTGAGCCCACGCGGACGGTGCGAACACCGCCGCCGCCAGGGCAAGGCATGCGAGTAGTTTTTTCATCTTGGTTTCTCCAGCGGGTGCGTTGCTCAGAGGGCTTCGTTGCCGGTTTCGCCGGTGCGGATCCGGACGACCTGATCCAGCGGCGACACGAAAATCTTCCCGTCGCCGATCTTGCCGGTGCGAGCCGAGGACTCGATGGCCTCGATGACGCGGTCGACGACGTCGTCCGCCACAGCGGCTTCGATCTTGACCTTGGGCAGGAAGTCAACAACGTATTCGGCCCCCCGGTACAGCTCGGTGTGGCCCTTTTGGCGGCCGAAGCCCTTGACCTCGGTCACGGTCAGCCCCTGCACGCCGATGGCGCTGAGGGCCTCACGCACCTCGTCGAGCTTGAACGGCTTGATGACGGCGGTAATGAGTTTCATGTCACTGTTCCTCTGGCGATCAGAAGGTCTTCTTGAGGCCAACGACGAAGGTGGTCTTGGCCAGGTCCTTGCCAGCGCCGACGTAGGCGCCCTTCTTGGCATCGGTGCCGACGAGGGCACCACTCAGCACCAGGCCGGAGAAGTCCTTGGCCAGGGTGATCGAGTAGTCGGTGTAGGACACCGCGCTGTTGTGCTTGACGGTCTGGTGGCCGATGTGCGGGGCCAGGCTCAGGCCGTTGCCGAGGTCGAAGGTGGCCGTCACGTCCAGGTAGCCGCTGCCCTTGCTGTCGGCAAAGCCGAACAGGTTGGAGGTGCTGTGCGAGTACTTGGCGGTCACGACGCCGAAGGTCACGGCGCCATAGACCTCCAGCGTGTTGGCGCTGGGGTTGAGCTTGTTGCTGGGGTAGAGGTATTGCAGCAGGCCGACGTCCACCGTCACGCCCGGGGCGACTTCGGTCTTGTAGCCGCCGTAGACGTCGACTTCGAGGTTGCCGTCACCGCCGCCGTCCTTGACCCACTTGATCGTCGAGGCCCAGGTGCCGATGTAGAAGCCATTGGCTGCTGCGTAGTCGGCGCCACCTTGCAGGGCGGGCTTCAGGCGGCTCTGGGCAATGCCGCGGTAGCGGTACTCGGTCACGGCACCCAGGTTGAACGACAAAGGATCCGGGGCCTCGTCAGCCAGGGCAGGCAGCGCGGTGAAAGCGGCAGAGGCAGCCAGGAGGGCCAGCAGGGTCTTCTTCATCTAAATCTCCGATGACTAAAGGAAAGAGTGCGGAAAGGGGAAAGCGATGGACGAGGGTTTGCAGCTTCCATGCCAGCCCTGCGCACACCCCCAGCCCCTGGCAGCAGCCCCGGTAAGAATGCCCCGCCACGCACCAGTTCAGCCCATGCTGCAGCTTGGTGCGCACACTACTTTGGTGCATTTGCACCGGGATCGTCCAGTCCGGTGCCCTAGGAGTCTGCGCGGCAGAGATCCAGGCCCGCGCCAGGGCGAGTTGCGGGGCCAATCTAGGCGCCGGCGAGGCGTTGGATCGGCGCCAACAACGAGCCGGCAACGACGAGTGGCCCCGCAAATCGCCCCGGCCCGAAGGGTTGGACCCGGAAGGGGGGCGATTCGGCGTTGCACCGCTTGTCCGGGGGGCTACCCCGGACGGCGCGCTGCGCCTTGCCTCGCCCCCCTTCCGGGGCCAACGCGGACCTGGATCTCTGCCGCGCAGACTCCTAGCTTGCCCGGCTGTCGCGTCCGAGACGGGCTGGCTAGACTCGGCCCCCATGGGAGACACCGCTACTCCGCCGCCACCCGCCGCTGCCCCGGCACCCGCAGCGCACCCACGGCTCGATGTGCTGGCCGGCGCCGCCCTGGGCACCCTGCTCGGGCTGCTGGTGGGGCTGTCGGCCTCGCCGGTGGTCGGCTCGGTGGTGGGGGCGCTCACGGCCCTGCTGGCCGGGCTGTTCGGCCTGTCCGAGAAGCTGCCGCTGGGCCTGGGCGCCGGGGGCGCGCGGCGCATGGCGGGCTTTGGCATCGCCGCCACGCTGAGCCTGCTGGCCGGCCTGCACCTGCGCTCGCACCAGTGGCTGGCGCCCGACGTGAACGAGCTCAAACGCCAGATTGCCGAGGTCGGCGTCACCGACCCCGCCGAGCAGCGCCAGTTGCTCAAGTTCCTGCGCTTTGGCCTGCTGCCGGAGGGCGCCAAGGCCACGGCCGAGGCCGGCAAGGCCAGCGGCCCCGGCGCCTCGCTGCTCTATGCCGCCGAGGCGCCGGGCTTCTGCACCGAGCTGCGCCGCCTGCAAGCCGAGCGTGCGAGCGCCGCCGACCTGCTGGTCCATCTCGGTACCGGCAGCGACGCCGCCAAGCGTGCAGCAGCAAACATCCAGGCGCTGCCCGCGCCCGAGCGCGAGGCTGCGCTGCGCGTGGCACCGCTCTACCTCTGCGCCGCATGAAGCGCATCGGCGCTGCACTCGGCCTTGCCGCCGTGCTGCTGGGCGCCCAGGCCGCTGCGCCCAGCTATGAGCTGCGCCGCCAGGCCCTGGCCAGCCTCGTCAAGGTGCGCGCCACCGACTGCCCCGACGGCGACCGCGCCGCCAGCGGCTTTGTGCTGGAGCGCGGCGAGCGCATCGTCACCGCACACCACGCCGTTGGTGGCTGCCGCCAGGTGGTGGTGAGCTTTGAAGGGGCCGAGAAGGACAAGCTGCGCCCGGCGCGCATCGTGCGCGTGCACGCCGCCGGCGACCTGGCCTTGCTGGAAGTGGCGACAGCGCCCGCCGCCGCCCGCCCGCTGCGCATGGCCGCCACGGCGCCTGACCCTGACAGCGTCTTTGCCGGCCTGGGCTACGCGCTGAACATGCCCACCGCCAGCGACATCGAGGTGCGCTTTGCCGTGGGCGCCCGGCGCCTGCGCGACATCCTGCCGCCCGAGGCGGCCACCGAGCTCGTGCGCAACCGCAGCCGCATCGCCACCGACCGCGAGGTGCTGCGCTTCAACGTCGCGCTGCAGCCGGGCATGTCGGGCGGCCCCATCATCGACGCCAGTGGTGCCGTGATCGGCGTGGTGGCTGGGGGCCTCAAGGCGGGCGCCGCACCGGCCAGCTGGGGCTGGCCCAGCGAGAACGTGCGCCTGCTGCTGGCCTCCACCGAGCCGGTGGACCAGGTCGTCACCCCCGCCCGGACGCACTACACGCTGCAGGACTTCAACGCCGTCTCGGCCGCGCTGGCGGCCAACCGCAGCCTGCGCTGTGGCGACCTCGACTTTGTCGACACCGGCACCCGCAGCCTGGCCGAGCTGATGCGCGGCGCCGACGACTGGCCGCGCGTGCAGCACCTGATCAACATCTCGCGCGAGGACCCGGCCGTGCTGGCCAACGAGCGCTTCCAGGTCTGGCTGCACCGGGCCAGCGGGGCCACCGCCATCGTGCCGGCCGGCTACGCGCTGCGCGCCGAGGGGCGCGTCTGCGTCGCACGCTCGTCGCAAGGGCCGTTTGAGCAAGTAGTGTTTGGCACGCCCGCGCCGGGCCAGGTCTCGGTCTTTGCCGCCTCCAAGCAGTACGAAGAGCAGCTCGCGCTGGCGCGCCTGATGCCGTGGCAGTTCCTGCAGTTCGACGTGCAGCTCACCACCGCCGCCCTCAACCCCATCACCGGCCAGATGGAGCCGACCACACTGGGCCAGCCCACCGGCCTGATGTTTGCGCGCAAGGGCGTGATCATGCGGCGGCCCGAGGGCCTGGGGCATGCCTTCAGCACCCTCGTGGCGCGCAGCGACACCTTCCTCGGCGTCAGCACGCTCAACCGCGTGCAGCACCCGGGCCTCGCCAACTGCCCACTACCCGCCACGCCCAACGCCTATTGCGTGGCCGCCATGGCCCACCTGCGCGAGTGGACGCGCTTCGTGCTGGCCACCCAGCTCTCGACCTACCCGACCTACTGATGTCCCTCGCCATCGTCCACAGCCGCGCGCTGGACGGCCTTGCCGCCGCGCCCGTCACCGTCGAGGTCCACCTGGCCAATGGCCTGCCCAGCTTCACCGTTGTGGGCCTGGCCGACACCGAAGTGAAAGAGGCCCGCGAGCGCGTACGTGCCGCGCTGCAGAACAGCGGCCTCGGCTTCCCCCACAACCAGCGCATCACCGTCAATCTGGCACCGGCCGACCTGCCCAAAGAGGGTGGCCGGTTTGACTTGCCCATTGCGCTGGGCGTGCTGGCCGCCAATGGCCAGCTCGATGCGGCCGCACTCGCGCGCTTCGAGTGCGCGGGCGAGCTCTCGCTGGCGGGTGAGCTGCGCCCCGTGCGCGGCGCCCTGGCGATGGCGCTGGCCGTGCGGCGCGAGGCCGAGCCCCGCCCGCTGCTGTTGCCCGAAGCCAGTGCACTGGAGGCCGCCTTGGTGGACGGCCTCGACGTGCGCGCGGCCCGGCATCTGCTCGACGTCGTCGCTGCCCTGCAGCCGAACAGCGAGCAAGGCCTCACCCGCGCCGCCAGCCCGCCGCGCAGCACGCCGCCGCGCGGGCCTGACCTGGCCGACATCAAGGGCCAGCAAGCCCCCAAGCGCGCGCTCGAAATTGCCGCCGCCGGGGGCCACTCGCTCTTGATGGTGGGCCCGCCCGGCACCGGCAAGTCCATGCTCGCGCAGCGCCTGCCGGGCCTGCTGCCGCCGCTGGAGGACGACGAAGCCATCGCCGCCGCAGCGGTGCAAAGCCTGATCGGTGCCTTCTCGCCCGAGCGCTGGGGCGAGCGCCCGTACCGCGCGCCCCACCACACGGCCAGCAGCATCGCCCTCGTCGGCGGCGGCTCACCCCCGCGCCCGGGTGAGATCTCGCTGGCCCAGCATGGCGTGCTCTTCCTTGATGAACTCCCAGAGTTCCCGCGCACCGCCCTTGAGGCCTTGCGTGAGCCGCTAGAGACCGGCCGCATCCTCATCAGCCGCGCCGCGCGGCAGGCCGAGTTCCCGGCGCGCTTCCAGCTCGTGGCGGCCATGAACCCCTGCCCCTGCGGCCACTTGGGCAACCCGCTCAAGGCCTGCCGCTGCACGCCCGACCAAGTCAGCCGCTACCAAGGCAAGCTCAGTGGCCCCTTCCTGGACCGGCTCGACCTGTTGATCGAGGTGCCGGTGATCCCGCCCGCCGAGCTGCAAGCCCTGGCCCCCGGCGAGACCTCGGCCCAGGTGGCCGAGCGCGTGGCCGCCGCGCAGGTCCGCGCCCGCGCGCGGCAAGGCAAGCCCAATGCGCAGCTGGCCGCCCAGGAGCTGGCCGAGCACGCCACGCTCGACCCAGCCGCCCAGGCCCTGCTCACCCGCACGGCCGAAAAGCTCGGCTGGTCGGCGCGCAGTTTTCATCGCGTGCTGCGCGTGGCCCGCACGGTGGCGGACCTCGCCGGCATCGACGCCATCGGCCCGGCCCAGGTGGCCGAGGCCATCCAACTGCGGCGCGGCTTGCCCTCTGCCCATCAACACTGAGCCTCATGCACTTCGACCCTGCCCACACCATTGCCGACGAGGCTGCTTTGCGCGCCCTCTTCGAGCCCACGCACGACCTGGCGGTGAAGAAGTGCCAGGACCAGCTCAGCCCGCATGCACGCGAGTTCATTGCGCGTTCGCCCTTTCTGTGCATCGGCACCCAGAGCCGCGACGGCCGCGCCGATGTGAGCCCGCGTGGTGACTCGGTGGGCTTCGTCAAGGTGCTGGACGAGCGCACGCTCGCCATCCCCGACCGGCCGGGCAACAACCGGCTGGATACCCAGGTCAACATCCTGAGCAACCCGAACGTCGGCCTGCTCTTCATCGTGCCGGGCTTTGAGGACACGCTGCGCGTCAACGGCCAGGCCCGCCTCGTCACCGACCCGGCCTTGCTGCAAACCATGGCCGTGCAGGACCGAGTGCCCAAGCTCGCCATCGTGGTCACGGTGCAGGAAGTCTTCATGCACTGCGCCAAGGCCTTCAGGCGCTCGCGCCTGTGGGATGTGGCCAGCCAGCAGAACCGACGCGAGATGCCCTCGCTCGTCAAGATCATCCTCGACGAGACCACCGGCGCCCCGGCCGAGGACGAGATGCGCAAGCTGGACGAGGGCCTGGAAGAGGCCTACCGCAAGACCCTGTACTGAGCCCCTGGTGAGGGCTACATCACCGCGCCCAGCTGCCAGGGCACGAACTCGTTATGCCCCAGGTCGTTCTCCTCGCTGAGCGTGGCGCGGCCTGAGGCGGTGGCGAGCATCAGCTCGAAGAGCGCGCGGCCGGCCTCGGCCACGCTGCAGTCGCCATCATTGACGCCGCCGGCATTGAAGTCCATGTCGAGCGCCATGCGCTGGAAGATGGCCGTGTGGGTGGCGATCTTGAGCGAGGGCGTGGGCTTGCAGCCGTAGGTGGAGCCGCGGCCGGTGGTGAAGCAGATGAGGTTGGCGCCGCCCGCCACTTGGCCGGTGGCAGAGACGGGGTCGTAGCCCGGCGTGTCCATGAAGACGAGGCCCGGCGTGCTGGGTCGCTCGGCGTAGGCCAGCACCTCCATCAGCCCGGTCTGGCCGCCCTTGGCGACGGCGCCGAGCGACTTCTCCAAGATGGTGGTGATGCCGCCGGCCTTGTTGCCGGGCGAGGGGTTGTTGTTCATGTCGCCGCCGTGCTGGGCGGTGTAGGCCTCCCACCAGCGGATGCGCTCGCGCAGGCGCTCGGCCACGTCGGGGCGCGCGGCGCGGGCGGTGAGCAGGTGCTCGGCGCCGTAGATCTCGGGCGTCTCAGACAGGATGGCCGTGCCGCCTTGTTGCACCAGCAGGTCCACCGCTGCGCCGAGCGCGGGGTTGGCGCTGATGCCGGAGTAGCCGTCAGAGCCACCGCATTGCAGGCCGACGACGAGATGCCGCGCCGATACCGTCGAGCGCACATCACGCGCCGCCACGGCCAGCAGCTCGGCCACCTGCTCAATGCCTTGCTGGATGGCCTCGCGGGTGCCGCCAGCGTCCTGGATGCCGAGCACGCGCAGGCGTTCCGCCGGCAGGGGCAGGTCCTGCGCCAGGCCTTGCACCTGGTTGACCTCGCAGCCCAGGCCGATGACGAGCACGCCGCCCACATTGGGGTGGACGGCATAGCCGCGCAGCGTGCGCCGCAGCAGCTCAAAGCCCTCGCCACTGCTGGCCATGCCGCAGCCCGTGCCGTGGGTGACGGCGACCACGCCGTCCACACCCGGCCAGGCGGCCAATGCCGATCCGCCGTAGTGGCGCTCGATGGCCTTGCAGACCGTGGCCGAGCAGTTGACGCTGGAGAGCACGAGCACGTAGTTGCGCGTGCCCACCCGGCCATCGGCGCGCACATAGCCCTGGAACTGCGCCTGATGCTCAGCTGCTGCGGCTGGGCGGTAGTCGCGGCCATCGGTGTGGGCCAGCGCGAGCGGGCCGATGTCGAGGTTGTGCACGTGGACGTGCTCACCGGCCGCAATGTCGCGCGTGGCCTGGCCGATCACCTGGCCGTACTTGCGCACGTCTTGGCCGGCGGCGATGGCGCGCAGCGCGAGCTTGTGGCCGGCGGGCACGGCGTCGCGCGCCGTCAAGCCAGCCTCGCCCAGCTGGGCCCCGGCCGCCAGCGCCACACGCGCCACGGCCACGTCGTCATCGGGGTGCAGGCGCAACAGCAGGGCTTCAGTCGACATGGAACACCTCTTCCATCATGGCCCAGTGCTCACCCGGCGCACGGCTCTCCAAGGGCCGCTGGCAGGGGCTGCAAAAGGTCCACCAGCGGCGGGTTTCGGGGTCGGCGGCGATGGCGGCCATGTCGGCCTCGAAGTCGCTGCCGTGGTACTCCCAGCAGCCGAACAGCAAGCACTCGGGCTCACGCAGATAGATGCTGTAGTTGCGGATGTTGGAGGCCGCGAGCCGTGCCAGCACGCTGGGCCAAACGGCGGCGTGCAGTTGCTTGTACTCATTGATGCGGTCCGGCTCGATGCCGATGACCATGCCCATGCGTTTCATGTGGGGGCCTATTGGGTAGGGGGGTGCAGCGCCGCGCGCAACCAGGGTTGGGCCAAGCCAGGCAGACGGGCTTGCGCCTCGGCCACCACGGGCGCGAGGCGGCGCTGCTTCTTGACCGCGTGGTTCTGGGCGATGTCAGCCAGCCGGTGGGCGACGAAGGGGTTGAGCAAACGGCTGCGCAGCTCCACCAGGTAGTCGCGCGCAGCGGGGCCCTCGCCCAGAGCGTCGAAGACGGGCAGCACCTCGTCCTGCCAGACGCCTTGCAGCACGCGGTGCCAGGCCAGGTCGCGCATCGCGTCCAGCACGGTCATGCCCGGCGGCTGGCCGGCGCGCAGCCACAGCTCGGCAAGCAGGGTGTGGCCGAGGTTGAGCAGCCAGAGCTTGAGGCGCTCGAACTCCTGCAGCGCGTCGGTCACCACGATGGCCGGGTGGGTGCAGGGCAGCACCAGCCTGGGCTGGCGCTCGATGGCCCAGAGCGCATAGGGCTCGGCCACGGCGCCGGCGGGTGAGAGGGCCTCGGGCACGATGCGGTCCACCAGCGAGTTGGCCCACACGGGGTGGGCCAGCAGCCAGGCTTGGAACTCGGTGGGTAACTGCCACTGCTGGGCCAGTTGGCTGACGATGTCGCGCAGCGTGTCGCCATTGCGCGAGATCAGCTCGCAGGGCAGCAGGCTGAGCGGGGCCTCGGGCACGCGCTGCCAGCGCTCGTGTAGCAGCACCAGCAGCTTGGCCGGGAAGCCGCGTGGCGCAGCGGCCGCCGCCCCGAGCTGCGCGGCTGAGTCATCGTCAAAGCCCTGGTAGCCCGCGTCACCGGTGTTGGACAGCACCACTTGCACCGTGCCGCTGGCAAAGCCGGCGCGCAGCTGCGGCCAGTCGCGCGCGGTGCTCAGCGCCGCCTGCACGCTGGTCACACGCTGGCGCTCCTCCACCGGCTCGCCACCCCGCAAGCCGCGCACGATGACCTCATAGCCTTCGGCCAGCGCAGCGAGGCGCGCCGTGCTCGCGGGGCTGTCCGTCGTCTGCACGACGGTGATGCGCCCCAGGGCTTCGCCACGCGACAGCGCCTCGGACACGAACAGGTCGGCATGCGCCTGCAGGAAGCGGCTGGTGCCGAACTGCAGGATGGGCGTGTTCAGCATTCGATGAGCGCTTTGACGACGCCGCGTGCAGGGTCGAGCAGCTCGGCAAAGCGCGTGGGCACTTCGGCCAGGCTGAGCCGGTGCGTGGCCAGCGCGGCCACGGGCACCTGGCCGGCCTTCATCGCGGCGATGACGGTCTCGAAGTCTTCCGTGGTGGCATTGCGGCTGCCCAGCAGCGTGGTCTCGCGCTTGTGGAACTCGGGGTCGGCAAAGCTCATCTGCCCCTGCACCACCGACACCAGCACATAGCGCCCGCCATGGGCCACAAAACGCAGGCCGCGCTCCATGGCCTTGAGGTTGCCGGTGGCGTCGAACACGGCGTCAAAGAACTCGCCGTCGGTGAAGGCCGAGAGCTGGGCTTCGTCCGTCTCGCCGAGCTGAACCCCGAGCTCGGCGCCCAAGTGCTCGGTCGCCACCGCGAGCCGGTCGGCCCGGCCATCGAGGCCCACGACGCGCGCGCCGCGCAGGCGGGCAAACAGCATCACTGCGAGGCCAATGGGGCCCGCGCCGGTGACCAACACGCGCTCGCCGGCTGCGAGGCCCGCGCGCCGCACAGCATGGGCGCCGATGGCGAGGAATTCAAGCATCGCGGCCTGGTCGAGGCTGATGCCTTCGACCTTGTGCACAAAGCCTTCGGGCACGGCCAGGTACTCGGCAAAGCCGCCGTCGCGGTGCACGCCCAGCACCTGGATCTGGGTGCAGCAATTGGGCTTGCCCTTGCGGCAGGCGATGCAGCGGCCACAGGACAGGTAGGGCATCACATAGACCGTGTCGCCAGCCTTCAGGCCGCTCTCGGGCGCGGCTTCTTCGACGACGCCGGCCAGCTCGTGGCCCATCACGCGCGGGTAGCTGAGGAAGGGCTGGTTGCCGGTGAAGATGTGCAGGTCGGTGCCGCAGACGCCGACGCGGCGAATGCGCAGCAGCACCTCGCCGGCCTGGCGCTCGGGGCGGGGGCGTTCAAGCGCGACCAGGGCGCCGGGGGAGTCGCAGGAAACAGTCAGCATCAGAGGAGTCCGTAGGCCTGAGCGGCGTTGCCGCCGAAGACGGCCTCGACATCGGCCGCCGTGGGGGCGGGGTCGAGGCTTTCCAAAATGTCGTGGGCCAGTTGCCACCAGCCGGCGTAGTCGCCCGCGAGGCGCAGCACGGGCCAGTCGCTGCCCCAGAGCAGGCGCTGGGGGCCAAAGAACTGCCACAGCAACTGCACATAGGGGCGCAAGCTTGCGGCGTCGCAGCGCTCGCCGGCCTCGGTCAAGAGCCCCGAGAGCTTGCACTGCACCTGCGGCAGTGCGGCCAGCTGCGCCATGTCTTGCTGCCAGGGCTCGATCTCGCCACGCGCGATCAAGGGCTTGGCCGCGTGGTCGATGACGAGGCGAAGCATCGGGTGGCGGCGCGCAAAGCTCAGCAAGCCCGGCAGCTGGCGCGGCAGCACCAGGGCATCAAACACCAGGCCGTGGCGCACCATGGCCTCGGCGGCGGGCGCGGTGGCGGGGTCGGCAATCCAGTCGTCGTCGGGCAGGTCCTGCAGCATGGGGCGCAGGCCTTTGAGCTTGGGGTGCCGGGCCAGCTGCTCGATCTGCGCGGGCGCATCGGGCGCCTTGAAGTCCACCCAGCCCACCACGCCGCGCACCCAGGGCGTGGCGTCGGCCACGGCGAGCATCCAGTCGGTGTCGGCGCGCGTGGGCATGGACTGCACCAGCACGGTGGCGTCGATGCCAGCGGTGCGGCGCGCATCGTCCAGGTCTGCCGGGCCGAAGTCGCGGTAGATGGCGGCCAGCTCGGGCGGCGGCCAGGCGCCTTGGCGGTCAGCCAGGCGCCAGAAGTGCTGGTGGGCGTCGACCTTCATGCTCAGTAGAGAACCTGGCGCGCCTCAGGCGACTGCAGATTGGCCTTGTTGACCATCATCACGCCGGTGTCGCGGAACTTCGGGACCGGCTTGCGCTGCAGCACCTCGTTCACGGTCTGCACGCCGAGCTGGCCCATCTGGAAGGAGGACTGCACGGCGATGGCGTCGAGCGTGCCGTCCTTGACGAAGCGCTGCAGGTCTTCATTGCCATCAAAGCCGATGGCCACGACCTTGCCGGCGCGGCCGCTTTGCACCAGGGCGCGGCCCATGCCTACGGCGGTGGGCTCGTTGGCCCCGAAGATGCCTTTGAGGTCGCGGTGCGAGGCCAGCACGTCGGTGGTCTGGTTGAGCGCCGTGGCCATTTGCGACTGCGAGTAGAACGGCCCAACGATTTGCAGCTTGGAGTTGGCCTGCAGATAGGCCTTGAAGCCGCCCACGCGCCCGACCTCGGAGCCGGCGCCGGCCACGTAGGACATGATGGCCACCTTGCCCTCGCGGCCGATGCGCTCGATCAAGAGCTTGGCGCAGGCCTCGCCCGCCGCCTTGTTGTCGGTGGCGAGGAAGGACTGGTAGTAGGCCTTGCCGCTGTCGGCCACCTGCGAGTCGATCAGCACGACGGGGATGCGCGCCTCCCAGGCCTTCTTGATGGCGGGCACCAGGGCATCGGGGTCGGACGGCGCGAGCACGATGCCGGCCACCTTGCGGTTGACGGCGTTCTCGACGAGGTTGACCTGGTCGGCAATGGCCGACTCTGTCGCCGGGCCCGAGAAGGTCAGCGTGTGGCCCTTGATCTGCTTGATCGCTGCGTCGGCGCCCTTGTGGACGTTTTGCCAGAAGGTGGAGTTGGTGGTCTTGACGATGACGGCGATCTCGCCGGCCTGGGCGGCCATCGGCAACACGGCGATGGAGACAAGGGCCAAAGCCTGGCGCAGGAGAGCTTGCATGCGAGGTGCCTCTTTCGTGTTCAGCGGCGGTTGCGCAGTTGGTCGATCCAGACGGTGACGAGGATCACCAGCCCGATGATGATTTGCTGGGTGAAGGCGGAGACGCCGTTCATGTTCAGGCCGTTGCGCAGGATGCCGATCACGAAGGACCCGATCAGGGTGCCCGAGACCGAGCCCACGCCGCCACTGAGCGAGGTGCCCCCGATGACGGCAGCGGCGATGGCGTCCAGCTCGTACATCACGCCTTCGTTGGGCTGGGCGGTGACGAGGCGCGACATCAGCACGCAGCCCGTGAGGCCCGCCAGCGCGCCGGAAGCGATGTAGGCAAACATCACCACGCGCTTCACGTTCACACCCGAGAGCCGCGCGGCCTCCTGGTTGGAGCCCACGGCGGTCAGGTGCCGGCCCAGGGTCGTGCGGCGCAGCAGCACGCCGGCCACGATGGCCAGCAGCAGCATCAGGATCACCGGGTAGGGGATGCCGGGGAAGACCACGTCCGGGAAGCCCTGCTCGTCAATGCGCTCGATGCGCCACAGCGCGCCATTGCCCAGCACGCCAAAGGCTTCTCCGAGGCCCGAGATGGCGCGCGCATCGGTCAGCTGCAGCGCCACGCCGCGCGCCACGAGCATCATCCCCAGCGTGGCGATGAAGGGCGGCAGCTTGAGCCAGGTCACGCACAGGCCATTGACCGCGCCGCACAGCCCGCCCACCACGATGCCGATCAACATGGCCGGCGCCACCGGCACGCCGGCCTTGACCGACATGGCCGCCGCCACGCCCGACAGCGCCAGCACCGAGCCGACGGAGAGGTCGATGCCGCCGGTCAGGATCACCAACGTGGCGCCGATGCCGAGGTAGACGATGGACGTGACCTGGAGCGACACCGTCATCGCGTTGCCGACGGAGAAGAAGGCCTCGCTGGTCATCGAGAAGGCGACGACGAGCACGAGCAGCCCGGCGAGGGCGGCGAACTTCTGGATCAGGTCTTTTTGGCGGTCGGTCATGAAGCGTCTGCGGTTTCGGAGGCGGGCCGGGCCTGGGTCTGCCGGACCGAGGCGTGGCGCATGATTTCTTCCTGCGAGGTGGCGCGCGTGTCCAGCACGGCGGCAATCAGGCCCTCGCGGAACACGGCCACGCGGTCGGTGAGGCCGAGGATCTCGGGCAGGTCGGAGCTGATCAGGATCACGCCGCGCCCTTCGGCGGCGAGCTGGTCCATCAGCTCATAGATGGCGTGCTTGGCGCCCACGTCGATGCCGCGCGTCGGCTCGTCAAAGATGATGACGCGCGCCTCGCGCAGCAGCCATTTGGCAATCACCACCTTCTGCTGGTTGCCGCCCGAGAGCAGGCGCACCGTTTGCGCGGTGGACGGGGTGCGGATGCCCAGGCGCTGCACATAGTCCTGCGCGGCGGCTTCCTCGCGCTGGAAGTCGATGAAGCCGAGCGCGTTCGACATCCGGCCCATGCTGGCCAGGCTGATGTTGTGGGCCACGCTCATGCTCACGGCCAGGCCCTGGCCCTTGCGGTCCTCGGACACATAGGCCAGGCCCTCGCGGATGGCGTCGATGGGCGAGCCGATGCGCAAAGCGCGGCCTTGCAGCTCGATCTGGCCGGCCTCCATCGGGTCGGCCCCAAACAGCGCGCGGGCCAGCTCGGTGCGGCCGGCGCCGATCAGGCCCGCAAAGCCGAGGATCTCGCCGCGCCGCAGCTCGAAGTCCACCGGCCCCGTGCCGCCGCGCCGCACCAGGCCCTGCACGCGCAGCAGCAGCTCGGGGGTGGGCTGGCGGGTGGCGGCGGGGTAGTGCTCATCCAGCGCGCGGCCCACCATGGCGCTGACGATGTCGTCGATCGAGGTTTCGGCAAAAGGCTTGGACCAGATCCACTGCCCGTCGCGCAGCACGGTGACGCGGTCGGCGATCTGCGCCAGCTCGTCGAGCCGGTGCGAGATGTAGACGATGCCCACGCCGCTGCGCTTGAGGTCCTGGATCACGGCCAGCAGGCGCGCGGCGTCGGCCTCGCCGAGCGAGGAGGTCGGCTCGTCCATGATCAGCAGCTGGGCGTTCATGGACAGCGCCTTGGCGATCTCGACCAGCTGCTGCTGGGCGATGGGCAGACTGCCCAGCGGCGCGTCGGGGTCGATGGCCACGCCCAGCCGGCTCAGGCTGGCGGCGGCACCGGCGCGCTGCTGCGCGCGGTCGATGAAGAAGCCGCGCCGGGGCTCGCGGCCCAGAAAGATGTTCTCGGCCACCGTCAAATGGGGCACCAGGTTCAGCTCCTGGTGAATCATCACGATGCCCAGGGCCTGGGCCTGCGCCAGGCCCGCCGGGCCTCCGAGCTGCACCGGCTGGCCCTCGAAGCGGATCTCGCCCTCGTCCGGCGTGTAGACCCCGCTCAGGATCTTCATCAGCGTGGACTTGCCGGCGCCGTTCTCGCCGCACAGCGCATGCACCTCGCCGGCCGCCAGGCTGAGGTTGACGCCCGAGAGCGCCACCACGTTGGCAAAGCGCTTGGTCAGCCCTGCCACGCTCAGCAAGGGCGGCGCATCGGGGGGGGCGGAGGAATGCACGGACAGCCGATTGGTCAAACCACTTTGGTCATGCCACTGTGCCAGTTTTGCCATTTGGTCCGACCAGTGCTTACCCCTATCGCTCAATCACCCCTAAATCACCGCGTGACTGCCAGAATTTTTAGGCCCACCGCTCCGGTCAGGCCAAATTGGTCTGGCCAATTCACCACTTGCGCATGTCCCAACCCGCTCGCTCCCACGATCACCGGCGCCCCTACCAGCAGGTTGCCGACCGCATCCGCACGCTGATCGAGGCGGCCGCCTTCACCGCCGGCACGCGGCTGCCGCCCGAGCGCGAGCTGGCGCAGCAGCTGGGCGTGTCGCGGCCCTCGCTGCGCGAGGCGCTGATTGCGCTGGAGATTGACCGCCGCATCGAGATCCGCGGCGGCTCGGGCGTCTATGTGTGCGAGCCTGCAGCCGCCAGCAGCGACCGCTCGACCCCCGCGCTGGGCGAGAGCCCGGCCGAGCTGATGCAGGCCCGCGCCGCGCTGGAAGGCGCCGTCATCACCCTGGCGGCGGCGCGCGTCACCAAGGCGGGCCTGCAGCGCATCGAGGATGCCCTGCAAGCCATGCGCGCCGACGTGCAGCAAGGCCGCGCCCCGGTGCAGGCCGACCGGCGCTTCCACCTCGCCATTGCTGAGATGAGCGGCAATATGGTGCTGGTGGACCTGGTGGGCGCGCTGTTTGACGGCCGGCACAGCCCGCTGTCCAGCCTGATGAGCGACCGCGCCGAATCGCCCTATAGCTGGGGCGCCGCCGTGGCCGAGCACGAAGCCGTGCTGCGCGCGCTGGAGGCCCGCGACCCGCTGGCCGCCGCCGCCGCGATGAGCAGCCACCTGCATGCCTCGCACGGCCGCTGGTTGGCCGAGCCCCTGCCTGGAAGTGAAGCCCCATGACCCGATTCATTGCCTGCCTGGCCCTGCTCGCCTCGCTCGTCTCACTCAGCGCACAGGCCGCCGACATCCCCTACGCCACGCTGCAGCGCATCGAGCCCGGCGACACGCCCGAGCTCATCGCCGAGAAAGCCGCCAAGGTGCTGCCGCGTCCGCACCAGGTGGACTGGATGCGGCTGGAGCGCACCTTCTTCCTGCACTTCGGCGTGAACACCTTCAACGAGGTGGAGTGGGGCAGCGGGCGCGAGGAGCCGGCGCTCTTCAACCCGAGCAGCCTCGATGCCCGGCAGTGGCTGCGCGCCGTCAAGCTGCTGGACGGCAAGATGCTGGTGCTGGTGGCCAAGCACCACGACGGCTTCTCGATGTGGCCCACGCGGTACACCGGCCACTCCAGCGCGGCCAGCCCGTGGCGCGGTGGCAAGGGTGACCTGGTGCGCGAGGTGTCCACGGCCGCGCGCGAGGCGGGCGTCAAGTTCGCGGTCTACCTGTCACCGGCTGACCTGTACCAGCTCAAGACCAACCCCAAGAACCCCACGCCCTACTACGGCAACGGCAGCCCCAAGCGGCCCACCACCATCCCCACCGACCCGGCGCACTTCAGCACCGACCCGAGCCGCAGCCGCGCGCCCACGCCGGGCTTTGGCAGCTACCGCTACGAGGTGGACGACTACAACCGCTACTTCCTCAACCAGCTCTACGAGCTGCTGACCGAGTACGGCCCCATCCATGAGGTCTGGTTCGACGGCGCCAACCCCGACCCCAGCGTCGAGCAAACCTACGACTACGCCGCCTGGTACGACCTGATCCGCCACCTGCAACCGCAGGCCGTCATCATGGGCAAGGGCCCCGACGTGCGCTGGGTGGGCACCGAGAGCGGCTATGGCCGCACCACGGAGTGGAGCGTGATCCCGCTGCCCACGCCGCCCGAACAGTTCAACTGGCCCGACTGGCAGGGCGCCGACCTCGGCTCGCGCGCGCAGCTCAAGGCCGGCTCCTACCTCTGGTGGTACCCGGCTGAGACCAATGTGACCATGCTCGGCAACGGCCAGTGGTTCTGGGCCCGCACCAAGCGGCCGCGCCCGGTGCCGCAGTTGGTGGACATCTTTTTCTCCAGCATCGGTCGCAACGGCAATCTGATCCTCAACCTCTCGCCCGACCAGCGCGGCCTGGTGCCCGACGACCAGATGGCCGCCCTGGCGCAGATGGGCGAGATCATCCGCAAGACCTTCAAGACCAACCTCGCGGCGGGCGCCCGCGTCAGCAGCGATCACGCAGCGGCAGGCCATGCGGCGGCAGCGGCAGTGGACGGCAAGCTGGCCACCTGGTGGGAGGCCGCGCCCGGCAAAGCTGGCGGCACGCTGACCCTGCAGCTGCGCGGCACGCAGACCTTCGACGTCATCTCCCTGCAAGAGGCCGTGGCCCAGCGCGGCCAGCGCATCGAGCGCTTTGCGCTGGAAGCCTGGGGCCCGGGTGGCTGGGCGCCGGTGCCCAAGCTCCTGCTTGATGAGACCACCACCGTGGGCCAGCGCCGCCTGATCCGGCTGAGCCACCCCCTCACCACCGACCGCCTGCGCGTGCGCATCGAGGCCGCGCGCTTGGCGCCCACGCTGGCCGAGGTCGCGCTCTACCGCCAGTCGCTGGACCTGATGCCGCCGGTGATTGCCGACCGCGACACCGAGGGCCGTGTGGCGATCACCCACTCGGCTGGCGGGGCCCTGGTCTACACGCTCGACGGCAGCACGCCCACGCTGCAATCCACCCGCTACAGCAGCCCCTTGAGCCTGCCCACCAGCGGCATCGTCAAAGCCGCGCGGGTGCAGGCTGATGGTCGGCTCGGCGAGGTCGGCACGCGCAACTTCATCGGCCTCTCGCCCCGCGGCTGGAAGGTCGTCGAGGTGGACAGCGAGGAGGTCACCCAAGGCGACAACGCCGCCCGCCTCGCCATCGACGGCGACCCCAATACGCACTGGCACACGCGCTGGAGTGCCGACCTCAAGCCGCCCCACCACGTCACCATCGACATGGGTCAGCTGCACCGCATCGCCGGCTTCGTCTTCCTGCCGCGCCAGGACGGCTTGCTCAACGGCACCGCCGACCGCTACCGCTTCGAAACTAGCGAGGACGGCAAAGCTTGGGCTGTGCAGGTGGACGGCGGCACTTTTGCCAATGTGCGCAACAACCCCGACCAACAGGAAGTGCGCTTCGCCCCGATCACAGCGCGCTACTTCCGCTACACCGTACTCACTGAGGTCTGGGGCAATGGCTGGGCCAGTGCGGCCGAGCTCTCCGTCATCCCCGCTGCTCCATGAAAACACACGCCCTGCTTGCCCAGCTGCTGCTGGCCGTCACGTGTCTGCAAAGCGCCCAGGCCGAGCCTGCCGACAACCGCCCTGACTGGCCCGGCGCCGGCCAGCTCTTCGTGGGCACCAACTACCAGCCCTACGACCGCACGCGCGAGCAGATTGAGCGCGACATCGCCCGCATGAAGGACGCAGGCATGAAGGTCGTGCGCTTTGGCGACCTGGCCTGGGATGCCTTCGAGCCGCAGGAGGGCCGCTTCGACTTCGCGCTGACCGACTGGCTCATGGACCGCATGCAGGCCGCCGGCCTCAAGGTGCTGCTCGACATTCCCGGCCAGCCGGCTCCGGTGTGGATGCACCACCGCTACCCCGGCGTGAGCATCGTCACCCAGCAAGGCACCCGGCTCGACCCGGCCGAGCGCTACATGGACAACGTGGCCGACCCCGACTACCGGCGCCTGGTGCACCGCCTGGCCGAGCGCATGCTGCAGCGCTATGCCAAGCACCCGGCCCTGTTTGCCGTGGGCTACAACAACGAGGCCGGCAATGGCATGGTGTCCTACTCAGAGGCCGACCGGCTGCGCTTCATCGCCTGGCTCAAGCGCAAGTACGGCAGCCTCGACGCGCTCAACACCGCCTGGGCCACTCAGCGCTGGTCACGCCGCATCAATGCCTGGGACGAGGTGCGCCTGCCCTACATCGACGGCCCCGGCCCCTACGAGCGCTACCTGGACATGCGGCGCTTCTGGTCCGACGCCACCATCGCCGTGCTGCGCGACCTGGACGCCGTGCGCCGCCGCTTCGCGCCCGACAAGCCCGCCATCTCCAACCTCTGGGACAGCGCCTGGCGCAAGGGCTTTGACATGCTCGCCACCTACCGCGATTACGTGAGCTACGGCGCGATGGGCTTCTACCCGGGCGAGCCGCTCGGGGCGGCGTTTGAGGCCACCATGATGCGGGCCGGCATGACGGCGCCGATCTGGTTCAACGAGTTCACCGCCGGCGGCCCCGGCTACTACGGCACGCGCGGCCGCTCGCGCATGTGGGCGCACTTCGGCCTGCTGCTGGGTGCGCAAGCCGTGCTGCCCTGGACCTGGCACAGCCACCACGGCGGTGAGGAGCAAGCCCTCTTCGGCCTCATCGACCACGACGACCGCCCGTCCTGGAAGCTGGCCGAGTTCGCCACCATCGCACGCGATTTCGCGCAGCTAGAGAAGCTCGGCTTCCCGCGCCTGCAGCAGCCCCAAGTGGCCATCGCCTACGCGTTTGACAACATCATCGCCACCAACCTGCCCAAGGAGGGCATGTCCAACACCGTGCGGCCCTATGTGAACCCCGGCTACATGAAGCAGGCGCATGCGGCCTACGAGCCGCTGTTCAAGGGCAATGTCGATGTGGCGGTGATCCACCTCGGGGCCGAGGACCTGTCGCGCTACAAGCTCGTCATCGTGCCCGGCATGTACCTGCTCGACGAGACCAGCCGCAAGCGGCTGCGCGCCTTTGTCGAAGCCGGCGGTACTGTTGTGATGACCGCCCAATCCGCCAAGGTGGACGACCACAACCAGTGGTTCCACACTCCACTGCCAGGTGGGCTGACCGATGTGTTTGGTCTGCGCACCAATGAGTTCTTTGGCGCGGGCGACTTGCAGATGCGCCTGGAGAACGGCGAGGTCGCCAAGGCTGCTGGCGCCGCCAGCGTCGAGGTGCTGGAGCCGGCCACGGCCGAGGTGCTGGCGCGCTTTGTCAACGTCGAGGGCCAGCCGCCGGCGCTGACGGTCAACCGCTTCGGCAAGGGCCGCGCGATCTACCTCGCCACCGTGGCCCAGGCCCCGCTGCTGGCGCCGCTTTACGAGCGCCTGATCAGCGAGCTGAACATCGAGACCGGGCCGCGCACGCCCGAGGGCGTCTCAGCCCGCACCGTGCAACGCCGCCGCTACTACGTCAACACCACGGCCGAGCCCAAGGACGTGCCCATCGATGGCACCCAGCGCGGGCTGCTGAGTGGCCAGACCTGGACCGGCACGCTCAAGCTGCCGGGCTTTGGGGCGGAGCTGCTGCAAAGTCAATGACGCACTGACTCACATCAACCTGAGTTCACCGTCACGCACCACCACGTGGTCACCCGCGCGCAGGCCCGGGTTGGTGGTGCGCTCGAAGCGGCGCTGGCGGCCCGTGGCGTCGGCCACGCGGACGACCCAGACCGTGGTGGCGCGCTCGCGCTTCTCGATCTCGTGGCCGGCATAGCCACCGGCCACGGCACCGCCCACGGTGGCCAGCTTCTTGCCGTCGCCCTTGCCGACGGCGCTGCCGAGCAAGCCGCCCACCACCGCACCACCCACGGCGCCCAGGCCACTGGCCTGGCCGGCCTGGCGCTCGGCGTGCACGTCCAGCACCACCGCACAGCCCTCGCACTGCAAGGCCTCGATGCGTGAGCCTGCAGCGGGCTGGGCGCTGGCCTGCACGCCGCTGGCACGGGCGTCGTGCGGCGGGGGCTCGGCATTGGTCTGCGAGTGACCCAGCGCATAGGCCCCGCCCAGCAAGGCAATGACCACGGCCGCCGCCGCGACAGATTGGGTGGAACGTTGAAGCAGGAAGCGGGGCACAGACATGAGCAAACTCCGAGAGCGAATGGACACGCACTCAGAATGCCCCAGCCCTTCACGCCGCCGACCGCCGCGAGGTAAACCTGCCACCCCGATTGGTGAGCAACTGCAAGCGCAAGCCGCCAGACGTAAGCGCGCCGGCCGCGTGCGCAGCAGGCGTGTCGATGTGCAAACGTGGGGGGCTGGGTTGACGTTCTCGCGACTTGCGCGTCGTCAGATCTGGCTCAAGCATCCGATGCTGCTCGCGGGGCGCGGCGATGGCGGAATAAGCCGAAGTGGCAAGGTGTTGCAGTTCAGTGTCAAGGTCGCCCAGTTCTACCTCATTTAACCTTCGGGGGCGGCGTGTAAATCAAACTACTCCAATCCTGCCGAGATATTTGCGCTGAAATTTGATTTGCTATGGGTGTCGCAGCGACTATCTCAGCCGATTCGGGAGGAAGCCCCTCGATACAAACATGCTGAACGACACACTGGCGCATTTTGTAAAAATCAAGCACTCCGGGATCATTGACAAACTGCCTTACTACAAGAGCCTCGACAATACCTGCCTGTGCATCTTTCAATCCATGACTTGACGTTAGCAGTTTGTGTAGATCTGCGGATGCCCACAGCGTAAATTCCAGAGGGTTTTCTGTCGGCATAGACAGGGCACCGACTATGGCTGGAAATCGCTCAGCGACTGGAGCATTGACGCTGATGTGATTGAGAAAAGGACGCATCTTTTCCCTGCCTCCTGCTTCTCTTTGACGACTCAGAAAATCAGCCCCCTGATAGGATGTACAGTAATTTGATAAGGCTTCCAGAGATCTATTTGCTTCTTGTCTAGCGGCTGCTCGGGGCAAATAGACCTCCAACCCTCCACCATCAAATCCCGTCGGACCTAGCCCCTTTGAAAGCTGTGCCACCTCTGAGCAACCAAAGTATGCTCGATAGGCCCGCACATTTTCACGAACGCCCCCCTGCTTCAAAGCGCGCTCGTAAATGTCAGCTATTGATCCCAGCAGAATTCTCGGTTTTGGAGGCACGACCTGTGCTGCACCAATGGCTCCCAAGGACGCCACGGACACCGAACTGGCGGCTGATGGGGTTTGATCTGCCACACTCGGAGCCGGCTTTCCAACGGGATCGATTGTTTTGTTGCCAGATATCTCAGGAGTTTGCACCTGGGTATCCGACTGAAAGTATCTGCCGCCAGACAATAGCAGTACCAGTACTACTCCGAGGCCAATCACCACATGGATGGAATATTTGGTCACCCGCATTTTTCAATTCCCGCCAGCACACCACCTGCCTTTTCCTGTATTCCCGCCAACTGACATGCCGAAGGAGGAATTTTTGGGAAAATTCTTGTCATTATGGGAAATGACTCTTTGACTGTTGATTCACAGTATTGAAAGGCTCTCGCGATGTAGATTTCGTCCGGCTCGCCCGACTTTGGACATGGCAGGACAAGTCCCTCGGCAATTTTCTTCGCCGCGTCAGCAGTGGCCAGCATCTCGCTTGCGTCGCCAGTGACCGGGGCACCACCAGGCGGTGAAGCAATAGTTGTCCCACCCCCGTAATTCCAGCGCCCCCGAATGAATTCGTCAATAGCCGCAGCGCACGACGCGCAAGACCCTTCGATGACGACATCATCAATTTTTTCAAGTGCGCTGACTGAACCAATTGTCAAGACACAAAGCCCCGCAACCAGCAACTTTCTGCCAAACCTACTTGAAACCAATTCCATTTGTAAACCCCTCACCTTAGTCGACAGTAAATACCAGACGCCAGCGCGCTAGCTGAATGCTCTGGCCGGACCTATGGCATTTGAAATGGCGGGAGGGGGGGGGTGTCAATCAGGGTTCTTGCCGCCCCTATTCTGAATATCGCAGGGTCGCGGGCTTCTAACCCAGCAATGGCGCCAACGCCCGCTTGGCGTCGTCTTCAGTCAAGCCACAGCGCTGCGCCCAGTCGGCCAGCTGATCCAAACCGATGCGCCCGACGTTGAAGTACGCCGCATCGGGGTGCGCCAGATAGAAGCCGCTGACGCTGGCGGCCGGGGTCATGGCCATGGAGTCGGTCAGGCCCATGCCGATCTCGGCGGGTTGCAGCAGGCCGAAGAGGTCGCGCTTGACGAGGTGGTCGGGGCAGGCCGGATAGCCGGGGGCGGGGCGGATTCCGCTGTAGCGCTCTGCGACCAGGTCCTCATTGCTCAGCTGCTCAGCCGGCGCATAGGCCCAGAACTCGCGGCGCACGCGCTCGTGCAGCCACTCGGCGGCGGCCTCGGCCAGGCGATCGGCCAGGGCCTTGAGCATGATGGCGCTGTAGTCGTCGTGCTGGAGCAGGAACTCGGCTTCCTTCTTGTCCACACCAAGGCCGGCCGTGACGGCGAAGGCGCCGATGTGGTCACCGGCCGGGTCGATGAAGTCCGAGAGGCAGCGGTTGGGTCGTTTGACCCCGTCGACCACCGGCCGCTCGGTCTGCATGCGCAGGCCGTGCCAGGTCATGGCGGGGCCGTCGCCGATGCGGATGTCGTCGCCCTCGCGCGTGGCCGGGTAGAGGCCGAAGACGGCATGCGCCTGCAGCCAGCGGCCGTCGATGATCTTCTTGAGCATGGCTTGCGCGTCGGCAAACACCTTGCGCGCCTGCTCGCCCACCACGGCGTCGTCGAGGATGGCGGGGTAGGGGCCGGCGAGGTCCCAGGTCTGGAAGAAGGGGCCCCAGTCGATGTAGCGGGCCAGCTCGGCGAGGTCGAGGTTCTTGAGCACGCGGCGGCCGGTGAACTTCGGGGCCGGCGCCTTGCGGCTGAAATCAAGCTTCGCGCCATTGGCCCGCGCCTCGGCCAGAGAGACCAGCGGCGTCTGCTTCTTGGCGGCGTGCAGCGCGCGCACGGTGTCGAAGTCGGCGCGCAGCTCGGCGATGTAGGCGGCCGAGCGCTCCTCGCTCAGCAGCTCGGTGCACACGCCCACGGCGCGCGAGGCATCGGGCACATAGACCACGGGGCCGTTGTAGTGCGGCGCGATCTTGACGGCGGTGTGCACGCGGCTGGTGGTGGCGCCGCCGATGAGCAGCGGCGTTTGCTGGCCGACGAAGTACGGGTCGCGCTGCATCTCGGCGGCCACGTGCTGCATCTCTTCGAGGCTGGGGGTGATGAGGCCGCTGAGGCCGATGATGTCGGCGCCCTCTTCCTTGGCCTTCTTGAGGATGTCCTGGGCCGGCACCATCACGCCCATGTTGACGACCTCGTAGTTGTTGCACTGCAGGACGACGGTGACGATGTTCTTGCCGATGTCGTGCACGTCGCCCTTGACGGTGGCGATGACGATCTTGCCCTTCGGCTTCGCGTCGCCACCGGCGGCCACGAGCTGGCGCTTTTCTTCCTCGATGTAGGGCACGAGGTGGGCCACGGCGCTCTTCATCACGCGAGCGCTCTTGACCACCTGGGGCAGGAACATCTTGCCCTGGCCGAAGAGGTCGCCCACCACGTTCATGCCGGCCATCAAGGGGCCTTCGATGACGTGCAGCGGCCGGCCTCCGCTGGCCTTGATGGCCTGCCAGGCCTCTTCGGTGTCTTCGGTGATGAAGTCGGTGATGCCGTGCACCAGCGCGTGGCTGAGGCGGGCGTTGACATCGCCCGCACGCCAGGCCAGGCGAGCCGAGTCGTCCTTGCCGGCGCTCTTGGCGCGGTCGGCGATTTCGACGAGGCGCTCGCCGGCGTCCTTGCGACGATTGAGCACCACGTCTTCGACGCGCTCACGCAGCTCGGGGTCGAGGTCGTCGTAGACGCCGATCATCCCGGCGTTGACGATGCCCATGTCCATGCCCGCCTGGATGGCGTGGTACAGGAACACGGTGTGGATGGCCTCGCGCACCGGCTCGTTGCCGCGGAAGCTGAAGCTCACGTTGGACACACCGCCCGAGACCTTGGCGCCGGGCAGGTGCTGCTTGATCCAGCGCGTGGCGTTGATGAAGTCCACCGCGTAGTTGTCGTGCTCCTCGATGCCCGTCGCGATGGCGAATATGTTGGGGTCGAAGATGATGTCCTCGGGCGGGAAATCGACCTCGTCCACGAGGATGCGGTAGGCCCGCGCGCAGATCTCAGTCTTGCGGGCAAAGGTGTCGGCCTGGCCTTGTTCGTCAAAGGCCATCACCACGGCGGCGGCGCCGTAGCGGCGCACGAGCTTGGCTTGGCGCTTGAACTCGGCCTCGCCTTCCTTGAGCGAGATGGAGTTGACGATGCCCTTGCCCTGGATGCAGCGCAGGCCGGCCTCGATCACGCTCCACTTGGACGAGTCGATCATCACCGGCACGCGGGCGATCTCGGGCTCGCCGGCCATCAGGTTCAGGAAGCGCACCATGGCGGCCTGGCTGTCCAGCATGGCCTCGTCCATGTTGACGTCGATCACCTGCGCGCCGTTCTCCACCTGCTGGCGCGCCACGGCCAGCGCTTCTTCAAACTGCCCGGCCAGGATCAGGCGCGCAAAGGCCTTGGAGCCGGTGACATTGGTGCGTTCGCCGATGTTGACGAAGAGCGTGCCGGCGCCAATGGCGACGGGCTCCAGGCCGGAGAGCTTGAGGGGGGGCGGGGGCAGAACAGACATGGCGACACCGAGGCTAGATTCGGTGAGCGCGGTTGAAGTCATCCGAGCCTGGCGGGGCGGGTCCCGTCGCAGCGCTCCTCGGAGAACTGCGCATTTTATTGGCTCGATCCAGGAAATCGGGCACAACAGACCGGGTTCACCGGCCTTTCATCGCCTTGACCCCTGGCCAGAATCCTCACCATGGCTGACGAACTCGTCCAGCTGCCGGCGGGCATGCTCCGCCCGGGGCAGACCTTGAGCTTTGCGCTTTACGACGCGCAAGGCCATTTGCTGTTCGCGCGCGGCCAGGTGCTGACCAACACGCCGCAGGCGCGCGCCCTCATCAATGGCGGCGCCTGGGTGATGCCGCAGGACACCCAGGACTACCGCAACCAGCTCGCCCACAAGATGGACACCCTGATGCTGCAGGGCGCCAGCTTGAGCGAGATCGCCAAGGCGGAGCAGGACTTCCGCTACGCCGGCAAGGCAGCGCCCCCGAAGCCCACTCTCACCCCCCGCGAGATCTGGACCGACCTGATCGCCCAGACCCACCAGCTGCTGCGCCAGGCCGACCCGCCCGACTTTGCGGCCCGCGTGAGCGGCTTGCGCGACGCGGTGCTGCGCCGCCTGCACGCCGCGCCCGATGGCACGCTGCTCTACCTGGTGTTCGAGAACAGCCTGTCCTTCACCGAATACTCGGCCCGCCATGCGCTCTTGAGCCTGGTGCTGGCCGACCTGGCCGCCGAGAAGCTGGCCATGCCCGCCCCCATGCGCGAGGCCCTGCAAGGCGCGGCGCTGACCATGAATGTGGGCGCCTCCAGCGCGCACGACCGCCTGGCCGCCCGCGCCGAGGTGGCCAACGAGGCCGAGCGCCTGGCCCTGGCCAACCATGCGCGCGAAGCCGTGGCAATGCTGGAGCGCCAGGGCATCAAAGACCGGCTGTGGCTGGACGCCGTGCGCGGCCACCACGATGCCGGCCCCGGCCCGCTGGCTGGCCGCACGCCCGGCGAGGCGCTGGCCCGCGTGCTGCGGCGGGTGGACCAGCTCGGTGCCCGGCTTTCGCCCCGGCGCTCACGCGGCGCGCTCAGCGGCGGCGCGGCGGCACGCGGCGTCTACTTTGACGAGACCGGCCAGCCCGACGAGGCCGGCGCCGCGCTGATCAAGGCCGTGGGGCTCTATCCGCCCGGCAGCATCGTGCGCCTGGCCAACGGCGAGGTGGGCGTGGTGGCCAAGCGTGGCTTCTCGGCCAATGAGCCGCAGGTGGCCGTGCTGGTGGGCAAGAGCGGCACGCCGCTGACCGACCCGGTGCTGCGCGACACCCGCCTGGCGGCCCAGGCCGTGAGCGCCAGCCTGGCGCCCACCGAGCTGAAGCTACACGTCAACCTCGACGCGCTGCTCAAGCTCTGAAGCTTCCTTTGGCGCGCAAACCTTCAGCGCCCCCCAGACGATGCGGACGATCAGCGCCTCGGCGCGCGCAAAGTCCGCGTCGTCGAGCACCGGCTTGTCCATGAAGAGCGCGAACTGCGGCCCCAGGTCGGCATAGGCCTGGGTGCTGCCCCAGAGCACGAAGATCAGGTGGGTGAAGTCCAGGCGCTCGATGCGGCCCTCTGAGGCCCAGCGCTCAAAGCGCTCCACATCGGCCTGCAGCAGCGGCTGCACGCGCGTCTTGAGCACCTCGGCATAGCGCGGCACGCCGGTCATGATCTCGCGGGTGAACACCGCATTGCCAGTGGGCCGCTCGCGGCTGAACAGCAGCTTGGCGCGCACGTACTCGCGGATGGCCTGCTCGGGGTCGTCGGCGGCGGCCACCTCGCCCATGCGGGCCAGCCACTCGTTCATCACGCCGTCGAGCACGGCCAGGTAGAGCGCCTCTTTGTTGGGCCAGTGGTAGAGCAGGTTCTGGCGAGACAGGTCCAGCGCGGCGGCGATGCTGTCCAGGCTGACGCCCTCGAAACCGGCGCGCGCGAACTGGCGCTCGGCCTCGGCCATGATGGCCTCCTGCCGGCGCAGGGTGGTCGCACGGGGCGTGCGGGGGGGCGTACTCATGGCTTCATTTTCCCGGCAAAGACGGGCTGCACACCCTGGAACAAGCACGGCTCTGATTTACCCTCGCTTCGCGGCACACAGCAGGAAGTCACCCATGAGCTACGACATCGGGCACTGGATTCAGGGCAGCGCTACCCGGGCCCAAGACGCGCGCTTTCAGCCGCTCTACAACCCCGCCACCGGCGCCGTGCAAGGGCGCGTGGCGCTGGCAACAAGGACCGATCTGGACGCCGCCGTTGCGTCCGCGAGCAGCGCCCAGCGCGTCTGGGGCGAGACGCCGCCGCTGGCCCGCGCGCGGGTGCTGTTCAAGTTCCTGCAGCTGATGCAGGAGCGCAAGGACCAACTGGCCGAGCTGATCGTGCGCGAGCACGGCAAGACCCTGCCCGATGCGCTGGGCGAGGTGGCCCGGGGCATTGAGAACATTGAGTTCGCCACCGCCATGCCGCAGCTGCTCAAGGGCGAGTACACCGAGCAGGTGGCGCGCGGGCTGGATGCCTGGAGCCTGCGCCAACCGCTCGGGGTGGTGGCGGGCATCACGCCCTTCAACTTCCCGGCCATGGTGCCGCTGTGGATGTTCCCGCTGGCCATTGGCTGCGGCAATGCCTTCATCTTGAAGCCCAGCGAGCGCGACCCTTCAGCCAGCCTGCTGCTGGCGCAGTGGCTGCAGGACGCCGGGCTGCCGGACGGCGTCTTCAGCGTGCTGCAGGGCGACAAGGACCTGGTGGACGCCATCCTGGCCCACCCTGGCATCGCGGCGGTCAGCTTTGTGGGCTCAACGCCCGTGGCCCAGCACATCTACCAGGTGGGCACCGCGCATGGCAAACGCGTCCAGGCCCTGGGCGGCGCCAAGAACCACCTGGTGGTGATGCCCGATGCCGAGCTGGACGGCGTGGTCGATGCGCTGCTGGGCGCCGCCTATGGCTCGGCCGGCGAGCGCTGCATGGCGATCTCGGTGGCCGTGGCGGTGGGCGAGGTGGGCGACCGGCTCATTGAGCGGCTGGCGCCCAAGGTGGCGGCGCTGCGCGTGGGCGAGGGGCATGGCGCGGGCGTCGAGATGGGCCCGCTCATCACCCAGGCCGCGCAGCAGCGCGTGGAGCGGCTGATTGCCGAGGGCGTGGCCGACGGCGCGCGCGCGGTGGTGGACGGGCGCGGCTGCCGCGTGCCGGGCTTTGAGGGCGGCTTCTTCGTAGGGCCCACCTTGCTGGACGGCGTGAGCGCCGCGATGAGCTGCTACCAGGAAGAGATCTTCGGCCCCGTGCTGGCGGTGGTGCGCGTGCCCGACCTGGCCGCCGCCGTGGCCTTGATCGAGGCCAACCCCTATGCCAACGGCGTGGCCCTGTTCACGCGCGACGGGCAGGTGGCGCGCGAGTTTGTGCACCGCATCCCCGTGGGCATGGTGGGCGTGAACGTGCCGCTGCCGGTGCCCATGGCCTTCAACAGCTTTGGCGGCTGGAAGCGCAGCCTCTTTGGCGACCACCACGCCTATGGGCCCGAGGGCGTGCGCTTCTATACGCGGCACAAGGCCGTGATGCAGCGCTGGCCCGAGGCGGCGGGCAGCAAGGGGCCGGAGTTCGCGTTTACTCAGAACCTCTGATCAATCGGCGCCTGGGTTCCAAGCCTCGATCACAAAGCGCAGCGTGCCGCGCACGCCGGGGCGCGTGGGCTGGAGCTTGCCGTTGGCGTCGGCGCTGACGCTGTCGAAGGGCACGCGCACCTCGACGGCGCCATTGGCCAGTTGCGTGGGCGTGAGTTCGGTGTCGGCCAGCGAGAAGCCGGCGTCCTGCCAGCTGAACTTGACCTTCCAGGGCTTGTCGTCACTGGCCGGGGGCACCATTTCCAGCACCAGGCCGTTGCGGAACAGATAGCCGCCCTCAAAGTGCTCGTTGAGCCAGAGCTTGCGGTCCACCTCGTAGTCGGGCACGCGCACGCCCAGCGTCATGCCATAGGCCAGCGAGCGGCGCTTGGGGTTGACCTTGGCGCGGTTGGCCAGGAAGACGCTGGACAGGTAGATGCGGCCGGCACCCTTCGGGTCCTTCTGGTCGTTCATCCAGTCCTCGTGCGAGAGGCAGGCCACCGAGTCCTCCTCGGCCACGCGGCGCGTCAGGTACCAGAGCTTGCCGCGCGGCGAGGCCAGCATCTCGACCTGGTAGAGCGCATTGATCTTGCGGCCGGCGTCCACCTCCTTCTGCACCGCCTCCGGCAGGCGGATCTCCTCGACCTCCAGCCACAGGTCCACCCGCACGTCGCCAAACAAAAAGCGCGAGAGGTTCTGGAAAGCCTCCTCGCTGTTGACGATGCCGAAGGGCCCCGAGTGGCTGCGGTAGACGAAAGCCTTGGCCGTGGGCGCGCCCACGCTGCCGTCGGCATTCAAGCCGCGCAGCGTGGCGTTGTCGATCTTGACCAGGCCGTCACTGCCGTGGCCGACGAAGGCGCGCGACAGGCCGGCGGCGGCCTCGTAGTCGTTCCGATTGGTGCCGACCAACGTGAAGATGCGGCGCGACGAGAAGCGGCTCTCGGGCACCAGGTCCACGCGCTTGTGCTGCTTGAAGGCGGCCTCCAGGTCGAGGTAGCTCTTCATGCGCTTGTCGCGGTCGAAGTTGTTGATGTCCGCCAGGCCCAGCCAGCTCGGCACATTCATGCCCAGCACATCGATGCCGTTGTGCGGCGTGGCGTAGGTGAAGAGCTTGTCCACGCAGGGCTGCACGCCTTCGGGGTCGAGCGCCGGGTTTTGCAAGAAGGCGCGGCAGACCAGGCCGCCCATCGAGTGCGCCACCAGGTAGCAGCGGAAGTCGGCCGGCGCGGTCTCGTTGCGCGGGTTGACGCAGTACAGCTCGCGCACACGCTTGACCAGGCGGGAGAGGCCCTTGGCGAACTCTTCGATCGACGGCGTCTCGCCCGTGCCGAGGTAGCGCGAGGCCTCGTCGTAGTAGCGGTAAATGATGATGGGCCGGCGGCTCATCTCGCCATCCCAGTCGGCGTCGAGGATGTCGTAGCCGTCTTCGTAGACGTCCTCGTAGCCGTACTCAGACGCCAGGCGCACCACGGGCGACTCGAACACGTATTTGCGCGGCCGGCTGGCCCGGTCGGGCACGGCGCGGTACATGGTGGAGCCGAGGTTGAAGCCGCAAAACGGGTCGGCCGTGGTCTCGTCAATCTCGCCACGCGACATGGCAAAACCGCGCACGTAGATGATGGGCAGGAAGGCGTTGGGCATGGGTCGCTCTCTGTCGGATCAGGAGGCCGGACCATAGCCCTGGCGCTGCGCGGCGCCCATCCCGAACGTGGAGCACCGTTGAAGGTGCGCTGTCACGGACGGCTGGCAAAGCGGGACCCGGCCGATGAGTGCGTGAAAGTTGCTGCGCGCTGGCTCGCAGCTGCGCGCGGCGTTCTGCTACCGCGTCCAGCCGGGGCCGGAATCACTGCGTAGCCTGATGCGCCGCAAAAAACCTGACGTTCAACGTTGAAGCTGAGCCGCGAGCGGCGGCTTGCCGAAGCGAGTCGGCTCGAGCGACTGGTTAGGCATTTTTCGCACGCTCTAGGCTCCGTGCAACCAGCTCGGCCGGCCACAAACTCATGTGACCGCATCCTCCAAACTTCGGATCTGGTTTGCACAAAGTACCCTCGACTACTACGACCTTGCCGTGTAACCTTTCGCACACTCTCGCATCAAACGAAAGGCTACCGGAGCCGACGGACAGCCAAATTGAAGATGCGTAGCCTGGCAAAAGCTCCGCAAGCGTTACGTGGCTGAGAGAAACATTCTCGAATTCGAACGAAAGCAGACCGCGGATGCAGATGTCTTTCCCTGCGAGCCCATCCAGCATCTCGATTGCTTCATTGACGGAATACGTAATCATGATGTGCAGCGCTCGTATGGAAATGCCTAACGTGTTCTCGGGAGACAACCGGCGCCTCTTATGCAGGCTGTCTGCTGCATAAGCTGGGCCCAAACTTGTGCACTAAGTCTTTGAGGCATTTCCGTTTCTCTCCCCGCCTGTCGCCCCGAATCGGTCATTAAATTTCCGACAAAAGCGGCACGTTGTTACAAGTTCTCCGGCGCCAATCCAGCGCACGCATCGCCGGGAATGATGCCAGCCTCACGCCGTCTTGGCAGCCGTGAAAACTGCCCCGCCCATCACCCTCCGCACACACCCACCGCCGCCCCAAAGGCCCGCCCGGGCTGGCTGGGGCGCGGACTTTTGGGGCGCCGAGGAGCGGAGGTTTGCGGGGCGTGCGCGCAGCGCACTTCGACCTCTGACTTCGCGCCGCCTGTTTGACCGGAGCGCCAGCGAAGGGAGTTCGGCGCGAGCCCCGCAAACCGAGCACCGGAGGGAAGTCGCGCAGCGACCGCCCCAACTGGAGCGCCTCAGCCAGCCCGGGCGGGCCTTTGCCAACCCGATGACGGCATCAGCGCCTTCATCCCGAAGCCGGACCAAACTTTCGGCACCCTCACAAACCCTTGCTCCATAACGGCGCGGAATCGTTAGCTGGCTAAGGCTTCATGGCTTCTCATGGGGCGGGGGTGTGATTTCGCCTTAGCCTTCCGGCTCCCCCCAACCACCCGATTGCTGGCCATGCTTCCTGCCTTCTCACGCCGTGCCCTGATGGGCCTCTTCGGCCTTGCCGCCGCCACGCCCGCCGCCGTGCAGGCCGGCCCGAACGACGCACCGCCCAAGCAGACCTTCGTGGTGGTACACGGCGCCACCGCCGGTGGCTGGGAGTGGAAGCGCACCGGCCAGTTCCTGCAGGAGGACGGCCACACCGTCTACCGCGCCACACTGACGGGCCTGGGCGAGCGCATGCACCTCAACAGCCCCGATGTAGACCTGCAGACCCACATCAACGACGTCGTCAACCTCATCCTCTTCGAGGACCTGACCGACGTGGTTCTCACTGGCCACAGCTATGGCGGCATGGTCATCACCGGCGTGATGGACCGTATCCCCGAGCGCATCAAGCACGTGGTCTTCCTGGACGCTGCGGTGCCGGAAGACGGCCAGTCCATCTGGGACATCTTCGGCAGCGCCCCGCCGCTCAACTCCGACCGCTTCAAGGACGGCTTCATGCAGGTGCCTTGGGTCAAGCCGGGCGACAAGCCGCCGCACAGCGTCAAGCACAGCATCAAGTGCTTCAACCAGCCGGTGTCGTTCAAGAACCCCGCGGCCAAGGCGCTGCAGGTCACCTACGTGGCCTTCGTGCCCAAGGACAAATCGGCCGAAGAGCGCGCCAAGACCGACAAGAGCTGGCAGCGCGCCGATTCGCGCGGCTGGACCATCCGCACCTTCCCCGGCGGCCACGTGGCCCAGCAGGAAGACCCGCGCGGCGTGGCCACGCTGATCGAGCAAAGCATCGCCGACCGGAACCGCAAGTGATGTTCGCTCGCGCGGCAGCGCTGCTGTGCGCTGGCCTTCTGAGCCTGCCCGTGCTGGCTCAAGCCCCCCGGCCGGCGCTCGACTCGCCCGAGATCGCGGCGGACCGGCGTGTCACCTTCCGCCTGCGCGCGCCGCAGGCGCAAAAGGTCGAGCTGAGCGCCCAGTTCCTCAAGGCCAACCAGGCCCTGGAGAAGGACGCCAGCGGCGACTGGTCGGTCACCGTCGGCCCCGTCGAGCCCAACCTCTACCCGTATCACTTCGTGGTGGACGGGCTCAACGTGGCCGACCCCGGCAACCCTGCGCTCTTCCCCAACGAGCGCTTCAAGAGCAGCCTGATCGACATCCCCGGCGAGGTGCTGGGCCAGAACCCGCCGCTGCACGCGGTGCAGGACGTGCCGCACGGCGAACTGCACTACGGCTACTTCCCATCGAAAGTGCTGGGCACGACGCGGCCCTATGTGGTCTACACGCCGCCGGGCTATGACAAGAGCAAGGCCAAGTACCCGGTGCTCTACCTCGTCAGCGGCACCACCGACACCGAGGAGACCTGGTACCGCGCCGGGCGCGCCAACTTCATCCTGGACAACCTGATTGCCCAGAAGAAGGCCGTGCCCATGATCGTGGTCATGCCCTATGGCTACATGATGCGCGGCACCTTCCCGCGCAACTCGGCCCAGGCCGGCGAGCTGCTGCCGCTGTTTGCCGACGAGCTGGTGCACAGCCTGCGCCCGCACATCGAGGCCCACTACCGCACGCTGCCGGGGCGCGAGCACCGCGCCATTGCCGGCTTCTCGCGCGGCGGCACGCAGTCGATGTTCACGGCCTTCAAGCACGCGGACCACTTCGCCTGGGTGGCCTCGTTCTCGTCCTACATCCCGCCCGTGGTGCTGGAGACGCAACTGGCCGAGGTCTTCAGCAAGCCTGAGCAGATCAATGCCCGCTACCGGCTCTTCTGGCTGGGCGTGGGGCGCAGCGATTTCCTCTACCCCGAGGCGGAGGCTTTCAACCGCTATCTCACCGACAAGCAGATCCGCCACACCGAGCTGATCACCGAAGGCGGGCACACCTGGATGAACGCCCGCCACTACCTCATCGAGACCTTGCAGCGCTTCTTCAAGTGAACGCGCCCACCACCATGACCCAAGCCTCCCGCCGCACCCTCCTGGCCGCCAGCCTGGCGCTCGCGCTCTCGCCCCTGGCCCACGCCCAAGAGCGCCCCGCCGACGCCTCGCCCGACCGCGCCCGCGCCAACTTCGCGCGGACCATCACCCTGGCACCCGACGATGTGCGCCTCTACCCGGAGCCGCCCGCCGGCTACCGCGACCTCGGGCCCCAAGGCCTGAAGGGCAAGCTCGAAGGCTTCGAGTACGACTCCGCCGTCACCGGCAAGCGCCGCAAGGCCCAGGTCTATTTGCCGCCCGGCTACAGCGCCGACAAGAAGTACCCGGTGCTTTACCTGCTGCACGGCATCGGCGGCAACGAGCATGAGTGGACGAGCTACGTCAAAGCCCACGTCATCCTCGACAACCTCATCGCCGGCGGCCAGGCCCTGCCCTTCATCACCGTGCTGCCCAATGGCCGCGCCCTGCCCGACGACAGCGTGCCAGCCAACCCCTTCACGCCCGAGGCCGTGAAAGGCTTCGAGAACTTTGAGCAAGACCTGCTGCAGAACCTGATCCCCGCCATCCAGGCCCGCTACAGCACCGCCACCGGCCGCGAGCAGCGCGCCATTGCGGGCCTCTCCATGGGCGGTGGCCAGACCTTCAACTTCGGCCTCACCCACCTCGACACCTTTGCCTGGATCGGCGCCTTCTCGTCCGCGCCCAACACCCGCCCGCCCGAGCAGCTGGTGCCGGACCCCGCCGCTGCCAAGGCCCAGCTCAAGCTGCTCTACATCTCGTGTGGCAACAAGGACGGCCTCATCAACTTCTCGCAGGGCGTGCACCGCTACCTGGCCAAGCACCAGGTGCCCCACCTCTGGAACGTCGACGACCACGGCCACGACGGCGAGACCTGGGGCAGCAACCTGTACCGTTTCGCGCAGCTGCTGTTCCGCTGACACGGCGCCGCGCTACCCTGCAAGCCTCGTGACTCGACAGGGGCCCGCATGGGTGCCAAGACCTGGATGATCGTGCAGGCGGACGGGCCGGTTCGCGCCATTCGGCCCGTGCTGGAAGCGGGCGAGGAGCCCGACCCGGCCACCACCGCCGCCTTCGTCACGCAGTGCTTCCCCAAGGCCGACTACCGGCCCAGCGGCAGCGGCCCGCTGTACGACACCAGCCCCCGGCAGGGCCGCGTGGTGGCCGGCTGCTGGCCGGGCTTGCGCTTGATCGCGCACGAGTCCTTCGCCATCGACCACCCGTCCCGCACCGCGCCGGCCTTGATCGCCCCGCGCGGCACCACCGTCCTGCACCTGATGCACAGCGTCGTGGACTGGTTTGCCTACGCCGTCTGGCAGGACGGCCAGCTGCAACGCGCCCTGAGCCTCAACCCCGACCGGGGCGTGATCGAGGACATCGGCGCGCGCCTGCCCTTCGAGCAGCCGTTCTGGGACGGCCCGCGCACCGAGGACGAGGACTACCCCCTGTCCTTCCACCCGCTGGACCTCGGCGAGGCCGCGCTGGTGGCGCTGTTTGGCTACCAGCTGGAGGGGGAGCTGATTCCCGACCTGCTCGACCCCGCCGGCCTCACGCTGCTGCACTACCAGCGCCAGCGGCCGTGGTGGAAGCTGTGGTGAAGCGCGCCGTGGCTACCGCTGACTAGCGAAACCGGCGTGAGAAGCCGATGGCCAGCGCGCGGTCGGGCGTCTGGCGGTTGGTGCCCAGGTTGACCGAGAAGTCGAGCTGGGTGTCGAGGTCGATCGCATAGGTCAGCCCCGCATCAAAGGTGACCACGTTGCCGCCGTTGCGCTTGCTGCGCAGCGCCTGGCCGGCCAGCTCCACAAAGCCACGCAGCGCGCCCACCAGGGGCCGGCTGTAAGTGGCGGCCAGGATGCCGCTCCAGTAGCGCTGGCCCGTCGTGTCGTTCACCGCATAGGCCATGCCGGGCATCACGCCAAAGGAGGCATCGCCGGGCAGCTCCCACTCGGCCACCAGACGCAGCGAGGGCACCTTGCCCGGGGCCCTGAACGCCGCCGAGCCCGAGTCCAGGTCCAGGTGCGCCAGCAAGGCCAGCGCCGGCTTGCGGCTGCCCTCGTCGCCATCGCGCACATGCCACTTCAAGCCCAGTGAGGCATCGGCCGTGCCGCGCGCGCGGGCCACGCCGCTTGAATCGGTGACCGACTGCCGCAACAGCCCGTCTGACTCCAGGCGCAGCTCCAGCGCCTCACTGAGGCCATAGCGCAGCAGAGTCGGCGTGCTGCGCACACTGGTCTTCACACCGCCGCTGCGGTCACGCTCGTGCGCCAAGCTGGTCTCGATCTGGAACACGCCCTTGCCTACGACGTTGCTCGACTCGACGAAGTCGGGCCGGTCGGTGGACAGGCCCTCGTCGTCAGCCCAGGCGGGCTGCAGCACCAGGCTGGCCACCGCCATGGCCGCAGCGCCGCACAGCCGCGCGGCGCGGGTTTTCAATCGGGGGGCGAAGGGTCTCATCACGACCATGGCTGATTTCCCTTTGCATGGATGGGCGCAGTCGGCCCGACATCGGCAGGGTTGCCTGCCACATCAGCAACAGGGAAGGATTCGACACCAATCCCCGCAGCTGCCTGCGCGGCAAAGCATTCGGCCGGCAAAAGCCGGCCGAACTAGTTCACGCAAGCGCCCGAAAGCGCGCAGGGGTCAGCGGTCGCCGTCTGCGCCGCCCAGCGCGCGGCGGCGCAGCGCCAGCAGCAAACCACCAGCCAGCATCAGCGCCCAGGTGCCGGGCTCAGGCACGGGCACGGGCGCACCCACCGGAGGAAGGCCCCCTGTGCTGGGCAAAGCCGCCGGCTCACCAAGCAGGTTGCCAGCGCCAAAGTTGATCAGGCTGGTCGTGATGGGCTGGGATTTGGTGTCCACCTTGCCACCCGGGATGTCCCAGTTGAAGCTGCTCAGCACCGCGCCACGCTTGCCTTGCTCATTGATGTCCCAAGTCGTCTCGGTGACCGTCTTGAACACCACCGAGTTCGTCACCGTGGTGTCGTTGAGAGCGATGGAGGTGAAGTAGACGTCGCTGAACACGTCCTGCATAAAGGTGACGGGCCCATGGTCGCCATTGCGCACGTATTCGATCACCAGCTTCGGGACCGACTTGCCGCTCACGATATTGGTCAGCGCGTACAGGAACGAGCCATCCAGCTCCTGCGACCAGCTCAAGCTGCCGGGGTTGGGCTTGCCAACGCTGGCGCCGCCGCCCTTGAGCCAGCTGGAGAGGGCCGAGACGTCCCATTCCAAGGTGGCAACGTCGGTCCAGTTCTCGTAGCCAATGGCGGTGCTCCGCCCGGCGCTCTCACCCAGGCGCAGATAGGCCGTGACGCCATCACCACCCGCACTGTGGTTGCCCAACACCTGCTCGGCCCTGGCTGCTACTGGAGCATCTATCGTGTTGGCTGTGATGTTCCAGTTCACCTTCGATGACTTGCCCTTGCCGCCCCAGGCCGCCGGGTTGTAGGTGAACTCCATGTTCTTGGCGACGGCCGACACGTCATAACCCTGGGCCAGCGTCTTGTGCACATCGGTGAAGAAGACCTCACCCACCTTGGTGCTGAAGCCCACAACAGGCTTGAGGCCACCCAGGTCACGCACCGCCTCAAACGTGGCGCTGGTCACGGCCTTGCCGGTAAAGAGGTCGGTCTGGATGGTCGAAATGCTCGGGTCCCAGCCCTGGTTCCAGCTGAACGCACTCGGGGTCGCCTTGCCCACACTGGCACCACCACCCTTGAGCCAACTGGTTTCAGCGGTGACCGACCACTGGAAACCATTGACGTCGACCTGGCCCTTGCGGTCCTTGACCACCGAGGCGCCCTTGAGTTGGTCTGACTTCAGGAACCAGTCGGCCTCAGAAGCCAGCGCGGCGCTGGACAGGACGCCGAGCGCCAAGGCGGCGGCAAGGGGGCGAAGGGTGAAGGACGTGGGCATGGCTGTCTCTCTTCGATAGAAATGGTGGTGTGTGAGTGAGTGCGCCTGACGGAAGGCCACCCAACTCTGCCGAACGGAGAATCCTCGCTGACGCGAGCTGCGCGGGCCATCCCACATCTGCGCCGTCAAAGCAGGCCCGGAAGGTGTCGCAGCCAGCATTCAAAAACCGTCCGGCGCTTACCCCCCAACAACTCGATTGCCCCCAGCGCGCCGATCGGGCGTGTCACGCTCGGCCGGCCAGAATGCACGCGCCCGTCGCGTCGTCGCTTGCCCATGCTCCGCTCACTCCCATTTCGTTTGACGATCAGGCGCTGCAGTCCCCTTGCCGGGCTGGCGTTGGCACTGGCCTGGGCGGGCGCTTGCTACGCCGGGCATCCGCTGGTGACGGAGGACGCGGGCGTGATCGCCGAAGGCCAGTGCGAGCTGGAGCTCGTGCCCTCGCGGCTCAGCCTCGCCGACGCGGCCCCGGCACGCAGCATCGAGCACGGCCTCAGCCTGCAGGTCGGCTGCGCGGTGGGTGAGACCGCCCAGCTCGCGCTGCGCGCCGGGCGCGTGCATGGGCCGGATGCACACCTGCACTCGGTCGAGCTGAACGGCAAATGGCGGCTGGCCAGCTGGGGCGAGGCCGAGCGCCCGGCCCAGTTCACCCTGGCCTGGGGCCTGACCGGCGAGCGCGCCACCTCGGGCGGCGCCTGGCGCCACACAGGCGACGCCCTCAACGCCGTGCTCAGCCAGCCGCTGCAGGGCGTGCTCGGCAGCTTCACCCTGCACGCCAACCTCGGCCACGCCCACGAAGCTGTGGGCCGCCGCCGCACCACCACCGTGGCCCTGGCGCTGGAGCACGAGGGCCTGGGCCCCGACCAGCGCCTGCAGCCCATGGCCGAGATCTTCCTCGACGACCGGGACCACAACGCCTACCTCAACGCCGGCCTGCGCTACGCCGTGGTGCCGGAGCGCTGCTACGTCGCGGCCTCCTGGGGCGGCCAGCTCAGCGGGCCGCGCGGGCGGCTGGCCACGGTGGGCCTGAAGTGGGTGTTCTGACACCCCGCACCCACGCTTGCGAAGAGCGCGGGGGAAACGGCTGCGCAAGCCTCACCCCAAAGCCAGCAGGCTCCTAGACTGCACCGCCACCGCCAAGCAAGCGACCCACTGCCCCACCCATGAGATACCTCGCCCGAATGGTTGCCCTTCTCGCCGCCCTGTTGCCCCTCGCGCCCATCACTGCAGGGGCCGAGACTCTGGCCTACATCGGCACCGAAACCAGCGGCACCAGCCAAGGCATCTACGTCGCCAGCGTGGATGAGGCCACCGGCGCGCTGTCTCCGCCTCGCTTGGCCGCGGCCATCGGCAACCCCAACTTCCTGGCCCTGCACCCGAAGCAGCGCTGGCTCTACGCCGTGACGTCCAGGCAGTTGCCCGGCGGCAGTTGGAAAGAGGAGGTGGCCGCCTTTGCCGTGCAGCCAGACGGCGGCCTCGCCTTGCTCAACACCCAGCCCTCGGGCGGCAGCGGCCCTTGTCATATTTCGGTCGACGCCAGCGGGCGCGTGCTGCTGCTGGCCAACTACAACGGCGGCAACGTCGTGGCCTACCCGCTCGGGCCCGACGGCCGCATCGGCCCCGCCAGCGCGGCCGTGCAACACCAGGGCGGCAGCGTCCACCCGCAGCGCCAGGCGGCGCCCCACCCCCACGGCATCTACCCCGACCCCAGCCAGACCCGCGCCTATGTGCCCGACCTCGGGCTGGACAAGGTGCTGATCTACCAGCTCGACCCCGCCACCGGCCGCCTCACGCCCAACGAGCCCCCGTACGCCACCACCGAGCCCGGCGGCGGCCCGCGCCACATGGCCTTTCACCCGAGCGCCCGCTATGCCTACGTGAACCTGGAGCTGAGCAGCCGCGTGGCCGCCTACCGGCTGGACGCCGCCACCGGCGCGCTGGAGGCGATACAGGTGCTGTCCACGCTGCCGCCGGGCGGCACGGCACCCGGCAACAGCACCGCCGAGACCCTGGTGCACCCGAGTGGCCGGTTTCTCTACGTCTCCAACCGCGGCCACGACAGCATTGCCGTCTTCGCCATCAACCCGCTGGACGGCGGCTTGCGCTTCATCGAGGCCACACCCACCGGCGGGCGCACGCCGCGCAGCATGGGCTTCGTGCCTGGCGGCCGCTTCCTGGTGGCAGCCAACCAGAACGGCGGCACCGTGACCGTGTTCAGCGTTGACCCTGAGCACGGCACCCTGACGCCGACCGGCAGCACGCTGCCGATCGACCGGCCCAACCACATCAGGTTCCTGCAGCGCTAGCCGAATTCAAGCGCGCGATGCGCTCCTCGATCGGCGGGTGGCTGCTGAACAGCGCCATCACGCCCGACGGCCGGCTGCTGATGCCCAGGGCCGCCAAGCTCTTGGGCATCTCGCCAGGGTCCAGGCCCCCGAGGCGCGCCAACGCGCTCATCATCGGCTGCTTGCGCCCCATCAGCTGCGCGGCACCCGCGTCCGCGCGGAACTCACGCTGACGCGAGAACCAGGCCACGATGAGCGCGGCCAGAACGCCGAGCAACAGGTCCAGCACCACCGTCGTCGCGTAGTAGCCCATGCCCGGCCGGTCGCTGGTATTGCGCAGCACCACCTTGTCGACAAAGTAGCCGATCACGCGGCTGAGGAAGACGACAAAGGTGTTCATCACGCCCTGGATGAGCGTCATGGTCACCATGTCGCCATTGGCCACGTGCGCCACCTCGTGCCCGATCACCGCCTCCACCTCCTCGCGCGTCATGCTCTGCAGCAGACCCGTCGAGACCGCCACCAGGGCCGAGTTCTTGAATGCCCCGGTGGCAAAGGCATTGGGCGGGCCTTCGTAGATGCCCACCTCGGGCGTCTGGATGCCCGCCGCGCGCGAGAAGCGCTCCACCGCGCTCACGATCCAGGCGTGCGTCGGGTGGCTGGAGCCATTGATGATCTCCAGACGCGTCGTCCACTTCGCCATCGGCTTGCTCATCAAGAGCGAGATGACGGCGCCGCCAAAACCCATCACTGCCGCAAAGCCGAGCAGCCCGACCAGGTCGAGCCCATTGGCCGTGAGGAACTGGTTCAGGCCCAGCACGTTCACCGCGACGCCAAGCACCAGCATCACGGCCAGGTTGGTGAGCAGGAACAAGGCCATGCGTTTCATGATGCGCGCCCCTTTCAAAGACGAGATGACGCGCGAGCATGCGGGCCACCGCAGCGGTTTTCAAGCGAGCGGAGGCTGAGGGGGGCTCAGGGTTTTACGAACTATCGGGGCGGCTCACCGCAACCGGCGACGCACCACGCCGGCAGTGGCGGCCAAACCGACCAGCCACAAAGCGATGGTGGCCGGCTCCGGCACCGGCTGGGCCGCAAAGGTGTGGACGGCGCCTGCGCCGTCCCGGTAGTCCGTCACCTTGAGCGAATGCATGAAGTCGGCAGCGCCGCCGTTCTCGGCACCGGTCACCAGCGTGACCGCCAGGAAATAGAACGAGGTACCGCACAGCTCAGGGGCGTACGCCGAGCATTCCTGCGGCGTCCCGAGTGCCGTCACTTCAAAGTTCTGGTCCACCAGCACCGATCGATTCACGGTCGTGGCCTGCTGCCCAAAAGTGATCATCTGCGCCTGCGTCGTCGTGGGCAGGGCCAACATCCGGCGCAGCAGCGCTTCCCCCTCGAGGCTGGGGTCAACCCCCGCAACAGACGCCAGCGCGGCGTAGGCGGCCGTATCGGCACCGGGCCCCAACGAGCCCATCGCCATCAGCCCCACGCTCGCCCCCGACGGGTCGCTGCTGACCGGGCTGCGGTCGCCCGAGCTGAGCAGGCTGCCATCCAGATGGAGCGTGAAGGTGAGAGGGCCTGAGCCCTTCATGAAGCCCATGAACCAGACTTGGCTCCAACTCGAAGCAACGGTCAGCGTCGACGTCGAGTCCAGCGCGTCCCTCGCGGCCGACGCGCCACCGAGCGACGCCCCATCCACACGCGCAGCGGCCGACGCCGACCGAGCCCCGTTCACCTGTGCGTTGGAAACCGCAAGGTTCACGTCACTCGAGGCGATCCCGCCCATGCTCTGAAAGTCCGCGACGCCCGCCACCAAGGTAGAGGCGGTGGCCAAGTGGCTGGCCACGTACCAGTGGTCTGCGCTCACCGCGCCACCGGGGGGAAAGCTGACGGGCAGCCAGCCCGGTCCCGCAGGGGCCGAGGCCGCGTGCGCCAAGTGGCCGCACGAAACGCTCAGCGCCAGAGCGCAAGACAACAAGGAGAAGCGGCCAAGCATCGAAGACATCGCAGCAAGCAAGAGAGGAACGGGGCGCGCAGTCTAGGGGTCGATCGCGCCCGACTTGGCACCTGCAGCACGCCAGAGCTAGGGGGAAAGACTCGCTCAAACAGGTGACAACCGAGCGGCACTGTTCTGCACTGTTTGCAGCCGCACCCGCCTCAGGCGCAAGGGCCGTGGAGCCTAGGCAAGCGCCGCCACACTCGCATCCACACACGCCACCAGCAGGGGCGACGCGCGGGTCGGGTCGTCGGCGTCGCACACCATGGCCAACTCCAGCAGCCCGCCGGGCAAAGCGCGGGCATCAATGCCCTCGACCTTGTAGTCGCCCCCCACGCGCCAGCGCCGCAGCACCTGCCCTGCCGCTGTGGCCAGGCCGATCACCGAGCCCGCGCAGCGCCCGTCCGCCACCGCATCGTCTGTGTCCTCCGCCGCCGCGCTGAAGAGCCAGTGGCCCGCAGGCAGCGCGCAGGCGTCCGTGAAGCCCAGCGGCACGCCGTCCAGCTCGCCCAACGCCATCGGCTCAACGTGCAGCGCCAAGCCTGCGTCAATGCCCGCACCCACCAGCAAGCCCTCCAGCACGCTCGCATGCAAGCGGATGCGCGCATTGCCGAGCAGGCCGCCCGCATTGCCCCGTTGCAGCAGCCACAGCTCGTCCCCCTGCAACAGCGCGCCCTCCAGGTTCAGCGGGCCCAGCTCGGCACGCAGGCGCTCGTACAGCAGCGTCAGCGCAAAGGCGAGCGGCGCGGCCTGCAAGCTAGGCAGATGCACCGCCCGGTCCCGCGTGGGGCGCGAGCTGGACCCAGACCCCAGCGCCAGCAAACCGCCCCGCCACTCCAGCAAGATCTCAAAGTCCGGCTTCACGCGCTTGCGCGCCTTCGGGCCCTTGGGCAGCCCGCCCGGCAGCAAGCGCAAACGCTGACCCGGCCGCGCGTGGCTGTCGAAAACCCCCAAGTGTTTCAGGTCGTCCCCCACCACGCAGACGCGGCTTGAGAGGCACACCAGGCCACTCGCCGCCGCCAAGGGCTTGCCGCTTTCAAAGTACAGCTCGCAGAGGCTGGTGGTGTGGAGAAGGGGGAGTGCGGCGGGGCTCATGGGCCAGAGTGTGGCGCGGGCTTGAAAACTAATCCGCAAAGAAAAACGCCACCCGAGGGTGGCGTTCTTGCATGACGGCGAAACCTGCCGATCAAGCAGCGCGACGGCGCGCCCGCAAACCCAGCAAGGCAATGCCACCAATCATGAAAGCATAGGTCGAGGGTTCAGGCACGGCGTTGATCTGCAGCGTGGCCGGATGGTCCTGACCCACACCGCCTTGGAAGTAGAGGAACGGGTTCGGCGCGTCCGTACGTGCGAAGGTGAAGCCATAGTTGGCATAGCTGCCATTGACCCAACCTGCCACCGCAGACGTCACGTCCAGCGAATAGGTTTCGTTCTGGCCATACTCACCCGCCACCAGATTGAGCACCGCAACAGGCGTTGCGTCGACCGAGGGCAGGGTCGACCAGTCATAGGTCGCGCCATTGATCCAGGCGCTGGTGTTGCGGTAGACGGCAAACGAGGCCGTCTCATACGAATTCCACTGATGGAACAGGTTCAAGGTGGCGGACGTGACGCTGGTCACACCCGTGAGGTCGAACTGGAGCAAACCGACGTTCGGTGCTGCGTCATCCCAGTTGACGGTGAGATACCAGTCGCTGCTGATGCCTTGGCCCGCGCGGTCGACGACATGCGCGGTTTGCGTGGGCGTCAGCGTTTGTGCAGACACGGCCGAGCTCAACAGCAGGGCAGCAAGGGCGACGGGTAACAGCTTCATAGATTCGATCCCTGTGGAGTCAAGTGAATTTGTCTCGAATGTTCACACGGCGCGGGCTGAAGACCCCACCCCTGAACCGGGGGGCAAGAGACATCGGGACGGGCCCGCTTCGCGATGGGGCACCAAGGAATCCGGGCCAGAACGTCGACGAGACCACTGAGATTGCTGCCACGCTCGCACCACTGGGCCGGGCGCCTGGAGATGGGCTCAGGCGCGCCCTCTGCGCCATCTGAGCCATCGCACATAGGGAGGGCGCGCCAGGGTGCGCCTGCCTAGACTGGCTGGCCATTCTTAGAGGTCCCCCATGAAGATTGCCCGTATCGCTAGCGCCGCCTGTCTCGCCCTGTCCCTGGCGCCTGCCGCCTTTGCCGCTGGCCCCAACCTGGTCGTCAATGGCAGCTTCGAGGCCGACGTCATCCCCACGGGCACCTGGGTGATCAAGCCCACCATCACCGGCTGGACTGGCGACCCCGACATCGAGCTGCAGCGGCAGCTGGAAGGCAACCTCGCGCAGGACGGCCAGCAACTCGTCGAGCTGGACACCTTCTACAACAGCGCCATGAGCCAGACCCTCCACGCCACCGGCTGGGTGACCCTGAGCTTCTGGTACACGCCCCGCATCGGCTGGGGCGCCGGCACGCAAGGCGTGCAGGTCAGCCTGGGCAGCTTCTCCAGCACCGTCATGGAGACGGCCGCTGGCGGTTCGGTGCCCAACTGGCAGCACTTCAGCGCCCTGGTGGACCTGGGCAGCAGCGGCAGCGCGGTGCTGCGCTTCGCCGCCATCGGCACCTCGGACCAAGCCGGCGGCCTGATCGACAACGTCTCCGTCACCGCCGTGCCCGAACCCGCGAGTGCCTGGCTGGCCTTGGCCGGCGGTGCGTTGCTGGTGGCGCGGCGGCGCCGCGTGGGGCGCTGAGGGTCAGGCTCGGCCCGACCTCTCTTCTTGCGGTGTTGGGGCGTGTGTACGCCACCTAAACTCGCCGTGTCATAGCCAACTAGGGTTTCCGTGCGACAGGGAGAACGTATGAAGTCCACCGCCCGCTGGGCCGGTGTGGCACTGGCCATCGTGCTCAGCGCCTGCGGGGGCGGCGGGGGCGGAAGCGATCCCGTCGCGAGCCCTCCCGTTGCGCAGTCCCAGACAACCGTCAGCGGCAGCATCGCGCCCGGACCGGTTGCCGGCGCCACGGTCCAGATGCTCCGCGTCGACGCCCAGGGACGTACGACGCTGTTGCAAGAGGTGCGCACCGGCAGCGATGGTGAATACGCGTTCAATGCAACTGTGCCGGCCGACTCCGTGGTGATGTTGGCCGCAAGCGGCGGGAGTTGGACAGATCCGATACGCAAGACCACGGCCACGCTGGACCCCAAACTACGGGCCGTGGACACGTGGACCGGCCCGGCCCGACGCATCAACGTCACGCCGTACACCGAGATGGTTGTGCGCGGTATCGAGAGTGCGAAGACGCCTGACTGGTCTGCAACGGGCGTCCGTGCGGCCAACACTTCCGCCGCCCAGACGCTGGGCGTCGCCAGCACGACCGACTTCGTTCGGTTAGATCTCACCCAGCCACCCGGGGCGAACGCCCCGAAGGTCGACGATGTCACCCACGCTTTGGTGAACGGCTCCTTCGTCGGCCTTTGGCATCGACTGTCGACGGCCACCGGCCAGGCGGGCATGTCTACGGCGCTGGACGGGCTGCACCACCTCGTCAACATCGATCCTGAGGACGACCGCATAGGGCCAGCGCTCGCTGCAGGCACCGTGGATTTCCTCGAAGCCACGGCGCTGCCCGTTGCCGAAAAGTTGCGCACGCAAGGCTTGGTACTGTTCGGCAGCGACTTGCTTCCCACTGCGGCCACACTTGCCGAAGCGATGCCCAAGGGCATCTCCAGCGGCACGGCCCTCGCCGCTATGCCGGATGACCAGTTCCGGCTCTTGGGAGAAGTTCAGGGCCGCACGCATTTCAACCTGCGGGGCGCGCTGGTGTCCTATGGCCCGGGCGATGCCAAAACCAGCCGCAATGAGCTTTACACCGGCAGCGTCGCCGAAGTCTTCGCGGACGGAGACGTCGGTATCGGCCGCTGGAACGGCGGCGTCGAGATCGTGACCTATCCCTCCGGCGGCGACCAGTTTGTCACCCGTTCCAACCTCCTGTCCACGACAGGCCGCTTCTACGCCTTGGCACGGCCAGCCACCCAAATCCCCGCATGCGGCGTTCGCCGGCTGGGCTTGGTGGCCCATACGCAGCTGAACCTCGCATCGACCACAGGGAGCGGCGCGCCTATGGCCTTGACGCCAACGGCTGATTCGGCGATCAGCGCGATGTACCTCGGCGGTGTGCAGATTGCGGTTGATGTGGGTTTGGCTAGCCCGACCGGTGAGACGGTGCGCTTTCGGTCCCGAGGCGGATTGACACACCCCGAGCTCGCCGGCTGGCAGCCCGACGCCGAGAACGACGTCTACCTCGAAGTGCCGGTCTCGCCGCTCTTCCCCCCCGGCACCACCGCGCTGCTGAAAGTTCGACCCGCTGGCGCTGGTGCCCGCAAGGCAGCTGCAATCTTGCAAATCAATGCGGTCAATGCAGGCGCCTATGCCGCTTTAGCCTTTGTTGGCCAGGACACGCCGCCCGACGCACAAGGCTGTGCCCAATCCGGCGCGCCTGGCACTGGGATCGATCCCAAGCCGGCCGCTGGTAGCCATTTCGTTTTCTTGAACCACAACAACGAGAACATGAATTTCGGTGCCCCAAATGAGGCTGTGACCTTCGGCCCCAAAGGCGAACTCGCGTCGGTGCCGTCGCCGCTCAGCTTCACGCCGGCCACGGCGTATGACCTTGCTGGCAACGACTTCGCCAGCATCGGCCGCGTCACAGTCAGCAGCGGCAGCGCCGCCGGAGGCAACTTCGTGCAGCGGTCGCAGCCCTACGCGGTGGCCCGGCCAGATGCGGCCGTGCCCACCAGCGGCAGTGCTACCTACACGCTGCTTAGCGCGACCGCCGTGATGGCCGATCGGGGCAGCGGCGAGGCGCAGCTCCCGCCGGGGGTCATCGACAGCGCCAGCGTGACGGTGTACTTCGACCAGTACCCCATCGGCACACCGAATCCTTACTACGGCACGGTGCGTATCAACATCGCCGGGCGCTTCGCTGGCGTGGCCTTCGGCAGCGCGGTCAACGCAGCCAACGGGTATGGGCCGATGGACGTGCGAACCTCCGGACAGAACCTGGGCGGAGGCAACATCTCGGGGGCGTTCGCTGGCCCGACCGGCGAATATCTCGTCGTGCACTACATGGATGGCGTCGCGGGCATCCCCATCCGCGCCGCTCTGCTGTTCAAACGTCAAGGATCCTGAGCCGTCCTGCGTCGCCGCGCTTGCCACTTGTGCCGGCGTGCAAGGGCACGGCGGCACTACGCCAACCAGGGTTGCGGGGTCAGGTCTCAAGCGTTCCTGATTTGGCACCTATCTCCGTTGGCACCCCGTCCTCAATGAGGCCTACCGCTAGGGCGCCGACATCAAGGCGTCGCGCAGCAAGATTGCAGCCTCAAGCCTTCTTCACGAACTCCGACTTCAAGCCCATCGCACCCACGCCGTCGATCTTGCAGTCGATGTCGTGGTCGCCGTCCGTCAGGCGGATGTTCTTGACCTTGGTGCCCACCTTGACGACCAAGGACGACCCCTTGACCTTCAGGTCCTTGACCACCGTAACGGTGTCACCGTCCTGCAGCACATTGCCCACCGCATCGCGCACCACGCGCGGCGCGTCGGCCGCGTCAGGGTTGGCCTGCGGCGACCACTCGTAGCTGCACTCCGGGCAGACCAGCTGCGCGCCGTCCTCATAGGTGTAGACCGAGTGGCACTTGGGGCAAGGGGGCAGGGTGCTCATGCTGTTTGCTTCGCGCAGGGAAATAGGAAGTCGTGAATTCGCGGCCAGCTCCTGGGAGCGTGGCCAGCTACGGATTGCACCACTGCCGTCGAAGGGTGAGATGTGAGGGCTGGGAGCTTGGCTGCAACCCTCATCTAGGGACGGGACTAAATGTTCAAGAATTGACCCATTTCGGGTGCGCTGCGGCTCACCTCCACCCGATCAACCTCAACGCCTCGCCATGAACATCCGCACGCGCCTTGCCCTCCTTGCACGCCTTGCCCTCTTTGCCGTTTGCTCGTTCGCCCCCGCCCTCGCGTGGGCGCAACAAGCCAACGTCAACCTCGACCACAACCCGCAGAAGAACACCGAGAACCTCGTTCCCTTCAGCGCTCCGCTCAATTCACCCGACGTGCGCGACGACCGCACGGTCGTCTTCCGCGTCAAGGCGCCCGCCGCGAAAGAAGTGCGTCTCGCCGGCGTCGCGCTCCTCACCGCGCTCGGCAAATCCGGCCAGCCGGTGCCCTTCACCAAGGGCGACGACGGTATTTGGACGCTGACCGTCGGGCCGCTCAAGCCCGACATGTATGCCTATCACATCAACATCGACGGCGTCACCACGGCGGACCCGAGCAACACCTACGCCGCATTCACGGCGATGCCGCCCTACAGCCAACTCATCGTGCACGGTGACGGCCCCGCTTACTACGACGCCCGCAACGTTCCGCACGGCAACGTGACGCGCCACGTCTATCACTCCGAGGTCACGAAGGGCGAACGCGATCTCTACGTCTACACACCTCCTGGCTACGATCGCGCCAAGACTTACCCGGTGCTCTATCTCGTTGGCGGCAGCGGCGAGCTGCCCGCAAACTGGATCTACGACGGCCGCGCGAACTTCATCATGGACAACCTGCTTGCCGAGGGCAAAGCCGTGCCGATGGTGATCGCGATCCCCAACAACCAAGTCGTGCACCGCAACCACCCGCAGCACGCCCAGCTCACGTTCAAGATCTTCGAGGAAGAACTGCGCAAGGCGGTGATTCCGCTCGTCGAAAAGGAATACGCCGTGCGCCGCGACCCGAAAGGCCGCGCGCTCTCCGGCCTCTCGATGGGCGGCCGCCACACGATCTTCGCCGGCTTCAATTCCCTCGACCTGTTCGCCAACTTCGGGGTGCTCAGCGCTGGCGACACCGAACCCGAAAAGTCCCTCGCCAAGTTCCTCAACGACCCCGACGTGAACAAAAAGGTCGACTACCTCTTCGTCGGCCAGGGCACGCTGGAGGAGCGCGGCCCCTTCAACGCCCGCGTCTCCGCACTCGTCGCCGCGCTCAAGGCCCATGGCGTCAACCACGAGTACTACGCCGGCGGCCACGCTGCCCACGACTGGGCGACGTGGCGCCACTTGCTCTACTACCGCTTCCTACCGAGCCTCTGGCGGAAGAACTGAAAGCTGGCAGGGGTGGCTCGCCCGTGTTGCACGAACTGCCAAAGCGAATTCGGGGCTAAGGCTTGAACGTCGCCTTCCTCAGACGCGAGGCAGAGGCGCAGCGGGGTAGCCCTCCCGCCGCTAGTCGCGGCAAGCAGGGCAGGCACTCTTAGACGCAGCGCGCCTGCGAGCGGCGGCGCCGATCACACCGAGCCCGCCCAGCAGCAGAACGATGCGCTCGGGCTCAGGCACTGGGGCGTACTGGTGGCCGCTTTCGGCGACCAGGCTCACGCCTGGCGTCGATGTGCTGAAGTAGGTGTGCGCACTGTGGAGGCTGTTGACGCTGGAACTCGCTTCAGCCACGCCAGGGTTGTTGTAAAAGAAGTTCGAGATGCTGAGAAAGGTGCCAGCGGCAAGCCCGCCGGAAATCGCGATGGAGCCGCCCACGTAGGAATCCACGGAAACGCGGTACTCGAAGGTCTGCTCGCTCCCGTCAATCAAGGTCGGGGTGCAATTGGCGAAGAAATCTCCCCAGCACTTGTCGATGGCGGCACTGGTGACGCCTGTTGCGTTGAACTGCAGGGCGATGGTGGTTTGACCGTGGGCGGTAGAGGTTGGGTTGGCGGTCAGCGTCCGCCCCAAAGAGAACGTCACGACTTGGCTAAGCTCCACCGTGACTGGCGTTCCAGCAGGCAGCGTGGCGGAACTGACCAGCACAGTGTCTGAATACGTGGCGTAGGCCGTCGTGGTGCCGCCAACGTAGAAAAGTTCTGTGGCTGGGCGCGAGGCCTCGAGCAGCCCATCCACCTTGACGCCCAGGTCGCCCGGCCCGCTTCTGACGGAGGCCGAATACTGCCGGGTGAACTTTTCAGAGGCCGCGCTGGTGAAACTTGTGGAAAGCACCTGTCCGGCCGGCAAACCGAAGTCGGAGCTCTGATCGATCACGGCGCATTTGTCGCTTCCAGGCGTGTCGCCGCGACCGACCTCGCACATCGCCGAACTGCTGAAGCTCGCCGCAGCCGCACTGCCGCTGCCCAGGACCAACAAGGCAATAGCGACCGCCTGTGACCGGCGTTGGATTGCGCGCTCGTACATGAGAGAACTCCCTTCGACTCAAGTCAGATGAGAGGCCGCAATTTAACGTGCCAACTGGTGGCCGTCAGCCTCAATCTTCAATTCGGGGTCAAGTCATCAATAGTCAGTCCGCGCAAACTTGAACAGCACTTGCTTTGCGCCAGGAATGGACTCACCACTGGCCTGCAGATCTGCGACGACATCGGCCACAAGGGCGCGAATGCCTGCAAGCGCAGTCTCGGGCGTCTTGTCCAACCAAGACAGCGACGGAAACTCGCCACATCGCCCGACGTACTCGCCGTCTTCTTCCGACCAAGCGACGGCGTAGGCATAGCGGTCGGAGTCAGACGCCGGACCCATCTGCCCCACCCTCAAGCCGCCAGCAACGAACACCTCGGAATCCGCGCCAGCTCCTCCTGAAGCGCGTCCCTTGCAACCGCTGTGTCATACGCCGCCTGGCCGCGCAGCCACCAGCCGTCGCTCAGGCCAAAGTAGCGGCACAGCCGCAGGTCCGTGTCGGCCGTGATGGCGCGCCGGCCGGCGACGATTTCGCCGACGCGCTGGGCAGGCACGCCGATGTCCTTGGCCAAGCGGTACTTCGTCAGGCCCAGGGGCTTGAGGAATTCCTCTTCAAGCATCTCGCCGGGCGATGCGGGTGCAAGGGTGCGCATGGTGTTCATTCCTTCAGTGGTCGTCGACGATCTCGACATCGGTGGCGCCTTCTGCCGTCCAGACGAAGCAGACGCGCCATTGCTGTTTGAGGTCACAAGCGGTGACCTCAAGCCGCCAACGCCGCGCGCGGTCAAGTGACGATGCGGCTCCGGATGGCGCATTGGAGCGCGGCCATGCGCACACGCTGCAATGCAAGTTCCCCGGCGGCCCTGCCGGATTGAGTTTCCCGCCCCCCAACAGCGGCACGCATCGGCGAAGCTCTGCAGCGGTCTTGGGTCGGGACTAAATATTTAAGACTTGACCCCGACTTCTCATCCCGCCGCTTGTCGCGGCAAGCAGGGCAGGCACTTGCTTGCCCTTGACCCCCGGCGGCATACGCCGCCCCCAGACAACCCACGGTTCACTCCGCAATCTCATCCCCCTCACGCGGCGGCACGCCGCCCTGACGGGTGAGCAGCGCGCGCAGCGCCGCTGGATCGGCCCGCTCGCGGCGTTCGGCAAAGAAGGCGGCGGTGCGCATCACGGCCAGCTTCTCGGCCACGGCCGTGGCCACCAGTTGGTTGAGGCTGATGCCTTCGTCGCGGGCCAATTGCTCGGCGGCAGCCTTGACCGAGCGGGGCAGGCGCAAGGGGTAGGTCGAGGTATCAGTCATGACGAATCCTCCTGAGAGCGTCGCGGGGAAGTAGAAGGTCCAGCCCGAAGCGGGCAGGCGCGTCGGCAAAGTCGCGGTGGTTAAAGCTGACGATGCTGTTGGCCTGACCGTTGACTGCGGCCTCCAGCACCATTTCATCAGCCGCGTCCCTCAGCTGAGGCCGCCAGATGAAGTGCGAATGCACCGGCTCCATCAGGGCAGCCACAGCGTCCAAGAAGGCTTGCGCTTGCGCCACCGACAAGCCCGCCTCCTCAAGATGCTGCGGGCGCAAACAAACGGCCTCGTATTCAAGAACCAGCGCAACGTTGGCCACCAGTTGCACGCGCCCGTCCAGCGCAGCCAGCAAGAGCGCTGCCGAGGCACCCGCCGGACTGCGCATGGCGGCGACGATCACATCGGTATCAAGAACCCAGCGCATGGCGCAATTCTGACATCACGGGAGATGTCATTGCAACGTGAGCCACTCTCGCCTGCGGCCCTTGCCCTACGCGTCCGCATCCGTGACAAAGCCGAGCCGTCGCTTGGGCAAGGCCAACAGATCGTCCGCCAGGACAGCGCAGTGTTCGCTGAATGCGCAAGCCAGCGACTTGGAGAACCTCAGCTTGGCAAGGCGGTCGCAGTTTGCGACCACCTCCGCCACTGGATTGCGTGCGCACCGGGAAACTCAGCGCAAAAGCCAACTTGCTGGCTGTCCACGACTGACGGGAAAGGATTTGGGGGGACTTAATATTTAAGACTTGACCCCGATCTCCTCGCGGCTCTAGATGGCGCACAGGAGCGCGGCCATGCGCACTCGTTGAAATACAAGTTCTCCGGCGTTCCCGCCGGATTGAGCTTCCCGACCCCCAGCTGCGGCGCGCACCGGCGAAGCTCTGCAGCGGTCTTGCATCGGGGAAGTTATGCGGCGGTCTTGTCAAGTGATCAATGGGACGACGCGGGTCAGGCCGAATCGGGGGTGGTTCACAACCAAGAGACTTGAATGCCGGCCCGCGTCGATCCCGCCCACGTTGAAGAAGTTCGCAGCGCCCGCAGCCTGAGCCAGATGGGTTTGGAGCGTGTCGTGCCGGGTGACCACGCGTCATTGGCAGACTCGCAGCCAGAAGACTTGTGCGAGCACGCGTCATATGCCGCAGCTCGCGAGGATTGGACGGGCTGGGGAACAGAGGGTTTTCTGGGGCGGCGCAAGCCGCCAGGGGTCAAGGGCAAAGCGCATCACAACGCCGAGCCCGAGGCCTTGATCCTGATGGGTGACTGGTGCGCTGCGGCGCAACCAATATTCGAGAACCAAGTGCGCGGTGAGTCCGGCGACGGGGAATGCAGTCTTGAAGGAAGATCAGGTGCGCTCTTGCGGTGCAGGGGCGTGTGTTTGCCACTTGACGGGGGCGGCTAATGGGTGACCCCGATTTCTCACCATCTTTGCGGGCTTCAATTCCCTCGATCTCTTCGCCAACTTCGGGGTGCTCAGCGCTGGCGACACCGAACCCGAAAAGTCCCTCGCCACATTCCTCAACGACCCCGACGTGAACAAAAAGGTCGACTACCTCTTCGTCGGTCAGGGCACGCTGGAGGAGCGCGGCAACTTCAACGCCCGCGTCGCCGCACTGGTCGCCGCGCTCAAAGCCCACGGCGTCAACCACGAGTACTACGCCGGCGGCCACGCGGCCCACGATTGGGCGACGTGGCGCCACTTGCTCTACTACCGCTTCCTGCCGAGCCTCTGGCGGAAGAACTGAATGGCCTTGGTGCGCAGAAACCCCCTAATTTTCGAAATGGGGAGGCGTTGCACTTCTTGACTGCCGCTGGTAACCTGCATCTAGCCGAATGCGGCGCTATTCAAACGATGAAACCCCATGAAATATACTCGTAAATCCCTTGTGTTGAAAGCCTTTGCGTCAATACTGGCGCTCGCTGTTGGAAGTGCAAATGCAGCATTTCAGTGTAATGCCCAAACACTTTCAGTGCTCGTGTATTCCGATGGCACTGTAAATATCCTACATAGCGGTAGGGGCGACTATACCAATGTGTGCAACTTGAATATTGTGTATAAGGGTGTGCCGACCGCTACCTGCGCAATGTGGACTGCGATGCTCCTCCAAGCGAAGCGTAACAATACACTCCTTCAATTTTATTATGATGGAACGGGGGCCTGCTCAACGCTACCGACCTATTCAAGTGCTCCCGCGCCTATCTATATTGGCCCAACCAATTAAGGCAAGCTGACCAGAGACAACAATGACTCGTATTGCTTTTGTCATCGCGGCGTGTCTTTTGTGTGCCCTAAAACCATCTCCAGCTGCCGAGAATTTGATTGGTGGAGCGCTGTCAACTGAGCAGAGACGCAATTCATTTAGCGCCGAAGAACAAAAACGTGTGGAGACGATTCGCTCACAATCTCACGTCGTTTCCGCAAGCGTATCGACGCTAAACGCGCAAGCGCTGAATTATGACGAAATTTCGGTAAATCTGCCCAACGGAGAAGCAGCAACCTATCGAGCGATTTCAAAACAGCGCAGTTCTGACGAAACGCTGCTATGGAAGGGTGCGTCGACGACCGAAGTGGTTGACGGCAAGGCTCGCGACATTGCTGAATTTTTCTCGCGCCCGTCGAAACAATCACGCTCCGCCCCAGTTTTGGGTTGGTTAGTGTGGAAAGGCGTGAGGTATGAGGTTGATTTCTTGAAGGATGGAGTGGCAGTAATAGTCCAAGTCAATACTGGAACAGTCCCTCAACATCCAAAGGATTGGAAGGAAATCCAGGAACGCTCAAAGGGCAATTCAAAGAATAGGGCTGACGGCCAATCAATAAATTTAGGCCCTTCGGAACCTTCGGCAAATGTAGCTGCTGCGAATCAGTCAATATATACAGCTAATCTTCTATTCGCCGTTACCCCCCAGGCAGCCAGCTATTTTGGTGGGGCGTTACAAACGCGCATTGATCAAGTCGTATTCGACGTAAACAATATTTTTGCCAATAGCAATACTTCACTTCGCATTCAAAGGGTGGGAGGCATCTCGACTCAGGCGCTTGACTATTCATCAATTGGGTTCGCCCATAGTCGTGGATATTCGATTGATCAAATGCAAGAGCGGGATGCAGCGAATGCGGATCTGGTTGTAACAATAGGCATGTATGGTAATGATGGTTGTGGGATTGCGAGGGTGTATGCATCAGCAGAGGATAGTCATATCCTACTGAAGGCAAATTGTCTATTTTTGTCTAAGAATTTGGCTCATGAGTTGGGGCACATTTTAGGGGGTCATCATCCAATTGAATATGACTCGAGCAATGACCCCTTTTCGTGGGGGCACGGGTACTACTTTCGAGATCCGTCAACTCTTTATCCTGGGAAAGCATATTGCTCAGGGACCATTATGGCAGCCGGACTCAAATTTCCAAATTTGGCCAACTGTCTTTTGGATTCATCGGGAAAGCCTGATACGGTTGGCGATGGAAATGTAGATAAATTTTCCACTCCGATCCCCGAGGTTGGCTGGCCAATACTTGGAAATTCGACCTCTGCCAATATGGTGAGAGTAATTTCTGAGAATTCGTATCGGATCACAACATTTCGCGCGACAAAACTGGCTTCGGCGTGGCGCGTCAGGCTGCTGCAATTGATTATGCATATTCTCGACTAGCGAATACTGGGTCACACCGGGATTCGGGGACGGGAATTCGGGGTCAGGGAATTCGGGGTCAGGTCTTAAATATTAAGTGCGGCACCTCGCCGCTCGCCTGCATCTCCGCAACCACATCCGCCACAACAGCCCGTATGCCAGCCAAAGCAGCCTCCGGCGTCTGGGCGAGCCACGACAAGGACGGGAACTCGGCACATAAGCCGACATGCTCTCCGTCCTCGTCTGACCAGATGACTCGGTAGCCGAAGGTGCCGTCGTTCTGCATGGCTACTTTCTCGCTCTCAAGCCGCACGCTGGCCCTCATCCCTTGCCCTTCTCGCCCTCAGGCGTGACAAACCCGATCGGTCGCTTGGGCGGGTCCGGCGGTGCCATGAGCTGATTGACTGCCTCGATGAGTTGCTTGAGTTGGTTGCGAGTGTTGCGCCTGAAGGTGTCGTGGTCCAGTGCGAGCCCCTCAGTCCTCTCGGCCAAGCCGTCGGTCTTGCTTTCCAACTCTGCCAGCCGATTGGCCAAGTCGGCGTGGATACCAGCCAGCTCCCGCAAGCGGACGAAAGCGCGCACCACGTAGATGCCCATCTCTACCGCCTGAGGCGATGCCAGCACATTGGCCGCCTGGATGGCACCGTGCTCGCTGAAGGCGAACGGCAGCGACTTGGAGAACTTCAGTTTGGCAAGGTGGTCGCAATTTGCGACCACCTCAGCCTTCTCGGCGGCTGAGAGCTGGAACATGAAGTCAGCAGGGAAGCGGTCGCGGTTGCGCTTGACTTGCTCGTTCAGTCGGCGGGTTGGCACGCCGTATAGCGCGGCCAAGTCGGCGTCGATGATCACCTTCTGGTCGCGCAGGCGCAGGATGCGGCTCTCGATGCGCGGCAAAAGCACAGCTGCATCGGACGTGGCGTGGGGCTTCGTGCTCATCGGAGTGCTTTACTCGCGCTCAAACGTCCAAATACAAACTCACCGGCGACCCCGTCGGTTTGAGCGTCCCTGCCTCCAGCAGCGCCGCTGCCACGCCCAGCATCACGCCCATGCCCATCCCATACCCCGGGCAGGCATGCGGCGGGGCGCCTTGCGGGTCCACCCGGTCGCCGCCAAAGGCGACGTGGTGGAGGGCGGGGTTGGCCTGGGTGGCGGAGCCGAGGGCGGCGATGACGGTGTCGCCGGCCTTCACGTCCACGGTGCCGAGGCGGTGGTCGGCGCGGGCGAGGCGGTAGACCTGGAAGGGCGTGGGGCGCTGGTTGAGCGTGAGCAGCATGGCCGGGCGCAGGCGGGCCACGGCGTGGGCGTAGTGGCGGGGGGCGGGCGCCTCCAGCCACTGTTGCTGGATCTCCCAGAGCTTGTTCTTGGCGACCCAGGCGCCCAGCACGGTGAGCATGTTGGCGTGCACCGTGGGCGGGAAGCCGAGCATGATGCCGGCGTAGGTGGCGGCCACGGAGTAGGGCGTGGCGCCGGGCACGGCCGCAGCGGCGTCGACGATGGCGCGGCCCAGGGTGCCCTCGGCGGGCTTGCTGGTGGCGAGCCAGGCCTCGACGGCCTTGAGATAGGCCTGGCCGGCGCGCTGGCCGGCTTGCTCGACGCGGACGGAGGGCTTGGGGCTGAACACGTAGCGTGAGACGGGCAGCAGGTCGGCCGGGCAGCGGGGGCGCGGCGATTCAGCCGGTGGCCGGTACTCGGTGCCCCAGAGGTGCTGGCCGTCGGGCTGGCCAAACCAGGCGGTGCACAGGCCCGCCAGCACGTCGAGCGAGAGGCGCTCCAGGTCGAGCTGGGTTTGCGGGGTGCCGGTGGCGGCGGCGAGCATCTGGCCGGCGGCGCGCTGGCGGGCGAACCACGCCGTGGCGAGGGCGTAGGTCTCGGCGTAGGCCTGGTCTTCGCGGATCTGCTCGATGGCGGCGTTGACGGCGGGGGCTTGCTCGGCGTGGCCGTTGTCGTCGTCCATGCCCAGGTAGCCGGGGCCGAGGGACGCGACCATGCGGGTGCCATAGCCTTTGACGGAGTAGCGGTCGGGGCTGTTGCGCAGCACCTGGCAGACGCCCTCGGGGCTGCCCACGAGCACGCCGTACGCGGTGCGCACCACGCCGCCGGGTTGGCCGCGCACCCAGGCCCAGGCGATGTCGCGGGAGTTCTGGTCCTCCAGCCACAGCTGCCAGGCGGCGGCATCGTCCAGGGCCGGGGCGCTGGGCGGTGTGGGCGCGGGCGGCGCCACGGGCAGGGGCAGCTCGGCCAGGGCGGGCAGGTTGCGCAGCGCGGGGAGCGAGGGCACAAAGAAGTAGCCGCCCCACTCCAGGCTCACAAAGGGCGCAGGGCCCAGGTCCATGGCGTAGGCGTTGCCTTCGTGCTCGAAGGTGTAGAGCCGGTTGGGCCGGGCGTCGGGGTCGACGACGGCGAGCAGGGGGTCGGGCTGGTCAGCATAGCCGCCGCTGGCATTGGCGCCGGCCACCCAGCGCTGGATGACCTCGAACTGCTCGGCCAGGTGGGCGCTGTAGGCCATGAACATGAGGCCGCGCTCGGCGTCATCGGCCGGCACGGTGGGCGCGGCGCCGTAGCTCATGCCGCGGCGCAGGATGCGGGGCATGGTGTTGGTGAGGCCCGTGGGCCCGCTGAACTGGCGCGGGTTGCTGCGGCGGATGTGGGCGTGGATGGGGCACTGGGCGCCGTTGGCGTCCTGGCGGTAGTTGAAGTCGTTGCTGGAGTGGCCGGGCTCCACCAGGGGCTTGCCTGCGCGGTCGCGGCCCATGAGCTTGGCGTAGACGAGCTCGGGGTCCAGGCCCAGGCGGGCGGCTTCGTTCTCGACCTGGCGGGCCAGGCGGCCGGTCCACTGGCGCAGCTTGCGCACGACGAGGAAGCTGCCGTTGTCGAGCAAGGCGTCGGCCTTCTCGGGGACGGGGTATTGCTTGTCGCGCAGCGTGGGGTAGCCCAGCAGCAGCTCGCCACGCGGGACCTGGTCGGACCACGCCGATTCGCCCGGCACCGTGTGCGCGGCGGGCTGGCTGATGCCGTCGGCGTAGCCAAAGTTCTCCTTGCGGGCGGGGTTGGTGCGTAGGGGCTCAACGGCCATCAGCGCCAGGCCCGTGGCGGGGCCGCTGAGGGCGGCGATGGCGGCGTCGAGGTGGGCGGCGCCGGCGGCGTCGGCGCAGCGCAGCTGGATGAGCACATGGGCGGCGCTGGGCTCGATGGGGCCGGCCCCGTCAGCCCGGCGCGGCCAGCGCCAGTTGCGCGGGTGGTTGTGGCGCAGGTCACCAATCAGGCCGGCGCGGGCGGCCATGCCTTCTTTAAAAGCAGTGGGCAGGCGCTGCAACCGCGTCTCGGGGATGCCAAGCGCGCGCAGGCCGGAGAGGCTGAGGGCGACCTGCGTCCACAGGCCGTTCTCGGGCGTGTGGCTGCCCTCCCAGGGCAGAGGCAGGGCCGACAGGAAGGCCAGCGCGGTGCTGGGCTGGGCCACGCGCAGCAGCACCAGGGCGCCGGTGCGCGCCCGCACGGGCGAGAGGATGCCGGCCTGGATGTCGTGCCCGGCAAAGTGCAGCTCGCGCTGCGGGCTGGGGACGGGCGGGATCTCGCTCTCGAACCAAGCCAGCATCTGCGCGTACTGCGCCCGCACGGGCGAGAGCGGCTCTTGCGGGAAGAGCTGGCGCGTGTCCAGCAGCTTCATCTCAAAGAAGACGTCCTGCGTGGCGCGCAGCAGGCAGTAGCCGTCAAGCGCGCCTTGGCCAAAGTAGCGCTGCAGCGCGAAGAGGGCCGAGAGCCCGGGCAGCCCCTTGAGCGCCATGGCCATGCGGGCCCGCGGGTCGGCCGGCAAGGGCTTGGTCTCGCCCTGCAGCAGGCTGTGCACGCGCGCGGCGGTGAGGGCGTCGGGTTTGCCGCGCTGGCTTGCCTCGTAGGCCTTCAGGTATTCGGTGTCGGCCACGCTGCGGCTGGATTCCATGAAGAGGAAGTCGGCCGAGACCTCGTGCGCGCGCACCCAGGCCGAGTAGCTTTCAAAGCTGCAGCGGTTGGAGAGCTGGTAGCCCTCGACGTGGCAGAGCATCAGGTCGAGCGTGGAGCCGAGCTGGTCCCAGATGACGCGCATATAGGGCTCCCAGCCGCCGTCGAAGTTGACGGACAGCATGAGCCGCGCTTTGCTGCGTGGGTCGGTGGGGTCAGCCGGGTCGACGATGGACCAGCGGAAGGAGTGGACGATGCGCCAGCGGCTGACCACATCGGTGAAGCCCGCCGCCGTGAGGGACGACTCGCGCGAGCTGAGCCGCAGGCCGTTGAGCGTCTTGAGCACGCGGCGCAGGCGGTCCAGGTAGGTGATGGTCTCGAAGGCGTCGACGAAGCCTAGCTTCACGTCGGCGATGAGATTCAGGTCCGTGATGCCGCCGAGCTGAACGTCGGCCGTGCGTGGCGTGGTCATGCGCTGTGCTCCCTGTTGTGCGGCCGTGCAGGTGGCCGCCCATGGGGCAAGTATGCGTGGGGCCCATGACGCACGGGAGCGGGTCTTTCCGGGAGGCCGCAGCGGGTTCGCGCGCCATATCCGTCCATTCACCCCCGGGTTTTGGCGCTTCGTCGCAAGCGCCTCGCGCCGCCCGGCCCGCCACGGAACACTGGCGCCATCGACACACAGACATCACGCATCAAAAGGACCACCACCATGAACACCTCAGCCCCCAGCCCCGCCTCCTTTGCCGCTGTTGCCATGATTGCGCTGGCCGCCATCGCAGCCTCGCTCGGCCTGGCCGGATATGGCCATGAGGTGACCGCGCCCGCCAGCGAGATCGTGCAGCTGGAGCCGGTGGAGATCCTGGGCCGCCACATGCCCGACGGCCAGATCGTCAGCTACACGCGCCTGCCCACCGTCGTCGTCACCGGCAGCAGCAGCGCCGCGGCCCCGCAAGTGGCCCGCGCCAGCAGCGCCGGCGAACCGCGCAGCTGAGCGGTAAGCATCACTAGGAGTCCTCTGGTTCGAGTCCCCTCATCTCGGATCATTCACGAGCCCGGCACTGCCGGGCTCTTTTTTTTGTGCTCAGGCTTCAGCCAAGGTCCATGGAGAAGTACTTGGCCTCAAAGCGCATGCCCTTGCGCCCATAAAAACGGTGCGCCGCTTCGCGGGCCACGCCTGACACCAGGCGCAATTGCCGGCAGCCCTGGGCCCGGGCGTGCTGCACCAGCCAATCAAAAAGCTGGCCGCCATAGCCCCGCGAGCGGTCTGCCTCGGCGGTGACCAGGTCTTCGATTTCCAGGTACTTGCCGGCATACAGCCACTCGGCGGCGCGAATGCCGGCCACGGCACGCACGCGGCCATCGTCCGTCACGGACGCAAGCCGAAAGCCCGTCGTCGCCTCCAGGCGGCGGATGGTGGCGAGGAAGTCGGCCTGCGGCAGGTGCGGGCGCAGCTGCGACAGCACGGCAAAGCAGGCGGCGATGTCAGCATCGCTGACGGCGATCTTGATCTCCAAAGGGGCGACTCCGGCGTGTGGCGCTGAGATGCGCTGCACGATAGCCGACGCACGCTCCGCCAGCGGCTCAAACGCCTTCCAGCGTTTGCCGCATGGCCTGCAGGCCGGCCAGCACCATGGTCTCGATGGCAGGGGCGACGGCGTCGGGGAGCAGGTCCACACACCAGCGCACGCGGCAGGCTCCGGGCTCATCATCCGCAAGCACCTGGGCCGAGGCGTTGTGGTGGGCCAAGCGCTCGCTCAGGGCGGACCAGGACACGCGCCGATGCGCCTCGCTCACGGCCACGATGCGCTCGGCCGCGCTGAGGCCGTTGGCAAAGCGTAGGTGCCGCGTCTGGCCATCCCACTCGCAGGCCACCACAAAGCCCACCACCAGGCGGGTGTGCAGTTGGCTCACGTCGCGCAGGGCGTCCCAGGCTGCGTCGGGCGTGGTGCGGATGCGGATCTCGTGCTCGAAATAGGCCATGGGGCTGGGTCTTGCGTGGATGAATTGAGCGCCCACTATCGCCGGCCGCCGGCCGCAGCGCTGGACGGAAACGGACCTGTTCATCGCCCCGGGCTGTTGCTGCCACACTCTGGCTCCCCTTCGCTGGAGCACCTCTGCCATGCCCGTGTTGCACGCCCTTTGCCGGACCCGCACTGCCCTAGCTTGCAGCCTGCTGGCCCTGTTGCCGCTTGGCGGCGCCACGCTGGCTGCTGAGCCCGCGGCACCCGCTGGTTCAACACTGGATGCCGCCGACGCCCCCGCCCGTTGTGCCGCGCTGCGCGAGGCGCGCTATGCGGCCGCTGGCCTGCCTGGTCTGGAGGTGACCGACGCCCAGTGGCGCCCCGAGGGCACGCCGCATACCGTGCCCGGCTTTGGCGGCCCGCCGCAGACGCGCAAGCTGCCCGCGCATTGCGAAGTGCTGGCCAGCAGTGCCGAGCGCACCGGTGCTGATGGGCAGCGCTATGCCATCCACCTGCGGCTGCGCCTGCCGCTGGCCTGGAACGGGCGTTTTCTCTTCCAGGGCGGTGGGGGTTCCAACGGCGTGGTGGGCGATGCTTTGAGCGGCTCGGGCCTGGACCAAGGCTATGCCGTGCTGGCGCAGGACAGCGGCCACGACAACGCCCGCAACAACGACCCGCAGCGCAACCAGGAGCTGGTGTTTGGCTTTGACCCGCAGGCCCGCGCCGACTACGGCCACGCCTCGCTCAAGCCCACGGCGGAGGCTGGGCTGGCCTGGGTGGAGCGCTTTTACGGCCGCGCGGCCAAGCACCGCTACTTCAGCGGCTGCTCCAAGGGCGGGCAAGAGGGCATGGCCTTTGCGCAGCGCTACCCCGAGGTGTTTGACGGCATCGTGGCCGCTGCGCCGGGCTTTGCCCTGCCCAAGGCCGCGCTGGCCGAGATGTGGGACACGCAGCAGTTTGGCCGCCTGGTGGCAGACCCGGCCACCGGCCGCGTCGAGCTGGGCAAGCTGTCCACAGCCTTTACCGGCCCGCAGCTCAAGGCCGTGCGCGCCGCCATCCTGGAGGCCTGCGACGCCGACGACGGCCTGGCCGACGGCATCGTGGGCGACACACGCCGCTGCACGCCGGCCAAGGTGCGCGCGCGCCTGGTGCCGCGCACTTGCCCCAGCGGTGGGTCCGGTGCTGACTGCCTGAGCCCCGCGCAGATCCAGGCCCTGGAAGCCGTACTGCAAGGCCCGCGCAACAAGGCAGGCCAGGCGCTCTACAGCACGTGGTTCTGGCCCTCGGGCATCGACGATGGCGGCTGGCGCATCTGGAAGATCGGCGGTGAAGGCGGCATGCCGCCGGCCCTCAATGTGCTGCTGGGCAGCCGCGCGATGGCGTCCGCCTTCTCGTCGCCGCCCGTCGCCCTGCCGCCCGGGCCGCAAGCCGGGCTGGACTACGCGATGGCCTTCGACTTCGAGCGCGATGCGCCGGCCGTCCACGCGGTGGTGGCGCCCTTCACCCGCTCGGCCTGGCAGGACGTGGGCATGCGCGACCCCAACCTGAGCGCCTTCCAGCGGCGCGGCGGCAAGCTGATCGTGCCGCATGGCGAGTCGGACCCCGTGTTCTCGCTGGCCGACACCATCGCCTGGTTTGATGAAGCCAATGTGCTGGCCAAGGGCCGCGCGGCCGAGTTTGTGCGCGTCTTCCCCGTGCCGGGCATGGCCCACTGCGGCGGCGGGCCGGCTACCGACGAATACGACGCGCTGGCCGCCGTGGTGCGCTGGGTCGAGCAAGGCCAGGCGCCCGACCGCATCGAGGCCCGCGCAGGCAGCCGCAGCCCCTGGCCCGGCCGCACCCGCCCGCTCTGCCCGCACCCCCTGGTGGCGCGCTATGTGGGCAAGGGCGACCCGGAGCGCAGCGAGAGCTTTGCCTGCAAGCCTTGAGCGCCGAGTGCACACCATGAACACACCTCGCTGGATCGCCCTGCTGGCGGCACTCGCGCTCACGGCGGGGTCAGCGCTGGCCCAGCCCACGCCCCCGGGCTGGACGCCCCTGTTCAACGGCAAGGACCTCTCGGGCTGGACCGCGCACTGGTCACAAAAGCCCATCGACAAGCGCTCGCCCGCCTCGCTCTTCACGGTCGAGAACGGCGTGATCCACGTCTACGCCAAAGACAAGGCCGGCAGCCGACAGGCGCAGGCCTTCATCCAGACCGAGGCCGAGCACAGCAACTACCGGCTGAGCCTGGAATACAAATGGGGCGCCAAGAAGTTCCAGCCCCGCGTGGTCGAGGGCCGCGATGCCGGGCTGCTGTACCACGCACATGGCGGCGAGCCGCTGAGCTGGCCCTTGGGGCTTGAGTTCCAGATCGAGGACGGCGACACGGGCGACCTCTGGACCCTCTCCACCCGCGCCACCAGCAGCGTGCTGCCCGAGACCGGCCGCTACGCCCCGGCCACCGCCGGCGGCGTGCCCACAACGGTAGGCGCGCCGGGCGACTATGGCCGCGTGCGCCACGGCGCCTTGAGCGAGCTGCCCGAGGCGTGGAATACGCTGGAGCTGATCGTCAAGGGCGACCGCGCCACCCACATCGTCAACGGCTTTGTGAGCCTGCGCGCCCACGACCTGAAGCGCTGGGACGCCACCTCCAAGGCCTGGGTGCCCCTGGTGAGCGGCAAGCTGGCGCTGCTGGCGGAGTCCACAGAAATCTTCTACCGCAACATCCGCATCCGCCCGCTCACTGCGGACGAGATGCAGTAGAGCCTCAGCCCAGCAGCCTGAGCGCGAACTGCACCTGCACGCCAAAGCCCACCACAAAGGCAATGGTGCGCAGCAGCGGCACACCGGCCGTGTAGATCAAGGCATGCGCCACGCGGCTGGCGAAGAAGACCTGCGCCCCCAGCGCCGTGGCGGCATCGCCCTTGCCCAGCACGTGCACGGCCAGGGCCAGCGGCGCAAACACCACCAGGTTCTCGATCGCATTGCGGTGCGCATTGGCCAGGCGCCACGCCCAGGCGGCATGCGGGCGCACGTCGGGCTCGGGGTTCTTGAGCGCCTTCCACAGGCCCATCTCGCCCAGGCGGTTCAGGATGATGGGCACCCAGAGCACGCCGGTGAAAAGAGCGGTCAGGGTCAGGAAGCGGAGTTCTGCGGACAGGTTCATGGCAGCGCCGGGAGTGAAGGAATGGCCGCAATTCTGGGCAGCTCATGCAGTTGTTTGAATGCTTTAATATGCTGAATCATTTGCTGATTCGACTGAATTGAATCCCCCAGCCCCTGACCCCTTTGACGACGCGCTGGCCGACCTGCGCCTCAGCGGCACCGTGCTGCTGAGCTGCTGCTACCCGGCGCCCTGGGCCGTGGATGTGCCTAGCGAAGACGCACTGCGCCGCTGGCTGGGCGCCCCGGCACAGGCGCGGGTGATGGTCTTCCACTGCGCCCGGTCCGGCAGCTTTGAGCTGCAGCGCAGCACCGGCGAGGTGGTGACGGCCGCACCCGGCGAAGTGGTGGTGGTGCCCGCCGGCGAGCCGCACCGGCTGGGGCGCGATGCCAGCGGCAGCACGCCGCTTGCGCGCCTGCGCGGCGTGCCCTTGCAAGACGTACTGGCCGGCCAGGGCCCGGCCAAGGTGCCGCTCGGCACACCAGGCTCCACCGGCCTGCTGTGCGGCGCCTTCATCGCCCGCGCCACGCCGCTCAACCCCTTGCTCGGCAGCCTGCCGCCGCTGCTGCATGCGCAAGGCGCCGAGGTGCAGCAACTCAGCTACGTGCTGGCGCGCCTGGCACAGTGCCTGGACGAGGGCGAAGGCGCGCGCTTCCGCGCTACACGCTTGCTGGAGCTGCTGTGCGCCGAGCTTCTGCACCTGCAGCAACAGCGCCCCGGCGGCACGGGCTGGCTGGCCGGCCTCTCAGACACGCGGCTCGGCCCCGCGCTGCGCCTGCTGCACGCCAAGCCCCACGCCCCCTTGAGCGTGCCGCGCCTGGCCGCCGCTGCCGCGCTCTCGCCCTCACGCTTTGCGGCGCGCTTCCGCGAGCTGATGGGCTGCAGCGTGATGCAGTACGCCACCGAGTGGCGCATGAACCTCGCCTGCCGCCTGCTCGCCGACGACGGCCTCAGCCTCGGCGAAACCGCCCAGCGCGTCGGCTACGAAAACCTGCCCGCCTTCAGCCGCAGCTTCAAAGCCCGCGTGGGCGTGGCGCCGGGGGCGTGGCGGGCGCAGCAGCGGGGGGTGGTGGGGTAGGTAGCGGCGAGGCGGAAGGGCGAGCCTTGGAGGCTCCGGCTGTAGCGGACGCCGGTGATATGGTGATCGTCAGCGTACGGCCGCACGGCCATGACAGCCGGGCTCGTTCGCTAAAGGTGTAGGCATCTCGGGAGAGTAGAAGTGGAAATCAAAGACTTGGCCGGTCTTAGCCAGCCACTCACGAAGCTCGTCGAAGTCGTTTCCTCCGCCGTTGGAACCGTCTATCGCCCCAAAGCGATTCGCGATGAAGCGGATGCGCAGGCATACGCGAAGAAGGCACTAGCCAGGGCAGACACCGAGTCCGCGCTGGAATCGAAGGCGCTTGAGTTTTCGTCGGCGCTTGATCGAGTGCAGCAGGCTCTCAAGGATCACCCGCAACTAGCCGAACGTGCACGCAACAGGCTATTAGCACGGGAAGTCGAAGGCCAGCTAAACGTCGAGTCAATTGCTGACTTCGCGTCAGAGGCGCTACCACCAGCAGTGTCTTCACAGCCCGTCAACGCCGATTGGCGGCGCAAGTTCTTCCAAGAGGCCGAGAACGTCTGTGAGTCAGACATGCAACTGCTGTGGGGAAAAGTTCTGGCTGGAGAGGTGACTGCACCAGGCACCTACAGCACGCGGACTCTTGACACCCTACGACGGCTATCCAAATGGGAGGCAGAACTATTCCGTAAGGCTTGTGCGATTGCGATGTCGGACGGATGGATCGCAGTTCCGACAGGCGATCTAAACGAGTCGCTCAAGCCGTTCGGACTTACCTACACCGACATTCTTTCGCTCCGAGATGCTGGGCTTTTGATGGATGGCGACCATATCCATAAGGACTTCTCGCAGTCACCCCGAGCGCCTGACGGAAGTGCTCGACCAGTTGTGCTTTTCAACAACGGCGTCATGATCGAACTCTCCGGCGCATCAATGGCAGCTCTACGGTTGCCAGCACTGTTGTTCACGCGAGCTGGTACAGAGTTGCAACGGCTGAACGGCCAAGCTGAAACGCCCGAATACCTAGCCGCACTCGCGGCGGCACTACGGCAACGTGGTCTGAGCGTGAAGCGCGGAACGGATGTTCCACAAGGCGAGGGGCTGTCTGTCGTTGTGTTCGAGCAAGACCTGTGACGCCGATCTCGACGCCAGCTGCCCGGCATCTCCGTCGAGCCGCCCTTGCTCACAGTCACGTGGAATGACGGCGTTGCGTCAGCGATGTCGCCCATCGCGGTGCGAGCCTCAGAGCCAGCTCGCGCGAACCAAATAGCCCCACCTACGCCGCCACCAACGCCTCCCGCCTCAGCACCTCAAGGTAGGTGCCCGGCTCAGGCCGCACCCGGTAGTTGTCGGTCTCGTCAGCCCACAGGATGCGGCCACCGGGGGCGGTGATGACGACCGTGGGCATCACGGTGTCGCTGGCGTAGCCCAGGGCCTGCAGGCCGGTGGGGATGCCCCAGGCCGAGTCGATGCCGAGCTGGCGGGCGAGGGTGTTGCCCTCGTCCACCAGGAAGCGCGCCGGGATCTCGAAGCGCTGTGAGAGTGCGGCGCTTTTGGCTTGCGGCTGGGGCGAGATGAAGGCGATGCCGGCGCCGAGGGCTTCGATGTCGCGGTAGCGCTGGGCCAGCTCCTTGACCTGGGCCATGCAGAAAGGGCACCAGTTGCCGCGATAGAAGATCAGCACCAGGGGCTGCTTGAACAAATGCGCCGAGGTGACGGCTTGGCCTTGCGCGTCACGCAGCACAAAGTCGGGCAGGCGCTGGCCCGGCGCGAGGCGCGGGCTGGGCCGTGCGCCCAGGAAGCCGGCAAAGCTGTAGGCGTACCAGATGAAGCCGAGCAGGAAGGCCCCGGCCAGCGCCAACGGCAGCCAGCCCTCGGGTGACGCCAGCGCGCCGTAGGCGGCCAGCGCTACGCCCAGCACGGCCTGGGCGCCGATGAGCGGCAGGCGCTGCGAGGTGCGTGCCACGCGCAGTGTGAGCAGCGCGTAGCTGACGTAGGCCACCAGCGGCGCGGTGGTGAGCAGCACGCCCAGCCAACCGAGGACAGGTGCGCCCTGCAGCAGGCGCCAGCCGGCGACAACAGCAGCCACCGTGATGGCATTGAAGTAGGCCATGAAGACGGTGTTGCGGAGCAGGTTGCGGTAGTTCATTCCTGCGCTCCTTCAGGCTTGAGGGACGGTGCCTAGGAAGAAGTCGTAGCGCACCAGGCCGTCGTCGCGCAGCGGGGCGAGGTGGCGGTACTCGGGGTCGGCGGCGTAGGCGGGCAGGCGGGCTGCGTCGTCCAGGAAGAAGACGACCACGCGCTGCGGGGCGAGGCCCTCGGGGTTTCCCACCGGCGTCATCACCTGCACCACGTGCTGCATGGATTCGACGTGCATGCCGTGGCGCGCAAAGAGCGGCTGGGCTTGGCGGTTGAAGGCGTCGAGGCCCGCTTCGCCAGCGGGCTTGAAGCGCACCAAGCCCACGCCGTAGAGCCGCGCGGCCACCTCGCCCTGCCCGGGCGTGGCGATGGCGCTCACGTCGAGCGCGGGGCCGGCGCAGGCCGTCATGCGGCGGATGCCGGCATCGCGTGCCGGGGCCAGGGCCTGGTACTCGGGGTCGGCCACATAGGCCTTGAAGGCCTCGGCCGAGGGCAGGGAGATTTGCTGGATGAGGTCGGGCTGCTCGAAGTCATTCGAGCCCACGATCTGGCCCTTGCCGTGGATGCGGATGACGCGCTCGATGCGCACGTCGTGCCGCGCCAGCAGCGGGCCTGAGGCCTGGCGGAAGGCGGCGAGCGCTGCGCCGCCGCCGGGCTGCAGCGAGACGAGCATGGTGAGGGTGAAGCGTGAAGGGGAGAGCATGACGATTCCTGGCGTGGACAGCACCCGGGGCGAGCGCCGAATGGCCGGCATGCTAGGGAGGCATTCACCGCAGAAAAAGCGTCAATCGTGAGAGACTTTGTCGCAATTTAGGAGGCAATGACCTTGAAGCTGGACAGCCTGGATGAGCTGCGCGTCTTCGTGCAGGTGGTGCACTCGGGCGGCTTCACGGCCGCTGGCCTGGTGCTGGGGCGCGAGACCAATGTGGTGAGCCGTCTCGTAGCGCGCCTGGAGGCGCGGCTGGGGGTGCAGCTGCTGGTGCGCACCACGCGGCGCGTGGCCACCACGCACGAGGGCCGGCTCTTTCTGGCGCATGCCGAGCAGCTGCTGCGCAGCGCGGCCGAGGCCGAGCAGTCGCTGCGCCAGTCGGTCACCGTGGTCGAGGGCAGCATGCGCGTGGCGGTGCGCACCACCACCACGCAGTTCGGCTTTGTGCAGGACCTGGTCGGCCTGCTGCAGCAGCACCCGCAGCTGGCGATCCAGCTGCTGGTCAGTGACAGCGAACCCGACCTGGTGGCCGAGCGCATCGACGTGGCCGTGCGCATTGGCGACCTGCCGGATTCCTCCTGCCTGAGCCGCCCGTTAGGCTCAGTGCGCTTTGTGCCCGTGGCGGCGCCGGCCTACTTTGAGGGGCGCGAGCGCCCCGCCACCCCGGCGGACCTGGCCGGCCACGAATGCGTGCTGGCCCTGCAGGGCCGGCCGCAGACGCACTGGCCGCTGGTGGGGCCGCGTGGCCGTTTTTTGGAGGCGCCGGTGGCGGGCCGCTTTGCGTGCTCTGACGTGCGGGCCCAGGCCGACGCCGTGTATGCGGGCCTGGGCATTGGCCTGCGCCCGGCGGGCGAGGCGCGCAGGGCGGTGGCGGAAGGCAGCCTGGAGCGCGTATTGCCCGGCTGGAGCCTGGCGCCACTGGCCGTGCACGGCCTGCTGCCGCCGGGGCACACCGCGAATGCCCGCAGCGATGCGGTGCTGGACCTGCTGAAGGCGGCGGTGAAGCGCGTCGGGTGATCGATCAGCTGTTCGATCAGTTGATCGGGGCCTGCCAGTCGTCACTGGCCGTGACGCCCCCGTCCACCCAGATCCACTCGATCTTTTGGTAGGTGAAGCTGACCTCCTCGTTCTGCGCATAGCGGACGAGCTCGGGGTTCTTGTTGTTGAGCATCACCTGCCGGATGGTGGCAATGCTGGCATTGGTGAGCTTGATGGTCAGGTACTTTTCCTCCACTGCCAGACCACCGCGCGGGGTGGGGCGGTAGAAGTCGATTGTGGCGCTGGGCAGGGTCTCGTTGGTCACCAGGGCATGGCGCAGCAGCGGGGTGCTGCGGTCCAGCTCCTTGGTGATGACGAAGGGCCGGTGCTGGCGCTTGCCCGAGGGCAGGCCCGATGCCGCGTCGCGCGGCGAGTTGAGCTCGTGGCTGGCAGCGATGACGACGATGGCGTCCTCGCGGCCTTTGACCCGGGAGTCGCCTTTGATGTCGCCCTTGGAGCCCTTGAGAAACAGGTAGGCGTTGGGCTCGGCCTGCGCGGGCAGGACGAAGGCGACGCTGGCCAGAGCCAGGGCCGATACGGAGAGAAGGCGGAGGAGTCGCATGAGGGTCTCCCTAGGGCTGTTGCGGGAAGCTGCGCAGGCTAGCCGCAGCGCGGCCAGGGCGATACCCCCACGAGTCAAAGCGCAGGCGCGTTGCTAGCCCAACCACCCCTTCGCCACCGCGCGCCGCGCCAGGTCCACCAGCGCCACCGCAATCACCAACACCAAGCCCTGCAGGATGAACGCGGCCTGGGGAATTGCCGAGGTGCCGGCCTGCATGACGAGGCCGATGTCCTGCAGCACCACGCCGACGAACGACGCCACCAACACCGGCACCGCCCAGCGCTTGCGCAGCAGCAGGGCCAGACAGCCGAGCGTGCCGCCCACCACCGCCACAAAGCTTGCTGCCACCGACCAGAGCGGCCGGGCCTGTCGCAAGGTCTGCTGGTCAGCCGGCAGCGCGGCCAGTTGCTCGGGCGTGGCCAGGGCATCCATCAACACGGCCATCAGTCCAAAGGCGTTCCAGAGCAAGGCCAGAACGGCGACGACGACGAACCAGGTGGGCGGCTTTTGCATGCGGGGCTCCTCGATGGAATCTTTGATTGACGGAATCTGAGCAGAGAAGCTGCACCCCCACAATCCTGTCGATCCTGAGCCCCGTCGCACGTTGAGAGACACCACTTCGAAAGGCACTTGATGAAGATCACCGTCCAAGCCCTCGTCCGCGCCCCGCTCTCAGCCGTCTGGGCGGCCTGGAGCGACCCCGAGGCCATCAAGGTGTGGAACACCGCGTCTCCCGACTGGCACACCACCGCCGCCAGCGTGGACCTGCGCGTGGGCGGCCAGTTCTCGTCGCGCATGGAGGCCAAGGACGGCAGCTTCGGCTTCGACTTTGCGGGCACCTACTCGGCCGTGGAGCCGCACCGGCTGATCGTGTCCCAGCTCGGTGACCGCGAACTGCGCGTGGAGTTTAGCGAGGGGCCCGAGGGCGTGACGGTGCGCGAGACCTTTGACGGCGAGCCCACGCACTCCGAGGAGCAGCAGCGCGCCGGGTGGCAGGCGATTCTGGACAGCTTTGTGAGGTACGTGGAGGGGCGGGGCTGAAGCTCAGCGCTTTGGCTGAGTCCCAACCCATTCGGCAAACCGCAGTCGAAGCCAGAATTCGCCTCCATGCCTGCGGCGTCCTCCCTACTTTCCAAGTCTCTGCAAGAGAAGCTCCGCGTCGGTCGGCTGCGTACGGGCCGGGTGGTCTTCGCGCTGGTGGTGGCGGCACTCCTGGCGGTGATGTTGGCCTGGGTCTCGCTCTCGAAAGCCCATCGAGACGCTCGCGCTGCGATCAATGAGTCGCCGATCGTCGCCCGAAAACTCGGGGCCGTGCGCATGGCCATTCCGATCGGATTCCGCTACGTAAACCGGGGTTCAAGCTGTGCTGTCTGCACCTACTGGGTGTTTGGCAGTGACCACTCAGCAATCGTGAAAGTTGGACTATCGATGCCGCAGTGGCAGCCCGCATGGACGGTCGATGCCGTCATCGTCGGCTTGCACGGGGCATCGAGTCTCAAGTGCTGAGGTCTTCACGCTCAACAACACCACCGGCGCAATGAGGGCGCGTGAACGCTTCGGCGATAGGACGGGTTAGCGGGCCCCAATGCGGCCGCCGGGACGCACGGCGGCTACCTTGACCCCCTCGATGCGCTCCATATCCACCCTCACCACTTGCTGGTAGCGTGACCCAGGCGGCTGATGTAGCCGCCCGTGTCATCCACCCACCTCGTCTTGGAGACCCTATGGTGAGCCGTCGCGACCTGCTGATCGCCTTGTTGTCAGCCAGCCTGACCTGTGCCGTCGTTTCCCTCGCTCATGCGGACAAGGCGGTCCTGGGGCCCCTGGCCATCGACTGGAGCGAGATCCCGGTCCGCAAGACCGACGTGGGCGAATACCGCCAGGTCGTCAGGGCCCCCACGGCCACGCTCGAAGAGCTGGAGCTGCACATCACGACGCTGCAGCCGGGCACGACCTCGCACGCGCCGCACAAGCACGTGAACGAGGAGCTGGTGATCCTGCGCGAAGGCACGGTCGAGGTCTTGTCGGGCGGAGAGTGGAAGCGTCTCTCGCCCGGATCTGTGGTCTTCAATGCCAGCAATTCGATGCATGCGCTGCGCAATGTCGGCTCGGTGCCGGCGGTCTATCACGTGGTCAATTGGTCGTCGGCTGAAACCCGGCGGCTGGAGCAGGCCGAGAAGGCGAGCAGGGCCCCATGAACCCGTTCGACCGCAGGAGCTTCCTGCAACTTGCCGGCTTGGCCGGGGCCGCTCAGTTCGCCGGCGCGGCAGAGAACATCTCGCACCAGGTGCTGGCCCCGGATACCCCCGCCGCATCAGGGCCGCAGCCCAGCCTCCGCTTCGCGGTGATCGGGCTGGACCACTATCACATCATGAGCATGACGGCCGCGGTGCTGCGCGGTGGCGGCACGCTGGTGTCGGTGTTGTCGACCAATACCGAAGGCCTGAAGGACAAGCAGCTGGCCGACTTCCGCGCGCAGTTCGGGAACGTCCCCGAAGCCGCCAGCGAAGACGCGATCCTGCAGGACCGGAGCATTGCGCTGGTGCTGGCCGCGCCCATCCCTGACCAGCGCGCCCCGCTCGGCATTCGCGTCATGAAGGCCGACAAGGATTACCTGAGCGACAAACCGGCCATCACCACGCTGACCCAGCTGGCCGCCGTGCGCAAGGCGGTGCGCGAAACCAAGCGCAAGTTCGCGATCATGTATTCCGAACGCCTGGAGGTGCCATCGGCGGTCAAGGCGGGTGAGCTGGTGCGGGCGGGTGCCATCGGCAAGGTGGTGCAGACCGTCAATCTGGCGCCGCACCGCGTCAATGCGCCGGTACGCCCGGCCTGGTTCTTCGAGCGGCGCCGGCATGGCGGCATCTTGTGCGACATCGGCTCGCACCAGGCCGACCAGTTCCTGTTCTACACAAACTCCAGCAAGGCCAAGGTGGTCGCCTCCCAAGTGGGCAATCTGGCCCACGCGGCGCATCCCGAGTTCGAAGACTTCGGCGACATGATCCTGGCCGGCAATGGCGGCACCGGCTACGTGCGGGTCGACTGGTACACGCCAGACGGCTTAGGAACGTGGGGCGACGGGCGCCTCTTCATCCTCGGGACAGAAGGCTATATCGAGCTGCGCAAATACATCGACCCTACGGGCCGCAAGGGCGCCAATCACCTGCTGATCGTTGACCGCAAGGAAGCCCGCTACTTCGACTGCAGCCAGATCGACTTGCCCTTCGGGCGCCAGTTTGTCGCCGACATCGTCAACCGCACCGAGACGGCACAAAGCCAGGACCAGGCGCTGCTGGCGGCGGAGCTGGTCCTCAAAGCCCAGAAGAACGCCACGAGGCCCTTGCTCTGAGCACCGCCAACGGCGGTGGAGATGCACCGGTTGATCGCGGCCCAGCTTGGCGACTGCGAGTTGCGGGTCGAGTTCAGCGTAGGCTCCGAGGGCGTGACCGTGCGCGAAACCTTCGAGAGCGAGCCCACGCACTCCGAAGAGCAGCAGCGCGCGGGCTGGCCGTCCATCCTGGACAGCTTTGTGAGGTGCGTGGAAACCGCCTGCGTCCCATGCAGTCGCAATCTGGGGGTGTCATGGGCCCTAGGTCGTCAGGCGGGGGAGGCACTGCGCTGACGTTCCTTCTCAGCGCCCGGCACCCGACGCGTTGGGGTCAACCAAGTCCGTTCGAACGACCTCGCTACCAAACTCGAACGCCACGTTCACGTTCGGCTGCGGATGCTTGTTGCGCAACCGATAGACCCGGCCTTTCAGCACTCGAACGCGAAGGTCTCGAGGCCCCGTCCAGTTCATTTCAAGCTCCGAACCGCAATTCCCTTCGAGCACAACTTCGTCTTCGACATCGCTGTAGCTCAGCGCACTTGCCGACGCCTTCTTGCCTCCACGAACGATTAAATAGGTCGAGCAGTAGCCGGCCCCAAAGGCGCCACCAAAGTGCTCGAGGCGAGCCGCATACATCGCATCGTCCGGTGACGCGACCACCTCTAGGAGGCCAACATTTTCATCTTTGACCGCCCAGGTGCAGAACCGGAAGATGCAGACAACCGCTATCAAGCCAACGAGCCCACGCCAGGTAGCTAGGCCTCGGGTGTGCCTTCGGCCGTGAGCTGTCGGCGCCGAGCCTTCCACGTCAGCCGCCCAGCACCCTCAAAATCTCCCGCCCATAAGCCTCCAGCTTCTTGGCCCCCACGCCGCTGATGTCGGCGAGTTCGGCCTCGGAGGATGGGTTGACGCGCGCCATCTCGGTCAGCGTCACGTTCTGGAAGATCACGTACGCGGGCAGGCCGTGTTCGCGGGCGACTTCGGCGCGCCAGGCTTTGAGGGCTTCGAAGCGGGCTTGCGCGTCGGCGTCCAGGCCCTCCACGGGGCGGGAGGTGGCCTTGCTGGCGCGGGCCTTGCGGCTCGTCTTGGTGCGGCCTTCGGGCTGGGCCTCGCGCAGGCGCAGGCTGACCTCGCCCTTGAGCACGGCGCGGGCCGAGTCGGTCAGGGACAGGGTGTGCCACTCGCCCTCAGCCACCACGTGCCCGAGGGCGATGAGCTGGCGCAACACGGCGCGCCATTGCAGCTCGGACAGCTCGGCGCCGCAGGCCCAGGTGGAGAGGCTGTCGTGGCCGTACTGGCGGGTCTTGTCGGTGGCCTTGCCACGCAGCACGTCGATGAGGTGGCCGGCGCCAAAGCGCTCGCCGCGCTGGTGGAAGCGGTAGATGCAGGACAGCAGCTTGCGCGCGGGCTCGGTGGCGTCCCAGGTGGCGGCCGGGTGCAGGCAGTTGTCGCAGTTGCCGCAGGCTGAGCTTTCTTCGCCGAAGTAGCGCAGCAGGCGCACACGCCGGCAGTCGGTGGCCTCGGCCAGGGCGAGCAGCGCATCGAGCTTGCCGCGCTGGCCTTGCTTGAAGGTCTCGTCGGCGGGGCTCTCGTCGATCATGCGGCGCTGGTTGACGACGTCGGCCAGGCCATAGGTCATCCAGGCGTCGGCGGGGGCGCCGTCGCGGCCGGCGCGGCCGGTCTCCTGGTAGTAGGCCTCGATGTTCTTGGGCAGGTCGAGGTGGGCGACGAAGCGCACGTCGGGCTTGTCGATGCCCATGCCGAAGGCGATGGTGGCCACCATGACGAGACCTTCCTCGCGCAGAAAGCGGTCCTGGTGGACGCGGCGCGTGTCGGCATCGAGGCCCGCGTGATAAGGCAACGCCTTGAGCCCCTGGCTGCTGAGCCACTCGGCGGTCTCGTCGACCTTGCGGCGGCTCTGGCAGTAGACGATGCCGGCCTCGTCTTCGTGCTCGTCGCGCAGCCAGCGCAGCAGCTGGTCGCGCGGGGAGCCGGCCTTCTCGACGATGCTGTAGCGGATGTTGGGCCGGTCGAAGCTGCTGATGAAGACGCGCGCTTCGTGCAGGCTGAGCCGCTCGATGATGTCCTGACGTGTCAGCTCATCGGCAGTGGCCGTGAGGGCGATGCGCGGCACGTCGGGGAAGCGCTCGTGCAGCAGCGAGAGCTGCAGGTATTCGGCGCGGAAGTCGTGCCCCCACTGGCTGACGCAGTGCGCCTCGTCGATGGCGAAGAGGCTGAGCAGGCCGCGCTCGTGCAGCGAGGTGAGCTGGGCCAGGAAGCGCGGCGTGGTGATGCGCTCGGGCGCGGCATAGAGCAGCACCAGGCGGCCGCTCATCAGCTCGCGCTCCACGTGGGCGGCCTCGTCGCTGCTGTGGCTGGAGTTGAGGAAGGCGGCGTGCACGCCGGCCTCCTCCAGCGCGCCAACCTGGTCGTGCATCAGCGCGATCAAGGGGCTGACGACCACAGCCACACCCTGGCGACGGCGGTGGCGCAGGATGGCGGGCACCTGGTAGCAGAGGCTCTTGCCCCCGCCGGTGGGCATCAAGACCAGGGCATCGCCCCCGCCGGCCACATGCTCGACGATGGCGCCCTGCTGGCCGCGGAAGGCGCCGTAACCGAAGACATTGGCAAGGACGCCCAGCGGGGTGTCGGAATCAGGAGAATGGGCAGGCGGCGTCATGGGCCGCGCGATTGTCGATGCACGATGACCTCTGACGAACTCCGCCAACGTTTGATCCGCAACTTCCACGAGCAGCCGCGCGAACGCTTCGTGCGGCCGCCGCTGTACGACAGCGAGTCAACCTCGATGACGAAAGGCACGGCCGCCCAGCAGCTGGGCGCCGCCTTCGACATCGTCGCCCCCGGCCAGCAGAGCTGCCCCTACCACTACCACTTCGCCGAAGAGGAGATGTTCATCGTCCTCCAGGGCGAAGGCACGCTGCGTGTGGCCGGCGAGCTGCTGCCCATCCGGGCCGGTGATGTCATCACCATCCCGGCGGGGCCCGAGTACCCGCACCACATCCTCAACACCTCGGGCGCACCGCTGCACTACCTCAGCATCAGCACGCAGAAGGAGCCGGAGATCTGCGTCTACCCGGACTCGGGCAAGGTCGGCAGCTTCGCGCCGGGGCTGCGGCTGCTGCAGCGGCACGATGCGGGGCTGGACTATTGGGACGGCGAGCCCTGAGGCTTGGGGCGACGTTGAATAAGTCCCCGCAGATGCGCGCGCCTCGATTCGGGATGGGCAGCTAGGCGCAAAGCACAGCGATACCCGTAGGTATCGCGAGCATTTGCAACGACGCAGACCGCCCGAAGTCGAGGGTGCGCGCGCTGCGAGGGACTTGTTCAGCGTTGCCTTAGTAATGCGGCGGCAGCTCGTCGCGCAAGGTGCGAGGCGCATTGGGGTCAGCCAGCCGGTCCACCTGGCCGCGCAGCTCGCCCAGGTGGCGCAGCAGCGCGTCGATCTGCTGCTGCTGGCGCACGATGACCTGGTTGAGCTGCTCGACGGTGTCTTCGGTGAAGCTGGCCTTGACTTCCAGGTCGGTCAGGCGAGCGTCAATGCGCGGGTCGATGTCGGGCTGCGGCGTGTCCATGCCTGAATTGGGCCACAACAGCCTTCAGCGCTTTTCACCCTTGGACGAGATGGAGCCCATGCCCGAGACATGGCGCTGCACTTCCTTGGGTTGGCCGTAGTAGTCCACGCCGCCAATGCCGCTGATGGTGGCGGCGAGCTTGTCGGTGACCCAGAGCGAGGCGTTGCCGATGCCGCTGATGTTGATGCGCGCGTTCTCAGCCTTGAGCCGGTCGGCCGTGACGCGGCCCTTGCCGGACACGCGCACGTTCAGCTCGCCCACCTGGCCGGCCAGGTGGCCGTCGCCGGCGCCGGAGACGTCGAACTGCAGCTGCTGGGCCTGCAGTTGGTCAAAGCGCACGCTGCCCGCGCCGGAGATGCTGAGCTTGAGTTGCTCGGCCTGCACGGGGCCGGGGGCATGCAGGTCGGCCGCGCCCGCGAGGGTGACCTGGCGCAGCTGCCGCACCTCGACCTTGATGTTGATGCGCGGCACGTTCCAGAAGCGCCAGGTGCCGCTGGGGCGGATGGTGAGCTGCTGGTCGGCCACGTCCACGTCGAGCGCGCGCAGCATCTCGGGGCTGCCCCAGACATAGGCCTGCTCGCGCTCGCCCTGCACAAGGATGAGCTTGGCAACGCCGTCCACCAGGATGCGGTCGAAGGGCGCGAGCTGGAACAGCTTGCCCACCTCGCCCGGCGGCAGCGGGGGTTGCGGCGGCTGTGGAAGCGGGGCCGGCGCCGCTGGGGCGGCCGGCTGTGCGGTGGGCGCGGGCGGGGAGACAGGCCCGCCAGACGATGACGGGGGCGCGGGCTGGGCCTGCACGAGGGCAGCCAGCAGCGCACCGGTTGCCACCAGGCCACGGGCGGTGAGTGCAGAGAAGGATGTCATAGCGATTGCTCCCGCAACATCTTGGAGACCTCGCGGTTGGCGGTGATGCGCGTGCCGTCGCGCAACTGCACGACGAGCTGCGAGTTCTCGTCAGGGGTCATGCTGTCCACGTAGTCCAGGTTGACGATGCAGCCGCGCTGCACGCGCAGGAAGCGCGCGGGGTCGAGCCGCGACTCGAAGCCGGCGATAGGCACGCGCACCAGGTAGCTGCGGCCCTTGCTGGTGATGGCGGTGTATTTGTTGTCGGAGCGCAGGCACTCGATGGCGTCCACCTGCAGCGGAAAAATCTTGCCCTGGTCGCGCACCAGGATGCGGGTCAGCGGCGCGTCGGGCGCGCTGCCCAACGCCTGGGCCACCTCGGCCGCGCTCGGGGCGGCGTCTTTGAGCGCATGCCGGATGGCCTCGTCAAAGCGCTCGCGTGCAAAGGGCTTGAGCAAGTAGTCCACCGCATGCAGCTCAAAGGCCGTGATGGCGTGCTCGTTGAAGGCCGTGGTGAAGATGAAGCGCGTGCTGGCGAGCTCGGCGTCATCCTGCACGGCGCGCAGCACATCCAGGCCCGTCATGCCGGGCATCTGGATGTCCGACAGCACCAGCGCCGGCTTGAGCGCCCGGATCTGCGCCAGCGCCTCGTCGCCATCACCGCAGCGCGCCACCAGGCGCAGGCCCGGGGTGTCTTCCACCCAGGCCGCCAGGCCAGCCAGGGCCAGGGGTTCGTCTTCGGCGATCAGAACAGAAGTGCTCGTCATGCGCGCTACCTATCGCGTGAATTCAGTCAGGCCACGGCCAAAGCCGATCGGAAAACCCAGCGGCACCCGTGGAACCGGCTTTGCCGGGCCACTGAGTGCGCCCCCTTGAGGGGCCGAGGCCGGACACGCAACTGCCCTGTGGGCAGTTCGAGCCTGCCGAGGGGCTGCGCCACTGGCGCAGCGCGGCCTGCAAGGCCGGCGAAGCCGGTACGGGGTGGGCGTCATTGGGGTATCCAGAGATCGACGCGAAAGCCGGCGCCGGGGGCGGTATGAATTTGCAGCCGCGCCCGCCCGTCGTAGTCGAGCGAGAAGCGCTTGCGCAGCGCGGCGAGGCCGATGCCGTGGCGGCCACTGGCATCGGGCGCATCGAGCTTGGCGGGATCGCAGCCCGGGCCGTCGTCCGCCACACCGAGGCGCAGGCCGGCAGAGAGCGCGTCCCGCGCGGCGCGGATGGTGATGCAGCCGCCACCCTTGCGCGGCGCAATGCCGTGCTGCACGGCGTTCTCCACCAGGGGCTGCAGGGTCAGCGGCGGCAGCTCGTCGGCCAGCACGGCCTCGTCGATCTGCCAGTCCACCCGCAAGCGCTCGCCCAGGCGCAGGGCCTCCAGGGCCAGATAGTCGCGCAGGAAGGCCACCTCGTCGGCCAGCGGCACGCGGGGCTCGTGGCCCGTGGCCGCCACATCGCTGCGCTTCGTATCGAGCACGTAGCGCAGCATGCTGGCAAAGCGCAGCAGGGCCTGCTCGGCCTGGGCGGCGTCGGTGCGGGCCAGGGCGATCAAGGAGTTGAGGGTGTTGAAGAGGAAGTGCGGGTTCAGCTTGCCGCTGATGGCCGCCAGCTCGGCCTTGGCCAGCGCGGCCTCGGCCTGCGCCGCCGCCACCGCCGCCGAGCGCGCCGCCCGGCCCTGCAGCACGGCGTTGAAGGCAATCGCCATGGCGGCATACACCGCCACGCCCACGATGCCGCGCCACAGCAGCACCGCCTGCAGCACGGCGCCGGCATGCACGGGGCCGAAGAGCAGGCTGTTCAGCAAGTACTCGCCCACCAGCCAGGCCAGGCCAAAGCTCAGCGCCCCCACCAGGTGGCCCAGCGCAAAGGGCACCAAGGGCCGCCGGTACAAGCGGCGCGTCCACGGCCAGACGGCCACGCCCAGCAGCGCCGGCGCCCACAGCGTGGTGGTGGCCTGGTAGACCGCCAGCCAGAACGGGTCCAGCCCCCGGTCGAACTCGCTCCCGGCCAGCACATAGAGCGCCCAGGCCAGCAGGCAGCTGGCGGCGTAGGCCAGCCACAGACGACCATTGCTGCGGCCATTGCTGCGGGGACTGGACGGAGTGGCAGGGGACGACATGCAGGGCAGTTTAGGGAGCCACGCCGCCGCCGGGCGGGCGCTGCGACGGGATGCGGGCGTCAGTCCCTGAAATGCGGCTGTTGGCGGCACCTGCGGGCTTCCCATCGGACGGCCAGCGGGGCGGGCTGGGCATAATCCGCGACCTCAGATTCCCCCTAGGGCAGGACCGCCATGGCCAGCGTCAACAAAGTCATCCTCATCGGCAACCTGGGCCGCGACCCAGAGGTCCGCTACAACCCCAACGGCGGCGCCTGGTGCACGATTTCCATCGCCACCACCCGCAACTGGAAGAACCGCGAGACCGGCGAGCGCCAGGAAGAAACCGAATGGCACCGCGTGGTCTTCAATGACCGCCTGGCCGAGATTGCCGGCGAGTACCTGCGCAAGGGCCGCCCGGTCTACGTGGAAGGCCGCCTCAAGACCCGCAAGTGGCAGGACAAAGAAGGCCGCGACACCTACACCACCGAAATCATTGCCGACCAGATGCAACTGCTCGGCGGCCGTGACGGTGGCGACGAAGGCGGCGGCGGTGGTGGCGGCTACGGCCGTGGCGCCGGCATGGACGACGACGGTGGCGGCGCCCCGCGCGCAGCCGCCCGCCCAGCAGCCCCCCGCGCTGCCCCGGCCCCACGTGCTCCGGCCCCGGCGCCCAAAGCCTCGACGGGCTTTGACGACATGGACGACGACATCCCGTTCTGAGCGTCTGACATGACACCCGCACAGCCCGGCTCCGCAAGGAGGCCGGGCTTTGTTTTGACAGCCTTGCCGTGACGCCCCCCGCCCAGCCCCTGCGCGTGCTCTCGGTCATCCCCCCGATGACCCAGCTCAACACGCCCTACCCGTCCACCGCCTATCTCACGGGCTTTTTGCGCTCGCGCGGGGTGGATGCGCGGCAGGTGGATTTGGCGCTGGCACTGGTGCTGCGCCTGCTGGCGCCCGAGGGGCTGCGCGAGCTGCACGCGGCGGCAAGCCGGGTGAGCACGCCGCAAGCGCAGTGGTTCTGCGCCGAGTTCGACCGCATCCTGGCCGTCACGCCACGCGTGATCGCCTTTTTGCAGGGGCGGGACGCCACCTTGGCCCACCGCATCAACACGCGCGGCTTCCTGCCCGAGGGCGCGCGCTTTGCGGCGCTGGACCACTACGTGCACGCCGAGGACGAGGGCGGTGACCCGCTGGCCTGGGCCTTTGGCGCCCTCGGGTTGCAAGACCGCGCGCGGCACTACGCGACGCTCTTCCTCAACGACCTGGCCGACGTGCTGCGCGAGGCGGTGGATGAACGCTTCGAGTTCGTCCGCTACGCCGAGAAGCTGGCCGCCGCGCAAGCCCACTTCGACCCACTGGCCGAGGCCCTGGCGCGCGAGCCGCACCTCATCGACCGCACACTCGCGAAGCTCACCGACGAAGCCCTCGCCCAGCACCAGCCCCATGTGGTGCTGCTCTCGGTGCCCTTCCCCGGCTCGGTCTACGCGGCGTTGCGCATTGCCAAGCAGGTCAAGGCCCGCGCGCCGCAGACCACCATCGTGCTGGGCGGCGGCTACGTCAACACCGAGCTGCGCGAGCTGCGCGAGCCCAGGCTCTTCGACTTTGTGGACTACGTGACCCTCGACGGCGGCGAGCGGCCATTGCTCGCGCTGCTGGAGCACCTGCAAGGCCAGCGCTCACGCGCGCGGCTGGTGCGCACGTTCATGCGCGATGAAGGCCAGGTCCGCTACGTCAACTTCGTCGAACCCGACATCCCTTTCGACGAGGTCGGCACGCCCACCTGGGACGGGCTGCCGCTGGGTGACTACCTGAGCCTGCTCGACATGCTCAACCCCATGAACCGGCTGTGGAGCGACGGGCGCTGGAACAAGCTCACCGTGGCCCACGGCTGCTACTGGAAGAAGTGCAGCTTCTGCGATGTCAGCCTCGACTACATCTCCCGCTACGAGGCCGCCTCGGCCAGCGTGCTGGTGGACCGCATCGAGGCCATCGTCGCCGAGACCGGCCAGACGGGCTTCCACTTCGTCGACGAAGCCGCCCCGCCCAAGGCCCTCAAGGCCCTCGCGCAAGAGCTGCTGCGCCGGGGCGTCGCCATCTCGTGGTGGGGCAATGTGCGCTTTGAAAAAACCTTCACGCCCGAGCTGGCCGCGCTGCTGGCCGAGAGCGGCTGCATCGCCATCTCGGGCGGCCTGGAGGTGGCCTCCGACCGCCTGCTGCAGCTGATGAAAAAGGGCGTCAGCGTCGAGCAGGTGGCGCGCGTCACCAAGGCCTTTGCCGACGCCGGCATCCTCGTCCACGCCTACCTGATGTACGGCTTCCCCACCCAGACCGTGCAAGACACCGTGGACGCGCTGGAGTACGTGCGCCAGCTCTTTGAAAACGGCTGCCTGCACAGCGGCTTCTTCCACCGCTTTGCCTGCACCGTCCACAGCCCCGTCGGCCGCGACCCCGACGCGTATGGCGTGCGCCTGCAGCCGCTACCGGAAGGCCACTTCGCCAAGAACGACGTCGCCTTCATCGACCCCACCGGCACCGACCACGACGCCCTCGGCCAAGGCCTCAAGAAGGGCCTCTACAACTTCATGCACGGCATTGGGCTGGAGCAGGACGTGCGCCGTTGGTTCCCGGTCAAGGTGCCGAGGCCGACGGTGGCGAGGGATTGCATTGAGAGGGCGTTGACGAAATGAACAAGCTCATCACCTGGGCGCTTGCTGCAGCGGGCGCGCTTGCCACGGCGCAAAGCAACGCCAGCGACCTCCTCCCCGACTCCCTCCACTCCACCGCCCTCGGCGCCGAGCTGAAGTTCAACATTTACCTGCCCGACGCCTACAAGGACGCGCCGCCCACCGCGCGATTTCCGGTGGTCTACCTGCTGCACGGCGCGGGGGGCAACGAGACGGACTGGGCGCAGCAGGGCGGGGCGGTGCAGACGCTGGACGGACTCATCAAGCGCGGGTTGATCCGGCCGGTGATTGCGGTGATGCCGACGACGGGGCCGCACACCTGGTGGGTGGATTCGGGCGCAGCCAAGGCGCGCACGGCGCTGATGAACGAGCTGCTGCCCTATGTGGACGGCAAGTACCGCACGGTGGCCGAGCGCAACGGCCGCGCGGTGGCTGGGCTGTCGATGGGCGGCTATGGGGCCTTGAACCTGGCGCTGCGCCACCCGGACAAGTTCTGTGCGGCGGGCCTGCTCAGCGCGGCGGTGTACGAGCCGCTGCCGCCCGAGACCTCGGCCGCGCGGCGCTCGCCAGCCTTCCAGCGCGAGGGGCGTTTTGACCCCGAGGCCTGGCGGGCGCAAAACCACCCGGCCTTGCTGGCGCGCTACAGCAGCGGCCCGCAACGGGTGCCAATGTGGATCACCTCGGGCGACCACGATGCGCTGGGCATCGCGCTGGCCTCGGCGCAGCTGTATTGGCGTTTGCTCAAGATCCAGCCCCAGCTGGCCGAGCTGCGCATCGTCGATGGCGATCATGAATGGCTGACCTTCCGGGACGCGCTGCCGGAGGCGCTGCAGTACATGGACCGGGCTTGCGCGAAGGCGCCTTGAGGCTCAGCGAGGCCCAAACACCTTGGCGGGGTCCTGCACGCTGTACTGCAGGCCGTGCTTCATGCAGGTGCCGCAAAAAGGGTGGCGGTATTTGGCGCGCTCCAGCTCGGCGTGCGGGGTGCTGACGAAGTCCAGGCCCAGCATATTGGGCTTGTCGTAGACGCTGCAGCACAAGGCGACGCTGCCGTCGTGGTTGATGACGGTCTGGTTGAAACGCAGCTCGCAGTCGTGCTGGGTGCTGCGACTGGCCTTGATGCGGGGCAGGTAGACGGCCGGGGGCTCAATGAGCAGGTCGTGCACGGGGTCGGGCGGAGCGCGGCCTTCGAGGTGGTCGATGAGGCGTTCGAGGGGCTGGTAGAAGGCGGCGATGGGGTGGTGCTCGAAGCGGAGCTCGTCGCACAGCGCGCGGACGGCGGGGACCTGGTCCTGCGTGTCCTTGTAGAGGTGGTGGCCGACCCAGACGCGCGTGCTGGCCTGGGTCTTGTCGAGCCAGTGGCGCAGCAGGTAGAGGTTGGCGCGCACGAGGTGCAGGTCGCCACGCACGTGGGTGCGCTGGTAGGTGGCCTGGGTGAAGCCCGAGAGCGAGACCTTGAGCTCGTCGGGGTTGGCGCGGGCCAGCTCGGGGATGCCGCGTTCGATGTTGAGGTTGCTGGACAGGTGCACGGTGAGCCCGCGCACGTGGACGGCGCGCACCAAGGCCGGCAGCTCGGGGTGGAGCAGGGGCTCGCCCCAGTTGTAGAGCCAGATCTGCGGCCGTTCAGCGACGCGCTCAGCCACGATCTTGTCGAGGATGCGCTCGAACAGCTCGGGCTCCATGAAGCCCTTGGGCCGCTCGGCCGCCGCGAAGTTGCCGACCGGGCAGGTGGGGCAGCGCAGATTGCAGGTGCCGACGACGTCGATGGCGTAGACGTAGCTGGCGCTCTCGCGCGGGGTGTAGCGCAGCAGGCTGCGCTGCTGGAGTTCGTCCCAGACCTCGGGCGCCAGGTGCGGGCGCGGACGCAGGCGCGCGAGGGCTTGCGCCACGGCCGCATCGGGCGGGGTGAGGGCGACGCTTCGCTCCAGCCAGATCAGAGCGGACTCCCACAAACCATGTTCGTAGAGGCGCATGCCGATGACGGGCAGGCTTTGCGCCCACTGCGGGTGGCGGCCGTCTTCGCTGTGGGCGCGCTCCAGCAGGGGCAGCGCCTCGCTGATGCGGCCCTGCTGCAGGCGCAGCAGCCCGAGGTTGTGGCGCAGCGCGGGCTGGAAGCTTGGACCTTGTAGCAGACGCTCGTAGAGGGCGGCGGCTTCGTCAAGCCGGCCCTGGCGCTGCAGCTCGGTGGCGCGGTCTGCGTCGGTCGTCATGGCGTGGTGGTGGCGCGCAGCCGCAGATAGAGCGCTTCCAGCTGGCGCGCAAGGTCGGCGCCGTCCATGAGCGGAGAGGCACTCATGGCCGCGCGGGCGCCGTGCAGCCAGGCACTGCGGGCTGCGGTGTCGTCGGCCAGCCGCAGGCAGGTTTGCAGCCAGGCCTCAGGGGTGGTGGCAATCCAGCGCTCCTGCCCCAGGGCACGCAGCACCATCTCGGTCTGACGCGAGACGGGGCGCAAGCCACTGAGTGTCACCACAGGCAGGCCCATCCATAGCGCCTCTAGCGAGGTGATGAGGCCAGAGAAGGGCGCGGGATCGAGTGCGATGTCGAGCTCGGCGTAGGCGGCCAGCATCTGGTCGTGCGGCAGCGCAGGCGCGGTGACGATGCGCTCCGGCGCCACGCCGTGGCTGGCAAAGCGGCGACGCGTGTGCTCGGCAAAGGCGGGGTCACCAAAGCAGCTGCGGCGCAGCAGCAGACGGCTGTCGGGCCGCACGAGCAGCAGCCGGGCCCACAGCGCCACCGTGGCATCGCTCAGCTTGGCAGCCGTGTTGAAGCTGCCGAACGTGATGCCGCCTTGCCGGCTGCTGGCCACGCTGACGGCTGGCGCGGGCGCATAGCTGGGCGCTCGCCACGCGATGTGCGGGCGGCCGAGGTGCAGCAGAGGCTCGGTGTACCAAGCGGCGGCGGGCGCATCGCCCACCACGCTACCGGTGACGACACCATCCACCGCCGGCACGCCGGTGCTTGCGAAGTAACCGAGCCACGACAGCTGCACCGGTGCGGGCCGGTGTGCCAACACGCCGAGCCGCCCGCCGTCGGTGTGGCCGGCCAGCTCGACGAGCACGTCAATGCCGGCCGCCCGCACGCGCGCAGCCAGGGCGCCGTCGTCCAAGCCGCCGACTTCGTGCCAGTGCGCCACGTGGCAACGCAACTCGGCTTTGAGCGGGTCCCCCGCATGGCGGCCGTTGTCGGTGTCAAAGGCATGCAGCTCGACGGTCGCCGCGTCGTGGCCGGCCAGCACGGGGCCAAGCAGCCAGCCGATGGGGTGCTGACGGAAGTCGCTGCTGAGGTAGCCGACACGCAATGGACGGCCGCCCGTGAAGGGCTCAAAGGCGGGCGCTTCGGCCTGCGGCTGCTGCCATAGCTGACCCCAGCGCATTGCACTCTCGCGCAGGGTTTCGGCGGTGTGGCACGGGTTGTACTGCTGGGCCATCAAAAGATTGGTGGCTGCGCGGCGGTCTTGCGGGCGCATCGCCAGGGCGGCGAGGGCGGCGTCTTCGGCGGCTTGGGCATCGCCGGCTTCGAGCAGCACATTGCCAAGGTTGACCCAAGCCTCCGGGCTCGCGCCATCGAGCGTCATCGCGTAGCGAAAGGCGCCTTGGGCTTCAAGCAGCCGACCCTGCTCCTTCAATTCCAGTCCGGCGTGCTGGTGATGCATGCCAGACTGCGGCGACAAGGCCTGCGCTTGGGCATGGGCCTGTGCCGCGCCAGCACCGTCGTGCAGGGCAGCCCTGATCAAGCCGAGGTTGAACCAGGCTGCAGCCAGGCCCGGTACGGCAGCCACGGCCCGCTCGGCCTGAGCCAAGGCTTCGACGTGGCGGCCCAGCTCGTGCAAGGCCAGTGCGTGGTTGGCGCGGGCCTGGCCCGAGTCCGGCGCACGTTGCACAGCCAGGGCCAGCACAGCCTCCGCCAAACCCAGCAGCCCGTGGGCCCGGTGCTGGCCCGCGAGCGTGGTGAAGCGGTCGTGTTCAGAAAACGGGCCCGGAGAGAGGCCAAAGAAGCCGGCGGCCTCTTCCCGCTGGACGGGCGGCCCTCCAGCAGCCTGATGCGCGTCACGCGCCAGCTCGGCGAGCTGAGCCAATCCACCCGCCTCGCGCGCGGCCCCTGAGGCCAGCGCTTGCAGATAGCGCGCGCTGGCCGAGTCGGTCACTGTGCGGCGTTGGCCTCGGCAGCGCCTTGGCGGCGCCCACGGCGCACCCAGGCCCAGGCCGCAGCAGCGGCCAGCAGCAGGCCGGGCACGCTGGGTTCAGGCACGCTGCCACCGCCGCGTTGCCCAAAGAGGCCCGTGAACGAGAAGCTGAAGCTGTGCCCCGCCTGACCCAGGCCGGCGCCCTCATCGGTCAGGAAGTTGAGCTGGAATGAGAAGGGGCCGAAGCCCGGCGCGCCCAGCTTGGCGCGCACTTCCAAATGGTCCCAAAGGTCGCCGATCTGGAAGGTGTCGCCGGCGTTGAAGCCGATCAGCTCGAACATGCCGGCATCGGTGCCCGACAGCGAGGCGTCTAGCAGGGTCAGCAGGGTCTGGTTGCCGTCGGCCGCATCGGGGCTGGCATTGCCCACATCCAGGCTCCAGGCGCTGCCGGGGCTGAAGCTGCTGCCCAGGTCCACGGCGCCGCCGCGGCCCGCGCTGGTCTGGAAGTAGGGGCCGGCCAGCGCGGAGTCCGGCACAGCCGCGTCGGTGGCCCGGCAGCTGGCGGCGCCGCCGTAGGAGAGGCTCCCTGCGGGGCAACTCGCCGCAGACGTGGAGCCCGCGTATTTGACGTAAGTGCCCGGGGGGGCCGACATCGGCGCCGAAGCACCGGGGGTGGCCACAAATGTGCCCTTGGGCGCCAACAGCGCTGACGTGGCACCGGTGGTGGGCACATACATGCCCGCAGGGGCTTGAGTCGGCGCCGACGCACCCGCGACGGCAACGAAGGTGCCCACCGGCGCTGCCAGCGCCGCAGTAGCACCGGTGGTTGGCACATAGCTGCCCGCGGGTGCCAAAAGGGCAGCAGAGGCGCCGGCGCTCGGCACGTAGCTGCCGACGGGCGCCGAGCTCGGTGCGGTCGCACCAATGCCGGCTACATAAGTTCCTGGCGGCGCCAGGCTGGGTGCGGTAGCGCCCGGGCCGCTGACGTAGGTGCCGGGTTGCGCAGCAATAGGAGCGACAGCGCCGGGCGATGGCACGAAGGTGCCGGGAGGCGCTTGGGTCGGCGCCGAAGCACCCGCCGTGAAAACAAAGCTGCCCGGTGGCGCCAAAGTTGGGGCGCTAGCCCCTGTGGTGCCGACATAGCTGCCTGGGGCCGCCTGAACCGGTGCCGAAGCTCCGATGGTGGGCACGTAGGTACCAACAGGGGCGGCCAACGCGGCCGAATAGCCGGTGCCAGGCACATAGCGGCCCAGGGGTGCCGGCAGTGAAGTCGTTGCCCCAGTGAAGGGCACATACCTGCCGACCGGCGCCGGCACGGGCGCCGAAGCGCCAGCCGTGGGGACATAGGAACCAACGGGTGCCACCGCAGGCGCCGTGGCGCCCGCGATGCTGACGTAGGTTCCAGGCGGGGCCAGAGTCGGTGCCACGGCTGCGATGCCGTTCACGTAGCTACCGACAGGTGCCTGCGTAGCCGCCGAGGCGCCAATCGCCGACACATAGGTGCCGGGCATCGCCGGGGTGGCCGCAGTCGCACCGGGGAACGCCACGTAATAGCCTGGCGACGCAAGCGTGCACGGCGAGGAGCCGGTTGCGCTGTAGGACCCAGGAGCACAAAGCGCTGCTTGCGCCTCGCTCAGCGGAAGGAAGGACAGCACCGCCGCCGCCACAGCGGTGTACGCGGCCCGCCCGGCACGGGAAGCCCCGAAAGACCGTCGCGCCAGCGGGCTGGTGGCAAGAGCAATGGAGTGCTTCAAGGCGGATTCCCTGGGGCATGCAAACGTAAGGTCTGCGCGGACGCCATACCCAGCGCCCTGGCAGCAAGATGTTGGATCGATTCTAGGGAGACGTCCTCAAGCGAGTCGCTGCATTTGTCCGCCCGACCCCCCCGCTTTGCGGGGAGTACGTGCATGCTCAACACGAGCCCTTAGCATGTGTCGCCTCTCCCTCCGTCACTAGCGCCTCATGCCCACCACCCTCCAAGCCCCCAACACCATCGCCGACTGCGAGGCCGAAGCCGCCGAGCTGGTGCTCGACCGCCTGACCGCCCCCGACGCCATGGGCATTGGCCAGGCCATCCTGGCGCTGGCGCTGCAGCACTTTCCCGGCCGGGCGGTGGCCATCCAGGTGGAGCTGGATGCGCACCCGCTGTTCGTCTACTTCATGGACGGCACCAATGCCGGCAATGCCGACTGGATCAACAAGAAGAAGAACGTGGTGCGCCGCTTTGGCAAAAGCTCCTGGCAGGTGCGGCTGGAGTTCCTCGGCCGCAAGGCCGACTTCCAGGCCGAGACGGGCCTCGACCCGGTGAACTACCGCGCCGAAGGCGGCGCCGTACCCCTGAACGTGCGCGGCCAGGGCCGGGTGGGCTGCCTGATCGTCTCCGGCCTCGATGGCTGGGAGGACCATGCGCTGGCGGTGGCGGGGATGCGTCAGTGGCTCAAAGGCCGCTCTGGCGCCGCAGGCTGAACGCGACGAACCAGACGATGACGGCCATCTCGCCCATGACCATGAGCTGCACCCAGCCGCGCAGCTGCGGCTCGAACTGCGGCAGCGCCAGCGCCGCCGTGGCGCCCACCACATAGCCCACGCCGGCGGTGGCCACGAGCGCGGCCACCAGCTTGCGTGCGCGGCCCAGGCGCCACAGCAGCATCGCGAGCGGGAACAGCCACAGCCCCCAGAACACGGCGGCCACCTGCAGCCCGTCGGCGTGCAGGCGCATACAGAGCAGCGCGGCCGCATCGAGTTGCGGCTTGCTGAACGCGGCCAGGAAGTCTGCCCCGCTCACCAGCGTCAAGGCAGCCACTTCGTTCAGCACGTTGAGAAAGGTGATGGGGATGGAGACCAGCCCCAGCACGGTCATCTGGCGCGCCAGGGGTGCACTGACGGGCTTGAAGAAGTCGTAGAGCACCAGCATCAGGTAGGCCTGCACGGCCTGGTGGAAGAGTTCGCTGGCAACGCCCAGGCGCAGCAGCCAGCTGCGGTCCGCGATGCGGCTGGCGGTGAGGGCAGCGTCGGCGGCGTCGTAGAGCTGCGCGGGCACCACCATCAGGCCGATGGGGGCCGAGATGGCGAGCAAGGCGTAGAGCAGGCTGGCCTGGCGGCCGGTGCGGAGGTCGAGGGTGGTCATGAAGGGTCCCGGTAGATCAAGGCTGCAGGGCCTTGAGCCGCTCACGGGCCTTCTCGGCCGTGGCGTGGCTGGAGGGGCTGGCCAGCTCGGCGCGGTAGGCGGCGATGGCACCGGCGCGGTCGCCCACCGCCTCGCGGGCCCCGGCCAGCAGGTGGTGGATGCGTTGGCTGGCATCGAGCTGCAAGGCTTGCTCAAAGGCGCTCGCGGCAGCGGCCGGCTGGTTCAGCACCAGCAGGGCCTGGCCCAACTCGACACGGATCTCGGGGCTGCGCGCGTCCTGCTGTGCCAGGCGCTCAGCCCAAGCGCAAGCCCGCTCGGGGGCGCCGGCCTCGCGCCAGCCGCGCGCCAGGTCGACCTGCACGCCCAGCAGGTCGCGGGCGAGCTGGCGGTCGTTCCCCGGCGTCACGCCGCCGAGCAATTGCTGCGCGCTGTCAAAGGCCTTGGTGCCGATGGCGACGATGGCCTGCAGCAGCACGCCGCGCGGCGCGTCGGTACGGCCCATGCTGTCCGCCAGCTCACGCGCCTTGCGGTTGCTGCCGCCCATGAAGCCGGGCACGGCCAGGTAGTAGCCGACGAGGTCGCGGCGCATCGCGTAGTCCTGCGGCGCCAGGGCCACGGCACGCTCGAACTGGTCGCGCACTTCGCCCACGCGCCGCATGGCGGCAAAGCCGCCCATCTCCGTCAACTCGGCGCCAATCAACACCCCCAGCAGGTGCTGGCAGCGCGCGGACTCAGGTCTACTCTGCACGCACTGCCGCGCGCGGGGCATCAACTCGGCGCGCAGCTTGGCGTCACCTGCCGCCTGCCGGCCCCAGTGCCACAGCGCGGCGTCGTCCAGCGGGTCACGCGCCAGCATCTCGCGTGCCCGGGCCTCCAGCGCAGCGGGTTGGCGGGCCAGGTAAGCGCTCAGGAGGTCAGTCTCGGAGGCAGCCGCTTGGGAAGACGCCAGCGCCGTGAGCGCCAGGCACAGGAGGGAGGTGAGATGAGGTTTCATGGGTCGGCATGGTGGGCAGCCGCTGCTGGCGCCACCAGCGCTTTGCGACGGGACACGGCCCGCTGCGCCGGGGCACGGTTGACAGCGACCAAGCGTTCGCCAGGGCGCTGCACCCACCTGTCGCAGCCCATCCCCACCGGCCGTGCTTCGTCCCCCAGGCACCGCCGCCGGTCTGATGCCGCTCGCCGCGCCCGGGGCGCGTTGCCCACAATCCTCCCCCATGTCATCGATCGGGTCCGCCCTCCTCCACGTCTTTCTGCGCAAGCGCCTGCGGGTGAGCTTCATCGCCGCCACGCTGGTCTTTGTGCTGATGGCCTTTCATGCCGAGCCGGCGTGGAAGCCGATAGGCCTCGTGGCGCTGCGCGTCTACCTGCCGGCGCTGATGGGCCTGCTGGTCTACAGCGCCTTCGAGCGCTGGCCACGCCGCTTGCCCTGGCCGCTGGCGCGCTGGGCCGTGCAGGTGGTGGCGGTGTCGCTGGTGGTGCCGGGCACGGTGCTGGCGCTCTTCCTGGCCACGCTGCGCGATGGGCAGCCGCCCTTCTGGCTGGTGCCAGGCGCGCTCTGGGGCTTCATGGTGCATTTCTTTCTGGGTGCCCTGGTCAGCGCGTGGGTGGCCATGGCGGCCCTGCTGCGCCAGCGAGACGCCGACCTGCTGCGCGCCGAGCGGGCCCGCAGCGAGCTCAAGCAGCAGGCGCTGGATGCCCAGCTGCGCCTGCTGCAGGCCCAGGTCGAGCCGCACTTCCTCTTCAATACCCTGGCCAATGTCCAGGCCCTGGTCGACGCCGGCTCGCCCCGCGCGTCGCCCGTGCTGGCCAGCCTCGTCGCCTACCTGCGTGCGGCTGTGCCTCGGCTGTCGCAGCCTGACTACCGGCTCGGCCAGGAGCTGGAGATGGTGCGCGCCTATCTGGCCTTGATGCAGATGCGCCTGCCGGACCGGCTGCGCTTCACGGTCGAAGCCGAGCCAGGGCTTGAGAGCCTGCGCTGCCCGCCCATGATGCTGATGACGCCGGTCGAGAACGCGGTGCGGCATGGCATCGACCCCAGCCTGGAGGGCGGCCTCATCGAGGTCCGCATCCGCCGCTTGGAAAGTGGCCGATGTCTCGCCGAGGTGCGCGACACCGGCGTCGGCTTGCAGCCCGGTAGCCCGGGTTTGGGCACCGGCCTGCAGTCGCTGCGTGAGCGTCTGCACGCCAGCTTCGACGGCGAGGCCGAGCTGCGGCTCAGCGACGCCCAGCCGCATGGCATGCTGGCCGAGATCGAGTTCCCCGCCCGTTCATGACTGCTGTCACCGCCCTGATTGCCGACGACGAGCCCCTGCTGCGCGAGGTGCTGCGCAGCCTGCTGGCCCGGCACTGGCCCGAGCTGCAGATCGTGGCCGAGGCGCGCAACGGCGTCGAGGCGCTGGAACGCTTTGAGGCCCTGCGCCCCACGGTCTGCTTTCTGGACGTGCACATGCCCGGCCTGAGCGGCATCGAGGTCGCGCAGCGCATCGGCCACCGCGCCCACCTCGTCTTCATCACCGCCTACGACCACTACGCGCTACAGGCCTTCGAGCACGGCGTGTTCGACTACTTGGTCAAGCCCGTGCAGCTTGAGCGTCTGGCCCAGACGCTGGCACGCCTGCAGCAGCGCCTTCGGCTGGAGCAACCCGCCGTCGCCACCGAGGCCCTGCTCCAGCAACTGGCCCAGCAGCTGCAACCCGCCGCCAGCGCGCCGGCCACCCAGCCGCTGCGCTGGATCCGCGCGGCCGTTGGCGGCTCGGTGCGGCTCATCCCGGTGGACGACATCGACTACCTGAAGTCCGACGAGAAATACACCCTCGTCGCCTGGCGCGGCGATAGCGGCCGACATGCCGAGGCCCTGATCCGCACCTCGCTCAAGGCCCTGCTCGAACAGCTCGACCCCGCCCAGTTCCTGCAGGTGCACCGCGCCGTCGTCGTCAACCTCAATGCCGTCAGCCACGTGACGCCGGACGTCAACGAAAAGGCCAACCTCCACTTCAAGCACCGCCCCGAGGTGCTGCCCGTCAGCCGCACCTATCTGCATCACTTCAAGGCGGAGTGAGGGCCGGGGCTGGCTCGGAGGCTGCGTGCCTGCAGGACTCCGTGGAGACTATCTCGCTGCTACGCTTCGAAGCCCTAGCTGCACCAGCGCGAGCGTTGCGCTCATCGCGGAACCATCCTTGATGCCATCCGACAACCCAGACCCCACCAATCTCGTTGACGCCCTGCTGGATGAGGCGCAAGCGCTGGATGACCTTGAGCTTGCAATGCCGCTCTACGAACGAGCTCTGGCACTGGACCCTGATCGTGCAGCCACGCACTACAACATCGGGCTGGTCCACAAGTACCGCGGCGCATGGGCTGAGTCGCTACTGCACTGCAAGCGAGCCTCTGACCTTCGCCCAGACGACGAAGCCACCAACTGGAATATGGCCATCGCAGCCACCGCACTGCGTGACTGGGCCACGGCGCGTGAGGCTTGGCGCCGTGTTGGCATAGACATCGAGCCTGGCAATGGACCTATCGCCGACAACTTCGGAATCACACCTGTGCGACTCAATCCTGACGGCGATGCAGAAGTCGTTTGGGGTCGGCGAATCGACCCGGTGAGAGTCGTCATCGAGAACATCCCAAGCGGCGAGTCGGGATTCAGGGCGGGCGACATCGTCCTTCATGACGGAGCCCCCGTCGGTCAGCGTCAATCCAATGGCAGGATGTACTCGGTCTTCAACGTTCTCGAGCTATTTGAAGCGTCTGCAAACAGCACCTTTGAAGCCGAGGTGCATGCCTTGAATGAGGACGATCTGCAGGCGCTGACTTCTGCCCTTGAGGCGGCCGAGGTCGACCACGAAGTGTGGACGACCAACATGCGAATCCTGTGCAAGCAGTGCAGCGAGGGGACCCCTCATGAACACACCGAGGAACAGCGCAAGGCAGCGTGGCCAGACAGCCACTTGATAGGCGTCTCGGCAAGGTCGCCAGATACAGCCAGAGGGGTACTGGAGCGCTGGAGCACCGGCACCGTATCGGCGCCTGGCAAGCCCCACGAAGCTGCTTCAGCTGACCGCCTCGTGCGCTTTGAATGCGTATTGGCTGGAAGTTCCGTGCATTAGCTAGGCCTGTATCGATTCCGGGGGGCGGGAGCGCCTCCCTGCGGCACCCCGTCAACTCGCAGGGCTATCCCGCACAGCCGGCAGCCTCGCCTGGGACAATCTGGCCCCATGTCCGCCCTCCCTCAAGCACCCAAGGCCCTGACCGCCTACCGCCCCTTCTGGGCCAAGCGTTTTGGCACCGCGCCCTTCCTGCCCACCACGCGGGCCGAGATGGACCAGCTGGGCTGGGACAGCTGCGACATCGTCATCGTGACCGGGGACGCCTATGTGGACCACCCGAGCTTTGGCATGGCGGTGATCGGGCGGGTGCTGGAGGCGCAGGGCTTCCGCGTGGGCATCATTGCCCAGCCCAACTGGGACAGCGCCGAGGCCTTCAAGGCCCTGGGCAAGCCCAACCTGTTCTTTGGCGTGGCGGCCGGGAACATGGATTCGATGATCAACCACTACACGGCGGACCGGCGAATCCGCACCGACGACGCCTACACCCCCGGCGGCGCAGCGGGCAAGCGGCCGGACCGGGCGACCCTGGTCTACACGCAGCGCTGCCACGAGGCCTTCAAGGAGGTGCCGGTGATCATCGGCGGCATCGAGGCCTCCTTGCGCCGCATCGCGCACTACGACTACTGGCAGGACAAGGTGCGCCGCTCCATCCTGGTGGACAGCAAGGCGGACATGCTGCTCTATGGCAATGCCGAGCGCGCCATCGTCGAGATCGCGCACCGGCTGGCGCGGCGGCAGACGATTGACACCATCACCGACGTGCGCGGCACGGCCTTCATGCGCCGCAAGGACGACCCGACCGCCGAGGGCTGGTTCGAGCTCGACTCGACCGAGGTGGACCGCCCCGGACGCATCGATGAGCTGATCTCGCCCTACCAGATGGTGGACGAGACGGTCTGCGCCACGGCCCCGGGCGAAGACGCCGCCGCGCCCAACACCATCCAGCTCCACGTCAACAAGAAGACCGGCAAGCTGGCCCTGCCCCCGCGTGACCACACCGTCGTGCGCCTGCCGGCTTACGAGCAGGTCAAGAGCGACCCCGTGCTCTACGCCCACGCCAACCGCGTGCTGCACCTGGAGACCAACCCCGGCAATGCGCGCGCCCTGGTTCAAAGGCATGCCGACCGTGACCTCTGGATCAACCCGCCGCCCATCCCGCTGACCACAGCGGAGATGGACCACGTGTTCGACCTGCCCTATGCGCGCAGCCCGCACCCGAGCTATGCCGATTCAAACGGCGGCCACGACGGCGAGACCAAGATCCCGGCCTGGGAAATGATCCGCTTCAGCGTGAACATCATGCGCGGCTGCTTTGGCGGCTGCACCTTTTGCTCCATCACCGAGCACGAGGGCCGCATCATCCAGAGCCGCAGCGAGGACTCGATCATTCGCGAGATCGAGGACATGCGGGACAAGGTCAAGGGCTTCACCGGCATCGTGTCTGACCTCGGCGGCCCCACGGCCAATATGTACCGGCTGACCTGCAAGTCACCTGAGATCGAGGCCGCCTGCCGCAAGCCGTCTTGCGTCTACCCCGGCATCTGCGGCAACCTCAAGACCGACCACGGCCCGCTCATCCAGCTCTACCGCCGCGCGCGCGGCCTGCGGGGTGTGAAGAAGGTGCTGATCGGCTCGGGCCTGCGCTACGACCTGGCCGTGCAAAGCCCCGAGTACGTGAAGGAGCTCGTCACCCATCACGTGGGCGGCTACCTCAAGATCGCGCCCGAGCACACCGAGAACGGGCCGCTGTCCAAGATGATGAAGCCGGGCATCGGCGCCTATGACCGCTTCAAGCAGATGTTCGAGGCCGCCAGCGAGGCGGCGGGCAAGAAGCAGTACCTGATCCCTTACTTCATCGCCGCCCACCCCGGCACCAGCGACGAGGACATGATGAACCTCGCCATGTGGCTGAAGAAGAACGGCTTCCGCGCCGACCAGGTGCAGACCTTCTACCCTAGCCCCATGGCCACGGCCACGGCCATGTACCACTCGGGCCAGAACCCGCTCAAGGGCATCAGCCGGCTGGAGACCAAGGGCGAGCGCGTGGACATCGTGCGCGGCGAGCGCCGCCGCCGCCTGCACAAGGCCTTTTTGCGCTACCACGACGCCAACAACTGGCCGCTGCTGCGCGAGGCCTTGAAGGCCATGGGCCGCGCCGACCTCATCGGCAACGGCAAGCACCACCTGATCCCGACCTACCAGCCCAGCACCGACGGCAGCTACCAAAGCGCCCGGCGCACCAACAGCACCCCGGTGAAGGCTTCGGCACCGGCCAAACACGTGTCGCCCGCGCGCGGCAAGCTGCTGACCCAGCACACCGGGCTGCCACCGCGCGCCACCGGCACAGTGCGCAAGAAGCCAGGGCGTTGAGACGCTTCAGGCGTCAGGCCACCTCGGTATTGAGGCTGACCATGATGCGCAAAGCCGACTCGTTGGCCTCGTAGCCCGAGCCGTGCTTGAGCCAGGACGGGAAGAGCAGCAGGTCGCCCGGGTCGAGCTTGAAGCGGGCCATCTCCATGTTGAACTCGGTCGGCTGCTCGTGCCCGACGAAGCCGATCAAGGGGTTGGGGTTCTCGAAGAAGAGCTTGCTGCTGCGCTCGTCGCTGGCGATGCACAGCGCGGCCGAGACGTAGGACGCCGGGTGGGTGTGGTGGCGCAGCAGGCTGCCGGGGCGCTGCACGTTGAACCATGAGTTGCTGATGCGAAGCAGCGGGTGACCCAGCTCGCGGGCGTAGTCGTTCACGAGCAGGCTGAGGCGCTCGCCCAGCCCGGCCAAGGCCGGGATTTGCGCTTGCAGGGCCTCGATGAAGCGGGCCTGGGCCGCAAAGGTCGAAGCCGCATCGCCCTGCAAGGAACCGTGGGGCCGGCTCTCCTGCGTTAGGCAATGGCTGCGGATCAGCGCCAGCTCGTCAGGCGCCAGCACCCCCTGGCAGCGTTGGACCAGGGTGGGGAAGAGCTTCCAGGACTGTCGTTGCATGGCGGGGGCGGAAGTCGGGTCAGGCCGTGCATTCTGCGGTGGGGAGGGGCAGCTGGCCCAGGGCTTGCATTCAGCACCGCGCACAATCAATTCGACGCGCGGCCTGCGGCCGCCCACCCCTTGATCCAGAAATTCCGCTGATGTCGAAGCCACCGGGCAAACCGCCCACGCCCCCCAAGCCCTCGTTGCGCCGCCGCCCCTACACCCCGCAGCGGCTGCTGAGCCTGGCCGTGCACCACGAGGTGCGCCGCCGCACGCAGGCGCTGTCGGCCTTCAAGGACGCGACGCACCCGGCCGCCGAGGCCCCGGCCGAGCAGCGGCTCGCTGCGGCCGAGCCCGCCACCTGGCCCGAGGCCTACGCCCGCCGGCTGTGCGTGCCCTTTGACGACAACTACCGCGGCGCCAGCCCCTTCGAGCGCGACTACTCGCGCATCGTCCACTCCAGCGCGCTGCGGCGCCTGCAGGGCAAGACCCAGCTGATCCCGGCGGGCGAGAACGAGGTCTTCCGCACGCGGCTGACGCACTCGCTGGAGGTCTCGGACATCGCCTCGCGCATCGCGCTGGCGCTCAATCTGCGGCATGGTGCGCAGCTCGGGGGCTACCGGGTCAACGGCCACATCGTGGCCTGCGCCAGCCTGCTGCACGACCTGGGCCACCCGCCCTTCGGGCACTCGGGCGAGGAGGTGCTGAACGAGCGCATGCTGGCCTACGGCGGCTTCGAGGGCAATGCCCAGACCCTGCGCATCGTGGCGCGGCTAGAGAACCGGCTGGGCCTGATCGGTGACCGTGAGGCGGCCGAGTACGCCATCGCCGGCACCGAGGCCTCGCCCCGGGGCATGAACCTCACCGCCGGCACCCTGGCCGCCGTGGTCAAGTACCCCTATCTGCTGCAGCCCCGGCCTGGGCGCGGCGCCAAGGGCGTGTATGCCGAAGACCTGCCCGTGATCCAGCGCCTGCAGGCGCTGGGCCTGAGCTCGGGTGTGCGCGTGGGCACCGCGCAGCGCACCGTCGAGTGCCAGATCATGGACATCGCCGACGACATCGCCTACTCGGCCTATGACCTGGAAGACACGCTGGAGGCCGGCATCGTCACGCCGCTGGACCTGGTGGCGCCGGATGACGAGCTGCTGGCCAGCATCCGCTCCGAGGAGGGCGTGCGCGCCTGCCTGGGCCTGCTCGCCGACGACGACGTCGAAGCCGCCAACTCGCGCATCCTCGAGGCGCTGACCCAGGTGTTCGCCAGCCTCTTCGACCTGGGCGACGCCTACCCGCACATCCAGGCGGACAGCGTGGAGGGCAACCGCGCGCGGCACATCTTTGTGGCGCGCACCTACCTGGAGTCGGTCATGCACGCCCGCCACCCCATGGTGCGGCGGCAGTTCCTGGAGGCGCTGATCGAGCGGCACATCGGCGCCGTGGACATCGAGGTGGACCGGGGCACGGCGCATTTCTCGCGCGTCGTGGTGGAGCCCGAGAGCAAGCTGCGCATCGAGTGCCTGAAGGCCTTCAACTTCCACCGCGTCATCAACTCGCGAAGGCTCAAGATGGTCCACTACCGCAGCCGCAAGATCGTGGGTGAGCTGTTCGACACCCTGTTCGAGAACGCGGTCGAGAACGACCCCAAGCTGCGCGGACTGCTGCTGCCCGACTCCATGCAGGAGCAACTGCGCAGCCAGGGCGCGCTTCGCGGCACCGCCGCCGAAGCCCAGGCCGCCCGCCTGGTGGCCGACCACGTCTCATCGCTGACCGATACCGAAGCCTTGCGCCTGCACGCCCAGCTGACCTCCGACCAGACCGGCAGTTTCAACGCCTACTGGCGCTGACAATCCCCACATGGCCAAAGCAGCGCCCAAACTGAGCCCCGAAGAAATCCAGCGCGTGATTGCGACCGCCTGGGACGACACCCCGCCCTACAACAAGGTGCTGATGGAGCACGGCATCGGCCACGGGGCGCTGGTGGCCCTGCTCAAGCGCGAGCTGACGCCAGCGGCCTACCGGCTCTGGGCCAACAAGGGCAAGGCTGCCAAGAGCCCCACCAAGCGCGCGGTCTGGCCCCACGGGCGCTGAAAGCGCCCTTAGGCATTGGAGGCGCTAAGCGCGCCCCCTGACTGGGCGTGCCCGGGCGGCCACAGACCCCAAGATTCACCTCCAGGCTAGGGGGCCACAAGGCCGAGGGTTTCCCGCAGTATTTGGGCCATGCAAGTCGCATCGCCCCTCGTCAAGGTTGCCGCCACCATGGCGGTGGCCCTGCTGGGCTTTGTCATGAGCCTGCTGCCCTCGCCCGTGGACGCGACGGACACCCACGACACCGTGGACCACTGCCGCCCCGCCGAGCGTGCCTGAAGCTCACTGACAACAGCGCCCGCGCAAACTGCCCGCCTGTTTTGGGTGCAGTGGCAGGGGGAGGCGCACGCCGCCTACTTCTTGACGCCCGAGGCCGCCTGCGGCTGGCGCAGCGCCTTGAGCTCAGCCAGGAACCAGGGCCCGGTCTCCTGCACCGGCTTGCCCGCGCAGCGCACCAGATAGGGCTTGCCGCTCATGCTGCTGGATGACGCGCCTTGGGCGATGAACTGCTCGGTGGTCGTGATCAGGCCCTTGCCCTCCAGGTAGTCGAGCTTCTTGAGCAGGTGGCCGCGCGCCTCAGCGCCGCTGTACCAGCTGCCATTGCGCTGGAACTCGCAGCCTGAGGCTTGCATGCGCAGCAGCAGGGCCTCGGCCTCGGCGCGGGCGGCGGGGGGTAGCGGGGCAGCATGGGCGGCGTGGGCCGCCGCGACAAGAACGAACAGGAGGCTGGCAAGAGGGGCGCGCATGGCCCGGATGCTATCGGGGCCTGTTGGGGTCCCCTGGGGTCTAGCGGGCCGCCACCGCAGCCAGGCGCCGGGCCTCGGCTTCGTCGTCACGGTAGAGCGCCGGGGCGCCGCCGGGTTGCCAAAGCGCGATGGCCTGTGACGCGCGCTCGCGGGCGGCAGCATCTTGGCCCTGGCGCTGCAGCGCCGTGGCCTGCAGGCTCAGCGCGCGGGCCAGCATCCAGCGGCGGCTGGCGTTGGCGGGCTGGTCGGCGGTGGCGCGCATCAGGCTTTCAGCCTCCTGGGCGAGGCGCAGCTGCTCGGCCGCATCGGGCGCAGCGCGGCCGGCGGCGTAGGCGGCTTCGGCGCGCCAGCGCGAGAGGTAGAAGTCGCCGGCCAGCTGGTCGGCGGGCGGGAAGTTGTCGAGCATGCGGCGCAGCGCAGCGGCGTTGGCGGGCGTGGGCTCAGCCTGCCAGCGCATGCGGGCGCGGGCGGTGGTGAGCAGCACGATGTCGCGCCGCGCGGCTTGGTTGGCGGGGTCGGCCTTGAGCTCGGCGTCCAGGCCAGCGAGCGCTTCGTCCAGCAGGCGCGCGCCTTCCACGGGGTTGCCGGTGTCGGCATGGATGCGCGCGGCCGACGAGCGCACCAGCGCATGCTGGTAGCGAAACTGTGGGTTGCCGGGCTCGGCGCGCAGCACCGCGTCGCGCAGGCGCAGGGCCTCGTTGGCGGCGCGCAGCGCGGTCTCGCGCTCGCCGGCCAGCCAGCCCCAGGAGGCCAGCAGTTGCTGGGCCCAGGCGTGCTGGTGGGTCCATTCGACATTGCCGGGCTCACGCGCGCACAGCTGGCCATAGAGCGCCACGGCCTGCCGGAGGGCTTGGCCTGCCGATTTCAGGTCACCGAGCTGGGCCTGCAGCGGGTTGCCGCCCAGCAGCAGCCCCAACCGCCCGAGCACGGAGGCGAGCTGGGCCTGGGTGCGGCTGTCCTGCGGGGCGAGGCGCAGGGCCTCTTCATCGAGCCGGCGGGCGTCGTCCAGCGCGGCCTTGGTCTCGGTGAGCTGGCCGGCGCGCATGGCCAAGATGGCGCGGCCCTCGTGCATCTCGGCGGCCACGCGCCAGGCGGCGGGGTCGCGGCGCTCGGCCGAGGCGGTGTTGTCGAGGTAGTAGGGCAGCAGGGCCAGGGCCTTGCCGAGGTTGCCGCGCGAGGCCTGCAGGTTCTCGGCGCTGGGGGCAAAGCCATCGCCCTGCAGCGCGGCGATGCGCGAGTAGCTCTCGGCCAGCTCGCGCGCCAGTTGCGGCTGGCGGGCCAGCTCGGGGCCCAGCTCGGTGGCCAGGCCGTCCATGTACTTGAGCGCGTCCTTGAGCAGGGCCTCGCGCGTGGCCAGGCTGCCGGGCAGGTTGGCGATCTGGTCGTGGTAGCCGAACACCATCTGGCGCGACAGCTCGCGCAGCTGGGTGAAGCGGTGCTCGGCGCGGGCCTGGGCCTCGCGGGCGAGCTGCATCTGCCACAGCGTGCCCCCGAGGCCCAGCACCAGGGCCAGCATGGCCGTGGCGGCCAGGCCGACGGCCAGACGGTGGCGGCCGACAAAGCGCCACGCCAGGTAGGGCCAGGTGGCCGCGCGGGCGCTCACCGGGCGGCCGGCGAGGTAGGCGCGCAGGTCGGCGGCAAAGTCCTGCACCGAGGCATAGCGGTGCTCGGGCTGCTTCTCCAGCGCCTTGAGCAGGATGTTGTCGAGGTCGCCTTCCAGCTGTGCCCGCAGGCGCGGCCAGTGCGGTGCATCGCCGTCGGGCGCGTCCAGGGTGGAGGGGCGCGACGGCGCCTCGTGCAGCGCGGCCTGGATCAGCGAGGGCGCGTCGGTGGCGTCGCGCCCGTAGGGGCGACGGCCGGTGAGCACCAGATAGAGCAGCACGCCGAGCGAGTAGATGTCGGTGGCCGTGGTGACGGGCTCACCACGCAGCTGCTCGGGGCTGGCGTAGCTGGGGGTCAGGGGGCGCTCGCCGAGGCGCGTCTCGTCGGGGTCGGTGGACTCCAGCGGGTCCAGCGCCTTGGCGATGCCGAAGTCCAGCAGCTTGACCTGGCCCTCGGGCGTGACGAGCACATTGCCGGGCTTGAGGTCGCGGTGCACCAGCAGGTGCCGGTGCGCGTGGGAGACGGCATCGGCCAGCTGCAGGAAGACGGCAAGACGCTCGGCCAGCGGCAGGCTCGCGCAGGCCCGGTGGATGGGCTGGCCCTGCACGTGCTCCATCACCACATAGGGCCGGCCGTCAGGCCCAAGCCCGGCATCGAGCAGCCGGGCGATGTGCGGGTGGCTCAGGCGCGCCAGCGCCTGGCGCTCGGTGGCGAAGCGCGCGTACACGCTGGCCGAGTCCATGCCCGGTTTGAGCAGCTTGATGGCCGCTTCGCCCTCGAAGGAGCCATCGCTGCGCTGCGCGAGCCACACCTCGCCCATGCCGCCGCTGCCCAGCAGGCGGTCCAGCGTCCAGGCCCCGAAGCGCTGGCCCGGCCGGGCGCTGCGCGCCGCAGCCGAAGCCTCGGCAGCCGCCGCCGCCACGGGCGAGGCCAGAAAGCCTGCGTCGTCGAGCGCTTCCGAGTGCGCCAGCAGGGACAGCACCTCTCGCTGCACGGCCTCGGGCTGGCCGCTGGCGGCGACGAAGGCGGCGCGGTCGGCAGGCGGCAGGGCGAGGGCGCGGTCAAAAAGGTCGCGGACTTGGTCCCAGGAGGCGGCGGGGGGCATGGTTTCAGTATCGGGTCGCTGGCGCGGCCAGACTCGTCAGAGACATGCAGGTTTACGCAGCTTGCGAAGCCTGGATGGCTCATGGCGGCTGCGCCTGCCCTAGCATCCCCCCATGGACAAGGAGCTCCCCGACGACGACGCGCTGGATGCCGATGTGACGGCCTGGCTCAGCCAGCTGGCACCCGACGCAGCCGGCGTGGGTGACCAGCTCTTCACGACGCTCTACCAGGAGCTGCGTGGCATCGCCCGCAACCACCTGCGCCGCGAGTCCGAGGGGCACACGCTGTCGCCCACGGCGCTGTCGCACGAGGCCTGGTTCCGGCTGGCCTCGCAGTCACGCACGCAGTGGCGCAGCCGCGCGCACTTCCTGGCGGTGGCCTCGATGATGATGCGGCGCATCCTCGTCAACCACGAGCTGGCCCGCCGGGCCGACAAGCGCAGCGCCGAGCTGGAGTCGCTGACGATCTCGGGCCTGGACCAGCTGGCCCTGCCGCCCGACCGTGACGTGATCAGCGTGCACGAGGCGCTGCTGGCGCTGCATGCCGTGGACCCGCGCGCCGCGCGGGGCGTGGAGCTGCGTTTCTTCGGTGGGCTGGAGAACGAGGAGATTGCCGAGGTGCTGGGCGTGTCGCTCGCCACCGTCAAGCGCGACTGGGTGCTGGCGCGCGCCTGGCTGCACCGTGAATTGCTTGGCACCGACGCCGTGGCGGACGCTCAGGAAAGTCGCTAGCCTGTCGGACGCGGGTGGCGCCTGCTGCCACCGGAGTCGTTCGGCATGCACAAGATCCTGGTCGTTGATGACAGTGAAGACATCCGTGAACTGCTGCGCCTGACGATGGAGCTGGCCAGCGGTTTCGAGGTGCACGAAGCGGTGGACGGCGCCTCTGCGGTGGCCGCCGTCGGGGCGCTTCGGCCCGACCTGGTCTTGATCGACATCATGATGCCGGGCGAGTTTGACGGCGCCGAAGCCTGCCGACGCATCAAGGCGACCTATGGCGCTGCGGCGCCCAAGGTGGTGCTGGTCAGCGCCAAGCCCGAGTCGGCCATCCAGGAGGCTGTGGCCGCCTGCGGCGCCGACCTGTACATCCGCAAGCCCTTTGGCCCCGCCACGCTGGTGGAAAAGCTCTCAGCGCTGTACGCCGCCAAGCAGCCCTATCTCTGACGCGGACAGAAACCGCTCCACCCACCCGATCTGCTCGGCCGTGTTGAGGGCCGGCGCATGCCCGCAACCGGGCACGGTGATCAGCTCGGCCAGAGGCCCGCGCGTGCGCATGGCCTCGGCGGTGGTGGCGCTCAGCAAGCTGGAATCAGCCCCCCGCAGGCACAGCACGGGCAGACGCAGACGGTCCCAGGCGTCCCAGAGCAGGTAGTCGTCGGTCGCCCGCTCGAACTGCTGGACGATGCGCGGGTCGTAGTGCGGCGTGACGCGGCCATCGGGCAGGCGGCGCAGCGAGGTCTCGGTGAGCTGGCGCCATTGCGCGTCGGTCAGCACGCCGAAGGACGCGTAAATCTCGCGGAAGTAGGCCTCCAGCTCGGTCACCGTCGCAAAGGCGGGCGGCGCCCCGGCATAGGTGCGGATGCGCGCCACGGCGGCCGCCTCGATCTCGGGGCCGATGTCATTGAGCACCAGGCGGCGGATGCGCCCCTGCAGCCGGGTGGCTGCGCCCAGCAGGCCGATGGCACCGCCCATCGAGGTGCCGAGCCAGTCGCACTGGGTGAGCCCCAGCTGGTCGAGCAGGCTCTCGGCCAGCGCGACGTAGGCGCCCAGGTGGTACTCGGCGGCCGGGTCCTCGGCCCATTGCGACAGGCCCCGGCCCACGGTGTCGGGACAGATGACGCGCCAGCGGTCGCACAACTGGCGGGCCAGCACATCAAAGTCGCGCCCGCTGCGCGCCAGGCCATGCCAGGCGACCAGCACCGGAGCGTCGGGGGCAAGACCCGGCGCCGCCCACTCGGTAAGGTGGATCTCGCGGCCCAGGCACACGAGATAGCGCGACGTCATGCCTTTCATGTTTGGCAATGTACGTGCACGCGCAGGGGCAAAGCGCGCGCCGCTATCCTGCGCGGCATTCTTTGGAGACACCGCCATGCGCCACACCCTTGCCGCCCTCAGTGCCCACGCCGCCGGCCCTCAGCTCAAGGGCCAGGCCCCGGGCTGGTATCGCATGCCACTGGGCAGCTTCGAGGTCACCGCGCTGTCCGACGGCACGCTCGACCTCAACCCCGAACAACTGCTGCAAGGCGCCCAGCCCGGCCAGGTGGCCCGCGCGCTGCAGCACCGCTACCTTGGCGTCCCGCTGGAGACCTCGGTCAACGGCTACCTCGTCAACACCGGCACCAAGCTCGTCCTCATCGACACCGGCGCCGCCAGCCTCTTCGGGCCCACGCTCGGCCGCCTGCTCGCCAACCTCAAGGCCAGCGGCTACAGCCCGGAGCAGGTGGACGAGATCTACATCACCCACCTGCATGGCGACCACATCGGCGGCGCCACGGCGGAGGGCAAGACCGTCTTCCCCAATGCCGTGCTGCGCGTGGACCAGCGCGATGCCGACTTCTGGCTCAGCGAGGCCGAGATGGCCAAGGCGCCCGACTCGGCCAAGGGCTTCTTCATGGGCGCCATGGTGTCCGTCAAACCCTACAAGGACGCCGGTCGCTTCAAGCCCTTCACCGGAGCCAAGGACGGTGTCGAGCTGGTGCCCGGCGTCAAGGCCTTCCCCACCTACGGCCACACCCCCGGCCACAGCGTCTACGTGGCCCAGAGCGGCGCGCAGAAGATGGTTTTCTGGGGCGACCTGATGCACGTCGCCGCCGTGCAGTTCCCGGACCCCAGCATCACCATCGCCTTCGACAGCGACCCCAAGGCCGCCGCCCCCCAGCGCCAGGCCGCCTACGCCGCTGCGGCGACTGAAGGGCACTACGCTGCCGCCACCCACCTCGCCTTCCCCGGCATCGGCAAGCTGCGCGCCGATGGCAAGGGCTATGAGTGGATCCCGGTGAACTACTCGGCGAACCGCTGATCAGCCAGCGAGCAAGCGCACTCGCACCTGCCAGGGCCCAAGCTCGGGGAAGGGCGACATCACCGGCTCGGCCAGCAGCTCCAGCCGTGTGGTGGCGGCGAGCAGCTCCTCCAGCAGCACGCGCACCTGCAGCCGCCCCAGGGCGGCGCCGGCGCAGTAGTGGGCGCCGCGGCCAAAGGCGATGTGGTCCTTGATGTTGGGGCGGTCGAGGATGAATTCGTCGGGCCGCTCGAACACCGCTTCGTCGCGGTTGGCCGAGGCGTAGACCAGGGCGATGGCCTCGCCCGCACGGATCTGCCTGCCACCGAGTTCGACGTCGCGGTTGGCGGTGCGAGCAAAGCCGCGGTAGGGCGTGTAGAGGCGCAGGAACTCCTCGAGCGCGGCAGGCACGAGCGCAGGGTCGGCCTTGAGCTGCGCATGCAGCGCGGGATGCTGGGCCAGGTGGACGGCGACATTGCCCGTCATCACCAGCGGCGCCACGATGCCCACCACCAGCACCTGGCGCACCATGCCGATGGCCATGGCGTCGGGCACGGGCTCGCCATTGATGCGCGCGGCCAGGATGGCGCTGGTGGGGTCGCTGTCGGGGTCGAGCGGCTCGCGGTGGCGCAGCGCGATCAGCTCGCGCGCCATGTCGTAGAGCGCCAGGCTGGTGGCCTTCATGGCCTCGGGGTCGTTGGCCTCGACGGCGCGCACAAAGGCCGGGCCGGCGTCCATCAAGGCGGCCTCCAGCGGCGCGGGCAGCTGCATCCAGGTGGCAAACACCTTCACGGGCACCTGGCCCCCCACCACCTCGCAGATGTCGCCGCTGCCGGCGTCCAGCAGCTGCTTCAGATGCTCACGGGTGAGCCGGCGCACCGTGGGCTCCAGCAGGGCCACGCGCTCGGGTGACAGCAGGGGGTTGAGCACCGCGCGGTAGGGCGTGTGCTCGGGCGGGTCCAGGTGCAGCGGCGGGCGCCGGCCGGTGAAGGCCACCTTGGGCACCACGTTCTGCACCGAGGTGATGTAGGTCTCGGGCTCGCCCAGCACTTGCAGTACATCGGCATAGCGCGTCACGGCCCAGAAGCCGCCGAGCGAATCGGTGTGCGCCACCGGGCAGCGCGCGCGCAGCTCGGCGTACTGGCGGTGGGCGCTGCCAAAGCTCTCGTCAGCGTCGACGCGGAAGTCGACGGGAAGGGCGACCGGGCAGGTGGGAATGTCGTTGCTCATGCTCAGGACTCGGCGGTGAAGCCAATGCGTTGGATCAGGCCGCGCCACTCGGCGGCATCGGCTTGGATCAGGGCGGCCAGGCGCTCGGGGCCGGCGGGTGTCAGCTCCAGGCCAAAGCGCGCCAGCAGGGCGCCGGCCTCGGGGCTGTCGAGTGACTTCAGCAGCGCGCTAGCACTGCGCGCCACCACCTCGCGCGGGGTGCGGCCCGGCGCAAAGAAGCCGTACCACTCGCGCGCCGTCAGCTTGAAGCCCAGCTCGCGCCAGGTGGGCACGCTGGGCGCAAGCTGGCTGCGCGCCTCGCCCGACACGGCAAGCAGCCGGATCTGGCCCGAGGCCATGTGCGGCAGGAAGATGCCCAGCGGTGCGCTCAAGCTGGGCAGCGAGCCGCCGCGCAGGTCACCCACGGCCTGCGCGCCACCGCGATAGGGCACGTGCACCAGCGGTGCGCCACTGGCCTGCGCTACGGCTGCCGCCTGCAGGTGGGCGATGGAGCCCGAGGCCGGTGAGCCATAGCTGGCCTGCTGCGGGTGGGCCTGGGCCCAGGCGAGGAAGTCGGCAAAGCTTTTCACCGCCGCCGGCACGGCCGGCCCGACGCCAAAGGCCAGCGGCGAGTGCGCCACCAGGGCCACCGGCTGCAGGTCGGTCTCGACGCGGTAGGGCAGGCGCGCGTAGGTGAAGGGGTAGATCGACACCACGGACGAAGGCACCAGCAGCAGCACGCTGCCATCGACCGGCGCGTCCTTCAGCGCCGCCACGGCCAGCTGGCCACCGGCGCCACTGCGGTTCTCCACCACCACGGCTCGGGCGTGCTCGCCGCGCAGGCGCTCGGCCAGCTGGCGCGCCATCAGGTCGCCCGGGCCGCCGGCCGGTGCGCCCAGCAGCAGGCGCAGCGTGGCCAAGGGTTCGGCACGCCCGGTGCCCGGCAGGCTGGCCGCTGCCACCAGGGCGAGCAGGCCCCGCCGCATGGGGTCGGCACGGCCCATAAACAGGGGACGAAGCAAGGGTGGCGAAGGCATGGCGGGGGGCGTTTGCGGCCAAATATACGTTTGCCTGTGCGACCGTCATTCCTAGCGTTTGTCTGGATGCGAGATCGCGCAATATCGTTCAGTCTGTGAACCACTTTCGAGGCTATTGATGAGCACCCCGACGCGCAATCGCGAGACCAACGGCACCCAGTCCCTCGTCCGGACGCTGCTGGGCGACTACACCTGGGCCGACGCTGGCGGGCCGATCCCGGCCGGCGTCTTCACGCGTGTGCTGGCGGAGTTCGGCATCTCGGACATGGCGGCGCGGCTGGCGCTGGAGCGCGTGGCCGGCCACGGCTTCCTGATGCGCGACATGCTGGGCCGCGCGGTGCTCTACCGCCTGAGCGACTGGGCGCTGGCCCACCACCAGGAGCGCTTTGCGCGCCTGCTGGGCACCGACACCCAGCCCGCCCCCTGGGACGGCCAGTGGACGCTGGTGCTGGCCTCGGTGCCCGAGGCCCAGCGCGAGCTGCGGGCCCAGCTGCGCACCCGGCTGCTGGCGGCGCGCTTTGCGCGGTTCTATGACGCCGCCTGGCTACGGCCGGGTGCGGCTGGGGTGCAGACAGCGCGCGAAGTGCTCGATTCGCTCGGCGCGCCCGAGCCCCTGCAGGTCACGGTGCTGTGCGCGCGGCACGAGGCCGGCTTTGGCGGGCGCAACCCGCTGGAGGCCTACGACCTCGACACCGTCGCAAGCCACTACACGGCGTTCATCGAACAGTACGCCCCGCTGGTCAAGCGCGCCCGCGAGGGCCGGGTGCCCACCAGCGATGCCCTGGTCCGCCGCACCCAGCTGATGGACGCCTGGCGCAGCGCCGTGCGCAACGACCCCCTGCTGCCCACCGAGCTGCTGCCGGCCAACTTCCCGCGCGAGCAAGCCCGCGCGCTCTTCATCGAGGCCTACGACCACCTCGGCCCGCCCGCCGCTGAGCAACTGCGCCGCCTCGTGGCCAGCGTGCGCCCCGAGATCGCGCCCCATCTGCGCCACCGCCAGAGCAGCTACGCCGAACCCCGGCCCCCATCCCCACCCTGCCCCCCCAAGCACCGATAGAGGAGACCCCGTTGAAGCCTTCCGCATCCCTCACGCCCGGGCGCTCAAGCGCCATTGCCGCCGCTTGCGTGGCGCTCTTGTCAGCAGCCCCCGCGCTGGCCCAGGAGCAGCCGCAGCAGATGGACGCCGTGGTCGTCACCGGCACCCTGATCCGCGGCACACGCACCGTCGGCTCGCCGGTCGTGAGCCTCTCGCGGACGGACCTTGAACGCTCTCCCGCCGCCACCGTGGTGGACCTGCTGCGCGACCTGCCGCAGATCGCCAACCTCGGTGCCAGCGACACCCACCTCAGCACCACGCAGAACGCCAACCAGAACGTCACGGCCGGCTCAGGCATCAACCTGCGCGGCCTCGGGCCCGAATCGACCCTGGTGCTGGTCTCGGGCCGGCGCATCGCCCCCGGCGGCGTGGCCGGGCAGTACACCGACCCCTCCAGCATCCCCGCGCTCGCCGTCGAACGCCTGGAAGTGGTGACCGACGGCGCCTCGGCCACCTATGGCTCCGACGCCGTGGGTGGCGTGGTCAACCTGCGGCTGCGGCGCAACTTCAGCGGGGCCGAGGCCATGCTGCGCTACGGCAGCGCCGACGGCATGCACCAGAAGCAAGCCGGCCTGATCGTGGGGTCGCAGTGGACCGGCGGCAGCGCCATGCTGGCCCTGGACGGCAACAGCCGCAGCGAGCTCAACGCGACGAGCCGCCCCTTCTTCACCGACGACTTGCGCCCCTGGGGCGGGCCTGACCTGCGCGGCTTCAACGCGGCGCCGGGCAATGTGCAGATCGGCAGCACGCGCTACGCCATACCCGCCGGCCAGAACGGCATTGGCCTGGCCGCCTCGCGCCTGGTGGCCGGCACGGCCAACAAGCAAAGCGCCCACCAAGGTGTGAGCGTGCTGCCCGCGCAGGAGCGCAACGGCGGCGTGTTCAATGTCGTGCAGGAGCTGAACGACAGCGTCACGCTGACGCTAGAGGGCTTCTGGAGCCAGCGCCGGTTCGATCGCAGCATCAGCGCCGTCTCCGGCAACTACACGGTGCGCGCGACCAACCCCTTCTTCGTCACGCCGGTGGCGGGCGGCACCTCGGAAGTCATCAACTACTCGTTCTATGGCGACACCGGCGCAGCCAAGTCCATCGGCTTCGAGCGCTCGCAGCAGTTTGCCGCCGTGCTGGACTTTGACCTGCCTGCGCGCTGGAGGGGCAACTTCCACGTGGCCCACAGCACCACGCAGAACCGCAACCTGATCGACATCGTCAACAACAACGCGGTCAACACCGCGCTGGCCGATACCAACGCCGCCACCTCGCTCAATCTCTTCTGCGACGGCGCGGCCTTCAAGTGCAACAACCCGGCCACCATCGCCGGCCTCATCGGCTACCAGGACCGCAACGCCAAGTTCTCGATGCTGGACTTCGCGGCGCGCGCCGATGGCCCGCTCTTCAGCGTGCCGGCCGGCACCGTGCGTGCCGCCGTGGGCCTGCAGTCACACCAGGACAAGCTGCCCTACTTCGTCATCAACAACACCACCACGCCCACCACCGCCACCACGCGCAGCGTGGACAACGCCGCCTCCAACCCCGAGCGCAAGGTGCAGGGCGTGTTTGCCGAGCTGAACGTGCCGCTGGTGTCGGCCGGCATGCAGGTGCCGCTGGTGCAGCGGCTCGACATGGCCCTGGCTGGCCGCGTCGAGCACTACAGTGACTTCGGCTCCGCCAAGACCCCGAAGGTGGGCCTGAGCTGGGTGCCGCACGACGGGCTCGAAGTGCGCAGCACCTACAGCCGCGCTTTCCGCGCGCCCACCATGGGCGACATCGACCCCGTGCAAGGCGTCGTCAACGTGGTGGACCGCGTCGATGCCAACGGGACCACCTCGCTGCGCGGCTTGCTCTACCTGGGCGGCAACCCCTCGGGCCTCAAGCCCGAGACGGCCACCATCAAGACCTTTGGCCTCAGCTTCAAGCCGACCTCGCTGCGGGGCCTCACCGCCTCGCTGGACTGGTTCGACATCGACTACCGCAACCGCATCCTCACGCCCGGCAACGACGTGACCGTGCTGCAGCGCCCCGAGCTGGCCGCCTACGTCAACCGCGCGCCTACGGCGGCCCAGCTCGACGCCGCCAAAGCCAACCCGGTCTACTCGGGCTCGCAGGCCGAGAGCCTGAACACCATCAAGTTCATCGTCGATGGCCGGCGCCAGAACGCTGGTGCCGTGCGCCAGACCGGCATGGACCTGGCACTGCGCTACGTGACCCCCAGCCCCATCGGCCAGCTCACCGGCGGCTTCACGGCCACCTACCTGAGCAAGTACGAGCAGCAGTTCACCCCCACCACGCCGATGGTGGGCGGCCTGCTCAACACGCTCAACAACCCGCTGCGCCTGCGGGGCCGGCTGGAGCTGGGCTGGGCGATGGACGCGCTCGCCAGCGTCAGCCTCTTTGCCAACCACGCCAATGCCTACACCAACGCCTCGCTGGCCACGCGGCCCCAGGTCGCGGCGCTGACCACGCTGGACCTGAACGCTCGCCTGTCGCTCGCGAGCTGGCTGCCCAAGGAGCACATCAAGGACGCGGCGCTGACGCTCTCGGTCGTCAACCTCAGCGACAAGCAGCCGCCCTATGTGCAGAACGGCAATCTGGCCTTCGACCCGCAGACGGCCAGCGCCATCGGGCGCATGGTGTCGGTCGGCATCAACGGACGCTGGTGATGCGCACCCGGCTGCTTCTTGCTGCTTTGCTGAGTCTGGGCGCGTGGGCGGCAGAAATCCAGGCTCAGACCACTGATGGCGTGCAGGTCGATGAAGGCCGGCTGCCCAGCGGCGCCGTCTACCGCTTCGAGCGGCCGGCGCAGTGGCAGCGCGGGCCCCTGTTGGTCTACAGCAGCGGCTACTCGGCCACCCTGGGCGCGCCGCGCACCAGCCATGGCGAGGAGCGCACCGCCCTGCTGGCCCAGGGCTATGCGCTGATGGGCATCACCGCCTCACGCCCCGGCTGGGCGCTGGAGCAGGTGGTGCCCGAGCAGCTGGAGGCGCTCGACGCCTTCATCAAGCAGCACGGCCAACCCAAGCGCACCCTCGCCATCGGCACCTCGATGGGCGCGCTGGTCAGCACGCAACTCGTGGAGCAGCACCCCGCGCGCTTTGACGGCGGGCTCTTGATCTGCGGCTCCGTCGCCGGCACCCTGGCGATGATGAACCAGGCCTTTGACGCCACCTGGGCCTTTGCCACCTTGCAACCCGAGCTGGGCCTGCCCACGCGATTGCACGCCGCCGGTGACGCTGGCCGCCAGCAGCGCCAGGCCTGGTTGCAGGCCGTGGCCAGCGCGCGCCAAACGCCCCAGGGTCGCGCCCGCCTGGCCCTAGCCGCCACCCTGGCCCAAGCCCCCGCCTGGGCCGATGCCAAGAGCCCACCGCCCGCGCTGGACGACATCGACGCCCAGGCCGCCGCGCTGGCGCAGGCCTTCGCCCCTGCGTCCCTGCTGCCGCGCGACGACCAGGAGCAGCGCGCCGGCGGCAACTTCTCGTGGAACGAGGGCGTGGACTACGCCGACCTCGTGCGCCGCAGTGGCCGCGAGAACCTGCTGCGCGCCATCTACGAGCGCGCCGGCCACAAGCTGGACGACGACCTCGCCCTGCTCGCCGCCGCACCCCGCACCACCGCCGACCCTGCCGCCGTGGCCTATATGCAGCGCCACTACGTGCCTACTGCCCATCCGCCCAAGCCGCTGCTGACCCTGCAGACCACGGCCGACCCGCTGACCCTGACCGAGTTCAGCACCGCCTACGCACAAGCGGCCCAGGCCGCCGGCCAGGGCGAGCAGGTGCGCACAGCCCACGTGCGGCGCCTGGGCCACTGCGGCTTCGAGCCCGGTGAGGTGCTGGCCGCCCTGCAGACCCTGGAAGCCCGCATCGCCGGCCAGCCTTGGCAGGCCGACGCCGCCGCGCTCAATGCCCGTGCACGGAGCAGCGGTGTGCCCAGCCCCGCCTTTGTGGACCATCACCCCGCCCCCTTGCTGCGCCCTTGCTGGAACCAGCGCAGCGACCGCTGTAACGCCCCGATTCGAAAGTCGTCCCCGTGAGTTTGAAACTGAACCGCCGCCATGCCCTCGCGCTGGCCACCGCTGCTGCCTGCCCCTCGCTGCATGCACAAATCCCCGCCCAGGCTCGCCTGGTGGTGGGCTTCCAGGCCGGCGGCACCGGCGACTTCATCGCCCGCACCCTGGCCGACACGCTGCGCGCCAAGGGCTTTGCGCAGTCCGTCATCGTCGAGAACCGTGCCGGTGCCGGCGGCGTGCTGTCGGTGCAGACCGTCAAGGCCGCCACGCCCGACGGCACCACCTTGCTCTCGACCCCGGCCACCGTGCTGACCGTGCTGCCGCACACGCACCGCAAGCCGCCCTTCGACGTGTTCAAGGACCTCACGCCCCTGGGCGCCGTGAGCACCCTGGACATGGCCCTGGTGACGTCGAGCCGCAGCGGCGCGCGCACCGTCAAGGAAGCCCTCGACGCCGCGCGGCGCGACCCCTCGCTCGCCCCCTACGCCACGGCCGGCGTGGGCACCATGGCCCATGTGCTGGGCGCGCAGATCGTGCGCCGCAGCGGCGTGCCCCTGGTGCACACGCCCTACCGCGGCGGCGGCCAGGCGCTGCAGGAGCTGATCGGCGACCAGGTGCCGCTGGCCATCGTCTCCATCAGTGACCTGCTGCTGCGCGCCCAGCGCGAAGGCCGCGTGCGCATCCTCGCCACCTCGGGCCTGCGCCGCACGCGCTTCCTGCCCGAGGTGCCCACGCTCGTCGAGAGCGGCTTCGAGGGCGTGGTCGCCAGCGACTGGAGCGTGATCATGGGCCCGCCCGGCATGGCGCCCGAGCGCATCGAGCGCGTGGCCGCCACCATCACCGAGGCCGCCACGCAGCCGGCCTATGCCAAGGCGCTGGACCGCTTCTTCGTCGAAGCCCTGGCCATGCCGCGCGAGGCCGTCATCAAGCGCCTGCACGACGAGTACCAGGCCATGGGCCGCATCGTCCAGCAAGAGCGCATCACCGTGGAGAGCTGAGCATGAGCACCGAGTCCACTGACGGCGTTGACCGCCGCGCCGCCCACGACTTCGACCCCCGCGCCGAGGAAGACTTCAGCAGCGCCCACGCCATCTATGCCGACCTGCGCCAGCGCTGCCCGGTGGCGCGCAGCCAGCAGTGGGGCGGCTTCTGGGCGCTGACCCGGCATGCCGACGTCTCGGCCCTGCTCAGCGACCCGCGCTACACCACCAGCGTGCAGAACGTGGTGCCCAAGTTCGCCTTCACCGGCCGGCGCCCACCCCTGCACCTGGACCCGCCCGAGCACACCGACTACCGCGAGGTCATCAACCGCTTCTTCTCCAAGCCCAAGATGGCGCGGCTGGAGCCGCTGATCCGCCGCGACACCGTGGCCCTGCTGCAGCCCCTGATCGATAGCGGCGAGACCGACATCGCGCTCGACTTCGCGCACCGCATCCCGGCCTATGTGTTTGCCGAGTTCTTCAACCTGCCCCGCGAACTGGCCATGACCATCCGCGAGGTCACCAAGATCTATGTCACCGCCATCATGGACGTCGACGACGAGGTGGTGAAGCAGTACAGCATGCGGCTCTACGACATCGCGCGCAGCGTCATCGCCCAGCGCGAGGCCGAGCCCATGGACCCGGCCGAAGACCTCACCACCGCCCTGCTCGCCGCACGCCCGAACGGCCAGCCCCTGCCGCCCGAGATGGTGCTGGGCTGTGTGCGCCAGCTGCTCGTCACCGGCATGGTGGCGCCGGCCGTCTTCATCGGCACCATGTTTGCCCACCTGGCCGGCGACCCCGCGCTGCACCAGCAGCTGCGCGCCGACCCCAGCCTCATCCCCGCCGCGCTGGAGGAGTACCTGCGCCTCTTCACGCCCTACCGCGGCATGTCGCGCACGGCCAAGGAGGACGTCGTCCTGCACGGCCAGACCATCCGCACCGGCGAGCCCATCGCCCTCATCTACGCCTCGGCCAATCGCGACGAATCCGTCTTCCCCGACGGCGACCGCTTCATCCTCAACCGCCCCAACATCAACAAGCACATCGCCTTCGGTCGTGGCATCCACCAGTGCGCCGGCATCCCGCTGGCGCGCCTGATGCTCGGCATCGCGCTCGAAGAGTTCGTGATGCGCGCCGAGCACTGCGAACTGGCTGGGCCCGTGAAGATGGCGCGGTGGGCAGAGTGGGGGACGACCTCGGTGCCGCTGCGGGTGCGGGCCGCACCCATGGACGCGACCGCGCGGGCGTAAAAAAACCGGCTTGAAAGGCCGGTTTCCTTAGGCGCCGCTGCTGGCTTCAGCTGCGTCCGCCGTAGCCGTCCGTGCCGTAGCCGACATCGCGGCGGCTGGTGGCGCGGTAGCCCGTGGGGCTGTAGGCCCCCGGCGCGACACGGTCCTCGCGCGGCCGGGCCAGGCTCACGACGATGGTGCGGCCATCGACCGACATGCCGTGCAGGGCCGTGATCGCCGCCTGGGCCGCCTCGGCGGTCGTCATCTCGACAAAGCCGAAGCCCTTGGACTGGCCGCTGTCGCGGTCCATCATGACCTTGGCGGAGGACACGCCGCCAAACTCGGCGAAGTTGCTCTTGAGGCTGGCGTCGGTGACGGAATAGGGCAGGTTGCCCACGTAGATCTTGCTGCTCATGGTGGAGCCTTTCAGTGAATCAGCGCGCATCGTCGTGATGCACGCGTGTGTGAACAAGGGGGGTGCAGGTTGGGGTCTGCTGTGCGCAGCAGGGTCAGCACGCGGAGGGCTGGGGCATGCTGCTTTGCAGCCAGCCTTGGGTGACGGCAAACAGCTTGGCGGCATCGCGCGACGCAAACGTCGTGTCAAACCTGAAGACCCGGCAGTAGCTGCCGTTGCCTTGGGCGCGCTGGATTGCAAAGGAGGCGCGGAAGCGGCCGCAATGCGTCGGGTGTGTCGCGGGCGAGACGACGTACTTGCCCATGGAAATGGCGGTGTTGGAAATCGTGATCAATCAGGGTCACCGGCGTGGACCACGCCAGCTTGAGCAAAAAGGGCTCGGTTGGCTGCAGCTCTGCAAGCCAAAAGGGCGACGGGCGTCGCGCGACTCGGACGGCAATGGCGAGGTCTGCCACGCAAGCTGGGTTGCGTTGGGCCGGCAGATGCGGTCCCGAAGCCCCAATTATAGGGTTTTGGATATTTTGGCCGGCTTCAACATTATTTTTGGTTTTGTATGGCGGCCGATTTGCGGGCCCATCGGCCTTTTTGCGGCGGGCTGAATCCAAACGGCGGGGGGCGGCGCTCCAAGGAAGCACCATTGACCACTTCCTGACCGGAGCGACCCATGTTTCAGCCCTACATCACCCCGCTGCTCATCCCCATCCTGGCCCTGTTCATCCCCATCGTCGCCATCGTGGCGCACTACCTGGGCAAGGCCAACAGCGAGCGCCAGCGGCACGAGACCATCCGTGAGCTGGCCCGGGCCGGGCAGCCCATCCCGCCCGAGCTGCTGTCTGCCGTGCAGGACGCTGAAATCGCCCCCAAGCGCGAGGCCAACAACCCCAACCGCATCCTGGTGCCGGGCGTCATCAACATCGGCATCGGCTTCGGGCTGATGGGCATGTTCGCTGCCATGATGCCGGGCCAGTGGCTGTGGGCCATCGGGCTGATTCCGCTCTTCCTGGGCGTCGGCTTCGTGGTGATCTGGGCCGTGGTGCGCAAGCAACCTGACCCGCGCCTGTGAGCCCGCCCGCTGCCGCCGTGCCTGCGGAGGAGCGCCTGCTGGTCAGCCGCGCAGCGGCCGGTGACCGCACGGCCTTTGCTGCCCTCGTGCAGGCCCACCAGGGCTATCTGCGCAAGCTGCTGTGCCGCGTCTGCAAGGGCGACCAGGGCCGCGCCGACGACCTGGCGCAGGAGGCCTTCATCCGCGCCTGGCGGGCGCTGCCGGGCTTTCGGGGCGAGGCGCGCTTTCGCACCTGGCTGACGCGGCTGGCCTACTCGGCGCTCTCGGCCGAGCGCCCGCCGCTGCCGACACTCGCGGCCATGGACGAGCCGCCCCCCGAGCTGGGCGCGCACAGCGACTTTGCGCCCGGTGCCGACTGGCGGATGGACCTGGACCAGGCCCTCGCCACCCTGAGCGACGCCCAGCGCCACGCCCTGCTGCTTTGCTACGAGGCCGACCTCAGCCACACCGAGGCCGCCCAGGTGCTGGGCTGGCCGCTTGGCACCCTCAAGACCCATTTGCTGCGCGCCAAAGCAAAATTGCGCGAGCAGCTCCGCGCCTGGGAGCCCACGCCATGACCGATCTCCAGCACAACCACAGCCCCGACCCCATGCCGGACGCCTTCGACGCCCTGCTGCGCACGCAGCTCCACGCCGAGCCCGAGCCGCTGGATGCCGGCTTCAGCCTGCGCGTGATGGCCGCCCTGCCCACCCAGACACCCCGCCGCTTTGCCCCGCCGCCCGCGCTGGGCCGCTGGCTGCGCATCGCGCAGTGGTCGGCCACCAGCACCGCCGCCGCCGGCCTCTCGGCCGTGTTTGCGAGCCCCACCCTGCAGGCCGACCCGGCCCGCGCGCTGGCGGGCGCCTGCCTGCTGGGCCTGGTGGTGTTTTGGTCGATCCCGAGTCGGTGGAGTGGAAGCTGAGGAGATTCACGCGCCGGCCACGCCAGAATTGCGGCCTTGTGCCCACGTAGAAGTTCCCCATGCGCCACCCCGTCTTGAGCCGCTGTGCAGCAGCCCTGCTGGTTTCGATGTCCCTCGGCCTGTCCGGCCTGCCGGCCCAGGCCGCCGCGCCCGCAAGCACCGCCTCGGTGGCTTGGGTGACGGTGACGGGCGATGCCGACATGGACCGCCAGTTTGCCCAGGCCAAGGCCGAGAAAAAGCCCGTGCTGCTGTACTGGGGTGCCAAGTGGTGCCCGCCCTGCAACCAGCTCAAGGCCACGCTGTTCAACCGCGCGGACTTCATCGAGCAGTCCAAGGCCTTCGTGGCCGTGGGGCTGGATGGCGACGCGCCGGGCGCGCAAAAACTGGGCGAGCGCTTCAAGGTGAGTGGCTACCCGACGCTGATCCTCTTCAGCCCGGCGGGCCAGGAGATCACGCGGCTGCCCGGCGAGGCGGACGCGCCCCAGGTCATCAAGCTGTTGCAACTGGGCCTGGCCGGCGGGCGGCCGATCCAGGCGGTGCTGGCCGATGCTCAAGGAGGCAAGAAGCTCACGGCCAATGAGTGGCGTCTGCTGGCCTTTTACAGCTGGGAGACCGATCACCAGCAACTGATCGCGGCCAAGGACAAGGCAGCGGTGCTCGCACGCTTGGCCAAGGCCGCTGAGGGCGGTGATGCCGAGACAGCGTTGCGCCTGACGCTCAAGGCCCTGGCCACCGAGGGCTCGGCCCTCAAGCCCGATGCCGCCCTGCTGGCGCGCGTGCGCGCGGTGCTGGCCAGCCCGGCGCAAAGCCACGCCATGATGGACGTGCTGGTCAACGAAGCGCCCGACCTGGTGCGCAACCTGGCGCCCGAGGCCGGGCCGGCGCGCCAGGCCCTGGTGGCCGATTTCGAACCCGCGCTCAAGCGCCTGGAGATGGACCGCTCGCTCTCGCGCGCCGACCGCCTGGGTGCCCTGATGGCCCGCGTGGAGCTGGCCCGCATCGACGCGCCCAAGACCGAGCTCAACCCCAAACTGCCCGCTGCGTTGCAGCAGGAAAGCCGCGACGCCGCCCAGCGTGCGCACCGCGAGATCACGGACGGCTACGAGCGCCAGGCCGTGGTCACCAGCGCCGCCTACCTGCTGACCCGCGCGGGCCTGTGGAAGGACAGCGACGAGCTGCTCAAGGCCGCGCTGGCGCGCAGCCACTCGCCCTACTACCTGATGAGCCAGCTGGGTGGCAATGCGCGCAAGCAAGGCCAGAAGGCCGAGGCCCTGCGCTGGTACGAAGAAGCCTTCAACAAGAGCGAGGGCCCGGCCACGCGCCTGCAATGGGGCGCCGGTTACTTCACTGCGCTGGTGGAGCTGGCGCCCGAGGACGCCACCCGCATCGAGAAGGCCGCCAGCCAGCTCTTCACCGAAGCGGCCGGAGATCCCAGCGCCTTTTATGAGCGCAGCGAACGCTCGCTGGCCCGCGTGGCCACCCAGCTGCAAACCTGGAACAAGGACGGCAGCAAGGCCGCCGTGATCAGCCGCCTCAAGACCCAGCTCGACGGCGTGTGCGGCAAGCTCGACGCCGCCGAGACCAAGGCGCGTGCGGCTTGCGGCAAGTTGCTTAAGACATGAGTTCAGCCACGCACCACCTCGCCCCCTCGCACTGCCCCAACTGCGCCCAGGACCTCGACCCCCACGACCGCTTCTGCCGCCACTGCGGCCAGGACACGGCCAACCACCCGCCCACGCTGTTCGAGTTCGTCCACGAGTTCGTGGCCCACTACGTGGCCGCCGAGGGCGCGCTGTGGAAGAGCCTGGCCGGGCTGATGTTCCGGCCCGGCTACCTGACGCGCGAGTACCTGGCCGGCCGCAAGCAACGCTATGTGCTGCCCCTGCGCCTGCTGCTGACGCTGGGCTTGTTGTTCTTCTTCACGCTCAAGCTAGTGCCAGCCGGCGTCTCGGTGGAGGGCACGGCCAAGCCCACGGTTGCCACCGCCGCCGCTGCAGCCAGTGATGCCGCCAGCGCGCCCGCTTCAGGCGTCAACCTCGGCCTGTCCTCCGCCAACAAGGCCGTGAACTTCCAGGTGTCGAGCGACGTGGCGGACGCGCTCCCCGGCTTCCTGCAGGACCGCGCCCGCCGCGCCATCGCGCGTTGGCAGCGTGACGCCGACGGCGCCGCCCGCAGCACCATCTCCACCCTGCTGGCCTGGGCGCCCTATGCGGTGCTGGCTTCGCTGCCCTTCTTTGCCGGGCTGCTCAAGCTGTTCTACCGCCGCACGGCCTATGGCGCGCACTTCGTGTTTGCGCTGCATCTGCATGCCGCCTGGTACCTGATGCTCACCGCCCTGGTGCTGACGCCCTGGGGCTACGCACCCGCCGTCGTCATGCTCTGGGCCAGCGCCTACGCCTGGCTGGCGCTGCGCAAGGTCTATGGCGCGTCCTGGCTCGGCACCACCCTGCGGGCCATCCCGCTGGCGCTGCTGCACTGCGCGCTGGCCGCCGTGGGCTACACGGGCGTGGCCATTGCTGGGGCCTTGAGCGTGGGCTGAGGCTCAGGCGTCCACGGCCGGCAGCTTGACGAGCAGGTCGGTGACGCCGATGTCGATGCCGAGCTGTGACAGCAAGGTGCTGACCTGGCCTCGATGGTGGGTCTGGTGGTTGAAGAAGTGCAGCAGCACATCGCCGAGCCGCAGCGTCATGCGTTCGCCCGACATCCGGGCAAAGCTGAAGGAGCCGGCCAGGTGGTCGGGGCTGAGCTCATCGGCCCAGCGCAGCACCAGGGCGTCGAGCCGGGCGCGGTAGGCGCGCAGGCCGGCAAAGTCGGGCGCCATGGGCTCGCGCAGTGAGCGGGGGCTGGGCAGGCCAGCCATCTCGACCAGGCTGGCAAAGCCGGGCGGATGGGCGGCGAAGCGCTGCATCCAGACGGTGTCGGCCACGGCGATGTGGTTGAGTGTGCCAAGGATGGAGCCAAAGAAGGCGCCCCGGTCGGCCGCCAGCTCGGCTTCAGTCAGGCCGGCCGCAGCCTCGTAGAGGCGCTCGTTCATCCAGCGGTTGTAGTCGGCAAACAGGGCGATCTGCTGTGGGCTCATGGATGGGTCTGGGCGCTTGACGATGAGGGCGGCATCAGCTGCCTGCTGGGGGCTCCCAGAGTTCGAGCTTGTTGCCCTCGGGGTCGATCACCCAGCCGAACTTGCCGTACTCGGATTCGTCCACCTTCTCCAGCACCTGGCAGCCTTCGGCGCGCAGCGCGGCCAGCAGGGCGTGCAGGTCGGCAACGCGGAAGTTGATCATGAAGGGTGCGGTGCTGGGCGCGAAGTAGCCGGTGTCGTCCTTGAAGGGGCTCCAGATCGTGGTGCCGCTGGGGCTGTCGTCGGCCCATTTGAAGGCGACGCCGCCCCAGTCCTCGACCGCCAAGCCCAGGTGCTGCCGGTACCAGGCGGCGAGGGCTTGGGGGTCGCGGGCCTTGAAGAAGATGCCGCCGATGCCGGTCACGCGTTTCATGCACTCGCTCCTGAAGAGGCTGCCATCACTGGCAGACAAAAACGCTGATGTACCACTTGGTCAGCTGCATCGATTCGCGCAGGGTGGTCTGCACGCCGGCGTCGCTGATGCGCTGGGCCAGGAGTTTGGCAGCCTCCGTCTCGAGCGGCGCGTTGTAGCGGATCTCGTTGGCGGTGATGCCATAGCCCGGCTGCTGGTTGACGCTGTCGGGCAGGAAGCGCAGCCGCCAGCGGCCGGTCTCGCCGGGCTGCTGCAGCTGGAGCAGCTTGCGGGCGAGGGGCTCGGAGCTGGCCTGCTTGGCGGCGCAGTAGAAGACGTCGATGTCCATGCTGCCGATCGCGGTGCTGGCGGTGCCGGCGGCCTTGGTTGCAGCCGCTGGTGGCGGCGCCGCGTTCTGCTGTGCCAGTTGGGCCTGCACCTCGTAGAACTTGGAGCTTTCGCTGGCCGAGCGCTTGACTTCCGGCGCGGTGGCGCTGACGGCCAGCACGCTGAGCAGCTTGTAGCGGAAGGGGTCTTCGGCCAGAGACTCGATGAGCACGCGCAGGGCCTCTTCGTCCTTGGCGGTCTTGTCCTTGCGCTCGAGGATTTTGCGCACCTCCTGGTAGAGGTCGAAGCTGAGCTTGCGGCCGGACTCGGTCTCCTTGAGCCGGGCCTCGGCCTCCTTGAGGCGTCGATCGGTGTCCGCGAGCTGGATGTTCAGCTCCTTGAGCCTCTCGTCGAGGGGCAGGGCCTTCCAGGCCGCGAACACGGCGATCGCGGCGGAGGCGATGGCAATGGCTTTGGATGTGGCGTCGAGCGTGATGGGCATGGCGCGCCTCGAAGTGGTGGGTCGGGGGGGGGATCGCGCCGGATGCTGCAACAGCTGCCGGCCGGCCGCCAGCCCACATTTGACGAGCATCACACCCGCAGCAGGCGCGACGGCTTGCGCTCAGGCTGGCGGTGCTAGGCTGGCAGCCTGACACACCCTAAGGAGGACCCGCCCATGAAGACCCCCTTGATCGCCGCGGCCCTGACCCTGGCCCTGGCTGGCTTGGTGTCGCCTGCGCAGGCTCGCAGCCACCATGCGGCCGGTACATCGGCCAGCGGCCACGCACCCAGCCTGCAAGCCGCCAAGAAGGCGCACAAGAAGACCGGCAAGCACGGCAAGAAGCACGTGAAGAAAAAGGCCCACGCGGCGGACTGAGCGCCAGTAGTGCCAAGCGAAACGGGCCGCTTCGTGCGGCCCGTTTTTCATTTCAGCTTCAGTCCGCTCAGCCCTGAACTCAGCCCTTGAGCATGCAGAAAGCGTTGAGCTTGTTGCCGTCCAGATCGCGGAAGTAGGCGGCATAGAAAGGGCCGCCACGCTGGCCGGGCGCCCCTTCGTCGGTGCCGCCCAGTTCGAGGGCCTTGCTGTAGACAGCCTGGACGCGCTCGGGCGTGTCGCAGGCCAGCGCGATCATCGTGCCGTTGCCCACGGTGGCGGGCTGGCCGTTGAACGGGGTGAGCAGGCCAAAGCCCGGCTTGTCCATGCTCACACCCCAGGCGTAGCCGCGATCGAAGGTCATGGTGCGGTGGGCGCCCAGCAGGCCCAGCACGGCGTCGTAGAAGGCGGTGGCGCGGGGCAGGTCGTTGGTGCCGACGGTGGTGTAGCCGATCATGAAAACTCCTGAAGAAGAGGGCCGGAGCGCGCTGGATTCAGTGCGATTTAGGGCCGGCGGCGGACTGTAGATCGATACGCAGCACCGACTCGGGGTAGTGCTGGCGGAACTGCTTGAGCAGCTCGCCCTGGCGGATGGTCTCGGCCACGGCCCGCGCGATCTCGTCACGTTCGGCGCGCGGGATGCGCGCACGGGACAGGTAGACGCCCACTTCGATGGGCGCCATGCCGGCGATGGGGCGGTAGACCAGCGCGTCCTCGGGCCGGGGCGCAACGCTGTAGATCAAGGTGGCGGGCAGGATGGTGAAGTCAGCCCGGCCGCGCTTGAGCAAGGTGAGCACGGTGGGCAGGTCGCCCACGACCTCGATCCGGCGCTGGGCTTCAAGGCTGCGCACGAACTCGTCGTACTCGTCACCCCAGGAGTAGGTGCGCACGGTGACGAGGCGGGCCGTGGGATGGCGGCGCAGGCCATCCAGGTCGGCCGGCAGGTCGGGGCGGGCACGCAGGGTGGCCATGTGGGGCACCTGGCGCACGATGGGCACGAACTGGGCCTGCGCCTCGCGCTCGGCCTTGCGGGTGGCGGGGACGAAGGCGTCCGACTCCTGCACGTCGAAGAACAAGTAGAACTGCCGCGCCCGGGGCACGACGCGGAAGCCGAACTGGCAACCCGCCGCCGCCTGCGCCGCGCGCAGCAGGCCGGGGTAGACGCCGGACACCTCGTCGCCCTCGACGACGACGGCACGGCCCGTGGGCGCGACAGGGGTGTCGAGCACGCGGCTGCAGGCCGCATGGCCGGCCCCAGCCAGCAAGGCCAGGCCTAGGCACAGCAAAGTTTTGAGGTGGGCTGGCGACCGTGTCATGGTGCTCCGTGCGCGACCTGCGTCAGGCGGGTGCGCAAGGCGGCGATTGTGGCCCTGTGGCCGGGCAAGGTGCGGGTCAACCGCGCTCGAGCTTGAACACGGCCATGCTGGCCATCAGGTTGGGCTGCCAGCGCACGACGCGGCCGTCCTGCAGGCCAAAGCTGTCGAGCAGCCGCAACTGGTTCTTGCGCGCCAGGATCTCGAAGTCGGCAAAGGTGCCGACACGGATATTGGGCGTGTCGTACCACTCATAGGGCAGGGTGCGCGTGACGGGCATGCGCCCGGCCAGCACCTGCAGCCGGTTGGGCCAGTGCGCGAAGTTGGGGAAGCTGACGATGCCTGTGCGACCCACGCGCACGGTCTCGTGCAGCATGGCCTCGGTGTTGCGCAGGTGCTGGAGGGTCTCCAGCTGCAGCACCACATCAAAGCTCTGGTCAGCAAAGATGGACAGGCCCTCTTCGAGGTTGAGCTGGATGACGTTGACGCCGCGCCGCGCGCAGGCCAGCACATTGGCGTCGTCGAGCTCGATGCCGTAGCCGGTGCAGCCCTTGTGGCGGATCAGGTGCTCCAGCAGCTCGCCGGTGCCGCAGCCCAGGTCGAGCACGCGGGCACCAAAGGGGACGAGGTCGGCAATGGCGTGCAAGGTGCTCACGTCAGACCTCCAGCGATGCGCTCGAAGTAGGCCCGCAGCACGCCGTGGTAGCGCGGGTCGTCCAGCAAGAAGGCGTCGTGGCCGTGGGGCGCGTCGATCTCGGCGTAGGAGACATCGAGCCGGTTGTCGACCAGAGCCTTGACGATCTCGCGCGAGCGCGCGGGCGAGAAGCGCCAGTCCGTCGTGAAGCTGGCCAGCAGGAACTTGGCGCGGGCCGAGGCGAAGGCGGCGGAGAGGTCGCCGCCGTGCTCGCGCGCGGGGTCGAAGTAGTCGAGCGCGCGGGTGATGAGCAGATAGGTGTTGGCGTCGAAGTAGTCGCTGAACTTGTCGCCCTGGTAGCGCAGATAGCTCTCGATCTGGAACTCGATGTCCTGGGTGCTGTAGCCGAGCTGGCCGGTCTTCAGCTCGCGCCCGAACTTCTCGGCCATCACGTCGTCACTCAGGTAGGTGATGTGGCCGATCATGCGTGCCACGCGCAGGCCGCGCTTCGGCACCACGCCGTGCTCGTAGAAGTGGCCGCCGTGGAAGTCGGGGTCGGTGACGATGGCGCGGCGCGCCACCTCGTTGAAGGCGATGTTCTGCGCCGAGAGATTGGGCGCGGTGGCGATGGCGATGCAGTGATCGAGCCGCTCGGGGTAGCGCAGCGCCCAGTCCAGCGCCTGCATGCCGCCCAAACTGCCGCCCAGCACGGCCGCCAGGCGCGTGATGCCGAGGCGGTCGAGCACGCGCACCTGGGCATCGACCCAGTCGTGCACGGTCACCACCGGGAAGTCCGCGCCCCAGATGCGCCCCGTGGCCGGGTTGACGTGCATGGGCCCGGTGGAGCCGAAGCAGGAGCCGAGGTTGTTGACGCCGATGACGAAGAAGCGGTCGGTATCGAGCGGCTTGCCGGGGCCGACGAGGTTGTCCCACCAGCCTTCATTCTTGGCCTGGCCCGCATAGGTGCCGGCCACGTGGTGGCTGGCATTGAGCGCGTGGCAGACCAGCACGGCATTGCTGCGCGAGCTGTTCAACTGGCCATAGGTCTCGATGCGCAGCGCATAGGGGCCCAGGCTGGCGCCGCTGCGCAGCTGCAAAGGCTCGTCAAACTGCAGATCCTCGGGCGACACATCGCCCACGCTTCGGCCCGTCATCCTGGCTCCGAAAAAACAACACCGGCACCGCTGGAACGGGACGCCGGTGATCGGGGGGACGTCCGGTTTAGCGGCATTTCTTGAGCGCCCGCAATCGGGAACAAATCGGCGCTTGTCGGGCGGAAGTCTAGCCCAGCACTCACCCAGCGCTTCCCTAAACTCCCGCCCATGAGCTACTCGTTCATCTACGAAATGGCGCGCATCCACGGCCTGCTGGCCTGGGGCGCGGTGGCGCTCTTTGTGCTGCGTGGGGTGGCGGCCTTCCAGTTCGGGCGCGAGTGGGCGATGGACAGCCGCATCAAGCTCCTGGTGTTCGGGCTCTATGTGCTGCTGGGCGTGACGGGCCTGAGCCTCTGGGGCCTGCGCCACTACGACCCGCTGACCGACGCCTGGATGGCGGCCAAGCTGCTGGGGCTGCTGGCCTTTGCTGTGAGCGCCTACCGGGCCATGGCGGGCGAGCGCTTCCACCCCTGGGCCTACGGAGCGGGCCTGGTGTCGCTGGCCTACCTGATGGCGGTGTCGCTGACCCGCGAAGCCCTGCCGGGACTGTGACGCAATTGACGGCAGCCCTGAGGCTGCGGGTTGACGCGGGCATGCCAGACCCCGGGTGCCGGTGATAGGCTGACGGACTCGGCCCGCTTCATCGGTGCTCTTTCGGGACAACCGGATGTTTCTGCAGAACCTTCAAGAACTTTTGGGCGCGTACCTGATGCCCGTGCTGATCGCGATCCCGCTGGCGGTGATCGTGATCATTGCGGCGCTCAAGCGCGACGACTACCGCCGCCCCGAGCCGCCACGCGCCACCCGTCGCCCGCTGCCGCCCCGGCCCACGCCCGAGCAGCTGGGCATCAAGCGCGAGATCCCGCCGCTGCCCGACTTCGGCATGGCCAGCCCCCTGGTCACCGCGCCCACGCCCATGGCGCCGCCCCCGCCGCCGGCGCCTATCGTGCCGCCGCCCGGCCCGTCGGTGGTGGTGGTGGCCGACGACTCGGCCGTGGTGCGCACCAAGCTCAAGCGCCTGCTGGAGGCCAATGGCTATGAGGTGCTGGCGGTGAACGACGGCGTCGAGGCCTCGGCCGCCATCGAGGCCCGGCCCGAGGTGGCGGTGCTGATCACCGACCTGGAAATGCCCAACAAGGACGGCTTCGAGCTGATTGCCGACCTGCACGGCGGCCTGGCCACCGAAGACCTGCCCATCATCGCCATCACTGGCCACGACGAGCTGCATGGCCGCGTGGGCCAGATCGAGGGCGTGTTCGGCATCTTCAAGAAGCCCTGGGTGGACCGCGAGCTGCTCAAGCGCGTGGAGTCGCTCAAGCACCTGCGCCTGGCTGCCGCCCGCCGCAACCGCCGCGCCACCGACCTGCGCATGGGCTGAGCCCACAGCGGGGCGCACAACTCCGCGCACGGCCCGACGGACAATCCGGGCCCACCATGTCCCTCGACGTCCTGTACTGCGCCTCGGCCGGCTTTGAGTCCGCCTGCCGCATCCCCAGCCTGCCCGCCGGGCACCGCAGCCATGGCCTGCATGGCCACAGCTATTTCGCCACGCTGCGCACCCAGCAGGCCGCTGCCGAGTTTCGTGGCGCCGAGGTCGAGACCCTGCGCGAACGGCTGCAAGCGGTGCTGGCGCCGCTCGACCACGCCTACCTGAACGACCTGCTCACCAACCCCACGGACGAGAACCTGGCGCGCTGGCTGCGTGAGCGCCTGGCGCTTGACGACGTGCGGCAGATCGGCATCCAAAGCACCACCCACAGCGGCGTGGACCTCGACAACGCCGGCCATGCGCATGTGTGGCGGCGCTACCGCTTCCAGGCCGCGCACCAGCTGCCCAACGTGCCGGCTGGCCACAAGTGTGGGCGCATGCACGGGCATGGCTTCGAGGTCATCCTGCATGCCAACAGCGACCTGGGCGAGCGCGACCTGGCCATCGACTACGACCACCTCGACGCGCTCTGGGCACCGCTGCACTTCGAGCTCAACTACCGCTGCCTGAACGAGATCCCGGGCCTTGAGAACCCGACCAGCGAGATCATCAGCAGCTGGCTGTGGGCGCGGCTCAAGCCGGTGCTGCCCGAGCTGTCCTGGGTGACGGTCTACGAGACGGGCTCCAGCGGCGCCAACTTCAACGGCCGCGACTACCGGATCTGGAAGGAAATGACCCTGGACAGCGCGGTGCGCCTGCGCCAGGCCCCGGCCGGCCACCGGCTGGCGGCCCTGCATGGGCACACCTACACGCTGCGCCTGCACCTGGCCGCGCCGCTCGACGCGGTGCAGGGCTGGACGGTGGACTTTGGTGATGTGAAGACGCGCTTTGACCCGCTCTTCAAGGCGCTCGATCACCATCCGCTCTACGAGATTGCCGACCTGCCCGATGGCGACATCGCCTCCATCGCCAGCTGGGTGCTGCGCCATGGCGGCGAGGTGCTGCCCGAGATCGACCGGGTCGACCTCTACGAGACACGCGGCTGCGGGGCCATCGTGAGCCGCGCGGACTGCGAGGAACTGATTCCGGTCTGAGATGTATTCAGTCAAAGAACTCTTCTACACACTGCAGGGCGAGGGCGCGCAGGCGGGCCGCGCAGCGGTGTTCTGCCGCTTTGCGGGCTGCAATCTCTGGAGCGGCCGCGAGGCCGACCGTGCGAGTGCGGTCTGCCAGTTTTGCGACACCGACTTCATCGGCACCGATGGTGTGGGCGGCGGCAAGTTCGCCACGGCCGACGCACTGGCCGAGGCCATCGCAGCAGCTTGGCCAGGCGGGGGGCGGCCCTATGTGGTCTGCACCGGCGGCGAGCCACTGCTGCAGCTCGACGCACCCTTGATCGACGCGCTGCATGCGCGCGGCTTTGAGGTGGCGGTGGAGACCAATGGCACGCAGGCTGCCCCGCCGGGGCTGGACTGGATCTGCGTCAGCCCCAAGGCCGATGCACCTCTGGTGCTGACGAGCGGGCACGAGCTCAAGCTCGTCTATCCACAGCCCCTGGCGCTGCCGGAGCGCTTTGCCGGCCTCGACTTCCAGCACTTCTTCCTGCAGCCGATGGACTCGGTGCTGCAGCGCGAGCACACGCGCGCCGCCGTGGCCTATTGCATGGCACACCCGCAGTGGCGGCTGTCGGTGCAGATGCACAAGGTCGTCGGCATCGCCTGAAACAAAAAGGGAGCCACGCGGGCTCCCTGGGTCTGGCTTGCAGGCGAGATCAGAACCGATAGCCGATGCAGACCTTCAACGAGGTCGGGTCGAGCGTGGTCTCGATGGTCTGGCCGGTGGAGAGGCTGCCGGTGGTGCGCAGATAGGTCTTGGTGATGCCGGCCTCGACGGAGATGCGGTCCGTCAGATTGGCGCTGGCGCCGATCTGCAGCGTGGGCCCAAAGCCGCTCTTCATCGACAAGGTGGTGGGCTTGGCCGGGGTGCCGCCGGTGATGCCGGACAGCGTGCCCGTGGCACGCGAGTGCGAGAAGTGCGCATAGGTCACGCCCGCGCCGACAAAGGGCCGCACCAAGCTCTGGCTGGTGCCGAAGCGGTACTGCGCAATCGCGGTGGCCGGCAAGGCCTTGACGGTGCCCAGCACCCCGACGCCCTGGATCGCCCCGGCGCCGACGACCTCGTGCTTGAAGGGCGGTGCCAGCGGGATCTCAATGGAGATCGCGTCGCTCAGGAAGTAGGTGATGCCACCGGTCACCTGGCTGGCCTTGCGGACGTCGATCTTGGTGCCGACGAGGCTGGGGGCGGTGAGGTCGGCGCTGTCCACGTGGGGCGTGATCTGCGCACCGCCGAGCGAGATGATGACGCTGCCGGCTTGCTGAGCCTGCGCGAGGCCAGCAGCGCCCAGCAGGCTCGCGGCGACGAGAAGTTTGGTGTTCATGAGGGACTCCTGTGAAGACGGCGGGACATCACAGCCAGCCGCGCACGGCCAGCGCCTTGGCGATCAGCTGCTGGGTGAGCTGGTGGCCATAGGGCGTGGGGTGGAAGCCGTCGGAGAAGGCATAGCTCTTCCACCAGTCGGCACCGCCGCTGGCGCCGGCCTGGGGTGCTGCCGAGAGCGCCGTGCCGGTGCAGCTGGGGAAGTCATAGGTCGGCAAGCTGTCGCTGCCCACACCGACGATGGGGCAGGCCGGTGTCTTGACATTGCTGAGGCCGAACTGCGCCGGCATGGTGACCTGATCGTTGAAGGCGGTATAGAAGTCCACCAGCACGACACGATCATCCCCACCGACCTTGCCGGCCAGCTCGGCGTTGAAGGCGGTGATCCAGCTCTTGAAGAGCATCTCCGAGTCGTCACGCGCCTTGGCTCCGGCCGCCTCTGCAGCGGTGTCACTGGCACCCTGTGCCTTGGCGCCCGACACGGTGGCAGCCTTGATGCCGTCGAGCACCATCTGAAAGCGTGGCGTGTTGGTAATGCCGGGCATGTTGAGCAACACCACATGCGTGGCACCCTTGTCGAGCACCGAGGTCTTGATCTGGCCGTAGAACTTGCCGGCCAGGGCCTTCATGTAGTCGCCGCCAATGGCACCAGTGCTGGCCACGCCGCCCTGCAGCGCAGCGCCGATCTGGGCGGGCTGAAGCAAGGTGCCAAGCAGGGCCGAGTAACTGGCGGCCTGGTCAAACTTCGCCTTCAGGTAGGCAGTCACCAGGTCCGCCGCATCGTTACCGCCGCCATCGATGATGACCAGGTCCGAGGCCGAGAAAGCGCCCGCCGAGGCATAGGTCGCCATCTGGGTGCCGATGTTGAGCGGGTTGGCCGCGCCGCCTGCACCCGTGTAGGTGATGCGCCCGCCGCCGATGGCGAAGTTCGTGCAGCCGGCCTTGCTATTGGGTGCGAAGGTGGTGCCGGTGAAGACGAAGAAATTGCACAAGGTCTGGCCGTAGTTGGCCGCGATGCGCTCGGCATAGATCAGGTTGTCGGGCGTCTGGACGGTGAACTTGTAGCCAAAGGTGCCACTGTCCTGGATGCTGTCGCCAAACACCTTGACGGACGAGATGCTGAGGCGGGGTGTGGTGTCGGCCGTGCCGCTGCCACCGCCGCCGCAGGCGGCCAACAGCAGGGCTGCGGCAAGACTGGTGGCCGCCAGAGCGGCGCGCCGGGTACGAACAGGTTTCATGATGGATCTCCATAGCCCCGGGGCAAAGCCAGAGCAAAAACTGCGAGAGGAGCCGACTCTAGGCCTCGGCCTTTCTGGTAACCGTGCGTACTTCTCCCGGGGTGGGTGTCGGCGCGACTGGCTGACAGGCTGAAGACGGGCTGGGACAAGCCTGTGGACGGCGCATGAACAAGCCCCCGGTTGTCCACAGCAAACGGCTTGATTCCAAAGTTGTTGTCGGTTTGTCCGCCCCACTTCAAGGCCTCGGCACACAGACTTTGAGGAACGCCAAGTGGCTGACAGGACTCAGACTTTTGACCTTGTCCACAGCCAAGGCTGCCCTCTACTACTGCCACCAGACTTAAATATTCAATCTTGTTTTGAAGTCAGGGGACACTTCCCGGCATGGACCTTCACGCACTGCAAACCCGGCTCCGAGGCTTTGCCGCCGAGCGAAATTGGGAGAGCTATCTAAACCCGAAGAACCTGGCCATGGCTTTGACGGTAGAAGCCGCCGAGCTGCAGGAAATCTTCCAGTGGCTGACGCCCGAAGAGGCGGCCGACATTGCCTCCAAGCCCGAAGCCCACCAGCACCTGGGCGAGGAAGTAGCCGATGTGCTGATGTACCTGGTGCAACTGGCCGATCGCTCGGGCATCGACCTGGAAGCCGCCGTGGAGCGCAAGCTGCTGCTCAATGCCCGCAAATACCCGCCACCGCCCCAGGCTTGATGCAGACCATTGCCGTTGTTGACTTCGAGACCACGGGCCTGGCACCGGGTGGTGGTGGCCGGGCCACCGAGATTGCCGTTGTGCTGGTGCGCGGCGGTGCCATCGTGGACCGCTATGCCAGCTTGATGCAAAGCGGCGCCTGGGTGCCACCCTTCATCACCCAGCTGACGGGCATCAGCAACGAGATGCTGGCCGAGGCGCCGCCCTCCAGGCAGGTGATGCAGGAGGTGGCGGCCTTCACGGCAGGCTGCCCGCTGGTGGCGCACAACGCCTCGTTCGACCAGGGCTTCTGGCGGGCCGAGTGGGAGCTGGCCGACCTGACGCCCGACCCGGCGCACGAGTTCGCCTGCACGGTGCTGCTGTCACGCCGCCTGTGGCCCGAGGCCCAGCGTCACAACCTGGGCAGCATGGCCGAGTTCCTGGGTCTGGAATGGGAAGGCCGTGCCCACCGCGCGCTGGCTGATGCCGCCATCACCGCCGAGCTGTTGCTGCGCATCCAGCGGGAGGTGGAGAGACGCTTTGCGATGGACCTGGGCCACGCCGAGGTGGACCATGGCCTGCTGGCGCACCTGCAGCGCGTGAACGTGCGCGAGCTGAGGCGTGGGCTCAAGAGCTACCTGGCAACGGTGTCAGTACCCTGAAATTTCCTCCTGTCAAGAGCAGCGAATCTTTCGAATGCCCTCCACAATCGCGCGCTTTCGCGGTCCCGCCTTTCTCTTTCGTTCCCATGTCCCTGATCCAGGTTCGCCCCGCCACCTTGCGCGATGCCAAGGCCATCGCCGAGATCCACGTGGCCTCCAGCCAAGACGCCTACAAAGACCTGCTCCCGCGTAGCGCGCTTGACCTCTTCTCGGTGCAAAAGCGCCAAGCCTTCTGGCGCGAAGCCATCGACCTGTGCGAGCCGCAGGTGCAGGTGGCGCATCTCGACGGCCAGGTGATGGGCTTCGTTGGCTTTGACCGCTCGCGCGACAAGGGCACGCCGGCCACCACGGGCGAGATCTGGGCCTTGTTCGTCAACCCCATTCACTGGGACAAGGGCGTGGGCCTGGCCCTGTGGGACGCCGCGCGCGACGGTCTGCAGGAAGAAGGCTGCACCAAGGTCACGCTCTGGACCTATATGCGCAACGACAGGGCCATGAGCTTCTTCGAGAAGGCCGGCTTCAAGCGTGACCTGGGCAGCGCCCGCACCGCAGAGGTCGGCGGCGCACCGTTGGAAGAAATGCGCTTGTTCCGCTCGCTGGTCTGAGCGGCCTACAGGCCCAACAACAAAGCGCCCTGTGGGGCGCTTTGTGCTTTCTGGGTGGCCGAGCAGCAGGTCAGGCTGCCATCTCCGCTTGGTAGCCATGGTCGGCCAGGGCCCAGCCCTCGGTGGCCAGCTGCTTGCTGTGGCATTGCACATGGGTGGTGGCCAGGCCCTTGGCGGCGGCTCGTGCCACCAGCTGTTCGGCCTGCTCGGCGCTCAGTTGCAGCGCCCAGCGCTGCCAGCGCTTTTGCACCAGGCTCTGGCGCCAGGCGTCTTCCAGCGCCCAGCGGATCTGCTCGGGCGTGCTGAGTTTGACGGCCTCCAGCACGCGCGGGGCCAGTGCCAGCACCAGGCGATTGAAGTCGCTGCGCAGGCCATCGCTCGGCAGCAGCGCTTCCAGCCGCGCTAGGCGGGCGCTCCAGCCCGGGCGCGTGAGCTGCCGCGTGATCAAGGCTTGCAAGGCCTGGATGGGGTTGAAGAGGCGCAGTCGGTTGGGTGGCAACACCACCATCGGCAACGTGGCCGCCACCTCGTGCGGCAGCTCGGTCACATAGCTGGCCAGCACCGCCAGGCGCTCCCACTCAGTGGCGTTCAGGCCACCGATGTGGGTGATGGGGCCCAGCTCGCAGCTGCGGGCCATGGCCATCAACTCGGCGTGATCGCGGGAGCCCTTGGCGGCATTGGCCAGGGCGCTCATCACCACCAGGTTGCCTGCGGCATAGCCGGCGTCGTCACGCACGCGGTCGATGCTGCGGCTGCCTGCCTCCAGCGGGTCGCGGGTGATGGGGCAGTAGTCGGTGTCGATCTGCTGCAGGTAGTTGGGCGTGAGTTGCACGTCCTCAAAGGCGCGGCCCCGGGCCCAGGCGTGGGTGCGCAGGGCCAGCCATTGGGCGGTGTAGGCGTGGGCGTCAAGCAAGGGCAGGCGGCGTGCCCGTTGCGCCATCCAGCCGCGTTGCAGCGGCGACTGGGCGTAGAGGTGCTCGATGGGCGGCGTGATGCCATAGAGCGCGTAGTCGCGGCCCAGGGCCAGGCCGGTGGCTTCGTGACGGCTGGCCGTCGGCGTCGGTGCGGCATCGATGGCGAGCTCATACTGGGCCGAGCTGCTGTGCACCTGAGTTGGGTGAGCGAACGTGGTCGGGTGAGCGATCTGCATGGCAAGACTCCTGAAGCAACGAGGGCTGTGATGTGGCACAGTCTCGCGGCCATGTAGCTCATAGCGTGAGCCACTTAAAAATCGCGGGAAAACCATGGATCGCACCGAACGTTTCTACAAGATCGAACACCTGATCCGCCTGCGCGGCAGCGTCAGCTTTGCGGAGTTGATTGCCACCCTGGAGGTCTCGCCCGCCACGCTCAAGCGCGACCTGCAATACCTGCGCGACCGCATGGGGGCGCCCATCGAGTACGACGCCAGCAGCAATGGCTACCGCTTCGGCCAGCAATGGCGCGGCGCCGCGCATGAGCTGCCCGGCGTCTGGTTCAACGAGGCCGAGCTACATGCCTTGCTCACCATGCAGCACATGCTGGCCAGTCTGGACGACGGCGGCGTGGTGGGCCGCCACCTGCAGCCCATGTTCGACAAGATCACCCGCATGCTGGGCGTGGACGCCGACGAGGCGCGTGAGTTGACCCGGCGCGTCAAGCTCATCGCCACCGCGCGGCGGCGCTTGCAGAGCGATTGCTTCGAAACCGTGGGCAGCGCCGTGGTGCAGCGCAAGCGGCTGCGAATCCGCTACCGCAAGGCGGGCAGCAAAGAAGCGGCGAATCGGGTGAGTGAGCGCGAGGTCTCGCCCCAGCGTCTGGTGCACCACCGCAACGCTTGGTACCTGGACGCCTGGTGCCACGCGAGCGACGGCTTCCGGCGCTTTGCCCTCGATGGCATCGAGACCGCCGAGCTGCTCGACCAGGCCGCCAAGCCCATCGCGCTCAAGACCCTGGAGGCCGAGCTCGACCGCGGCTACGGCATCTTTGCCGGTGGCACGCCCCAGCAGGCCGAACTGTTGTTCTCCGCCGAGGCAGCCGCCTATGTGGCGCGCGAGGAATGGCACCCGGCCCAGACCACCGAGGCCCTACCCGACGGCCGCCTGCGCCTCAGCCTGCCCTATGTGGACGACCGCGAGCTGCTGATGGACCTGCTGCGCCATGCGGGGCAGGTGGAGGTGCTGGCTCCGGCAGCGCTGCGCAAGGCCTTCGCGCAGCGGCTGCGGACGGCAGTGGCCGGCCTAGCAGCCTAAGACCTTAGGGAGGCGCAAGCGGGTTTCCAGGAGGACCGCCTGGACAGCCGCGTCGACAAGCCGGGCGGCACCACGTTGCGCTTTGCGGTGGGGCGGCTGGGGCTGGTGTTTGCTTGATCAGCCGGCTCACTTGCAGAGGTGCTTGTACTTCGCCTGCGAGCAGGTGATGCCCGGTGCATAGACAACCAACGCGACACCGAGCAAGACGCCAGGAACGACAGCCCAGGCCTTGTGCCAACCACGCAATCTGCCGACTTCCACGTTGCCCATGCGGACGGGTAGTTCACGCGCGAAGCCACACCAAATGGCGGCGGTCGTGAAGAGACAGCCATGCAGCCTGTAGAAGCCGATCGGTCCGTACTTGAGGTCTACGAAGTAGTAGGCCGGCAAAACGATGACGATACCTAGGTACTTCCACATGTCGGTCAGTCCTCCGCCTCCATTCGCTTCAGCCGCTCACTCTGCCAGTACACGTCGTCCCCCCCTAGCCCATCCAGGTTGGCGCGGTTGAGCACGCGGGCCAGGACGAAGAGCAGGTCGGAGAGGCGGTTCAGGTAGTGGCGCACGGCGGGGCGCACGTCCTCGGCGCCGCCGAGCGTCACCACGCTGCGTTCGGCGCGGCGCGCGACGGTGCGGCAGACGTGAGCGATGGAGCTGCTGCGGGTGCCGGCGGGCAAGATGAATTCCTTGAGCCGGGGCAGGGCGGCGTTGTGGTCTTCCAGCGCCTGGTCCAGGCGCAGCAGGGCATCGTCCTTGAGCAGTTCGTAGCCGGGCATGGCCAGCTCGCCGCCGAGGTTGAAGAGGTCGTGCTGGATGGTGACGAGCAGCTCGCGCACGCCCTGCGGCAAAGGCTCGGCCAGCAGCACGCCGAGGTTGGAGTTCAGCTCGTCGGCATCGCCGATGGCCTGGATGCGCAAATCGTCCTTGGGGACGCGGCGGCCATCAGCCAGGCCGGTGGTGCCATCGTCCCCGGTGCGGGTGGCGATGGCGGAGAGGCGGTGTGCCATGGTGGAAGACGAGCCGTGGAAACGGCCCATTCTCCCAACAAGCTGGCTTGGGGTCAGAGGTTCCAGCCTAGCTGGAATGCCATCCACCACCGACGGTCATGCACATAGGGCAGAGCGCTGTTGCTGCCGACAAAGTCTTTGCCGATCAGCAGCCCCGCCACGAAGGGTTTCGCTTCGCGCGTGATGTCCACCAGCACGCCAGCAGCCATGCTGTAACCCAGGATGGAGTTCTCCTTTGTGGTCTTGCCCGGCTTGGCGGGGTCGGTGGAGTCGACCACGGTCGAGACCTTCATGGTCGCTGCACCCGCAGTGCCGACCAGGCTGATCCCGCGGTTGAAAGTGCTGATGCGGTAGCCGAGGTACATGCCCAGCGACTGTGAGGGCTCAATGCTGTGGTCGTGCATGAAGTATTTGAAGGGCACCACCATTGGGCCGTAGACCCAGCCGTAGCGCGTATGGGCCGATGCTTCGAGGGTGGCCGTCGGGACGACATAGATTTCGGCATCCTTCAGGTCGGTGTTGCTGTCAGTCTTTAGCTCCAAGCTGTGCTTGTGGGAATGGCACTTCGACCCCAGAGGCATGTCGTCGCTCTCGCGTATCACATGGGTCACGGTCTTGTCGGCGCTGATGGCGGTGATGCGCAGGCAGGTGCCGGCTGGCGCATTGGCGGTGGCTTCGCCGAGCTTGAAGTCCGTGGCGTTGGACTTGAGGCGGAGGCGATCCCCCACGCTGAACAGGGTGGGAACCTCGGTGGTGCGCTTGCCGGGTTCATCCGCAGCCCGTGCAGGGGCCAGCGCGGCAGCAAGCGTTGTGGCCGCCATCATGCGTCCGAGGGTTAGGAAGTGACGGTTATGCATACAGGTTCTCCTCGCCCCGAGCGGGCATGGTGGTTTGCATGGCGTTGAGGGACATGATCTGACGCTCAGACTAGGCGCATCGCGCAGCGGCATCGCCCCCTCGCGAGGGGGTTGAATCGCGCCGGGCTCGCCAAAGCTGTGGATCACACGGGCCGTCTTGATGCGCAAGATGTGCGGCATGGCCAACGCTGTTGCCGCCTTCACCACACTCAAGGAACTCTGTTGCCGTGGGCTGGCGCTGCCGCAATTTGCGCCAGCCTTGCTGGAGGCGCTGCATGACTGGGTTCCGAGCGCGCGCAACTTGCTGGATGTGACCGACGAGCAAGGGCGCCTGTTGACCTACTTCTTCGAAGGCCCCGTCGATCTCGACGTGGCCCGGCTCTACTTCGAGGAGTTCCACAACCGACGGGAAGTTGAGACCATGCCTGCCTTTGAGAGCTTGCGCTCGACCCCGGCCGGTGTACGGAGCGCCGGGGCCTTGAGCCAGCGAGGCTTCTATGAGTCAGCGCTCTACCGGGAGATCTGGCGTCCTCAGGGGTTGCATTCACGCATTGAGGGGGTGGTGCGAGACGGCCACAACCGGCTGTTGGGGTCGCTGGTGTTGTACCGGAGCTCTGGGGATCCGACCTTTGGGCCTGACGATGAGGCGCGTCTGGCGCAGGCTTTGCCCTGGGTGGCTCATGGCTTGCAGTTGGCGCAGCACTGCAGGGACCTGGTGCCCATGCGTCCGGCACGGGAGGCGCCGCACACGGCCCTGCTGGAGCTGGGTGGGCAGTTGCTTTTCAGTACGGCGGGCTTTGCCGGAGCCTTGGTGTCGGCCCTGCACGGGCTCAATGCCCGTTCCGTCCGGCAACCCTGGCAGGTGATCGTCAAGCAGGCTCTTGAGCGCTTGCAGCCGCAGGGCCAGTGGTCTTGGTCGGACGCGCCGCAGCGGGTCGATTTGGAAACCTCGGCGGGCCACTGGCGCCTGGAGGGTCGTGCGCTCGCGGGTGCGGGCGGTGCCCGTGCTGAGTCGTCAACCGAGGTTTTGCTTCTGAGTCTGCGGCGTTTGGAGCCCCAGGAGTGGGGCTTGGTGCGGGTGCTTCGGGAGTGGGCGTTGACGCCCGGTCAGATTCGCGTGGCGCAGGGCCTCTATGGCGGGTTACGGCACAAGGAGTTGGCCCGGCTGCTTGGTGTCTCGCCCTCTACCGTCGTTGATCACGTGCGTAAGCTCTACCGCAGCATGGAGGTCAATTCGGTCGGGGCGCTGTGTGAGCGCATTGACCAGCGATGGATGCTCACGGACACGTGAGCGCTCAGTGTCGCTTGCCCGAGCGGTGGATAGCCGGGCGCTGCACCGGCGCGGCGTGGGGGTGCATGCCTTCGCCGTGGGGTGGTGTCTGGCCGCCGCTTGAGTCCAGCGGCGCGGGCGGTGGGTTGAGCTCGCGCCAGCGGGCCAGCAGCACGTCAAAGCGCAGCACGGTCGCCGCAAAGACGACGACAACGAGCAGCAGCGCAAGCCAGGTCCAGGTGTTCATGGCGGTCTCCTTGGGGGCTATAGCCCATGCTGGCACGATGCGTGGCGGCCGACAATCGTGCGGCTTTGACGGAGATCAGCCCATGAACGCGCCCGACCCACGTTTTGCGCCCCCGGCCATGCCGGCGGCCTTGCTCGCCGCGCTGACCGAGCGTTTTGGTGCCCGCTGCTCCACCGCCCTGGCCGTGCGCGAGCAGCATGGGCGGGACGAGTCCATCTTCGACGTGCCACCGCCCCAGGCCGTGGTGTTTGCCGAGAACGAGGCCGAGGTGGCCTTTGTCGTGCAGCAGGCGGCGGCCCACCAGGTGCCGGTGATCCCGTTCGGCGCGGGCTCGTCGCTGGAGGGGCATTTGCTGGCCGTGCGTGGCGGCATCAGCCTGGACGTGAACCGCATGAACGCCCTGGTCAGCCTCAATGCCGAGGACCTGACGGTGACCGTGCAGCCCGGCATCACGCGCAAGCAGCTGAACGAGGCGATCAAGCACGAGGGCCTGTTCTTCCCCATCGACCCGGGCGCCGATGCCAGCCTCGGCGGCATGGCGGCCACGCGGGCCAGCGGCACCAATGCCGTCCGCTACGGGACCATGCGCGAGAACGTGCTGGGCCTGCGCTTTGTGAACGCGCGCGGCGAGGTGGTGCGCACTGGCTCGCGTGCCAAGAAGAGCAGCGCCGGTTACGACTTGACCCGGCTGCTGGTGGGCAGCGAGGGCACGCTGGGCGTGATCACCGAGCTGACGCTCAAGCTCTACCCGCTACCGCAGGCGGTGTCGGCGGCGATCTGCTTCTTCCCGAGCATCGACGCGGCCGTGCAGACGGCGATGCAGGTGATCCAGATGGGCGTGCCCATCGCGCGCTGCGAGCTGCTGGATGCCAATGCCATCCGCGCAGTCAACCTGCACGACAAGCTCGGTTTGCGCGAGGCGCCGATGCTGCTGATGGAGTTCCACGGCACCGAGGGCAGCGTGGCCGAGCAGGCCGCCACGGTGCAAGAGCTGGCCAGCGAGCACGGCGGCGAGGCCTTTGAATGGGCCACCACGCCCGAGGCCCGCACGCGGCTCTGGGCGGCGCGGCACCACGCCTACTTCTCGGCCTTGCAGACGCGGCCCGGCTGCCGCTCGATCACGACCGACACCTGCGTGCCCATCTCGCGCCTGGCCGAGAGCATCAATGTCTCGGTGGCCGAGGCTGACGCGGCCGGCCTGCCCTACTTCATCGTCGGCCACGTGGGCGACGGCAACTTCCACCTCGCCTACCTGCTCGACCCTGCCAAGCCCGAGGAGCGTGAGACCGCCGAGCGCTTGAGCCAGCAGATGGTGGCGCGCGCGCTGCGCCTGGGCGGCACCTGCACGGGCGAGCACGGCATCGGCCTGCACAAGCAGGGCTTCCTGGTGGATGAAACCGGCGAAGAGGCCGTGGCCATGATGCGCGCGGTGAAGGCGGCGCTGGACCCGCAAGGCCTCTTCAACCCGGGCAAGGTGTTTGCAACGCAGCCCTGACTCAAGCCGCCGGGTGCTGGTAGCGCCACTCCTGGGTGCGTCCGCCATAGCCATAGCTGGCCGCGCGCACGTCGTGCACGTGGATATAGCTCTCCTCGTGCACGGGCCCGAGCAGCTGGCATAGCGCCGCATAGGCCTCGGCCACAAAGGCGGCCTTCTCGGCCTTGGTGTTGGTCTCGTCGGTGATGCGGATGTCGAAGAAAAAGCTCTCGACCCCTTGCTCCGACAGCGGCTTGCCGCCGATGTACCAGTGGGCGGGCGAGACGAAGTCGATGGCGATGGACGTGACACGCGGGTCCTTGCCCAGCAGCCGGGTCGAGAGGGCCGAGAGCGTGTCGGCCACCTTGCGGCTGAGGGACACCGAGGCGGGCGATGAGAGCTTGACGTTGAGGATGGGCATGGTGGGCTCCTTTGGGTTGATGGTTAGCAATGCAACTATTTGGGGGTGGTGAGGGGGTTGGGCTTTGTCTGGGATGGAGGAGAGGGGCGGGCCGCGCGCTCAGTCGAGCGCCTGGCGCACCGTGCGGATCTGGCCGACGGTGGTGTCGAAGGTGGCGTCGCTCAGCACGGCGCGCAGCTGGGCGGTGACGAGGCCGCTGGCTTCGTCCAGGGCGGAGCGCAGGCGCTCGGCCTCGGGCGTGGGGTGCAGCACAGTCTCGCGGCCGTCAGCGCTGGAGGGGCTGCGCGTGACCAGGCCCTTGGCCTCCAGGCCGTCCAGCGCCCGCGTGGCCGTGGGCCGCGAGATGGCCATGCCCTTGGCCAGCTGGCCCTGCAACTGCCCAGGCTCGCGCAGCAGCGCCCGCAGCATGAAGGCCTGGGGCGGCGTGAGGTCGAAGGGCGCAAAGGCCTCGGCCCACAGCCGCTCCAGCCGGCGGGCCAGCGCGGCGGTGTTGAAGTAGAGGCAGGCGTCGAACATGGGCGCAGTATGCACTCGATTGGTTGCATGTGCAACCAATTTCGGGGGGCGGCGGCCGGGCCTCAGCGCGGCAGCGTCAAGCTGAAGCAGACGCCGTCAAGCTCGTTGCGCACCGCGATGGCGCCGCCCATCTTGGCCAGGTAGCCGCGCGCCACGAAGAGGCCCTGGCCGCGCTGCTGCTGGCTGCCGGCGTCGCTGGTGCCCAGCTCGAAGAGCGTGGCCAGGCGCTCGGGGGCGATGGTGGGGCCCTGGTTGCGCACCTCGATGCAGGCCTGCGCGTCGGTGGCTGAGAGCTGCAAGCTGATGGGCGTGCCGGGCACGCGGTAGCGCTGGGCGTTGGTGAGCAAGTGGGTCAGCGCGTCCTCCAGCTTGAGCGGGTCGGCGAGCACTTCACAGGGCGCCTCGCAGCCCAGGGCCTGCACGTTCTCGATGCCGGCATAGGGCGCGTTGGCAGCCACCTCGCGCAGGAAGGCGGCGAGGTCGAGCCGCTCGCGCTGGGCGCTGGCCTGGGCCACCGCCTCGCTGACCGAGGCCTGGCCATACAGAAGTTGCAACGCGGCCTGCATGCGCTCGAGATACCGGCGGCTGGCGTCCCCCTCGCGGCCGTGCAGGGCCAGCAGGGACTGCAGCGGGCTCATGATTTCGTGGCCCACGGCCTGCCATTGCTCGCGCTCCTGGTGGGCGCGCAGTTGCTCGGCGCGCAGGTGGTCGCGCGCACGGGCCAGCAGCTCGGCCAAGGTGGCGGCCAGGATGCCGAGCTCGTCGGGCCCGCGCAGGTCGGCCACGTCGAGCGGGGGCAGCTGGTCGGGCGCGGCTTGCAGCTGCTGCTTGAGCGCATTGGCGCGGCGCGTGAGCAGGGCCATGCGGCGCAGCAGGCCGATCTCGACGATCAGCCAGGCCAGCGCAATCGCCCCGGCCAGCGCGGCAAAGTAGGCCGAGTAGCGCGTGACGGTGGCGGCGAGCTGGGCGTCCACCAGGGCCAGGTCGCCTTGTAGCTGCAGGCGTTCGCCGCCGGGCAATCGGGCCTCGGCTTGCAGCGGGCCTTGCAGGCGGGCGGCGGGCAGTCGGCGGATCAGGCGGGTGACCCACGGCAGGGCGGTGGCGGCTTCGGGCGCGGCTTGCTGGGTCCAGTGCGCGCGGCGGGTGCTGCCGCGCCAGAGGCTGAGGCGCTCGCCGGCGTGCAGGCCGTCGAGCAGGCTGTTCAGGGCGGGGCTGGCGGGCGGGGTGGTGAGGCTGTCGAAGAGGCGCAGCTCGCCCGGGCCCAGCAGCTGCACGCGCACGCGCAGCTGAGTGAGGTCGGCCGGCGGCCAGGCCTGGCCCTGGCGGGCGGCGTCGCGCCAGGCGTCCACAGGGATGCGCAGGGACAGCAGGCTGTGGCGTTCGCAGGGTTGCGTGGCCCCTTCGGTGACGCAGGCGCCCTGCCAGAGCCAGCCGCGGAAGTCGCGGTCGGGCCGGGCGCGGCGGTCGAGGCTGTCGGCCTCGGTGACGAAGCCGGCCCACTGGCCGCGCTCCGGGGACAGCAGCTCCAGCGGCGCCAGCCAGCGCTGGGCGCGGCCACCTTGGCTCAAAGTGACGACCAGGCGGTGCACGTCCTCCAGCACGGTCTGGCCCGGCGCGCGGCCTTGCAGGGCGGCCAGCGGCAGGTGGGCGGTGGCGTAGACAAAGGCCCCGGCACTGGCGCGCTGGCCCACGGCCAGACAGGGGTCGCCGCAGGCCGTCAGCTCCACGGCGCGCTCGGCCTTGCTGGGGTCGTCAAAGTCGATGGCGCCGAGCGGCAGGCGCAGTGGGGCGGCGCCCGCGTTGTCGGGCGCGGGGTGGTCGAGGTTGAGCACGGCGAGCTGGCCGGCCGGGTGGCGCAGGCGCTCGGCCATCACATTGAGGCGGCCCAGGAAGCCGGCCTCGTACTCGCGCTGCAGGCGCTGGCGTTCTTCGGTCAGCAGCTGCAGCACCAAGAGCGCGCTGCCCGCCAGCAGGCCCAGGAAGACCAGGCGCAGCAGCGTGCGGCGCAGGAAGGCCGCGACGGGCAGCCTTGGAAGACTCAGCCGGTCCACCGGAAGCCCCGCATCGGCACGTTCTCCAGGCCTTCAAAGCCGGGGTCGATCTCGCGCAGCGCGTCGCGGATGGTGGCCACGTGCTTGCGCACGTTGTCCTTGCTGCGGCCGGTCTTGACGAGGTCGAAGAGCTGCTCGTAGCTGACCACCTCGCCGCGCCGCTCCAGCAGCACGGCGAGGATGCGCTGGGCGGTGAGTGGCAGGTTGAGCTTCTGGCCGCGCCACAAGGGGCTGCGCTGCCACAGAGGGTCGAGCGAGGGCGCGTCGTCCACCACGGCTGCCGCAGGGGCCGACTGGCGCAGCAGGGCCAGCACGGTGTCGATGAATTCGGCCTCGTCGAACTGGGTCTTTTGCAAATAGTCCCAGGCGTCCAGCGCCTTCATGATGGAGCGGTAGACGGCGGCGGGCATGGCGCTCACCACCAGCACCGGCGTGCCCAGCCCGCGCTTGTTGAGCAGGTTGATGAGGGCGATGCCGGCATGGCGCTCGCGGCCGAGTTCGAGGTCGAGGGTGACGAGGTCGAAGCGCTCGCGCGTGAGCGCGGCTTCGGCGCTGTCGCGGTCACCAAAGGTCTCGACGCGGGCATCGGGCCGCGCGGCGCGCAGCCAGCTGACGAGCTGGTCTCGGGTGGGCGGGTCGTCCTCGACGACGGCGATGCGAACGGGCATGCGGCCATGGTACGGGGCGGCTGGCGGCGGCACGCGGAAGAAAGCTTCCGAGGCCGGTATGGCGTGCTCTTGGGGGTGAGCGGGACAGTGGCCTCACCCCTTCACCGCGACCTCAGGAGGCGCACCATGGACACCCCGGAAACCATCCCCAGCATCCCGACAGCCCCGACCCCTGGCGAGCGCGCCGCTCGCTGGTTCACGACCGAGGCCCTGCCCCCGCTGCGCCGCGCGGCCGTGCCGCTGGCGGTGTTGGCAGTTCTCGGCGTGGGCCTGACCTGGCTGTCGCATCAGCGCGTGGAGGTGCCGCGTGGTGAGCAGCTGGTGCGCCGCAACACCTGGACCGATGGCGTGGATGTGCTGCCCGAAGGCACGGCCTGGGTGCTGCCCGGCATCCACACCGCGCGCCAGCTGCCGGCGCGTGACCTGCTGCTTCGCGCCACGCGCCTGGCCAGCTACCGCAGCCCGCAGGCCCTGCAGACCGTGGAAGGCCTCTCGGTGGGCCTGGAAGTGAACCTGCGTGTGGCGTTGGACGCCCGCCAGCTGCCGGCCTTGGCGCGCAAGCTGCCCGACCAGATCGGCCCTGACTTCGTTGAGCCGGCACTCGCGGGCATCCTCTACGCCGAGGTCTCGCAGCACACGGTGCGCGAGCTCTTCAGCACCCAGCGCGCCGAGATCCAGCGCCGTGTGCAAGCCGCGCTCACCACCAAGCTGGCGGCCGAGGGCCTGATCCTCAAGGACCTGCAGTTCGGCGCCATCGACCTGCCGCCCGACTACCGCAAGGGCCTCGACTCGCTGCTGTCCGAAGGCCTGGCCAGCGACAAGATGCGCTTCACGCTCGAGCTGCGTGAGAAGCAGGTGCGCGAGTCGGCCCTGGCCGCCCAGGCCGAGCGTGAGCGCCGCGAGATCCAGGCCGAGGCTGCCGCGCGCGAGCAGGTGATTGCCGCCCGCGCGCAGGAGGAGGCCATGAAGCATGTGCTGCCCTTCAAGCAACGCCAGATCGAGCAGCGCCAGCTGGAGGCCGAGGCCGAGCGTCAGTCGCGCATCAAGCTGGCGGAAGGCGCTGCGCAGGCCCGCCAGATCGAAGCCGCTGGTGAGGCCAAGGCGCGCCAGAAGCTGGCCGACGCCGAGGCCTACCGCGTGGCCGAGCTGGGCAAGGTCAATGGCGTGCAGATGGAGCGCGAAGGCCGCCTGATCAGCAAGCACCCGCTGCTGGTGCAAAAGGCGCTCATCGACAAGCTGGGCGACAAGATCCAGGTCATCGTCGCGCCCCCGGGGACCTCGGGGCAGCTGCTCTCCAGCATCGCTGGCAGGACGCCCGAGCCGGTGCAAGCCGAAGGCGCTGAGCCGCAGGAGGGCACGCAATGAAGCGCACCTGGATCGCCTTGGCCGTGGCGCTGGGCAGTGCCGTGCTCAGCGTGCGTGCCGACGCAGGCACGGGCCTCGTGCTGCAGGACCAAACCGCCCTGCGCGCCGCACCCAAGGAGGCCGCCCCATTGCTGACGCCGCTGTGGCGCGGCGAGGCGCTGGAGCTGCGCGGCCAGCGCGGCGACTGGCTGCAGGTGTGGGACCCGCAACGCCAGCGCGGCGGCTACGTGCGCCAGGCGGCCGTGATGCCGCTGGGCGAAGGTGACGCCAGCGTGCCCGAGCTGGCTGCGCAATTGCGCCTGGTGCGCCAGCAGCCCGGGGCCGAGGCACTGGGCCTGGGCCTCGCGGCGGCTTTGGTCGAGCGCGCCAGCCCCGCCTGGCTGGCCGGCCCTGGCGGCGCCGAGCTGCTGGAGGGCCTGGTCACCCTGCAAGACCGCCTGGCCGCGCGGGCCAACAGCCCGGGCTTGTCGAGCAGCCAGCAGGCCGCAGCGAGCGCCCACACCGAGGTGGCCGCGCGCTATGGCCACCCGCTGCGCAGCCTGGCGCGGGCCGATGGCAGCCAGTGGCTGTGCCCTGCCGAGGAACCTGCCCGCCTGCTGCGCGGGCACCCGGCCGCCAGCAGCGCGCAGCAGGTGCTGGCCGCGCTGCAGCTGACGCGGCCCGATTGCATCGCTGCCGACACACCAGCTATCGAGCTGCCGGCCCTGCACATCCGCCGCGCGCAGTGGCTGGATGGCATTGCCCTGCAGGCCCTGACGCCCCAACAACGCAACCGGCTGCTGCTGCGCCGCGCGGGCGTGCAGGCCAGCGTGGCCTTTGCGCGCCGCACCAGCCCTGAAGCACGCGGCGCGGCCACCGAGGCCCTGGCGGCGTGGACCCAGCTCATCCCTGCCGAGCTGACCGAGGACGACGCGCCGGCCCTGCGCGAGGCGGCGATTCGCATCGCGCCCATGCGCTGGCTGGCCAGGCCCGGCGCCCACACCCTGCCCGCCATGGGCGGCATGAGCCTCAGCCTGCAAGCCGGTGGTCCGGGCGAGAGCTGCCTGGTCGGCCTGGACCGTGACGGCAAGACCGAGCGCCTGCGCCGCTGCAGCCACGGCCTCATCCACACCGCCAGCGCGCGCCTCAGCCCCGGAGGCCGCGCCATGCTTGTGGCCGTGCAGCCGCTGGACGGCTGGACCGAGCTCTGGCGCATCGCGCAGGACGGCAGCGTGCAGGTGCTGCCACCCAGTGCCGAAGTGCCGGGCCTCGGAGTGGCCGAGCTGGCTGGCTTCCAGGGCGGGCAGATCCTCGTCGCCCGCGAGGCCGAGGCTGGCGGCAAGCTGCTGCGCCGCTTTGAGGTCTATGGCCCCGAGCTGGACGGCACGCCGCAGCGCTGGAGTGGCGAGGCGGGTTTGCTGGGCGCCTTCCAGCGCGGGGCCGATGCGGCCTGGAAGGCAGGCTCGCCGCTGGCGCGGTGAAGCGGTGGGTCAGCGCCGCTGTGCCTGGGCTTCTTTGACCATGGCCCGCAGCTCGCGGGCCACTTCGGCGGGCTGGTCCTTGTGGATGTAGTGGCTGGCGTCCTCCACGCGGCGCAGGGTGCTGCCTGGGAGGATGCGCAGCCAGTCCTGCTCCAGCTCATGGGCCATGGCCTTGAAGTCGTCGGTCTCGGTGAGGGCGTAGCGCGTGCGTGCCAGCACGCGGGTGGGGATGCCGTCGGCCAGGCGGCGCGGCGCTTCCAGGCAGCTGCCTTGGGCGTCGAACTCGGCGCGCATGGCGGGGGTGAAGGCGGCGGCGCGCAGGCCCGAGACCATGGCGGCGACGCCGGCGGCGCGGCGCTGCATCTGCGGCCAGTGGTCGGGATGGGTGGGGTCGAGCAGCAGCAGGCCGGCGACTTCACCCGGGAACAGCCGCGCGAAGGCGAACTGGTATTGCCCGCCGATGGAGTGGCCGACCAACAGATAGGGCGGCGCCAAGCCGGCACCGCGCAGGGTCTCGCGCAGCTCGGTGGCGATGACGCAGGGGCTGCGCGCAGCGGAAGGCAAACCGCCGCTGTCTCCATAGCCCGGCCGGTCGTAGGCAAAGACGCGCAGCTCGGGCGACAGCCGCTCGACCAGGGCCGCCCAGGGGCCCATGCCATCGCCGAGGCCTGACTGCAGCACCACGATCGGCGTGGCGCTGGCGGGGCCGGTCAGGCTGTAGGCGATAGGGGTGGCGCCGACCTGCACGTTGTGGCGATCCGGCAGGCTGCTGCAGCCGACGAGCAGGCCTCCGAACACAGAGGCCAGGGCGGCGAGAGCGGTGCGCAGGGGGCGGTTCATGGCCATGCAATCTACGCAGGCCCGCAGTGCCTGGCCGTTGGTCATGCCGTGGGTGCGGCGCGCTCAGCGCGGCGGCTTCATCAAGGCGCCGATGGGGATGCTGGATGTGACGGGCTCGCCCGCCTGCTGGATGCGCGGGCCGCTCGAAGGTTGGTTGCGGGCGCGCAGGCGCAGGTCGGTGGCGGCGGCGGTCACGGGCAGGCGCAGCACATAGACGGCCTCGGGCAGCCAGACCATCTCGTGGCCACGACCTGGCTCCAGCGGCGCGCGCAGCAGGCGAGGGTCGCTGACGCTGCCTTGGGCCAGCTTGCGGCCCTGGTCGTCGTGCAGCTGCCAGTCGATCAGCGGGCCGCTCGACGCGTCCATGGCGCCACCCGGCTGCTGGGGCACCTTGATGCGCTGCGCGTCTAGCAGCGTGTGCCCGGCGCTTGAAGCACGCAGTTGCAGCAACACATAGTCCTCGGCCGCGTGGGCGCTGCCGGCGACGAGCAGGACCGTCAGGGCCAGGGCGGCGCGCTTCATTGAATGCTCCCGTGTCATTGGATGCTCCAGCTGAGCGAAGCCACCACGCCCTGGTTCAGGCGCACGCGGCCGGTGAGGTCGACCAGGTCCACGCGGACCACGACGGGGATCGCGCTGAACAGCGGCAGCTGCGTAGCGCCGCGTTGGTCGGTGAGTTCCGTGTCGCCCACGTACCAGCGCGTCTCGGCGATCTTGCGGCCCATCAGCGGCGTGGCCTTGAACAGCCAGCCTTCGGCCGGCTGGGCCGTGCGCAGCAGGGGTGTCTTGGTGTCGGGCGCGCTGGCGGACCAGGCGCCGCCCTGGGCATAGACGTTGCGCGCCCAGGCCTCGCCGTTGACCGCGCCGAAGTTCCTGCCCAGGTTGCGCATGAAGCTGTCCAGGGTGGGGCGGAAGTAGCCGGCGGCGCGGTAGTAGCCGCCGTAGAACAGGCCGACGGCGTCGGGCGTCTCAGGGGGAGGCAATGAGGTGGGCACCGGCGTTTGTGGGTCGATCCACACGCGCCAGGGCACCTGCTCGCGGGCCGAGAAGGTGGTGATGTTGGGGTAGGCGCCTTCGACGTAGGCGTAGTTGATGTACTCGTCGACGTATTCGTCGGCCAAACCGGCAAAGGAGTGGCCGAGCTCGTGCACCGCGATATCGCGCGCGGAGGGCGCTAGCGAGACCGTGGAGACGACGCCACCGGCACCGGCGTAATCGGTGGTGTTGCCGATCACCAAGACCATGGTGTAGTGCGGCAGCAGCTGGGACGCCACCTGCAAGACCAGCTCGCTGTTGGGGCACAGCAGGCGGGACGTGTTTTGGCAACCCAGCACGGAGCCCAGGGGCGGCGCGACGGTGTTCAGGACGCCTGCGCGCGGGATGCCGCTGACGGCCGCATCGACGTTGCCGACATGGATGTTCCAGGCGTCCATGTGGGCGGCAATCTCGGGCTGGGAGTTGAATTTCATCAGCAGCTCGTAGGCGGCCTGATGGAACACCGGCTGCTCGGCGGCGGTGAAGCCGTCGCCGAGGATCAGCAGGTGCAGGCCGGCGCGGTCAGGCGCGCCGGCCAGGCTGCCCAGGCGGCCGCTCATGGCGCGCGACCAGATGATCACATTGCGCTCCACCAGGTCCCGCAGCCCCTTGGGATTGGTGGCCGTGATCTGGACCCCGCTCTGCCCGGTAGGCGCGGCGGTATCGACTTCGAGGCTGAGGGTGTCGCCATCCAGCTTGCACTTCAGCCGCGTGCCGCAGACCACACTCCAGGTGATCGCGCCGCCCTCGGGGTCGGTCGCCAGCAGCTTCATCTGCGCGGGGTGCGTGGCATCCAGGGCCAGGGGCCAGGCCAGCGTGCCGATCACCGGCGGCAGGACCACGGGCGTCACCACCGGCGGGTCCACCCGTGGGACCTCCGGTGTGGTGGTGGTGGTTGCGGGGCCTGACGAGCCGCCGCCGCAGGCCGACAGGGCCAGCAGCATGGCCAGCCCCCAGCAGGCCAGGGGGAGGGAGGGCCATCGGGGCAGCGGAGGTTTCATCTTCATCAGCAGCAGCGTCGACGCGGGGCCCGCAACATAGCACCGTTAGCGCGTGAGCTGCCGCGACCGCCTCAGGCCGCGCTCAACGCGGCGGCGTGGCGGGCTGCATCAAGGCACCCACCTTGAGTGTGGTGGTGGCCGGCTCCTTGGCCTCCTGGATGCGCGGGCCGCTCGTGGGGTTGGTGCGGGCGCGCAGGCGCAGGTCGGTGGCGGCGGCATTCACGGGCAGGCGCAGCACATAGACGGCCTCGGGCAGCCAGACCATCTCGTGGCCACGACCCGGCTCCAGGGGCGCGCGCAGCAGGCGCGGGTCGCTGACGGTGCCGGCACTCAGCGTGCGGCCCTGTCTGTCTTGCAACTGCCAGTCGATCAGCGGCCCGCTGGAGGCGTTGAGGCCAGCGCCCGGGAGCTGCGGCACCTGGATGCGCTTGGCGTCCACCAGTGCATGGCCGGCGGCGGTGGCGCGCAGCTGGAGCAGCACATAGTCGTCGGCGGCGTGGGCGCTGCTGGCCAGCAGCAGGGCGGTGAAGGTGATGAAGGCGGCGCGCGTCATTGAATGCTCCAGCCCCGGCCTGCCACCACGCCCTGGTCCTGCCGCACGCGGCCGGTGAGATCGACCAGGTCCACGCGCACGGTCGCGGGTTCTGCGCTGAGCAGGCGCAGCTGCGTGGCGCCGCGCAGGTCGGTGCGTTCGATGTCGTTCACATACCAGCGCGTCTCGACGATCTTGGGGCCCAGCAGCGGGGTGGCCTTGAACAGCCAGCCGCCCGCAGGCTGTGCGCTGCGTTGCAGGGTGGTGCCAGACGCCGGCTCGACGGCGGACCACGCGCCGCCCTTCAAGTAGACGTTGCGGGCCCAGGCTTCGCCGTTGACCGCGCCGATGTTCTTGCCCAGGGAGTACATGAAGCTGTCCATGGTGGGCCGGTAGTAGCCGGTGGCGCGGTAGTAGCCGCCGGGATACAGCCCAACAGCGTCAAAGTCATCGGGCGGAGGAAATGGGGTCGGGACGGGTCTGGCCGCATCAATCCACACGCGCCAGGGCACCTGCTCGCGCGTGGCGTAAGAGGTGATGTTGGGGAAGGTGCCCTCGTAGTAGGGGTAGTTGATTTGCAGGTCGGTGTACTCGTCGGCCAGGCCGGCAAAGGAGTGGCCGAGCTCGTGCACGCCCACGTCGCGGGCTTCTGGTGCGAGCGAAACCGTGGAGACATCGCCACCGGCGCCGGCGTAGTCGGTCGTGTTCCCGATCACCATCACCTTCGTGTAGTGCGGCAGCAGCTTGGCGGCCATGGGCAGGGCCAAGCCGGCGTTGGGGCACAGCAGGCGGACGATGCCTTGGCAACCGAGCTCGCTGCCCAAGGGCGGTGGCACCGGGGGGTGGTTGCCCGCGCGCGGGATGCCGCTGACCGCCGCATCGACCTCGCCGACATGGATGTTCCAGGCGTCCAGGTGGGCCGCAATCTCGGGCAGGGAGGCGAACTTCGCCAGCATGTCGTAGGCGGCCTGATGGAACACCGGCTGCTCGGCGGCGGTGAAGCCGTCGCCCAGGATGAGCAGGTGCAGGCCCGCACGGTCAGGCGCACCCGCCAGGCTGCCCAGGTGGTTGGCCACGGCGCGCGACCAGACGATCACATTGCGCTCCGCGAGGTCCCGCAGCCCCTTGGGATTGGTGGCAGTGATCTTGACCCCGCTCTGCCCGAGGGGCGCGGTGGCATCGACTTCGAGGCTGAGGGTGTCGCCCTCGAGCTTGCACTTAAGCCGCGCGCCGCAGACCACGCTCCAGGTGATGGCGCCGCCGTCGGGGTCGGTCGCCAGCAGCTTCATCTGCGCGGGGTGCGTGGCATCCAGGGTCATGGGCCAGGCCAGCGTGCCGATCACCGGCGGCTTGACCACGGGCGTCACCACCGGCGGGTCCACCCGCGGGACCTCAGGTGTGGTGATGGTCGTCGTAGGGCCTGACGAGCCGCCGCCGCCGCCGCAGGCGGACAGGGCCAGCAGCATCGCCAGCCCCCAGCAGGCCGGGTGGAGGGAGGGCCGTCGGGGCAGCAGAGGTTTCATCGGCAGCGGGGACAACATGGCTTTGTGAATACGACGGCGCAGTGTCACAAGACAGCCCACCGGGCTTACACCTTCACCATCGGCTGCCACTTGAAGAAGGTGGCCGAGCGCCACAGCCACTCCAGCGGCCCGTAGTGGAAGCGGCTCAGCCACCAGCGGCTGAAGACGACCTGGAAGGCAAAGATGCCGATGCACATCAGCGCATTGAGGCCCGGCGAGGTCTTGAGGAAGAGGGCGAGGCCGACTTGATAGAAGAGCAGCAGGCCGAAGAGGGTCTGCATCAGGTAGGAGGTCAGGGCCATCTTGCCGATGTCGGCCAGCGGCGCCAGGCGGCGGGCCCAGCGGGGCTTGTGCATCAGCAGCGCAATGCCGCAGATATAGAACACCGTGAAGGCGGCGTTGAAGGCGTCAATGGCGTACTCGCTGCACCAGTAGGCCCAGCTCTTCTCTTGCATGTTGGCGCCGAGGGCAACGGCCGCGCCGCCGATGGCCGCACCCAGCACCACGCAGAGCAGCGCCACCTGCCAGGAGCGCTTGAACAGGCGCTTGGCGATGGCGTCGCTATCGGCGCGCTCGAACCAGCCCAGGCGCCCGACCAGCATGCCGAGCAGGAAGAAGCCGAAGGTGATCCAAAGCCGGCCGCTGGTGAGCTGGTAGTCGATCTTGGTGGGCAGGGCGGCGAGGTTGCCGAGCAGCATGTCGACAAAGCCGCTGTCCTTGACGAAGTGGAAGTAGGCGTTGGCTTCGGAGACGTAGTCGCTGGCGATGAAATCAGCCTTGCCGGTGCGCAGCAGCGCCACCAGCTCGAAGAGCTTGGTGGGCAGGTTCAGCACCAGCACGGCGCCGAGGATCAGCAGCGCCTTGTTGCTGAGATGGCGCGCAAAGATCAGCAGGAAGCCCAGCGGCACGTAGATGCTGAGGATGTCGCCACGCCAGAGCGCGTGGTGGGTGATGCCCACCACGCCCAGCAGCGCGAGGCGCCAGCCAAAGCGCAGCGCCACGTTGTCGCCGCGCCGGGCCAGGCTGTTGATCTGGATGTAGAAGCTCAGCCCGAACAGGAAGGAAAAGATCGAGAAGAACTTGGCCATGACGAACACGCCATAGACCCCGAAGGCGACGCCGCTGAAGATGTCCTGGAACTTCCCCATCAGCTCCTGCGGCAGCGGGCCGGCCGTGTACCACATGATCATGTGGGCATAGAGGATGCCGAACAGCGCAAAGCCGCGCAGCACGTCCACGGTGGTGATGCGTTCGTTAGAGGAGGGTGCGTTGGCCATGGCGGTGCGCAAGGGGTTGAGTCGATGGGCAAGGCGCGCACGCTACCACCAGGCCCAGCGCGGCCAGCCAGGCGATGCGACGGGCGGCGAGAAGCGGGGGCTGAGTGGCGCCTGAGGCCCGTTTCAGCGCGGCCGGGTTTCGTCTTCCATCCACCCCAGCCAACGCATCGCCTGCTCGCGCGAGCTGCCGCACATGTCCTCGTGCGGAGTCAGCGAGAGGCAGACGGCGGGGCGCTCGGGGCGGCCGAAGAGCTTGCAGCGGTCCTCGTCGTCAAGCTGGATGCAGCGCACGCCGGCGGGCTTCCCCTCCGGCATGCCCGGGATGGCCGAGCTGATGGAGGGCGCGATGCAGCAGGCCGCGCAGCGGGGGCGGCAGGCAAAGGCGGGAGCGGCGCTGGACGATGCCATCCCGGCATTGTCCAAGGCGCCTCCTTCAACCTAGAAACGGCAGTTGGGCGCGCCCGAGGGGCTGTCGAAGCGGGCTCCGGGCAAGGCGTGACGACGCAGTGGGCTCGTTGCCCACCAGGAGGAACAACGCCGCCCGGGGCCCGAAGCGGCAGACCAGCGGGCGGGCAGCGGTGATCACCGAAGTGGTGAACGACGCATCAGCCGCAAGAAGTTGACCGCGCGAGACTTTCGATGAGTGACAAGCGGCCAACTGCCGCTTCTAGGTTCAATGGCTGATCATCCAGGGCCGTTTGCTCGGGAAGCTTTTCGCGCCGTTGGCGCCGGTGACGGTGGCGGTGCGCTTGGTGGGGGAGCAGCAGCCGCAGCCGGACGGGTGGCGCAGGCGCTGGTAGCTGCTGGAGTGCTGCGGCTCGTGGCGGGCGCGTTCGTTGAGGTCCATGGCGCGGCGCGTGTCGCCGGGTAGACAGGTCAGCCGCGGGGCGCTGACGAAGACGCGGGGCGCATCGCTGCCGCAGTCAGGGCAGCTGGCGGGGTCGTTGCGGTTGGCCAGGGTGCGAAAGGCCTCGAAGCCGCCGCAGCTGGGGCAGTCGTAGTCGTAGGTGGGCATGCGGCGGCTCCTGGTGGCGTCAGAGATCCGGCGAGAGCGGCATCTCGATGCCCTGCTTGACGGCCTGGATGGGGCCGCTGGCCGTGGGCCGGATGTCGAAGTCGAAGATCTGCGTGGGCAGCCAGAGCGTGGCGCAGGCATTGGGGATGTCGACGACGCCGCTGATGTGGCCCTGCACGGGCGCGGTGCCGAGGATGGCGTAGGCCTGGGCCTTGGAGTAGCCGAACTTGGTCAGGTACTCGATGGCGTTGAGGCAGGCCTGGCGGTAGGCGACGTGGACGTCGAGGTAGTGCTGCTTGCCGTACTCGTCGACCGAGATGCCCTCGAAGATCAGGTAGTCGTTGTACTGCGGGGTGATGGGGCTGGGCTTGAAGATGGGGTTCTTGACGCCGTACTTGGCCATGCCGCCCTTGATGAGCTCGACCTTCATGTGCACCCAGCCGGCCATCTCGATGGCGCCGCAGAAGGTGATCTCGCCGTCGCCCTGGCTGAAGTGCAGGTCACCCACCGAGAGGCCGGCGCCGTCCACGTAGACCGGGAAGTAGATCTTGGAGCCGCGCGAGAGGTCCTTGATGTCGCAGTTGCCGCCGTGCTCGCGCGGGGGCACGGTGCGTGCGCCTTCAGCGCCGATCTTGGCGGCCAGCTCGCCCTTGGCGGAACCGGGGTGCGAGGTCTTGGCAAAGGGCGGGTTGGCCAGCGGGGGCACGCGGTCGGGCTGGGTGGCGATGAAGTCCACCTCGCGCTCGTTCCACATGGCCAGCATCTTGGGGTCGGGCAGGCAGCCGATCAGCCCCGGGTGGATGAGGCCGGCGAACTTGACGTTGGGGACATGGCGGCTGGTGGTGAAGAGGCCGTGGAAGTCCCAGATCGACTTCTGCGCCTGCGGGAAGTGCTCGGTCAGGAAGCCGCCGCCGTTCTTCTTGCTGAAGAAGCCGTTGAAGCCCCAGAGGCTGTCGTCCTTGGCGCCGACGTCGAGCAGCTCCACCACCAGCAGGTCGCCGGGCTCGGCGCCCTTGACGCCGACGGGGCCGGAGAGGAAGTGCACGGTGGAGAGGTCGACGTCGCGCACGTCGTCGGCCGAGTCGTTGTTCTGGATGTAGCCGCCGGTCCAGTCGTAGGTTTCGAGGATGAACTCGTCACCGGGCTTGACCCAGGTGGCCATCGGGATGTCGGGGTGCCAGCGGTTGTGGATCTTCTCGTTCTCGTAGGGGGACTGTTTGAGGTCGACCTTGATCAGGGTTTCAGGCATGGCGGGGCTCCTAGGGAGAAGGTTGTCGGAGGGTGGGCGGTGGTGGTGAGACGCTCAGACGCTGAGGTACTGCTTGATGCGGGCGGCATCGGTGTCGGCGCGCGAGGTCTCGTGCACGAGGCGCCCGCCCTCGATGACGAAGAGGCGGTCGGCCACGTCGAGCGCAAAGGACAGCACCTGCTCGGAGACGACGATGGTGATCTCGCGCAGCTTGCGGATCTCGTTGAGCGCCTTGGCGATGTCTTTGATGATGGAAGGCTGGATGCCCTCGGTGGGTTCGTCGAGCAGCAGGACCTTGGGGTCGGTCACCAGCGCGCGGGCGATGGCGAGCTGTTGCTGCTGGCCGCCGGAGAGGTTGCCGCCCTTGCGGCGGCGCATCTCGAAGAGCACCGGGAAGAGCGCATAGATGTCGTCGGGGATGCGCTTGTCGCGGGCGTTCTCCAGGCCGGTCTGGATGTTCTCTTCCACCGTCAGGGTCGGGAAGATCATGCGGCCCTGCGGCACATAGGCGATGCCCTTGGCCACGCGGCGGTAGCTTTCATCGCGGGTCACGTCCTGGCCGGCCACGTGGATGCTGCCGCCCTTGGCAGGCAGCAGGCCCATCAGGCTCTTGAACAGCGTGGTCTTGCCCATGCCGTTGCGGCCCATGATGGCCACGGTCTCCTTGGGCGCCGCCTCAAAACTCAGGCCATGCAGCGCCTCGCTCTGGCCATAGGCGACGGTGAGGTCCTTCACGTTCAGCATGGCTGCGTCCTTCTGTGGTGCGTGTTGGTCATCGCGGGCCGAGCGCCGGGCCGCTCCCAAGCCGGCCCGGTCGGGCGATGGGCGTGCGGCTCAATGCCGCACGCATCGCCGTCCCCTCGGGGGACCGACCGGGCTGGCCCGCGTTCAGCGGGGCAAGACTGGGCGAGGGGCTTCATGTCAGTGGCCGAGGTAGACGTCAATGACCTTGGGGTCGTTCTGCACCTTGTCCATCGAGCCCTCGGCGAGGATCTTTCCCTGGTGCATGACGGTCACCTTGTGCGCGATCTGGGCGACGAAGGCCATGTCGTGTTCGATGACGATGACCGAGCGGTTCTTGCAGATGCGCTTGAGCAGCTCGGCGGTCAGCTCGCGCTCGCGGGCGCTCATGCCGGCAATGGGCTCGTCGAGCATCAGGAGCTCGGGCTCCTGCATCAGCAACATGCCGATCTCCAGCCACTGCTTTTGCCCGTGGCTCAAGAGGCCGGCCTCGGTGTCGAGCTTGTCAGCGAGGCCAATCTCCTCGGCCACCACCTGCACGCGGGCCAGGACCTCGTCGGTGCATTTGAAGAACAGCGAGCCCAGCACCGAGCGGCCGGCGGGGAAGGAGACCTCGAGGTTCTTGAAGACGCTGAGGTTCTCGTAGATGGAGGGCGTCTGGAACTTGCGCCCGATGCCGCGGCGCACACGGGCGTACTCGGGCAGGCGGGTGAGCTCTTCGTCCTTGAACTTGATGCTGCCCTGCGTGGCGCGGGTGCGGCCGCAGATGAGGTCGAGCAAGGTGGTCTTGCCGGCGCCGTTGGGGCCGATGATGACGCGCAGCTCGTTCTTGTCGATGTAGAGGTTGAGGCTGTCGATGGCCTTGAAGCCATCGAAGGAGACGCTGAGGTCTTCGATGTAGAGGGCGAATTCGGTGGCGGCCATGGCGTGCTCCTGTCAGTGACTCAGGCACCGCCGCCCACGGCGTGGCCGGGCAGCGAGGGCGTGGCGGTGCTTGCTGTGGCGGCCGTGGCAGCCGAGACGGCCGGTGCGTGGCGTGGGGGCGCTTTGGGTTCGCCCGCAGCGGGGCTGCTGCGACGGGCCCGGAAGCGCTGCCAGGCGGGCAGCAGCTTGTTCGTGACCAGGCCGGCCAGGCCTTCAGGGAAGGCCATGGTCACGCCGATGAAGAGCGCGGCCATGAGGAAGAGCCAGAGGTCGGGGAAGGTCTCGGAGAACAGGGTCTTGCCGGCGTTGACGAGCAAGGTGCCGACCACCGCGCCCACCAGGCTGGCGCGGCCCCCGACGGCGGCGTAGATGACCATCTCGATCGAGGGCACGATGCCGACGAATGTGGGCGACATGAAGCCGACCTGCAGCGTGAACATCGCGCCGCCGACGCCCGCGATGGCAGCAGCCAGGCAGAAGGCCGCGACCTTGAACATGGCCACGTCATAGCCCGAGAAGCGCACGCGGTCTTCCTTGTCGCGCATGGCAAGCAGCAAGGTGCCGAACTTGCTGCGCTGCATCCACAGGCCCACGGCGATGGAGGCCAGCAGGGTGAGCGCGCAGACGTAGTACAGCAGCACCCGGGCGCCGTCGGTGCGGATGTCCCAGCCGAGCAGGGTCTTGAGGTCGGTGATGCCGTTGACGCCGCCCGTGTAGCCCTGCTGGCCAATGATGAGCACGGTCAGGATGAGGGCGACGGCCTGCGTGATGATGGCGAAGTACACGCCGCCCACACGGCGCTTGAACATCGCAAAGCTGATCAGGAAGGCCAGCAGCGTGGGCACCAGCACCACGGCCAGCAGCGAGGCAGGCAGGCTCTTGAAGGGCAGCCACAAGCTGGGCAGGGCGGTGATCTGGTTCCAGTCCATGAAGTCGGGGATGCCCGGCGTGCTCTGGATCTTGGTGGTCTCGGGGTCGCTGGCCTCCAGCTTGAGGAACATGGCCATGGCGTAGCCGCCAAGGCCGAAGAACACGCCCTGGCCGAGCGACAGCACACCGCCCCAGCCCCACAGCACCACCAGGCCCACGGCCACGAAGGCGTAGGACAGGTACTTGCCCACCATGTTGAGGCGGAACACGTCGAGCACGGCGGGGAAGACGACGAGCAGCAACAGCGCCAGGGCGATCAGCGCGCCGATCGAGGGCTGGCGAAGCCAGGACTTGAGGGCGTTCATGGGCAACAACTCCGGGAGACGAGAAAGGGGGCGGCCTTCATTTGCGGACCTTGGCGGCGAAGAGGCCTTGGGGGCGCATCATCAAAATCAGCACGATCAGGCTCAGGGTCAGGACCTTGGCCATGGAGCCGGTCATGAAGAACTCGCTGATGGACTGCGCCTGGGCGATGCCGAAGGCCGAGGCCACGGTGCCGAGCAAGCTGGCCGCGCCGCCGAAGGTGACCACCAGGAAGGCGTCCACGATGTAGAGCGAGCCGCTGGTGGGCCCGGTGGAGCCGATGGTGGTGAAGGCCGCGCCCGCCACGCCGGCGATGCCGCAGCCGATGGCGAAAGTGAGGCGGTCGGTCCGCTTGGTGTTGATGCCGATGGCATTGGCCATGGGGCGGTTGCTCACCGTGGCCCGCACGCGCAGGCCCCAGCGGCTCTTGTAGAGGGCCAGCATCACGCCGCCGGTGACGAGGGCGGTGAGGGCCAGCACGAACATGCCGTTGATGGGGATGTCGAGGCCCTCCTTGGGCGCCCAGGAGCCCATCAGCCACTCCGGCAGCGTGGGGCTGACCTCCTTGGGGCTGATGAAGGTGCGGAAGCACTGCTGCAGCGCGAGGCTCAGGCCCCAGGTGGCAAGCAGGGTGTCGAGCGGCCGCTTGTAGAGGTGGCGGATCAGCGCCCACTCAGCCAGCCAGCCCGCAGCAAAGGCCAGCACAAAGGCCGCCGCGATGGCGAAGGGGAAGTAGGCCTGCATCAGCGAGGGCGCGAACTTCTCCGTCAGCGTGGAGCCGAGGAAGACGGTGTAGGCGCCAATGGCCATGAACTCGCCATGCGCCATGTTGATCACGCCCATCTGGCCAAAGATGATGGCCAGCCCCAGACCCATCAGCAGCAGCACCGAGAACAGGCTGATCCCGGCGAAGCCCTGCATCAGGGCGATGTTGAGCATGTCGGAGAGTTCCATGGCGGGGCCTCGTCGAGCGTGGTGCGAGCGTGGTGCGTGAAGTCGGGGAGAAATCCCCAGACAGCGCCCGAGGGCGACTGCCTGGGGCAAGACGGGCCAGGGGCGCCCGTCGCTTCGCCAACTACTGATATCCCTTGGGGAACGGGTCAGGCTCGATGAGGTTCGGGCTCTCGGCAATGAGCTTGACCTGCCCATCCAGCTGCATCTGGCCGATGCGCGCCTTGCTCCAGAGGTGGTGGTTCTTGTGGACCTTGACGTAGCCCTCGGGGGCTTCCTTGAACTCGATGCCCTCAGACGCGGCCGCGATCTTGTCGATGTCGAAGCTGCCAGCCTTTTCGACCGTGGCCTTCCACAGCCAGGGGCCGAGGTAGGCGGCCTGGGTCACGTCGCCGATCACGGACTTGTCGCCGTACTTGGCCTTGAAGGCACTCACGAACTTCTTGTTGTTCGCGTTGTCGAGGCTCTGGAAGTACTTCATGCAGGCGTAGAAGCCGTTGGCGTTCTCGCCGCCGATGCCGAGCAGCTCGTCCTCGGTGACCGAGATGGTCAGCAGGAACTGCTTGTCGGCCGTGATGCCCGCGGCCTTGAGCTGCTTGTAGAAGGCCACGTTGGAGCCGCCCACCACCACCGCGTAGATGCAGTCGGGCTTGGCGACCTTGATCTTGTTGATCAGGGAGTTGAAGTTGGTGTGGCCGAGCGGGTAGTACTCCTCGCCCACCACCTTGCCCTTGAGCTTGTTCTCGATGTGCTTGCGGGCGATCTTGTTGGAGGTGCGCGGCCAGATGTAGTCGGAGCCGATCAGGAAGAAGCTCTTGGCCTTCTTCTCGGTGTTGGCCCAGTCCAGGCCCCAGAGGATCTGCTGCGTGGCTTCCTGGCCGGTGTAGATGACGTTCTTGCTCTGCTCCAGGCCTTCATAGAAGGTCGGGTAGTACAGCATCCCGTTTTCCTTCTCGAAGATGGGCAGCACGGCCTTGCGCGAGGCGCTGGTCCAGCAGCCGAAGACGGCGGCCACCTTGTCGTTGACGAGCAGCTTCTTGCTCTTCTCGGCAAAGGTCGGCCAGTCGGAGGCGCCGTCTTCCTTGATGACCTTGATCTTGCGGCCGAGCACGCCGCCCATGGCATTGATCTGGTCGATGGCGAGCTGCTCGGCCTGGATGGAGCCGGTCTCGGAGATGGCCATGGTGCCGGTGGCCGAGTGCAGCTGGCCCACGGTCACTTCGGTGTCGGTGACGGCCAGCTTGGTGGTGTTGACCTGGGCGGTGGGCGGGGCGGCGGCGTGGGCGAGGCCGGGCATGGCGGCCAGGCCGCCCAAGGGCAATGCAGCGGCGCCTTGCAGCAGGCGGCGGCGCTGGAGTTGTTCGGGGCTCAGATCAGGCTTGCGGGACGACATGCGGTTCTCCTGCGAGGGGGTGGAGGTGGACGGTGAACATTCCAAGGGCGCGGCGCCCCGTGGGGCATCACGCTGAACACCGCATCGGGCACCACGCTTGTGCGTTGCGGGGTGGCCCCGGTGCTGTGTTGTTGGGGCCCATGGTCTGGCGCGAGGGGGGTGATTGCGAATACGTCATTCGACGTAGCAAGGCGTAGGCACCGGCTCGCCAGCTGCTGCGAGCATCACGAGCCACGCGGGATCGCTTCTTGCTGCGATGGGTTTGTTGCCCTCTTTCACCCCGTCTTTGCGAGCCCGCCCGCGTGTCTGCCACCGCCCCGCCCCAGAAGATCCTGCGCATCCGCCGTGACTACAACGGCTGGGTGGCCAATGAGACGCTGGAGGACTACGCGCTGCGCTACACGCCGCGCCACTTCCGCAAGTGGAGCGAGTTCCGCGTCGCCAACACGGCGTTCGGGGCCACGTCCTTTCTGGCGCTGGAGGCCATCGGCGGCGCCATCGCGCTGTCCTATGGCTTTGCCAATGCGCTGTGGGCCATCCTGGTGGTGGGGCTGATCACCTTCCTCACCGGCCTGCCCATCAGCTACTACGCGGCGCGCCATGGGCTGGACATGGACCTGCTCACGCGCGGTGCCGGGTTTGGCTACCTGGGCAGCACGCTGACCTCGCTGATCTACGCGAGCTTCACCTTCATCTTCTTCGCGCTGGAGGCCACCATCCTCGGGGTGGCCCTGCAGATGGTGAGCGGCTGGCCGCTGGGGCTGTGCTACCTCGTCGCGTCGCTCGGCGTGATCCCGCTGGTGATGCACGGCATCACGCTCATCTCGCGCCTGCAGTGGTGGACGCAGCCGCTGTGGATCCTGCTCTGCCTGCTGCCCTATGCGGCCGTGGCGGTGCAGGACCCGGGCAAGTTCCGCGAGTTCAGCTCGCTGGCCGGGCGGCTCTCGGGCAGCGCGGGCTTTGATGCGGTGATGTTCGGCGCGGCGGCCACGGTGGCCTTCTCGGTGGTGGTGCAGATCGGCGAGCAGGTGGACTACCTGCGCTTCCTGCCCGAGAAGACGCGCGAGAACCGCTGGCGCTGGTGGGGCGCGGTGCTGGTGGCGGGGCCGGGCTGGATCCTGCCGGGCATGCTCAAGATGCTGGGCGGGGCCTTCCTGGGCTTTCTGGTGCTGCAGGAGCAGCGGCCGGTGGAGCAGGCCATCGACCCCATGCACATGTACCTGGCGGGCTTTGCCTATGTCTTCCACGACCCGCGCTGGGCGCTGGGGGCGGCGGCGCTGTTCGTGGTGGTCTCGCAGGTCAAGATCAACCTCACCAATGCCTACGCGGGCTCGCTGGCCTGGAGCAACTTCTTCGCGCGGCTCACGCACAGCCACCCGGGCCGCGTCGTGTGGCTGGTGTTCAACGTGATCATTGCCGTGCTCTTGATGACGCTGGGCGTCTTCGAGGCGCTGGAGCGCGTGCTGGGGCTCTATAGCAATGTCGCCATCGCCTGGGTGGGCGCCCTGGTGGCCGACCTCGTCATCAACAAGCCGCTGGGCCTGAGCCCGCGTGACGTGCAGTTCAAGCGCGCCTACCTCTATGACATCAACCCGGTGGGCATTGGTGCCACCTTGATCGCGGCGGTGCTGGCGGTGGTGGCCTATGCCGGCCTGCTGGGGCCGCTGGCCCAGGCCTATGCCCCCTTCATCGCGCTGCTCACGGCGCTCGTCACGGCGCCGCTGCTGGCCTGGTTCACGCGCGGGCGCTACTACACGGCGCGTGAGGACACGGGCCGCTGGGCGCCGGGCGAGTGGGTGCGCTGCGCCGTGTGCGAGAACCGCTTCGAGTCCGAGGACATGGCCTCCTGCCCGGCCTATGGCGCGCCCATCTGCTCGCTGTGCTGCACGCTGGAGTCGCGCTGCCACGACCGCTGCAAGACCGACGCCCGCGCCGCCGACCAGGTGCGCCTGCTGCTGGCGCGGTTGCTGCCCGCGCGGCTGTCGGCGCTGGTCAACTTCCGCGTGGCGCACTACCTGGTGGTGGCGGTCTCGCTGATCGCGCTGCTGGCGGTGATCCTCGGGGTGGTCTACGACCAGCAGGAGGCCCTGCACGGTGGCGGGCCCAGCGCGTTGCGCAATGCCTTCTGGCAGGCTTTTGCCCTGCTCTCCCTGGTCGCGGCCGTGGGCGCCTGGGGCGTGGTGCTGGGCAGCGAGAGCCGGCGCCTGGCAGAAGAAGAGTCGAGCCGCCAGAACCAGCTGCTCACGCAGGAGATTGATGCCCACCGCCGCACCGATGCCGCACTGCAGGCCGCCAAGGACCTGGCCGAGGCCGCCAACGCGGCCAAGACCCGCTACGTGACCGGCATGACGCACGAGCTGCGCACGCCGCTCAACAGCATCCTGGGCTACAGCCAGATCCTGCTCAAGGACGAGCAGCTGCCCACGCCCACGCGCAGCGCCCTCGAGACCATGCACCACAGCGGCGAGCACATGCATGGCCTGATCGACGGATTGCTCGACCTCGCCCGCATCGAGGCCGGCAAGCTGCGGCTCGACATCGCGCCGCTGGCCATGCCCGAGTTCCTCGACGACCTGGCCCGCATGGTCGCGCCCCAGGCGGCGGCCAAGGGACTGCAGTTTGAGTTGGAGCGCATCGGCGCGGTGCCGGCCTTTGTGCGGGCCGACGCGCGCCGCCTGCGCCAGATCCTCATCAACCTGCTGGGCAATGCGGTGCGATTCACCGAGCGCGGCCGCGTCACGCTCACCGTGGACTTCAGCCGCGAGGTGACGCGCTTCCAAGTGACGGACACCGGCATCGGCATCGCGCCGCAGGACCTGGAGCGCATCTTCCTGCCCTTCGAGCGCGGCAGCGGCGGGCGGCGCAGCGGCGAGCCCGGCACGGGCCTGGGGCTCACCATCACGCACCTGCTCACCCAGCTGATGGGGGGCGACCTCAATGTGCAAAGCCAGGTGGGCCAGGGCAGCAGCTTCAGCGTGCGGCTCTACCTGCCCGAGACCAGCGAGCCCGCCGATGGCAGCCGCATCGCGCCGCGCCCGGTGTCGGGCTATATCGGCGAGCGCCGCACCCTGCTGGTGGTGGACGACCAACCCACGCAGCGCCAGATGCTGGCCGGCCTGTTGCTGCCACTGGGCTTCCGGGTGCGCGAGGCGGCCTCGGGCCACGAGTGCCTGGAGAGCGTGGCCCTGCAGCGCCCCGACGCCCTGCTGCTCGACATCTCCATGGACGACATGGACGGCTGGGAGACCGCCCGGCGCCTGCGCGCTTCTGGCGTGACCGACATGCCCATCATCATGGTCTCGGCCAGCGCCTTCGAGAACCAGGCCAGCAAGCTGGAGAGCGTCGGCTGCCAGGCCTTTGTCGACAAGCCCGTGATCGAGAGCGAGCTGCTGGTCGTGCTGCAAAAGCAGCTGCAGCTGGAGTGGGTGGCCGAGCTGGCCCTGCCCCAGTGGGCGCCGCCCCTGCTGCGCAGCGTGGACGACCTGCCGCCCGAGGCCGCCGCCGAGCTGGCTCACCTCGCGCGCCTGGGCCATGCCCTAGGCCTGCGCACGCTGCTGGCCCGGCTGCGCGAGACCCACCCGGCCTGCCAGGACAGCCTCGACCGCCTGGCTGCCGCCACCGAGCGCTTTGCCTGGCAGGAGCTGATCGACCTGCTGCAGCCCAGCCTGCGCGAGCTGGCCGACGATGAGGAGGGCGGCGCATGAGCCCGCAAGCTTTGCGCGAGATCGTGCTCGTGGTCGACGACGCCCCGCAGTCCCTGGGCGCGCTGTGCGCCGAGCTGGAGGCCGAGGGCTACACGGTGCTGATGGCGCCCGATGGCGAGTCTGCGCTGCAGCGGCTGGAGCTCGTCAGCCCCGACGCCATCTTGCTCGACGCGCTGATGCCCGGGCTCACCGGCTTCGAGACCTGCCGCCGGGTCAAGGCGCGGCCCGAGTGGGCGCATGTGCCCGTGATCTTCATGACCGGCCTGGCCGAGACCGAGGACATCGTGCGCGGCTTCGAGGCCGGCGGGGTGGACTACGTCGTCAAGCCCGCGCGCGCCGCCGAGGTGCTGGCCCGCCTGGCCACGCACGTGCGCAACGCCCGCGCCGTGCGCCAGGCGCGCGAGGCGGTGGACGTGGGCGGCCTCGGGGTGCTGGTGGTGGACGCGCGCGGCCGCATCGCCTGGCGCTCACCGCAGGCGCAGCGCTGGCTGCAGGAGGCGGGCTCGGCCGACGCCACCCATTGGCTGCAGGGCGAGGTGGCCAGCCAGCCCCTGCCCGATGGCCGTCGCCTGGTGGCCCGCCGCGTGGGCGAGGCCGGGCTCGGTGAGGCGCTGTGGCTGCTGCAGCCGCCTGCAACGGCCGCCGCCAGCCCCGACGCGCCCGCCAGCCGCATCGCCTCGGCAGCCCTCACCCCGCGCGAGAAAGAGGTGCTGAGCTGGGTCGCCAAAGGCAAGACCAACCGCGATGTCGCCGAGATCCTCGGCATGAGCCCACGCACGGTGAACAAGCACCTCGAACACGTGTTCGAGAAGCTCGGCGTCGAAACCCGCGCCGCCGCGGCCGCGCTGGCCAGCCGGGGCTTGGCGGGGGTGTGAGCCAGCGGCCCCCGAATTCGGATTCAGTTGACTAGCCCGTGGCGATTGGCTTGAAGTAGCCCTTGATGCAGCGCGGGTTGCGCACAGCGATCTGGATGTGGCTGCGCGCAGTGAAACCCGCTTGCGGGTACAACTCGCCGCCTTCCGGGAAGGCAGCACGGACCGTGTCGTAGTCAGGCAAACCACTTTGTTTGCGCAGTTCGTGCATGAATTCGATCACCGCCCGGTCGCGATAGCGCCCAAGGCGGTCTGGCGTGCTCCCTTTGTTCTCGGGAACGTCGGAGCCATCGGGCATTCCCAGGAGGCTCAAAATGTCCCAGGCATTTCGCAGCTCGTCCAGGGCGGCGCTGTCGAAGAGGTTGCAGCAGTTCCCGAGATCGATGATGGCGCCCACCACCGCTGGGTTTTGTACCCGGCGCGGGTTGGTGCTGGGGCGTTTTGCCATGTCCTCCGCCCATTCCATGGCGCGGTGCGGACTGGACTCCCAGAAGTACGCGCCAGTTCCTAGCCAGTCGTAGGGCTTATTGCTTTTGAGAACGTGCTCGGCGCCGGAGACGATGCAGTCGGCGATGGCTGCATCGCAGCCGTGAAACCCGAGCACAAAGGCGGGTTGGTTCTGGTAAAGGCCCCACATCAGCAGCGAAAGCCCAGGCGGGTCAACCGCCGAAGTTCTTGGTCAGCTTGCCGGTGGCATCCACGATGCCAGCCCCTTGCAATAGTTTCTTTGCAAAGGCAGGGTCAGTTTGCACGCGCTCACGCAACGCCTCCAAGGTGGGGCGCATCTCCGGGTCGCTCAAGCGCATATGCGGATTGCGCGCCAGGGCTTCGAGCGTCACCTTCGGGATAAAGCGTGGGGCGGTGGCCATGGTCCGATCCTCTCGAAGTAGAGGGCTTTTTTCGGTTCGATCCGCGACGGATCGAGGTCTGCTGGGCATTCTCTCATCATGCCCCACTGCTCACTTGAGCGAAGTTGACTAGACCGACAGTGCCAAGGGCAATGCAGGGTGTCAGTGTGCCGGGCCGCCGCCCTTACTTCATCGGGCAGGTGTTGAAGCCGAGGATCGAGTACAGCGGGCACATGCGCAGGCTGCCGGTGGCGAGTGGCACCACGCCGATATAGCCCCAGGGCCCGATCACGCCGGCCACGGCCAGGCCGATCAGGGCGAGGCCACCGACGATGCGGGCGATGCGGTCAATGCCGCCGACATTGGTCTTGAACATGCTGGGCTCCTTCAGAGTTCGATTGCGATGGACGCATGGTGCGCCGCACGGCGCCCAGCTTCAGTGACCGTGGTCACACAGGGCTTGAGCTATCGCAAGCCGCTTGCGCCTTGGGCCTGGACGGTGAGGGCCGCCGCGTCGGTGACGACCAGCTGCTCGCGGCCCAGCCGCACCCAGCCCTCGCGCTCAAAGCGGCGCAGCAGCCGGCTGACGATCTCGCGCACGGTGCCCAGCTCCTCGGCCAGCTGCTGGTGGGTGGCGTGGACCTCGGGCCCGCGTGCCAGCAGCAGGGCCGCCAGGCGCTGGTCGAGGCGCTGGAAGGCCACGGCCTCCACCAGGGCCATCAAGTCGGCCAGGCGCTCGGCCAGCAGGCCCATCACGAAGCGGCGCAAGGCGGGGTCGGTGTCGCACAGGCGCTCAAAGTCAGCGGGGCTGATGAGGCGCAGCTCGCAGTCGCTCCGCGCTTCGCCGTAGGCAGTGGCGGCACGCTGGGCAAACAAGCAGGTGGCCGAGACCACGCAGATCTCGCCCGGTTCGACACGGTAGAGCTCCAGGCTGCGGCCGTCGGGCGCGATGAGCCCCACGCGCACGCTGCCGGCCTCCACCACCGGGAAGCCCGGGCAGGGCTGGCCGGCATCGAAGAGCCGGGTGCCGGCGGGCACGCGCAGCAGCGGCGCCTGGGCGGCCAAGGCCCTGAGCGTGGCAAAGGGGGTGTCGGGCATGGCGGGATTGCAGCACGCCAGCCAAGCGCTCGGTTTGCGCCGCGTCAGCCCGTCAAGCCGACCCCGCGGAATGCTGTATTGAGCCCGCGTGACGGACCCGCTGCCTACACTCGGCCGCATGAAGCCGATCACCGTCCACCACCTCAACAACTCACGCTCGCAGCGCGTGCTCTGGCTGCTTGAAGAGCTGGGCCTGCCCTACGAGATCCAGCGCTACCAGCGCGACCCCAAGACCATGCTGGCGCCGCCCGAACTGCGCAGCGTGCACCCGCTGGGCAAGTCGCCGGTGATCACTGACGGCAAGCTCACGCTGGCCGAGAGCGGCGCCATCCTCGAGTACCTGGTGGACCGCCACGGCCAAGGCCGCTTCAAGCCCACCGACGAAGCCGACCTGCTGCGCTACCGCTACTTCATGCACTTCGCCGAGGGCTCGGCCATGCCGCCGCTGCTGCTCAAGCTGATCTTCGACAAGGTCGCCAGCGCCCCCATGCCCTTCTTCGCCAAACCCATCGCCAAGGGCATCGCGGCCAAGGTGCTGGGCACGGTGGTGCAGCCCAACATCGACGCGCAGCTCAAGTTCCTGGAAGCCGAGCTGGCCTCGCGGCCGTGGTTTGCCGGCGCCGCATTCAGCGCCGCCGACGTGCAGATGAGCTTCCCCCTCGAAGCCGCCGCTGCCCGGGGCGGGTCGATGGCGGCCTACCCCAAGCTGCGAAAGTTTCTGGACCGCATCCATGAGCGGCCGGCGTACCAGAGGGCGTTGGAGCGGGGTGGAAGGTATGAGTTGTTGAGTTGAGGGGTGAGGGACTTACGACTTCGGCCTTGATGCCGAGTTCCGTAGGCGGGCAAGCCGTCACAAGTACTTCTGACCCCTAAGCCAGCAGCGCTGCGCTGGCTGCTTGAAACGGACTCAACGCGACCACACAGATCCTTTGCAAGTGTCCATAGGATGACCTCGCTTCAAACTCTTTAGCGAGCGTCATATGTCAATCAATCGGCAAGGTCCACAGAAGACAAAAGGCTGGCTGTATCAGGGCCACCAAATGTGGGTCCGACCGTTTCTTCACGCCGATGGCACTTTCTCCGTCAGCGCCTGGGGATCAAAGAACGGCGGTTTCGTATTCCACTTGAGCAGATCTAGTCTCGACGACGCCCAGCCTACCCTTGAGGCTGCCATTCAAGAGGGGATGCGGCTGGGCCGCGAGGCTGTCTCGCTCTCCGGGAGCGCTGACCTCCCAATGTTCCACGAATGCGCCTTTGACGAGCCGCTCTCGCATTCGTGTTCGACCTAGGGCGATGGCAAGGCATGGGTACATATTGGCCGGCCATTTCTTTATACAAGCCCCCTGTCCCCGGCTGGCCGCAGGGGTGACTTATCCACACCCCCTCTCTAAAATTCGCCCCTTTTGCGACTGCCGCCTGGTCACCGGAGCGGAACCCCCTCCCCCATGCTCTATCCCAAGGAATTCGATGTCATCGTCGTCGGCGGTGGCCATGCCGGCACGGAGGCTGCGCTGGCAGCCGCGCGCATGGGCGCGCAGACCCTGCTGCTGACGCACAACATCGAGACCCTGGGGCAGATGAGTTGCAATCCGAGCATCGGGGGCATTGGCAAGGGCCACCTGGTGAAGGAGGTGGACGCGCTGGGTGGGGCGATGGCGCTGGCGACGGACGAGGGCGGGATCCAGTTCCGCATCCTCAACGCCAGCAAGGGCCCGGCCGTGCGGGCCACGCGGGCGCAGGCGGACCGCATCCTCTACAAGGCCGCCGTGCGCCGGATGCTGGAGAACCAGCCGAACCTGCAGCTCTTCCAGCAGGCGGTGGACGATCTGATGGTGGAAGGCGACCGCGTGGTAGGCGCCCTCACGCAGGCGGGCATTGCCTTCCGCGCCCGGGCGGTGGTGCTGACGGCGGGGACCTTTCTGGACGGCCGCATCCACGTCGGCCTGCAGAACTACAGCGCCGGCCGCGCGGGTGACCCGCCGGCCGTCAGCCTCTCAAGCCGGCTCAAGGAGCTGAAGCTGCCGCAGGGCCGGCTCAAGACGGGCACGCCGCCGCGCCTGGACGGCCGCACCATCGACTTCAGCCGCTGCCAGGCCCAGCCGGGTGACGGCATGCCGGGCGTGGACACACCGATGCCGGTGTTCAGCTTCATGGGCCGCGCCAGCATGCACCCCGAGCAGCGGCCCTGCTGGATCACGCACACCACGCTGCGCACGCACGAGATCATCCGCAGCGGCTTTGACCGCAGCCCGATGTTCACGGGCGTGATCGAGGGCGTGGGCCCGCGCTACTGCCCGAGCATCGAGGACAAGGTCAACCGCTTTGCGGACAAGGACTCGCACCAGATCTTCCTGGAGCCCGAGGGTCTGACCACGCACGAGTTCTACCCGAACGGCATCTCCACCTCCCTGCCCTTCGACATCCAGCTGGCCGCCGTGCGCAGCATCCCGGGCCTGGAGAACGCCGACATCCTGCGCCCCGGCTACGCCATCGAGTACGACTACTTCGACCCGCGCGAGCTCAAGAGCAGCTTCGAGACGCGGGCCATCCAGGGCCTGTTCTTTGCCGGCCAGATCAATGGCACGACGGGCTACGAGGAAGCGGCGGCGCAAGGCCTGTTCGCCGGCCTGAACGCGGCGCTGCAGGTGCGCGGTGATGCACCCTGGGTGCCGACGCGCGACCAGGCCTACCTGGGCGTGTTGGTGGACGACCTCACCACCCAGGGCGTGACCGAGCCCTACCGGATGTTCACCAGCCGCGCCGAGTTCCGCCTGCAGCTGCGCGAGGACAACGCCGACGCGCGCCTGACCGAGGTTGGCCGCCAGCTGGGCCTAGTGGACGACGCGCGTTGGGATGCCTACTGCCGCAAGCGCGACGCGGTTTCACGTGAAACAGAGAAGCTGAAGTCCACCTGGGTCCACCCCGGCATCCTGGCGGCTGCCGATGCCGAACGCCTGGTGGGCAAGGCGCTGGAGCGTGAATACAACCTGATCGACCTGCTGCGCCGCCCGGGCGTCGGCTTCGACACGATTGCCGAAGTCGTCCGCTTGGCCAAGCCTGAGATGACAGGTTCCGTCGCTGTTTCACGTGAAACCCTGGCCGCCGAGCTGGGCTCCGAGCTGGCCGACCTCGTCGCCGAGCAGCTGGAAATCAGCGTCAAGTACGCCGGCTATATCAGCAAGCAGGTGGACGACGTGGCCCGCGCCGCGCACTTTGAGCACCTCAAGCTGCCCGACGAGCTGGACTACAGCGCCGTCCATGCCCTCTCCTTCGAGGTCCGGCAGAAGCTGAACAAGCACCGGCCCGAGACCCTGGGCCAGGCCTCGCGCATCTCGGGCGTGACCCCGGCGGCCATCTCGCTGCTGCTGGTCCACCTCAAGAAGGGCAAGTTCAAGGGCTTTACCAGCAGCGCTACGCAAGCGTCGGCGGCTGCATGAGGGCGACGCTTGAAGCCGCGGCCCAGGCACTGGGCCTGGACCTCTCGCCCGCGCAAGTCGACCAACTGCTCGCCTACCTGGCCCTGCTCCAGAAGTGGAACAAGGTCTACAACCTCACGGCCGTGCGCAACCCGGCCGAGATGCTGACCCACCACCTGATCGACAGCCTCTCGGTGATCGGGCCGCTGCTGCGGCACGGAGCACCCAGCCGGTTGATGGATGTCGGGGCCGGCGGCGGTTTGCCGGGCGTGGTGATCGCCATCTGCTGCCCGGGGACTGACGTGACTTGCGTCGATGCCGTCGCCAAGAAGGCGACCTTCATCCAGCAGGTGGCGGCAGAGCTCAAGCTGCCCAATCTGCGCGGCGTCCACAGCCGGGTCGAGCAGCTGCAGGTGCCGCCCTTTGGTGTCATCACCTCGCGCGCTTTTGCCTCGCTGGCCGACTTCACCGCCCTCACCCGCCAGCACCTCACTTCGGATGCCGTCTGGATGGCCATGAAGGGCCAGCACCCGGCCGACGAGATCGCCGCCCTGCCGGCCGACGTCGAGGTGTTTCACGTGGAACAGCTGCAGGTGCCCGGGCTGGATGCCCAGCGCTGCATCATTTGGATGCGCCCAAAAGCCTGAGCCCAGGCCCAGTTTCACGGGTCAGCCCGAGCCCTCAGCGCCCGCTGCCCGGCTACGATGCCGGCTCACCGGAACCCCGCACCATGGCCAAGATTTTCTGCATCGCCAACCAAAAGGGCGGCGTCGGCAAGACCACCACCACCGTCAATCTCGCCGCCGGCCTGGCCAAGGTCGGGCAGCGCGTGCTGGTTGTCGACCTCGACCCCCAGGGCAATGCCACCATGGGCTCGGGTGTGGACAAGCGCAAGCTGGAGCTGACGGTCTACGACGTGCTGCTGGAGTCCGCCTCCATCGCCGAGGCAAAGACCCGCGCCGACAAGGCCGGCTACGACATCCTCGGCGCCAACCGCGAGCTGGCCGGGGCCGAGGTCGAACTCGTTGAGCTGGAGCGCCGCGAGGCTCGCTTGAAGAGCGCGCTGGCCGAGGCCGCCCCCGACTACGACTTCATCCTCATCGACTGCCCGCCCTCGCTGTCCATGCTCACGCTCAACGGCCTGTGCAGCGCTCATGGCGTCATCGTGCCAATGCAGTGCGAATACTTCGCGCTCGAAGGCCTGACCGACCTGGTCAACACCATCAAGCAGATCCACGCCAACCTCAACCCCGACCTGCAGATCATCGGCCTGCTGCGCGTGATGTTCGACCCTCGCATCACCCTGCAGCAGCAAGTCAGCGACCAGCTCAAGGCGCACTTCGGCAACAAGGTGTTCGACACGGTGATCCCCCGCAACGTCCGCCTCGCCGAAGCCCCCAGCTACGGCCTGCCCGGCGTCGTCTTCGACCCCAGCTCCAAGGGCGCCGTCGCCTTTGTCGAGTTCGCGAAGGAGATGGTGGCGCGCATCGGGTCGATGAAGTGAAGCTGCGCGCCTTGGCGCCAGACGACGCGCCCGCCGTAGCCGCCCTCCACGCCACCAGCTGGCGCAGCGCCTACCGAGGCATCGTGCCGGACGCCTTCTTGGATCACGACGTGGTCGCCGATCGGCAGGCGGTATGGGCCGCGCGCCTGCAGACCGACCCCTCGCCCCAAGCCTTGGGCCATGTGATCGAAGACGCCGGCACCGGGGAGCTGATCGGCTTTGCCTACGCGCTGCGCGGCCACGACCCGGTCTGGGGCACCCTGGTGGACAACCTGCACGTCCACCCTGCCCACAAGGGCCGGGGCCTGGGGCGGCAGCTGCTGCAGGCCGTGGCGCGCAGCCTGGCGCCGCCGCACAGCGCCCAGCCGCTGCACCTCTGGGTGCTCGACGCCAACGAACCGGCCAAGCGCTTCTACGCCCGGCTTGGGGCCGAGTTCGCCGAGCGGTCCATGAGTTCGCCCTTTGGCGGCGTGCCGCTGCCCGAGTGGCGCTGTGTGTGGCGTGATCCGGCCACGCTGCTTCTCAATGACTGACGCCCTCGCCCTCCGCGCCGAACTTGCCGGCCTCAACGCCAGCGCCCCGCCCCAGCAGACTGAGGTCGATGGCTGGCTGATCCGGCTCTCGCCCGGCAAGGCCAAGCGCTCGCGCTGCATCAATGCCCTGAAAGCGGGCAGCTTGCCGGTGGACGAGGTGCTGGCCCGCTGCCAGCGCAGTTTTGACGCTGCCGGCCTGCCCTTCATCGTGCGGCTCACGCCCTGGAGCCAGCCTGCGGACCTGGATGAGCGCCTCGCCGCCAAAGGCTGGGCGGCGTTTGATGCGGCCGATGTGCTGGTGCTGGAGCACCTCGTGCCCGACCCCGCGCCAGCCCGGCTCACGGCGCTCGACGCCGCCGCCTACGCCGCCACCGTGGGCGCTCTGCGCGGCTCGTCGGCCACCGCGATTGCGGCGCATGCCCAGCGCACCGCTAACGCGCCCGTCCCCTACCAGGGCTTCGGCCTTTTTGATGAAGCCGGCGAGCTGCTGGCCTGCGGCCAGATCGTGCTCGAAGGGCCGCTCGTGGGCCTCTATGACATCGCCTCAGCCCGCCCGCGCCAGGGCCATGCCGAGAGCCTGTGCCGCGCCCTCCTGGCCACGGCCTACGCCCAAGGTGCACGCGAGGCCTACCTGCAAGTCGGTTGCGACAACGACGCCGCGCAGGCGCTCTATCGCAAGCTCGGCTTCACCTGGGCCTACCGCTACCACTACCGCAGCCCGGCTGCCGTGGTGGATTGAGTGAGGCCTAACGCCCCAACGAGCTGACGTCGATCGCCTTCACGCCGGCCACCAATTGCTTCGCAAAAAAGGCCTGGGTGTGAGGCTCCTGCATATGACTCTGCAGCGCCGCTGCGCTCTCGAAGTGCTCCAACAGCACGAAATCCTCCGCCTCGCTCAGCGCCTGGAAGAGCGTGAAGGCCACGCAGCCGGGCTCGCGCCGCGTGGCGGCCTCCAGCGCCAGCAGGGCTTCGCGCAGCTCGGCCGCGCGGCCTGGGTGGCCCACGACACGGGCGAGCTTGAGGACGGGGGCGGTGCTGGACATCGGTGTCTCCCTGTAAGGCGCCCTGCGGCGCAGGACGAAGGGGCGCATGCTGTCACGGGCTGCGCTTGAGCGTTCACGGCACGGGGGCTTTCGGGAGCTGATAGGGCGTGTCCTTCAACCCGCCCAGGCCTGAGCCTGGATTGAGGGACGCCGCAACCCGCCTGCGGCCCTTGGCCTCCCACGTTTGCAGGTCGCCCCATCGCCAGGATGGCGCGTTGCTGGGCGACCATTTCTTGGCCCTTTTCTCGGCTCGTTCATGCCACCCGCTCATGACCCACCTTGCCCGTACCGCTCGCGCCGCCCTGGCCTTCTGCCTGACCCTGTCCTTCGCCGCTGCGGCTCTGGCCGCCGCACCCAAGGCCGATGTCTCGGGGGGCGCTGACCACCCCGTCCTCAAGCGCTTCACCGGCAGCGTGCTGGCGGGCTACGCCCAGCAGGACTGGGACCAGCGCAGCTTCCCCGACGCCAGCGGCGTGTCCAAGTCCGAGAGCAAATTTGCCAGCCCCGTCCAGCTGGAGGGCAAGGTGACGCGGCTCTTCTACGTGTCGCCCGTGGGCAAGAGCCCGCTGGAGGTGTTCCGCAACTACCAGCAGGCCTTGAACGGCGCCGGTTTCAAGACCACCTGGCAGTGCGAGAGCGAGGCCCAGGGCTGCACCAAGGCCTACTTCGCGCTCAATGGGTACGAGCGTGCCAAGGGCATGGCCTGGGCGGCCGGCGACCTGCCCTCGGCCGAACCCGGCAGCCGCAGCGCCTGGCCGCTGGCGATGTCGATCAGCCATGACCAGGCGCGCATGCTGGTGGGCACGCTGCAAAACGCCGGGCGCTCGCTGCACCTGCTGCTCTTCACCTCGGTGGCCAGCGTGGCCGAGACCCAGCGCGCCGTAACCTACATCGAGATCGTCGAGCCCAAGGCCATGACCACGGGCCAGGTCACCGTGGACGCCAAGGCCATGGCCAGCGGCCTGCTCGCCGAGGGGCATATCGCCCTCACCGGCCTTTACTTCGACACCGGCAAGACCGAGCTCAAGCCCGAGTCCCAGGCCCAGCTCGACGCCATGCTGGCCCTGCTCAAGACCCAGCCCGCGCTCAAGGCCTATATCGTCGGTCACACGGACAACGTCGGCAGCTTCGATGCCAACGAGAAGCTCAGCCAGGGCCGCGCCCAGGCCGTGGTGGCCGCACTCGTCAAGGCCGGCGTCGATGCCAAACGCCTGCAAGCCAAGGGTGTGGCCAGCCTGGTGCCCGTGGCCGCCAATGCCGACGACGCTGGCCGCGCGCGCAACCGGCGCGTGGAGCTGGTGGCGCAGTAAGACTCAGGCCGCGCGCAGCACCTGCTCGCGCAGGTAGCTAGGGCCAGTAGCGATGCGCTGGCCGTAGGAGCGCTCGGCGTCAGACCCCGCCGGCCAGCAGCTGGCAAAGCGTTGCGCCCAGCGGGCGGTGTCGTAGGCGATGCGGCACAGGCTCAGGTGCAAGCCCTGGGCGTTGACGCTGGCCAGCGTGGCGCTGGGGCCAAGCGGCGCGGTGGCGATGCGCGTGCACAGCCCCGTCAGCTCGCCAGCCACGTTAGGCATGCCGGCCGCGCCGTTGTTCAGCAGCCAGTGCTCGTCGCCCAGGGCCTGCATCACGGGCAGGCAGCTGTGGCTGCTGGCCCAGTGCTGCACGCCGGCCTCGGTGCAGGCCGCACGCGCGGCGCGTCGGGCGTCGGGCTGGCTAAGCGCCTCCTGCGAGAAGCTCCAGCCCGCCAGCGAATGCGCATCGCCGTGCACGATGCCGATGGGCACGCCGCCCACCTCGGCGCGCAAGAACGGCGGCAGCGCCGCCAGCTGCGCCCGCGTGCCCTCGGGCACCACGCCATGCAGGCGCTGGATGATGCGGTTGCTGTAGTCCACGGTGGCGTCGCCCACCCAGTCGGGGTAGCCACAGCCGCAGCCGTTGTCGGCCAGCTGGTCGCGCGCCAGTTCGGTCTCGACATTGCCGCGCGTGGCGTGGTGCTGCGCCACGCCGGCCTGGAGGGTGGCGAACCACGCAGGCTCGGCGTCAAACCAATGGAAGTCGCCATTGAAGACCAGCGCCTTGCGCGGCGCGGGGTCGGCATCAAAGGCGGCCTGCAGCGCGGCCAGCGCGTCCAGGTTGCCGTAGAGCCCACCCACCACCCAGAGCGCATCAAGGCCTTGCAGTGCGGGCCGCAGCGGCGCGACAGCGATGTCGCGGGGCTGGTAGCGGTAGTCGAGGGGGCAGCTGCGTCCGGCGGTCATGGGGTGGAGGGCGTCAACAAGGGGTGGAAGTTGTGCGGCGCATCGGCGGCGGCCGTCGCGTCGTCAGCCGGTGCAGCGCGGTAGAGCGCACGCAGCGCCTGCTGCAGGGCGGGGCTGTCGTCCACCGCCGCGTCCAGCACGATGCGGCCGTCGCGCAGCCCGATCACGCGGGTGGCCACCAGGGGCAGCAGCTCCAGCTGGTGCAGCACGGTGACGAGGGCGCCCGACCCTGCGGCCTGCTGCAGCCAGGCACAGGCCTGTTCGGCGGCGCGGGGGTCGAGCTGGGCGGTGGCTTCGTCAGCCAGCAGCAGCAGCGGGCGTTGCAGCGCGGCGCGTGCGATGGCCACGCGCTGGCGCTCGCCGCCCGAGAGCTTGTCGGCCCGCGTGTGCGCATGGCGGCGCAGGGCCAGGCGGTCCAGCCAGGCGTCGGCCTCGGCTTCGATGCTGGCCGGATAAAAGCCCCAGGCGCCCCAGGCACCGCAGCGCGCCAGCGCGCCGGTCAGTACGTTGTCACGCGCGCTCAGGCGGCCCACCAGGGGCGCGCCCTGCGGCACCACGGCCAGGCGGGCACGCTCGCGCAGCAACTGCGTGGGGGCCAGGGCTTGCCCGAGCAGCTCAACCCGGCCCTGCCAGGGCGCCGGGGCCTGGCCGGCCAGCACGCGCAACAGCGTGCTCTTGCCCGCACCGTTGGGCCCTACCAGGGCCACGCGCTCCTGGGCGCCGATGCGCAGCGTGGCAATGTCCAGCAGCCGCCGGGGCCCGAGCTGCAGTTGCAGGCCTTGGATGTCGATCACAGCAGGCGCTCCCGCAGTCGGTGTGAGACGCTGTCGAACACCGTGACCAGTGCGATCACCACCAACAGCAGCGTCGCCAGGCGCGGCCACTGGAAGAGGCTCACCGCCTCGCTGATCAACAGGCCCAGGCCGCCTGCGCCAATCAGGCCCAGCACCGTCGAGTCGCGGAAGTTGAACTCCCACAGGTAGAGGTGGTGGCTGACGAACTGCGGCGCCACCTGCGGCAGCACCGCGCGGCCAAACACCTGCAGCGGCGTGGCGCCGGTGGCGCGCACGGCCTCGATGGCCTCGCCGTCGAGCGACTCGATGCTCTCGGCAAACAGCTTGCCGTAGGTGCCCAGGCTGTGCAGCGCAATGGCCAGGATGCCCGCCATCGGCCCCAGCCCCACGATGCCCACGAGCAGCAGGCCGAACACCAGCGTGTGCACCGCGCGCGTGGCGCCCAGCAGGCCCCGTGCGGCGCGCTGTGCCCACAGCGGCGCGTGCAGCCGGCGTGCCGCCAGCAGGGCCAGCGGCAGCGCCAGCACCGCGGCGAGCAGCGACCCCAGCGTGGCGATCTGGAAGGTCGTCCACGCACCGCGCGCCACAGCCAGCAGGAAGCTGGCTTCGGTGGCGCGCGCATCGTCCACGCGCAGCAGCCGGCCATCGTCGCTGCGGTACTCGATGCGCTCGGGGCCCCACCACAGGTCCAGAAAACTCGGCCGCGCCAGCTCGCCCACGGTGCGCGTGAGGTTGGCCCAGGGCGCGCGGCCGAAGTTCAGCTCCGATTGCGCAGCCAGGCCGCCCAAGCACAGGGCCAGCAGCAGCACGTAGGCAGCAGTGAACCAGCGCAGGCGCACGTCAGTGCCCCTCCCCGCTGAATCGCGTGAGCAGTGCGTGCTTTGGGCCGAGCGCCGGGCCGCCCCAAGCCGGCCCGTTGGAGGCTGTCAGCGGCTCAATGCCGCTGACAGCCGCATCCCCTCGGGGGATCGGCCAGGCTCGCCCGCGTTCAGCGAGGCGCGAGTGGACGAGGGGCGAACTCATCGCTTTGGTGTGAGCTTGCCGGTGGCCAAGCCGGCGTCGCGGATGGGCTTGTAGAAGGCGTTCTCCGCCGTGACAAAGCCCGTGTAGCGCGCGGGCAGCAGCGCCGGTTGCTTGGCCAGCAAGGGGCCTACCTCCACCAGCGCGGCTTGCAGCTTTTGCACAAAGGCGCGGTCAGTGAAGAGCCCCGCGCGCACGGCCACTGCGTCGTTGGGCAGCGGGGGCGATTGCCAGATCACGCGGCTCTGCTCGGCCTTGATCAGACCCTGGTCGATCATGGCGTTGCGGTTGCGGTTGTAGTCGGCCCCGGCGTCGAGCTGGCCGGCGGCCACTTGGGTCTCGATGGCTTGGTGCTTGGTGTAGAGCACGCGGGCGAAGTGCTTCTCGGGGTCCAGCCCCTGCTGCAGGAAGAAGTGCAGCGGGATCAGGTAGCCCGAGGTCGAACCCTTGTCGCCAAAGGCAAAGGAGAGGCCCCGGCCCTTGGGGCCGGTCAGGTCTTGCGCGCTGCTGAGGCCTGAGCCCGGGTGCGTGACGATGAGCGCGTGGTACTCGGGCTTGCCTTCGTAGAGGATGGTGGCCACCGCCTGCGCGCCGGCCTCGTGGTTGGCAAGCACATAGCCCCAGGGGCCCATCAGCGCGATGTCGGTCTCGCCGCTGGCCAGGCTCTTGGCCAGGCCCTCCCAGGTGTCCACGGTGCGCAGCTGCACGGGCCGGCCCAGGCGCGCGGCCAGGTGCTCGGCCAGCGGGCGGTAGGTGGCGTCGTTCTTCTCGCGGTCGGGCTGGAACAGGCCCACGCCAAACACCAGCGGGGCCGGCGCAGTGGGCGCTTGGGCCCAGGTGCTGAGTGAGGAGCTGAGCGAGGCGCCTGCGAGCAGCAGGCCGGCAAAGAGGCGGCGAGTCAAGGTCATGGTGCTTGATGAGCGATGGATGAAAAGCGGTGCATGAAGCGGTGGTCCAGCCAGTCCTTCCACCAGCCCACGGCGCGGCCTTGCGCGGCCAGCCAGTGGCCACGGCTCGCAATGGCACGGCCATCGGGCAGGGCCAGCAGGGCGAGCGTGTCGCGCTGGGGTTGGTGGGCCTGGAGCGGCTGGCCGCGCACGGCGGCGCGCAGGTTGTGCGCCAGCGTGGGCGCCATGCGCACGGCGCGCACGCCGGACTTGCCGAGCGGCGGCGTGAAGGCGGCGCTGTCACCGGCCGCGAAGACGTTGTCGTGCGAGGTGGACTGCAGGCTGGGGCGCACGGCCGCATAGCCGTCCGCGCTCAGTTGCAGACCGCATTGCGCCAGCCAGTCGGGCGGCTCCGCCCCGGCGGCCCACAGCAGCCAGCTACCGGGGGCGCTGTCGCCCAGCTGCCAGCGTGTGCCGGCCTTGAGCTGCACACCGGCGCGCTGCAGCGCAGCCTCGGCGCGGCGCACCACGCCAGCGTTGTGGCCGGGCAGCAATCGCGCGCTGCTGCAAAAGAGGCGCGGTGTGACGGCCCTATCAGGCCGCAGCGTGCGTAGCCGGTGCAGGGCGGCCAGCATCACCTCCACGCCCGCTGCGCCGCCGCCCACCAAGTCGAGCGCGATCGGGCCTTCGCCCCGTTGCCACTCGGCCAGCCGCATGGGCCATTCGGCCAGCAGGCGCGGCAGCGGGCGCAGCGCCAGCACTGGGCCTGCGTGCGCCGGGGCGTGCAGGGTCGAGCCGGTGTTGATGGACAGCAGGTCGTAGCGCAGCGCGCCGGCGTGGGCGAGCATCAGCACGCGCCGATCGGGGTCCAGGCCGGTGGCCTCGTCGATCACGAGGCGCGCGCCGGCCGCGTGGCACAGCGCGGCGAGATCCAGCGTCAAGGCTTCCGGCGCGATGCGGCCTGCCAGCCAGGCCGGCACCAGGCCCGAGTAGCAGGCCTCGCGCTGCGGGCTGATGAGCACGACGTCCAGCCCCGCCATCGGGGCCCAGGCCAGCAGCGTCAAGGCATGCGCATGCCCGCCGCCCAGCAGCACGAGGCGCGCGGGGGTTGCGACTGTCATGCCAGCCATCCTTCAGGCAGGTGGGCCAGGTCGGTCGGCTCGTCGATGTCCGACACCGCCGGCAGCTCGTGCCAGCGCAGGCCCAGGCGCTGCAGGCGCGCGCGGGTGTCGGCCATCACGCGGTCGGTGCTCCAGGTCATGCCCTCAAAGAGTTCGGGCCAGCTGCGCCCGCGCAGGCCCACCAGCGCATAGCCGCCGTCCAGCGCGGGCACAAACACCGCGTCGTGTCGCAGCAGGGCCTTGGCTGCGCTGCGCAGCAGGCTGCGGTCGAGGGCCGGCGCGTCGGTGCCCACCAGCAAGGCCAGCGGGTGTGTGGCCAGCGCGTCGGACAGGGCCGTGTGCATGCGCAGGCCCAGGTCGCCGCTGGACTGCGCGCCCAGGCGCAGGCTCGCCGCATAGCCCTTGAAGGCCGGGTGCGTGGCGTCGGGCGCGCCTAGCAGACGCACTTCACCCAGGCCTGCGGCCAAGGCTTCGGTCACCGTGTGGTCGAGCAACTGCATGGCCACAGCTGCCGCTCCTGCAGGCCCCAACGCCGGGATGAGGCGCGTCTTGGCAAAGCCCGCGACCGGGGCCTTGGCCAGGATGGTGATGCTGGCGTCCTTCACCGGTACGCCTCCCAAAGGCTTTGGGCCGACGCGCCGCGCCAGTAGCGCCAGCGCAGCAGCCACATCAGCACGATGGTGCGCAGCGGCCCGCGCTCGTCCCAGCGGCGGCCCGAGGTGGTGACGCGCGCGCGCAGGCAGGCCGGGCGGTGGCCGGCGGCGAGCAGGCGCTTGCTGAGTTCGATGTCCTCCATCAGCGGCTGGCCGGGGAAACGGCCGAGCTTCTCGAACACCGCCCGCCGCACAAACATCGCCTGGTCGCCCGTGGCGATGCCGGTCCAGCGCGAGCGCAGGTTCATCAAGAAGCCGACGACGGGCAGCCAGCGCGAGCGGCCGTCGATGCGCACATCAAAGCGGCCCCAGGCCGCGCCGCTGGCCAGGGCCTGGGTGATCAGGCGGTCAGCATCCGGCGGCAGCGTCGTGTCAGCGTGCAGGAAAAGCAGCACCTCGCCCCTCGCCACCGCAGCCCCCGCGTTCATCTGCCGCGCGCGGCCGCGTGGGGCTTCGATCACGCAGTCCACAAACGGCGCCGCCAGCTCGCGGCTGCAGTCCCCCGACCCACCGTCGGCCACGATCAACTCCACGCCGCGTGTGCGCAGTGGTTGCAGGGCCGCCAGCAGCGCGGGCAGGCGTGCGGCTTCGTTCAGCGCCGGGATGACGATGGCGATCTGCATCACCCGCGCTCCCAGTCGTGGAAGCGCTTGATCCAAGCCAGCAGCTTCTCGGGCGCATGCGCGCGCTTCCAACTGCCGGCCGCGTACTTGTTGGCCTCGACCCAGGTGGGGTAGGCGTGGATGGTGCCAAGGATCTTGGAGAGGCCCAGGCCGTGCTTCATGGCGAGCACGAACTCGGCGAGCAGCTCGCCCGCGTGCGCGCCCACGATGGTGGCGCCGAGGATGGTGTCGCTGCCCGGCGCGGTGAGCACTTTCACAAAGCCCTGCGTGGCGCCCTCGGTGATGGCGCGGTCCAGCTCGTGCAGCTCGAAGCGGGTCACTTCAACGGCGATGTGCTGCTCGGCCGCCTCGGCCTCCGACAGCCCGACGCGGGCGACCTCGGGGTCGGTGAAGGTGACCCAGGGCACCACGCGGTAGTCCACCGCGAAGCGTTTGAAGCGGCCGAACAGCGCGTTCACTGCCGCGTACCAGGCCATGTGCGCGGCGGTGTGCGTGAACTGATAAGGCCCGGCCACGTCGCCCACTGCGTAGAGGTTGGGGTACTTGGTGGACTGCAGCTGCGCGTTGACGTCGACCGTGCCGCGCTTCGTGAGCGGCACACCGAGTTCTTCGAGGCCGAAGCCGGTGACGCGCGCCTGCCGGCCCACGGCCACCAGGATCGCGTCGAACTCCAGTGCCAGCTCATGCCCGGCGTGCTCGACCCACAGGCGCTGCACGTCGCATGCGCGGTCGGCCCGCAGCGCGCGGTGGCCGCACAGCACTTGCACGCCGTCGCGTTCGAGCTGCGCCTGCACGAGGTTTGAGACCTCGGCGTCCTCGCGGCCCATCAGGCGCGGCGCCATCTCTACCTGCGTGACGGCCACGCCGAGCCGCGCAAAGGCCTGCGCCAGCTCGCAGCCAATCGGCCCGCCGCCCAGCACCAGCAGGCGGCGCGGGGCCTCGGTCAGTTGCCAGACGGTGTCCGAGGTCAGCACGCTCACGTTGGCCAGGCCGGGTATGGGCGGGACAAAGGGCTGTGCGCCGGTGGCGATGACGATGTTGGGCGCGGTGAGGCGCGTGCGGCCGTCGATCTCGACCGTCCAGGGGTCCACGAGGCGCGCATGGCCGGGCACCACGTCCACGCCCAGGGCCGTGTAGCGCTCGACCGAGTCGTGCGGCTCGATGTCGGCCACCACGCGGCGCACGCGGGCCATCACGGCGGCGAAGTCCACCTGGGGCGTGGCCGGTGCAAGCCCAAAGGCGGACGCCTCGCGCAGCGCCTGCGCGGCGTGCGCCGAGCGGATCAAGGCCTTGCTTGGCACGCAGCCGGTGTTGAGGCAGTCGCCACCCATGCGGTGGCCTTCGATCAGCGTGACCTTGGCCTTGACGGCGGCGGCGATGTAGCTGGTGACCAGGCCACCGGCACCGGCGCCGATGACGATGAGGTTGCGATCGAAACGCCGGGGCCGCTTGAAGCCCGCATAGGCGCGGCGTGCCTCGATGCTGCGCATCACCGCCTTGGCGATCAGCGGGAAGAGGCCCAGCAACACGAAGGACGCGAGCAGCCCGGGCGAGAGCACGTCGGCCGGCCGCGCAATGCCGGCCAGCTGCGTGCCCGCGTTCACGTAGACGGCCGTGCCGGGCAGCATGCCAAGCATCGAGACCCCGGCATAGGGCAGCGCGCGCATGGGCGTGAGGGCCATCAAGAGGTTGACGAGCCAGAACGGGAACAGCGGCACCAGGCGCAGGCTCAGCAGGTAGACCCAGCCCTCCTTCTTGAAGCCCTCATTCAGCGCCTTGAGCCGCTCGCCAAAGCGGCGCTGCACGGCATCGCGCAACAAGTAGCGCGCAGCCAGGAAGGCCAGCAGCGCGCCCAGCGTCGATCCCACCGACACCAGCACCAGGCCGTGCGCAAAGCCAAACAGCGCGCCTCCCGCCAGCGTCAGCACCACGGCGCCGGGCAGCGAGAGGGCGGCTGCTGCCACGTAGATGGCGACAAAGACCAGGCTGCTCAGCAGCGGCTCGGCCGCCACGCGCGCTTGCAGCGCAGCCTGGCGGGCCTTGAGGGCGTCGAGGCTCAGCGCATCGGCCACGCCCAAGTGCCGCGCCAGCAGCCATGCCGCGAACAGCGCCGCGACGACGAGCAGCAAGCGCTTCATCACGCCGCCAGCGCGCCGCCGCAGCTGGAGCCCTGCCCGGCCGTGCAGCCGTAGCAGTGCTGCGCCACGCGGATGGCATCGCCCGCGTTGTCGGCCGTCAGCAGCTCGCGCAGGTGGCGGCGCGCGGCGGGCAGCTTGAGCATCTGGTTGAAGTCGCAGTCGTAGAGGTCGCCCTGGTAGTCCACGCTCACCAGGCTGCGGCACATCACCGTGTCGAGGTTCTCGGGCCGGTAGGCGTCCTGCAGCAGCTGCAGGTAGCCACGGAACTTGCCCTGGCTGATCAGCATGCTGCCGAAGCGCTGGATGGGCATGTTGGCCAGCGCAAAGAGCTGGTTGAAGACGATGCCGAAGTGCGCGCCCAGCTCGCGCTTGTAGTCCGCCTCCAGCGGGCCTTGTGCGGGCGGCAGGCTGGGGCCTTGGGGGTTGTAGACGAGGTTGAGTGTGAGGCCCGTTTCAGGCTGGCCATAGCCCAGGGCATTGAGCCTTTGCAGCCCGCTGATCGAGCGGTCAAACACGCCGTCGCCGCGTTGGCGGTCCACCCGCTCGGCGCTGTAGCAGGGAAGTGAGGCGGTGACCTCGACGCCCTGCGCGGCCAGGAAGTCGGCCAGGTCTTCGTAGCCGGGCTCCGAGAGGATGGTCAGGTTGCAGCGGTCGATCACGCGCACGCCGCGTGCCCGTGCGGCCTCAACGAGGCGACGGAAGTGCGGGTTCATTTCGGGCGCGCCGCCGGTGAGATCCAGCAGCGCGACGCGACGTGCCACCAGCACCTCAATGACCAGGTCCACGGTCTCGGCGTCCATCATCTCGGTGCGCTGCGGGCTGGCCGCCACGTGGCAGTGCACGCAGCTTTGGTTGCAGCGATAGCCGAGGTTGACCTGCAGGGTGTCGAGCGGGCGGCGGCGCAGGGCCGGGAAGTCGGTGGCTTGCAGCAGGGGCAGCGTGGCGTGCATGGCGGTGCGATCAGCAGCGTGAGGTGCCAACAAGTACGCACGGCCGGGCCGATTGGTTACCGACTCCTAGAATCTTTTTGCCCCCTCGTTCGCGTGTAACCCTTTTGCGCCCCTCGTCGTACTTGCATGTCGTCTGCCACCCCAGAAGCCTTTGAGGCCGAACTCCGGCCCTGCTGGGACCGTGGCCAGGCGGGTGACGAGGCGGCCTACCGGCAGGCCTTGACGCTCATTGCGCAGCGGCTGCGCGGCTATCTGCGCCGCCGCATGTTGGACACACCGGACGAGGTCGAGGACATGGTGCAAGAGGTGCTGCTGTCGCTGCATGCCCACCGCGGCAGCTATGACGGCTCTGTGCCGCTCAGCGCCTGGGTGCAGGCGATTGCGCGGCACCGCCTCATCGACCACTGGCGCCGCCAGGGCCGCCGGCCCGAGATGCAGACCTTGCCCGACGACGAGGCTGCCTGGGGCGAGCTGGCCGTCGATGCCCAGGCCCCGCAGCACGAGGCGCGGCGTGACCTGCGCCAGCTGCTCCAGACCCTGCCCGACGCCCAGCGCCGGTCCATCGAACTCGTCCACCTGGCCGGCATGACCCATGCCGAAGCGGCCACCGCCACCGGCGCCACCGAGGCTGCCGTCAAGGTGCAGGTGCATCGCGGGCTCAAGCGCCTGGCCGCGTGGGTGAAAGGCTCCGCATGAAGACCGACCAGCTCATCGCCCAGCTCGCCCAAGGCGCCGGGCCAGCACCGCGCGAGTCGCTCACGCGCCTGGTGCCCGGCATGCTCGCGGGCCTGCTCGTGGCGGCGGCCGTCACGGTCGGCCTCGTCGGGCCGCTGCCGGCCCATGAGTTCGCCACGCCGCTTCCGTGGATCAAGCTGGGGCCCGCCTTCCTGCTGCTGGCCCTGGCCTGGGCTTGGGTGCAGCGCAGCGCGCGGCCGGCCAGCCGGGTGCTGCCGGTGCGGCGCCGCGTGCTGGGCTGCTGGGCCCTGCTCATCGTGCTCGGCCTGCTCAGCCTGACGCGCCTGCCCGAAGGCGCGCGGATGAAGGCCCTGATGGGCGCCACCTGGTATGTCTGCCCCTGCATGCTGACCATGCTCTCCGTGCCGGGGCTGCTGCTGATGCTGCGTGCCGCGCGCGGGCTGCCCGCCGGCAACGCGCGGCAAACGGGCGCGGCGCTCGGCTTCCTGGCGGGCTGCATCTCGGCCATCGGCTACTCGCTCGCCTGCCCCGAGGCCAGCCCCGCCTTCGTGGCCCTGTGGTACTCGGGCGGCCTCGTCTCCACCACGGTGCTGGGCGCCCTGCTCGGGCCCCGCTGGCTGCGATGGTGAGCCTGGCCCTGCTGCTCGCCGCCCAGCTGGTGGCGGCGTCCTGGGGCGAGGACGCCGGCTGGCGCGAGGTGAAGTTCGGCTCGCTCAAGGGCAACCGCTTCGAGGCGCGAGCGGCCAGCGGCGACGAGCCCGCGCGCCTCGTCATCGACTCGCAGGCCAGCATGTCGCTGTGGGCTCGGCCCGTCAGCGTGGACCTGGCGCAGACGCCCGTCCTGTGCTGGCGCTGGCGTGTCAGCCATGCGCTAAAGAGCGCCGACATGGCCACCAAGGCGGGCGACGACTACGCCGCGCGCGTCTACGTGGCCTTCAGCCTGCCGCGCGAGTCGCTCGACTGGGGCACCCGCACCAAGCTCGCGCTGGCGCGCAAGATCTATGGCGACACCGTGCCCGATGCCGCCCTCAACTACGTCTGGGACAACCGGAACGCAGAGGGCCACAGCGCCCCCAATGCCTACACCGCCCAGACCCGCATGGTGGTGCAGCGCACGGGCGCCGCGCAGGCCGGCCGCTGGGTGCACGAGTGCCGCGACCTGCGGGCCGACGCCGCCAAGTGGCTACCGCCCGGCGCCAAGCCCGTGATGCTGGCCGTGGCGGCCGACACCGACAACACCGGTGAGCAGGTGACGGCCGAGTTTGCCGAGATCAGCCTGCACGCGGCCGATCCGCGCGCCGGTCAGCCTTAGACCAGGCCCAGGCTTTCCTCGACGCCCAGATGCACGTTCATGCTCTGCACCGCCGCGCCGCTGGCGCCCTTGCCGAGGTTGTCGAGCCGCGCGATCAGCAGCACTTGCGTGTCGGAGGCGAAGGTGAACACGTCCACCCGGTTGGTGTCATTGCAGGCCTGCACGTCGAGGAAACCGCCCTCCAGCGTGGCCGCATCGCGCAGCGGCATCACGTTGATGAAGCGCTCGCCCGCGTAGTGCGCGGCCAGGGCGGCTTGCACCGCCTCCGGCGTGGTGCCGGGCTTGAGCTGGCTCAGGTGCAAGGGCACGCTCACTGCCAGGCCCTTGTAGAAGCTGCTCACGATGGGCATGAAGACCGGCGGCGTGGCCAGGCCTGTGTGGGCGGCCATCTCGGGCAGGTGCTTGTGCTTGAGCGCCAGGCCATAGGGCCGGGGCGCGGTCAGGTGGGCCGGCAGCGGCTGCTGCTGGTACTCGGCAATCATGCTTTTGCCGCCGCCGGAGTAGCCGGTGATGGAGGTGGCGCTCACCGCCGCCTCGCGCGGCAGCAGGCCGGCGTCCACCAGCGGCCGCACCGCCAGGATGAAGGCGCTGGCGTGGCAGCCCGGGTTGGCAATGCGCTTGCTGGCGCGGATGGCGTCGCGCTGGCCCCGGGCCAGTTCGGGCAGACCAAAGGCCCAGCCGGGCACCGTGCGGTGGGCGGTGCTGGCGTCGATCAGGCAGGTGTTGGGGTTGGTCGTCAGCTGCGCGGCCTCGCGCGAGGCGGCGTCGGGCAGGCACAAAAAGGCCACGTCGGCGGCGTTCAGCAGCCGGGCGCGCTCGGTGGCGTCCTTGCGCTTGTCGGGGTCGATCTTCAAGACCTCGATGTCGCGGCGCGCGGCCAGATACTCGTGAATGCGCAAGCCCGTCGTGCCTTCCTGGCCGTCCACGAACACCTTGAAAACCATTTCCGCCACTCCTCAAGAACAAGGCCCAAAGGATAAGGGAAGACCATGACAAACCCCCTTCGTGTTTTGATCCTGCCCGGTTGGCAGAACTCCGGCCCCGCCCACTGGCAAAGCCGCTGGGAGGCGCTTTACGGCGACACCCGCGTCGAGCAGGCCGACTGGATGACCCCGCGCCGGGGCGACTGGATGGCCCGGCTCGACGAGGTGCTGCTGGAGACCGAAACGCCCGCCCTGCTCGTTGCCCACTCCCTCGGCTGCCAGCTGGTGGCCGCCTGGGCTGACCACTCCCAGCACACCGCCCGCGTCGCCGGCGCCCTGCTCGTGGCCCCGCCCGATACCGAGCGGCCCGACATGCCGCCCCAGCTCCACAACTGGAAGCCCATCCGCCGCCCGCGCCTGCCCTTTGCGAGCATCGCCGTCGTCAGCACCGACGACCCCTACTGCAGCCTGGAGCGCGCCACCGAGATGACCCAGGCCTGGGGCAGCCGCGTCGTCGTCGCCGGGCCGCGTGGGCACCTCAATGGCGACTCGGGCCTGGGTGACTGGCCCGAAGGACGCGAGCTGCTGGACGCCCTGCGCACCTGAAGCCGAGGCTGACTCCCCCGCAGCTGCGGGGGCCGGGCCTGCACCATGAGCTTCCGGGCAGTGCCGGGCGGCGTATCCAGGTATCTCGACCCATATTGCCTGGAGCCTCCCCATGCCCTCCCACAGCCTGTCCGCCCGCACCTGGCGCGCCGCCCTCTGGACGCTGAGCAAGGCCAGCGCCGTCTCCGTCGCCCTGGTGGCCGGCGTCAGCTTCTTTGGTGCCGCACCGGCCCACGCGCTCGACCTCACCACCCTACCCGCCGCCACCGCCACGGCCGGCAGTTGCTACCTGGGCTGCGGGCACGCGGCCTACGACGCCAGCAACATCCTCGACGACGACCGCGGCCTCAGCGGCAACACGGGGCTCAACAGCTGGAACAGCGGCTTCTACGGCGGCTGGGTGCAGGTGGACTTCGGCAGCGCCTATGTGCTCGACCGCATCGAGCTCTACGGCGGCACCAACTACTACAACCCCTTCAGCTTGTCGGCCAGTGTTGACGGCAGCAGCTGGACGGCCATCGCCACCGGCGGCTACCACTTTGAGTCCCAGCTCAGCCAGCCCGGCCTCAGCGGCCAGAAGTACGGCGCCGTCTACGACGTGAGCCTCAGCGGCGGCAACGCGCTGGCCAGTGGCATCGAGGCCCGCTACCTGCGCTACACCGTGGGTGGCGGCTCGCCGCAATGGGGCCATCTGTTCGAGGTCGAAGCCCAGGGCCACCTGGCCGCCGCCCCCGTGCCCGAGCCCTCGGGCTCCCTGATGGCTGCGGCGGGCCTCGGCGTGCTGGGCTGGCTGTCGCGCCGCCGCCGGGCGGGCTGAACAGGGTGGGCTTGGCGGGGCGGCCTGAAGGAGAATCCCCGCCCATGGTCACCAAGAAACCCAAAGGCCTCGGCCTCGGCCTCGAAGCCCTGCTCGGCCCCAAAGTCAGCGACGCGCCGACCGCCGCCCCCGAGGGGCTGCCCACCACGCTCAAGCTCGACCAGCTCCAGCCCGGCAAGTACCAGCCGCGCACCCGCATGGACGAAGGTTCGCTCTACGAGCTGGCCGAGTCCATCAAGGCCCAGGGCGTCATGCAGCCCATCCTGGTCCGCCCCGTGGGGGCCGCCGGCAGTGGCCGCTACGAGATCATTGCCGGCGAGCGCCGCAGCCGCGCCGCCAAGCTCGCCGGCCTGCGTGAGGTGCCCGTCCTCGTCAAGGCCGTGCCCGACGAGGCCGCCGCCGCGATGGCCCTCATCGAGAACATCCAGCGCGAAGACCTCAACCCGCTCGAAGAAGCCCAAGGCCTCAAGCGCCTGACCGAAGAGTTCGGCCTCACCCACGAGCAAGCCGCCCAGGCCGTGGGCCGCTCGCGCAGCGCCGCCAGCAACCTGCTGCGCCTGCTCAACCTCGCCGCCCCCGTGCAGAACATGCTCATGGCCGGCGACCTCGACATGGGCCACGCCCGCGCGTTGCTCGGCCTCGACGGCGCCCTGCAGATCACCACCGCCACCGAGATCGCCGCCAAGAAGCTCTCCGTCCGCGAGGCCGAAAAGCTCGTCGCCAAACACCAGGGCGCAGCCCGCCAGACCCCGCTGCTGCGCGTCAAGAACGACAAGACCCGCGACGTGCTGCGGTTAGAGGAAGAACTCTCCGACCTCCTCGCCGCCACCGTCGAGATCCGCGTCAAGAAGCGCACCAAGCGCGGCGGCCAGAGCGGCGAGCTGGCGGTGCAGTTTGCGTCGCTGGATGAGTTGTCGGGGCTGCTGGACAAGCTGCGCGGCTGAGGCTGCGTCGCCCTTTAGCCCTCCAAACAGCCTCACGCACGTGAGGTCGATGCGAATGGTGGTCGATCGCCTTCACTTCGACCACACAACCTCTTGACGACGAACCCAAGAATTGCTCTCACCCGGCATGGTGCCGAGAGGAGATCAACTGTGAACATCGTCAATTCGTCGGGATGGAGTATTGAAACTCCGCAACTTGATTGGGCGCCCGGGCATTGGGATGCCTTCCTAGTTGCCTGGCCAGGGGGGCGTAACCGAAATTTTGTCGGCACCTTTGGCTCAAAGAAGGAGGCGCTGTCTGCTGCCAAGGCAGAGCTTGAGCGACGCGATTCGTTGACCCGCCGAATTCAACGCAGGGCACTACCTCATGGCTACTGTTGCTGTGCCTACCGCTCAACCCACACGGCCGCCGCCGAACCCGCGCAAGCCTTCGTCGATCACGTCGCCCAGAGGCACTTCGCATCGGGCCAGTAGCTCTCCGCAGTTCAAAGCGCCACGGCTGAGCACGGTCTTGCAATGCGGACAGGGGCGGTTGCCGGCCCCGTCCGAAAACACGTAGGGCGGTGCCGCAATCACTTCTGCACCGCGCCGAGTGATCCAGCAATCGCACTCTGCGCAGATCAGCCACTCGCCGCTGCAATGCGAGCAGCGCAAGGCATGGATTTCGGGGGCATCGCAGCAAGCCGTGGAGCGCATGTGGGTTGCACGCTCAGGCCGGCTGCGCATGCAGCCGAACGCCCAGCGCACGTGCGACGCCGGAGACGTCATCTGGGGCCTCTTCGAGCCAGGCATCCAGGTAGGCGGCCATCTCCTCGGGCGTGCGCAGGTGCTCGGCCAGGTCGTACCGGGGCTTGGGAGCGGTTTTGCGCGGTGTGTTGGCCATGGCTGCGCCGGAGCGTAGTCGATGGGCTACACGAGCGGCAATCGTCCCAACGGGGAGCGACGGCAGCGACATCAAGCGCCCCGCAACCACCTCATCAAATGCCCCGCCACCGCCGCGCTTGAAAGCAGCTCCAGATGCCCGGTGTCCGGCACGATGGCCTGGTGGTCGGGGGGGAACAGCAGGCGGCGCGCAGGGTCGCGGTGGTGGCCGAGGGCGCTGTTGAGGGGCACGAGGCCGTCGCCGAGCAGGCGGCTCTTGACGCTGCTGGTTTCGGGGCCGAGGTGGGCGGCCACGGTGTAGCAGCGCACGCCGGTGGGCAGGGGCACGGTGGGGTGCGGGCCATCGTCGCCAGGGGCGGTAACGCTGCCGTGGCGCAGGTCGGTGATGCCGGCGCTGCGCACCTTGCCCAGGCGGGCCAGCGGGGCGGCGTAGGGGGTGGCGCCGAGCAGCTGGTCTACGCCGTGGCCGATGCGTTCGAGCGGCGCGCCGAGGTGGGGGGTGCCGAGGCAGACGAGGTGGGTAGCGAGGCCGGGCCAGCTCAAGCTGGGCTGGCCTTCGGTCTGGTGCAGGGCGCTGCGGGCCACCAGGCCGCCCATGCTGTGGCCCAGCAGCACGAGGCGCTCGATGGGCACGGGCCAGGCCTGCACCAACTGCTCCAGCAGCGCGGCCAGTTGCCGGCCGTTGTCGGCGATGTGCAGGCCGGTGTTGTAGTGCAGGTAGACGGAGGTGTAGCCCGCTTCGCGAGCCAGCGTTTGGCCATGATCTTGCTGGTCGTGCCGCCACTGCAGGTCGTTCATGCACAGGCCGTGCAGCAGCACCAGTACGCGGGGCGTGGCGCCGGGCAGGCGGGCGCGCAGGGCGGCGGGGTCCAGCGCCAGTGCGCGCCCCTCGGTGCGGAGCGACATCTGGATGGCCAGCGGGTTGCGCGTGGCGGCGAGGTGGTCGCCCAGCACGCCATTGAGCGCAGCGATGAGGGCTTCGCGCTCGGGTTGGGTGGCATCTGCCTCGGGCGCCAGCAAGGCCGGCCCCAGCCAGCCCAGCAGGGCCTCGGCGCTGCCGCCGACCACACGGGTCACGCCGCGCACCGTTTTGTAGACGAGCCCGGTGAGGCCGCCGGTCTGCTCAGCGCCTGGCGTGGTGGGCAGGCTGGCGATGCGGGCATGCAGGGCCTCGACCAGCCCGGTCAGGCCCAGCACGGCATCGGTGGTGAGCCGCGCGGCACCGCGCAGGTCGGTGGGGCGGAGCAGGTCTTTGGGCATGCCCCAGTGTGGACCTGATGGGGGCGGTGCGCACCTCTAATCGACAGGGCCGTCTGCTGATGCGGAATGGCGGGTTGCGCCTGCGGCTCAACCCGCCCTACGGTTGCTGGATGCCTTTGCCGGTCGCGGCCCAATAGATCCCGCCCCACAAGTGGCCGAGGTAGTTCGGGTCCTTGTACATCTCGGCGTTATGGCCCAAGGCGCTGACAAAGACGCGGGCGCCTTCGTGGGTGTGAGACCAGGCGACCGGGTGGTCGGCGCCCATGCCGGTGGCGGTTTGGCCGGGCCAGATCTTGGTGGGGTCGTAGCTGCGCTCGTCGACCTTGAGGATGGGGTGGATGCTGACGCCGTGTGGGTTGGTGAACTCGTACCACTCGTCGCTCCAGATCCACTGCGCGGGCAGCGCGAAACTGGCGGGGTGGCTGGCGTCGGCCTTGGTGACGACGGCGCTTTGCAGCATGGGGTGGATCTTGAAGGAGCGGCCCACCAGCTGCTCGTACCAGGGCCAGAGGCCCGGCTTGCTGATGATGGCGCGGTGCACGATGACGGCGTTGCCTCCGCGCTGCTTGCCGTCGCCCTTGATGTAGGCCTCGACACCGCGCCGCTGGGCCTCGTTCAGCTCCTCGCCCGAGGTGTTGAGAAAGACGATGGCGGCGTACTTGCTGAGGTCGCCCTCCAGGGCCTGGAGCTGGGCGGTCCAGACCATGTCGAAGGCATGCAGCTTGGCCATGCGCTCAAAGCTCTCGCGCGCCACGGGGATGTACTCGTAGTGGTAGCGCGTGGGGATGGCGAGCACGAGGACGCTGAACTGCGCGTCAGCGTGGCTGACGATGGGCGCGAGCGCAGCGGTGGCGAGCAGGAGCTTGGCGAGGAGTTTCTTCACGGGCAGTGGTCTGTAGTGCTGGCCTATAGAGATGGCCTGTAGTGCGGGCCGATTCTGGCAGCGCGCCACCTGCGAACATGCGCACCTCGACAAAAGCGACTCCTATGCGCCCACTCTTGAAATCCGCCGCCTGGCTGCTGGCCACCACCCTGTCCACCGCAGCGTGGTCGGGGACTGACACCATCCAGGTGGACGCCCAGGGCGCCATCCACACCGCCGCCGGCGAGCGCCTGGTGATGCGCGGGCTGAACGAGATGTTCGTGTGGTCGCACGACCCGCTGGGCCAGACGCTGATCCCGCAGATCGACCAGACCGGGGCCAACAGCCTGCGCCTGGTGTGGGACCACAAGGTGGGCAGCAAGGCGGACTTGCTGAGGCTCATCGACGCCACCATCTCGCGCAAGATGGTGGCCATCCCCGAGTGCCACAACGCCACCGGCAAGTGGGGCGAGGCGCTGCAGGGCTGCATCAACTTCTGGAACGACCCGATGCTGATCCAAGGCATCGAGGCGCAGCGCCGCTGGACCATCCTCAACATCGCCAACGAGGCGGGCGATGGCCGCATCACGGACGAGGACTACCTGGCCACCTATGGCGCGGCCATCGAGTCCCTGCGCCGCTGGGGCTACACCGTGCCCCTCATGGTGGACGCCGCCGGCTGGGGCCAGAACCTGGACCAGCTGCTGCGCGTGGCGCCCGCGCTCTTGAAGCGCGACCCGCTGCGCAAGCTGATCTTCTCGGTGCACTCGTACTGGTCGCCCGACAAGGCGCTGGACAACTACCGCAAGGTGGCCGGTGCCGCCAAGGCTTTGGGCGTGGCCGTGGTGGTGGGCGAGGGCCCGTCGGTCACCAAGGTGGGCCAGTGCGACGACCCCAAGCCACTGCCGTATCTCGAAGGCATGCAGATCCTGCAAGAGGCGGGCGTGGGCTGGCTCAACTGGTCCTGGGGCGGCTGGCCCAATGGCGATTGCAACAACTTCAAGTACTTCGACATCGCCGATGGTGGCGTGTTTGGGCGCTGGCCCCACGAGCCCGGCGCGCAGATCGTGGCGCTCAGCCCCCACGGCCTGATGCAAAGCTCGCAGCGGCCCGCTTCGTTTTACGCCGACGGCATCGTCCGCCCCTCGGGCGTGGTCGTGCACGTGGCCAAGCCCATGCTGAAGGTGGGCGAGACCACGGCCATCAGCGTGGTGGTGGCGCCGGCCAATGCGGCCACCAAGGCCTTCAACCTCAAGCTCAGCGACGGGGGCGTCGCGCGGCTCGACCTTGAGGGCCGCCAGCTGACCGCGCTGAAGCCCGGCAAGGTGCGCCTGGTGGCGACGACGCAGGACGGGGGCTTGAGCTGGGCCACCGAGATTGACGTGAAATAGCCGCTGCCGGCAGCAGCCCGGGAAAGGCCTCTGTGCGGGCCGGCTCGGGCCTCGGCATGCTCTTGGCTGTGTTTCAAGGGCGCCTGACGCGCCCGTTTTGCAAAGGACCTCACCGCATGATTGCCCGCCTCGCCCATCTCTGCATCCATGTGCAGGACGTGAACCGCTCCATCGATTTCTACTCCCGCCAGCTGGGCCTGCCGGTCAAGTTCACCTTTGAGAAGAACGGCAAGCTCAACGGCGCCTACTTCGGCTGCGGCAACAACAGCTACATCGAGATCTTTGAAAAGCCGTACGCCGAGCGCATCAACACCTCGCTGCAGCACTTCTGCTTCGAGACCGAGGACATCGACGCCTTCATCGCCGACGTGCGCTCGCGCGGCGTGAGTTGCACCGACAAATCGCTCGGCTGCGACGAGACCTGGCAGGCCTGGATGGAAGACCCCGACGGCAACAAGTTCGAGGTCCACCAGTACACGCCGCGCAGCTTCCAGCACCAGGGCGGCGTGGCGGTGGTGAACTGGTAGGCCGTCATGAACAGTTCGAACGGTTCAACACGACGACAGCTGCTGCAAGCGGGCTTGCTTGGGCTGACGGTGGTGCCCGCCGTGCAGGCTGCTCCCGCTGTTCCTGCTGTTTTTGCCGACGGGCCGCCCGAAGCTGCGCCCCAGCGCGTGGGCCTGCGCCTGGCCGAGAACTTGCTGCGGCGCGAGCACTTCCTCTACCCCAACCAGACCCTGCACTACGCCGAGGTCGTCACTTGGCTGGGCGCACTGCAGCTGGCGGCCAGGCTCAAGGACACGGCCTTGCAGGCGCGCCTGGCGCAGCGCTTTGCGCCCCTGATGCAGCCCGGCCACGCGCTGGTGCCACCGGCCAACCATGTGGACTTCAGCGTCTTTGGCGTGCTGCCGCTGGAGCTCTACCGCCAGACGGGCGACGCCCGCTACCGACTGCTTGGCCTCGCCTTTGCCGATGCGCAGTGGGACCGCCCGGTGCCTGGCGGCCTGACGAACCAGACGCGCTTCTGGGTCGACGACATCTACATGATCACGGCCCTGCAGGGCGCTGCCTTCCGGGCCACGGGCGATGCCAAATACCTGGACCGCGCGGCGCTGCAAACCACCGTCTACCTGCAGGTCTTGCAGCAGCCGAATGGCCTCTTCCACCACGCCGAGAACGCGCCCTTCTTCTGGGGCCGGGGCAATGGCTGGTATGCGGCCGGCATGGCCGAGCTGCTGCGCTTGCTGCCGGCCGAGCACCCGCAACGCGCGCCCATCCTGCAGGGCTATCGCCGCATGATGGACGCGCTGCTGGGCCTGCAAGGCGAGCAGGGGCTGTGGCGCCAACTCGTGGACCGGCCGGCCTCCTGGGTCGAGACCTCGGGCTCGGCGATGTTCTGCTTTGCTTTTGTCGTCGGCGTGCAGCAGGGCTGGCTGCCGGCTGAGCGTTTTGGCCCCGCCGCGCGCAAGGCCTGGTTGGCGCTGTGCGCGCAGTTGACCGACACGGCCGACCTGCGCGAGATCTGTGTTGGCACCGGCGCTGCCAACGACGAGCAGCACTACATCGATCGCCCGCGCGCTGTGGGTGACCTGCACGGCCAGGCGCCGATGCTGTGGGCCGCAGGGGCTTTGCTGGGTGAGATGAAGGCATGAAGCGCCGAGGGCTGGTCAGCGGTCTGCTGCTGGGTGGCGTCGTGCCCGCGCGGTTCGCGCATGCCGCCCAGCCCTTCGTCAATGCAGGCGTGGTGCTGCTGCAGCCCGAGGCCGTGCTGGCTCAGCGCATTGCCGATACCGAACGCTTTGCCGCCTATATGCAGCAGGTCGAGGCCGCTGCCGGGCAAGCGGCCGAGGGCGTGTTCCAGCGCACGCCGGCCGGGGGCTTCCTCGTGCTGGCGCTGCGCCCGGGCGGCCGCTCGCGTGTGTGGCTCGATCTCGACACGCCCCCGCCAGAGGCCACGCAAGCCGCCATCCGCAGTCGCATCGAGGCTGTGCCGGCGGCCGAGGTGAGCGGGCTGGTGGTCGTCAGCCTGCATGCCAGCTTTTGGGGTGGCCGCCCCACCCAGCGCAAGGCCCCCGCCCCCCAGGCCTGGAAGGCTCACGCCGCCAAGTCTGGCGGCCCGCTGCCGCTGGAGGCCCTGGTCGAGGCCGTGTGGGACGAAGCGCCATGACCACGCACACACTCACCCGCGCCGAGGTCGAGGCGCAATTGCAGATCGAGCGCCGTGGGCTCAGCGCCACCGGCGAGCTCACGCTCGGGGTGTCGGGCTGGGGGCGTAGCTTCCGTGTCGTGATCGAGCTGCGCGAAGGCGCCGCCAGCGTGTCTGACAAAACCGTGCAGGCCCTGGCCGACCTGCAAGCCTTGTCGCCCGAGGCCGTGGTGCGCATCCGCGAGCTGATGTTCGAGGACCTGCAGCGTGCCTCGCACGACCACGTGGGCTATGTGCCGCTGCCGCCACCCGCGCCGCCGCCGGGCTTCTGGCAACGCCTGTTCTGGCGCGCACCGCCGGCGCAGTTCGTCGAGATCCCGCTCGACGACCCGAGGCACCCGTGCCACCTGGCCCACGGCATCGCCTCGCTCGACGCACAGATCGACTGGCAGTACGCGCGCATCGACGAGAACGAGGCCACAGAGCACCGCTTTGTACTGCTCGACGCCATCACCTGCTGGGAGCCCGAACACGGCGTGACCGTCGTCATCCGCGACGGTGCGCCCTGCGCGGTGGCTGACTACTTTGTGGACCTGGCTGAGTACGACGACGACCACGACGGCGCGTGAGGCCCGGCCCCTTGGCAAGCCAAACCGCTAGCCTTGCCAAATTTTGCCAAGCCTCCTAAGCTCCCCGCCATGAGCACCATGAACGTTTCCCTGCCCGAGGGCCTCAAGTCCTTCGTTGACGAGCAGGTCAGCCAGCGCGGCTATGGCACCAGCAGCGAGTACGTGCGCGAGCTGATCCGGCGGGACCAAGACCGGCAGCAACTGCGCCGCTTGCTGATGGCTGGTGGGCAGTCTGCTCCTGCCGTGGCCGCCGACAGTGCCTACTTCGACGCGCTGCGTGCCCGTGCCGGCAAGCCAGGTCCGCGCACTTCAACGCGCCGCAAGCCTTGAAGCACTGGCCTGCTGCGCTGCGCCAGCTGGCGCAGCAAGACGTGGACGATGCCCTGGCCTACTACCTGGCAGAAGGAGGCGAGGCGACGGGCCTGGGGTTCATCGACGCGCTGGAGCAAGCCTTGACGCACCTCTCGCGCCAGCCCGCTACCGGGTCGCCGCGCTATGCCCACGAGTTGAACCTGCCGGGCTTGAGGTCTTGGCCGCTGACGCGTTACCCCTATCTCGTTTTCTACGTTGTCCAGAGCGACCATGTCGATGTGTGGCGCATCTTGCAAGCCCAGCGCGACATCCCGGCCTGGATGCAGGACGGCGATAGCCTCTGACCCCACAAGGAGCCTTGCCATGCCCACACGCCGCCGCCACCTGATCACCCTCAGCAGCCTGGCCCTGCCCACCGCCAGCCGCGCCTTCAACCTGAGCGAGGGCGATGCCGCCGGCGGCGTGCGAGCGGCGCTGGAGCGCGGCGCGCTGGCGGCCGTGGCGCAGCTGGGCCGCACGGGTGGGTTCTTGGACCACCCGCAACTGCGCATCCCGCTGCCCGGCGCGCTGGAGAAAGCTGCCAAGCTGCTCAAGGCCACCGGCCAGGGCAAGCGGGTGGATGAACTCATCACCGCCATGAACCGCGCCGCCGAGCAGGCCGTGCCGGCTGGCAAAGACGTGCTGGTGCAGACGGTGAAGCAGCTCAGCGTCGAGGACGCGCTGCAGCTGGTGCGCGGCCGGGGTGACGACGCGGTGACGCGCTTCTTCGAGACCAAGACCCGCGCGCCGCTGGGCGAGCGCTTCCTGCCCATCGTGACCCGCGCCACCGAGAAGCAGGCGCTGGCCGACAAGTACAACGCCCTGGCCGGCAAGATCTCTGGCCTTGGCCTCGTCAAGGACGAGGACGCCAACATCCAGCAGTACGTGACACGCAAGACCCTGGACGGGCTCTACTGGATGATCGGCGAGGAAGAAAAGAAGATCCGCCAGGACCCGATCGGCACTGGCAGCGCGATCCTGAAGAAGGTGTTTGGCGGGCGCTGAATTGCGCCCAACGCATCGTTGTTGCCGTGGACGGCGTAGGAGCCCCAGATCAGCGGGATGCCCCGACGTGGCATTGCGTTTGGTGCCCGACCGGCCGGATGCCGCCGATCCCGGGCCCGTATAGGGGTGGGGTTCTGCCCCAGGACCGCGCTGTCCCGCCTTGACTCACAATGCGCCGCACCCCGGCATCCAGGGTGCCCGGCCCGCAGTTTTTGGAGATGTTCACTTGACCCGCCCGAACCTTCGCCGCCTTGCTGTTGCGGCCACGCTTGCGCTCTCAGCCGCCCTGCCTGCCCTCGCGCAGACCAAGGTCGAAGTCATCCATTGGTGGACCTCGGGCAGCGAGGCCGGTGCCATCAAGGCGATCGCCGACGCCTACCGCGCCACGGGCGGCGTGTGGGTGGACACCTCGGTGGCCATCTCCGAGCAAGCGCGCGCGGTGGCGGTGAACCGCATCGTCGGCGGCAACCCGCCGGCCGTCGCGCAGTTCAACACCACCAAGCAGTTCCATGACTTGGTCGAGGAAGGGCTGCTCGCGCCTATCGACGACGTGGCCAACCGCGAGGGCTGGGACAAGTTCCTGCCCGAGCTGGTGCTCAATTCCATCCGCGTCAAAGGCCACTACTACGCGGCGCCGGTCAACATCCACAGCACCAGCTGGTTCTGGTTCTCGATGCCGGCGCTCAAGAAGGCCGGCGTGGCCGAAGTGCCCACGACGTTTGACGACCTCTTCGTCGCGCTCGACAAGCTCAAGGCGGCCGGCCTGATCCCGCTGGCCCACGGCGGCCAGACCTGGCAGGACGCCATGATGTTCACGACCACGCTCAGCAACGTGGGCGGCAAGGAGCTCTACCTCAAGGTGCTGCGCGACCGCGACCCCAAGGCCATCCTGGGCGAGGACCTGAAGAAGGTGCTGCTGAGCTACAAGCGCCTTCAGTCCTACACCGACCGCGGCGCGCCGGGGCGCAACTGGAACGACGCCACCGCCCTCTTGATCGCCGGCAAGGCCGGCGTCCAGGCCATGGGCGACTGGGCCAAGGGCGAGTTCCTGCTGGCCAAGCAAGTGCCCGGCAAGGACTACGCCTGCCGCGCCGGCATCACCGGCAAGGGCGCCTACGTCGTGCAGGGCGATGTGCTCGTCTTCCCCAAGAACAAGGACGCGGCGGTCAGCAAAGCGCAGCAGCAGATTGCCAGCATCGCGCTCAACCCGACGGTGCAGGTGGCCTTCAGCGCCAAGAAGGGCTCGGTGCCCGTGCGGCCCGATGTGGACGCCAGCAAGCTAGACCCCTGCGGCCAGGAGGGCGTCGCCATCCTGCGCGACAAGACCCGCCTCGTCGGCAACCCCGAGATGTACCTCTCGCCCGACGAGAACGGCGCCATGGTCGACGTGCTGACCAACTACTGGAACCGCAACATCCCGGTCGAGAAGGTGCAGAAGGACCTGCTGAACGCGCTGGCCAAGCGCTGAGGCGGCGGCGATGAAACGCGGAGGTCTCACCGCCTGGGCTGCGTTGCTGCCGCTGGCGGTCGTCGTGATCGTGGCCTACCTGGGCTCGGTGCTCTGGACGCTGCGCATCTCGCTGTCCAGCTCGCGTGCGCTGCCGCGTGACGACTTTGTCGGCATGGAGCAGTACGTGCGGCTCTTCGAGAGCGAGCGCTGGCAGCAGGCGGTGCACAACATCGCGCTCTATGGCGTGCTCTACGTCAGCACCGTGGTGGTGCTGGGCTTCTTGCTGGCGGTCTTCATCGACCAGAAGGTGCGTGGCGAGAGCCTGCTGCGCACGACCTTTCTCTACCCCTATGCGATGAGCTTTGTGGCCACCGGCCTGGTCTGGCAATGGGTGCTCAACCCCGAGAGCGGGCTGCAGGGTGCGGTGCAGGCGCTGGGCTGGCAGGACTTCCAGTTCGAGTGGATCGTGGACCAGGACATGGTCATGTACTGCGTGGTGTTTGCCGGCGTGTGGCAGGGCTCGGGCCTGGTGATGGCCTTGATGCTGGCCGGCCTGCGCGGCGTGGACGAAGAGATCTGGAAAGCCGCCAAGCTCGATGGCATCCCGACCTGGCGCGTCTACGTCTCCATCGTGCTGCCCATGATGACGCCGACGCTGGCGACCGTCTTCGTGCTGCTCTCGATGGGCGTGATCAAGCTCTACGACACCGTGGTGGCCATGACGCAAGGCGGCCCTGGCACCGCCAGTGACGTGCCGGCCAAATTCATCATGGACTACCTGTTCGCCCGCTCCAACCTCGGCCTCGCGTCGGCCGGCGCCGTTGTGCTGCTGCTGTCGGTGGTGGCCATCGTGGCGCCGCTGGCCTACTGGCGCAGCCGCGTGTCGGCCCGGGGGGCGGCGGCATGAAGACGCGCAGCCTCGCCCGCCTCGGCGTCTATGGCTTTTTGCTGTCGGCAGCGGCTTTCTTTTTGGTGCCGCTCTACGTGATGCTCACCACCTCGTTCAAGAGCATGGACGAGATCCGCGCGGGCTCCATCTTTGCGTTGCCGCTGGCACCCAGCCTGGACGCCTGGCGCGCCGCCTGGAGCGAGGCCTGCACGGGCGTGGACTGCGGCGGCGTGAGCGTGGGCTTCTGGAACTCGGTCACCATCGCCATCCCGTCCGTGGTGCTGCCGTTGCTGCTCGCGGCCATCAACGGCTATGCGCTGGCCTGGTGGAAGCCGCGCGGCGCCAACTGGCTCTTCGGCGCGCTGATGGTGGGCGCCTTCATCCCCATGCAGGTGATGGTCTACCCGCTCGTCAAGCTGCTCGCGGCGGTGGGCCTCTACAGCAGCTTGCCTGGCATCGTGCTCGTGCACCTGGTGTTCGCGATGCCGGTGATGACCCTGCTCTTCCGCAACTACTACGCCGGGCTGCCGATGGAGCTCTTCAAGGCCGCGCGCATCGACGGCGGCGGCTTCTGGCGCATCTTCTTCCAACTCGTGCTGCCTATGTCCACGCCCATCCTGATCGTGGCGGCCATCATGCAGATCACGGGCGTGTGGAACGACTACATCATGGGCCTGACCTTCGCCGGCCGCGAGCACCAACCGATGACCGTGCAGCTCAACAACATGATCAACACCGTGACGGGCGAACGCCTCTACAACCTCAACATGGCCGCCACCATCCTGACCTCGGCCGTGCCACTGGCCGTCTACTTTTTGTCCGGCCGCTGGTTCGTGCGCGGCATCGCAGCAGGTGCAGTGAAATGAGCGGCGTCAACATCCAGCAGCTGAGCATCCGCTTCGGCAGCAACGAGGTCATCAAGGGCCTGGACCTGCAGGTCCACGAGGGGGAGTTCCTGGTGCTGCTCGGCCCCTCGGGCTGCGGTAAGTCCACACTCCTGCACGCCATCGCGGGCCTGATCGACGTGAGCGGTGGGCGCATCGAGATCGGCGGCCAGGACATGACCGAGGCCGAGCCCTCGGCGCGCGGCATCGGCATGGTGTTCCAGTCCTATGCGCTCTACCCAACCATGAGCGTGGAGCGGAACCTGTCCTTCGGGCCGCGCGTGTCGGGGGTCCCGAAGGACGAGATCGCACGTCGCGTGCAGCGCGCCGCGCAGATGCTGCACCTGGAGCCTTTGCTCGACCGCAAGCCGGCGCAGCTGTCTGGCGGCCAGCGCCAACGCGTGGCCATCGGCCGCGCCATCGTGCGCGAGGCGGGCGTCTTCCTCTTCGACGAGCCGCTCTCCAACCTCGACGCCAAGCTGCGCGCCGAGCTGCGGCGTGAGCTCAAGCTGCTGCACCGGCAGCTCGGCAACACCATGATCTACGTGACCCACGACCAGGTCGAGGCCATGACCCTGGCCAGCCGCATCGTGGTGATGAAGGCCGGCGTGATCCAGCAGATCGGCACGCCGACCGAGGTCTACGAGCGGCCGGCCAATCTCTTCGTGGCGGGCTTCCTGGGGGCGCCGTCGATCAACCTGGTGCCGGCCAAGGTCACGCTGGCTGGTGGCACCGCGCAGCTCGACGGCGCCCTGCCCGTGCAGCTGCCGGCGGCCGGCTTGAGTGATGGCCAATCCGTAGTGCTGGGCATCCGTCCCGAGCATGTGAACCTGCTTGATGACGGCGCCTACAGCGGCGTGGTCGAGCTGGTCGAGCCCATGGGCAACCACCAGGTGGTGTGGCTGCAATGTGGCGGGCAGACGCTGGCTGTGCTGGTGCACGACGGCCGGCATGTGGCGGCGGGCGCCACGCTGCGGTTTGGCGTGCAGGTGGGCCAGCTGTCGGTCTTTGACCAGGCCAGCGAGCAGCGCATCGATCTCGCCTGATCGCCCCGGGGGGGCGCGCACAGCCGTGCCTGTCTCGTCCGACATACACCCCATGCCGCGAGGTGTGAGGCTTGGCACGGACGCGTGCGCCCGGTGCGTCCGGTGCATGTGGCGGCTCGGCCTGCGCCCTATATTCGGCCGGCGGCGCTGAGGCAGTCTGGCGCCGGTTTGGTCCTGACAACCTTGCCTTGAGAAGCCTCCCCCGGAGACGACCCCTCCGGCGCGGGCTCACGCACGCACCCCCCCACCCATGAAACCCTACGACAAGCATCTGGGCATCTGGCGCTTTGGCATCACGCTGGCGCGGCGCTTTCGCTTCTCGGTCAAGCTGGGCGCGTTGACGCTCCTGCTCGTCCTGCCCATCCTGGCGTTGACCTTGGCCCTGGTGCAACGCCAGAGCAAGGAGCTGGCCTCGGCCCAGGCCGAGGTGCAGGGCCTGATGCTTGAGCGCGCGGTGCTGCAGCTGCTGCAGGGCGTGCAGGAGCAGCGGGTGCAGGTGCTGCGGGCCGAAGCGGGTGGTGCTGCGGCGTTGGAGGCCGCGCGCAAGCAGCAGGCCGAGGCGCAGCAACGCATCGAGACGGCGGTGGCCGGCTCGGGCCAGGCCGACCTGAAGCGCGCCTGGGCATCCGCCAGCAAGGCGCTGGAGCGCCTCAGCACGGAGGGCAAGGGCGCTGATGCCGCCACCAGCGCCGTGCTGCACGCCAGTGCCGTGCGCACGCTGCGTTCCTTCCAGGGCGTGGTGGACACCGAATACGCGCTGCGCCTCGACCCCGATGACGCGGTGCAGGCGCTGACCCAGTCGCTGGGCGCGGCGCTGTCGGCAGCCGATCAGGTCTCGCTGCTGCGCGCGGCGCGCGTGGCCAAGGCCGACGAAGTACCCGGCGCCGCGCTGCTGCTGCCCTTTGGCCAGGCCATGGACGAGCTGGCGACCCAGCGCGAGCGCCTCGCAGCCCAAGGCCTGACGGGCCTCGGCCTGCAAGCGGCCATCGACGCCGCAGAGACCCTGCGCCAGGCGGTGAAGGACGCCGCCGGTGACCCGAGCAGCTTTGACGCGCGCGGCGAAGTGGCCGCTGCCGGCTTCAAGGCCCTGCAAGACCACCTGGTGGCCGCGCTGGCCACCCAGCTGGACGCCCAGGCCCAGCGCTATGCGACGCGCCGCAACCTGATGGCCGGCGGCGCCCTCGTGCTGCTGCTGTCGCTGACCTACCTGCTGGTCACCTTCTACAAGAGCTTCACCATCGACATGCGCCGCCTCAGCTACGCGCTGCGCGAGGTGGGGCACGGCAACCTGCGCGTGATCTGCACGGTGCGGGGCCAGGATGAGCTGAACGACCTGGCCGAGCTGCTGCGCCGCATGGTGGCCGACGTGTCTGCCATGGTGGCCGCCGTGGGCAGCGATGCGGCCCTGGTCGCGCACGTGGGGCGCGACCTCTGCGAGGGCAATGAGGAGCTGTCGGCCCGCACCGAACAGCAGGCCGTCAACGTGGCACAAACCACCGGCCGCGTGCGCGACCTGGCCAGCACCGTGACGCAGAACGCCCAGGCAGTGGCCAGCGTCAACGACCAGGCCGTCACCGTGCGCGACGTGGCCGAGGCGGGCGCTGGGGCGATGGAGGAATCCATCCGCTCGGTCGAGGCCATCCAGGTCACCGCGCACCGCATGAACGAGATCATTGGTGTGATCGACATGCTGGCCTTCCAGACCAACATCCTCGCGCTGAACGCCGCCGTCGAGGCGGCCCGCGCGGGCGAGCAAGGGCGCGGCTTTGCCGTGGTGGCTACCGAGGTGCGCACGCTGGCGCAGCGCTCGGCCACGTCGGCCAAGGAGATCCGCTCGCTGATCCAGTCGTCGTCGTCCCAGGTCGAGACCAGCGTGGCGCTGATCAAGTCGGCCGGCGAGGGCATGGCGCGCATCGTCGGTGGCATCCGCTCGGTGTCCGACGGCGTGGGCCATATCTCTTCGTCCAGCCGCGAGCAAAGCGCCGGCATCGGCGATATCTCGGGCGCGATGGCGCGGCTCGACGAAATCACCGGCCAGAACTCGCAGATGGTGGTGCGCGCCGTCGAGCAGACGCGTGGGCTGGAGGCGCGGGCCTCGTCGCTCTCGCACGCGATTGGCAACTTCAAGCTCCAGCAGGGCGTGGCCGACGAGGCCATGGAGCTGGTCACGCGGGCGCTCGACTTCCGCCGCCGCTGCGCCTCGCGCGACGACTTCCTCAAGGGCCTGACCGACAAGGACAACGCCTTCTTCGACCGCGACATGTACGTCTTCGTGCTCGACACCGGCGGCACCTACCGCGCCTTTGGCGGCAATCCCGCCAAGGTCGGCACCCGCGTGCAGGACATCCCCGGCGTCAAGGGCCAGCAACTGCTCGACGACATCCTGGCCCAGGCCGCGCGCGGCACCGGCTGGGTCGAGTACGACATCGCCAACCCCACCACCGGCGTGGTGCAGGCCAAGATGTCCTACGTCAGCGCGATCCCGGGCTTTGAGGGCCTGGCCCTGGGCTGCGGCGTTTACAAGAACCTCATCGCGAGCTAAGGCAACGCTGAACAAATCCCTCGCGCGCAGCGCATCCCTGCTTTGGGCGGCCTGCGGCGTTGCAAATCCTCGCCATAGCTCAGGCTATGGCTGCGGTTTGCGCCTAGCAGGCCATCCCAAACCAGGGCGCGCTGCATCGCGGGGACTCATTCAGCGTCGCCCTGATTGGGGTCCAATGGCCGGGCTATGACCCAGCCGCCCCCCATCACTGACGCCACGCCGCCTGCCAGCAGCCTGCTGGCCGCCGTGCAGGCCGAGCGCCGCGCGTTTGCCGATGCCTACTGGCTGGACCACCCGGGTCCCGCCGTCGAGTTGGCCGCCTTCGTCGAGGCCTTCTACACAACGCGGCTCTTCAAGCTGGAGCGCCTGGTGCTGCGCCTCGCGGGCCTGCCCTCGTCGGACGCAGGCGCCCGTGCCGTGGCGCGCGGTGAGACTGAGCGTTTTGCCGCCTGGCGCGTGCAAGATCGGCGTGGGCGGCGCGAGCCCGAGCTGCTGCTGATCGACGTCCACGCGCGCACCTGTTCGTGGTTCCAGGCCGAGCCACTGGCCAGCGGCGGCACGCGGCTGTGGTTCGGCTCCGCCGTGATCCCGGCGCGGCTCTCGGCCTCAGGCGAGCCAGAGATGGGCTGGCTGTTTGACGCGCTGCTGGGGTTTCACCGGCACTACTCGCGCGCTTTGCTCAAAGCCGCAGCCGTCAGGCTGTCCAAAAAGCGCTGACGCTGCGCCCGCAGCCCGGCGGCGATGCGGTCCCAGATGCGCGCCGGGAAGCTCGCTGGCAGCAGCGGCTCCACCTGCGCCAGCGCGGGCTCCACGCGCTCGACCAAGGCCAGCATCTGCGCCCACACCGCCGGCCCACCTGCGCGCGCCGCCAGCGCCTGCCAGTGCCGGGCCTGGATGCCCGACAGCGCGTAGTGCACGTTCTTGCCGCGCAAGGCCATGGCCAGTTCAGCCTGCCGCCAGCGGATCTGTCCGGGCCCGTCGCCCACGTAGGGGTGGATGGACAGCACGTCATAGAGCGGCGTGCTGACGTAGCGGCCCCCGGGGCGCAGGAAGATCGAGAAGTTCTTGGCGTGCCCGTCGGTGGCCGCCAGCAACCAGAAGGTGAGCTGGGTGAGCGCAAAGCCGGTGCGGTCGGTCGTGTCCTGGCTGCCGGCCAGCAGGCGCAAGCAAGCCTCGATGCCGGGGCCACCGTCCTGCTCGTACTTGCGGGTCGGGGGCAGGCCAAAGGCCTGGCAGAAGTCCTCCTGCGGCAGCCGCACGATCCAGCCCTGGCCGGTTTGCGGGTGCTGCTGCAGGGCTCGATCAAAGCGCGAGACGGCGAGTGCCTTCTGGTCCTCAAAGTGCCAGATCTCGGCCGGCGCCACAGGCAGGCCCAGCGCGTGGCAGAGCAGCGCACAGAGCCACTCGTTCTCGACCGAGTCGGTCAGGTCAACGCGGCGGTTGCCACCCGCCAGGCCCAGTGGCAGCTTCAGGATGTGGGTGGTGGGCGTGGCACCGAGCGGGCGTTGCCAGCGCCCTTGATGCCGCAGCAAGGCCGTCTTCTCCTGAGCGCCGGCGAGTGACAAGCGCAGCGCATCGGCCGGCCGGCCCATCGGGGCGTTGTCTGCAACCCCGCGCAATAGCGCGGCAATCTCAGCCTCAGTCAGCGGGGTGCTGTCGATGCGATCCCAGCCCTCGGGTTCGGCGCCGTCGGGCAGCAATTGCACGGCGCCTACGCAGTCGCGCCCGATGGCCTGAAGCAGCTCAAACGCCGCCGTGGAGCCCGTGCGGTAGCGCGCGGCGATCCGCTCCCGGATACGCGGGTTGTCCGGCAGCAGGTTGTCGAAGTAGTTGGCGACAGCCGGGCCGCGCAGGGCTTGCGTGGCCGTGAGAGGCAGCGACACCGAGAGCGCCCGCCCGCGCGCCGAAGCTGCCCAGGCCGGGTCATAGGCCAGGTGGTGCTGGCCGCGCTCTACGTACCAGCGGCCCACATGCTCGCCATTCATCCAGATGCTGAGCGCCTTGCCGATCACCACTCACCCCGCTTCTCCTCGGCACGCAGCGGGGGTGATGCGGTATCGATGCTGTAGCTCAAAGGGTTGGTGCGCACCACCAAGCTGGCGCCCAGCAGCTGCAGCACTTGCAGGATCTGCTGCAGGCTCACAGCCCCTGGGTTGGCTTCGATCTCGACCACCCTGGCCTGACTGACGCCCAGCATCGCGCCCAGCTGCGCCTGCGTGAGGCCACGCTGCTTGCGCAGGGCCTTGAGCTGCGGGCGGAGTTGCTCGGCCAGGGCGAGGGGGTAGTCCATGGCCCCGCAAGGTACTTGCTCAAACTTGTATTGTCAATAAACAAGACCAAGCATGTTTTTGCCAATTACAAGACAAAGCAAATAATGTGGGCTACCTCGCCACCGCTCCGCGCATCGACCGCGCCACATAGGCCAGGCCTGCCGCCGTCATCACGGCGCCGACGATGAAGGTGGGCAGCACCTGGCCCCAGCGCAGGGCCTCGCCCTTGAGCACCAGCAGCATCAGCGCGTTTTGCCCCAGGCCGGGCACCCAGTAGTGCCAGGGCGCTTCCGCGCCGGGGTTCATGATGGTGACCAGGGGCGTCAGGCTCACGGCCATCATCACGAGGGAGCTGCCGGCCTGGGCTTCCTTGAAGGTCTTGCTGCGGATGGCAAAGGCCATCAGCACGGCCGAGATGCCCGCAGCCATCGGGATCTGCAGCAGCCAGAAGGCCAGCGCCTCCCACCAGCCGAACTGGAACATCGCCTGCAGGCTGTCGCTGCGGATCAACCACTGCGCGGGGATGAAGCCCACGCTGGTCAGCGCCGCCACGGCCAGCCCCAGCAGTGCCACGGCGCCCCATTTGCCCAGCACCAAGGCACCGTGCGGGACGGGGTTCATCAGCAGTGGCTCCAGCGAACCGCGCTCGCGCTCGCCGGCCGTGCTGTCCAGCGCGGCGGTCAGGGCGCCATAGAGCACCGCCATCATCACGAACATGGGCAGCATGCCGGTGATCTGCGAGGCCCGGGCCTGGATGCTGGCGAGGTCGCGCTCCTCGATGTCGAGCGGGGTCAGCATCTCGCCCGACACGCCGCGCAGCATCAGGGTCAGCGCGGCGCGCTCGTGGTTGAAGGCGTAGAGCAGGCCCTTGACGCTGCCCACGCCAGCCCGGGCACGCTGGTTGGCGCTGTCACTCACCACTTCGACCACGGCGGGCTCGCCGCGTGCGATGGTGGCTTCAAAGTCCTTGGGCAGCACCAGCACGGGCTCGGTGATCTGGCTCTTGCGCAGCTGCTGCTCGTAGTCGGCCGGGGCCGCCTTGATGGTGTAGTTCTGGCGCTCGATGAAGTTAATGAGGCTGGGCGCTTGGTCCATGCCGGCCACCATCACCTCGCGGCGCTCGGCCTGGGCCTCGAAGCTGGCAATGAGGCCCGAGATCACGGCCAGCATCAGCGGGCCGGTCAGCAGTGCTGGCAGCGCGAGGCGCAGCAGCGTGCGGTGGTCACGCACCGCGTCGCGCAGCTCTTTGAAGAAAACAATGAGCGCCTGATTCATGCGGCCTCCTGTTGTGCGGGGAAAGCCAGCGTCACAAAGGCATCTTCAAAGCGCGTGGCACCCGCCATGTCGAGCAGCTCGGGCACGCTGCCGCGCGCCACGCTCTTGCCGTGGGAGATGACGACGACCTCGTCGCACAGCAGCTCCACCTCTTGCATGATGTGCGTCGAGAACACGATGCACTTGCCGCCGCCCTCGGGGCTGCGCAGCCAGCGCAGCGCCTCACGCAGGCCGCGCGTAGCCAGCACGTCGAGGCCATTAGTGGGCTCGTCGAGCACGATGTTGGCGGGGTCGTGCACCAGGGCGCGCGCGAGGGCCGTCTTCATGCGCTCGCCTTGGCTGAAGCCGTCTGCCCGGCGGTCGAGGATGGCCTTCATGTCGAGCAGCTGCGACAGCGATTCGGCGCGGCTACTTGCGGCGTCCTCGTCCATGCCTTGCAGGCGGCCGAAGTAGACGATGTTCTCGCGCGCGGTGAGGCGCGGGTAGAGGCCGTGCGCATCGCCGAGGATGCCCATGCGGGCCAGGGCGGCACGAGGCTGCTGCAGCACGTCGATATCGTCCACGCTGATGCGCCCGGCATCGGGCGGGAAGAGCCCGGCCAGCATGCGCAGCGTGGTGGTCTTGCCGGCGCCGTTGGCGCCGAGCAGGCCGGTGATGCGGCCGTTGCCGGCGTGCAGGTTCACGCCGTGCACGGCTTGCACCTCGCGGCGGCCCTTGCGCTTGAGGGCGCCGGTGCCGGGCACGACGAAGCGCTTGTGGAGGTCGTCGATGTGGATCATGGTGTCGGCAGCTTGAAGTCCAGCGGGCGGGGCGTGCGGGTCGCGCAGGCGGCGTCTTGCGGCAGGGCCTCAGCGTCCTGCTTGGCGTCGATGAAGCGGAAGACGACGTCCTTCATGCAGGGCAGCGCCGTCACGCCATGGCCGGCCTCGGGCACGACGACGTGCTGCACGCGGGACTTGTCCTGCGCCGCCAGGCGGGCGGTGACGCTCTCGCCGTGGCGCGGCGGGGTCACGGGGTCGGCGCCACCGCTGAGCACGAGCACGGGGCTGGGCGCGGGCGGCACGTCGTAGAAGGCTTCAGGCACCGTGCCGCGCGGCCAGGTCTTGCAGACCTCGCGGTACATCTGCTGCGTGTCGGCGCCGAAGTCGGCGCCAGGGCGGTCAGCCGCGGCGTCGAGGCGGGGCATGTCTTCGGCGCAGATGACCGAGAAGTGCATGCCGGTGGCCAGCTTCATCCCCTTGCCGGAGCCCAGGCCGCCAGCCAGGCCGAGCAGGCCCTCAAAGCGGTTCTGAGCCACGGCCAGATCGATGGCTTCGGGCAAGGCGGCGGCCAGGGCGGGCGCATAGAGCGGGCCGCGCACGGCGCTCATCAAGAGCCGGCGGTCGAGCGTGAAGCGCTCGGGCTTGCCCGACACCGGGTGCGCTACCGTCACGCTGCGGGGCAGCGAGGCCAGCAGCGCCTGCCACTGCGCGCGCAGCTGCGGCCGGGTCTTGGCATGGGCCTCGAAGAGGCCATCGAGCGCGGCCTGCGCGTCGGCCGACATCGTGGCCGGCAGCGCCATGTCGGGCGGGGCAATGCCGTCGATGACCGTGCGCCGCACTTTGGATGGGAACTGCCGCAGGTACTCCAGCGCCGCACGCGTGCCGTAGCTCGCGCCGATCAGGTTCCACTGCGGCACGCCGAGCTGCTCGCGCACGGCTTCCAGGTCCTGCATGGCAAGCGAGGTGGTGAAGAAGCGCAGGTCGCCATAGGGCAACTTTTGCAGCGCATCGCGGCAGGCCAGCAGGCGCTGCATCTGCGCGGCCGGATCGAGCTGGTCGGCCACGGGCAGCTTGCGCTCGTCGGGGCACTCCAGCGGCGCAGACTTGCCGGTGCCGCGTTGGTCGATGAAGACGAGGTCGCGCCGGTTGCCGAGGCGGTTCAGGCGCTGCAGCACCTTGGGCGCGATGTCGATGGCGCTCTGCCCAGGCCCGCCTGCCAGGAAGAGCACCGCATCGGGCCGCTTGTTGCGCGCCATCGCGGGCACGACGAGGTAGTGCACGTCGATCTGTGGGCCGTCGGGCCGGGCCGGGTCGAGTGCGCGTCGGACGCTGCCGCACTGCAACTCGTTGGGCACGCCTTCAACCCGGCAGGGCTTGAGCGGCGGGGGCGCCGCGACGGCGCTGCCAGCGGCGCCCAGCAGCAGGGCTGCGGCGAGAGAAGAAAGAGGCAAGAGCTTCATGCGGCGCATTGTGGACACGTGCCGCAGCCCGTGCGCACCGCCAGGGGCTGAATCGACGATGGGGCCGACGAATGGAGGCGGGCGGCGGCGGCTGGGGGTGGGTGGCTTGCGGCCAGCGGCAGCGCCTTGCCGTCAAGGACTGCCGAAGAGCGCGTTGTAGATGTCGGGCCGGAAGGCGTGGGCGACCGGGTCGTAGACGCCAAAGCCCGAGGCCAGCTCCCAGTACATCCACGAGAGACCCCGCTCGGCCGCCAGGCTGCGGAAGGCCTTCACATAGCGCACGCGCGCGGCCATTGCGGCCTTGCTGTAGGCGCCAAACTCGCCGATGAAGATCGGGTAGCCCAGGCGCTTGGCCTCAGCAACGGCCGTGTCCATGGGGCCCCGGATGGCGGCGAGCTGCGTCGCATCGCAGCAGTCCAGCCCGATGGGCAGGATGGGGCTGATCCAGTCGGCCCCCTGGTGCGTGAACGTGAAGGGCTCGTAGTGGTGGACGGTCAGCACCAGGTGGGCATCAGCCGGCAGCACGAGCTTGGGCAGCTGGCTGGCGTTGTTCCAGCCCACCGGGCCGACGACGACGATGCGGTCGGGGTTTGTCTCGCGGATCACGCGCAGCACGCGGGAGAACAGCTCGTTCCAGCCGGCCTCCAGCGTGCCGTGGGGCTCGTTGTAGAGCTCGAAGATCAGGTGCTGCTTGTCGGCGTTGGCAAAGCGGGTGGCGATCTGCTTCCACATCGCCAGGAAGCGGGGCTTGACCAACTCGCCGGCCACCATGCCTTCGCTCGCGGGCGGTGCATCGCCGTCGAGCTGGGCGTAGTGGTGCATGTTGAGCACGACGGTGGCGCCACGTGCCAGCAGCTTGTTGACGACGCTCTCGACGCGGGTCAGGAAGACCGGGTCGATGGTGGCGGCGGCGTCCTTGCTGGCGTGGGCGCTCCAGCGCACCGGCAGGCGCACGGCTTTGCTGATGCCACCCGTGCCCCCAGTCGCGCCGACGAGGTTGATGAACTCATCGTCGGCCTTGAGACCCCATTCGCCTTCGGTCGGGGCTTCGAGCATGTTGCCGAAGTTGATGCCGCTGGCCAGGGCTGCTGCGGCTGCCTTGGCGGCCGCTGAGGCGCCCGGCGCCGTGCCGGCCGGCGTGGGCGGGTAGGCGTCCATGGGGTCGCTGCTCAGGGGCACATTGGGGCTGGCCATGGAGCCGCTGCTGCCGCCGCCGCCTCCGCAGGCCACCAAAAGACTCAGGGCCAAGGAGGCCAACCAGGAGGGGCGCGAGGGGTACAGCATGGGGCGACAACGACGGGGTGTGAACGGCGCCGCACGCTATCAGCCCCGAGCGCCGGGCCGCATCGGGGCGAGTGTGTAGCGGCTCGCCCAGTAAACAAAAAGAGGCCCCGCAGGGCCTCTTGGTGTGGGGTGTCGCCCGGGTCAGGTGGCAGCCACGCCAGCCGCCTTGCGGCGCTGGTCCAGTTCGGCAGCCATCTGTAGCGTCTTGTCCTTGGTCAGGGTGCAGAACGCGATGGCGACGGCAGCGCCCAGGAAGATCAGGCCGGTGAGGATGCTCGACGAGACGACATAGCCGTGCACGGCGTTCGCGGCCGCCGGCATCTTGGTGTCGTAGTCGAACAGGCCGGCCATCAGCCACAGGAAGGCAGCGGAGCCCAGCGCCAGGCCGGTCTTGAGCGCGAAGCCGATGGTGGCGAACACGATGCCGGTGAAGCGGCGGCCGGTCTGCCATTCGGAGTAGTCGGCGGCGTCGGCGTACATGGCCCAGGCCACGGCCACGGTGGGCGCGTAGACGATGGAGCCCAGCACGGCCAGGCCCAGCATGCCCCAGGTGTTGGTGGGGGCCAGGAAGTAGTAGGCGAAGGAGTTGAACGCGCTGAGCACGAAGCCCCAGAGGATCACGTTCTTCTTGCCGAAGCGGGCCGACATGCCGCTCGACAGGATGATCACCACCAGCGTGGTGGCAAAGCCGGCCATGTTGATGATGCTGTTGAACACGTCGGCCGTGTTGGTGGCCGTGTCCTTGGTGCCGTGCAGGATGTAGCCGAGCATGTCGGCCAGGCCACCGGTGGAGCCCATCTCGGGGGTCGAGAGGCCGAGCCCGGCGACGAAGTCGAACATCGCGCCCTTGTCGGCGTAGTGGTGATAGAAGTTGTAGTGCGCACCGCCGCGATACGGCAGCATCGCGAAGTTGAACAGCGTGTAGGCCACGAGGGCGATCCAGGGGCCGTTCTTCAGCAGGTCAGCAAAGTCCTGCTTGGGGGACGAGGTGGTCTCGGCGACGGGCTTGATGCGTTCCTTGGTCGTGAAGAAGGTGACCATGAAGAGCACGAAGCACAGCACGGCCCAGATGGTCATCGTGACCTGCCAGCCGTGCTGGCGGTCCGCGCCTTGAGCGAACTTGGCCACCAGGGGCAGCGTGAAGCCACCGACGATGAACTGCGCCACGTTGACCGACACGAAGCGGTAGGAGTTGAGCTTGGTGCGCTCGTTGAGGTCTGCCGTCATCACGCCGCCAAGGGCGGAGTAGGGCATGTTGTTCATCGAGTAGAGCGTCATCAACAGGGTGTTGGTGATGCCGGCGTAGGCGATCACCATGCCCGTGCTCCAGCCCCAGCTGGGGTCCGGCGTGGTGTAGGCCGCGATCATCACGACGACCCAGGGCACCGACGTCCACAGCACCCAGGGACGGAACTTGCCCCAGCGCGTGTTGGTGCGGTCGGCCAGCACGCCCATGACGGGGTCGAAGATGGCGTCCCACAGGCGCGGCCACAGCAGGATGGCAGCGGCCGCGTTGGCCGACAGGCCGAAGACATCGGTGTAGAAGTTCAGCTGGAACAGCACCATCGTCATGAAGACGAAGTTGGCGGCGGCATCGCCCGCGCTGTAGCCGGCTTTCTCTAGGAAGGTGAGTTTCTGGCCCATGGATGTCTCCTCGTGGGGCGGTCGTTCTAAAGGGTGGCGGAGTATGGCCGTCTAGGGCGCGGCCTGCATTGGGGCTTTCAGGGCCCTGAAACGCAAACAACCCCGGCGCGGGGCCGGGGTTGTTCAGGGTTCATCGCTTTAGATGAACTTGTTGCACCAGTTCTCCAGGAACTCCTGGCGGCCCGAGGCCGGGGCCTTGTCGACATTGGCCTGCAGCGCGCGGTTGGCGACGGCGTCGAGATTGCTCTTGCCGGCCAGCACTTCCTGGGCCCACGGGGCTTGCCAGGTGGCGTAGCGGTCTTCCACGAACTTGGCCATGGTGCCGTCCTTGATCATGGCTTCGGCGATCAACAGCGCGCGGGCGCAGACGTCCATGCCACCGATGTGGGCGTGGAACATGTCCTCGGCGTCCAGCGACTGGCGGCGGGCCTTGGCATCAAAGTTCAGGCCGCCGTGCGTGAAGCCGCCGCCTTGCAGGATGTAGTACAGAGCCAGCGCGGTTTCGGGGATGTTGTTGGGGAACTGGTCGGTGTCCCAGCCGCACTGCATGTCGCCGCGGTTCATGTCGATGGAGCCGAAGATGCCCAGCGAGTTGGCGATGGCGATTTCGTGCTCGAAGCTGTGGCCGGCCAACGTAGCGTGGTTGGCTTCGATGTTGACCTTGACCTCGTTCTCCAGGCCCCACTGCTTGAGCATGCCGTAGACGGTGGCGGTGTCGAAGTCGTACTGGTGCTTCGAGGGCTCACGCGGCTTCGGCTCGATCATGATGAAGCCAGGCAGACCGATCTTGTGCTTGTGCTCGACGACCATTTGCAGGAAGCGGCCGAACTGCTGCGCTTCGCGCTTGAGGTCGGTGTTGAGCAGGGTCTCGTAGCCTTCACGGCCGCCCCACAGCACGTAGTTGATGCCGCCCAGGGTCTTGGTGGCGTTCATGGCTTCGCGCACTTGCAGTGCGGCCAGCGAGAAGATGTCGGCGTCAGGGTTGGTGCCGGCACCGCTCATGAAACGGCGATGGCTGAAGGCGTTCGCGGTGCCCCACAGCAGCTTGATGCCGGTGTCGGCTTGCTTCTGGCCGAGCACGTCGACCATGGCCTTCAGGTTCTCGACGGATTCCTTCGGGGTCTTGCCTTCGGGGGCGACGTCGCGGTCGTGGAAGGCGTAGTAGGGCACGCCCAGCTTGCTGATGAAGGCGAAGGCTTCATCGGCCTTGGCCTTGGCGGCTTCCATCGGGTCGGCGATGGTGAACCAGGGGCGCTCCAAGGTGCCGCTGTGGCTGAAGGGGTCGAAGCCGTTCCAGCAGAAGTTGTGCCAGTAGCAGACGGCAAAGCGCAGCTGCTCCTTCATGGTCTTGCCGAGCACGACGCGGTTCTCGTCGTAGTAGCGGTAGGCCAGCGGGTTGGAGGTGTTGGGGCCCTCGTACTTGATCGGGGCGATGTTGGCGAAGATGCTCATAACAGGTCTTTCAGGCGGTTGTGAGTGGGGGTGAGGAAAGGGTCGAAGGCGCGCCCAAGCCGGGCTCGGGAGCCTGGGCCATCGGGCGTGTCAGGTGGTAGCGGACATAGGCCGCTGCGCCCGTCGCCACGGCGTCGGCGCCAAGGGACGAGGCTTGCACCATCGGGGGCGTCAGCTGGGCGCTGCTGGCGTGGGCACGCAGCACCTGCTGGGCAAGTTCGAGCAGGGTCGGCCCCAGGCGCATGGCCGGGCCACCCACGATGATGCGGACCGGGTCGAACGCGACCCAGAGGTTGTTCAAGAGGATGCCCAGGTGGCGGCCCGCGTCCTGCAGGCGCCACAACGCGGTGGGCTCGGCGGCATCGATGGCTTCGGTCAGCTGGGCCAGGGTTTGATCGCGCGTCAGCAGCGCGCGGAACCCGATCAGGGCCTCGGCACAGCCACGGCGGCCGCAGGAGCACAGCGGCCCGCGCGACTGCAGCACCATATGCCCGACCTCGCCGGCAAAGCCGCGCGCGCCGGTCAGCAGGGTGTCGCGCACCACCACGCCCGCCCCCACGCCCCAGCCGAGCGAGACATAGACCAGCGGGCCCGAGCCGGCATTGCTGGCGGGCCCGAACTCGTGCTCGGCCAGCACGGCCATGTCGGCTTCGTTCTGCACCAGCAGCGGCAGGTCGGCCAGGGCCGTTCCTTGCCAGGACTGGCGCAGCCACTGGCCCACCGGCACATTGCGCCAGCCCAGGTTGGGGGCGAAGTGCAGCAGGCGCAGGCTTTCGTCCACGCCGCCGTGCAGGCCCACGCCCACGCCCAGCACGCGCCGGCCGCGCAGTGCGCGGTCGCGGGTGAGCTGCAGCGCCTCTGCGGCCACGGCGGCCAGGCAGTCGGCGGCGCGGGTCGGGTCGGCATAGGCCAAGGTGGCGGTGGCCAGGATCTCGCCGGTCAGCGTGGTGGCCACCAGCCGGGCTTCGTCCACACCCACGTCGATGCCCAGCAGTGCCAGGCGCGTGTCGTCCACATGCAGCGGCGTGGGCCGGCGCCCAAGGCCGCCGGTGGTGACGCTCTCGGCCTCGCTCAGCCAGCCTTCCTCGACCAGCTCGCGCACCAGCATGCCGACGGTGGACTTGGTCAGCCCCAGGCGCACGGCCAGGTCGGCGCGCGACAGCGCGGGCTCGCGGCAGAGCATCCGCACGAGGGCCATGCGGTTCATCTGCTTGACGAGCTGCTGATCGCCGGTCATCAACATGGGTGGGCCTGCTGCGTGGGACGGATTGGGGGTCAGGTCAGGCTGCGTGTCAGGCGCTGTACTTGCGCGCCACGTCCATCAGGGCGTGGTAGGCCGGCTTGGGGGCCAACTGGCGGTCGAACATCAGCGGCGCTTCGACGCGCGGCTTGGGCCAGCCGTTCAGCCAGGAGTGCGCATCGCTGATGCCCCAGACCAGGGTGGCGCTGACCATGCGCTTGCGCAGCAGCAGGTCCATCAGGCTGCGGTAGCGCTCGGCCTGGTCGGCCAGCAGCTCGGGGGTCACGGCGGTGACGGCCGTGCCTTGCACGCGGTCATTGATGGCGAAGTCGAGCTCGGTCACATGCTGGATCACGCCGGTCGAGGCCACCGCGTCGATCGCGGCTTCCACGTCGGCCAGCGAGGGCTGGATGCGGGCGCAGTGCATCTGGTGGCCGACGCCGTCGATCTTCACGCCACGCGCCTTCAGGTCCTTGACCAGCTGCACGATGGCGGCGGCCTTCTTGGGGTTCTGGGTCTCGTAGTCGTTGTAGAAGAGCAGCGCGTCCGGGTCGGCCTTGGCGGCCGCGCGGAAGGCGATCTCGATGAACTCGGGGCCGATGATGGTGCGCCAGGGCGAGAGGCGAAAGCCGTTGGCGTCTGCCGCGTGCTCGGGCTCGTCGTAGACGATGGCCTCATTGACCACGTCCCAGGCAAACACGCGGCCCTTGAAGTGGCCCACCACGTCAGCGATGTACCGCTCCATACGGGCGATCAGCTTGGCGCGGCTCACGTCGGCCTCGCCGTCCTTGAACATCCAGCGCGCGGCCTGCTGGTGCCAGACCAGCGTGTGGCCACGCAGCGGCATGCGGTGCTTGGCGGCAAAGTCGGCAATCGCGTCGCCGCCCGCGAAGGTGTACTCACCCTCACGCGGCGAGATGTGCATGGGCTTCATCGCGTTCTCGGCCACCAGGATGCGGAAGTGGTGGGCGATGTGCGCGGCCAGCTTGGGGTCGGCCAGCTGCATGGGCGTGACCGCCGCGCCAAAGGGCATGCGCGCCGCCGCAAAAGCCCCGCCCAGCGAGGGCGCCGCGCCGTCTTGGGCCAGAGCCGCCGACATCAGCGGGGACAGCCCGCCCAGGCCCAGGGCCAGGGGGGTGGCGGCAAATTGGCGGCGGGACAGCGACATGAGGGCACGGCCGGCAGTGGCCGATCTAGTGAGTTCGACGGACGAATTAAATACCAAAGCCCCGAAGTCGTCGCCTAGGGTTGACCCTGGGTTCCAGGGGGTGGGCGTGAATTCCGCACGGCCGGGCGGGCCCAAGTCTTCGGTGGGCGACGGCCTGTCCGGCTGACTGCTGGGCCGCCCGCTGGGCCACGTTCTGGCGTGAAAGCGGCTGCGCCGGGATGGCGCTCCCGCCAATCCGCTGACAATCACGCCCCATGCCCAGCCCCAAGAAGACCCAAGTCCGGCGCGACGCCCCAGCGGCGTCTGAGCATTTCGACCTTCAAAGCGATTCGCTGGGTTATGCGCTTCGCCGAACGCAGATCCGGGCCTACGACCTGTTCTTTGAGAAGTTGGGGGCGCTGGATCTTTCGCCCGCGCGGCTCACGGCGTTGTCCTTGCTATCCATGGACGCCGGCATCAACCAGGCCGCGCTGGCCAAGCGACTGAACATTGCGGGGCCGAGCGTCCTCAAGCTGGTGGATGCGCTGGAGCAGTCGGGTTTTGTCAGCCGAGAAACCGTCGAGGGTGACCGCCGCCGCTACGCGCTGCACCTGACCGACCTGGGTCGCGAGCGTCTGGTCGCCGCCCACCGTGCCCACGATGCCTTCGAGGCCGAGCTGGCCAAGCACCTCAGCGCCGACGAGCGCGCGCAGCTGATGGAGCTGCTGTCGCGCGTCGGGCAGTAGGTCTTAGAGATCGACCACCAGCCGCGCTGACTTCGCCCGCGAGCAGCAGGGCAGGAACTGGTCGTTGGCGGCCTGTTCTTCCTCGGTCAGGTACTGGTCGCGGTGGTCGGGCACGCCGGCCTTGACGCCGGTGAGGCAGGTGCCGCAAATGCCTTGCTCGCAGGAGCTGAGCACCTGCACCCCATTGATGCTGAGCGCCGCGAGCGCCGTCTGGCCGCGCTCCACCAGGATGACCTGGCCCGTGCTGGCAATCTCGATCTCGAAGTCGCCATCGGTGTCGCGCACCTCGACCACCGGGGTGAAGGACTCGGAGTGCAGGCAGTCCGCCGCCCAGCCGGCCGTGCGCGCCGTGGCCAGCACCGCGTCCATGAAGCCGCCGGGGCCGCACACATAGAGGTGGCTGCCCGTGGCCGGGCTGGCCAGCACGCGTGCCAGCGCCTGTTGCTGGACGGCCGGGTCGCTGGACAGGTGCAGTTGCACGTGCGGCGCCAGGGCCGCGCTCTCCAGCCGGTCCCGGAAGGCCACGCGCTCGGCATCACGCACCGCGTAGTGCAGTGTGAAGGCCTGGCCCTCGCGCGCCAGCTGCTCGGCCATGCACAGCAACGGCGTCAGGCCAATGCCCCCCGCCACCAGCACATGCTGCTGGGCGCCCGCCGCCAGCGGGAACTGGTTGCGCGGGGCCGAGATGCTGAGCACCTGCCCTTCGGTCAGCGCATGCACGGCCTCAGAGCCGCCGCGCGACGGCGCGGTGCGCAGCACGCCGATGCGGTAGCAGCTGGCGCCGGCGGGGTCATTGCACAGCGAGTACTGCCGCACCAGGCCGCCGGGCAGATGCACGTCCACATGGGCGCCGGGCGTGAAGGGGGGCAGGGCGGAGCCGTCAACGGCCACCAGGTCGAGGCTGACGATGTCCAAGGCCTGGACCTGCTTGCGCGCAACGCGCACCTGAAGGAGGGAATTCGCGGTCATCGGGGCATTGTCCAAAGGGCTGACTGTGCATCCAAGTTCTGGCTGGGGCTATCAGCTATGCACGGTCGGCATGGCCGCCGAGCAGGCCGACGAGCTTGGCAGCCACCGCGCGCATCAAGGGCGTGGCGCGGCGCTGGGCGGGCGTGACCAGGCAAAGCGTGCTGGCGAGCAGAGGGTTGGCAAAGGGCGTGACCACGAGGCGCTGAGGCTGCTCGTAGACCTTGAGCACGTCTTCGCCCAGGGCGGCGTGGCCGATGCCGGCGGCCACCAGGTCCAGCAGCGCCGGCACGCTGGACACCTCCCAGCCGATGTTCAGCTGCACGCCCGCCATCGCAGCGGCCGACTCCAGCAGGCCGCGAAAGATGTGACCGCGCTGCGGCATCACCAGGGTCAGCCGCGCCAGCGAGTCCAGCCCCAGCGGCGCGGCCGGTGCCTGGCCGGCCGGGCTGATCAGGCAGAGCTGCTCCTGCCGCAGCGGCAGCACCTCCAGCCCCGGCAGCGGCTCAGGGTTGTGGATCAGCGCCAGGTCGCAGCGGCCCGTCAGCAGCCACTCGGTGATGTGGGTGGAAAAGCCTTCCATCACCGCCAGCCGCGCCTGCGGCAGCTCGGCCTGGAAGTGCTGGATCAAGGGCAGCGTCAGCACCCGGGCCTGGGTCGGCGGCATGGCCAGGGTGATGCGGCCGACCGGCTCATTGCGGTGGGCCTGCAGGTCTTCCTTGGCGTGGGCCACCAGGGCCAGGATGTCCTGCCCATGCTCCAGCAGGCGCCGGCCGGCCTCGGTGAGCGACACGCCCCGGCCATTGCGCAGCAGCAGGGTCTCACGCAGCTCGATCTCCAGCGCCCGCACCTGCCGGCTCAGCGCCGGCTGCGCCACGCCCAGCACCAGGGCCGCCTTGCTGAAGCTGCCGTGCTCGGCCACGTGGACGAAGGTTTCGATCTGCTGCAGGTTCATGGGTGACATTCTGGCCGGGCTATGCCGAACACGAATAGCTGTTAGCCCGAGCTAGAACTGGCGTGATGGACCTCGCCTTCCCACAATCGCCCGCCATGCCCACCTTGCGCTGCATTTCCTCCATGGCCACGCGGGCCCTGCTGGCTGACCTGATCGCCGCTTGGCCGGAGCCTGTCGAACTCGTGTCGGTGGGTGGTGTGGACGCGGCCCGTCGCGTCCGGGAGGGCGAGGCTTTCGACCTCGTCCTGCTGGCCGAAGACGCCCTCCAGGCCTTGGCCGCCGAGGGCCACGTACAGCCCGAGACGCTGCGTGGCTTGGCCGATTCCGACATGGGTGTCGCCATCCCCGCCGGCCGCCCCCGGCCTGATATCAGTACCGAAGCCGCATTGCGCGCCAGCGTGCTGGCGGCAGGGCGCATCGGCTACTCCACCGGCCCCAGCGGCAAGGCGCTGCTGAAGCGCTTTGAGGCCTGGGGCTTGGCTGACGAACTCCGCCCCCGATTGCTGCAAGCCCCGGCCGGCGTGCCCGTCGCGCGCCTGGTGGCCGAGGCGCAGGTGGACTTGGGCTTCCAGCAACTGAGCGAGCTGCTCGGCCAGCCGGGCATCGACTTGCTCGGCACCCTGCCGCCCGAGGTGGCCGTGCGCACGCGGTTTTCTGCGGCGCTGGGCCGTGAGGCTGGGCCCGGCAGCGCGGCATTGCTCGAACACTTCTGCGGCGCCGCCAGCGCTCCCCTCAAACACCAACATGGGATGAGTCAACCGACATGATCATCGACGTCCACGGCCACTACACCACCGCCCCGGCAGCCCTCGCCGCCTGGCGCGACCGCCAGATCGCCGCGCTCAAGGACGGTACGCCCGCGCCGCGCGCCAGCGAGCTGCACATCAGCGACGACGAGCTGCGCGAGTCCATCCTCAGCAACCAGCTCAAGAAGATGCAGGAGCGCGGCAGCGACCTGACCATCTTCAGCCCGCGCGCCAGCTTCATGGCCCACCACATCGGCGACTTCCAAACCTCGTCGACTTGGGCCGCGATCTGCAACGAGCTTTGCTACCGCGTCAGCCAGCTCTTCCCCGACAACTTCATCGGCGCCGCCATGCTGCCGCAGTCGCCCGGCGTGGACCCGGCCACTTGCATCCCCGAGCTGGTCAAGTGCGTCGAGCAATACGGCAATGTCGGCATCAACCTCAACCCCGACCCCAGCGGCGGCCACTGGACCAGCCCGCCGCTGACCGACCGGCACTGGTACCCGCTCTACGAAAAGATGGTGGAGTACGACCTGCCCGCCATGATCCACGTGAGCACCAGCTGCAACGCCTGCTTCCACACCACGGGCGCCCACTACCTGAATGCCGACACCACGGCCTTCATGCAATGCCTGACCGGCGAGCTGTTCAAGGACTTCCCGACGCTCAAGTTCCTCATCCCCCACGGCGGCGGCGCCGTGCCCTACCACTGGGGCCGCTTCCGCGGGCTGGCGCAGGAGCTCAAGAAGCCGCTTCTGCAAGAGCACCTGCTGAACAACATCTTCTTCGACACCTGCGTGTACCACCAGCCGGGCATTGATTTGCTCACGAAGGTGATCCCGGTCAAGAACGTTTTGTTTGCCTCCGAGATGATCGGTGCGGTGCGCGGCATCGACCCCGAGACCGGCTTTTATTACGACGACACCAAGCGCTACATCGAAGCTGCCGCCTTGAGCGCCGAGGAGCGTCACCAGATCTACGAAGGCAATGCCCGCCGCGTGTTTGGCCGGCTCGATGCCCACCTGAAGCAGAAAGGCTTGTGAGATGTACGAACTCGGCGTCGTCTACCGCAACATCCCCCGCGCTGACCGCGCGGCCACCGACGGCCTAGCCAAACTGGGCTCAGCCACCGTGCACGAGGCCATGGGCCGTGTCGGCCTGCTCAAGCCCTATATGCGGCCCATCTACCCGGGCTGCCAGGTCAGCGGCACGGCAGTCACCGTGCTGCTGCACCCGGGCGACAACTGGATGCTGCACGTCGCGGCCGAGCAGATCCAGCCCGGTGACATCGTGGTCGCGGCCATCACCGCCGAGTGCACCGATGGCTACTTCGGCGACCTGCTGGCCACCAGCTTCCAGGCACGCGGCGCGCGGGCGCTCATCATCGACGCCGGCGTGCGCGATGTGCGCACCCTGCAGGAGATGGGCTTCCCCGTCTGGAGCAAGTGCATCTCCGCCAAGGGCTGCATCAAGGCCACCCTGGGCTCGGTCAACATTCCGGTGGTCTGCGCCGGCATGCTGGTCACAGCGGGCGATGCCATCGTGGCCGATGACGACGGCATCGTTTGCGTGCCCTCGGCCCGTGTTCCCGAGGTGCTGGTCGCCGCCGAGAAGCGCGAGTCCTTCGAGGGTGAGAAGCGCGCCAAGCTCGCCTCGGGCGTGCTCGGGCTCGACATGTACAAGATGCGCGAGCCGCTGGCCGCCGCCGGCCTGAGGTACATCGATTGAAGATCGCCCTCGTCGGCTATGGCGAAGTCGGCCGCATCCTCGCCGAGGACCTGCGCGGCCACACGCTCTCGGCCTTCGACCTGAAGGCGAGTAGCGCCATGCAAGCGCACGCGGCTGCGCAAGGCGTGCAGTGGGCGGCCACGCATGCTCAGGCCGTGCAGGGCGCGGGCCTTGTGATCAGCGCCGTCACCGCCAGCCAGGCCGTGCCCGTGGCCGAGGCCTGCGCGCCCGCCTTGCAGCCGGGCGCCTACGTCCTCGACCTCAACTCCGCCTCACCCGGCGCCAAGCAGCGTGCGGCCCGCGTGGTCGATGCCGCAGGCGGCCGGTATGTGGAAGGCGCGGTCATGACCTCGGTGCCGCCCTACCGCCTGCGCGTGCCCCTGCTGCTGGGCGGCCCTCACGCGCAAGCGCTGGCGTCGGTGCTCACGAGTCTGGGCTTTGCGCCGCGCGTGCACGACGCCCGCCTCGGCGTCGCCAGCGCCACCAAGATGTGCCGCAGCGTGCTCATTAAGGGCATGGAGGCCATGTTCATCGAGAGCCTCACGACAGCGCGCCACTACGGGGTCGAGGACGCCGTGCTTGCCTCGCTGAAGGAGACCTTCCCCGGCGTGGACTGGCAAAGCCAAGCCAGCTACTTTTTCCAGCGCGTCATCGAGCATGGCCGCCGCCGCAGCGAGGAAGTGCGCGAAGTGGCTGAGACCGTGCGCGAAGCCGGCCTCACGCCCTGGAGCGCCGCCGGCACCGCCGAACGCCAGGCCTGGATGGCCGATCTTGCCGATGAAGGCGTATTTGGCGAGCGCGGCAGCGCCGGCTTTGCCCGCAGCCCCGATTGGCGCACTGAGGCTGACCGCCTGCTGGACCGCATCAAGGAGACCACCGATTGAGCACCACCCCGTTTGAAAAAACTCCGGGCTGGCTGGACTGGTACGCCGGCCCCGCCAAGCCTCGCTTCGTGCTGCCGCCGGGCAGCGTCGATGCGCACTGCCACGTGTTCGGCCCGGGGGCCGAGTTCCCCTACGCCCCCGAGCGCAAGTACACGCCCTGCGACGCCAGCAAGCGGCAGCTCTTCGCGCTGCGTGACCACCTCGGCTTTGCGCGCAACGTCGTCGTCCAGGCCACTTGCCATGGCGCCGACAACCGCGCCATGGTCGATGCCTGCCTCGCCTCCGCTGGCCGCGCGCGCGGCGTGGCCACCGTGCGGCGCAGCATCACAGACGCCGAGCTGCAGCAGCTGCACACAGCCGGCGTGCGCGGCGTGCGCTTCAACTTCGTCAAGCGCCTGGTGGACTTCACGCCCAAGGACGAGCTGATGGAGATTGCCGCGCGCGTGGCCGAGCTGGGCTGGCACGTGGTCATCTACTTCGAGGCCGTGGACCTGCCCGAGCTGTGGGACTTCTTCACCGCCCTGCCCACCACCGTGGTGGTCGATCACATGGGCCGGCCCAATGTGACGCAGCCCGTCGATGGCCCCGAGTTCAGCCTCTTCCTGCGCTTCATGGCCGAGCACGAGAACGTCTGGAGCAAGGTGAGCTGCCCCGAGCGCCTCTCCGTCTCGGGCCCCCGCGCGCTGAATGGCGAGCAGGCCGCCTACCGCGATGTGGTGCCCTTTGCACGCACGGTCGTCGAGCGCTTCCCCGACCGCGTGCTCTGGGGCACTGACTGGCCCCACCCCAACCTCAAGGACCACATGCCCGACGACGGCCTGCTGGTTGACTTCATCCCGCACATTGCGCCCACGCCCGAACTGCAGCGCAAGCTCCTGGTCGACAACCCGATGCGCCTTTACTGGCCTGAGGAAACCTAATGGCTCTCAACAAACCCTATCTCGACATCCCCGGCACCATCATCTTTGACGCCGACCAGTCCCGCAAAGGCTACTGGCTCAACCAGTTCTGCATGTCGCTCATGAAGGCCGAGAACCGCGAGCGCTTCAAGGCCAATGAGCGCGCCTACCTCGACGAGTGGGCGATGACCGAAGCCCAGAAGCAAGCCGTGCTGGCGCGCGACCTCAACGAGTGCATGCGCCTGGGCGGGAACATCTACTTCCTCGCCAAGGTCGGCTCGACCGATGGCAAGAGCTTCCAGCAGATGGCCGGCAGCATGACCGGCCTGACCGAAGAACAGTACCGCGCCATGATGGTGGCCGGTGGCCGCTCGCCCGAGGGCAACCGCTACCTCGGTGAGAACGGCGACGCCCAACCCAAGAAGAAGGACTGACCATGGCCCGCATCACCGCCTCCGTCTACACATCGCATGTCCCGGCCATGGGCGTGGCGCTCGACCTGGGCAAGACCCACGAGCCCTATTGGCAGCCCGTCTTTGCCGGCTACGAGGCCTCGCGCCAGTGGCTGCGCGACAACAAGCCCGACGTGGTCTTCATGGTCTACAACGACCACGCCACCGCCTTCAGCCTCGACTTCATTCCCACCTTCGCCATCGGCACTGCGGCCCGCTACGCACCGGCCGACGAAGGCTGGGGCCCGCGCCCCGTGCCCGTGGTCGAGGGTCACCCCGAGCTGGCCTCGCACATCGCGCAATCGGTGATCCAGGAGGACTTCGACCTCACCATCATCAACAAGATGGACGTGGACCACGGCCTCACCGTGCCGCTGTCCATGCTCTGCGGCGAGAAGCCGGCCGATGGCGCCTGGCCCTTCAAGGTCATCCCCTTCGCCGTCAACGTCGTGCAGTACCCGGTGCCCTCGGGCCGCCGCTGCTTCCAGCTCGGCCAGGCCATCCGCCGCGCGGTGGAGAGCTTTGACGAGGACCTGAACGTGCAGATCTGGGGCACGGGCGGCATGAGCCACCAGCTGCAGGGCGCGCGCGCCGGCCTCATCAACAAGGCCTGGGACAACGCCTGGCTCGACCAGATGATTGCCGACCCGGCCGCCTGCGCGCAGGTGCCGCACATCGACTACGTGCGCGAGGCCGGCAGCGAGGGCATCGAGCTCGTCATGTGGCTGATCGCCCGCGGCGCCATGTCCGACGTGGCCGGCGGCCCGCCGCCGCGTGTGGCCCATCGCTTCTATCACGTGCCCGCGTCCAACACGGCGGTGGGGCACCTCGTTCTGGAGAACGCATGAAACCCATCCGCATCGCGCTGGCCGGTGCCGGCGCCTTTGGCCAGAAGCACCTCGACGCGCTCAAGCTCATTGACGGCGTGCAGGTCACCTCGGTGATCGGCCGCGAGCTCGACAAGACCCGCGAGGTCGCCACCAAGTACGGCATCGGGCACGCCACCACCTCGCTCGATGAGAGCCTTGCGCGGGACGACGTGGATGCCGTCATCCTCTGCACGCCCACCCAGATGCACGCCAGCCAGACCCTGGCTTGCCTGCAGGCCGGCAAGCACGTGCAGGTCGAGATCCCGCTGTGCGATGTGTTGAAGGAAGGCGAGGCGGTCGTCGAGGCGCAGCGCAAGACAGGTCTTGTCGCCATGTGCGGCCACACGCGGCGCTTCAACCCCAGCCACCAGTGGGTGCGCCGCCGCATCGTGGCGGGCGAGTTCAACATCCAGCAGATGGATGTGCAGACCTATTTCTTCCGCCGCACCAACATGAACGCCCTCGGCCAGCCGCGCAGCTGGACCGACCACCTGCTCTGGCACCACGCCGCGCACACCGTGGACCTGTTCGCCTACCAGGCGCAAAGCCCCGTGGTGAAGGCCAACGCGCTGCAAGGCCCCATTCACCCGGTGCTCGGCATCGCGATGGACATGAGCATCCAGCTGCAGGCCGCCAGTGGCGCGATCTGCACGCTGAGTTTGAGCTTCAACAACGAAGGGCCGCTGGGCACCTTCTTCCGCTACATCGGTGACACCGGCACCTACATCGCCCGCTATGACGACCTCGTCAACGGCAAGGACGAGAAGATCGACGTCAGCCAGGTGGATGTGTCGATGAACGGCATCGAGCTGCAGGACCGCGAGTTCGTCGCCGCCATCCGCGAGGGCCGCGAGCCCAACGGCAGCGTGGCCCAGGTGCTGCCTTGCTATCAGGTCCTCCACAAGCTGGAGCAGCAACTGCTGTGAGCACCCGGCGCGTCGGCCCCTTCGAAGTCCAGGCCCTGGGCCTGGGCTGCATGAACCTGAGCCACGCCTATGGCGTGCCGCCCTCGCGCGAGGCAGCGCAGGGCCTGCTGCTGCGGGCGCTCGATGCCGGCGTGGACTTCTTCGACACCGCCGCTCTCTACGGCTTTGGTGCCAACGAGACCTTGGTGGGCGAGGTGCTCGCACTGCACCGCCACCGCTTCGTGCTGGCCAGCAAATGCGGCATGCAGGGCGTGGACGGCAAGCGCGTGATCGACGGCCGGCCCGCCACGCTCAAGGCCACCTGCGAGGCCGCGCTGCGCCGACTGCGCACCGAGGTCATCGACCTCTACTACCTGCACCGCTGGGACAAGCAGGTGCCGATTGAAGACAGCGTCGGCGCGCTGGCCGAGCTGGTGCGCGAAGGCAAGATCCGCGCGATCGGGCTGTCCGAAGTCGGCAGCGCCACGCTGCGCCGTGCGCACGCTGTGCATCCGATTGCCGCGCTGCAGTCCGAGTACTCGCTGTGGAGCCGCGACGTCGAGCGCGGCACTCTGGCAGCCTGTGCCGAGCTGGGGGTGGCCTTCGTGTCCTTCAGCCCCCTGGGCCGCGGCTTCCTGAGTGCCGGCGTGGACGACCCCAGCACCCTCCCCGCCAACGACATCCGCCGCGCCATGCCGCGCTTCCAGGGTGACGCCTGGGCGCACAACCTCGCCTGCCTGCAGGGGCTGCGCGAGCTGGCTTCCGAGCAAGGCTGCTCGATGGCTCAACTGGCGCTGGCCTGGGTGCTGCAGCAAGGGGCTGCCGTCGGCGTGCAGATGCTGGCCATTCCCGGCACCATGCGACTAGAGCATCTCCTAGACAACCTCGGCGCTTCCAGCGTTACCCTGCAAGCCGATATAGCGCGGCGTGCCGCAGCTTGTATGTCGGGCATCCAGGGCGCGCGCTATGCGCCGGCCACCTTTGCCGAGATCGATAGCGATTGAAAGTTAGCGACTAGAGGATTCCGTTCCCACCTTCCACCGCGAGGAGACATCGCATGCAACGCAGAACCCTGCTTCCCACCCTGGCCGGCCTCAGCCTGGCCCTGACGGCGCCCTGGAGTCACGCGCAGAGTGACACGGTCAAGATCGGTGTCGTCGTCCCGATGACGGGGCAGAGCGCCTCGACCGGCCGGCAGATCGACGCGGCCGTCAAGCTCTGGATGGCGCAAAGCGGTGGCAAAGCCGGCGGCAAGAAGGTCGAGATCCTGCTGCGTGACGACACCGGCGTGGCCGACGTGACGCGCCGCCTGGTGCAGGAGCTGATCGTCAATGACAAGGTCGTCGCGGTGGCCGGCTTTGGCCTCACGCCGCTGGCCCTGGCCGCCGCGCCGCTGGCGACCCAAAGCAAGACGCCGATGGTCGTGATGGCGGCGGCTACCAGCAGCATCACTGAGGCCTCGCCCTATATCGTGCGCACCAGCTTCACCCTGCCGCAGGCGGCGGTGGGCATGGGCGAGTGGGCGCCCAAGAACGGCATCAAGAAGGTCGTCAGCCTGGTCACCGACTACGGCCCCGGCAACGATGCCGAGAAGTACTTCGTCAACCAGTTCCTGCTCAACGGCGGCCAGGTGCTGGAGAAGCTGCGCACCCCGCTGCGCAGCCCCGACTTCGCGCCCGTGCTGCAAAAGGTGCGTGACGCCAAGCCCGATGCGCTCTTCGTCTTCCTGCCCTCGGGGCAAGGCGCCCAGTTCATGAAGCAGTTCGGCGAGCGCGGGCTCGACAAGGCCGGCATCCGCCTGATCGCCACCGGCGACGTGACCGATGACGACCAGCTCAACGACATGGGCGACGTGGCGCTCGGCGTGGTCACCACCCACCACTACTCGGCCGCTCACCCCAGTGCCATGAACAAGAAGTTCGTGGCCGACTTCCAGGCCATGCACAAGTTCCGCCCCAACTTCATGGGCGTGGGCGGCTATGACGGCCTGCGCCTGATCTTCAAGGGCCTGGACGCCACCAAGGGCCAGGGCGGCGAGGCGCTGCTGAACGCCATGAAGGGCCAGCTCTTCGAGAGCCCGCGCGGCCAGATCCTGATCGACGCGCAGACTCGCGACATCGTGCAGGACGTGCACACCCGCAAGGTTGAGCGCAAGGATGGGCAGCTGTGGAACGTGGAGTTCGATGTCCAAAAGGCTGTCAAGGACCCAGGGAAACTCAAGTAACCCCCCTACCGGCTGCGCCGGCCCCCCTGCTGGGGGCGCACCCAGTGGACCGGCAAAGCCGGATCCACGGGTGCCGCTGGGAAACCTCAGCTCGGTGTGTGGCGCGACGCGGCGGTATGCAAGCAATGGATCACCAAACGGCGCGCTCATGCCCACACTGATCTTCGACGGCGTTGCCTACGGCATGCTGCTCTTCGTGCTGGCCCTGGGGCTGGCCGTGACCATGGGCTTGATGAACTTCATCAACCTGGCCCATGGCGCGTTTGCGATGGTGGGTGGCTATGCGGTGATCCTGCTGATGCAAAAGCAGGGCTGGCCGTTTCTGCTGTGCCTGCCGGCGGCGTTTGTGATCACGGCGCTGCTGGGGGCGGTGCTGGAGCGGCTGCTGTACCGGCGGCTCTATGGCCGCTCGCACCTGGACCAGGTGCTGTTCTCCATTGGCCTCACCTTCATGGCCGTGGCGACGGTGGACTACCTGGTCGGCTCGCAGCAGCAGAACGTGCAGCTGCCCGAGATCTTTCGCCAGCGCTTCGAGTTCGGCAGTGGCTTCTGGATGCTGGGCATGGGCGCCTACCGGCTCTTCATCGTCGTGGTCTGCGTGGTGCTGGCCCTGGTGCTGCAGCAGTTGCTGGCGCGCACGCGCTTTGGCAGCCGGCTGCGTGCGGCGGTGGACGACCCGCGCGTGGCCGCCGGCCTCGGCATCCCGGTGGACCGGGTCTTCCTCGTCACCTTTGCGGTGGGCTCTGGCCTCGCGGGCCTGGGCGGCGCGCTGGGGGCTGACATCCTCGGCCTGGACCCCAGCTTCCCGCTCAAGTTCATGGTTTATTTCCTGATCGTCTGCGCGGTGGGGGGCACCAGCTCCATCACCGGGCCCCTGGTGGCCGCCTTGCTGCTGGGCATTGCCGACGTGATGGGCAAGTACTACGTGCCCAAGCTCGGCAGCTTCATCGTCTACCTGCTGATGATCGGCATCCTGCTGTGGCGCCCGCAGGGCTTGTTCTCGCGTGAGGGTGGGCGATGAGTAGCGTTCAGCAGGCGCTGCGCGCGCCGGTGCGCTGGCGCGTTTGGGAGATCGCCGCCTGGGTGTTGCTGTGGGCTGCGCCTTTCGTCTTTGCCTCGCATGCAGCGCTCATCAACGAGATCGCCATCCTGGCGCTGTTTGCGCTGTCGCTGGACCTGATCCTGGGCTACGCCGGCATCATCTCGCTGGGGCATGCGGCCTTCTTTGGCGTGGGCGCCTATGGCGCGGCGCTGTTTGCCAAGCATGTGATGCCCGACCCGCTGGTGGGCCTGGCCGTGGGCACGGGCGTGGGCGCCCTGCTGGGCCTGCTGACCAGCCCCATGATTGCCCGTGGCACCGACCTCACGCGCCTGATGGTCACCATGGGCGTGGCCCTGGTGCTCTTCGAGCTGGCCAACAAGTTCGACGACATCACCGGCGGCGCTGACGGGCTGCAGGGCGTGGTGATGGGGCCGTTGCTCGGGCACTTCGAGTTCGACCTCGCGGCGCGCGTGGCCAGCTTCTATTCGCTGGCCGTGCTCTTCGTCGCCTTCGTGCTGCTGCGGCGCATGGTGCACTCTCCGCTCGGTGTCTCGCTGCAGGCCATGCGTGACAACCGGCTGCGCGTCTCGGCGCTGGGCATGTCGGTGCAGGGGCGGCTGACGGCGGTCTACACGGTGGCCGCCGGCCTGGCGGGTGCCGCAGGCGCGCTGCTGGCCCAGACCACCGGCTTTGCCTCGCTCGACGTGTTCGACTTCCACCGCAGCGCCGACGTGATGCTGGCCCTGGTCATTGGCGGCACCGGCTGGCTGTGGGGCGGCGTGATCGGTGCCATGGCCTTCAAGGTGCTGCACGACCTGATCTCGGGCGTGACGGTGCAGTACTGGACTTTCTGGCTTGGCTTGGTTCTGGTGGTGCTCGTGCTCGTGGGCCGTGAGCGCTTGTTCAAACCCTGGACATGGTGGAAGCGATGAGCCAACCCGTGCTCCAAACCCATGCGCTGGTGAAGCGCTTCGGCGGCATCACCGCCACGCAGAACGTCAGCCTCAGCGTGCGCGCCGGTGCGCGTCACGCGCTCATCGGCCCCAATGGCGCCGGCAAGACGACGCTGATCAACCAGCTCACCGGCGTGCTCGCACCCACCAGCGGCAGCGTGGTGCTGGAGGGGCGCGACATCACGGCTCTGTCGCCCAACGCACGCGTCGGTCTGGGCCTGGTGCGCACCTTCCAGATCAACCAGCTCTTTGCCTCGCTCACGCCCACGCAAGCGCTGGCGCTGGCGGTGTCGAGCCGGCGCGGCCTGGCGCATCGCTTCTGGCGGCCGCTCGGGCAGTCTGCTGAGGTGGCGGCCGACGTGGAAGGCCTGCTGCAGCAGTTCCGCCTGGCTGAGCTGGCCGACCGCCCGACGCGCGAGCTGCCCTATGGCAAGCGGCGGCTGTTGGAGATTGCCCTTGCCGTGGCGCTCAAGCCGCGCGTGCTCTTGCTGGATGAACCGGCGGCCGGCGTGCCTGCGGCTGAGCGCGGCGACATCCTGGCCACCGTGGCCGCGCTGCCGGCCGACGTGGCCGTGGTGCTGATCGAGCACGACATGGACCTCGTCTTCAGCTTTGCCGACCACATCACCGTGCTGGTCAACGGCGCGATGCTGACCGAGGGCGCGCCCGACGAGATCGCGGCCGACCCGCTGGTGCGCGAGGTCTACCTCGGCGACACCAGCATCGTGCACGCGGGAGGCACCCATGGCTGAGCCGCTACTCATCGTCGAAGGCCTGCGCTGCGGCTACGGTGAGGCCGTGGTGCTGAGCGATGTGTCCTTCACGCTCGGCGGCGGCGAGTCGCTCGCCCTGCTCGGCCGCAACGGCACCGGCAAGACCACGCTGATCGACACCTTGGTGGGCACCACCAAACGCCACGCCGGCAGCATCCGCTTGGGCGGGCGTGACCTGCACAGCCTGCCGGTGCACCAGCGTGCGGCCGCCGGCATTGGCTGGGTGCCGCAGGAGCGCAATATCTTTCGCTCGCTGACCGTGCACGAGAACCTCACGGCCGTGGCCCGCCCCGGGGCCTGGACGCCGGCGCGCGTCTACGAGCTCTTCCCCCGCCTGGCGGAGCGCAAGCAGAACCTCGGCAACCAGCTCTCGGGCGGCGAGCAGCAGATGCTGGCCTTTGGCCGCGCCCTGGTGCTCAACCCGCGCCTGCTGTTGCTGGACGAACCGCTCGAAGGCCTGGCGCCGCTGATCGTTGAAGAGCTGCTGCGCGCCATCCGCCGCGTGGCGCGCGAGGAGGGGCTGTCGTCCATCCTCGTCGAGCAGCACCCGCATATGGTGCTGCCCGTCACCGACCAGACCATCGTGCTGGACCGCGGCAGCATCGCCTTCCGCTCGGCGAGCGAGCCGCTGGTGATCGACCCTCGGCCGCTGGATGCCTGGCTGGGCGTGGCCGGCCACTGAACTCAGGCTCAGGCCGCCTTGCGGCGCCGCTGCCAGCCCACCAGGCCTGCCAAGCCGCTGAGCATCATGCCCACCGAGGCCGGCTCGGGCACGGCGCCCACCTGCACGCTGGCGTTCAGGTAGCTGACGTCGATCAGCTCGACCTGGTCATTGGCGAACGGGAAGCCGCCGCTGGCGCTCAAGCTGATGGGGCTGGTGCCGTCGGCCTTGGCCGTGAAGGTCAGCCGGGCGACGTTGAAGTCGCCGGTGGGCAGCACGGGCTTGAAGCTGTTGAAGTAGACGTCGCTGAGCGTGCCGCTGGCGTTGTCGATCAACCCGGCGGAGCTGACGAATTCCCAGGTCACGGTGTCGATGCTCACGCTTTGCAGGCTGAGCACGGCGGGGTTGAAGTTGAGGCTGAAGCCGCCGCCCACCACCTTGTCGGTGAAGCCGACGCCGGAGACGTCGATGACGACGGCGTCACCGGCATTGACGGTGCTGGCCGGTGGGTTGAGCTTGAGGGTGCCGCTGGCGTGAGCACTGAGGCTGACAGTAAGGGTGGCGGCCAGCAAAGCGGCGCCGAGCAGGGTGGGCTTGAGGGACATGGGAATCTCCTTGAAGGTACGGTGAGGGAAAGGCTTCAGAGGCCAGCGGGGTGCCAGGCCGATGGGCCGGGCCGCGTGGCGAAGAGGCGGCGCACGACGGCCAGGTCGAGCGCGTTGACGCTGCCGTCGCCGTTCAGGTCGGCGCGGCTTGCACCTCGGCTGCCGAAGGCGGCTTTCACGGCGGCGAGGTCGAGGCTGTTGACGATCCCGTCGTTGTTGACGTCGGCATCGCAGGCGTCGCCATAGCCGTCGCCGTCGCTGTCGCGCTGGTCGGGGTTCTTGACGTTGATGCAGTTGTCGCGGCTGTCGGGGATGCCGTCGCCATCGGTGTCGGTCTCCTCCAGCGCACGCTGGCTGCTGGCGCCTTCGCCCGAGGCCACGCGCACGATGAAGTTGCCGGTGAAGCCGCCGAGGTCGATGCTGCCGTTGCCGTCGGCATTGAGCAGGGCGCGGCCGATCTGCCGGCCGGTCTTGGGGTCGAGGGCGACCACGGTGACGATCTCGGGCTCGGGCAGGTCGGGCGGGCACAGCAAACAAGGCTGCTTGGGCACATTGATGAAGGCCCGGCCGCGCAGCACGCTGAGGTTGACGGTGCCAAAGGTCCAGGGCGCATGGGTGCGCAACTGCACGGTCGGGTCGCCCAGCAGGCTGTAGAGGTTGAGCTGCTGGCGCAGGCCCTCGACGCCGACCGGCGCGCCGTTGTCGCTGGGGTGCAGGTTGGGCGTGCTGCCGGCAGCCACGGCGGCGATGTAGGCGCGGCCATGGTTGAGCAGGTCCCCGAGGCGGCGCACCGGCGTGCTGCCGCCAAAGCTGGGCGCCAGCCCGGGGAAGAGCGCGTCAAAGAGGCCAATGGCCAGGTGGCCGTTGTCGCGGGTGCTGCTGTTGCGCGAGTCGCCAATGACGGCGAGCGCGCCGTCGGCCTTGCGCACAAAGTTCTCGGCCCAGTAGGTGGCCGAGGGGCTGGGCCCGTAGCCGCTGCCCACCTTGTTGGCCGGCAGGTCAACGGTCTCGTTGTCGAAGATGCCGCTGGCGCAGTTGATGCTGAAGACGACCGGGTAGCGGTTGTCGGTCACCGAGATGCTGTTGACCTGCGTGTCGCCAAAGCCCGGGTCGCCAAAGCCGTACCAGCTGCCGTGGTCGCGGTGGTAGAGCAGCGCGGTGCCGGCGTTCACGGCGGTGACGATGTCGGTGCCGTTGCCGGTCCAGCTGAAGCCGGGCTTGCGCAGGTCAGCCGGCACGGCCGCGCCGCTGCGGTAGGTCTGCGGGTTGGCCGAGGGCAGCGTGGTGTAGATGCGCTGCACCGCATAGCCCTTGCCCACCGCGTGGTTGCGGATCTTCTCGGTCACCTCGACGAACCAGCGCTCGTCCTTGGTGCCGCTGCTTTCAAAGAAGGACGCGAAGGTCAGCCGCGAGTAGAAGTTCTGGCCGCCTGGGTTGGCGGGCGGGAAGTTCTCGTAGCCCATGACCTTGTGCGCCATCGCGGCGGCCTGGGCCAAGGTGTCCACCGGGAAGCGGCCGATGCCGATGGTCGGCACGGTGGTGGCGGTGGCGCCCGGCAGGAACTGGCCGTACCAGATGTCGCTGGCGTTCTTGGCCGAGTTGTAGCTGTTGGTCTGGTCGTAGTGGGTGGGGATCTTTTCCGAGTCGCCCAGCAGCAGCAGCCACTTGGGCTTGACGACGCGGGTGTTGTAGAAGGCCGCCACCCAGTTGCGGATCTGCTCGGCCGAGGCGACCGCCGGGCCGCCCGAGATGACGCTGGTGCTGATCACCTGGGTGCTGATGCCCAGCGACTCCTTGTGCGTCTTGAGCGCGTTGGCCACGGTCAGGAAGTCGGGGTGCGTGACGATCACCAGCCGCGCACCGGACAGGGCCTGGCCCAGGTTGGGGTCCACACAGCTCAGCTTGAGCTGGGCTTGATTCAGCGCGTACTTGAGCACCGGGTTCGGGGCCTTCTGCAGCGCCTCGTCGATGCCGTCAAAGGCCGCCCGCGCGGGTGAGGCCGCCAGGTGGTCGATCTGGAAGCAGGGCCCCGCCGCGTGGTCCACCTGCACCAGGTAGCTGTCGTACCAGGTCAGCTCGCCTGTGGCCGGGTCGTAGCCATAGGGCATGAAGTTGAAGCTGTCGATGTTGGCGTCGCCCTTGAACAGCGAGCTGCGCGGCAAGCTCTCGCCCGGGCTGGCCGGGCCCTTCAGGTACAGGGCCGGGTCGTACTCGAAGGCGGGCAGCTTGCGGTCCTCGCTGTTCGCGGTCTCGCTCGGTTGCACCGGGTAGAGCCGGGTGCGCAGGCGGCGCAGCGGGCCCTCAGGCTTGACCGTGATCGAAGGGCCGTGGGTGGCCACGACCAGGTCCAGCGGCAGCGCGAGCGGAAAGCCGGTGATGGGCAGCTCCGGCTGGCCGCGCTGCTCCACGCCGCCCCGCATCGAGCCGGCCTCGGCGTCGCCGCGCGCAAAGCGCTCGAACTCACCGCCGGGCGTCTTGACGGTGGCCAGCTTGGGCGCGCCCACCTGGATGCGGACCTGCGTCACGCGCGGGCCCTCGGAGACGAGCTGGGTGGAGACGGCGGCCTGCGCCGTCAGGGCGCAGCACAGCATCGCGGCCGCTGCGGTGGGGAGGACTCTGGGGTGCATGGCAAGCTCCTTGAATGAGCCCGGGACCGATGCAGGACGCCATCGGCTCGGGGACATTCGTACAGCCGCATTCGCTCTGCCAAAAGGATCACGTCCCCCACGATTGAAGCCGTCAGCCCCCCGATCGCGCCCCCGCTCGCGCTGGCGCAACGCGGCTTGATCCAGGTCAAGCCATCGCGGGTCTTTCCGGCTTGCGGGGCGCGAGATCGTTACCTAGACTAACGATTGCCGTTTCGACAAGAGGTTGCCCATGTTTTTGCTCAACACCTGGTACGTCGCCGCCTCAAGCGACGAGCTCTCTGCCACCCGCCCGCTGGGGCGCCGCATCTGCAACCAGCCCATGGTTTTCTGGCGCGATGCCAGCGGCAAGGTGGCGGCGACCGAGGACTTTTGCCCCCACCGGGGCGCGCCGCTGTCGCTCGGCCGCGTTTGCGAGGGCAAGCTGGTGTGTGGCTATCACGGCCTGGTGATGGGCTGCGACGGCCGCACGGTGTCCATGCCCGAGCAGCGCGTGCGCGGCTTTCCGCCCGTCAAGGCCTATCCGGTGATCGAGCGCTATGGCTTCATCTGGGTCTGGCCGGGTGATGCGGCGGCGGCCGACCCCGACAAGATCCACCACCTGGAGTGGGCCGAAAGCCCCGAGTGGGCCTATGGCGGCGGGCTGTATCACATCGCCTGTGACTACCGGCTGATGGTCGACAACCTGATGGACCTGACGCACGAGACCTATGTGCACAGCGACAGCATCGGCCAGCCCGAGATCGACGAGGCCCCGCCAGCCACGCGTGTGGAGGGCGACGAAGTCATCACCAGCCGCTTCATGCAGAACATCAAGGCCCCGCCGTTCTGGCAGATGGCCATGCGTGGCAACGGCCTCGACGACAGTGCCGACGTCGACCGCTGGCAGGTCTGCCACTTCGTGCCGCCGAGCCACGTCATGATCGAAGTCGGCGTGGCGCTGGCGGGCCATGGCGGCATTGATGCGCCCAAAGACAAGAAGGCCAGCAGCATCGTGGTGGACTTCATCACCCCCGAGACCGACACCTCGATCCACTACTTCTGGGGCATGGCGCGGCGCTTCAAGCCCGAGGACGCCGAGCTGACGGCCACCATCCGCGCCGGCCAGGGCAAGGTGTTCGGCGAAGACCTGCAGATGCTGGAGCAACAGCAAAAGAACCTGCTGGAGTTTCCGGGCCGTCAGCTGCTGATGCTCAACATCGACTCAGGCGGCGTGCAGTCGCGCAAGGTGCTGGAGCGCTTGCTGGCCGCTGAAGCGGCGGCCAGCGCCGCATCAACTGCGACTTGACGACGAGCGGCGGCTGCGCCGTGCCTCACGGGCACGGCGGGCCTCGGCGCGGCGGCGTGCGGCGTCACGGGCGCGCACCAGGGTCGAGACACCCCAGGCCAGGCCCAGTGCCACCAGCGTGATGCCGGCCCAGGTGGCCAGCGGCATGTGGCGCAGCATGCTGGCGGGCTCGGGCAGCGGCAGGTTCACGCTGATCAAGCCGGCCGGCTTGCCTTCCACATAGCCAAAGCCACCGCCGCCGTTGAAGGCGACATTGGTGCGCAGGAACTCCGGCGCGTTCTCGGCCTTGTCATGGCAACGCAGGCAAGTCTTTTGTGCCACGACCGAGCGCCCGAAATAGAGGCGGCGCCCCTGCACTTCCCAGTACTCCTGCGCCGCGGCGGACTTGGCATCAACGTTGGCGGCATCGCGGATGGCGCCCATCGCGCGCTTCTCGAACTCATTGGGCGCATTGCCGGTGTTCAGCACCGAGGCGGCCGTGAGCCGGAAGCTGGCCTTGCTGCCCGACTCGGCCACCACGTCGGCCACCTCACGCTGGATCAGCGCCGGGTTTTTCCAGTGGTAGGTCTCGAGCGACTTGAGGTCGGGCGCCATCGCAGCTGACAGCGTGGCCACCTGGTCCGCATTGAGCGAGTAGGCAGTGCGGGTCAGGAAGTTGCCCGGGATGGCGTTGTGCGTGCCCACGGTGCGCACGTGCACGCCGCCGTAGCGTGAGGCCCAGCGCCCGACGTTCTCGACAAAGTCGGCCACAGTGCGCGCCTCGGACACCGACTGCATCTCCAGCAGCGAGGTCGTCCACGACCAGATCGACAAGCCCAGCCCCGCGACGATGACGATGGGCGGTGCCCACCACAGCAGGCGACGGCGGGGGCGGCTAGGCGTGGGGGCGGAGGACGGAGGCGTGCTGGTCATCTTTGGCTCTTGGGTGGCGCGCAGGGCGTCGCATTGGAGCCGGTTTTGATGACGCAGGCGAGACGCAGACACCCCGAAAAGCGGGGCAGTTTTGACACGCCGTAGCAGCTTGAAACACCTGTTGCGACTTCAGCGAGCAGTTTCAGGCGGTGAACTGCGGTGCCAGCGCGGCCGCGGTCCAGGTGAGCGGCAGCGCATGAGGCCGCCACCAGCCTCTGAGCACCTGCAGCTGAAGCAGGCGCAGCGCGCCAGGGTGCTCTGCCTGGTCGGCCGGCGTGAGGTCGAACTCGATGCGCGCCGACACCGCCAGTTGCAGCACATGGCCCTGCTGCCAGTCGATGAAGAGCAGGCCCGCCTGCGGCCAGTCCAGCAGGTTGCCCAGGGTGTTGAACATGAAGTTGCCGACATAGTCGGGCAGGGTCAGCAGGTCGCCGCCGTCGGGAGCCTGGCTGAGCCGCGCAAAGCCCGGCCGCCCGCCGCGGTGCGACAGGTCCAGCCCAGCCGGGGCCACGCTGCCCCGGGTGCTGCTGCGGCTGGCGATGAAGAGCGTGTCGCTCGCCGCGACCAGCTGGCGCGCTGCGGCGCTGAGCGCCGGCCCTTCGGGCGTCGCCTCGCCCGGGCCGGGGCCCATGCGCGGCGACGGCTGCCGGGCCTGGATGTACTTGGGGCAGTTGCCAAAGCTCTGCGCCACGGCCACGCGCCAGCCCTCGGGCCCGACGGCCACGACGGGGCCGTTCATGCGGTTGCGGCGGCGGGTGTGCGGCTCCAGGCCCAGCAGGCCGATGGCGGCGCCGGGCCGCAAGCCCTCGCGCGCCGGGTCGGCAGGGTCAGGCAACGTGGCCACGTCCAGGTGGCGCACATCCGGGCTGCGCACAAAACCCGGCGTGCCCGTGACGACGCTGGCCCAGGGTTGGCCGGCGTCGTCCTGGGTGGCCAGCCAGAGCGTGGGCAGCTTCTCGAACAGCTCGCGGTGCTGGTCGGGCATGTGGTCACGGATCACCCGGCCGCCCACCTCCTCCAGCCGCTCGCGCACGCCCAGGCGCGCCTGCAGCGCCTGCTCGCCAGCATGGAAGGGCGAGCCCATGCTCAGGCCGCCGCCCGCTCGGGCAGTGCCGAGCGCGTCATGCCCACAAAGCCAGGCAGCGCCTCCACGCGCGCCAGCCAGGCGCGGATGCGCGGGTAGTCGTCCAGCCACAGGCCGCCTTCGGGCGCATGGGCGGTGTAGGTGTACATGGCCACATCGGCCAACGTGGCGTGGTCCAGCGCCAGCCAGTCGCGGCCCTCCAGGTGGGCCTCCATGGTCTTGAAGAGCCGCTCGGCCACGGCGCTGGGCGAGGCCTCCAGCGGCCGCTTGAAGAGCCGCGCGGCGCGCACGATGCTGGGCCCAAACGCCAGCGGCCCGGCCGCCGCGCTCAGCCAGCGCTGGACCTGCGCCTGCGCCAGCGGCTCGGTGGGCCACCAGCGGCGGCTCGCGTCGTACGTGCCGGCCAGGTAGACGCAGATGGCATTGCTGTCGGCCAACTGCAGCTCGCCGTCGCGCAGCACGGGCACCTGCCCGAAGACATTGCGCGCCAGGAACTCGGGCTGCTTGTGCTCGCCCTTGGGCAGGTCGATCTCGTGCTCCTTGAAGGGCAGACCCAGCAGGGACAGCATCAGGCGCGCGCGGTGCACATGGCCCGAGAGGCGAAAGCCGTCGAGTTCGATGAGGGGGCGGTCATTGGCCATGGTGGCGGGCTCCGAATTGAACGAGCCCGCAGCGTAGGCCTTGCAGCTCCTGAATGAAATGGTTCAATCCAAACTTCAGAATTGCAATTGGGGCAACAAACCCATGGACCACCTCGACAACCTGCGCGTCTTTGTGGCCGTGGCCGAGGGCGGCAGCCTCGCCGAGGCCGCGCGCCGCCGCGAGATCTCGGCCCCGGCCGCCACCCGTGCATTGGCCGCGCTGGAGAAGCGCCTGGGCGCGGCCCTCATCGTGCGCACCACGCGCAGCCTGCGGCTCACCGAGGTGGGCGAGCAGTTCCTGGCCGACACCCGCCAGGTGCTGGCCAGCCTGGATGCGGCCGAGGCGGCGGTCACCGGCCTGGGGCAGCGCCCGCAAGGCCAGCTGGCCGTCACGGCGCCCGAGCTCTTTGGCCAGCGCCATGTCGCGCCGCTGCTCTTTGAGTTTCTGGGCCGCCACCCCGAGGTCAACGCCCGGGTCTTCTTCAGCAACCGCGTCGTGCATTTGATCGACGAGGGTTTTGACGTGGCGCTGCGCATCGCCACCCTGCCTGACTCCGGCCTCACCGCCGTGCCCGTGGGCCAGATGCGCGTGGTGCGCGTGGCCGCGCCCGCCTACCTCGCCCAGCGGGGCGAGCCGCAGTCCCCCGCCGACCTGGCTCGCCACCAGGGCGTGGGCTTCGCCATCGAGGGCCAGGGCCGCATCGGCTGGGGCTTTGGGGATGCCGAACGGCCCGAGAGCGAGCGCCTCGTCGTCAACAGCAATGTCACCAAGGTCGCCGCCACGGTGGCGGGGCTGGGCATCACGCGCGCCCTGGCCTACCAAGTCACTGACGAAGTGCGCGACGGCCGCCTGCGCATCATCCTCGCGGCCCACGAGCCCCCGCCCGTGCCCGTCCACCTCGTCTACCCCGGTGGCCGCCTGGCGGCTGCCAAGGTGCGGCACTTTGTGCAGTTCGCGGCCGAGCGGCTACGCGCGTTGCCGCTCCTTCAAGGCGCGGTCTAGGGCTGGTTCAGCCGCCTGCGCCTGCACCCACTCCACAAACGCCTGCACCTCAGGCCGCGCGCGGGCGGCGGGCGGAGCCACCAGCCAGTAGGCGTAGGGGCTGGGCAGGCGGCCTTCGGGGCCGAAGGGCTCGATGAGTTCGCCCCGGGTCAGGTGCTCCTGGACCATGGGCAGGCGCCCGAGGGCGGCGGCCTGGCCGGTGAGGGCGGCCTGGATCTGCTGGTAGGTGAAGTTGAAGTACATCCAGCGCTGCGGCTGCAGCTCCGGCAGGCCGTGGGCCGAGAGCCAGTGGCGCCAGCTCAGCACGCCGGCGCTGGGGCGGCAGTCGTCCTCTTCGGTCAGGGAGTGGCGGGCCAGGTCAGCGGGGCGGCGCAGCGGGGGCAGGTCACCCTGACTCGCGCGAGCGGCGTAGTCGGGGCTGACCAGGGGGCTGAGGAGCTCGACGAACAACAGGTCGGCATGCTCGGGCGGCAGCTCGCGGGCGGTGTAGCGCAGGGCCACGTCGTGCTCGCTGGCGTCAAGGTCGGCGATGCGGTCGTCGGCGTGGACGCGGATGTCGATGTCGGGATGCCGGGCCTGGAAGTCCGCCAGGCGCGGGATCAGCCACAGCGAGGCAAAGGAGGCGAAGGTGGTGACATTGACCACCCGGCGCCCCCGCGTGCGGCGGATCTGGCGCACCGCGCGGTCCAGCCGCTCCAGCGCCGCGACGGCGGCGGGCAGCAGGGCGGCGCCGTCACTGCTGAGCTCGACCTTGCGCGTGCCACGCAAGAAGAGGGTGCAGCCGATCTCTTCCTCCAGGGCCTGGATCTGGCGGCTGACGGCGCTCTGGGTGAGGGACAGCTCCTCGGCCGCCGCGCGGAAGGACAGGCGCCGTGCCACGGCCTCGAAGGCGCGCAAGGGGCCGATGGACAAGGGGCGCTGGCGGATCGGGGCATTCATGCGCCGATGGTATCAATCCAGCGGGGCGGAATCATTGGACGCCCTGCGCCGTGGCCGGAAGAATGCGGTTCACCAGGGGCCAGAGCCCTTGGTGCCCCACAGACATCCCCTCAGCCCCGATGGAGGCATCGATGCTTGATTCGCAACAACCGCACAGCCTGGAAGCCCCTGCCCTGTGGGCGCTGCCCCCGGGCCAGGCCCTGAGCCTGCAGCCGGCGTCGGTCGCGCGTCAGGTGGTGGCCTGCCGGGGCCGGGTCTGGCTGACGCTGGACGGCGGCCCCGCCGCCGCCGCGCAGGACCACTGGCTGCGGCCGGGCGAGGCCTTCACCGTGCCGGCCGGGCAGCGGGCGGTGCTGGAGGGCTGGCCGGCGGCCAGCGTCCAGGTGCTGCTGCCGCCGCCGGCCGCAGCCAGTGGCGGTGCAAAGGCTCAGTCGCCCGTGGCCTCAAAGTCCACCCAGGCGAAGTCGGCCGGGGTGCGGCCGCCGCTGGGGGCGTGGGCGTAGAGGCCCATATAGACGCCGGTGAAGCCGGACGAGGTCTCGGTCGAGAGCTGGTAGGTGGGCACGCTGCACAGTGCTTGCCAGGCGCCCGGCTTCTTGCCACCGGCGCGCCAGCTCAAGCTGTAGGTCGTGGGCGTGGCGTCCACCTGCAGTTGCACCGGGCCCTCGGGCAGCGCGGCCGTGCCGTGCACGATGGGCTTGTCGGCCAGGCGTTGCACGCATTGCAGTTGGCGACCCTTGTCCGCAGCGCTGATGCCGAGCAGCAGGTGGTGCGACTCGTTCATCCGCAGCGCCACGCCGGCCGCATCACCCGCATCCTTGGGGCTGAAGTTGACCTCGGTGGTGAAGCGCTGGTGCAGGTGGGTCTGGCGGCGGCCAATGAAGGTCGGCGTGGCCTCCAGGCTCTCCAGGCCCGTCTTGCTGCCCAGCAGGCGCAGGCTGCCGGGCTTGTCGGTCAGCGACCACTGGCCCGTGGCATAGGTGCGCACAAAGCTCCAGTGCAGCGGCAGCGGCTTCTTGGCCGAGAAGCTCTCGCGCACGGCTGCGGCCGGCCAGGGGTGCCAGCCGGGCAGGCCGGCGGTGGACTGGGGCTGCGGCAGCTCGCGGTTCTGGCCAATCTCGGGCCAGCCGTCGGCACGCCACTTCACCGGCGCCAGCAGGGTCTCGCGGCCGATGTGGTGGTGGCCCTTGCCATCCACCTTCTGTGAGCGGATGCCCAGCAGCGTGATCCACCAATTGCCCTCGGGCGTGGAGACGAGGTCGGCATGCCCCAGGGCCTGGAACAGCGCGTCCGGCCGGTTCATGTGGGTGAGCAGCGGGTTGTCCGGGTGCGGCTCAAACGGCCCCCAGGGCGAGCGCGAGCGGGCCATGGTGATGCGGTGCTCGTAGGACGTGCCGCCCTCGGCAATCATCAGGTAGTACCAGCCATTGATCTTGTAGAGGTGCGGGCCCTCGGGCCACACGCCGCCCATGCCCTTCCAGATCTCCTTCGCGGGCTCTTTGAGCTTGCCGGTCTTGAGGTCGATGATGGCTTGGTAGGCGCCGCCATTGCGCAGGCCGCCGTGGCGCGTGTAGTAGACGGTGCCGTCGTCGTCGAACAGCAGCGACGGGTCCATGCCGAACTCGGGCTCGGGGATGCGCACAGGGTCAGACCAAGGGCCGGCCGGGTCCTTGGCGCTGATCACGAAGTTGCCGATGCCTTCGACGTCGGTGTTGATGATGTAGAACGCGTCGGGCTGGCAGCGGATGGTGGGCGCAAAGATGGCCTTTGAGCTCTTGCGGCCCGGGAAGGTCAGCTGCGACTCGCGCGACAGCGCATTGCCGATATGGCGCCAGTGCACCAGGTCCTTGCTGTGATAGACCGGCAGGCCCGGCAGGTACTCGAAGGTGCTGGTGACCAGGTAGTAGTCATCGCCCTTGCGGCAGACGCTGGGGTCCGACGCAAAACCGCTGACCACCGGGTTCTTGAAGGTGGCCGGCATGGCGGGCTTGGCTTTGGTGTCTGCCTTGGTATCAGCCTTGGTGGTGGCCTGAGCGCTGGTGGACATGGTGAGCGCAGCCGCGCAGGCCGCAAGGGTGGTGAGCCAGGGTTTTTGCATGGGGGGCGTCTTGCCGCCAGCGGTGGCGGCTCTTGGGAGAGCAGGGCCCCGGAGCCTAATGCAGGCCGCCCGCACGAGCGATGCAAATTTGAGCGGCGCCGATGGCTCGGCTATGCCTGGCCGACGCTTTAAGCCTTGCGGGGCTTGGTGGCTTTCTTGGCGGGTGCCTCGGCTGGTGTCTTCCCGGGTTTGCGCGGCCGGGCAGCCTTTGCCACCTTGGCCACTTTCGCGTTCGCCGCGCGCAACGCCGCCTCCAGCGCCAGCCGCGCCCAGGGCAGCATCAGTGCGGGCGACTCCATCGCGTCCTCCGGCGGGCGGAAGTAGCTCGTCTCCACCAACTCGCCGTCCTTGTGGTTGAAGCAGAACGGCACGCAGCCGGCCGCCACAAAGCGCTCACGCGTGGTGGCATCGGTCTTGAGGAAGCACTGCCCGTCGTCGATGATCGCGATGAAGAGACCATCCACGTACACCCCTTGCCCGCCGAACATGCGGCGCGATCGCACCGGCCCCAGCGGGCTGAAGAGTTCGACACACAGGGCGGTGAAGTCATCCATGGCCACAATGTAAGCGTCTCACTAGACCCCCTTTGATGTCCGACGCCACCGACCCCCGCCGCGCCCTGCGCGAAGTGCTGCTGGAGCTGCGCACCGAGCTGCCCGACCGCGCGCAGCGCAGCGAGCACCTGCAAGAGGTGCTGCAAGTCTGGCTGCTGCGCCGCAAGGAGCAGCGCATCGGCGCCTACTGGCCCATCAAGGGCGAGTTCGACCCCCTGCCCTCGCTCTACCGCTGGGGCGAGAACCACCCCGAGCGGCGCATCGGCCTGCCCGTCAAACACAAGACCGCAGGCACGCTCAGCTACCACGTTTGGTACCCCGGCTGCCCCATGGAGGAAGACGCCTTCGGCATCCTCAAGCCCAAAGACACCGAGCAGTTCGAGCCCCAACTGCTGCTCGTGCCCTGCCTCGGCTACGGCGCCGGCGGCCTGCGCGTGGGCTACGGCGGCGGCTTTGTCGCCCGCACCCTGCGCGCCCGCCAACCCGAGCTCGTCACCGTGGGCCTGGCCTACAGCGTGAGCTGGGTGCCGGGGCTGCAAGCGCTGACGGATGAGGCGCCGCTGGATGCGATCCTGACGGATGAAGGGGTGGTTTGGGGGGAGTAGGGCGGCGGGTGAGCGGGGCGCAGTGGTCGGGTCCGATGCCATCGAACTTCGTGAGCTTGCTACCGACCGCTGTGCAGCGATTGCAGTCCTTCGCTGCGCAGTCGGTTGGGAAAGCTGTTGGGCACGGCGGCCTCACTTGAACGAGCGCAATCGAGGAGCCTTGTGCCGTCGCTCACCAATGATGGCGGCTAAGTACGTGACTGATCCAAGCCTCCCGTTCCAGAACGTAGAGCGGGTGCTACCGTCGCCGGCTTTCTTCTCGCGCCACTGGTCCCTGAATGTGTGTTTCCAGCCCAGTAGACCGCCCGCTCCAGCGCGATGCCCTCGCTGATTTCGACCGGTTTGCCCGGAACGGCCCAGGTGGCCGAGTTCCTTGGGAGCTGAATTTCTACAGCTCATCTGGCCGCGCTGGAAAATGCGCGAAAGGCTATGACATTGCACTATTGCTCGACTTTGGCAAGAAGCGTTCCAAAGAGCGACTTGACCTCATCATCGGTTACATCCTGGCCGGCCTCTGACTTCGATGTCGTAGGGTAGTAAGAACTTGAGCTATTAGATTCGTCTTCGACCATCGCTCGACGGATATCGAGCACCCTCTCGTGTTCAGGCTCAAGTCTCAGCCCATAGCCATTAAGAATGTTCCTCAAGTCCGCTTCGCGGTCGTCGAGCTCATCAGGCGATGAGATATCGTCCAATTTGCTTTGCAGCTCGCCCAGGTACACCCTCAGGGCTTCTCGTGTCGCATCGTAGAGATTGAGGCTACCTTCTCCGCTCTCGCGAATTGCCTTGTTGATAGCGGATATCTCATCGAGACTCAGCTCGTGGCCGCTTTCAAACAGCATGTTCGTCAGCTGGTCAACAAGCGTTCCGATTGATGGCACAAGAAGCTGCCTATCTCGTGTGAGCTCGCCGTAGTGGTTGAGTGCACTTCGGTAGAAGACTTCTCCTGATGCGTCGTGTTCGTCGACGGACAACGACTGCAAAATCTCCTCAACAAATTCAAGCGTACTTCCAGCATCCTCGCCGAAGAAGCGTCCCATCTCCAGCCCCAGGTCGATTGCCATCACCCGCCCCATCACCCCGCTGCGAAGAGTTCTTCGGAGCGCATCCACCCACTCAGACGCCTTCGGAGCAGTCATGTCGAGCGCGTCAACGTTCCTCACGTAGAACTTAAACGCTTCCCCAATTTCCTCGAAAGACTCCATCGCCCCAAGAAGCGAAGACAGAAGCCGGTCCTCAATGATGACTGCACTCACGAAGTCCCGTACGCCAGGATTGCTGAAATCAATTTCGGCACCAAAGGAACTGACGACCGAGCCATCCAAAGGCTTCACTGCTTGCCGAAATCGGCCGATTAGGGGCTCAACGTGGGCCCGGTGCTCGGCGCGTGATACCAGCCGGGAGAAGGTTCGAATCACATCATCAGTATTCGGAATGAAGGCGGAAAAGAAGAGGACGAGCATCACTCTTCTTGAGTCCTCGCTGAAGTGAGAACGATATGGCGTCGCCCACAGCTCGACTGGATTTTCCAGGACACGCGCGACGACTTCTCGTATCGGAGTTGTTTGGTGTCCTTGATAGTCGGGCGAAGTCAGCAAGTCGATTAGCCGTGGACTGAAATTCCTGTGGTCGACCATGTTTAAGTAGAAATGGTCTCGCAAGAGCGCTTCTTTCTCCTCTAGGGTGAGTCCAGAGAAGTAGATGTGGTTGAAGACGATTGCAGCGCGAATCCTTCGCGTGTAGTCGCCCACGTGGATGACGACTTCGGCCGCCTTCAAATCGGCCGACTCGAGTCGTGTGGACTCAAGCTGTGCTTGCCGCAACAGGTAGCCTCGCGTCGTCAGGATGAACCGGATGTCCTTGTTGTAGCGGACTCGGTCGAGGAAAGTCGGTAGCCTCTGGTCAACGTCACGGACCGTGGTGTTCGAAAGACTAATCTGTCCGAGGAAGTCATCGAGCACGATGAGGCGCTTCTCGCCCGGCGTGCAAACCGCCATCGCCTCCTTGAGGTCATCGACGACGAAGACCTTCCAGCCTTGCTCAAGATGGAGCCAGGTCAGAGCACGAGCAAGCGTCGTCTTCCCGACGCCAGGGTCGCCGGCAATGATGAGCGCGCCGCGCCTCTCGAGGACGGCTTCAGCCTTTGCGACGCTGTCGTTGTGCACAAACCGTGGGACCACTCGTTTGATGATGTCAAGCTCGGCATCCGTCCGGTTGTAGACGCCGCTATGGACTATCCGCTCCAGGGTGTGCACATCAGTCAGCCACAGCTTGAAGTGACTTCGAAGAACTTCGGGGTGCCTCGAAAGGAGGTTGTTGAGGTCCTCTTTGCCAAGAACGTCTCCCTTGGCCAAGGGCGCACTGGGCATGGCCGCAATGAGCGCATCCTTCTGATGCGGCGTCAGCGACTGAGAAGTGACAAGGATGTACCGAGTGGGCTTTAGCACCGCGACCTTCGCGTCCTCGGCTCTTGCGGCACGGAGCAATGCCTTCGCGGTGCTGCCGGCGTAGTGCTTGGCTTGAACAATCAAATCCACGCCCGACCTTGCAAAACGGAAGTCAATTCCGCCATCTTTTCCCGGACCAAAGCTCTCGAGACGGATTTGCAATTCGGCTTGAAGAAGGTCTCGAACCAGTCCTTCAAAATCAATCGGAGAAAGCTGATGGAAATCGTGCGATGACACGGCGCTCCCTTTTTGCATTTGACTAGCACCATTGCGTCCGCTGCCTGCGCGGTATCGACTGCGATAGACGTAATGAGATAGTTGGCCGGGTCAATGGCGCGGAGAACCATAAGCGTTCATGATGCCGAAGTGACCGCAGCCAGCCATCTGAGCATGCATTCTGTGCCTCGATGCTGGTGAAATTCGCTTGACTGGCACCGACCGCTTCCAGCCTTATGCCGTCGCCGTAGGCCACCACGTTGAGCCAACCTCACGGGAAGGGGCCTCGACGCCTTGGCCGACCGGTCCGACAGACCCCGTCGCCCAGCCCCTCAAGCCTCTTCCGCGTCCGTCACCTTGTCTTCCGTGTGCGGGGCGTGGCGGGCGAGTTAGGCGTCGGCTGCCTTGCCTGGTTCCAAACTTCAGTGGCGGTAGTCCTCTTCGCGCTGGTGTCGAACAGCGCCCACGACCACGTCGTTGCCGACAATCTCGAATAGCACCACATAGCCCGCGCTGCCAAACGGCACGACCAATTCACGCGAGCGGCCGTTTCCCAGTTCCGCCTTCCGGCAGGTGAAAGGCGACCAGGACAGTAGGCGCATCCCTTCGCGGATCGCGTCGAGCGCGCGTTGAGGCGTCGCCCAATCCGGGGCGTCACTTGCGAGCTCACGTTCGATGGCGAAGTCCTCCAGGCGCAGGAGGTCGGCAACCGCCTCTTCGAGCAGCGTGACGCGATAGACGGGCGTCACCGGCCAGGGCGCCCAGCTGCTCGACGTTTTGCGTCGTCAAGGCGCCCTTGCAAGCCGGCCATGACCTCGTCGACCGTACGGCCGCCGCCTTCTTGCTTCCAACGCTCTATCGCCGCCTCGCCGCGCTTGACGAACTCGGCCTGCACGCGACGCCAGGCTGCGGCCGCAACGACCGCCTCCTCGATGAACTGGGTGAGCGACTCGCCCTCGCGCAAGACGGCTTCGACTTCGGCCCGAACCTCGGGCTCGACGCGGATGGGAGGGAAGGTGGCGGAGCGCATGGCGCGAATGTATAGCAAACGTGCTACGCCAACAATTCGCATCCGGCAGTCGACGCACAAGCCCTCCGCAACTCGATGGGAGTTATGGCGTTCCGACCGTTACGCCTCGTCCGCATCCGACAGCTTGTCCGCATAGCTCGCCACCTTGTCGAGCAGCTCGATCAGCATGGCGCGTTCGCCGGTGGTGAGGCAGCCGCGCAGGTCGTCTTCCATGTGCGGGGCGTGGCGGGCGAGTTCGGCGGCGAGCTCGGCTCCCGGCTCGGTGAGCAGCACTTGCTGTGAGCGGCGGTCGACGCTGCTGCGCACGCGTTCGATGAGGCCGCGCTCTTGCAGGCGGTCGAGCAGGATGGTGAGGTGCGGGGCGGGCAGGGTGAGTGCCTTGCACAGCTGCTTGGGCGCGAGGCCTTTGTTGGCCTGCAGCATGAGCAGCAGCGTGAACTCGACGGGGCGCAGGCTGTAGGGCTTGCCGATATGGCGCTGGAAGAGCGCCTGGGTGGCGACCTTGGCGCGGGCGATGCGATAGCCGATCACCGATTCCATGGCGCGTGGCTCGACAACGGTCTTCTTCGGTTTGGTGTCTGGCATGGCGAGATCATCCCAGGGGCAGGGCGTCGGCCTGAACCAGGGCCCAGTGCACGCGGGCGGCGGGCAGCAGCCAGAGGCGGCCGTGCTCGGCCCAGGCCAGGCGCTGGGTGCGTGCGGGGCTGTCTGCGCAGGCCTGCGCGGCGCGGGCCAGGCGGGCCCAGGCCCAGGCCATGAGGCTGAGGGCGACGCCTTGCAGGTAGTCGTCGGCGACGCGGTAGGGGCGCTCGGGGTCTTGCGCGGTGGCAGCGCGCAGCTGTTCGGTGGCGATGCGGACGGTGTCGGCCTGCTGGGCCAGCTCGGTCGCCCAGGCGGGTAGCGCGGCGGCCTCGCAGGCCTGGGCTTCGGTGGTCAGCAGCGCGAGCAGGGCGGCCAGGTGCTCGGGCTTGCCGAGCATCTTGCGCACGAGCAGGTCGATGGCTTGGATCTCGTTGGTGCCCTCGTAGATCATGGCGATGCGGCTGTCGCGCACGTGCTGCTCGACGCCGTAGTCGTGCATATAGCCGTAGCCGCCCAGCACGCCGAGCGCGCGGTCGGCGCCCTGGTGGCCGAGCTGGGTCAGGTAGGCCTTGACGACGGGGGTGAGCACGGCGAGCAGGGTCTGGGCTTCAAGCCGCTCGGCGGTGCTTTCGGCGTGTTGGGCGCGGTCCAGCTGCTGGCCGGTGGCATAGGCCAGCACGCGGGCGCCTTCGGCCTGGGCGCGCAGGTCGAGCAGGATGCGGCGGATGGCCGGGTGCTGGGCGATGAAGTCGGGCCCCCCGTTGGAGCCCGGCGCGCGGGACTGGCGGCGCTCTTGCGCATAGCCTTCGGCAATCTGGGTGGCGGCCTCCAGGTGGCCGACGCCCTGCAGCCCGACGAGCACGCGGGCCGAGTTCATCATCAGGAACATCGCGGCTAGGCCGCCGCCGGGCTCGCCCAGCAGCCAGCCTTCGGCGGCTTCAAAGCGCATCTGGCAGGTGGCGCTCCCGTGGATGCCCATCTTGTGCTCGATGCCGTCGCAGTGGACGCTGTTGCGCCGCCCGTCGGGCAGGGTCTTGGGCACGAGGAAAAGCGAGAGCCCGCGCGTGCCGGCGGGGGCATCGGGCAGGCGCGCCAGCACCAGGTGCAGGATGTTGGCGGTGAGGTCGTGCTCGCCCCCTGAGATGAAGATCTTGCTGCCGGTGATGCGAACCGTGTCGCCATTCGCTACCGCGCCTGGAGTCACCGGCTCGGCCTTGCAGCGCAGCAGCGCGAGGTCGCTGCCGGCGGCGGGCTCGGTGAGGTTCATGGTCACGAGCGTCTCGCCCGACACGACCTCGGCCAGGTAGCGGTCGCGAAGCAGCGGCGTGGCCGTGTGGCGCAGGGCTTCGTAGGCGCCGTGCAGCAGGCCGGCGTACATGGTCCAGCCGTGGTTGGCGGCGGGCAGCATCTCGAAGAGCGCGACATTGAGCAGCTGCGGCAGGCCCTGGCCGCCGTCGGCCTCGTCGCAGGCCAGGGCGGGCCAGCCGCCTTCCACAAAGCGCTGCCAGGCGGCTGGGTAGCCGTCGGGGGTGCGGACCTCGCCAGCCTGCCAACGGCAGCCTTGCAGGTCGCCCGGGCCGTTGAGCGGCGCGAGCGTGTCGGTGGCCAGGCGGCCGGCTTGCTGCAGCACTTCGCGGGCGAGGTCGGCATCGGCGACCGACAGGGCCGGCAGGCGCTGCCAGTCAGTCGGTGCTTGCAGCACCTGCTCGATGACGAACTGCATCGAGTCGAGCGGCGGGGTGTAGGCCATCAACCTCTCACGCGGGCTGGGGCTTGCGCTTGGCGCCGAGGTAGGCGTCGATCACGCGGTCGTCCTGCGCCAGCTCTCGGGCCGGGCCGGAGAGCACGATCTCGCCGTTCTCGATCACGTAGCCGTGGTCAGCCACTTCAAGTGCGGCGCGGGCGTTCTGCTCGACGAGCAGGATGCTCACGCCGGTGGCGCGCAGGCGCTGGATGGTGGTGAAGATCTCCTGCACCACCAGCGGCGCGAGGCCGAGGCTGGGCTCGTCAAGCATCAGCAGCTTGGGCTGGCTCATCATGGCGCGGCCCAGGGCCAGCATCTGCCGCTCGCCGCCCGAGAGTGTGCCGGCCAGTTGGCGGCGGCGCTCCTTGAGGCGCGGGAAGAGCTGGTAGACGACCTCGATCTGGTTCATCCAGTCACGTTGGCCCAGGCGCATGGGGCGGTAGCCGCCCAGCACGAGGTTGTCCTCGACCGGCATGGTGGTGAAGAGCTCGCGCTTCTCGGGCACGAGGGCGATGCCTTGCATCACCCGCTCTTCGAGCGATGCGCCTTGCAACGACTGGCCGTCAAAGCGGATCTCGCCGCGCGCGGGCAGCACGCCCATCAAGGCATTGAGCAGGGTGGACTTGCCGGCGCCGTTGGGGCCGATGACGGTGAGCACCGAGCCGGGCTGCAATTGCAGCGCAAGGCCGCTGAGCACCTCGGCACGGCCGTAGCCGGCGTGCAGGTCGCGGACGTCGAGCAATGGGGTGTTGGTGGCTTGGGTCATCTCAGTGCTCCATGCCCAGGTAGGCGGCGCGCACCTGCGGGCTGGCCTGCACCTCGGCGGGCGTGCCTTCCATCAGCTTGGTGCCGAACTCCATCACCACGATGCGGTCGGTGAGGTCCATGACGAACTCCATGTCGTGCTCGACGAGCAGCAGGCTCATGCCCTCGCCCTTGAGCTGGCGCAGCACGCGCCCGAGGCTTTGCTTCTCCTGGTGGCGCAGGCCGGCGGCGGGTTCGTCCAGCAGCAGCAGCACCGGGTCGGCGCACAGCGCGCGGGCAATCTCCATCAGCCGGGCCTGGCCCAGGGCCAGGTTGCCGGCGGGCTCGTGCATCTGCTCGCGCAGGCCCACGCGCTCCAGCTGGCGCTCGGCCTCGCGGAAGAGGCGGCGCTCTTCGTCGCGCGCCAGGCCCGCCACCGAGCGCAGGATGCCCGCGTGGCTGCGCAGATAGCCGCCCAGCGCCACGTTCTCGAGCACGCTCATCTCGGGCAGCATCTTGACGTGCTGGAAGGTGCGCGAGACGCCGCGCCGCGCGATCAGGCGCGAGGGCAGGCCGCCGATTTCTTCGCCCAGCAGGCGCACGCGGCCATTGCTGAGCGAGGCCACGCCGGTGATCAGGTTGAAGGTGGTGGACTTGCCCGCGCCATTGGGGCCGAGCAGGCCAACGATCTCGCCGGCCTTGATGTCGAAGCTCACGTCATTGACGGCCACCAGGCCACCAAAGACCTTGCGCACCTCGACCACCTCCAGCAGGGTCTGGCCTTGCTGGGGCTTGTCGCGCAGCGGCAGGGCGGCGGCGGCCTCCCAGTCGCGCTTGCGCTGGCCGATGGCCAGCAGCTTGGGCAGCCAGGGCTCCAGGTAGGGCCACAGGCCCTTGGGCGCGTGCTTGAGCAGCAGCACGACGATGGCGCCCAGCACCGGCAGCTCGTAGTTGCCCGTGCCGATGAAGCGCGGCAGCCAGACCTGGATCTGGTCCTCCAGCAGCTTGATGACGGTGGCGCCGGTGAAGGCCCCCCACACGCTGCCCACGCCGCCCAGCACGGCCATGAAGAGGTATTCGATGCCCTTGCCCAGCGAGAAGGGCGAGGGGTTGATGGCGCGCTGGAAGTGCGCAAACAGCCAGCCCGAGACGCTGGCCAGCAGCGCCGCGATCAGGAAGACCTTGACCTTGTAGCCAAAGGTCGAGACGCCCATGGCCTCGGCCATCACGCTGCCGCCGTGCAGCGCGCGGATGGCACGCCCGGGGCGCGAGTCCAGCAACCGCAGCACGCCGGCCGCCGCGATGAGCGCCACGGTCCAGATCACCAGGCAGTAGGCGCGCTCATGCGTCAGGGCCAGGCTGCCGATGGACAGCGGCGGGATGCTGAGCAGGCCGTCGTACTTGCCCAGGAACTCCATGTTGGACATGGTGTAGTACAGCGCCAGCGCCCAGGCGATGGTGGCCAGCGGCAGGTAGTGGCCCGACATGCGCAGCGTGAGCAGCGCCAGCACCAGGGCCACGCTGGCCGTGATGGCCAGCCCGAGGAAGAGCCCCAGCCAAGGCGAGATGCCCTGCACCGAGCTGATGTAGGCGCTGGCATAGGCCCCGAGGCCCACAAAGGCCGCCTGCCCGAAGGACGTGAGGCCCGCCACGCCGGTGAGCAGCACCACGCCCAGGCTGGCGATGGCGAAGAGGCCGATGTAGTTGAGGTTGGTGATCCAGAGGTCGGGCACCGGGGTCTGCGACATCAGCAGCACGGCGGCCGCGATGAGCAGGAAGCGAAGGCGAATGGCGTTCATGATCAGTGCTCCTCGTGGTGCGGGTCGCGCAGGGAGCGCCACAGGAGGAAGGGCAGGATGGCGGTGAACACGATCACCTCTTTGAACGCGCTGGACCAGAAGGCGCCAAAGGCCTCCAGGATGCCGATAGCCAGGGCGCCGATGGCCGCCTGCGGGTAGCTTGCGAGGCCGGCAAACACAGCGGCGACGAAGCCCTTGAGGCCGATCAGGAAGCCGCTGTCGTAGAAGACCGTCGTGGTCGGGCCGATCAAGAGGCCCGACAGGGCGCCGATGAAGGCCGCCAACGTGAAGGACAGGCGGCCGGCATTGACGGTGGAGATGCCCATCAGCCGCGCACCGAGGCGGTTGACGGCGGTGGCGCGCAAGGCGCGGCCGCGCAGCGTGCGCTCGAAGAACAGCCACATCAGGCCCATCAGCGCGACGGTGGCCAGCATGGTGATGACGGCCTGGCCGCTGAGCAGCACGGGGCCGACGTTGAAGCGCTCGTCCCAGAACGGCGGGGTGCGGAAGCCCTCGGCGCCGAAGAAGATGAGGCCGAGGCCGGCGAGGATGAAGTGCACGCCGACCGACACGATCAGCAGCACCAGCACCGAGGCATCGGCGATGGATTCATAGGCGAGGCGGTAGACCAGGGACCCCAGCGGCACCACCAGCGCAATCGACAGCAAGGCCTGCACCAGCAGCGGCAGCCCCAGCGGCGCGGCGTAGAAGGTGAAGGCGCTGATGGCCACCGGGTAGGCCAGCACCCGCGCCATGGCCTTGGCTGTAGTGGCCATGCCGCGCTTGGCGCGCAGGCCATTGACCAGCTCCTGCAAGGCGGCGAGGCCCGCCAGCATCAGCAGCAACCACACGGTGCCCGGCACCTGGCGGTTCTGCAGCAGCGCGAGGGTCAGCGCACCGAAGGCAACGAACTCACCCTGCGGGATGAAGATGACCCGCGTGATGGTGAAGAGCAGCACCGTGGCCAGCCCCAGCAGCGCGTAGATGGCGCCATTGGAGAGGCCGTCGATGAGCAGGATGCTGGCAATCGAGAGGTCCATGGGAAATCCAGGTAAAGGCCGATCGGCCCCACCCGGCGGACGGGGACTCGATCAGGCCAGCAGAAGGGCGGTGCAAGAGCACCGCCCGCTGCGATACATCAGCAGGTTCAGTTGACCTGCCAGTCGCCGTTGACCACCTTGAGCATCACACCGGTTTCAATGGTGAAGCCCCAGTGGTTGTCCTTGGTGTAGTTGACGACGCCTTGCGACAGCACGGTGCGGCCGAGGTTTTCCATCGCGTTGCGCAGCGCGACACGGAACTCGGGCGTGCCGGGCTTGGCGGTCTTCAGGGCGATGGGGATGATCTTCTCCAGCAACAGGCCGAGGTCATAGCCATGGGCTGCGAACTGGTTGCGCGAGCCGGGGCCGTAGATCTTTTCGTACTTCTGCACGTAGTCCAGGGCCAGGGCCTTGGAGGGGTGCGAAGCCGGCAGCTGCTCGGCCACCACGGCGGGGCCGGAGACGACGAAGGCACCTTCGACGTCCTTGCCACCAATGCGCATCAGGTCGCGCGAGGCGGCGGCGTGGGTCTGGTAGACCTTGCCCTTGTAGCCACGCTCCATCACGCCCTTGTGCGGCATGGCGGCGCCGGAGCCGGAGGCCACGACGAGGATGGCATCGGGATTGGCGGCAACGAGCTTCAGCGCCTGGGCGGTGACGGCGGTGTCAGCGCGGGCGAAGCGTTCGGTGGCGATGATCTTGATGCCGTTGCCGTTCTTCTCCAGCTCGGCGGTCAGGTCCTTGAGCCAGCTCTCGCCGTAGGCGTCGGAGTAGCCGAGGAAGCCAATGGTCTTGATGCCCTGGGCCTTCATGTGCTCGACCATGGGGTGGGCCATGATGGCGTTGGCCTGCGCGATGCGGAAGCTCCAGGCGTCCTTGCCCGGGGGCAGCGGGCCAGGCGAGACCATGATCTGCATGGTTTGCGCTTCAGCCAGGGGGCCGGCCATGGCGACGGCGACGGGCGTGGCGGCCGAGCCGATGACGAGGTCAGCCTTGTCTTCGACGACGAAGCGGTTGGCGTTCTGCACGCCCTTGGTCGGGTCGGTGGCGTCGTCATAGACGACGACCTTGAGGTTCTGGCCAGCAATGCTGGTGGGCCACATCTTGATGCCGTTGCCGACGGGGATGCCGAGGCCGGAGGCCGGGCCCGTCAGCGGCAGGCTCACGCCGATGGTCACGTCGGCCTGCACGAGGCTGGTGGCGGCCAGCGCCGCCGCAGCGACGAGGGTCCGCAAGGTGTTGATTCGCATGAATGTCTCCAGGAGTGGTTTGCAGTGGAAAAGCGCTGGTTCTCTCTCAGCGCGGGGCCATGCGCAGTGCACCATCTAGGCGGATGACTTCTCCGTTCAGGTGCCCATTGGTCACAAAGTGCGCTGCCAGTGCAGCAAATTCACTTGGCTGACCAAGACGCTTGGGAAAGGGGATGGAGGCGGCGAGGTTGGCCTGCACCTCCTCCGGAAGTTCTTTGAGCAAGGGCGTGGCGAAGAGCCCGGGCGCGATGGTGCAGACCCGGATGCCGTGCTGGGCCAGATCCCGCGCCAGCGGCAGGGTCATGCCCACCACGCCGGCCTTGGACGCCGAATAGGCCTCCTGCCCGACCTGGCCGTCAAACGCCGCCACAGACGCCGTGCACAGGATGGCCCCGCGCTCGCCGTCGTCCAGCGGCTCCAGCTTGGCGATGCGCGCGGCGGCCAGGCGGATGACGTTGTAGGTGCCGATCAGGTTGATGCGCACCACGCGCTCGAAGTCTTCGAGCGGCGCGGGGTTGCCGTCGCGGCCGACGACGCGCTTGGCCGTGCCGATGCCGGCGATGTTCATCAGGATGCGGGCCGGGCCGTGGGCGGCCTCGGCGGCATCGAGTGCGGCCTGCACCGAGGCGGTGTCGGTGATGTCGCAGGGGCAGGCCAGGCCGCCGATGTCGGCCGCCACGCGCTGGGCGTTGGCGGCGTTGATGTCGAGCACGGCGACCTTGGCACCTTGCGCGGCCAGCTCGCGGGCCACAGCCTCGCCGAGGCCGGAGCCGCCACCTGTGACCAGTGCTGCGTGAGAGGCGATCTTCATGGGGTTTCCTGAGGGGCCGCTTGGGGGAGCAAGAGCCAGGGGTCGGCAGGCTCACCGCAATACAGGGCCTCGACCAGCTGGGCGCGATGTTGCACCACGGCGCGCACATTGATGGAGTTCTTGTCGGTGACCTCGCCTTGCGCCAGCGAGGGCGGCTCGACGAGCAAATACATGCGCTCGACCCGGTTGGCGCTGCCGGTGCCTTGCGCGTGGAGCTGGTCCACGAGGCGCTGGAAGACCTCGCGCACGGCCGGGTGGCGCAGCACGTCGGCCGCGCTGGCGGCATCCCCGAGGCCGCTGAGCGCCCGGCAGTCGGGCAGGCGCGGGAAGATCATCACGCCGAGTTCATCGCGGTTGATGCCGGTGAGCACGGCGTCCTGCACATAGGGGTGGCCCTGCAGCACGATGCGCGTGCGCAGCGGGCCCACGCTCACAAAGGTGCCGGTGCTGAGCTTGAAGTCCTCGGCAATGCGGCCGTCAAACAGCAGGCCCAGCTCCAAGCGCTCGGGGTCCACAAAGCACGCGGCATCGCCGGTGCGGTAGAAGCCTTCTTCGTCGAAGGCCGCTGCCGTCAGCTCGGGCTCGCGCCAGTAGCCGGGCATCACATTGGGGCCGCGGAAGCGCACTTCCTGCTTGCCGTCCATGGGCACCAACTTCACATCCACGCCCGGGCAGGGCAGGCCGATGTAGCCGGCGCGGGCATGCGTGCCGACGACGAACATGCAGGACGGCGCGGTCTCGGTCATCCCCAGGCCCGAGAGCACGCGGATGCGCTCGCCGATGGTGGCGACGGCGTGCTCGTCGAGCTTGTCCCACACCGCCTGCGAGAGACCGGCGGCGGCAAACATGATGGCGTTCAAGCGTCGAAAGAAGCACTCGCGCAGCTCGGCGTCGTGGTCCATGGCCTTGGCGATCTCTTCCAGCCCCTTGGGCACATTGAAGTAGACCGTGGGCGAGATCTCTTTGAGATTGCGCACCGTCAGCGGCAGGCCAGCCGGCGTGGGCTTGCCATCGTCGATGTAGAGGCTGCCGCCGTTGTAGAGCGCGATGCCGATGTTGTGGTTGCCGCCAAAGGTGTGGCTCCAGGGCAGCCAGTCCAGCAGGATGGGCGGCTCGTCGCCCAGGAAGGCCATGCACTGGCGCAGCATCTGCTGGTTGGCGCTGAGCATGCGCTGCGTGGTGACCACGCCCTTGGGCCGCGCCGTGCTGCCGCTGGTGAACAGGATCTTGACGATGGTGTCAGGCCCCACGCTCGCGTGCGCCGCCGCCACGCGCGCGCCCGGGGGCGTGGCCAGCAGCTCGGCAAAGGGGCGGGTGCTGCGGTCGGGCAAGGTGCCTTGGCCCATCACCACGGGCACGTCGGCGGCGATGGTGGCGGCCACCGCGCGGCCAAAGCCTTCATGCGCGGCATAGACCAGGCCGGGCGTCGTGATGTCCACGATGTGGCGCAGGCGCGCGAAGTCAGTCGACAGCAGCGCATAGGCTACCGACACGCTCACAAAGGGCACGCCCGCCCACATCGCGCCCATCATCAGCGCGGCGTGTTCGAGGCTGTTGTCCGACAGGATGACGAGCGGCCGCTCCACCGTCACGCCGGCGTCGAGCAAGGCCTGGCCGATGGACTTGGCTTGCGTGAGCAGCTCGGCATAGCTGAGGCGCTGCCAGGCACCTTGCGCATTGCGCTGGGCCAGGGCGGTGCGCTCGGGGGCTTCGCGGGCCCAGCGCTCCAGCACGTCGGTCAGGCTGGCCGGGTAGGGCTCCAGCGGCTCCTTGGAGCTCAGCACCTGCACGCCGTCGTCGCGGACGCTCAGGAAGGCGTCCGTGCAGCCGCCCACGCGGGCAAAGCGGTGGGGCGCCGAGGACGTGGACCCACTCATGACTTCACAACCTTCTCGGCCCGGCCCTGCAGGAAGGCCTCCAGCCGCGCCTGCGCCTCGGGCGTGCTGGCGGCGATGGACGACATCAGCGACTCGGTGAACAGGCCTTCGCTGGGGCTCTGCTCGGCAATGCGCGGCAGTGCGTGCATCACGGCAAAGGCGGTCATGGGGGCGGTCTTGGCGGCGCGCTGGGCCAGGGCCATGGCCTTTTCCAGCGCTTCGCCCTCGCCGACCAGGTACTGCACCAGGCCATAGCGCTCGGCCTCGTCGGCGCTGTAGACGCGGCCGGTCAGCATCATGTCGGTCATGCGCGAGACGCCCATCAGGCGCGGGATGCGCACCGAGCCGCCACCGCCCACGAAGATGCCGCGCTGCCCCTCGGGCAGGCCAAAGTAGGCGCCCGAGTCCGCCACGCGGATGTGGCAGGCGGCGGCCAGCTCCAGCCCCCCGCCCACCACCGCGCCATGCAGCGCGGCGATGACGGGCACCTTGCCGTACTGCAAGGCATCAAAGGCGGCATGCCAGGAGCGCGAGTGCAGCACCGCGCCGCCGATGTCGCGCTTGACCAGCTCCGACAAGTCCAGCCCCGCGCAAAAGTGCTCGCCCTCACCGCTGATCAGGATGGCGCCGACATCGGCCGGCAGGTTGATCACGGCGGTGTGGATCTGGGCAATCAGCGCGTCCGAGATCGCATTGCGCTTGGCAGGCCGGTTGAGCCGGATGTGCAGCACACGCTCGACCTGGCTGATCTGCAGCAGGTCGGTGGCGGTGCTTGGGTTCGGGCTCAGGGTGGCGCTGGGTGGGGTGGCGTTCATGAGGTTCAGTTGTTTACTGTCGTGAACTACATGATGACATCATTGGTGAGTCTCCGGTGCATTTCAAGCCCGTAGTCCAGGTACTTTCCCTAGTGATTGACCCCCGTGGATCCACGAACTTGACCGCCCATCGACGCGGAACTTGATTACAAAAATTAAGCGTACTACCATCTAATGAGTGCCCCCCATGGGGGTCGAGCAGGAGACAACCCACCATGGCCGCCTTCATCCCCTATGGGGCCTACTGGTCCACGCCCTTTGCCAAATGGCAGGGCTCGCTGGCCAACCTCAACGCTGTGCAGCTGGCGGCGGTGTGCGGCAAGCAGGCTCTGGCCGCGCGTGGCGTGCCGTTGGAGGCCATCGACCTCGCCATCCTCGGCATAACCAACCCGCAAAAGGGCAGCTTCTACGGCCTGCCCTGGCTCACCGGCATGATGGGCCTGGACCGCGTGGCCGGCCCCACCATCCAGCAGGCCTGCGCCACCAGCGTGCGGGCGCTGCAGATGGCCAGCCACGAGGTGCGCGACGGCAGCAGCCAGTGCGCGCTGCTCGTGATGGCCGACCGCCAGTCCAACGGCCCCGTCGTCTACTACCCCGACCCCACCGGCAGCGGCGGCTATGGGCTGACCGAGCACTGGGTGCCCGACAACATGGCGCACGACCCCTACGCCAAGAACCCCATGATCAAGACGGGCGAGAACGTCGCGGCGCGCTTTTGTCTAAGCACCGCGCAGCAGCACGCCGTGAAGCTGCGCCGCTACGAGCAATACCAGGCCGCGCTGGCCGACGACCGCGCCTTCCAGAAGCGCTACATGATCGAGGTGCCGCTGTCCGACAGCCGCTTCCGCAAGGTCACGGGCACCCTGGCGGCTGACGAAGGCATCTTCCCCACCACGGCCGAGGGCCTGGCCAAGCTCAAGCCCGTGCTGGAGGGCGGCACTGTCACCTTCGGCGGCCAGACGCACCCGGCCGACGGCAATGCCGGCGCCCTCGTCACCACGCGCGAGCGAGCCCGCGAGCTGGCCCTTGACGCCGGTATCGAGGTCGAGCTGCTCAGCTTTGGCCAACACCGCGAGGCCCCCGGCTACATGCCCGCCGCCCCCGGCCCGGCCGCCGCCCAGGCCCTGCAGCGCGCCGGCCTCAACGTGGCCCAGGTGGACGCCATCAAGACGCACAACCCCTTTGCCGTGAACGACCTGGCCTTGGCGGCCGACCTCGGCTTCCCCTGGGAGCGCATGAACAACTACGGCAGCTCCCTCATCTGGGGCCACCCCCAGGCGCCCACCGGCTTGCGCGGCGTCATCGAGCTGATCGAAGAGCTGGTGCTGCGTGGCGGCGGCATCGGCCTCTTCACCGGCTGCGCCGCTGGCGACACCGGCCTAGCCACCGTCATTCGCGTTACCGACTCACGCTGATCTCTTATCTCTTTCGACTGCAAGCCCCATGAAAGTCATCCAAGCCGCCGACGTCGGCGCCCTGATCCCCGACGGCGCCACCATCTTCCTGGGCGGCCTGGCCGTCACCAGCCTGCCCGAGGAAATCCTCTCGGCGCTGGAGCAGCATTTCCTCAGCACCGGCCACCCGCGCGCCCTCAGCACCTGGGCCTGCGGCGCCATCGGCAACTCCGGCACGGCCGGCATGAAGCACTTCGCCCACCCCGGCATGATCAAGCGCGTGGTGGCTGGCCACTTCGGGCAGACCGGCGCCGAGATGATGAAGATGGTCTATGGCGGCGAGGTCGAGGCCTACAACTTCCCGCAGGGCTCGCTCTCCCACCTCACGCGCCAGATCGCCTGCCGCTCGCCCGGCGTGCTCACCAAGGTCGGCCTCGGCACCTTCGTCGACCCGCGCCTGGAGGGCGGCAAGCTCAACAGCAAGTCCACCGAAGACCTGGTCCGCCTGATCGAGTTTGAGGGCGAGGAGTGGCTCTATTACAAGTCGCCCAAGATCGACGTCGCCGTGATCCGCGGCACCGTGGCCGACGAGAACGGCAACATCACGCTCGACAAGGAAGGCATGCTGCTGGAGCAGCTCTCCATCGCCCAGGCCGCGCGCGCCTGCGGTGGCATCGTGATCTGCCAGGTCGAGCGCATCGTCAAGGCCGGCTCCCTGCACCCCAAGGCCGTCAAGATCCCCGGCGTCGTCATCGACTACGTGGTGCTCTCGCAGCCGCAGAACCACATGCAGAGCATCGCCACGCAGTTCGACCCCGCGCTGTGCGGCGACATCCGTGTGCCCACCGGCAGCCTGCCGCCCATGGCCCTCGATGAGCGCAAGGTCATTGCCCGCCGCGCCGCCATGGAGCTCAAGCTCGGCGCCATCACCAACCTCGGCATCGGCATCCCCGCCGGCATCCCCGCCGTGGCGGCCGAAGAAGGCATGGCCGAGGCCCTGACCCTCAGCATCGAAAGCGGCATCACCGGCGGCATCCCCGCCCAGGGCGGCGACTTCGGCCTCGCCTACAACGCCGAGGCCATCATCGAGCAGAGCTTCCAGTTCGACTTCTACGATGGCGGCGGCCTCGACGCCAGCTTCCTCGGCCTCGCGCAGGTGGATAGCTCAGGCAATGTCAACGTCAGCAAGTTCAACGGCCGCCCGGTCGGCTGCGGCGGCTTCGTCAACATCACCCGCTCGACCAAGCGCCTCGTCTTCTGCGGCAGCTTCACCGCCGGCGGCCTCAAGCTCAGCATCGGCGATGGCGTGCTGCGCATCGACACCGAAGGCCGCAGCCGCAAGTTCATCCAGCAGGTCGAGCAGATCACCTTCAACGGCCACGACGCCGCGCTGCGCGGCCAGCAGGTCATCTTCGTGACCGAGCGCGCCGTCTTCCACCTGACCCCCGAAGGCATCGAGCTCACCGAGATCGCCCCCGGCATCGACCTGGAAAAAGACGTGCTCGCCCACATGGACTTCAAGCCCATCGTGCGCGACCTCAAGCGCATGGACGCCGGCCTCTTCCGGGAGGTGTGGGGCGGGCTGCGCGCCGCCCTGGCCGGGTGAGCAATCAGCCCGTGAACTGAGCCGCCACCAGCCGCCCCACATCCGCCAGCACCGCCTCAGCCTCCGGCCGGATGCGCTCGCTGTTGATGTGCGGGCCCTCGTAGTAGGCCGCGATCACCAGCGGCGCGCGGCCGGCGGGCCAGCACACGGCCACGTCGTTGTAGCGGTCGGGCATGTCGGGCGACATGCCGGTGCCCGTCTTGTCGCCGCACATCCAGTTGGCCGGCAGGCCGGCGCGCAGGCGGCGCAGGCCGGTCTCGGTGGCGCGCATCCAGCCCACCAGGCGTTCGCGGTTGGCGGGTAGCAAGCTGTCGCCCACCACCAGGCGGGCGGTCAGCGCGGCCATCGCGGCCGGGGTGGTGGTGTCGCGCAGGTCGCCTTGCACCACGTGGTTCATCTCGGGCTCCATGCGGTCGATGCGCGTCGTCGCGTCGCCCTGCGTGCGCAGCCAGGCCGTGAAGGCCGCGGGTCCACCCAGGTGACGCAGCAGCAGGTTGGCCGCGCCGTTGTCGCTGTGGGTCTGCGCGGCCTGGGCCAGGTCCATGAGGCTCATGCGCCCCTGCTTCACCCGGGCGCGGGTGATGGGCGCGTGGCCCACGATTTCCTGCGGACGGAGCAGCAGGGTGTCGGTGCCCTGCCAGGTGCCGGCATCGATGCGGGCCAGCGTGGCGGCGGCTAGCGGCAACTTGAAGGTCGAGCACATGCCAAAGCGCTCGTCGCCCCGGTGGGCCCAGGCCTGGCCCGTGCCCACGTCGAGCACCGCCACGCCCAAGCGGCCGCCGGCGCGGCGCTCCAGCTGGGCCAGGGCTTCAAACGGGGGTTCAGACCGGGGGGCGGCGGCGCGCGCCGTGGCGCAGGCGGCGAGCGACATGAACAAGGCGGTGCGGCGGGTGAGATTCATAGCGAAACTAATGGGGTGGGTTGCGAATGTGTGGAGTGCGGAGCGCATTCTTTCCAGGGCACCACTCTCAGCCAAACGATCTCTACTTGCATCTGCCATAAGAATTTCTGATGCCCTCCACGTCGCTCGCCCGCTTCTCCCTCAACAGCCTGCACGCTTTTGCCGCCGCCGCGCGGCACCTCAGCTTCACCCGCGCGGCCGATGAGCTGTGCGTGACGCAGGCGGCGGTCAGCCAGCAGATCAAGGCGCTGGAGGCCCAGCTGGGCAAGCCGCTCTTCCTGCGCACCGCGCGCGGCCTGCAGCTCAGCGACGAAGGCACGCGCCTGGCGCCCGCCGTGCAGCAGGCCTTTGCCCAGCTCGACGCCGCGCTCGCGCAGTTTGAAAGCAGCGCCCCGCGCGAGCGCCTCACCGTGGCCGTGGTGGGCACCTATCTGCACGGCCACTTGCTCGCGCGCCTGCCCGACTTCGAGGCCCGGCACCCGCACATCGAGTTGCGCTTGCAAACCCACAACAACAAGGTCGACCTCGCCACCGAGACGCTCGACGCCGCCATCCGCTTTGGCGACGGCGCCTGGCGCAGCGTCGAGGCCCTGCCCCTGCAAGCCGCCCCGCTCAGCCCCTTGTGCGCCCCTTCCATCGCCGCGCGGCTGCGCGCACCGGCTGACTTGCGGGGCCAGGTCTTGCTGCGCTCCTACCGCGCGCAGGACTGGCCCGCCTGGGCCCAAGCCGCCGGCTGCCCCGCCCTGGTCGCACGCGGCCCGCAGTTCGACTCGTCCGTGCTGATGGTGCAGGCGGCGGTGCAAGGCGCTGGCGTGGCCCTCGCACCCCCCGCCCTCTTCACCCGCGAGCTCGCCTCAGGCGCCCTGGCCCAGCCCTTCGAGGCCACGGTGGACGTGGGCCGCTACTGGCTGACTCGCAGCCTGACGCGTGAGTCTGGGCCGGCGTGGGCGGCGTTTCGGGATTGGTTGGTGGGCAGACCCCGCAGTGATGCAGGCCCCATGTCGGCACGGGACTTCAACGATCCCACTGCAGATGCCCGATAAACAACTGCAGGAGCCTCGTCCAGCCAGCCCCAATCGACAAGGCCATTGCAGTTGTGGGGGATGTCCATATTCGAAAGGCTAGGCGGCACCGCGACTAGAGGATGGAGGGCTTGGCGATCTCACGGCGGGCAAACTCTGAAGCCAAGAGATACAAGAACTGTTGCGCCTGCCCAGAGATGAAGTCCTGAATGCGAGGGCCAAAGACCCCATCGTTTATGGCGGGGAAGTGGTGCGGGCGATAGCGCGTTATTGAGCCCAAGTAGTAGGAGAGGATGTAGATGGAGAGCAGCTGAGGCAAGGTTTGTGTGTCCTCAGAAGCCGGCCGCAGGTAGACGTAGTGCCTGCGATATGGAGGTACTGTTGAGACAGTCGCCCAGAGCAATCCCCGAATTGAATCGAAGAGCGACTGAAGTGAGTTTGCGTACTTCGTGTTTGGGCAAACGATGGGTGCGACTTGCTGGAAGCAGATCAACTCGCGCGAAGCACTGTCAACTTCGTCGCAGGTGACCTGAACGAATGCCGGTCCAAGTTTCGACTCGGCAAGAAATCGTGTGATCGTTACGCCGATTCGGGAGAGGTCGTCCGCGACGAAGTAGAGGTTCAGCCAAAGCTCGCGTGTGGCCTTGTTAAGGTAAGGGCGGATATCGTGGACCGCGATGAAGCGTTCTTTTTTGTTTGCCGCAGATGACCACAACCTGTGTCCCGGAAGGATCTGCGGCAGAAGCACCGGCACGTCGTAGTCTTGAATGGCCGCTAGCCCAGTGCCAGTTAGAGCTGCCATGAACTCGGAAAAGTTTTGCAGATCGCCGCTGCCATTGGGGCTCACGAACGCCCGCAGGAAGGCATCAGTTAGCTCACGGTTGCCTGGTGCGCGGAGCATCTCGGAAAGTCCGTGCTGAGCTTTGTTGAATGTTGGCCGGGTTCCGCGAGAGAGGCAGAACGCCTTCACGAGGTTCATGAAGCAGTAGTAAAGGGCCAAGGGTCGTGCTGATACACGCTGGGTGTCTACAGCACCTTCGAAAAAGTCGCGCGCTTGATTCATGCACGCGAGGGCTTCTGGCCGTGCTGCAGCAGAGCATGAAGTCTTGATGGTCTGGTCGATGATTGCCCAGGGATCAAGCGAGAAGAGCAGCGACTGCAGGCTTGCGTTGCCTTTCGGGCCGATCTTTGTTGGCCAAGAGCTGAATGGAATCAGCTTTCCGTTGACTCGAAGTCGTTGACCTGCTCGTGCAGCGGGGAGAACCATAAGCTTTCGACCCTTCGACGAAATGAGGGTGGCTTTTGCGGGCTAGCGTTTGAGCTGACGGGCCGACGCGGGGATGGCGCTTGGCTCAATGGGTAGACGTTACGGCTGAGCGCGTTGCGGGCCAAGGCCATGCCAGCGGATCTGCCGCTCCACCAAAGGGTTATGCCGAACTGACCTCGGCAGTGACGATTCCGATGGATGCAAATAGTGCTTCGACGAAGCTTGTGACCGATGTTCTTGAGGCGGCTTCCTTTGCGCAAAGGTATACGAAGATCTCCTTAGACATTCCGGTCGTGTGAATGTGCGCCTTGAACAGCTCGTCGAGGACGCGCTTGCCATCGAACATCTCTCGCCTCTTCTGAGCGGCGGCTAGCGCGGCGACTTTTGCCGCTGCCTCAGACCGTATGCGAGAGAAGTTCTCGTCGGACAAATCGGCGAGAAGCGTGCTAGCGAACGCCTGAACTTGCTCTCGCGCTGTCTCCACCGGGTCACTAAGCCGAAACGTGCGGGCGTCTACAGCAGCCTTGATCCTGCGACTCAACTCATGATCTTGGAGCGAAAGCAGCACCTCATCAAGCGCGGCAGCAACATTGGCCGGAGTCTGGAGGGTTGTCTTGTGTCGGACCGTCTCGATCGCGCGAAAGATGACTTCGGGATCTACGAGAAGATTCTCAATCATCGAAACGGGCAGCCAAACCTGATCGGTCTGCGCCGGCGACTCTTCGAGGGTGTCGCGGTCCAGCAGGGCCGTCGCCTTCAAATTCCCAGCAAGGGTAGGCAAGCAATCGTTCAGGGCACGCACAAGTGTCTTGCACTCAGACTTTCCACCACCAGCAATAACCGTGAGTTGCCCGAAGCGATCACTCAGGAAGCCATAAATTTTCGCGTCTGCAGGCCTACGGCTGGACTTGTCGGCGCTCTTTCCTTCAACGACCAGTACCGTGCGAAGTGCCGTTGCATTCGAAGTTGATCCAAATAGAGTCCGGATGGCTGCGAGGCGTTCTTCGCTGTCGGCTATGCGAACGAGTTGGTTCGTATCGTGTTCGATCAGTTCAGCAGGCCTAAGCAAATACAACTCTTCGTTTGAAGCGTGTTCGACCATCGACGGTGAATGAGTAGCGAGGATGAACTGCACGCCCTCTCGGACCGCGAGTCCGCGCATGTAGTCAAGAATCTTGGCCTGCAGGTTCGGGTGCAAATGGAGCTCGGGCTCGTCCATAAGGACGGCAACTGCGCCGGGCTGGGGAGCCGCTTCCGTTCCGCGCATCTTGGCAAGGTTCTGATTCACGCGGTGTTCGACAAGCGGGAAGAACAATTGAATGATTGCCTTCTCGCCGGAGCTGAGATCATCAATATCGACCTGAACGTCCTTGTTGTGAACGTTCCACAGGCAGCGGATCTGGTCGCGATTGGCTAGGTCAATGCGGTGAAACTGCAAGTGAGGTAGCAGGTTGTGCGCTAACTCTTTGAGAGGGGCCCAGACGTCTGGCATGTCTTCGCGTCGCACGGCACCAACTTCATCGAATCGGCTTGCAATTGCGTTCTGGCGTTCAAGTTCGATCTGACAGAGGCTGTACTTCAGGAAGCTCTGCGCTTCGTCGAAATTCCACGCGTCTCTGTCATTCGACTGGAAATGCATGCCCTCGAAGCCGGGCAAGTTGCTCGCCGAGAGCACGGAACTCATTTCGATTCGTTGTTGGCCAAGGAATCGCATGCGAACCTGTTGTCGGCGGCTCGTTCGATGTGGGCCGACGTACATCGTGCGGCCCGGTCCTTCACCTGCGCCTCTGAGTGCGTTTAGGAGCGTGGACTTCCCGCAGCCATTGGGACCGGTGATGACCATGATGCCCGGGACGTTGTCGCAAGCCGCAAGCCGAACGGCCCGCTGGTTCTGCACTGTGAAGCTACGGATTCGCATTGCGGACTAGCTAGTGGGTGAAAGTTTGGGTGGCATAACTTGTATTTTGGGGGGACAGCCACCTGTCGCCCTAACGTCAGCCCTATCTGCTCTAGCAGTCCATACGTCGGTTGGCCAAGCTATTTAATTTGAAAGCTTCGCTGGTCGCCTACCAGCGTATTCAGGCGGCCAATTCTGTCGACAAAAGCGGCACGCGCTACTAGTACAAATTCACTTGGTGACGTGCACCAGAAGCAGTTACGCGCAGCGCCTCGCCGCGCTGCCCCGCACCCACAATCAGCCCACGTAGGAGCATGGGGCTCCTGCCATCCAAGGCCTTCGCACCATGACCCTGTTCCGCTTCATCGCCCTCGCCACCCTGGCTGCCGCCGGCATCGCCGCCCAGGCCGCGCCCAAGCCCTGCGACGAACTCAAGGCCGAGATTGCGGCCAAGCTGGATGCCAAGGGCGTCAAGGGCTATGCGCTCGACGCGGTCGAGGCCGACAAGGTGCCGGCCGACGCCAAGGTGGTGGGCAGCTGCGAGGCGGGCAGCAAGAAGCTGGTCTACAAGCGCGGCTGAGGGGGCGGATGCCCCCGCGCAGGCCGCTGGGCTGCCGGGCGGCCCAGCCGCTCAGTCAGTGGTAGTCCTGCTCAAGCTGATGACGAATGGCGCCGATGCGGACGACCTCGCCGCGGACTTCAAACGCGGCAATGAGGCCGGTGTTCCCGAAGGGCACGATCAGCTCGCGTTGCATGATGTTCAAGGCGCGAGCGGCCTTGCGGCACGAGTACGGTGAGAACTCCAGCAGTCGAAGGGCTCGGTCAATCGCGTCTCGGAGCCGCTGCACGACATCCAGGTCAGGTGTTGCGCTGGCCAGTTCACGTGCGATGAGGAAGTCCTCGATCCGCAGCAAGTCCTCGGCGGCCTCCTCGGCGAGGACGACGCGGTAGACGGTCACTTCCCCGCGCTCGGCTTGCGTGCTGCCAGCTGCTCTCTAGCCGCTTCGAGCCGCACATCCATCCGCCGCAGGATTTCCGACGGCGAAATCCCGCTGTCTTCACGCTCAGAACGCGCGACAGCCTCTTGGGCACGCGCGAGGAAGGCGTCCTGCGTACGCCGCCAGGCCACGCCATCGCGCACGCAAGAGGCGACGAAATCCGACAGTGATTCGCCTTCATCAAGCACCGCTTCGGCATCGCTTCGCAATGCGGGCTCGACGCGCACGGCCGGGAGGGTGGAGGTCTTCATGCAGTCAATGTAATGCAAATGCAATGCATTGACAAGGATGTCAAGGCGCACCGCTTCGCCCGAGTTGAGCGCAACGAATGGGCGCCGCCGAAGCGCTCAGCCGAGTCAGGCGTTCGGCAGGCGACGCTGCCGGCGGGACATGCCTCGCATCACCATGAGTGCGCCACCCGCGAGCACCAGGGTGGCTGGCTCCGGCACTTGGGCCGGTGTCGTGTCAGCGGCCAGCACGCGCAGGTCGCTCATGCCGATGTAGGCGCCCGACATCTCGAACGACGAAATCAGCGCGTTTCCGACGTCGAAGCCAAAGAAGTAGCCGCTGAGGTCGGCCCTTCCGGTGTCGAAGTTGAGCACGGTCGAGTCGAGCAGGTGGTGGGCGGCGTCGTAGATGGCAATGGTCGGCGCATCGCCGATCGGGGCGCCAAGACTCTGCGCGTAGTTGAAGAAGCCCCCCACGCCAGCGACCGGGGCGGCGAAGCTCAGGGTCATCGTGCCTGACGCCTGGCCCAGGCCAATCATCGGCTTGTTGAACCAGGCGCCGTTGTCCTGGAATCCATACAGGCGATGGAACCCGAAGGCAGAAGGGACGTCGCTGGACCAGGTGATGCCCGGCGCATAAGCCCGGGGCGCGGACTGGCCTAGATCATTGGGCCGATTGACGCTGGGCGTCTCGATCAGGAGGGAACCGGGCAGGTCCGTCACGGGAGCCGCTTGGACCGCGCTTGGCAGGGTCAGGCAGAGGCTGGCGAGCGCCAGCAGGAGGCTTTTGGAGGTCATGGGTGGGGGTGGGCGATTGCACGCCATTTGCGTTTGAGAAATGCAGCGCGCCGGCAGTCCGGAGCGAAGCAGTCAGTGTCTGGCGCGACCCCGCATGCCGTCCTTAAGGCGTTCTGTAATGCCGCTTAAGCCGCGCGCCCCGAGGCCGGGCGCGGCGTTAAGAAATCCTTTAGACCGCCTTCAAGACGCGTGGCCGGCTGGCGCGCCACAGTGCGGGTGTTGGCGAGACGCGGCCAGGCAGCAAGGTGCTGCTGGCCCACGCTCCCAGGAGCTCAAAGAATGATGAAGCTGAAGACATGGGTGGCCGCTGCCGCCCTGACGGCCGCGACGGGCATGGCGCAGGCGGCGCTGGTGCTGCAGAGCAATGGCCAGGAGGTGCTGGACACCGAGACCAACTTGCTGTGGTTGTATGACTGGGGTCAGTCCACCACCTACTTCTTGAGCTGGCAGCGTGACTGGGCGGCCAGCCTGACGGTGGGCGGCGCGGCGGCGGGCGACTGGCGCCTGCCCAAGCTCGAAGAGTTCCAGACCCTGTGGGCCGATCCCAGCGTCGGGGGCACGCTGGCGGGCTTGCAGAGCCACTTCACGGGCGTGGAGGATTACTTCTACTGGACCGACAGCCTGGATTCGCACGGGCCCACCTACGACAGGTATTGGACGTTCCTGGCCGCCAACGGCAGCTCACGTGTCTACTTCGACCTTGCGCCCCTGAATGCGGTGGCGGTGCGGGAGTTCAAGGCAGGCCAGGCGGTGCCCGAGCCCCAGACGCTGCTGCTGGCGCTGACGGGCGGCATCCTGGCTGCGGGCGTGCGCAGAAAGCAGCGCCGCTGAAGGCCTACACGGCGCTCAGGGCATTGGCGTCGCTGGATGCGAACAGCAGCTGGTCGGCCGCTTCGGCATCGAGCAGGGCGCCGTGCACCATGAGTCGGGCCAGCAGGCCTGGCTCCAGTTGCGCCTGCAGCCGTTCAGCGGCCTGGCAGTAGTCGAACAGCGGCGCATCGGGCAGCGGCAGCCCGCGCGAGGCATAGGCCTGGCGGGCATGCCCCAGCAGCAAGGCGGCCGTTCGCGTGCGACCCAACTTGGCGGCCAGCAGCGCCATCACACCGGTAATTTCCAGCCAATGGACCTGACGGCTCGCGGCCAGGGCCGCCGCAGACGCCGCCAGCGCTTCGTCCAGCCGGTCCATCAGGATCAGACTGCGCACCGCATGCACATGCGCAAAGGCGGTGTTGAAGTCCATGGGTGGCGCACCATCGAGGTAGGACCGAAACGCGTCCAAGGCTTCGGCGTGGCGCCCCAGGCGGTTCAAGGTCCAGCCGACGTTCAAGTCGGCAACGGCGGCACGGGTTTTCAGGCCGCTGCGGCGGGCCAGTGCGGCCTCGGTCTGCCGGTGCCTGAGCACGCCCTCGAAGTCGCCGATGCTGCTGCACAGCGTTGCGCGAGTGCGGAGGCCAATGATTTCGGCCTCAGGTGGCCAGTCCGGATGGCGGTTCAGCAATTGCGCGAGTTCATTCGCCCACGCCGAGGCCTGCTCCCGGGTGGCGGCCGGCGCGGACGCCGTGGCGGTGGCTGACGCCTGCACCGAAACCGCCAGCGCCCAGAACAGCGCCAGGGGGTTGTTGCCGCTGCGCGCCAAACGCGTGGCCTCGGCGGCAGCCGCAACGGCGCGTGGGTCATGGAAAACGTACAGCAGGCGCGCATACCGGCGCCACCACAGCGCTCGGAGCGCCGTGTCGGGCGCCGTGCCGACCCAGGGCTCGCATTGGCGCAGCCAGCCGAACACTTCGTTGCGCCAAGCGCTGAGCTCCACCAGTCCCGCGCCGTGGGCCGACAGGCCGAGGGCGGTGGGGTGGTCGTGCTGCAGCGACCAGCGAAAGGCTTCGCGCACTTGCCCCATGTCCTGCAAGACCTGTTCGGTCTTTGCGTCGCGCAGGGGTCCTTCGGGCGTCTCGTCGGCGGCGCGCACCAGGTCCAGCATCGCCTGTGCGTGGCGGCCCCGCAGAAGCTGCTCGCGGCCGTCGGACTGCAATTGCTGCAGCGCATAGGCACGCAGCGTTTCCAGCAGGCGGTAGCGGGGTGGGTCCTCGGGCCCCACGCTGAGCAGCGAGCGCTCGACCAGCACCGCCAAGCGATCAATGACTTCCCACCGGGCTTCCTCGCGCTTGCCCGCCACGGCCACCGCTTGGTTCAGCGTGAAGCTGCCTGCAAAGACCCCCAGCGCGCTGAAGAGCTGCTGGTCTTCGGGGTCCAGCAGGCTGAAGCTCCAGTCGAGCGCCGCCAGCAGGCTTTGGTGGCGCGCCGGGCTGTCGCGACGTCCAAGGCGCAGCAGCGCAAAGCGTTGGTCAACGGCGTCCAGCACGCCCTGCAGGCCGAGCAGGGGCACGCGCGCCGCAGCCATTTCCATCGCCAAGGGCAAGCCGTCCAGCCGAACGCACAGCTGACGCACCAGGGGCAAGGCATCGCCGGCCCATGGGCGACGTGAGTCCAGTGCCCGCAGCCGCGCGAGGAACAGCGCCACGGCGCTGCTGCGGCTGACTTCTTCCTCGTCGGCCTGATCGGCGGGCAGGGCCAGCGGCGCCAGGCTTTCAAGCCGTTCGCCTGACACCCTCAGAGCGGCCTGGCTGGTGACGAGCAGGTGCAGCGAGGGCAGCGCTGCCAGCCATCGGGGCAGCAGGGCCGCCAGGGGCTCCAGCAGATGTTCGGCGTTGTCCAGCACCAGCAGCCGGCCTGCGCCGCCGAGCACGGCGTCCAGGGTAGCGCCCAGGGGGCTGTCGTCGCCGGCGCTGGCCTCCAGATGCACGCCGAGGCTGGCACTCAGGGCCGGCTGCAAGTCGTCGTCTGCCGGCCAGACCGAAAGGTCGATCCAGGTGGCGGGGCCGAGATCCCAGCCCACGTACAAGGCGCGGGCCAAGGCGGTCTTGCCAACACCGCCAGTGCCGGTCACGGTGACACAGCCCGGCATTTGCAGTGCCGCGCGCACGCGGGCCATGTCGTCCTCGCGGCCGAAAAGCGCTGGGGCCGCAACCGCAACGCCGGGCCGCTCCGTCAACAGCGAGGCGCCGCTGGCAGCGGCCTGTGCAAGGGCTGCGTCTGACACGATCGGTGTTGCAGTCAGGCGGTAGCCATGCCCGGGCACCGTGGCGATCAGCTCGGGGAAAAGCGCCTTCCGTATCGCCGCGATCTGCACCGCGATATTGCCCTCCTCCACCACCAGCCCCGGCCAGACCTGCTGCAGCAACTCGTCCTTGTTCACGAGCCGGCCTGGCCGCTGGGCCAGCGCCGCCAGCACGTCGAAAGCACGGCCGCGCAGCGCGACCTCGCGACCACCGCACAGCACGCGCCGATCCGCGAGCTGCATCTCGAAGCAGTCAAACCGAAGGCAGGTGTCGCTCATCAACGGGAGTCAGGCGCGGCGGCGGATTGCGGGGTGGGGCGGCGCCTGCTCGGCAAGGCGGCATGCGGGCGAGGCCACAAGCCAGTCGCAGGGCCGGCAAGGGCTGGCTTCATGCCCGTGCGCCATTTTCACCGGCCGCTGGTGAGGCGAGCGGCTACCGCTCGGCCGGAGCCTTGCCTGCCGATGACCGTCGCCCCAGCCCTTAGATCGCCGGGGTCAGCCCCGCCAGCTCCTCGCCCGTCCGCTGCAACCACAGCTTCAAGCGCTGTCGGTCCAGCAGGCCCAGGGCGCCGGGTTGCTGGGCGGCCCAGAAGCTGTGGCCTTGGCCGTCGAGCTTTTGGACGAGGGCGTCGGGCAGCTTGCGCAGGTGCAGCACGCGGGCGCCGGCGGCCTGGGCGCGGTCCAGCAGGCCTGAGGCGGCCAGCAGCTCAAAGCGCTCGCCGCGCACCTCGTTGAGCACCAGCACCAGGGGCAAGGCGGCGCCGGGGCCGTCAAGCCACTGGGCCAGCAGCTCGACGGAGTCCCGGCCGGCGTCCATCACGTGCCAGTAGTTGAGCGTCACGCCCAGCTCGGCGGCCAGTTCGGGCACGCCGGCGTCGTGCAGCCAGCGGGTCAGCGCCGCCTGGGTTTGCGCGGCCATGTCCACCACCACGCGTTGCTCAGGGCCGGCGGCGGCGGCTTCCAGCACGCAGTCCAGGCTGTCGTTCGAGTCGAGCGGCGTGGCCGAGGTGTAGTCGGCGTAGTAGCGCAAGAGCGCGCCGTGCGAGCGGTCGGTGTCAAAGCAGCGCAGCGGCTGCCCGCCGTCGATGAAGTGCTGCGCCAGGAAGCGCGCCACCAGCGACTTGCCCACGCCGCCCTTCTCGCCACCGATCCAGTGAATCTGACTCATGGAATTCCCATTCGGGTGCACGGAAGTGGCCCCCATCCCTGGGTCTAGCAAGAATCGATGCCAGCGGCGCCATCGCAATCAATTCGTCAACACCTGTTGACAGGCTGCATACCGTCAACGATCATTGACGGCATGCAGATCCCACGCCCTTCCGATACCGCCGAGGCCCTGGCCGCCGTGCTGGCCCTGCGGCAGATGGCCGACGAACTAGAGGCGAAGACCGTGCAACTGGCGCTGCGCAATGGCTGGTCCTGGTCGCAGATTGCTGAGGCGCTGGGCGTGACCAAGCAGGCCGCGCACCGGCGGCTGTCGCACCTACAACCGAGCAAGTGAGCCCAAGGAGACCTCTGATGTTTGCCATCCTCAAGCGCAAGATGCAGGACGTTCAAACCCTGTCGGCCCTCGCCACAGCCGCCGAGCAGGTGGCGCGCGGCGCAGGGCGCGTCAAGCCAGGCTCGGAGCATTTCGTGCTCGCGGCGCTGGGCCTGCCGGACGGCTCGGCGGGGGAGGTCTTTGCCGCCCTGGGGCTGAGCGAGGCCGGGTTTCGCGAAGCGCTTGTCTCGCAGCAGCGGCAGGCCTTGGCGAGAGTCGGTGTCGAGCTGCTTGCCGAGCCCAACGAGAGCGCGCCACGGCCACCGGCCGCACCCGCGCCGACGCTCTACGAGGCCGAGGCCTCGGGCCAGGCCCTGGTGCAGCGCCTGGCCGCTAGCGCCCCGGCGCGCGCGCCGCGAGCGTTGAGGGGCGCGGATGTGCTGCTGGCGGTGGCGCAAGAGGAGCACAGCGTGGCGGCGCGTGCCTTCCGGCTGCTCGGGGTGGGCTCCCAGGCGCTGGGTGAGGCGGCGCGCGGCGTGCTGGCGCCCGAAGCCGCGCATTGAGCCGGCCAGCCCACAATGCCGCGCATGAGCCGCGACTCCAGCCCTGACGCCAACCTCTACCGCCAGCACCTTGCCGCACTCCAGCAGCGGGCCGAAGCCGCGCTGGCGGCCACGGGGCATGAGGCCCTGGTCATCGCCTCGGGCATCGAGAAGTTCGCCTTCCTGGACGACCGGCCCTACGGCTTCCAGCCCAATCCGCACTTCAAGCACTGGGTGCCGCTGACCGAGCACCCGCACTCCTGGCTGGCCGTGCGCCCGGGGCGCAAGCCGCGCGTGGTGGTCTACCAGCCGGCCGACTACTGGCATGTGCCGCCCAGCCCGCCCAGTGGCGCGTGGGTGGACGAGGTGGAGCTGGTGCTCATCAGCGAGCCCGAGCAGGCGGTGGCGGCGCTGCAGGATGTGCTCGGCCCGCGCACCGCCGTGATTGGCGAGCTGGATGCCGCACTGCCTGGCATTACGCCCAACAACCCCGAAGCGCTGCTGCACCGCCTGCACTGGGCCCGGGCCTGCAAGACGCCCTGGGAGCTGGCGCAGATGCGCGCGGCCTCACGCCGGGCCGCGCCCGCGCATGCGGCTGCACGCGCTGCCTTTCTGGCGGGCGCGAGCGAGGCCGAGATCCACCGCGCCTACCTGGTGGCCAGCAGCCACACCGACCGTGACCTGCCCTACGCCAACATCGTGGCGCTGAACGAGCACGCCGCCGTGCTGCACTACCAGCATCAAGACGTGGCCTCGCCGCCGCAAGCCCGCAGCCTGCTGATCGATGCCGGCGCCCAGGTCAACGGCTATGCCAGCGACATCACCCGCACCACCGCCGCACCCGGGCACGAGCGCTTTGCCGCGCTGATCGAGCTGATGGAGCGCGAGCAGCTTGGCCTGGTGGCCGAGGTGCGCGAGGGCACGGACTACCGCGACATCCACCTCAGCAGCCACCATCGCCTCGCCCGCGTGCTGCTGGAGAGCGGCCTGGCCCGCCCCGGCACCAGCGCCGAGGCACTCGTGGCCGAGAGGGTGACGCACGCCTTCTACCCCCACGGCATCGGCCACCTGCTGGGCCTGCAGGTGCACGACATCGGCGGCCACATGGCCAGCGAGCTGGGCGGCACGCGCGAGCGGCCTGAGGGCCACCGCTACCTGCGCCTCACGCGCACACTCGCCCCCGGCATGGTCGTCACCATCGAGCCCGGGCTCTACTTCATCCCGATGCTGCTGGACGCGCTGCGCGCCAGCCCCGCCGCCGCCGCGGTGGACTGGGCGCGGGTGGCAGAGCTGGCGCCCTATGGCGGCATCCGCATCGAGGACGACGTGGCCTGCGGCGCGGGCGACGCCGCGCCTGAGAACCTCACCCGCGAGGCCTTTGCGCGGATGGGCGACGCGCAATGACCACCTCCAAGGCCGTCGATGCGCTCTACGCCCAGCTCTACCCCGAGCTGCGGCGCCTGGCGCATGCGCGGCTGCGCGGCCCCGGCCCCGCGATGCTCAACACCACAGCCTTGGTGCATGAGTCCTACGAGCGCTTGGTCGCCGCAGCGCCCGAGGCGTTTGGCGACCGCGCCCACTTCCTGGGCTATGCCGCGCGCGCCATGCGCTCGGTGCTGGTGGACCTGGCGCGTGAACACCAGGCCGACCGGCGCGGCGGCGGCGCGGCGCACCTGGCCATCACCACCGGTTTTGGCGAGCAGCTGGCCGCCAGCGCCGAGCCCGAGCTGCTGCGCGTGCACGAGGCCCTCGACGAGCTGGCCCAGATCGAGCCGCGCCTGGCCCAGGTGGTGGAGCTGCGCTACTTTGGCGGCCTCGCCAACGACGAGATCGCCAGCCTGCTGGCCGTGGGCCTGCGCACCGTGGAGCGCGACTGGGAGCGGGCACGCTCTTACCTGTTCTCCATCCTCAAGGTGGATTGATGGCGGTTCCGGCCTGCCGAATCCGTTAGGCCATCCATGAAGCTCGAACGCCATGAATGGGCCCAGCTGCTGCGCCACCTCGACACCGCGCTGGACCTGACCGAGCCCGAGCGCCCCGCCTGGATCGAGGCCCTGGCCCTGCCGGCCCGGCTGGATGCCGCGCTGCGCGAGATGCTGCAAGACCGCCGCGCCATCGAGACGGGCGACTTCCTGTCGCAGGGCGCTCGCGTCTGGGAGGCCGGCGCCGCGCTGGGCCCCTGGCTGCTGCTGCGTGAGCTGGGCCATGGCGGCATGGCCACCGTGTGGCTGGCGCGCCGGCTGGACGGCGCCCACGCGCGCGAGGTGGCCCTCAAGCTGCCCCACCCGCGCTGGGGCTCGCGGGTGCTGGCGGAGCGCTTTGTGCGCGAGCGGGCCATCCTGTCCACCCTGCAGCACCCGCATATCGCGCAGGTGCTGGACGCAGGCGAGTCCGCCGGCCAGCCCTGGCTGGCGCTGGAGTACGTGGAGGGCCGGCCCATCACCGAGCACGCCCAGGCGCTGGGCCTGGACGTGGCGGCACGGCTGCGCCTCGTGCTGCCGGTGCTGCGTGCGGTGGAGCATGCCCATGCCCAGCTCGTCATCCACCGGGATCTCAAGCCCGCCAACGTGCTGGTCAGCGCTGCGGGCGAGGTCAAGCTGCTGGACTTCGGCGTGGCCAAGCTGCTGGACGACGAGGGCCGGGGTACCGACACCGCCCTCACCCGCGAGAGCGGCCGCGCCCTCACGCCGCAGTACGCCAGCCCCGAGCAGATTGCCGGCCGGCCGCTCGGCGTTGCCAGCGACGTCTACTCGCTCGGCGTGCTGCTCTACGAGCTGCTGACGGGCCGCCTGCCCTACCAGCTGCGGCGTGCCAGCGCGGCGGCGCTGGAGGAGGCCATCCTGGCGGCCCAGGTGGCTGCCCCCAGCAGCGCCGTGGCCGACAAGGCGCTGGCCCGCCGCCTGCGAGGCGACCTGGACACCCTCATCCTCAAGGCCCTGCACCCCGAGCCTGCGCAACGCTATGCCTCGGCGGCGGCGCTGGCCGACGACATCGAGCGCCATCTGCAGGCCCGGCCCATCCTGGCCCACCCGCCCAGCCTGCCCTACCGGCTGCGCAAGCTCTGGCAGCGCCAGCGCCTGGCCCTGAGCGCGGGCGCGGCACTGCTGCTGGCCCTGGCCGCGGGCGGCGCCGGCACGCTGTGGCAAGCCCAGCGCGCGCAAGACGAAGCCGCGCGTGCCCAGGCCGTGCAGCGCTTCCTCGTCACGCTGCTGCAAACGGCCGACCCCCAAGGCGGCCAGGCCCGCGAGCTGACCGTGGGCCAGCTGCTCGACCTCAACGCCGGCCGCATCGACCGCGAGTTCAGCGGCCAGCCCGAGGTGCAGGCCCAGCTGCTGCAAACGCTGGCCAATATCTATGTCGAACGCGGCGAGGCCGCCAAGGGCCGGCCGCTGCTGGAGCGGGCCGTGGCCCTGCATGCCCAGGCGGGCCGTGCGGGGCGTGAGCCCCATGTCCAGGCGCTGGTGGACCTGGCCGAACTGCAGGACGAAATGGGCGACCACAGCGCCGAGCGCCGCACGCTGGCGCAGGCCTCCGCGCTGGCCACCGAGTACTTTGGCCCGGCCCACCGCTGGGCCGCGCCGCTGCTGGCCAGCGAGGCGTGGCTGGCCCTGAAAGACGGCCGTCTGGACCAAGCCCGCCGCCTGGGTGAGCAGGCCCAGACGCGCTTCGGGCCGCCCAGCCCGCAGTCGCTGCGCACGGCCGGCTCGCTGGCCACCATCTACATGGCCCTGGGCGACCTCAGCGCTGCCCAAGCCGTGCTGGAGCGCAGTCAGCGCGACGCCCAGCGCCTGGGGGGCGAAGGCAGCGTGGACCGCTTGATGACGGGCTACAACCTGGCGCGCCTGCGCTTCATCGTTGGCGAGTACGCGCAAGCCGAGGCCGAGCTGGCGGTGCTGCTGCCGCAGTTCGACCGCCTCGCTGGCCCGGGCCAGGAGCGCACGCAGTTTGCGCGCGGCCTGTGGGCGCAGGTGCTGGCCGCGCGCGGCCGTAGCCCCGAGGCCGTGGCCGAGGCGCGGGCCAACCTGGCGGCGGCCCTGGCCGCCCAGCCCCCCGATAGCGACATCGTGCAAGCCCAGCGCGCCACGCTCGCCAATGTGTTGCGCCAGGCCGGCCAGGCGGGCCAGGTGGCCGAAGCCCTGCAGCTCGCCCAGGCCGCGCTGGCCGGCACCGAGGCACTCAACCCCCAGCCCACCTCGCACCGCGAGGCCATCCGCCGCGTGCTGGGCGAGGTGCAGCTGGCCGCCGGCCAACGCGAGGCCGGCATTGCCACGCTGCAGACGGCGCTGGCCGGCGTGCGCGCCCTGAACACCAAGGGCGCCGACCTGCAGCAGCCCCTCATCCAGCTGCTGCTGGCCGTGGCCCAGCGCGACACCGGCACGCTCGCGCGCAGCGCCTGCGAGGCCCGCGCCGCCCACATGGACGAGGCCCGCCCGGCGATGCTGCGCTGCCGCGTCATTGAGGCCTGGCTGGCCGCGCTGCCAGCACCCGAGGCCGGGCGTGCCGCCTTTGTGGCCGCGCGTGACCGGCTGCTGGCGTCCGAGCTGCACCCCCGCCACCCCTTGCGGGCCGAGCTGCTGGCCCTGGAGGCCGAGCTGGCGCCGCCCGGCCCGGCAAAGCAGGGCTTGCTCACCCAGGCCGACCGCCTCTACCGCGAGCTGCTCGGCGCGCCCTTGCCGCAGCCCTTGCTCGTGCTGCACTGACGCCCCCCTACGCCTAGGGGAGCGTGCGCCCCGCGTGGCGGTTTTGGCGCCGGCATCCCGTGTTCCTGATCAGGCACTCATGCCCGCGATCGGAGCCTTTCCATGAACCCTTTTCTCCGCCATCACGTCGCCTGGCTGGCGCTGCTGGCCCTGCCGACCCTGCAGCCGGCGCACGCGGACTTCAGAACCAACCTCGTCGCCGGCAGCACGGCTAGCTTCAGCAGCAATGTGGCGGGGCAGTCGGTGTTCGACAACCACCGCTACGACTACGACCAATGGGCCAATGGCAGGGGCCAGTCCTTCCTGTCCACCTCGCAGGCCGGGGGCGAGTACGACTTCCCCATCGACTTCGCGGTCGTGAACGGCAAGTACACGACGCCCATCGCCTGGGCGCGGCGCTCGGTGGACCCCGTCTATGCCCTGTTCAATGCGTCGGCCGACAACGGCGTGCTGCGGGCCACCGCGAAGCTGGAAGGCGCCCGTGCCATCGGCGTCTCGGCCCCGCGCCCGGCGCGGCCGGCTGAGACCTATCCAAGTCCTGTCCAGGTGTTTGGCGGTTCGGCCGGCGGCTCCGTGCGCGTGGACACGACGCACCGCGTGTTGCCTATCGGCGTTGCCAGTGGCACGGCAGTTGGCACAGCCACCCTCAGCGGCGTCGTCACCGGCGGCATCCGTGGCAACGGGGAGGGCGGCTTCACCGACATTGAAGACCTTCGTCGCATCTTCGACCCCAGCGTGGCGTCGGCCTGGTTTCGCTTCAGCGCCACGAGCTTTGTCTCGGGCTGCCCGGGCTGTGGCAAGAGCCTGGCGTTCAAGTTCGGTGCGCCGGCCTTCCCCAATGGCACGCAGGTGGGCGACAACGGCAACTTCTCCGTGCCGTGGAGCGTCGAGGTCGACATCACGGCCTTCTACCAACTGCGCACGAGCATGGAGCTGGGCGTGGGGGTCAGCGGCACGGTGTCTGACGCCATCGCCAGCTTCGGCAGCACGGCGCGGCTGCAAACGATCACCCTGTCCGACGGCTTCCAGCTCGACATGTCGGCGGGCGACCTGCTGCGCAGCGGCAATACCTACACGCTGGTGCCCACGCTGGCCGTTCCCGAGCCGGCGAGCTACGGGCTCTTCGGCCTCGGGCTGGCGTTGGTGGCCTGGCGCCGCCGCCCTTCCCGCGCTTCCCGCGCTGACGGAGCCGCAGCATGAAGGCAGCACGCACCGTTCTGGCCTTGGCCGTCTTGAGCACGCTGCTGGCCACGTCTGCAGCCCAGGCGCAGCGCATGACCCGCACCGACCTGCCCGCCACGCCGGGCGTGGACCTGATCCCGCTGGCGCTCAACAACCGTGGGCAGGTGGTGGGTCAGCTCGCCCAGGTTGTCGATGGCAGCTCGCAGGCTTTTGTGTGGAGCGAGTCCACGGGCGTCCTGGGGCTGGGCACCTTGGGGGGCAGCTTTGCGAGGGCGTCGGCTATCAATGACCGGGGGCAGATCGCGGGCATCAGCGAGGGTGCTTCGGGTGTGACCGGCTTCCTCGTCCAGCCCGGCGGGCCCATGCAGGCGCTGAGCCAGCTGCGGTCCGTCGCGGGCCTCAATGCTGCCGGCCAGGTGCTGGGCCTTGGGGGCGCGCCGACCTTCAATGCTTACCTGTACGCCGACGGGTTGACGCGACTGGCGCACAGCGCGCCGGATGGCGGCCTGCGCGTCAGCGGCTTGTCCGACACCGGGCGCATCGCCGGGGCCATGAGCTTCAACGCGCTGCTGCCTGCCGAGCCTTTCAGCTATGACCCCGCGACCGGCCTCTACGAGCGCCCGTTTGCCGGCTACGCCGGGCTGAGCGTCGTTCAGGCGCCCGTGCCCTCGCCCGATGGCCGCTCGGCCGTGGGCGTGCTGACCGAGCCCACGGACCGCAGCCGCTCCCGGGCCTTTCTGTGGCGCGACGGCCTGCTCAGCCTGCTGCCGGCATCTGGCGCTGCGGAGGCCACCGGCGTCAACGATGCCGGCATGGTGGCCGGGCGCAGTCAGATGGCCAGCGGCAACTACCACGCCACCGTCTGGCTGGGCAGCCGTGCGCTGGACCTGCACACGCTCAACGACTTTGGCGCGGGCGGCTCGGCGGCGATGGCCGTCAACGCCTGGGGCCAGGTGCTTGTGGGCCGCAGCGAGGGCGGGCTGGATGCCGGCAGCGTCATCACCCTGCACCCCGACTGGGTGGGCGGCGATGGGCTCTGGGCATCGGGCCGCAACTGGAGCTATGCCGGCCTGGACCCGATCGCGATGGCCCCGGGGCCCATGCACGATGTGGTGATCCAGCCCACCGGCAGCGCCACCGTGCGCGGCGCCGCGCTGGCCGAGGTGCGCAGCCTGCGGGTGGGCGGCGCGGTGGGCGAGATCGTCACGCTGGACTTGAACGGCGGCACCACGCGCACGCTGGTCGGCACGCAGCTGGCCAGCCACAGCGTGCTGACCGGCAGCGGGCGCCTGGCCGGCGAGCTGACCGTGGACTACGGCGCGCGCATCGAGGTCGGCGCCGGGCAGCGCCTGCAGCTCACCGGCGGCAACGTCGACCATGCAGGTGCCTTGCGCGTGTCGGGCGCCACGGCGTCGCTGGAGGTGGGCGGCGGCTTCACCAACCGCCTGCTGGGCGAGCTGCGCGTCACGCAAGCCAGCGCCACCTTTGCCGGTGCCGTCACCAACGAGGGCCACATCCTTGCCACCGGCGCCGAGCTGGTCTTTGCCGGCGGCTTGGCCAACGCGGGGCAGCTGGGCGTGAGCTTTGGCGCCAGCGGGTTGGCCGGCCCCATCGACAACACCGGGCTGGTCGTCGTCAGCAACGGCGCGCTGGCCAGCTTTGCGGGCGACATCGCCAACGCGGGCGAGCTGCGCGTGTCGGCCGGCGGCGCGGCCAATTTCTTTGGCGTCGTCAGCGGCGCCGGGCGCATCACGGGCAGCGGGCAGGCGCGCTTCGAGGGCGGGCTGTCGGCCACCGGCAGCGTCACCATAGACTCGCTCGCCACGCTCGGCGCGGCGGCCTTGACGACGCTGGCGCTGGAGGGCGCCAACGAGCTGGACTTCATCCAGGCGGTGCGCCTGGAAGGCGGCACGCTCAGGTTGAGCTGGGCCGGCGCAGCCGGTGCGCATGCCGGCCAGCAGTGGGATTTGTTCGACTGGCAGGGCGGCGTCAGCGGCCAGTTCGACAGCCTGCAGCTCCCCACCCTGGCCCCCGGCCTGCGCTGGGACACCGGCGCGCTCTACGCCAGCGGTGAGATCGGCATCAGCGCCGTGCCGGAGCCCGCCACCGGGGGGCTGCTGGCGGCAGGCCTGGTGGGCATTACGGGCCTTACGGGCCTTATTCGTCGTCGCCGCCTGGGAGTGAAACATGCAAGCTAAAACCATCCTCGCCCTGCTGCTGCTGGGCGCCTTGGCGCTGCCCGCGCAGGCCCTGCTCATCGACGACTTTCATGATGGCTTCAGCACCGTTGAAGTGCCGCTGATGACGCCCGATGCCGACGGCAGCCTGCGGTCCAGCACGGCGGCCAGCGTGCCGGGCGGCATGCGCAGCCTGGGGCTGCAGCCACTGGCAGGCTCGTCGGCGCTGAGCTTCATCGCCGTGGAGGACCGAGGCCGCCGGCTCGACGCCATGCGCCTGGGCACCCAACAGCTCTACGTGAGCTGGGGCTATGGCCAGGGCGCGCCCATGAACCTCGACTTCAGCGGCCAGGCCGCGCTGCGGCTGGAGTTGGAGTGGTTTGGCGCCCAGACCCTGGCCGGGCCCTGGGATGCGCGCGCGCTCAGCCTCACCGTCTACGCCACCACGTCCAACGGCGTGGGCCTCAACCCCAATGGCTCGGCCCTGAGCGCGGTGCTCAGCCCCACCACGGGCGCCTGGCTCGACCTGCCGCTCGCCAGCTTCAGCACCAATGCGTCCACCGGCCTGCCGGTGAACTGGGCCGACGTGTACAGCCTGCTCTTCGTTGTCAGCGAGACCGGTGTGCCGGCCGGGCTTGCCGGCTTTGGCGTGCACGCCGTGTCCACCGTGGCCGTGCCCGAGCCCGCCAGTGCCGTGCTGGCGCTGGGCGGCCTGATGGGACTGTGGGGCCTGTCGGGCTTAGCAGGCCTGAAGGACCGGTTGGCCCGCTCTCGGCGCGGCGGGTTCGGACGGATCGCTGGTCATGGCCTCATCGTGTCTATCCGTGGACTGAGGTCGCTGCGGCGTCACTTCGTCGCACGCTGGCCCGGCTAGGTTCGCGTGGAGGCCACGATGCGGTTCAACACTGAACGACGGAACCGCACCGTGAAAGCTCACCCGATCCCGAACGCCGCTGGATCAAGCGCCGATCCCCTCGCGCAGGCGCTGGGTCTGGCGCCAGCCTCCATGGGCACGGCCATGAAGCGTGGCGCATGGAGGCTGTTGGCTGTTGTGCTGCTGGCTTGCATGCAGCCCGCCACAGCGATGGTCACCGAGCCCTTCAGCTTCCAATCCGGTGGGCATCGACTCTCTGGATTCCTGGACAGGCCCGACGAGGGCGTGGCGCAGGGCGTGGTCATCATCATTCATGGCTATGGCCGCACCGATGTGAAGAGCCAGACCTCCTGGGCCGACCTGCGGCAGCTCTTCACCTCGATGGGTCTTGCTACCGTGGTGTGGGACAAGCCCGGCTGTGGGCACAGCGAAGGGGAATTCGATGCCAATCAGCCGGTGGCCGACAGCGCGCGCGAGGTGGTGGATGCCGCCCAGGCTTTGCGGGCGCGCGGCGTGGCGGGGGCGGCGCACATCGGCTTGTGGGGCATCAGCCGCGCGGGATGGATTGCGCCTCTGGCCATCCAACAGGATCGGGCCATCGCCTTCTGGATTTCCGTCAGTGGTGTGGATGATCAAGAGAGCTTTGGCTATCTGCTGCACACCAATCTGCTGATCGAAGGGCGCACGCCCAACCAGGCCCAAGAGCTGACCGAGCAATGGAAGCAAGGTGGCGCCACGCTTCGAGCGGGCGGCAGCTATCAGGACTACCTGGCGGCCACGCAGGACTTGCGCAAGGACCCCTTCCTGATGTGGCTGGGCTTCAAGGCGGACGAGCCAGGCTTTCGGCAAGAGCAGGCCCAGTGGCTTGCCAAACCGGGGCAGGTTCATCCCGAAACCGGCTTGGTGATCTACGTGCCCGGCTTTGCCGACATCCTGGCGCACATCGATATTCCGGTGCTGGCCGTCTTCGGCGAAAAGGACAGCTCCGTGGATTGGCGCCGCACCCAGGCGCTGTATGAGCGAACCCTGGGGCGGAACCTGACGGTGCTCAGCTTCGCCAACGCAAACCACAACCTCCATCAGGCGAAGACGGGGGGCCTGCGGGAAATGATGGAGATGCAGCGGCGCGAGCCCGTGCCGGGTTACCGGGAAGCGATGGCGGCCTGGCTGCGCCAGCGCCTCCCGTTGCAAGCGGCCAGCGGCGGTGAGCCCGGCTTGAGGCCCCAGCCTCAGCGCAAGACGCCCGCCGTGGTCAGCCGCTGGCAGTAGGCCACCAGCACGGCCGTCAGGGCGCCCAGGATCATCGGCATCGCCCACAGCGCGCCCATGGCCTCGCGGCCGCCCTCTGAGAGCACCAGCACGTGCAGCATGTAGACCAGGCTGCCCGCGAGCGACACCGCGAACAGGCCCGTCGCCACATGGCGCCGCAGCAGCAGGGCGGCCGAGCCGCACAGCCCGCCCCAGACTGACAGCGTCCACCCCGCCACGGCCCAGTGCGGCACCGCGAGGAAGTAGGCCACCTGCGACTCGCTCATGCCGCTGTCTCGGTAGTAGGCCGCGCCCCGGGCGATGCTCATCACGTGGTCGAAGGAGGCCGCCAGGCTGTAGAGCAGGAAGAGCCCGCCCAAGACCCAGGCATGCCAGGGCAGTGGGCGCGATGGGGGTGAAGGGCGTGATGGGTGGTAACGCGGGGCGGCATTCATGGCGGGGCTCTCCTCCGGTTCGTGTTCAGGCACCGCCAGACGTGGGCGGCGGGCAGCGGCGGCACTGTGAGGCCGGACGCGGGCCATGTCGCGCACGGTGCGACTGACGCGGGGCGCGGCGGGATGAACTGCAGCTGAGCACGATGGCCGAGGGGCGATGGCGCAGCCTGCGTCAGCCCCCGCCGGCCTCCGCCAGCGCCAGCCGCGTGGTCTCGTCGGTGGGGAAGAGGTGCTCCACCTTGAGCGACGCCAGCGTGATGTCCAGCGGCGTGCCAAAGCTGGTGATGGCCGAGAAGAAGCTGAGGATGCGGCCGTCCTGCGCGCGCAGGCGGAAGGCCAGCACCGGCAGGTTGCCGGTCTCGACGGCGGCCCAGGGCGTGAGGTTGGGGCGCAGCTCGTCCAGCAGCGCGCGCAGCCGCGGCAGGTGCTCGGCCTCGCGGCTGGCGCGGGCCCACATCTCGCCGCACAGCCAGGCTTCGTCCACGCACAGGCTGCGCAGGCCGCCGGGCATGAAGGTCGTGCGCAGCAGGTTCAGCGGCTGGGCGGTGAGCGCCTCAGCGGGCAGGCCCAGCAGGCCGATCAAGCGCATCAGGCCTTCATTGGCCATCAGCAGGTTGTACTCGCCGTCCAGCACCATCGCAGGCGTGGTGGGGCCGCTGGCCTGCAGCAGCTCGTCCAGCGCACGGCGCACCGGGGCCATCTCGGGCGCGTCGAGCGAGCGCTCGCCGTGGGCGGGCGCATAGCCGGCGGCCAGCAGGGCCTGGTTGCGCTCTTCCAGCGTGGCGCCCAGGGCGTCGAGCAGGGCGATCAGGGTCTCGCGGCCGGCGCGGGCGCGGCCGGTCTCGATGCAGCTGAGGTGGCGTTGCGACACGCCGGCGCGCAGCGACAGCTCCAGCTGGCTGACGCGGCGCGACTTGCGCAAGGAAGCGAGGGTGGCCGTCATAGCGCCGCATTCTGCGGTGCTGCGCTGCACGGCGGCGATGACCTGCAAGGTCATTGCGGGTGCGCACTCCGCCGCCGAGCATGGCCCCCATGTTCAACCCACCGGAGATGTCTCCATGCGCACCGCTTTGATCCTCGCCTTCGCTGCCTTCGGCGCGTTTTCGCTCTACGTGATGTGGCAGGTCGGCTACCTCGGCATCTGGCAGGCCGGCATGAGCAGCCCGGGCGCCTGGCAGGTGCTGGTCGACCTGGTGCTGATGTCCTGCATCGCCCTCGGCTATATGTGGCACGACGCGCAGCGCACCGGCCGCAGCGTGTGGCCGTTTGCCTTGATCACGCTGGCGGCCGGGTCCTTCGGGCCGATGCTCTACTTGCTGCTCGCGCCGCGCCGCACCCTGCAGCACGCACCCGCCTGAGTCGATCTGGCGGAGTGAGCTTCGTCGTAGGGGCAGGGGCGCCGTGCCCCACCCCTTTGATCGGAGCCCACATGAACCACTACCTCGCCGTCTTCACCGGCTCAGCCGCCACCAATGCCGCCTCGGGCTGGGACGCTCTCAGCGAGGCAGACCGCAACGCCCGCATCCAGGCCGGCATGCAGGCCTGGGGTGCCTGGATGAGCCAGCACGCCGCGCAGATCGTGGTCACCGGCGGCCCCATCGGCAAGACCCTGCGGGTGGACCCGCAAGGCGTCTCGGACGCGCAGAACAACATCTGCGGCTATGTGGTGGTGCAGGCCGAGTCGCACGAAGCAGCGGCCAAGCTCTTCGAGAAGCACCCGCACTTCAGCATCTTCCCCGGCGAGGCGGTGGAGGTGATGGTGTGCTTGCCGGTGCCGGGGGCCTGAGCGGCGGGTGAACAGGGCGTCGGCACAATCCGGGGGGCTGCCCGTCTGCCTTCCTGCCCATGACCACCCCTGCACCGACCCCGCCGGAGCCCCTGCCGCCGCCAGCGCGTGACGTGGCCCTGGATGGGGCCAAAGGGGCGCTGATCTTCCTGGTGGTGCTGGGGCACACCTTCCAGTTCGCCGTGCTGGGCCGGCATGGAGACCCGCTGGTGGATGGGCTCTTTACGGCCATCTACAGCTTTCACATGCCCGCGTTCATGGCCCTGGCCGGTTGGCTGGCGCAGCCGGGACTGTCGCGCCGTGACGGGCGCGGGCGGCTGGCCCTGCGGCGCTGCCTCAGCTACCTGATCCCCATCCTCACCGTGACCTTGTTGACGGAGCTGTTTTGGTCCGTGCAATGGCCGGCAGCCGGACTGCGCAAGAGTCTTTCGGACCTGTTCTGGCATGGCTTGACCACGCTGTGGTTCTGCTGGGCCATGGCCTACGGCACCGTGATCCTCTTCATCGCCGAGTCCTTGCGCCTGCGGCTGTTGCTGGCCGCCGTGCTGCTGGGCGCCTTCATGCTGCTGCCTGCGCATGGGCACTGGCAGCTGTGCCAGTCGGTGCTGCCGTTCTATGTGCTGGGCTATCTCGCCTCGGCCTACCGGGGTGTGTTGCAGGGCTGGCGGCGCTGGCTGCCCTATGTCGGGCTTGCGGCCGGTGTGGGTGCGGTGGTCGTCGTGCTGGGCTTCTGGAGCCGTGAGGCCTATGTCTACATCACCGGCATCAAGTGGGCCGGGCCTGATGCCCACTGGACGCTGTTGCGCTATGGGGTTGGTGCCCTGGGCTGCCTGGCCTTCTTTGGTCTGTGGCCATGGCTGTTCAGCCGCATGCCGGCCCGGCTGGCCCAGGGCCTGGTGGGCTGGGGGGCGTCCAGCATGCGCACCTATGTGCTGCAGACTCTGCTGTTCAACGGCACCACCTGGGCGGGTCTGACCCTGCTGATGCTGGGCCAGGCCGCTGCGCTCAAGTGGGCGGTGGCCCTGGCGCTGGCGTTCGGCATCCAGGTGCTGTGCACCTTGGCGGGCCAGGGTCTGGCGCAGTCGCCCGTGGTGGCGGGCCTGCTGTTTGGCACGCTCAAGGCGCCGGCGGGGGGCCGGCGCAGCGCTGGGGGGCTCTAAAAGAGCCGTCTCTTTTTGAGCATTACGCGCCTTGGCGTGGCTTCCTACAGTCCGGGCCACACCAGACACGGCACGCCACTAGGGCCTGTCCACACTACGGGAATGGGTCGCGTTGTGATCAAAACAGCCGCAGGCAAGGCGCAAACCGCAAGTCGGGGTCTGCCCCCGACGAGGATTTGCAACGCCGCATGCGGTTGTTTTGATCACAACCCTCCGGGAAGGCCCGCCGCAAGGGGTCACTCGGCGTTTCGCCTCTGGCCCGCACGCGAGTGCGGGCGGCGAGCCGCGCCTTGATTGGCCCCTTGCGACGGGCCTTCGCGACCCATTCCCGTAGTGTGAACAGGCCCTGGAGCGGCCGGTTGAACCCAAGGAGTCCCCCCATGCCCTCGACCCTGCCTCCGCTGTTGCAGGACAGCGCCCACCTCCACCACCCGGCCCTCGTGGCCGAGGCGGTGGACCAGATCAGCCAGACCGTGCAGCAGCTGCTGCTGGCCGCGCTGGAGCGCGCGCGGCGCTTGCCGGCGCCCTCTGTGCAATCTGCGCCATCGGCCCTGCCCGTGCCGCTGAGCGCGCGTGAGCAGGAGGTCCTGCAGCGCATTGCCGCCGGCGACAGCAACAAGCTGATCGCGCGGGCGCTGGACCTGAGCCCGCACACCGTCAAGCGCCACGTGGCCAACATCCTCGACAAGCTGAACCTGCCCTCGCGCGTGCAGGCGGCGGCCTGGTGGACGGCGCGGCAGCTGGTGCAGCGCACGCAGGATCATTGATGCCAGCCAGTTCCCTGACCATGCGCTGGCCGCTGTCGCCAGAGCCCTTGTTGAAGGATGCGCTGGACCTCTGGTCCTCGCGGGCGCTGGCCGCTGGCCAGCATCTGGGCCTGTTTGCCGAGCTGGGCAAGGGCCCCCGGACGGCCTCGCGCCTGGCCGCCCTGCTGGGCCTGGCCCCCGACGCCACGCGCGACCTGCTGGACGCGCTGCTGGCGCTGGGCTGGCTGCAGCGTGAGGGCGACGATGCCGACGCCGTGTACGTGAGCACGCGCACCAGCGCGCACTTCCTCGACCCACGCAGCCCCGGCTTCATGGGCGAGCTGCTGATGGCCGCGCGACAGCCGCTGACCGGGCCCGACGACGCCCTGCTTGACGACGCGCTGCGGCTTGCAGGCCCAAGCGGGCGCTCGGGCCTGCCCCCGCCGCCAGCCTGGGCGGCCGCGCAGGCCCTGGTGCGCGAGCGCATGGCCAGCCTGCATGGCGAGGCCCTGGCCCAGTGGCCCAGCTGGGCGGCGCTGGGGCAGGTGATCGACCTGGATGGCGCCGGAGCGCACCTGGCCTGTGCCTGGGCGGCGCGCTGCAAGGGCCGCCAGCCGGGCTTTGCCGTCGTCCGCCCCGCTGCGCAGCTGCCACTGGTGCAGGCCCAGGTGCAGGCGGCGGGGCAGGCCTCGCGCGTGCGGGTGCTGGCCGGGCCCGTGGATGGGCTGCCGCCCGGCAGCCTGGCCGGCGGCGGTGATGCGGTGGTGCTGAGCCTGCTGCTCCAGCCGTTGGCTGCGGCTGAGCGGCGCGCCCGGCTGGCCCAGGCCCGTGCTTGGCTGGCGCCGCAGGGGCGGCTGCTGATGGTGGACCTGCTGGCCGACACCGCCCGGCGTGAGCAGGTGCCCGCCCTCGTCTTTGGCCTTGCGGCCCGCATGATTGGTCACCCGCACGGCGTGCTCACCGAAGGCGAGCTGCGTGCCGACTGCCAGGCCACCGGCCTGCGCGATGCCGAGTGCCTGCCCCTGCCCGGTGGTGCCTGTGCGCTGGTGGCCGAACGGGCCGCTTGAGCGGGGCCGCGCTGGCTCGCCTCATCCTGTTGTTCATCCTGCTGTTGGGCGGAGGGCCACCTGCGGCCTCCGTATCATGCGCGGCGCCGTACGCTGCGCCGCTGCTTCGTCGCTCGCCTCTCACGCGTTCATGACCCTGTCGCCCGCTTCGTCACACGTCCCCCGCCTGCGTTACCGCCTGACGCAGGAGGACGACCTGCCCGAGTGCCTGGCCCTCATCCCCGAGTGGCTGGCGCTGGGCCCGGCCGTGACGGCGGCCCTGCCCGGCCTGTGGGCCAGCATGTACCGCTGGCCCATGGTCCTGACCATGGTGATGGAAGACCTGGCCCTGCCGCGCGGCCAGCGCATCCAGGCCTGGGGTGTCGGCCTGCTGCTGGGCCCGGCCGAGGTGGCGCAGCTGAAGCTGGACGCACTCCCGCCGCCCGGTGTGGCCCGCCGCACCTACGAGGCCCTGCTCGACGGCCGCCTGCCCGAGCTGGACGACGCCACCCTCGGGCGCCACAACGCACGCGGCGAGATCTCGGGCCTGAGCCTGCACTTCTGCTCCCGCCCCCTGCAGTTCGAGCAGGCGGCCACCCAGGCCCTGATCACCATTGCCAACGACAGCTTTCGGGCCAGCATGTGCGGCTACCAGCTCCGCGCCCAGTACTTCGAGAACCACGTCCAGACCGAGCCCTTCATGGCCACCGCCGGCTTCCAGCGGCGCCCGCGCCCGCCCGAGCAGGAAGCCAGTGGTCTGCAGTGGTGGGGCATGACGCGTGACGAGGCCCGCGCCATCCTGCCCGGCTCCACCGTGCGCGCCTTGTTCGACGCCCACCCGCCGCGCTTTCGCCTCTCGCTCAGCCAGCGGCGCATGCTCTGGATGGCGCTCTTCTACGAAGACGACGAGCAGCTGGCGCAGCAGCTGCAGCTGTCGTCCCATGGTTTGAAGAAGCTCTGGCGCGGCGTGTACGAGCGCATCCAGGACGGTGTGCCCGACTTCTTCGGCGACGACCTCGGCGCTGACGAAGAAGGCAAGCGCGGCCCCGAGAAGCGTCGGCAGGTGCTGGCCTATGTGCGCCAGCGGCCTGAAGAACTGCGCCCCTGGAACCCCAGCGCGCCGTGAGCACCTTGCTACGTATGATCCGCCGCGCTCGCCACCCCAAGGGCTTTGTGCCCACCTCCTGCCAAGCAGCTGCCCATGGCCCGCATTGACCGCCCCGCTCACGTGCTGCGCATGGTGCACCGGCCCATGGCACTGGCCGATGTGGACGAGACCCTGGCCCTGCTGCCCGCGCAGGTCTCCACCGACGCCGCCGAGCGCGCCGCCATCGCCGCGCAGTGGGCCGACCTGATGCAGCTCGCGCCCGCCGTGCAAAGCGGATTGATGGAAGACCTGGCACGGCCGCTCGGCCAGCGCATCCTGGGCTGGGGCGTGTCGCTGCTGCTGTCGCCGGCCCAGGCGCAGGCCCTGCAGCTGCATGCCGAGCCCCAGGCCTTTCTCGCGCGGCGCGTGTACGCCGATCTGCGCGCCGGCCGGCTGCAGCTGATGGACGACCGCGAGGTGGGCCGCTGCAATGCTGCGGGCGAGCTGGTGTGCCTGGTGCTGCACTTCACGCTGCCGCACATCGACATGGCCGACCCGCAGGTGCACAAGATCGTGGCCTGTGCGCAGGAGTCCTTCCGCGTGCACCACACCGGCTTTCACTGGCAGGCCATCTACCTGGAGAACTGCGCCGCGTTCCACGACGTGCACCGCGAGAGCGGTTTTGCCCCGCGTCGCTTTGCCAACGAGGCCGCGCTGGAAGGCCTGCCCGACCCGCAGCGCCCGGTCTTCATGGGCCTCACGCGTGACGAGGCCCGCCGGCGCCTGCCCGGCACCACCTTGCGCAACTGCTTCGAGTGCGAGCCGCCGCGCTTTCGCTTCTCGGCCCAGCAACGCAAGCTGCTGTGGCTGGCCTTGTTTGACGACGCCGACGCCGCAGCCATGCCCGCGCTCGGGGTCTCGGTGCACGGGCTCAAGAAGCTCTGGCGCGGCATCTACGAACGCGTGGAAACCGTCGAGCCCGGCTTCTTTGGCGACGACGCCGGCGACGACCTCGGCGACGGCGAAGCCCGGCGCGGCCCCGAGAAGCGCCGCCAGGTGCTGGCCTATGTGCGCCAGCGCATGGAAGAGCTGCGCCCCTGGAACCCGGCCGCATGAACACCAGCGCTCAGGGCCAACCTCGCCCTATCTCACGCCCCATCCCCCGTCTGCGCTGGCGCCCCACCCGCGAGGCCGACCTGCCGCAGTGCATGGCCCTGCTGCCCGCCTGGCTCGGGCTTGATGACCGCAAGCCCGCGCTGCAGGCGCTGTGGGCCGAGCTGCTCGACGACCCCTCCATCACCACCACCGTGATGGAAGACCTGGCCCTGCCCGCGCCGCAGCGGCTGCTGGGCTGGGGCTGCAGCGTCGTGCTGCCCACCGCGCATGCCAAGGCGCTGGGCCTGCAGGACGACCCGCCCCAACCGCCCGGCCCCATGGTGGCGGGCCTCTACCAGCGCTGGATGGCGGGCGAGCCCCGGCCCGACCTCAAGGCCCTGGCCGAGGCCAATGGCCAGGGCCAGCTGCACCTGCTCAACCTGCACTACACGCAGCGCCCCGCCAACCTGGCCGACCCGCTCGCCCTGGCCGTGCTGGCTGTGGCCAACGACGCCTTTCGCTTTGCCGTGGGCGGCTGGCAGCTGCAGGCCATGCACATCCAGGGCTGCGCGGCGGACGTGCCCATGTTCACCGCCGCCGGCTTCCCCGTGTGCCCTTATGCGCAGAGCGGGCCCTGGGAGCGCCTGCCCGATGAGCTGCGGCCCACCCACTTCGGCATCACGCGGCGCGCTGCCCTGGCCATGCTGCCCGGCACCTCGGTGCGCCAGGCCTTTGACCACTACCCGCCCCGCTTCCGCTTCTCGCCCTCACAGCGCCGCCTGCTCTGGCTTGCGTTGTTCGACGACAGCGACGAGGCCCTGATGGCGCGGCTGGAGGTCTCGGTCCACGCGCTCAAGAAGCTCTGGCGCGGCATCTACGAGCGCATCGAGGACGTGGCCCCCGGCTTCTTCGGCGACGACGCTGACCGCGCCGATGACGACGGCAAGCGTGGCCCCGAAAAGCGCCGCCAAGTGCTGGCCTATGTGCGCCAGCGCCCGGAAGAGTTGCGGCCCTGGGCTTGAGCGCTCAGCGGCGCTGCAGCGCGTTTACCAGCCCATCGCAAGCTGCTTCGACAAGGTCGAGCACCTGTTCAAACGCAGCGGCGCCGTCGTAGTAGGGGTCGGGCACGATGCGTGAGCCCGCCTCGGGCGCGAAGTCCATCAGCAGCTTCAGCCGCTCGCGCCGCTCGGGCGGGCACAGGCGGCGGGCCTCGCGCAGGTTGTCGTCGTCCATGCCGAGCACGAGGTCGAAGTGCTCAAAGTCAGCGGCCGTGAGCTTGCGGGCGCGCAAGGCGCTCAGGTCGTAGCCGCGCTTGGCGCCATGGGCCTGGCTGCGCTCGTCCGGCGGGTCACCCACGTGGTAGCCGTGCGTGCCGGCTGAATCGACCTCGATGTGGCCCAGCCGCGCGGCTTTGAGCTTGGCGCGCAGCACCGCCTCGGCCGTGGGGCTGCGGCAGATATTGCCCATGCAGAAGACGAGGATGCGCTTCATGGCTTGGCTGGGGTTGCAGGGTCGCCGTAGATGGCGCCGCGCCCATGGGTGCCCACGTAGACGCGGCCAAAGGTCTTGGGGTCGCCGCTGACTTGCAGCACCAGGCCCCACTGGTGGGCGTCGTCGTTGATGCGGCGCCAAGTCTGGCCGCCGTCGATGGACTGGTAGAGGCCGTGCTTGTTGCTGACCGTGCCCATCAGGTAGACAGCGGGCTCCTTGCGGCCGGGCGCAGCGCGGCCGAAGCCGAAGGCGTGGATCTCGGTCACTCCGGGCAGGCGTTGGAAGGCTTTGCCATCGGCGGCGCGATAGAGGCCATGGAAGGCCGCCACCCACAGGTCGCCCTCGCGGCCGGGCGTGGCGTAGAGCTTGTCCTGGCCGCCGCGGTCGTCGCCCCGGCCGGAGGCGTTGTGGCTGCCGGCACCCGGGCGCTCGACCTTGCCATCGGGCAGGCTGAGGGCGCGGGCCTGGAAGCTCTGGCCGCCGTCGGTGCTCGCGTAAAGCTGGTCGTCGAACAGGCCCATGGCGTGGAAGCGCTGGGGGTTCACACGGTCGGCCACCACGCGGGTGCCCTTGGGCAGTGAGTCGATGGGCGTCCAGGTGGCGCCCCGGTCGGTGGTGCGCTGGGGCACGCCCCACTCGCGGCCAGCTTTGGGCGTCCAGATCCAGGTCTTGCCGTCGGCCGACACGGCGAGGAACCCCTCGTTGGCCTTGGGGTCGGGCACGGTGGCGGGCTCCTGCCAGGTGGCGCCGCCGTCGAGCGAGTAGCCGAGGTGCTTGCTGCCATTGCGGCCATGGCCGATGCGCACGACGACGTTCGGCGCCAGCTCGCCCCCGGCCACGTCGTGCGTGTTGCCGAAGAAGGGCGGCTTGGGGTTGCCGGGTGCCGGGCGGTCCAGGTCGGTATGCACAAAACCCGAGTAGTCGCCAATGCCCGAGATCAGCGGCACGCCTTGCGTGGGGCTGTGGAAGGCCAGAGGCACGGTCTCCTCGATGCCGCGCGCCTTCATGCGCCAGCGCGTGGGCTCGCCCCGGTCGGCGGCGCGCAGGTTGTTCGTCTCCCACAGGCCGTAGCCGATGGTGACCACGGCGTTGTCGGGGTCGTGGGGGTTGATCTGGATGTCGTGCAGCCAGTGCAGGCCGGTGTCGGCCACATAGGGCGCGTCTACGGGGTCGAACACGGCGCTGTTGCTGCCGGCGTGGACGAGGGCGCGCCAGGTGGCGCCGCCGTCTGTGCTGCGGAACATGTCTTCGCCGCCCGGGCGGCCGACGGAGCTGACCAGCAGGTGGCGCGGCGCCTTGGCGTCCACGCTCACGCCGGTGTAGCCGCTGGCCGTGCGCGCCAGCTCGGGTTCGGGGGTGATCTCGGTCCAGCTGCCCTGCGCGGTGTCAAAGCGCCACACCGCGCCGCCAAAGTGCTTGCCGCCGGGGCCGGGCTCGCTGGCGTACGTGATGTAGAGCTGCCCGTCGCTGGCGAGCGCGGCGCGGTGCGGGCGGTGCTCCTGCGGGCTGCCTGCTACAGGCGCCCAGGTGGCGCCCGCGTCCTGGCTGCGCCAGAGGCTGGGCCGGGTCTTGGTGGCGATGCCGACGTAGATCGTCTTGGTCGGCGCGCCCTTGCTACTGCCGCGCGCGTCGAAGAGCACAAAGACAGGCGTGCTGCGCCCATCGCTGCCGCCCCAGGCGGGCGGCGGGCCATCCACCGGCAGGCGCTGCCAGGCGCTGTCGGGGAAGCTGTCCACGCGCTGGAAGCTGGCGCCATGGTCGCTGCTCTTCCACAGCCCCGCATTGCGGCTGGCGATGAAGAGCACGCGCCCATCCATCGGGTCCACCGCCAGACGCTCGCCATTGCCACGCCCGCCCTCGTTGCCGCCCAGCTTGAAGGGCAGCGGTGTGCGCTCAAACGTGCGCCCCCGGTCGCGCGAGCGCAGCAAGGCGCCATTGGGCACCGAGGGCAGCGTGTAGGTGCCGCAGGCAAAGTAGACGCGGCTCGGGTCGCTGGGGTCGATGGCCAAGCTCTCCACGCCCATCAGGTTCACATCCGCCAGCGGCAGGAAGTCCATCAAGGGCTGCCAGGCGGCGTCACTGCCGTCACGCCCACTGTCCCGCCGGTAAGCGCCGCCCATGTCCGTGCGCGCATAGAGCAGCCCCGGCACGCTGGGGTGGAAGGCAAAGCCGTCCACGAAACCGCCGCCGACGATGGCCACGTTGCGCCAGCTGTAGGGCACGGAGGGGACAGGCTTGGTGGGCGGTGCGGCCTGGGCGACCTGTGCGGCGTTGAGCAGCGTGGCCGTGGCGAAAGACAGCGCGGCCAGTAGGCGTGAGGCGTGGGGCATGGACAGACAGCCGGCACGCACGGCGCGCCGCAAAGGCCAGAGGAAGCGGGATCTTAGGGACGCGAGATGGCCGTGGTGGCTGGCATGTCAAAAGGGCATAGCGCTGGAGAAATTTGGCAGCGGCAGCCTCGTGAACAATCCGGCGGCCATCAACGATGGCGCAACGAGGAACGCAGACGATGCCTGACCACGACTACCTGCTGCTCTCCCGCGGACAGTGGGACGAAGGTGCTGACAAGGACGCTGTCCAGGACGCGATCAACCGCTTTTACGACTGGTACGCGCTGGGTCTGGCCGAAGGTTGGCTCAAGCCCGGCAGCCGGCTGGAGAACCGGGGCAAGCTGGTCTCTTGGGGCGCCATCACCGATGGCCCGTTTGCCGAGGCCAAGGAGCTGATCGGGGGTTATTGGTTCATCGTGGCGAGTTCGCTGGACGCTGCAGCGGCCATCGCGGCGCAGAACCCCTGCTTGAAGTTCGGTCTCAGCTACGAGATCCGGCCGCTGGAGGCCGAGCGCGCCGACGCGCGGGTGACGTCCAACGAGACGCCTGCCGGCTGGCGACCTGACGGAGCCTGAGGCCCACGCCCCTCAAAACCTCATATCCGCCCTGAGGTTCACCACCCGGAAGGTCTTGTTGCGTGACCAGCTGTCGGTCAGCAGTTCGTGGCCGGTGAGGGAATGGATGCTGGTGCCTTCTGACGATGCCTCGGCATCGTTTGGGAAGAGGTTGGCCAGGGACAGGCGCCAGTTGATGCCGTCGCGCACGCTGCCGCTGCTCCAGGCGAGGTAGGCGTCGAACTGCTTGCGGGCGGTCTCGTGGCGGCGCAGGGTTTCGGTCTGCTGCACGGTGGTGGCGGGCACGAGGTTGATGTTGAAGCCGCTGCCGAAGTTCTGGCCCAGGGCCTTCCAGCGGTGGTCCACACCAAAGTTGAGGCTGCCGCGCGGCTGCTGGTCGAGGCGGTTGTTGCTGCCGGGGATGCCGCGCACGCTGCTGGTGAAGGCGGCGATGTTGAAGCGCACGAGCATCAGTTGCAGCTCGGGCGGAATGTTGTCCCACAGCTCGTCGAGCCGGGCCTTGATCTCGAACTCCAGGCCCATGGTGCGGGCGCTGCTCATGTTGCGCGGGCGGCTGACCCAGCGCTGGGCGCTGTCCCAGCTCACGGTTTCCAAAAGCACCTGGTTGCGGATCACGCCTTGGATGTCGCGCACGAAGGCGCTGCCCGACACGATGCCGCCGGTGGGCAGCCAGTGTTCGAGGCTGAGGTCGATGCCGGTGGCGAGCTCGGGCTTGAGGTCGGGGTTGCCGGCGCGGTCGGCGTAGGTTTGGTAGTTGGGGCCTTCGGGGTAGGTGGTATTGATGCTGGGCCGGGCGATCAGGTCGTTGAGGTTGGGCGAGCGGTAGCTGCGCGTGAGGCTGAGGCGCACCTGGTCTTTGGGGAAGGCGTCGGGCTTCCAGAGCAGGTGCAAGAGCGGCGAGGTGACGGAGGAGACATTGCGCGTCTCGGGCAGGCTGCCGGCGGCGTCGGCGGTGGTCTCGATGCGCTCATAGCGGATGCCGGCATAGACCGACCACTGCTTGGTGGGGCTCCACTCGTCTTGCGTGTAGGTGGCAAAGCGCAGGCTGCGTGAGCCGAGCAGGTTGCCGAACTTGACGAGGCCGGGCAGGGGCAGGCCGTTGACGAGGGTGTCGCGCACCTGGTCACGGGCGCTGCGCTCGGCCTCCGCGCCCGTCACCCACTGGTGCTCTTGCGCGGTCTTGAGGCTCCATTTGCCGCCGAGGCTGGCGTGGTCTTCGGTGCTGGAGCTAGCGTCGTCTTGCAGGCGCTGGGTGGTGGTGCCGGCGTAGGTCTGGGTGTCGCGGCGGTGGCTGTTGTTGCTGGCCTTGAAGCCGCCCAGCCCCATGCGCAGGTCGAAGGTCTCGCCCACCTGGGGCCGGTAGCTGGCCGAGAGGTTGAGGCGCACGTTGTGCATGCGGCCGTCGCTGTCGCCATGGTTGTCGCGAAAGCGCGTGCCTTCGGCATTGGTCTGGCTGGTGCTCTCGTTCTGCGAGAAGGCGAAGAAGGGCGCGAGGTTGAAGCTGAGGGTGTCGCTCACCTTCCAGCGCAGGCGCGCGTTGCCGTTGAGGTTGCTGTTGCGGCCGTGGCTCACGCCGACTTGGGTGGTCTGCTCCAGCACCTCGCCGGTCTCGGTGTCGAGGATGCGGGTGCCGGAGTCGATGTTGTTGAAGCGCTGCCGCGTGCCGCCGTTGACGGAGACGGCGCCAACGAAATCGTCGCCGCTGGTGCCACCCCACTTGAGGTTGCGCGTCCAGCTGAAGTCGGCCTGGGGCTCGCGGCGGTCCATGCCGGCGCTGAGGCGCAGCTCGTGGTTGGACTTCTGCAGCGGCTCGCGCAGGATGATGTTGATGGTGCCGGCAATGGCCCGCGTGCCGGTCTCGGCTGTGGGGGCGCGGTAGACCTCGATGCGCTCGACCTGGTCGGGCGGCAGGTCCTCGATGGCAAAGCCGGCCGGGGCGCGCTCGCCGTCGATCAGGATCTGCGTGAAGCCGCTGCCCAGGCCGCGCATGCGGATGTCGCCACCCCGGCCGGGGCGGCCACCGATGGTGACGCCGGGCAGGCGGCGCAGCACGTCGCCCAGCACGGTGTCGCCGTAGCGGTCCAGCTCCTCGCGGTCGATGACGATCTTGCTGGCGGTGCTGAGGCGGCGCCGGCTGCTGGCGGTGGGGCCGCCGCTGACTTCGACGCGGTCCAGGCGGTTCAGGGCGGCAGAACTGGCCGCTGGGGCCGCCGCAGCCGGTGTGGCCGGCACCGCTGCGCCGTTCGGGCTGCTCGGGCTGGGCTGCGCGTGCGCCAGCAAGGCGGGCCCTGCCAGCAGGCAGGCAATGAGGAGAAGGCGGCGCATGGCCGCGATTCTCAGTGGCACCTTGGGTGCAGAAAGCGCAAAGCGCTCATGGACATGAGCGCTTTGCCGGGCGTTTGCTTAGCTTTGCAAACCAGCCCGGCGTTTGGGGCAACGGGTGCGCTTAGAAGCGCCAGCCCAGGCCCACGCTGGCCAGCACGGGGTTGACCTTGAACGTGCCCACCTCGGTGCCCTTGGAGTAGACCTTGGTGCCGAGCGACACCTTCTTCAGGTCGAGGTTCAGGTACAGGCCCTTGCTCACCTCAAAGTCCACGCCCACCTGGGCGGCCAGGCCAAAGCTGTTGTGCTTGATGCTGGGGCTCAGGGCGGTGGCCACGGCGGGCGCGAACTTCACGGCCGAGAAGTTGGTGAAGTTGAGGCCGGCGCCCACATAGGGCCGCACGGTGCTGGTGGGGCTGAAGTGGTATTGCAGGGTCAGCGTGGGCGGCAGGTGCTTGAGCGAGCCGATCTCGGCGCCGTTGGAATAGAGAGTGTGCTTTTGCGGGTAGGTCAGGATCAGCTCAGCCGCCACATTGGGGGCCAGGAAGTAGCTGATATCGACCTCCGGGAAGGTCTTGTTGTTGACCGAGAGGCCCAGACCCGTGCTGTCCTTGTTGGCCGAATCCAGGTTGAGCACGCGGGCGCGGACCATCCAGGGGCCTTCCTGAGCGGAGGCGAGGCTGGGCGCGACGAGGGCGGCAACGGCGGTGGCAAGGGCAGCGAGGGTCGAGAACTTGGACATGAATGACAACTCCTATGAAAACCGGGTTCGTCCCGGGGGTGAAGTCATTGCACGCCCGTGCTCATTCGCTCAATTTGATGCAGCGCAACATGGGCCAGCCGCTACCCATGTCGCGAGTCTGGATTTGCCCTAGGTCAAACCCTTGGCTCGCAAACGCAGCGTTTGGGCAACGGCGGGCTTGACCGGGCCTCTACCTGAGCGCTTGCCCGGTCACTTACCCGGGCGCTTACCCGGGCATTTACCGGCGCCCTTCAGCGCGCGCCCAGCCCCAGCCGCTTGCACAGCTCCACTGTCAGCGCCGACTGGTTGAGCGTGTAGAAGTGCAGGCCTGGTGCGCCGCCGGCGATCAGGCGCTCGCACAGCTGGGCGATGACGTCGAGGCCGAAGGCGCGGATGGAGGCGGCGTCGTCCATGAAGCCTTCCATCTTCATGGCGACCCAACGGGGCATGTCGATGGCGTCGCGCTGGGCGAACTGGGCGATGCGGCCGTAGTTGTGGAAGGGCATGATGCCCGGCACGATGGGCTGGGTGACGCCGGCTTTGCGCGCTTCGTCCACGAAGTGGAAGTAGGCGTCGGCATTGAAGAAGAACTGCGTGATGGCGCCGTTGGCGCCGGCCTTCATCTTGTCGACGAAGTGCTGCAGGTCCTTGGCCGCATAGCGCTGCTGGGGGTGGACCTCGGGGTAGGCGGCGACCTCGATGTGCCAGTCGGGGCCTTGGGTCTCACGGATGAAGCTCACCAGCTCGGACGCATAGCGGAACTCACCGGCCGTGGCGGTGCCGCTGGGCAGGTCGCCACGCAGGGCGACGAGGCGGCGGATGCCCTGGGCGCGGTAGGTGGCCAGGATCTCGGCAATGCTCTCGCGCGTGGAGCCGATGCACGACAGATGTGGCGCGGCCTCGTAGCCGGCGGCGGCGATGTCGGTGACGGTGCTCAGGGTCTTCTCGCGCGTGGAGCCGCCGGCGCCATAGGTGACGCTGAAGTACTGGGGCTTCAAGGCGCCCAGCTCCTGCACGACGGTCTTGAGCTTCTCGGTGCCGACGGGGGTGTTGGGAGGGAAAAATTCAAACGAGATCGGGGTGGTCATCGTGCAGCGTGCAAGAAGAATTCACGGTTCCCATCACCGCCGGTGATGGGGCTGTCGAAGTAGTCCAGCACCTTGAGCCCGAGGGCAGTGCAGGCCAGGCGGGCGCGGGTTTCGAGGCGGGGGTAGTCGGCCTCGTCCTTGACCAAGCCGCCCTTGCCGATGGCCTGTGGGCCGAGCTCGAACTGCGGCTTGATGAGAAGCAGCAGCTGGCCATGGGGCGCGAGCCAAGGCAGCAGGTGGGGCAGGCTGTCGATCATGGAGATGAAGCTGAGGTCGCCCACGATGAGTGGGAAGCCGCCCGTGGGCACGTGCTGCTGCAGCGCACCCAGCTCGCGGACGTGGACGCCTTCCAGCGCGGTCACGCGGGCGTCGGCCTGCAGACGGGCGTGCAGCTGGCCGTGGCCGACATCCACACCCACCACATGGCGTGCCTCGGCGGCGAGCAGGCAGTCGGTGAAGCCGCCGGTGCTCTGGCCCAGGTCCAGCACGGTCTCGCCGGCCACATGCAGGCCGGTGTGCCGCAAGGCACCTTCGAGCTTGAGCCCGCCGCGCGAGACATAGCGCAGCTCGGCATCGTCGGTGACGCGGAGCGCGACGCCTTCCAGCAAGTCCTCGCCCGCCTTCTTCACCACTACCCAGCCACCCGCTGCCGCCCACTCCACGGCGCCCTGCGTGATCAGCCGCTGGGCAGCCGAGCGCGAGGGCGCAAGGCCCTGGGCGACGAGGAGTTGGTCGGCTCTCATCAGTACCGGTAGGTGTCGGGCTTGTAGGGACCCGACTTGGGCACGCCGATGTAGGCGGCCTGCTCCTCGGTCAGCTCGGTGAGCTGGGCATTGAGCGTGGTCAGCTGCAGGCGCGCGACCTTCTCGTCCAGGTGCTTGGGCAGCACATAGACCTTGCCGATGTCGTAGGCGTCCTTGTGGGCGAAGAGCTCGATCTGCGCAATCGTCTGGTTCGCGAACGAGCTGCTCATCACATAGCTCGGGTGGCCGGTGCCGCAGCCCAGGTTCACGAGGCGGCCCTTGGCGAGCAGGATGATGCGCTTGCCGTCCGGGAAGATGACGTGGTCCACCTGCGGCTTGATCTCGTCCCACTGGTACTTCTCCAGCGAGGCGACGTCGATCTCGTTGTCGAAGTGGCCGATATTGCTGACGATGGCGTTGTTCTTCATCGCGGCCATGTGCTCGTGGCGGATGACGTTCTTGTTGCCGGTGGTGGTGACGAAGATGTCGGCCTTGTCGGCGGCGTATTCCATCGTCACGACGCGGTAGCCTTCCATCGCGGCCTGCAGCGCGCAGATGGGGTCGATCTCGGTCACCCAGACCTGGGCCGACAGCGCACGCAGCGCCTGGGCCGAGCCCTTGCCCACGTCGCCATAGCCGGCCACGACGGCGATCTTGCCGGCCACCATCACGTCGGTGGCGCGCTTGATGCCGTCCACCAGGGACTCGCGGCAGCCGTAGAGGTTGTCGAACTTGCTCTTGGTGACGCTGTCGTTGACGTTGATGGCGCGGAACAGCAGCGTGCCCTTGGCAGCCATTTCCTTCAGGCGGTGCACGCCCGTGGTGGTCTCTTCGGTCACGCCGATGATCTGGCTGGCCATGCGGGTGTACCAGGTCGGGTCGGCCGCGACCTTGGCCTTGATGGCGGCGAAAAGGACGCGCTCTTCCTCGCTGCCGGGGTTGGCCAGCACGCCAAGGTCCTTCTCGGCCTTCTGGCCGAGGTGCATCAAGAGCGTCGCGTCGCCGCCGTCGTCCAGGATCATGTTCGGGCCTTGACTACCGAACTCAAAGATGCGGTGCGTGTAGTCCCAGTAGTCCTCCAGGGTCTCGCCCTTGTAAGCGAACACGGGGGTGCCCTTGGCGGCCAGCGCGGCGGCGGCATGGTCCTGGGTCGAGAAGATGTTGCAGGAGGCCCAGCGCACATCGGCCCCCAGCGCCTGCAGGGTCTCGACCAGCACGGCGGTCTGGATGGTCATGTGCAGGCTGCCGGTGATGCGCGCGCCCTTGAGCGGCTGGCTGGCGGCGTATTCACGGCGGATGGCCATCAGCGCCGGCATCTCGTGCTCGGCGATGGCGATTTCCTTGCGGCCCCAGTCAGCAAGGCTGAGGTCTTTGACGATGTAGGGGGTGGCGGACATGCGAGCTCCTTCAAGCGACTGAAGCCGCTGGGCGCGCATGCAGAAGGATCAAGTCGATCACCCCGGCACGCTTGGGCCAGCGGGTGAGCGCGGTTGCAGATGAAGATTTCCGAGCCTGGCCTCTAGGACAGAGGTTGCAACGCTCCTCGGAAAGAGGGCGCATTCTAGGCCGGACGCCCGCCGCCCGGCCGGGCGAAATGCACGGCCGGGGGAGGCTTGTTCCGCGTCAGCCGGCCGACGTGGCCGCCAGCACGTCCTCGCCGCGCGGCGACACCAAGGCCGGCCGGCCGACGATCAGCGGGTCCACGGGGCCGATGCGCTCCAGGTTGCGGTTGGCAAAGGGCAGGCGGTGCAGCACGTAGCGCATGGCGTTGAGGCGCGCGCGCTTCTTGCAGTCGCTCTTGATCACGGTCCAGGGCGCGTCACTGGTGTCGCAGTGCAGGAACATGGCCTCTTTGGCGCGGGTGTAGTCGTCCCACTTGTCGAGGCTGGCCATGTCGATGGGGCTGAGCTTCCACTGCTTGAGCGGGTGCAGCTTGCGCTCCTTGAAGCGGCGGCGTTGCTCGTCGCGGCTGACCGAGAACCAGAACTTGAAGAGGTGGATGCCCGAGCGCACCAGCTGGCGCTCGAACTCGGGCGCCTGGCGCAGGAACTCCTGGTACTCGTGCTCGGAGCAAAAGCCCATCACGCGCTCGACCCCAGCGCGGTTGTACCAACTGCGGTCGAAGAGCACGATCTCGCCCGCCGTGGGCAGGTGGTTCACATAGCGCTGGAAGTACCACTGGCCGCGTTCGACCTCGCTGGGTTTCTCCAGCGCCACCACGCGCGCACCCCGGGGGTTGAGGTGCTCCATGAAGCGCTTGATGGTGCCGCCCTTGCCGGCCGCGTCACGCCCCTCGAAGAGGATGACCACGCGCGCGCCGGTCTCCTTGACCCAGGCCTGCAGCTTGAGCAGCTCGACCTGCAGCCGGTACTTCTGCTTCTCGTAGCTCTTGCGTGAGAGCAGGTTCTGGTAGGGGTAGGCGCCCGTGCGCCAGCCGGCGCTGAGGGCGGTGTCGGCCTCGCCGTTGGGGTCGGGCTTGGCCGGGTCCTCATGCTGTTGCAGCGCGCGGCGCAGGGCACGGCGCTCGTCGTCCGACGTGCCTTCGAGCAGCACCTTGAGCTCCTCGGCCAGCGCGGCGGCCGGGCGCTCGGCACGCGCATTGCGGCGCAGCAGCTCGGCCAGGGTCTCGGCCTGCACGGCCTGCTTGCGCGTGACGGCGCGGCTGACCTGGTGCTGCTCGATGCCGGCACCGTTCAGGCGCGGGGCGGTGTCGCCGCTGCTGACCGGGCGTGAGGTCTTGCGGGGGGTGCGAGCTTGAGTGCGAGGGCGGGGTGCTGTTGTCATGGAGGTGGACTGCAGGAGGGCTGAAACCATCCATGCTCCGCCTGGCCGGCTGCCGCCGGTTTGATCGTCATCAAGCCGCGTCCAGGCCGAGGAAGCCGCGCAAGGCGGCCAGTTCGGCGTCCAGTGCCTCGGCAAATTCGCGCTCGCGCGGGCGCTTATTCACAAAGCCGAGTTCGTGCTGCAACTGGCCGCCCACCACCTTGAGGTTGCCCCAGCCGATGACCTGGTCGCGCCACAGCAACGGCAGCGCGTAGTGGCCGCGCACGCGCTTCGCCGCCGGCGTGTAGGCCTCGAAGCGGTAAGCCCAGCCCCACAGCAGCTCGAAGCGGCGGCGGTCCCAGACGACGGGGTCAAACGGCGCCAGCAGGCGCACCTTGGCCGGGATGCGCCAGCCGCGCCGGGGGTCTTCGTCGGCGGGCCAGTACCAGTCGACACCCTCGACCTTGGCGTGCGCAAGGCGTGCCTTGGCCCGGGCCAGCGTGGGCTTGCGCAGGTCGGCCCACTGGTGGGCGGCGTGGAAGAGCATGGCAATCAGCTGCGTCAAGCCGGCGGCCGGCAGCGGGGCGTACTTTTGCACCAGGGCGTCGGCCATGGCGTCCATCGCGGCCTGGGGGTCGGGTGGCGGGGTCCAGGGCGCGGCCAGCCGGTAGACACGCGTGCCGCTGTCGCGCCGCACCACGTCCAAGTGGCCCCGGTAGTGCAGGCCGTCGAGCAGCTCGGTTGAGAGACGGCTGTTGCCACCAAACCAGTTCTTGACGGCGCCATGCCCCAGCGCTGCGTCCACCTCGGCGGGGTGGGCCTCGCCCAGGCGCTCGACCTCGGCCAGCACGGCCTGGGCCAGCTTCAAGCGGGCCTTGTCCCAGACGCGGTGCGCGCTGCGGGGGTGCATCAGCGCGCGCAGCTCGGGCGTGACGAAGCCGTAGTTGATGAAGAAGTCCTCCTGCAGCGGCAGGCGGGGGTAGCGGCGCTCCAGGTCGCCCGCCGTATAGCCCTTGACGCGGTGGCGCAAGGTCAGGTCCTGGGCGCGGGCCGGGGCGCGCAGCGGGTCAGCCTGGACAAAGCCGCCGAGCTGCTCGGCGGCCCGGATCAGGGTGGTGGGGGCGAACAGGCTGCGCGCCACGGCGTGGCGGCGCAGGTCGTCGAGAGTGGGCGTGCCGGACATGGCTGGGAGGGTACAGCGGGTTAACGAGGGCCACACCTACAATGCCCGGCTGCTTGAAATGGGGCGGGCTACGCCCCATCTTCGCGATCCGGCCGGCGCCTCGAAGGGGCCGGACCCCCACGACCAGAGAGCTCCCATGTTCATCTCCTCCGCCTACGCCCAGGCCAGCACGGCCGCCGCTCCCGAACAAAGCCTCCTCGGCATGCTGCCGCTGGTGCTGATGTTCGTGGTGCTCTATTTCGTGATGATCCGGCCGCAGATGAAGCGCCAGAAGGAACACAAGGCCATGATCGAGGCCGTGGCCAAGGGCGACGAGGTCGTCACGGCCGGCGGCCTGATCGGCAAGATCAGCAAGCTGGGTGACACCTTCATCCACCTGGAAGTCGCCAACGGTGTCGAGCTGCAAGTCCAGCGCAGCGCCATCTCGCAGGTGCTGCCCAAGGGCACCGTCAAGTAAACCCAGCCGGCGCCGCTGCAGGCGGCGCCAACAAGGGCTCTTCGCATGAACCGCTACCCGCTCTGGAAGTACGCGATGCTCGTCATCGCGCTGCTGATCGGCATCCTCTACACCCTGCCCAATCTGTTCGGCGAAGCGCCGGCCGTGCAGGTCTCCAGCAGCAAGGTCACCGTCAAGGTCGATCCAGCCCTGGTGACCCGCGTCGAGTCTGTGCTCAAGGAGGCCGGCGTCCAGGCGGACTTCGTGCAGCTGGATGGCAACTCCATCAAGGCCCGCTTCCCCGACACCGATGTGCAGCTCAAGGCCAAGGATGCGATCTCCAAGGCCCTCAACACCGACCCGGCCGACCCCACCTACATCGTGGCGTTGAACCTGCTGTCGCGCTCGCCGCAGTGGTTGTCCAGCCTGCATGCCTTCCCGATGTACCTGGGCCTGGACCTGCGCGGCGGCGTGCACTTCCTGATGCAGGTGGACATGAAGTCCGCGCTGACCAAGAAGGCCGAGTCGCTGACCGGCGACGCCCGCACCATGCTGCGCGAGAAGAACATCCGCCACGCCGGCATCAGCCGCGAGGGCAATGTCGTGGTCATCGCCTTCCGCGATGCCGAGACCCGCAAGGCCGCGCAAGACCTGCTTGGCCTGCAGCTGCCTGACGTGGTCTGGACCCCGCAGGGCGAGGGCAGCACCCTGTCCCTCAGCGGCAGCCTCAGCCCCAAGGCGGCGGTGGCCGTGCAGGAAGCGGCGCTCAAGCAGAACATCACCACCCTGCACAACCGCGTGAACGAACTCGGCGTGGCCGAGCCCGTGATCCAGCAGCAGGGCCTGGACCGTGTCGTCGTGCAGCTGCCTGGCGTGCAGGACACCGCCAAGGCCAAGGACATCATCGGCCGCACCGCCACGCTGGAGCTGCGCATGGTGGACGACAGCACCGAGGCCATGGACGCCCTGCGCGGCACCGGCCCCGTGCCCTTCGGCACCGAGCGCTTCATCGACCGTGGCAACGGCCCCATCATCGTCAAGCGCCAGGTGGTGCTGACGGGCGACAGCCTCAGCGACGCCCAGCCCGGCTTCGACGAGAACCACCAGCCCGCCGTGCACCTGACCGTGGATGCCAAGGGCGCCCGCATCATGAAGGAGGTCTCGCGCGAGAACATCGGCAAGCGCATGGCCATCCTGATCTTTGAAAAGGGCAAGGGCGAAGTCGTCACCGCGCCCAACATCCGCGGTGAGCTGGGCAGCCGCTTCCAGATCTCGGGCGCCATGACTACCGAGCAGGCCAGCGACACCGCGCTGCTGCTGCGCGCCGGCTCGCTGGCCGCGCCGATGGAAATCATCGAAGAGCGCACCATCGGCCCCAGCCTCGGCAAGGAAAACATCGCCAAGGGCATCGCCAGCGTGACCTGGGGCTTCGTCGCCGTGGCCGCCTTCATGAGCGTCTACTACATGCTGTTCGGCGTGTTCTCGTCACTGGCCCTAGGCTTCAACATCCTGCTGCTGGTGGCCGCGCTGTCGCTGATGCAGGCCACGCTCTCGCTGCCCGGCATCGCCGCCATGGCGCTGGCACTGGGCATGGCCATCGACTCCAACGTGCTGATCAACGAGCGCGTGCGCGAGGAGTTGCGGGCCGGTGTCTCGCCGCAGAAGGCCATCGAGCTGGGCTATGACCGCGCCTGGGCCACCATCCTGGACTCCAACGTCACGACCCTGATCGCCGGCGTCTCGCTGCTGGTCTTCGGCTCGGGCCCGATCAAGGGCTTCGCCGTGGTGCACTGCCTTGGCATCCTGACCTCGATGTTCTCGTCCGTCGTGTTCTCGCGCGCGCTGGTCAACCTCTGGTACGGCCGGCAGAAGAAGCTCAAGAGCGTGTCCATCGGCCAGGTCTGGCGCCCCGAGGGTGCTGAAGTGCCGGCCCCTGCCACCACCGACGCCTGAAAGACTGAGCCATGGAACTCTTCCGCATCAAGCGCGATTTGCCGTTGATGAAGCATGCGCTCATCCTCAACGTCATCTCCTTCCTGACCTTCGCCGCTGCCGTCTTCTTCCTGGTCACGCGCGGCCTGCATTTCTCCATCGAGTTCACCGGCGGCACCGTCATCGAGGTGGCCTACCCGCAGACGGCCGAAATCGAGCGCACGCGCCACACCATCGAGCAGATGGGCTTTGGCGAGGTGCAGGTGCAGAACTTCGGCTCCTCGCGTGACGTGATGATCCGCCTGCCGCTGCGTGGCGACGTCAAGCAGACCGAGCTGGTCGACAAGGTCTTCACCGCGCTGTGCGCCAGCGAGCAAGGCCAGGTCAGCCCACACCAGGTGGTGACGCCGCAGGGCGAGTCCGTCACCAAGCAGGTCTGCCGCACGGCGGCGGGCGCCGAGCCCATCACGCTGTCGCGCTCCGAGGTCGTTGGCCCGGCCGTGGGCGCCGAGCTCGCGGCCGACGCAGCCAAAGCCCTGGCCGTGACGGTCGTCGGCATCATGATCTACCTGGCCTTCCGCTTCGAGTGGAAGTTCGCGGTGGCCGGCATCATCGCCAACCTGCACGACGTGGTCATCATCCTGGGGTTCTTCGCCTTCTTCCAGTGGGAGTTCTCGCTGGCGGTGCTGGCGGCGGTGCTGGCGGTGCTGGGCTACTCGGTCAACGAGTCGGTCGTGATCTTCGACCGGGTGCGCGAGGCCTTCCGCAAGTTCCGCAAGATGACCACGCCCGAGGTCATCGACCATGCGATCACCTCGACCATGAGCCGCACCATCATCACCCACGGCAGCACGCAGCTGATGGTGTTGTCGATGCTGCTGTTCGGTGGCCCGACGCTGCACTACTTTGCCGTCGCGCTGACCATCGGCATCCTGTTCGGCATCTACTCCTCGGTCTTCGTGGCGGCCGCCATCGCCATGTGGCTGGGGGTCAAGCGTGAAGACTTGGTGAAGGTCGCGGCCAACCGCGAGGACCCGAACGATCCGAACTCGGGAGCGGTCGTGTAGAGTGCTCTGCAACCCCGCAGCGCCCTCGATCCGACCCCCCCGCCCATGACCGCCGCCCGCTACAAGGCTTTGGCCGCACAGGCCCGGCGCGTCTACCTCGACACCCTCGTGCGCGGCATGACGCCGCTGGCCACCTCCATCGGCCAGACGGCCAATCTGCTGCTGCAGCAGAGCGCCCCCCATAACGTGATGCAGGCCCGCCGCGATGCCGTGGCGGCCTGGAACAAGCTCGGCCTCTCGTGGCAGGCCGAGACCGTCAAGGCCCTGCGCCATGCGGCCGCCCACGGCGTCAGCGAGACGCCAGTGCCCGTGCACGGCTCGGCACCCACCGGCCTGCCCATGAGCCTGGTGGACGACGACACCATCGAGCGCGAGATCACCGGCTCGCGCCTGGTGCTGGCCATGATGGACCGTGCCAGCTGGGAGTTCACCGACCTGCGCACCCGCATGCAGATGCTGGAGGGTCAGGACGACCTCCCGCCCACCGACCTGCTGCGTGCCCAGGTCGTGGCGCGACTGGTGCTGGAGTCCTGGGCCAAGGTCGGGCTTACCGGGACCGTCTGGCAACTGCTGCACACCGAGCTGCACGAAGAATTCGCCCAGCTGCAGATCGAGGCTTATCACGACTGCAACCATTGGCTGGTGGCGCAGAAGGTGATGCCCGAGGTGGACCTGCGGCCCTTCATCCGCCGCACTGCGAGTGCGGGCGGCGGCGCGGCGGGCTTGGCCGCTGCGGTGTCCGGCGGTGCTGCTGGCGCTGCGGCCCACGGCGGCGCGGCGCCGGGTGCCGCGCACGGCGGCGGCGGCATGCCCGCAGCCGACGAGGCTGGTCCCGCGCGCAGCGTGGCGTCGGCCCAGGCCGATGAAGTCATGGCCCAGCTGCAGCGTGTGCTCGCGCGGCATGTGCCCGGCTTCCCGGTCACCACCAGCCAGGTGCCGGCACGCCCCGGTTTTGGCAAGCCCTCATTGGCCGGGGCGCCTGCCGGCAAGCCGTCCCTGGCGGCCATGGGCGCAGGCGCCGAGGCGCCGCAGGGCAAGCCCTCGCTGGCCGACGCGCCGGCGGCCGGCTTCGGCGCCGGTGGGGCCATGGCCAGCTCGCAGCGCCTGATGGGCGCGATCAAGCACGCGCAGGAGTCCTTCCAGCGGCGCGTCGAGACGGTGGTCGGCACCGAGGGCGTCAGCCCCTCGGCCGCCCAACCCGCGCTGGAGGACCTCGGCGCCCGCAACCAGGCCATCAAGCAGGTCCTCAAGCAGGCCGCCGACAGCCCGGCCCAGCGCGCCACCATCGAGATCGTGGCCATGATGTTCCAGAACATCCTGACCGAAGAGCGCATCCCGGCTTCTGTGCGGGTGTGGTTTGCGCGCCTGCAGATGCCGGTGCTGCGCGTCGCCATCGGCGAGCCCGAGTTCTTTGCCGAGGCCGAGCACCCGGCGCGGCGCCTGATCGACCGCATGGGCGCCTGTGTGATGGGCTTCAACACCGCCACGCCCAGCATGCCGAGCAGCGTGGCCGGCGGGGCCGCCATCCCAACGCCCACTGACACCCTGGAGCGCGAGATCAAGCGCATCGTCCAGGTCGTCGAGGCCTACCCGGACACCGGGCGGCGCGTCTTTGCGACCGTGCTGACCGAGTTCGAGAAATTCCTCGACCACTACTTCCAGAACGAGAACGCGGCCTCCAAGCGCGGCGTCTCGCTGGCCCAGCAGGTCGAGCAGCGCGAGACCATGGCCATCCAGTACACCATCGAGCTGCGCAAGATGCTCAGCGAGGTGCCGGTGCAGGAGGGCGTGCGCGACTTCCTCTTCCACGTCTGGGCCGATGTGCTGGCCGTCACGGCGGTGCGCACCGGCGCGCAGTCCGAGGTCACCAAGACCATGAAGCGCGCGGCGGCCGACCTGATCTGGTCCGCCAGCGCCAAGGGCACGCGCGAGGAGCGCGCCGACGTCATCCGCCGCCTGCCGCCCTTGCTCAAGACCCTGCGAGACGGCATGGGCCATGCCGGCATGCCCAGCGACAAGCAGGACGAACACATCCGCGCCCTCAACAACGCGCTGGCGGCCGCCTTCACGGCCAAGACGGCCGTGATCCCGCGCGAGCGCCTGGACGAGCTGATGGAGCAGCTCGAAGACCTCGAAGCCATGCTGCCCGACGGCGAGGGCGACGACGCCCAGGTCGACGAGATGCTGGTGCGCGACCTCTCCGGCCACGAGTCCGATGGCATGGAGGTGGTGGCCGAGGGCGGCTCCGCCCCCACGCCTGCCATGGTCGCCTGGGCGCGCGAGCTGCAGGTGGGCGGCTGGTTCATGCTCGACTACCGGGGCCGCAACGAGCAGGTGCAGCTGGCTTGGCGCGGCCTGCGCAAGCAGCTCGCCCTCTTTGTCACGCCCAAGGGCCGCGGGGTGCTGTTCTCGCTCAATCGCATGGCGGCCTTCCTGCAGGCCGGCCTGCTGCTGCCGGCGCAGGACGAAGCCCTCACCGTGCAGGCCACGCGCAAGGCGCTGGCCAAGCTGGATGCCGATCCGAGCCGGCTCCTGAATTGAAAACGGCGCCATAGGCGCCGTTTGCTTGTGCGAGAGCCGTTCAGTGAATGAGGCGATCTTCTGGGGCGACGAAAAGCTCGTCCAGGATCAGCGCGTCAGGCTCTTCGCCCACGCTCCAGAACACCATCAGCACGATGATCTTCAGGTCTTCCAGGTCCATGGGGCTGCCGGGAATGGCCATCGCGCGGTCGATCACCATCTCGCGCATCGGCGCGGGCAGCACGCCGGCGTTTTCCAGGAAGCGGATGAAGCCGACCGAGGTCTCGCCCAGGTGCTCGATCTCGTGCGGCATGTAGACACGCACGCTCAAGGGGCCTTGGGCCTCGGCCGCTTGTTCGAGCGACTCGCCCGCGCTGGCCAGGCCGTCGAGCCAGGAGAGCGCCTCCTGGATCTCGTCGGTCTCAAAGCCCACGGCGGTGAGCTTGCGGGTCAGCTGGGCGTGGTCCGGGCAGGCGTCCGGGCGCCAGTAGGTTTCGTAGAGATAGACCAGGACGTCGAACATGGTGAACCCATGATAGCCGAGCGTTTTCGGGCGTCACGCCCGAATAGCCCCGGGTCGGGGGTGTTCATTTCAGGCCGTCGTGCGGCGCTGAAACAGCTGGCCGGCCAGCCGGGCCACCAGGCCGTCCAGCTCCAGCTCCAGCAGCTGGGCGTTCAGTTCGGCGGCCGTCCAGGGGCCGCGCGCCAGCAGGGCGTCGAGGCTGACCGGGTCATGGCCCATGGCCTCCAGGACCGTCAGGACCGGGGGGTCGTTCGCGTCGTCCGCGCTGTCCAGTAGCTCGGGTTCGTCGGCCGGCGCCGGGTCGGCGGCCGGGCGAGGCGGCAGGGGCAGCAGCTCTTCCAGGATGTCCTGGGCCGACTCGACCAGCTTGGCGCCCTGGCGGATCAGCGCATGGCAGCCGCGCGCCTGCGGCGAGTGGATGGAGCCGGGGATGGCGAAGACTTCGCGCCCGGCTTCCAGCGCCTGCCGGGCGGTGACCAGCGAGCCCGACTGCACGGCGGCCTCGACGACCAGGCAGCCCTGGCTCAGGCCGGCAATGATGCGGTTGCGGCGCGGGAAGTTGGGCCCCAGCACGGGCGTGCCCAGCGCGTACTCGCTGATCACGAGGCCCTGCTGCGCGACGCGGGCGGCCAGTGCCGTGTGGCGCCGGGGGTAGACCTGGTCCATGCCCGTGCCCACCACGGCGATGGTGCGGCCTGCGGCCTGGAGCGCGCCCTCGTGGGCCGCGCCATCGATGCCCAGGGCCAGGCCAGAGACGATGCAATAGCCACCACGCGCGAGACTGGCCGCGAAGGCGTGCGCGTTGTCCTTCCCTTGGGCCGTCGGGTTGCGGCTGCCGACGATGGCGAGCGCGGGTTCGCGCAGCGCAGCCCGGTCGCCCCAGAGGTAGAGCAGCAGCGGTGGGTCGGGCGATTCGAGCAGGCGCGGTGGGTAGTCAGGGTCTGCCGGGGTCAGCAAGCTGTGACGCGGGTCGGTTTGCAGCCAGGCCCAGGTCTGCTCGGTCAGCGCGTCGAGCGAGTCGGGCGGCTTCGCGAGCGCCTCGCGCTGGCGCGCCGAGCACAGGCTGGCCAGGGCGACTGCCGGCAGCTCGAACACCGCCTCAGCGCTCCCCGCCGCCAGCAACAGCCGGCGTGCCGTCGTCAGCCCGATGCCGGGCGTCTCGAGCAGCCGCAGCCAGGCCGACAGCTCGGCGCGGTCCATGCGGCGCTGTATCAGGGCTCGCTGAAGCGGTCGCCTGCGCGCACGGGCTCGCGCACCTGCATGACCAGGGCGTAGGCCACGCGCTCGTAGACCTCGAACACGAAGAGCACGCCATGGCGCTCGTCGGGCAGCTTGATGGTCTGCGGGCTGTCACCGGTGGTGTCGCGGGCCACGCGGCCATCGCGCCAGAGCGAGAGCACGTGGCCGCGCTCGATGCCGTTGGCGCTGCCGCGGTTGAGCACGACGATCTGGTTCTGGCCGCCGTGCAGGGCGTCGCCGTAGAGCGAAATGATGCGGCCGCTCACCGGGCTGGCCGGGGCGTGCGGGATGTAGCGCAGGTAGTTGCGCTGCGGCACGGGGGCCAGGCGGTCGCCGCTGGCCACCTCCTGGCGCACGGTCTTGATGCGCAGCGTGGCCGGCACGGGCAGGGTCTCGTCGCCGACCTTGGCCTCGCCCTCAGGCTTGACCAGCTCGGCCGTGCCCACATAGGGCGCCTCGTAGGCCAGGATGCTGCCGTCGTCGGGGTCCACCAGGGGGCGAGCCTGGCGGAAGATGCGGAAGTCGTTGGCGCCGCCAAAGTCGCCCCGTGCGTAGGCGTTCTCGCCAGCGCTGATCAGCACGCGGCCTTCGGTGGCGGCGACGATGCGTGGCGCCGTGGCCAGCGCGTCGGTGTCGAAGACGACAGCATCGGTCAGGAAGGGCTGGATCAGCGACATCGGGATCGAGGCGATGGCCGTCTCGTCCAGCGTGGCGATGCGCATGCGGGGCTTGAGCTTGATGGCGTCGCCCGGGATGCCCGAGCCGGCGGCACCGGCGGCGCTGGTCTCCAGCATGGCGCGGCCGTCGCGGCGCACCAGGCGCAGCACCTGGCCGGGGTAGATCAGGTGGGGGTTGGCGATGTCCTTGCGGTTCATGCCCCACAGCTCGGGCCAGCGCCAGGGCCCCTTGAGGAAGAGCTTGGAGATGTCCCACAGCGTGTCGCCCTGCTTGACGGTGTGGCTGTCGGGGGCGTCGGGGGCCAGGTCGACCAGGGGCACACCTTGCGTCGCGATCTCGTCGGCCGCTTGTTGCTGGGCGGGCGTCACCGGGTAGCGGGTGCCTTGGGCGAGGGCAGCGCCACTGCTGGCCAGGGCCAGGGCAGTCAGCAGGAGGGCAGGGGCTTGCAGGCGAGAGGGCATCGCGGGCGGTCTCCGAACGGGAATGGGGCGCGTAGGCGAAAATCCCTCCTTCGCGTCCGCAGGGATTCTGCACGCAATCCCGCGTCCGGTCTGCCCGAAAACGCCCCCTGCAAGTCGTCAAATGCGGCTTGTTTGCGACTGCTTACACATGCCCCAGCTCAAGATCCTTCGTTACCCCGATCCCCGCCTCCAGACCGTGGCCAAGCCGGTGGAGGCCGTCGATGAGCGCATCCGCCAGCTCGTCGACGACATGCTCGAGACCATGTATGCCGCCGACGGCGTGGGCCTCGCGGCCACGCAGGTCAATGTGCATGAGCGGGTGGTCGTGATCGACACCTCCAAGGACCGCGACGAGCCGCGCGTGCTGATCAACCCCGAGATCACCCGCTTCAGCGAGGGCTTCGTGGAGGGCGAGGAAGGCTGCCTGTCCGTGCCCCAGACCTACGACAAGGTGCCCCGCCACGCCCAGGTCACGGTGCGCGCGCTGGGCCGTGACGGCCAGCCCTATGAGTTCGATGCCGAGGGCCTGCTGGCCGTGTGCGTGCAGCACGAGCTGGACCACCTGCTGGGCAAGGTCTTCGTCGAGTACCTGAGCCCGCTCAAGCGCGAGCGCATCAAGACCAAGATGGTCAAGAAGGCCCGCGAGGAAGAGCTTGAAGCCAAGCAGCGCAGCAAGAGGTTCTGACCCCGTGCGCGTCGCTGTATGAGAGTCGTTTTTGCCGGCACGCCCGAGTTCGCGGCCGTGGCGCTGGACGCGCTGCTGGCGGCCGGTTTCGAGGTGCCGCTGGTCCTGACCCAGCCCGACCGCCCGGCCGGGCGCGGCATGAAGCTGCAGGCCAGTGCCGTCAAACAGCGCGCACTGGCCGCGGGCATCGCGGTGGCGCAGCCGCAGGGCCTGAAGCTGGACGGCAAGTACGCTGCCGACGCGGCGGCGGCGCGTGAGTCGCTGCTGGCGGCCCAGCCCGATGTGATGGTGGTGGCCGCCTATGGCCTGATCCTGCCGCAGTGGGTGCTGGACCTGCCCAAGCTCGGTTGCCTGAATATCCACGCTTCGCTGCTGCCACGCTGGCGCGGCGCGGCGCCCATCCATCGCGCCATCGAGGCCGGCGACGCCGAGACCGGCGTCACCATCATGCAGATGGACGCGGGCCTGGACACCGGTGCCATGGGCCTGGTGGGGCGTGAGCCCATCCGCCGCGATGACACCACCGCCACGCTGCATGACCGCCTGGCCGCGCTGGGCGGGCGATTGATCGTCCAGGCGCTGCAACAGCCGCCGGTCTATGTGCCGCAGCCCATGGAGGGCATCACCTACGCCCACAAGATCGACAAGGCCGAGTCGCAGATCGACTGGCGCCAGAGCGCGGCCGAGATCGAGCGCCGGCTGCGGGCTTTCGACCCCTTTCCTGGCGGCAGCACCACGGCCGGCGGCGAGGCCCTCAAGGTCTGGCGCGTGGCGCCGGCAGAGGGTGCCGGCGAGCCTGGCCAGGTGATCGCGCCAGAGGTCGTCGCATGTGGACGGGGTGCCGTGCGCCTGCTGGAGCTGCAGCGACCCGGCGGACGCCGTGGGCCGGCCACCCAGGTGCTGCAAGGCAAGCCGCTGGCCGTGGGCGAGCGGCTCGGGGATTGAGGGCTTTCTTCCCGCCAATTCCTCCCTTGCGGTTGGCGAGCGCCATTTGACAATCGGCGTGTACCTTCGACCCCAGCCCATGAAGCGCCTCGCCCTCCTCCTGCCCCTGCTTGCTGCCCTCACGGCCTGCGAGCAGCTTGGCATTGAGGACCCGGCCAAGGTTGCGGCTGCCAAGGAGGCCGAGGGCAAGGCCATCGGCAGCGCCTGCCGGCACGCGATGCGAGCCATCGAAGACTGCTACGTGCTCAACCCCAAGGCCCAGAAGGCCGCCATCTACAACGGCTGGCGTGAGATGGACGAGTACATGCGCGAGAACAAGCTTGAGGGCGTGTTGCCCGTCGTGCCGCGCCCGGACCCCAAGAAGCCCAAGTCGGTGGACGAAGAGGTCGAGACCAAGGCGCCCAAGGTTGACGCCAAGCCGGAGTCCAAACCCGAGGCCAAGGGCGACGCGAAAGCCGACACCAAGGCCGACGCCAAGCCAGACGCCAAGGCGCATTGAGCGTCGCGGCCGCGGGCCGGCGCACTTCAGGACTCCGTTTCAGCAGTTGGTCGCGCAAGCCTGGCAGCCCGCCGGGCGCTTGCGCACAGTGCAGACATCGCCACTCCCCATACCCCTTGGAGACCCGCCATGTCCGCACCCACCCGTCGCCTGTTCGCCCTCGCCGCCTGCGGCGCGCTGCTCACTGCCGCCCTGCCGGCCTCGGCCTGGAACTGGAATTGGGGCAAGGGCGAGCGCGTGCGCGGCAATGGTGAGGTGGTGACCGAGGCGCGCAGCCTGGGCGACTTCGACGCCATCGCGCTGCATGGGGATCTCAATGCCGTGGTGCGCCAGGCTGGCAGCACCAAGGTCGAGCTGCGTGCCGACAAGAACCTGCTGCCCTATCTGGAAACCCGTGTCGTGGAGGGCAGCAAGGGCCGGACGCTGGAGATTGGCCCCAAGCGTGGCTATGAGCCGGTGGGCACTGTGCCGCTGACCGTGAGCGTGGACCTGCCCAGCCTGCGTGCAGTAGCGATTGCCGGCTCGGGCAAGGTCCGCGTCGAGGCCTTCAAGGCCAATGGCCGGTTTGACGGCAGCATCGCCGGCTCGGGCGACCTGCAGCTCGATGGGCTGCAGGCCGACCAGGTGTTCCTCAGCATCGCCGGCAGTGGCGATGTGGTGGCCACCGGCCGCGCCTCCGAGCTGCAAGCCAGCATTGCCGGCTCCGGCGATGTGAAGGCCCTTGGCCTGGCCACCAACGAGGCCAAGATCAGCATCTCGGGCAGCGGTGACGCCCAGGTGCAGGTGGCCCAAAAGCTCAAGGTCTCCATCGCCGGCTCGGGCGATGTGCGCTACCTCGGCTCACCTGAGGTCAGCAGCTCGGTCGCGGGCAGCGGCTCAGTGCGCCGCGCCAAGGACTGAGGCTCCTTTCGACCAGACTCAGGAGTTGCGGCGCCGCTGGCGGCTGAGCTGCCCCACCAGCCCGACCAAGCCGCAGGCCCAGAGCGCCAGGCTGGCGGGCTCGGGCACGGCGCTGATCGAGTAGTTGTGGCCTGAGGCGCTGCGCAGGCTGACGCCGGCTTGCGGTGTGATGAAGTAGTCGGCCGAACCGACGCTGTAGGCCGTGCCGCCCACGGTGCCGCCGGTGATGTCGGCATCGAGGCTGAGCACGCCAACGAAGTAGATGCTGTTGCCGACAAAGGTGTTGAAGCTGCCGATGCCGACGCTGCCGGGGTCCGTGGTGTCGTAGTGGTTGCCCTGCACCAAGGTGATGAGGTTGCAGCAGTCCGGCCCGCTGTAGTGCAGGCTGGCCTGGGCCCGTGTGAGGCTGCCCGCACCCGCATCGATCGAGATGCTGTGTGACCAGTTGATGCGCAGGTCCAGTGTCACCGGCGTGCCGACCGGCAGGGTGCTGGACTCCACAGTCAGCCAGTCGCCCCAGCGGCTGAACACATGGGTCGTGCCCCAGTGCCAGTTGGCCTCGCCGCCCGCCGGCATGGTGGCGCTGGCGCGGCCTTCGATGTGGCCGTAGGACGGCAGGCTTTCGGCGGACGTGCCCCAGATCTCGGCCAAGCGGTAGCCATCGCCACAAGGTTGACCGGGCTGGCCGACCTTGCCGTAGTCGCATTGCGACGTGTAGAAGGCGTTGCCGTAAAGGTGGGTGTACTGGTGCTGGGCGAAGTTCTCGCTGTAGAGGTCGGCCAGCGCCGGGGTGGTCACCAGGGCGATCAGGCTGGCGGCGAGCAGGGTCTTGAGTCGCATGGGAGGCTCCAGGGAAATGGAGGCCAGTATGGAAAGGCGCTGCCTTGCTGCCCATGGTGCAGTTGCACCAGGCGACCTCCCTCAGCTCGGGGGGGTCAGCCGAGCGCCGCGATCAGCCCGGCCCGGTGGCGTACCTGCAGCTTGGCGTAGGCATTGCTCAGGTGGTTGCGCACCGTGGCGGGCGACAGCCCCAGGGTCTCGGCAATGGCGGTGTTGGACTCGCCGCGTGCAAAGCGCTGGGCGATCTCGCGCTCGCGCGGGCTGAGCTGGTCGGCCGCCCGGCGCGGTTGCAGGCGCAGCAGCCAGCCTTGGCCCTCGGCGTCGGGCTGGGCATGCAGCACCAGGTCACGCCCGGGCAGCGGCCAGGCCTGGCCGCTGGAGAGGGCGCGCAGCGCCTCGGGCGGCAGGTGCACGTTCTGCGGCGCACGGCCGGCCCACATCAACTCGCAAAAGGCGGGCGTGGTCTGCACGTAGGCGCCCTGGCGGGTGATGCGGGCCATGCACAGGTGCTGCAGGCCTGCCAACGGCTGGGCCAGCAAGGCCATGCGGCGGCAGGCCGCATAGGTTTCGGCCACAGCCGGGCCCAGCTGCGCCAGGCGGGCCAGTTCTGCGTCGGTGCCGCGCCGGCCACGCTGGCTGCGGACCAGGATGATCACCACCAGGAATTGCGGCTCCGGCGTCGGCAGCGCAAGGCACAGGGTGTGCTGGAAGCCAAAGCGTTCGAGATGCGCGTGCAGCGGCGCGAACTCGGGGCCGGCCAGCAGGGGGTCGTCCTTGTCATGCCGGCGGGCGACGCCGGGCTCGGCCACCAGGCGCGGCGCCAGCACATCCAGGTGGGCCACGCCCTGCCAGCTCGCCATCAGGGCCGGCACATCGGCAAAGCCGCTGAAGTGCGCGTCAAGAAAGCCGGGTTGGTTGGCCTGGCTGGTGATCAGCATGCCGGCATCAAAGTCGATCTGCGCCCGCAGCCATTCAAAGGCATGGCGCGCGTAGGCGGCCACATCGCCGGCCAGGCTGTGCTGATAGAGCGCAAGGGGGCTGGGGGGCGTGGAGGGCATGCAGGGACGGCGTTGGATGGGCTCGCCCGGCAAGGGTAATGGCGGCCAGCCAGAACTCAAAGACCCAGCACCCGCTGCAGGGCCGGCGCAAACCCCATCGGCAAACTTGCACAGCGCAGCGGCTGAGAATGCGGCCATGAACCTTGCCGCCCTGCGTGCCCTGCAGCGCCACCCGGACTTCCGCCAGGGCGTGCGCGACATGCTGCCGCCCTCGCTTGGGCTGGCGGCCTGGGGGCTGGTCACGGGCGTGGCCATGGTCAAGAGCGGGCTCACGCTCTGGCAGGCGCTGGGCATGTCGCTGCTGGTGTTTGCGGGCAGCGCGCAGCTGGCCTCGCTGCCGCTGCTGGCGGCCGGCGCGCCGTGGTGGGTGATCCTCGGCACGGCCTTCTGCGTCAACCTGCGCTTCGTGATCTTCAGTGCCCAGTGGCGTGGCTACTGGGGCCACCTGCCACGCTGGCAGCGGCTGCTGATGGCGTATTGGGCGACGGACCTGGCCTATGTGCGCTACATCCAGCGCTACCCCGGCGGCCAGCCGGCGCCGGGCCAGGTGCCCTATTTCATCGGCGGCGCGGTGGTGATGGCGGTGTGCTGGCATGTGCTGTCCATCATCGGCATCGTGCTGGCGGACAGCGTGCCCACGCGCTGGGGCCTGGGTTTTGCGGGCACGCTCGCGCTGCTGGGCATGTGCTACTCGCTGCTGACTGAGCGGGTGCTCTGGGCCGTGGCGGCGGTGGCGGGTCTGGTGTCCATCGCCACCTACCACCTGCCCTTCAAGCTCAACATCATCTGCGCCATCGTCGTGGCTGGGGCGCTGGGCCTGTGGCTGGAGCGGCGCCGGCATGACTGATCGTGAGCTTTATGTCTGGGTCGCCATTGCTGGCCTGGCGGTGGTGAGCGTGATCACGCGCGGCTTCTTCCTGATCCCATCGCGGCCCTGGCCGCTGCCGCCCTGGCTGCGCGATGCGCTCAAGGTCGCGCCGCTGGCGGCCCTCGTCGCCGTGGTGGCGCCCGAGATCTTCATGACCCAGGGCGAGGTGATCACCACCTGGCAGGACGCTCGCTGGCCCGCCGCCCTGGTGGCCACGGCCGCCTACTACCTCTGGCGGCGCGACATCCTGCTCACCATCGTCATCGGCATGGCCGTGATGCTCTGCTTGCGGCTCGGGGTTGGTTGGTAACCGCTGGAAACCGCGCGCGGTGAGAATGGCGGCGTTGTCTTGTCCCTCACACACACCGCGTCCCATGAACGTCATTCGCTTTTCCGATCTCGTCGCTGCCGGCAAAGTCTCCGGCAAGCGTGTCTTCATCCGTGCCGACCTGAACGTCCCGCAGGACGACGCCGGCAACATCACCGAGGACACCCGCATTCGCGCCTCCATCCCCGCCATCAAGTTGGCCCTGGATGCCGGCGCTGCGGTGATGGTCACCTCCCACCTGGGTCGCCCGACCGAGGGCGAGTTCAAGCCCGAAGACTCGCTGGCTCCCGTTGCCGCCCGCATGGGTGAGCTGCTGGGCCGCCCGGTCAAGCTGGTCGCCAACTGGGTGGACGGCGTGGCCGTGCAGCCGGGCGAGCTGGTGCTGCTGGAGAACTGCCGCGTCAACAAGGGCGAGAAGAAGTGCAACGAAGAGCTGTCCAAGAAGCTCGCCGCGCTGTGCGACATCTTTGTGCACGACGCCTTCGGCACCGCCCACCGCGCTGAAGCCACCACCTATGGCATCGCGCAGTTCGCCCCGATCGCCTGCGCCGGCCCGCTGCTGGCTGCCGAGATCGACGCCATCTCCAAGGCCCTGGCCAACCCCAAGCGCCCGCTCGTGGCCATCGTGGCGGGCTCCAAGGTCTCGACCAAGCTGACCATCCTGCAAAGCCTGTCCAAGAACGTCGACGGCCTGATCGTCGGTGGCGGCATTGCCAACACCTTCATGCTGGCCGCCGGTCTCAAGATCGGCAAGTCGCTCGCCGAGGCTGACCTCGTGGGCGACGCCAAGGCCGTGATCGAGGCCATGAAGGCGCGCGGCGCGGCCGTGCCCATCCCCGTCGACGTGGTCACCGCCAAGGCCTTTGCCGCCGATGCACCCGCCACCGTCAAGGCCGCCACCGACGTCGCTGATGACGACCTGATCCTCGACATCGGCCCCAAGACGGCAGCCATCCTCGCCGAGCAGCTCAAGGCCGCTGGCACCATCGTCTGGAACGGCCCGGTCGGCGTGTTCGAGTTCGACGCCTTCGCCAAGGGCACCGAGACGGTGGCCCGCGCCATCGCCGACAGCAGCGCCTTCTCCATCGCTGGCGGTGGCGACACCCTGGCGGCCATCGCCAAGTACGGCATCGAGAAGCAGGTGGGCTACATCTCCACCGGCGGCGGCGCCTTCCTCGAAGTGCTCGAAGGCAAGACCCTTCCCGCCTTCGAGATCCTGGCCAAGCGCGCTGCGGGGTGACATGAGGCCCCTCGCCCAACCTCGCCGCGCTGAACGCGGGCGAGTCTGGTCGGTCCCCCGAGGGGACAAAGCTGCCAGCGGCATTGAGCCGCAGGCAGCTTCAGACGGGCCGGCTTGGGGCGGCCCGGCGCTCGGCCCGGAAGGCCGAGACCTCGGATAGGTGGTCGCATGGCCCTGCGTTGGCTGCTCGCCGTCCTCACCGTCCTCACGGTGCTGGCGCTGTACGCCAACGAGCAGGGCCGGACGCGCTGGCTGCCGGTGGACGGCCGCACGCCCGGCCAGTTGCTCAAGGCCGTGGACGACCAGCCCGATGGTGGGGCGAGCACGGCCCACATGCTCAAGCTGCCCGATGACGGTGTCGCCATCGAGTGCGAGCTGAAAGCGGGCTTCCAGTTTCCCTACTGCGAGCTGCAGATCGATCTCGGGCGCGCGGGCATCGACTTCACCCAGTTCAGCCACCTGCGCTTTGCCTTGGAGGCCGAGGGCCCGACCACTGACGGCCAGCCCCCCCAGGTGCGCGTCTTCCTGCTCGGCCGTCGTGTGGGCCAGGCGCTGCCGGTACCGCCCGGCGGCTACAAGCCGCACGAGGTGGTGTGGTCGGCCACCCGGGCCGCCAGTGCCGTGCAGCTGCGGCCCGACCAGTTCGTCGTCAGCTCCTGGTGGATGCGCGAGCACCCCGAGCGCATCGAAGAGATCGGCCCCAAGCTCGACCAGGTGCACATCCTCAGCATCGGCACCGGCGGCAATGCCGCGCCGGGCCTGCACCGCATCCGGCTCTACTACGCCGAGCTGGTGGGCAACTGGATGCCCGTCGGCACCCTGCGCCTCGGGCTGCTGCTGCTGTGGATGGTCTCGCTGCTGGTGTATCTCGCGCTCGACGCCCGCGCCGCCCACCGCCGCCTGCGCCGCCACACCGACGACCTGGAGCAGCGCGTCGAGCGCGACCCGCTGACCCAGCTGGCCAACCGCGCCGGCGTCGAACGCTTCATCGAGGAGTTGCGGCGCCAGGGCGACAACAGCTACCCGGTGTCCATCGTCTTCCTCGACATCGACCGCTTCAAGGACATCAACGACGCCCACGGCCACGCGGTGGGTGACGCCGTGCTGGTGCAGTTTGCGCAGGCGCTGCGCCACCACCTGCCGCGCGGCGACCTGGTGGCCCGCTGGGGCGGCGAGGAGTTCCTGATCCTGATGCGCCAGACCACGGCGGCCGAGGCCACCAGCGCCGCCCAGCGCCTGCGTGACCGCCTGGCTGCCGAGGCCTGGCCCGAGGGCCTGCACATCACCGCCAGCTGGGGCGTGGCCGAGGCCACCACCCCGGCCGAGATGGCCGACTGCCTGCAGGCCGCCGACGCCGCCATGTACCGCGCCAAGCGCGACGGCCGCGACCGCGTAGAGACCCGCTTCTAGACGACGCCCGCGTCGGGTTTGCGAGCCACTGACACCTGCTGCCGCAGCGGGACAATCGAGGCCTCGCGCCCGGGCACACCCGTCCTGGCAACGATCCACTTCGTTCAGGCACCCATCTTGAGCACCTCTGCAAGCTCCACCGCGCCCACCGGCGCTTCCGTGGCGGCAGCCGGCCCCGACATCCTCGGCCAGCCCAGTCGCCTGTTTGTTCTGTTCTTCACCGAGATGTGGGAGCGCTTCTCCTACTACGGGATGCGCGCCTTGCTGGTGCTGTTCCTGGTCTCCGAGGCCAGCAGCGGCGGCTGGGGCTGGAGCCGGGCCGACGCCCAGAACCTCTACGGCTCCTACACCTCGCTGGCCTACCTCACGCCCATCATCGGCGGCTACATCGCCGACCGCCTGCTGGGCACGCGCCGCTCGGTGCTGCTTGGTGGCTTTGTCATCGCGGCCGGCCACATCACCCTCTTCTTCGACACGGTGCCGAGCTTCTATGCCGGCCTCGGCCTCGTCATCCTCGGTACCGGCCTCTTCAAGCCCAACATCTCCGCCCTCGTCGGCCAGCTCTACAGCAAGGACGACTCGGGCCGCCGCGACGGCGGCTACACGCTCTTCTACATGGGCGTGAACGCCGGCGCCTTCTTCGGCATTTCGCTGTGCGGCTACATCGGCGAGAAGGTGTCCTGGCACCTCGGCTTCGGCCTCGCGGGCATCTTCATGATCCTCGGGGCGCTGCAGTTCTACTTTTCGCGCAGCCTCTTCGGCACGATCGGCGACCGCGTCGAGCGCAAGGACGCTGCGGCGCCCGTGCCGGCCGATGAACCGCCGGCCAATGTCGTGGCCGACCGCCTCAAGGCCGTCATCGTCTTCTCGCTCTCGACCATCTTCTTCTGGTTTGCCTTCGAGCAGGCCGGTGGCTCCATGACCATCTTTGCGGCCGACTACACCGACCGCACCCTGGTCGGCGCTGCAGGCCTGGCCTTCAAGCTCATCAACACCGCCATGACCCTGGTGCCAGCCGCCCTGCTCACCTGGCTGCTGTTCAAGCTCTACCAGGGCACCGGTGGCAAGGTCTGGCTGGCCAACCTCAGCCTGGCTGTGGCTTTTGCCGTCATCTGGGGCCTGTGCCTGTGGATGCTGGGCCGCGAGTTCGCGATGGACCAGAGTGAGGTGCCTGCCACCTGGTTCGGCGTGCTCAACAGCTTCTTCATCGTCGTGCTGGCGCCGATGTTCTCCAAGATGTGGGAGGACAAATGGAACCCCAGCGGCCCGGTCAAGTTCGGCGTCGGCCTCATCCTGCTCGGCCTCGGCTTCGCCGTGCTCTCGCTGGGCTCGGCCGGCATCGCCCCCGGCGCCAAGACGGCCCAGGTCAGCATGATGTATCTGACGCTGGCCTACCTGCTGCACACCATGGGCGAGCTTTGCGTCTCGCCCGTCGGCCTGTCCTACATCTCCAAGCTCGCGCCCGTGCGCCTGCTGGGCCTGATGTTCGGCTTCTGGTACCTCAACGCCGCCATCGCCCACAAGCTCGGCGGCTCCGTCGGCGCTTACATCGACCAGGTCTCACAGGCCTACTCGATGTCCGTCTTCTTCCTCATCTTCACCGCCATCCCCGTCGCCGCCGGCCTCGTGCTCATGGCCATGACGCCGCTGATGAAGCGGTGGATGCATGGGGTGCATTGAGGCCTGTGACCTCGTGTAGCGAATACATGGTGGTCACTACCCTCGTCTTGCTGCCAGGCATGGATGGGAGCGGCGATTTCTTCTCCCCTTTCGTCCGATGCCTGTCGCCACACTTGAACGCGCAAGTCGTCCGATACCCAAGTGATCGGCCTTTGAACTACGCGCAACTCACGGACTGGGTAGCAGAGCGTCTTCCCAGCGGCGAGCAGTACTGCGTCCTCGCTGAGTCCTTCTCTGGGCCTATTGGCATCGAGTTGGCGGCTCGCAGTCCTCAGGGTATGGCGGGTCTGGTTTTGTGCTGCACCTTCGCCGACTGCCCGCGCCCGGCGCTTCGGTGGCTTGCACCGGTATTGCCTTGGGTGCCTCAGAGCTTGCTACCGATCTGGCTCATTGGACGAGCGTTGATGGGTCGCGATTTCGATCCTGCGCTTCAGCGTGAACTCGCGCGGGTTCTTGCGTCGTTGCCTGCGTCGGTGACCACTGTCCGTGCGCTTGCTACGTTGCGGGTTGATGTTCTGGCGAAGTTGCGGCAAGTTCAAATGCCTGTCTTGTACCTTCAGGCTGCTGCGGACCTAGTGGTTCCTGAGCGAGCCATGCGCCGCATGCTCGCTGCCCAACGGGCCATACAGGTGTGCCGACTTCCTGGGCCGCACTTTCTCTTGCAGACGCGCCCAGATGAGGCGGCTCGTGCAGTAGAGGGCTTCGTGAGTCATCTGCAGGCGCATAGGCGTTGATGCGCGAGCCCGTAGGGGCACACGGTGGCCTGCCCCCCCTCCTGCTTTTCGCCGCGTCCCGGCGCCGTAGGACCGTCGAAGGGGGAACCGCAGGCACCAACGTTTCAGGCGCCCTCGCGGGTGTCGTATCGCTGAATGGTTGAGCCCCCTCCGTCCACTTGCCGGAACTCGGGAGAAACGGACCTAGTGCCGGACTTCAACGCTGCCGAAGCGCGTCCGCGCGCGCAACACCAGGCGTGGTGCCGTGGCGGCCGGTGATGTCGTGCGGTTGATGACGCTACCGAGCAGCGCGTCCAGCTCCACGGCCACCTGCCAGCCTTTCGGGACGATCAGCGTCAAGCTGCTGCAGTGGCCGTCGAAGTCCAGCACGGCCTCGTGACCGTCCAGGGCGGCGTCGGTCAGGTCCAGCTCCAGGTTGCTGAAGCCCAGTTCGATGCGTCCGCCCCGGAAGCTGCGTGACTCGCTGCGCTGGCGCAAGTTGCTGAACCGGGCGTCAAGGTCCAGACGGTCGCCCGGCAGCAGCACGGCGCCAGCGTGTTGGGAGCTCAGGCCGCGCATCACAAGGGCCACGCCTGCCGCGATGACGAATGCGGGCCAAGCGTCGCGCATCGTGATGTCGGCGATGCCGAGGTTGCGTGCCATCAGCACGCCGCCGACCGCGATCAGCACCGCGCCGACCCAGCCGTTGCCGGCCTTGCCGGCGAAGGCCAGCCGGGCCAGGCCGCCCAGCAACAGCGCCAAGGGCCAGAACTGATGCAGCGCCGGCAGCTCGATCAGACGAAGTTGGCCGAGCAGCGCCGCAGTACCGGCCGCAACGATCACCAATCCGAAAAAGATGCGGTACGCGGGATGGCTGCCCTGGTTCTCATGGCGCAGTTGAAGGCTTTGCATAGAAGGCTCCGTGGGGTGGTGGATGACGCCAGTGGACCCTCCAGTCGTCCATGCTCCGACGGGCTTGCGACGAATCGACAGCGGCGGAGGTGAATCGACAGATCGCGCAGCGAACCCCAACATCTCCATCGGCGGAATTCGTTGGGGCTCGCTGCCTACAGCCCCCAGTCAGGCACACAAAGCAAAAGCCGCCGGGGCCTGAGCCACCGGCGGCTTTGCTTTGGAGGGGCAGCGCTTACAGCGTCAGCGCCAGATCCTTGACGCGCGGATACAGCGCATCAAAGCGCTGCAGGCGCGGCGCGTAGAAGCTGCTGCGGCTGGCGTCCGGCGCAAAGATGCGCGCGGTGGGCGGGGCCTTGCAGACGTCGGCGACCTTGGCGCCGGTGGCCAGAGCGCCGAGGCGGGCAGCACCCAGGGCGCCGCCTTGGGCGCCGCCGGTGAAGGTCTCGATCTCCACGCCCAGCACGTCGGCGTGCATCTGCGCCCAGTAGGCGCTGCGGGCACCGCCGCCCACGAGGCCCAGGCGGCTCACGGTGGCGCCGGCGTCACGCAGGGCGGCGAGGCCTTGCGCCATGCCGAAGGCGACGCCTTCAAGCACGCTGTGGGCGATCTCGGTCTGGCCGTGCGAGGCGTCAAGGCCGAAGAGCATGCCGCGGGCGTGCACGTCGTTGTGCGGCGTGCGCTCGCCCGACAGGTAGGGCAGGAAGATGGGTGACTGGGCCGAGACCTTCTCGCCGGCTTCCAGCGGGGCGAGCAGGGCGGTCTCGTTCTCGGCCTTGAGCAGCTTGGTGACCCAGGCCAGGGCCGACGCGGCGGTGAGCATCACCGTCATCTGGTGCCAGCGCTGCGGCAGCGTGTGGCAGAAGGCGTGCACGGCGCGGCCGGGGTTGGGGCGGAAGGCGTCCGTCACCAGGAACATCACGCCGCTGGTGCCCAGCGAGATGAAGCCCTGGCCGGGCTCGACCGCACCGATACCCACCGCGCTGGCGGCGTTGTCACCGGCACCGCCAGCGACGACGACGCTGCTCGGCAGGCCCCAGGCGGCGGCCACGGCGGGCAGCAGGGTGCCCGAGACATCGCTGCCTTCGACCAGGCGCGGCATGTGGGCGCGGGAGAGGCCCGTGGCGGCCAGCAGGGTGTCGTCCCAGTCGCGCTTGGCGGGGTCGAGCCACAGCGTGCCGGCGGCGTCGCTCATGTCATTGGCCAGCTCGCCCGTGAGCTTGAGGCGCAGGTAGTCCTTGGGCAGGATGACCTTGGCCACGCGCGCAAACAGCGCGGGCTCGTGGTGCTTCATCCACAGCAGCTTGGGCGCGGTGAAGCCGGGCATGGCCAGGTTGCCGGTGCGGGCGTGGAGGTCGGGCACCAGCTTCAGCAGCTCATCGCACTCGGCGGCGCAGCGGCCGTCGTTCCAGAGGATGGCGGGGCGGATGGGCTGCAGGTCGCCATCCAGCGTGACGGCGCCGTGCATCTGGCCCGAGAGCCCGATGCCGCGGATCGCGCCCCAGGCGGCACCGTGCTCGGCGCGCAGGCGGGCGGCGGCCTTCTCGGTGGCGGCCCACCAGTCGGTCGGCAGCTGCTCGCTCCACAGCGGCTGCGGCCGCGAGACGCTGAGCGCCTCGCCCGCGCTGCCGACGATGCTGCCGTCCTCGGCCATCAGCAGCAGCTTGACTTCAGAGGTGCCCAGATCAATGCCCAAAAACATGCGTGTTCCTTGTTGAAGCGATTCGGAGGTCAGAACCCCGCATTGGACATTAATTTGGCCGGCGAATCATCTGGATATTCCCGAGCCAGGCCTGCGGCGCCTGAGATGGTGCGGAGACGGAGGCCGGCAAGACTCCGGGCCTTCAACGCCACGGAGCCCCCATGCGCCCACGCACGCTTGCCCGCATCGCCGCCCTGATGCTGACGGTCCAGATCACACCGCCGGTGCTCGCGCTATGCGCGCCCGGGCCAGGCGGCTGTGGCTGCGGTTTGGCGCCACCGTGTCCGGCGCCACCACCCCCACCCCCGCCGCCTCCGCCACCGCCGCCCCCACCGCCGCAGCTGTCCCGCTACATCGGCCCGGCGCAGGGCGTGGTGGACACGCGAAAGAGCCTGTGGGAGTCCCCCGACGCACCGGACGACCCGGTGCCGGTGAGCGTGACCCAGGTGGAATTCAGCGCCGACACGCCGGCCCGCGTACCTGGCACGCAGCTGGTGCTGGCGCTCAATGCCAGCCGCTCGTGGGCCTCGGTCAGCGCGGGGCTCGACCTCAGCCTGCAGATGAACGGCAACAGCCTGCGCCTCACCAACAACGACCTGCCCCCTGGCGCCCCGGCGCTGTCGGTGCTGGGCGGGCAGACCCGGCTGCTGAACGGCATCGTGCGGGCCGACGCGGGCGACGTGCGCATCGGCAGCGGCAACCGTGCCGCCAGCCTCGTGCTGGATAACGGCGCCCAGCTGCTGATGGGAGGCACAGGGCTGCGCAGTGTGTTTGCCGGCACCGGTGGCTTTGGCACCGACGGCTTGCTGCGGGTGGCCGGCGGCGCGGTGCTCAAGACCGATCGCGTCTTCCTCGGCTCCTTCATCGCCGCTGCGGGCGGGCGGCTGGAGGTGTCGGGCACCGGCAGCGTCGTCGATCTCTCGCTCTTGACCGTGGGCGGCACGGCCGCCGGGGCCCATGGCAGCGCGCTCGTGAACAACGGCGCCGTGCTGCGCACCCAGGGCGTGACCGTCGGGGGTCACGCGGGCACGCGGGGTGAGCTGATCGTGGATGGCATCGGCAGCCAACTGGTGCTGCGCGGTGGCGCCGTCAACGTCGGCACGTCAGGGGATGGGCAGCTCACCATCAGCGGTGGCGCAGCCCTGGTGGGCGAGGACCCCACCGTCATCAGCCTGGGCAACGGGCATCTGAACCACAGCTCGGTGCTGCGCGTCGAGGGCGCGGGCAGCCGCATGTCCAACGTCGGCTTCCAGGTGCTGCCCAGTGGCACGCTGGAGCTGCGCGACGGTGCGCGCTGGGATGCGGGCAGCGACGGCGGCGTCAACGCGCTCGCCGTGCAGGCCGGCGTTGCGCGCTTCAACAACGCCCGGGTGACGCTCGCCACCGCGACGGTGACCGCCCTCGTCACCGAGACACGCGATATCGACGGCAAGCCGCTGATCGACGTGATCAAGAGCGGCCAGTGGGATGTTGGCGGCGGCAGCACGGTGGAGGTGAGCAGCCTCATCTCCATTGACGCCGGCAGCAGCCTGGCGGTCCACGACAGCGGCACCACGCTGAGCTTTACCGACATGGTGCTCAACGGCAAGCTCTCCGTGCACAACGGGGCTTCGGTGTCAGGGGGACTGATCGGCCTGGGTGCGGGCGGTGTGATCGGCGGCAGTCGCGGCAGCATCCACGCCGATGTGATGGGTGCCGACGGCCGCATCACGCCCGGCGCCAGCCCGGGCCTGCTACTGATCGACGGCGATGTGAGCTTGAGCGGCCAGGCCGTGCTGGAGCTGGAGATCGCCGGCCACGACGCCGGCGTCAGCTACGACGTGCTGCAGGTCACGGGCAACCTGCAGCTGCACGGCGGGCGCGTGCAGCTCAAGTTCCTGAATGGCTTCGCACCCAAGGCCGGCGATGTGTTTGAGATGTTGCAGGCGGGTGGCCAGCTCAGTCTGGACGGTACGCCCGTGGAGGTGCAGGGCCTGCAGGCCGGCTGGAGCTACGACCTGCAGCCCCAGGCCGGCGGCCATGGCCTGCGCTTGGTGTCGCTGAACGACGGCGTATCGGCCGTGCCCGAGCCTGCCAGCTGGGCACTCTGGCTTGGCGCGGCGGGCCTGTTGGCTTGGCGGCGCCGGTCAGTTCATTGAAGCAGCCCAGGCGGCGCGGCGGACTTCAGCCCATCAACAGCCACGCCAGCCCCATCCCCACCGGGATGCTCACGTAGGGCGGCTGCTTGAACTTGAACACCAGCAGCAGGGCGACGGCGGTGAGTTGGGCGCAGGCGATGGGCGCAGTGCTGAGCGGCAGCTTGAGCCACAAGGTGATGGCGGCGCCGGCGATGAGGCCGACCACGGCGCAGCGCACGCCCACCATGGCGTGCTGGAACCAGCGCAGGCCCTTGAGGCGGTCGGCCGCGTGGCTGACGCCCACGGCGATGACGGCGGTGGGCGTGTAGACGCCGATGGTGGCGGCCAGGGCGCCGCCCCAGCCGGCGATCTCCATGCCGGTGAAGGTGGCGATGCCGACGATGGGGCCGGGCGTGAGCTGGCTGGCGGCGAGGCCGGCGGTGAAGCCGGCGTGGCTGAGCCAGCCGAGGTGGTCCACGATCAGGCCTTCCAGCAAGGGCACCATCACGAGGGCGCCGCCGAACAGCGTGGTGGCGATGCCGGCAAAGGCCAGGCCCAGGCGGGCCACCACGTCCTGCGGCAGCAGGGCCGGCACGAACTGGAAGACGGCCAGCGCCGCCGGCACCAGGCACAGCAGCATCTGCGCCGGGCCCATGGCGGGGCTGGTGGGCGCGGGCGCGGCCGGCGGTGCGGGCCAGAAGAGCCGCGCGATCACGCCGCCGCTGGCCAGCACCAGGATGGGCGCCGACCAGAAGGGCAGCACCAGCAGCGCAATGGCAGCGGCCACGGCCAGGGCCTTGTCGCGCGGCTGGGGGGTGGCTTTCTTGGACTGGTTCCAGGCGGTCTGCGCCAGGATCATGGCCAGCGGCGGCAGCACGCCAACCATCAGCGCGCGCTGCAGCTGCGGGTGGCCGGCCAGCGCGGCATAGCCCCACCACAGTGCCAGGATGATGAAGAAGCTGGGCAGCACGATGCCCGCCAGCGCCGCCGCAAAGCCCACCCAGCCACCCAGCCGGTGGCCCATCACGGCCAGGGCGTTGACGGCCTGCGGCCCCGGCAGCATGGTGACCAGGGCCATGAGGTCGAGAAAGTCTTTCTCAAGCACCCAGCCGCGCTGGCGCACGAAGCGCTGCTGCGCCTGCGCGAGCAGGGCCATGAAGCCGCCCCAGGCCGTGAGCCCGAGCACGATGCAATCCGCCAGCAGCCGCAGCGGGCTGTAGGGGACGGAGCCGGGCGTCTCGGTGGACGGGGTCGTGGGGGCGGAGCTGCTGGACATGGCGGGCCTTGGCTGGGGCGGGGCTGGGGTCAGGCCGGCTGGGCCGTGCGGCTGCGGATGCGGGCCAGCAGGTCTTCCTGCGGCTTGCGGGCGGCAGCGTCCTCGGGCGAGAGCTCTTCGCGGGCCGTGCCCTTGAGGCGCTTGTTCTCGGCATCGAGCGCGGCGACGGCGGCGTCGTCGTAGCTGCGGGCGGGGCAGGTCTTGCCCACGAACTCCAGCGGGTAGCCCAGCGCGGTGAGCGAGTCGCCGGCCACCGACTCGAAGTCGATGATCTGGTCCTGCGTCATGCCCTTGAGCCACTTGCGGCTGTTGTCCGCCATCACGGGCTTGCGCACGTTCTCCCACATCTTGCCGGACGAGGCGGTGCGCCCGGCCTCGTCGGAGTTGTGGAAGTCGAGCATCTCGGCGCGGAACTCGATGCCCAGCCACTCGCAGAGCTTGCGCAGCGCGGGCTCGGGGTTGCCGGTCAGGGTCTCGTAGGACAGCGAGAAGTACTGCGCGCCGGGCACGCGCTCGCCGCACTTGAGGGCCAGTTGCTGCTCGACGTTCCATTGCCGGCCGATGTGGAAGGCCGTCTTCTCGCCGACCACGGCCTTCATGAAGGACAGGCAGACGTCGCGCCCGTCGCGGTACAGGTAGAGGTAGCGGGCCTCGCTGCCGAAGTAGCGCTCGATCTCGGGCAGGAAGTGCACATTGGCGAGCGACTTGCACATCCAGTCGGGCTTGCCCTGGGCCTCGGCCATGCGGTCCATGACCGAGCCGAAGATGGCCACTAGGCTGTTGTCGCGGCAGCGGCGGCGGATGTCGGCGCGGTCGAACGTCACGCCCCAGGGCACGGGGTTCACCTCGACCATGTGGACCACGTCGTCCAGCAGGCGGCAGAAGTTGCCCTCCACGCTCAGGTCGCCATACAGCGGCAGCAGCGGCGCAAAGCGCTCCAGGATGTGGGGCGGGTGCGGGGCCGCGATGTCGGGCGCCTGGTTGACCATCAGGCGCAAGAGGTTGGAACCCGAGCGTTGGGTGCCGATCATGAAGATCTTCATGGGGTGCTCCTTGAGTAAAGCGGGGGACTGATGCGATGCGGGGTGGCGTTCAGGCCGCCGCGTAGAAGTGGGGGTTGTCGAGCCCGGGCTTGCCGTAGCGCAGCGGCTCGTGGCTGCTCACGCAGCGCACCAGGCCACCGGCCGCGCGCAGCACGGCGTCGCCGGCGGCGATGTCCCATTCCATGGTGCGGCCGAGCCGGGGGTAGAGGTCGGCCTGGCCGGCGGCCACGAGGCAGAGCTTGAGCGAGGAGCCGGCGCTGACCAGCTGCGCCACCTTGCGGCCGGCGAGGAAGGCGTCGAGCGCCGCCGCATCGCCATGCGAGCGGCTGGCCACCACGGCCAGGCCCGCCTCGGGCACCGTGCGGCACTGGATGGCGCGGCGGCCGTGTTCGTCCTCGACCCACGCGCCCAGGCCGCGTGCGCCGGTGTAGAGCCGCCCCAGGGCCGGCGCCAGCACCACGCCCAGCACGGGCACGCCTTGCTCGACGAGGGCGATGTTGACGGTGAACTCGCCGTTGCGCGAGATGAATTCCTTGGTGCCGTCCAGCGGGTCCACAAGCCAGAAGCGGCCGCCCGACACATCAGGCAGCGCACCGCCCGCCACGGCCTCTTCGGCCACGATGGGGATGCCGGGCGTGAGGGCCGCAAGGGCCGGCGTGATCAGGGCTTCGGCGCGCTCGTCGGCGGCCGTGACGGGCGAGGCATCGGCCTTGCCCTTGACCTCGAAGTCGCTGCCATAGACCTCAAGAATCGCGTCGCCCGCACGGCGACAAATGGCCTCGACGGCCGCCAGCAAAGTGGGCGTGATGTCCACGTCTTGTCTCCCCTGATCAAGGCTTGCAACTGAGCAATACAGCCGCCTCGATGTCGCTGAAACCCGAGGACCGGCGCTGACGATTTTGGGCCGCCGAGCCGGCGCGAATGTGACGAAACATGCCCGACCTAGCAGCCTTACCAGCTAGGGCGTGCCGCAGTGCCGAGGCCCTCGGACATCCGCTAACTTTGTTGGCGATAGCAATCGCAAAACAGCGAAGCCGCGCAGGCGGTGGGCAGGGAGAAAGCGCGATGGAAAAGATGCAGTCTCGCGGGGTGGGCACATTGATGTCGTGGCTCCAGCGCGAAGCGGCCGAAGAGCAGCCGCCCGGCCAGCTGTGGGTGCATGACCTCGGCGGTGCGGGCCCGAGCTGGCGTGTGCAGGGCGTGTTCGAGCTGCTGGCCAACAGCCCGCTGGGGCGCTGGCGTTGGCAGTTGGGCGAGGCGCGCTCGCCCGCGCTCTCGTTGCTGGAAGGCCGGCGTCGCTCGGCCCAGTTGCTGGTGCTGGTGGACGAACCGAGCGCCGGCTACACCGCCTTGATGGGCGTGCTGCAAGCAGCGGCCCTGCTGGGCAATGAGCCGTTGGCTTTCTTGCTCGACCTGAGCGAGGACGTGGCCCGCAAGATGGGCGCCCACATCCAGACCCAGGCTGCCGCGCTGGGCCTGGACCATGTGCATACCGTGTGGGTGGGTGAGATGGAGGCCTGCGCCCAGCAACTCGGGCGCACGCTGCTGCAGATGACGGGTCTGCGGGCCGCCTTCCTCAGCGGCCCCTTGCGTCTGCAGGTCCAGGCCGTGCTGCCGGGTGCGGGCCTGGCCGTGCGGGGTGAGCTGCTGCAGGGCTCGGTGGCGCCAGGCGAGCGCGTGCGCCTGTTGCCTTCGGGTCAGGTGCTGGTGGTTCGGGCGGTGATTGGTGTGGGCAACTCCATGCCCCTGTGCGGCGATGTCGTGACCCTCGATCTCGAAGGCGACGCCGAGGTCGAGCCCGGTGACCTGATCTCGGCCGCGAACGACCCGGTCGAGTCCGAGGACGAGTTCCAGGTGCGGCTGATCTGCGATGGCCGGCAGACGCTGAGCGAAACCGCTGACTGGCAGCTCTGCCTGGGCCCGGCGCAGCGCTTGCGCCGCGTGCATGTGCAGGAGCTGCGCGCCGACGAGCAGGACCCCGGGCGCGGCCTGCTGGCGCGCCTGCGGCTGGATGCGCCGGTGGCCTTCGAGCCCTCGTCGGCCCTGGGGCCGCTGCGCATGTTCTCGCTGCACGAGGCGGCCAGCGGCCGCAGCGTGGCGGCGGGCATGCTGGTGTCGCCCTGCCGCGCGGCGTCCAACATCCACCGCCAGGCCGTCAGCATCGACAAGCAGGCCCGCGCCGCGCTCAAAGGCCAGCAGCCCTGTGTGCTGTGGTTCACCGGCCTGTCGGGCGCGGGCAAGAGCACCATCGCCAACCTCGTCGAGCAGCGCCTGCATGCGCTGGGCCAGCACACCTACCTGCTCGACGGCGACAACGTGCGCCACGGGCTCAACCGTGACCTCGGCTTCAGCGACGCGGCGCGCGCCGAGAACATCCGCCGCGTGGCCGAGGTGGCCAAGCTGATGGTGGACGCCGGCCTGATCGTGCTCACGGCCTTCATCTCGCCCTTCCGCGCCGAGCGCGACCTGGCGCGCCACCTGCTGGCCGAGGGCGAGTTCGTCGAGGTGTTTGTGGACGCCCCGCTGGCCGTGGCCGAGCAGCGCGACGTGAAGGGCCTCTACCGCAAGGCGCGGCGCGGCGAGCTCAAGGGCTTCACCGGCATCGACGCGCCTTACGAGGCGCCCGAGCACCCGGAGCTGCGGCTCGACACCAGCCGGGGCACGGCCGACATGGCGGCCGATGCCGTGGTGGCCCTGCTGCTGGCGCGCGGCATGCTGGGCGCCGGCGATGCAGCAACGGCTGCGTCGGTGCGTGCTGCCTTTGCGCCCGTGCTGCACGCACCGGCGGCCCAGGCCCCTCAGCCGCGCGCCTGATACGGGTTCATCAGCGCGTGCAGCGCATAGGCGGCACCGCCCACCGCGGCCGCCAGCTCATTGAAGCGGCCCACGCGCACTTGGGGCGCAGCAACGCCGGCTGCCTGCGCAAAGCGCGCCAAGGTGGCGAGTGCCGGCTCCACGAAGGCGCTGCCCCCCAGGCTCACCACCTCGCCGCCCAGCACGATGGCGCGCGGGTCGAAGGTGGTCCAGACGTTTTGCAGCAGCACCCCGAGGTGCTCGCCGGCCTCGCGGAAGGCGGCGCTGGCCTGTGGGTCGCCCGCACTCATGCGCGCACGCAGGCCGGCGTGGTCCAGGCTGCCGCCCTTGGGGCGCAGGCCAGCGGCTTCGGCAATGGCGCGCAGGCCCACATAGGCCTCGGCGCAGCCGCGCCGGCCGCAGGAGCAGACGCGCCCGCCCACGTGCAGCGTGGTGTGCCCGATCTCGCCCGCCGCGCCGGTGGCGCCGGTGAACAAGGTGTGGCCCAGCACGATGCCCGAGCCCAGGCCCACGCCGCAGGAGATGTAGATCAAGGGGCTGTCGGCCGGCCGGGGGCCGAACTCGGTCTCGCCAATGGCGGCCAGGTCGGCCTCGTTCTGGCAGAACACGGGCAGCGCATCCAGGCCCGCACCCGCCAGCTCGGCGCGCAGGCGTTCGCCCACCGGCACATCGCGCCAGCCGATGTTGGGCGCCAGCTGCAGCACGCCGCGCGCCGCGTCCACCGCGCCGGGCAGGGCCACGCCGATGCCCAGCACCTGCTGGCCAGCCTGGATCACGTGCTGAGCCAGCACGGTGACCATCGCGACCAACTGGCGGCAGGCGGCCTCGGGCGCCTGGTCGCGCAGCTCAGCGCTGCGCGACTCCAGCACCTCGCCATGGATGGACGTGGTCACCACGCGCAGCGCATCGGGCGTCAGCTCGGCCCCGATCAGGGCCAGGCCGCAGCCATCCAGCCGTAACGGCACCGGCCGGCGGCCTAGCTGCCCGGTGACGACGGCGTCGTCCTCCACCAGCCAGCCCTCGTCGATCAGCTCCTTGGTGAGCAGGCTGATGGTGGAGCGCGTCAGGCCACTGCGGTCGGCCAGCTCGGCACGCGACAGGCCAGGCACCTCGCGCAGCAGGCGCAGCAAGGCCACGCGGTTGATGTGCTTGACCAGACGCTGGTCACCCGTCACGGGGGGCAGAGGTGGCGCTCATGCTTGACCTGGGGGCTGACGTTTGGCCAGCACCGCCCGCGCCACGCGCGACACCGGCGGGCGGCCCAGCACCTGGGAGATGAAGGCGCCGGCATCCACCAGCCGGTCCAGGTTGATGCCCGTCTCGATCCCCAGGCCCTGCAGCAGGTAGACCACGTCCTCGGTGGCGACATTGCCCGTCGCGCCCTTGGCATAGGGGCAGCCGCCCAGGCCCGCCACGCTGGCGTCAAACACATGCACGCCCATCTCCAGGCAGGCATAGACATTGGCCAGCGCCTGGCCATAGGTGTCGTGGAAATGGCCGCTGACCTCGCCCAGCGGGAAGTGCTTGAGCGCCCGCTCCATGGCCGCCTGCACGCGGCGCGGCGTGCCCACGCCAATCGTGTCGGCCACGCCGAGGTGGTCCACGCCCAGATCCTTGAAGAGCCGCACCACGCGCTCCACCGCGTCGGGCGAGACCTCGCCCTCATACGGGCAGCCCAGCGCACACGAGAGCGCCGCCCGCACCCGCAGCCCGGCCACGTGCGCGGCCTGCACCACCGGCGCAAAGCGCTCGATGCTCTCGGCCACCGAGCAGTTGATATTGCGCTGCGAAAAAGCCTCGCTGGCCGCGCCGAACACCACCACTTCATCAGGTCGTGTGGCAGGGTCGGCCAGCGCCGCTTCGAGGCCCTTGAGGTTGGGCGTCAGCACCGAATAGCGCACGCCGGGTCGCCGCTCGATAGAGCCCATCACCGCCGCCATCACCGCCGTGCTATCCGCCATCTGCGGCACCCACTTCGGGCTCACAAAGCTGGTCACCTCGATCTGCGTCAGCCCCGCGTCCTGCAGCAAGCCCACCAGCCGCGCCTTGTCGGCCGTGGCCACCGGCTGCGCTTCGTTCTGCAGCCCATCGCGCGGGCCGACCTCGACAAGGGTGACGTGGGTGGGGAGCATGGGTCAAGCCTCGCCTTCGTCGAGGCTTTCCAGGTCGGCCAGATCCTTCAAACGGCCTGTGGCTCGCTTGTTGGCCTTGAAGTCGTCCAGCGCGATCACGTACAGCTTGAGTCCGCTGACATCCACCTGCTCGCGCCGTGCCCAGCAGGCGTCGAACTCCACGCCGTCGATGGCGGTGAGCAGGTCGATGCGGCGTGGCGGCTGCCCAAGCTGGACGACGGTGTCGGCGCCAAAGTCCGAAGCGCTCAGCCCGAGCGAGGCGAAGCCAAAGGCTTGGAGGCTCAGCAGCAGGCGTTCGATGTTGAGCGCGTCGGGGCGCACCCAGAAGTCGATGTCACCGGTGTAGCGCGGATGTCCATGCGCGGCCAGCGCATAGCCGCCCACCACCAGGTACTCAACGCCGTGCGCGTTGAGCAACTCGGCAAATTCTTTGAAGTCGCGGTTCAGCATCGGGGTGGTCGGCGAAGCCGGCGTGCTCAAGCCGGAGCTGCTCCACGGCCGCCAGGCGCTCGGCGACCGGGCGCGAGCGCCAAAAGGCCAAGTCTTCCGCCGTCTGACGACCGCGCTTGGCAACTCGAACGATGGGCTGCATGGTCGGCATTGTCAGCCCTCCAATGCCAACAGCGCGGCGCCTTCAGCCAGCGCATCGCCCACCGCGTAGTGGACAGCCGCCACGGTGCCGTCGCGCGGGGCGCTGAGGGTGTGCTCCATCTTCATGGCCTCCATCACGGCCACGGTTTGGCCGGCCTGGACGCGGTCGCCGGGCCCCACGTGCAGGGCGATGAGCTTGCCCGGCATGGGCGCGTTGAGGCCGCCACGCTGGGCCTCGTGGCTGACCACCGCCAGTGGCGAAACGCAGCGCAGCACGGCGCTGCCAGAGTCGGCAAAGACGTGGACGCTGTCGCCCTGGGCGTAGGTGTGCAACTGGGCGGTGCGGCCCCCCAGGCTGAGCTGGTGCTGCTCGATGCCGTTGGACTGGACCTGCAGCACGTGCCGCTCGCCGCCCACGCACAGCCACAACTCGCCGCTGGGGCTGTGCTGGACCTGCACCTCATGCACCGCCTCGCCCACCGCCACGCGCAGGAACTGCGTGGCCGGCCCCGCGAGGCGCCAGCCGTCGCGCCGGCTCCAGGGGTCTGACGTTGCCGCTGCCGTCTGCACGGCGCGCAGCTGCGCCACCAGGCCGGCGAGTGCCAGCGGCAGCGGCAGGCCCGGGGCGTCGAAGAGGGCGGCGCGCTCGCGTTCGATCAAGGCCGTGTCGAGCCGCGCCTCGCGGAAGGAGGCCGTGGCGATGCAGCGCCGCAGGAAGGCCACATTGGTGTGCAGGCCCACCAGGTGCGTGGCTGCCAGCGCCGCATCGAGCCGGGCCAGGGCCTGGGCTCGGTCCGCGCCCCAGACGATGAGCTTGGCGATCATCGAGTCGTAGTGCGGGCTGATGGCGTCACCCTCGCGCACGCCGGCATCCACGCGCACGGCGCCGCGCTCAAAGCGCACATGCGCGGGCCAGCGCGCCACGTCGAGCCGGCCAACGGCGGGCAGGAAGCCGGCCTCGGCTTGCTCGGCACAGATGCGGGCCTCGATGGCGTGGCCATTCAGACGCAATTCGTCTTGCTTGCGCGGCAGCGGCTCGCCGGCAGCGATGCGCAGCTGCCACTCAACCAGGTCCAGCCCCGTGACGGCCTCGGTCACCGGGTGCTCGACCTGCAGCCGCGTGTTCATCTCCATGAAGAAGAAGTCGCGGATGCCGCCCTCCGGGGCCTGCTCGACGATGAACTCCACCGTGCCCGCGCCCACGTAGCCCACGGCCCGCGCCGCCGCCACGGCCGCCGCGCCCATGCGCGCGCGCAGCTCGGGCGAGAGTCCCGGGGCGGGCGCTTCCTCCAGCACCTTCTGGTGCCGGCGCTGCACCGAGCAGTCGCGCTCGAAGAGGTGGACGACCTGGCCCTGCCGGTCGGCAAACACCTGGATCTCGATGTGCCGGGGCTGCTGCACATAGCGCTCGATCAGCACGGCGTCGTCGCCAAAGCTGCCCAGGGCCTCGCGCTGGCAGGCCGCCAGTTGCGCGGCAAAGTCTTCGGGCCTCGTCACCACGCGCAGGCCCCGCCCGCCGCCGCCGGCACTGGCCTTGATCAGCACCGGGTAGCCGATGGCCTCGGCCTCGCGCTGCAGGTGGGTGGGGTCCTGGTCGGCCCCGTGATAGCCGGGCACCAGCGGCACACCCGCCGCCTCCATCAAGCGCTTGGACTCGGCCTTGAGCCCCATAGCCTGGATGGCCGCAGCCGGCGGCCCGATGAAGACCAGGCCCGCGTCGGCACAGGCCTGCGCAAAGCCCTCGTTCTCGGACAAAAAACCATAGCCCGGGTGCACGGCCTGCGCCCCGGTGGCGAGCGCCGCCGCGATCACGCGCTCGGCGTTCAGGTAGGACTCACGCGCCGCTGCAGGCCCGATCGCTACCGCTTCGTCGCAGGCAGCAACGTGCGCGGCGCCGGCGTCGGCATCCGAGTACACGGCGACGGTGCGCACACCCAGCCGGCGCGCCGTGGCCGCAACGCGGCAGGCGATCTCGCCCCGGTTGGCGATGAGGATCTTGCTAAACATGCAGAGTCTCCGAAGCGAACTCAGGCCGCAGCAGGTGGCAGATAGCGCGTGGCGGTCAGCCGCTCGCTGACGGCGCAGGCCTTGACGTCACGCCAGCCGGCCGCGCGCAGCTGCGTGCGCACGGCAGCGTCCATCGCGCCGCCCTTGGGGTAGACGGCCCAGAGCGCCGGTACGGCCTCGCTTTGAGGGCCTTGCAGGCGGCTCAGCAGCGCGGGCAGCTCGGCGGCCTCTTCCAGCACTGCCAGCCACTGCGTGGCCGCTGCGGGCGTGGGCGCGGTGTGGCCCGCCAGCGCGTCGGCCAGCGCGGCATCGGCCACCGTCCCCAGCACCCAGGCCGGGCGCTCGGGCGCGAGGCCCAGCTTGGCGGCGAGGCTCTTGGGCGGTGCGGCGATCCGGTCGGCCCATTTGCCAGCCTCGGGGGAGCCCAGCTGCAGCGTCACCAACTCCGGGCCGACGTTGAAGCACAGCGCATCGCCCTCCACACGCACTGCCTCCAGGGCCGACAACGGCCAACGCCGCTTGATCGCGCCGCGCAGGATCAGTTCGGTGGATTCGAGCAGGGCTTTCGCGTCGGCGCGCTCGGCACCGACACAGGCATGGCAATTCGCTTCACGTCCCATGGCGCCCGATTCTGCTGCCAGCCCAGGCCAGCAGGCCAGCCCCGGCGCCACTCAGGTGCGCCCAAGGCGCCAGCGGGAAGTCGAGCCCCGGCACGGTCTGCAGCGCGGGCCCCCAGGGCTGCTCCAGCACCAGCTTGACGGCCAAGCCCGAGGCAATGCCCGCACCCACCCAGCGCTCGCGCGCCGTGGAACGCGCCAGCAGCGCACAGGCCGCGATGCCTGTTGCCGCATGCAGCGCGCCCGAGAGCCCGCCGTAGCTGGCGAGGTCGGGCCGCAGCAGCAGGCCCAGTTGCGTGAGCGGCAGGGCCAGCCACAGCGCCACCGCATCGCGCGGGCCCAGGGCTGCGCGCCAGCCGAGCACGGCCAGTGCCGCGCAGCCGGCCAGGTTCATCGTCAGGTGCCACGGCGTCCAGTGGACAAAGGCGGCGGTGAACAAGCGCCAGGGCTCGGCCAAGCTGCCTTGCCAGGCCAGCTGCGTGGGCGGCAGCGCCTGGGCCAGCGTGGCGAGCAGGGCCCAGGCGGCGAGGCTGAGGCCCCACTTCACCCGATGAACACCGCCCGCCACAACGCCCGAATCGCCTCGCGCTGGGGCTCAAAGCGGGCCGCCGCTTCGGCATCAAAGGCGGTGGATTGCTCGTCCAGCCGGGCCCGGTGCTGGGCGCGGCGCAGCTCGCGGTAGGCATCGGCCGCCGCGTGGCCGACGCCGGGGGGCAGCAGGCCGACGGCCTCGCAGCGCTCCAGCAGGGCGATGTTGCCGGCATTGGCCAGCAGCTCGGGGTGCTGGCGGGCGTGGGCGAGGACCAGGGTTTGCAGCGCGAACTCGGCGTCCATCATGCCGCCGTCGCTGTACTTGAGGTCGAAGCGGCCGGGCTTGGGCGCCTTGGCCTGATGCACCTTGTCGCGCATGGACTGCACCTCGGCGCGCAGCGCGGGCAGGTCGCGCTCGGCGGTCAGCACCTCGCGGCGCACGGCCTCGAAGCGTTCGGCCAGCTCGGGGCAGCCGGCGCAAAAGCGGGCGCGGGTGATGGCCTGGTGTTCCCAGGTCCAGGCGGTGTTGCTGCCGCGACCTGTTTGGTAAGCGGCAAAGCTGTCCATCGAGGTGACGAGCAGGCCCGAGTTGCCGTTGGGCCGCAGCGCGGTGTCGATGTCGAACAGCTCGCCGGCCGAGGTGCGCAGCGTGAGCCAGGTGACGAGGCGGCGCACATAGGCGCCATAGACCTCGGAGGCGCGCTCGTCCTCGTCGTCGAAGACGAAGACCACGTCCAGATCACTGCCGTAGCCCAGCTCCTTGCCGCCGAGCTTGCCGTAGGCGATGACGGCAAAGCGGGGCGCATCGCGGTGGCGGTTCTTGATGCGAGGCCAGACCCAGTCGAGCGTGCATTGCAGCGTGGCGTCGGCCAGCAGGGAGAGGTCGTCGGCCACCTGCTCCACGCTCAGCTCGCCTTCGACGTCACGCACCAGGGTGCGGAAGATCTCGGCATGGTGGGCGCGGCGCAGGGTGTCGAGCAGGGCCTCTTCGTCGTCGGTCTCGCCGCTGCGCGTCCAGCCGGCGTGGCGGGCCTGCAGTTCGGCGAGGTAAGCGGCGGGCTCGAAGCGGCCGTGCAGCAGGCGGGCGTCGGCCAGCTCGTCGATCACGCCGGGGTGGCGCATCAGGTAGCGCATGGGCCAGCGTGCCACGCCCAGCAGGCTGAGCAGGCGCTGCTGGACCTGCGGGCGCTCCAGCAGCAGGGCGAGGTAGCTCTCGCGGCGCAGCAGGGGCTCGAGCCAGTCCACAAAGCGCAGCGCGGCGTCCTCGCTGCATTCACCCGCCGCCATGTGCTTGGCGGCGCGCGCAATCAGCTTGGCCAGGCGCTGGCGGCTCTCATCGCGGAGCAGCTTGACGCGCGGGTTCTCGGCCAGGCTGCGCACGCTGCGCGCCAGGGCCTCGGGCAGCTTGGCCAGGAAGTCCTCGGAGTCCAGCGCCGGCGGCGGGCAGCCACAGCCGGTGCAGGGGCCGCTGGCGGCGGCGGCCTGCGGGGCGCCGTGCAGCAGCGAGTCGAACTCGGCGGCGACGAACTCGCGCACCTCGTCCAGGCGCTCCAGCAGCTGGCAGCTGTTGCGGTCACAAACGAGGCCGAGCGATGCGGCGATCCAGCGCAGGTCGGCGTCTTCCTGGGGCAGGCAGTGGGTCTGCTGGTCGTCCAGGAACTGGATGCGGTGCTCGACCTGGCGCAGCAGCACATAGGCCGCTTGCAACTGCTCGGCGGTGGCGAGCTTCATCAGCCCGCGCGCCGCCAGGTGCTGCAGCGCCTTGACGGTGGAGCGGGTGCGGATCTCGGGGAACTGGCCGCCGCGCACCACCTGCATCAGCTGCACGATGAACTCGATCTCGCGGATGCCACCGCGCGCGAGCTTGACGTCATTGGCCCGCTCGGGCCGCCCGGCGCAGCGCGCCTTGGCCTCGCTGCGGATCTTGCCGTGGAGCTGGCGCAGGCCCTCGAAGACGCCGTAGTCCAGGTAGCGGCGGTAGACAAAGGGGCTGACCAGGTCGCGCAGGCCACGGGTGCGCGGGTCGCTGGCGGCTGACAGCGGTGCCACCACGCGGCTCTTCAGCCAGGCAAAGCGCTCCCACTCGCGGCCCTGGACGAGGAAGTACTCCTCCAGCATCGCCAAGGACACGGCGGGCGGGCCGCTCTTGCCATTGGGGCGCAGCGCCAGGTCGACGCGGAAGACCTGGCCGTCGTCCGTCACGTCGCCAATCAAGGCGTAGAGCCGCTTGGCCAGCAGCGCAAAGTATTCGTGGGCGGTGATGGGGCGCGGGCCGTGGGTGTGGCCGTCGTCGTCGTAGACGTAGATCAGGTCGATGTCGGACGAGACATTCAGCTCGCGCGCGCCGAGCTTGCCCATGCCGACCACCCAGAAGGCGATCTCGTGGCCGGCTTCGTCCAGCGGCGCGCCGTGCAGGGCGTCCAGCTCGGCGCGGGCGTCGGTCAGCGCGCGGTCGAGCGTGATCTCGGCCAGGTGGGTCATGGCGGCCGTCACGTCGGCCATGGGGCAGCGCTGCTCCACGTCCAGCACGGCCAGGCGCTCCAGCACCAGGTGGCGGGCCACGCGCAGGGCCGAGGGCAGCGGCCGGCCGGTGGCCAGAAGGGCGCCGATGAGGGCGTCGATCAGTGCCCGGTCAGGCCGGCCGGCCGGCAGCAGCGCCAGCTCGGCGGCGTAACGGCGCCGCACGCGCTGCACAAAACGGCTGTGCTCGGCCAGTGCCACGGGGGGGTGAAGAACGGTGGAATTCACGGCGATGTGCTAGGGTCGCGTCCACGGATCAGGGCAGCGCCCGGGGCAGCGAGTGTCCCCGTGCGCCGGGGCCCTGAACGGTCGTCCCGACTTGTCTGCGTGCCCGTTTCGGCCTTTTCCCACTCTTTGATGCGTCGCTGTGGCGCGCCGCTGCGCCTGTGCTGGCGCGGCTTGCGCGCGCTCGTGCTGCTGCTGGCGGGGCTGCTGGTAGTGGCCTGGTTGGTGGTGCACTGGGCGATTCTGCCGCGCGTGGACGGCATGCGTCCGTGGCTGGAGCGAGAGGCCACGAAGGTGCTGGGGGTGCCTTTGCGCATCGGCAGCCTCAAGGCCGAATCCGGCGGCTGGATGCCGGCGCTGGAGCTGCGCGACGTGCAGCTGCTGGACCGCACCGGCCCCGGCGCCCGCGAGGCCCTGCGCCTGCCGCGCGTCACGGCCGTGCTGTCGGTGCAGTCGCTCTTCGTCTGGGAGCCCCGCTTTGCCCAGCTGCTGATCGACGCGCCCGAGGTCGAGATCCGGCGGGACCGCACGGGCCGGATCTTCATCGCCGGGCTGGACGTGGAGGGCGCCGAGAAGACTGAGGCCAGCGGCGCCGGCGATGCCTGGGAGGACTGGCTCTTCAGCCAGCCCGAGCTGTGGGTGCGCAACGGCCGCCTGCGCTGGCTGGACGAGCGCCGCGCCGACAAGCAGGGCCACCCCCCCGCCGCGCTGGAGCTGGACGGCGTCAACCTGCTGCTGCGCAACGGCCTGCAGCGCCACCAGTTCCGGCTCGACGCCACGCCGCCCGCTGCCTGGGGAGAGCGCTTCAGCCTGCGCGGCCAGTTCCGCCAGCAGCTGCTCAAGCGCCCGGGCGACCTCAGCCACTGGCGCGGCGAGCTCTTCATGGACCTGCCCCGCACTGACCTGCGCGAGCTGCGCCGCCATGTGGACCTGCCCTTTGACCTGCGCGAGGGCGACGGCGCCGTGCGCGCCTGGGTGGACGTGCAGGCCGGCCAGCCCGCCGCCGCAACGGTTGACCTCGGCCTGCGCGCCGTGCGCCTGCGCCTGCTGGACGGCGCCCCCGAGCTGCAGCTGGACCAGATCGAGGGCCGGGTCGAGCTCTCGCGCGTCAAGGACAAGCTCAGCCTGCAGGCGCGCCGCCTGGGCTTTGTCAGCGGCGACGGCATCGTCTGGCCGCGCTCGGACTGGGGTGTCAGCCTGCAGATGGCGCCGGCCAAGGGCCAGGCCAGCCCCGAGGTGCTGGGCGGCGAGGTCAATGCCCAGCGGCTCGACTTTGCGCTGATGGCCCAGATCGCCCAGCGCCTGCCGCTGGGCGAACGCAGCCACCACCTGCTGGCCAGCCTGCAGCCCGAAGGCGTGCTGACCGAGCTGCACGGCAGCTGGCTGGGCCCGCTGGACGCGCCGCGCCAGTACCGCGTTGCGGCCCGCCTGGAGGGCCTGGCGCTCACGGCCGGCACGCCTGCCCGCCCGGGGGCCCTGGGCCGCCCCGGCGTCCGCGGCGCCAGCCTGCAGCTGGAGGCCACCGAGCAAGGCGGCCAGGCGCAACTGGCCGTGCGGGATGGCCGTGTCGAGCTGCCCGGCCTCTTTGAAGACCCCTTGCTGCCCATCGCCGAGCTGCAGACCCACCTGCACTGGCGCCTGCCCCAGCCGGGCGACAAGCAGGGCGCTTACGAGTTCGCGCTGCAGGACCTGCGCCTGCAGACGCCCGATGCGCGCGGCGAGTTCGAGCTGCGCTGGCACCGCGCGCGGGACGCCACCGGCCCCGGCACCATCGACCTCAGCGGCCACCTCGACGGCCTGGCCGCCACGCGCGTGGCGCGCTACATGCCGCTCTCGCTGCCGGCCACGCGCAGCTACCTGAGCCGCGCGCTGCTGGCGGGCGATGCCGACGGCGTCAGCGTGCGGCTCAAGGGCCCGCTGGCCGATTTCCCGTACACCGCGCCGGGCAGCGCCGGTGTGTTCCGCGTGGCCACGCAGGCACGCGGCGTCAGCCTGGCCTATGTGCCGCCCGCGCCCGACGGCACGCCGAGCAGCTGGCCGCCCTTCGAGCGCATCGACGGCGAACTGGTCTTCGAGCGCGACGGCATGCAGATCCGCAATGCCCGGGCGCGCATGCTCGGCTACGAGGTCTCGGGCGTGAACGGCGGCATCGCCCACTTCGGCGCCAAGGCCCAGCTCCAGCTCGACGGCCAGGGCAAGGGCCAACTGGCCGACCTGCTGCGCTTTGTGCGCAGCTCGCCGCTGGACGGTTGGCTCTCGCATGCGCTGGGCCAGGCCGTGGCCAGCGGGCCCAGCACGCTCAAGCTCGGCGTGCAGATCCCGCTGTGGGAGGGCAGCCCGCACGGCACCGTCAAGGGCCAGGTGCAACTGGCCGGCGTGGAGCTGCGCCTGCGCCCCGATGTGCCCCACCTCAGCGACGCGCGGGCCCGCATCGACTTTGACGAGCGCAGCGTGCAGCTCAGCGGCGGTGGCGCGCGGCTGCTGGGCGGCGAGGTGAGCATCGACGGCGGCAGCCAGAAGGACGGCAGCCTGCGCTTCGGCATCCAGGGCCAGGCCAGCGGCGAGGCCCTGCGCCAGGCCGCCGAGCTGGGGCCGCTGGCCCAGCTCGCCAGCGCCATGAAGGGCCAGACGGCCTACCGCTTCCAGCTGGCCTTGGCGGGCGGGGCGAATGGTGGAGGCAGCGAGGTCAGCTTTGCCAGCAACCTGCAGGGCATGGCCCTGGACCTGCCAGCCCCGCTGCGCAAGGAGGCCGACGCCGCGTTGCCGCTGCGCTGGCTGCAGGTGCCCATCGCGGCGGGGCGTGACGAGATCCGTGTCGAGCTGGGCGCCAGCAGCGCGCCCTTGCTGCAGGCCCAGGTGCAGCGCGACACCACCACTGGCCGCGCGTTGCGCGGCGCCATCGCCGTGCAGGACAAGCTGCCCGCGTTGCCGGCCGGCGGCATTGCCGTGCAGCTGCAGGCGGCCAGCCTCGATCTCGATGCCTGGCAGGCCCAGGTGGCGCGCTGGGCGCGGCAGGCGCGCCCTGACACCCGAACGGACGGCGCGCCCGCTGCTGCACCAGCGGCCTCCCCCGACTTCAGCTGGCTGCCCCAGCAGGTCAACCTGCGCAGCCGCCAGCTGCGGCTGGATGGGCGCCAGCTCAGCGGCGTGGCCGCGCAGATCTCGCGCAACCCGGACGCCAGCATCTGGCGCCTGCAGCTCGACGCCGAGCAGCTGGCCGGCCTCGTCGAGCTGCGTGGCGTGCAGTTCACCGCGCCGGCCGAGGTGGCCGAGGTGCATGCGCGGCTCAGCCGCCTCTCGCTGCCGCGCCAGGACGCCGACACCATGAGCGCCCGCGCCACCGAGCTGCTCGACCGCGAGGGCGGCGCCAGCTTCCCGGCGCTGGACATCGTGGTGGACGACTTCGAGCTCAAGGGCAAGCGCCTGGGGCGGCTGGAGCTGCAGGCCCGCGTGCCCGATCGCAGCAGCGGCGCGCGGGACTGGCAGCTCGACCGCGTCGAGATCAAGTCGCCCGACGCCACGCTGCACGGCCACGGCAGCTGGGCCGCGCCGCGCCCGGGCAGCCCGCGCCGCACCGAGCTGGAGCTGCAGCTCGACATTGCCGACGCCGGCCGCCTGCTGGCGCGCCTGGGCCAGCCCGCCACGCTGCGCAGCGGCAAGGGCAGCATGAGCGGCCACATCAGCTGGGACGGCTCGCCCCTGGCCTTTAACTACCCCAGCCTCGGCGGCGAGCTCAAGCTGCAGCTCGACTCCGGCACTTTCCTCAAGGCCGAGCCCGGCGTGGCGCGCCTGCTCGGGGTGCTCAGCCTGCAGTCGCTGCCGCGCCGCCTGCTGCTGGACTTCCGCGACGTGTTTGCCGACGGCTTCGTGTTCGACGGCGTCACCGCCGACGTGCACCTGGCCAATGGCGTGGCCCGCAGCGACAACATCCGCATCCGCGGCGTGCAGGCGGCCGTGCTGGTGGACGGCAGCAGCGACCTGGCCGCCGAGACCCAGGTGCTGCGCGTCGTCGTCGTGCCCGAGATCAATGCCGGCGGCGCCTCACTGGCCTATGCCGCCATCAACCCCGCCGTGGCGCTGACCACCTTCCTGGCCCAGCTCATCTTTAGCCGCCCCATGGCGGCCGCCAACACGCGCGAGTTCCACATCACCGGCAGCTGGAGCGAGCCCAAGGTGGAGCGCATCGAGCGCATCGCCGAGGCTGCCCGTGCAGCCGCTTCCGCAGCGTCCGCCCCATCCACCCCAGCCTCCGCTCCCGCCCCATGAAAGTTGCCGCCCTCCAAATGGTCTCCGGCCCCGACGTGGCCGCCAACCTCAGCGCCGCGCGCCGCCTGTTGGAGCAGGCCGCCGCGCAAGGCGCCCGCCTCGCGGCCCTGCCCGAGTACTTCTGCCTGATCGGCCAGCACGACCGCGACAAGCTGGCGATTGCCGAGGACCTGGGCAGCGGCCCCATGCAGCAGATGCTGGCCGACGCCGCGCGCGAGCTGGGCCTGTACGTCGTCGGTGGCACCCTGCCGCTCAAGGCCGACACGCCCGACCGCGTGCGCAACAGCACCCTGGTCTTCGACCCGCAAGGCCAGCGCATCGCGCGCTACGACAAGATCCATTTGTTCGCCTTCGACAACGGCCGCGAAAGCTACGACGAGGGCCGCGTGCTGGAGGCCGGCAGCGAGCCCACGAGCTTTGAGGTCGATGGCCTGCGCGTGGGCCTGTCGGTCTGCTACGACCTGCGCTTCCCCGAACTCTTCCGCCGCTACGCGCCGGTCGACCTGCTGCTCGTGCCCGCCGCCTTCACCCACACCACCGGCCAAGCGCACTGGGAGCTGCTGCTGCGCGCCCGCGCCGTCGAGAACCAGTGCTATGTGCTGGCACCCGCCCAGGGCGGCACCCACCCCAATGGCCGCCGCACCTTCGGCCACACCGAACTGATCGACCCCTGGGGCCAGGTGCTGGCCGTGCAGGCTGAGGGCGAGGGCGTGGTGATCGGCGAGGTGGACCTCGCGCGCATCGCCCAGGTGCGCGAGCAACTGCCGGCGCTCAAGCACCGCAAGCTTTGACGCTGCTTCAGCGTGCAGCGCCGTAGCGGGCCAGGATCTCGCGCAGCGCCGCGCTGCCGCGCAGCTGGTTGATGCCGGCCAGCACGCGCGCCGCGTCCAGCTTCGAGGTCTTGGGCACGGCGCAGTGGTAGTTGGACTTCTCGATCACCAGCTGCCAAGCGGCCAGCCCGGCGTTGCCCCAGGTGCGCACATGCCAGTCCAGGCTCTGGCGGCTGACGGCGGCGTAGTCGCTGCGGTGCACGGCCAGCTTGCGCAGCACGGCGGCCATGTCGAGGGCGTCCTCGCGCTGCGCCTGCTGGGCGGCAAAGAGAGGCTCCAGGCTGGGGTAGCTGAAGCCGCGTACCGTGCCCACGCGGTCGCTCGGCCGCAGGGCCTTGAGCGTGGTCAGGCGCGGCGCATTGCGGTGGCCCACCAGCACGTCCGAGGTCTCAAACAGCGGCTCGCTCCAGTGGTAGCGATCGGGGTGGGGCGTCCAACTGGGGCTGAAGTGGCAGCGCAGGTCGAACGCGCCCTCGGCCATGGCGTCGTCCAGCCGCAGCTGCGGCACCTCCACCTGCACCACCCTCAGGCCCGCGCGCTGGGCGGCGGTGGTGATCACGTCGAAGGTGATGCCGCGCACCAGCTGGTTCTGCTTCAGCTCGCCAAAGGGCAGGGTCCAGGTGCCAGACACGGCCACGCGCAGCGGCGGGGCAGTTGGCGCTGCCGGGGCCGCCGCGCAGCACAGGCTGCACAAGCAAAGCGCGAGGGCCAGGAGCCAGCGCGGCACGCGGTGGCCTCGCCGGGTCAGGGCCGCAGCGCGACAACGTCGCGCAGCATGGTCTGGATGCTGGCGTGCAGCGCGCGCTCGGTGGCGATGCGCTGGCGCTCGGGCAGCGAGAGCAGGGCATCGCCCAGGTCGGCGTTCTGCTCGGTGCGCACCACGCGCTCGTAGAGGATGCGGTTGTTGGCGCTGCGGTCCAGCAGGCGGTAACGCACGGCGGTGCGCACGGTGACCTCCAGGGCCACCAGCGGCTGCTCCAGCTCCAGCAACTCGGCGGCCAGCTCAAAACGGGCGGGCGGCTCGGGCCGGCGGGCGTGCATCTCGGCGGCCTGGAGTGACTCCTCCAGCGCCACGCGCAGCGCCTGGTTGCTGAGCTTGCTGCCCCACCAGCGGCCGGTCTCGGCGCCGCCCTTGGGAGGCGCAGTGACGATCTGCTGGCGCAGTGCCTCGGGCACGAAGTTGCGCATCTGCAGCGCCTCGGCCGGCCCCAGCGTGGCCGGCCCCGGCTGTACCGGCGTGCCACAGGACTGCAGGCCGGCGGCCAGCAGGGTCAGCAGCGCGGCGCGCAGGGCGAGGACCGGACGGAATTCCATGGCCTGGATGCTAGGCGCCGGGCGGCGCGCCATCGCCTCAAATAGCCGTGCACAAACGGCCAATTCCTCGCATCGGCCTCGGGCGCAGAATCCAACCCATGCGTACGACGTTGTGTGGGCGATGGCATTGACCAGGGCTTGGCTTGTGCTGGGCCGGGTTTGCCTGCTCGGCCTGGCCCTGTTGGCCGACCTGGCCGGCGCCGCCTGTTCGCGACCCATCTCGGTGCCCATGGCCCCCACGGGCCTCAGCGTCTACTTTCAGGGCGATCAGGCTCTGGGGATTTACCCAAGCCTGCTGCGCGACCTGAGCGCGCGCCTGCCCTGCGACTTCCGGATGCGCCAGGTGCCCCGGGCCCGGCAGCAGATGCTCTTCGAGTCGGGGCAACTGGACCTCTTCATCCCGGCCTCCGAGGTCCCAGCCCGCGCCGAGTTCGGGGAGTTCATTCCGCTGGTGCAGGCCCGCATCGCCTTGGTCACCTTGGGCGAAGGTCGGGCCCTGCCGGGCTCGGTGCCCGAGCTGCTGGCGGCGGCGGACCTGCGTGTGGCCGTGGTGCGCAGCTACTCCTATGGGCCGGCCTATGAGGCCTTGATCACGACGCTGCGCGAGCGCCGCCGACTGGTGGAGGAGGCCGACCCGGCCAGCGTGGCGCGGGCCCTGCAGATGGGCTTGGCACAGGTCTCGCTGATCCACCCGCTCACCCTGATGGGCGTCATGGTCACCGAGCCCGCGCTGGCCCCGCTGCTGCGGGATGTGCACACCAGCAACCTGCCCGAGTTTGGCTGGACGACCAGCGGCGCCTACCTGTCCACCCGCTCGCTGGGCGAAGCCGACCGGCGTTTGCTGAAACAGGCGCTGGTGGAGGCGGCGCGCAACCAGGCCGTGTGGCGCCTGGTCACCCAGATTGCGGCCGTCAGCCCGCAGCACAGCGGCATGCGCCCACTGCCGGCCAATTTGTTGCCCTGACGGCGGGCGACTCCCAGGGGGGCGCAGGATTGCGCCGCCAAATGGCTCACCACCTCACCCCTGGGGCCAGGGATGCCCGGATGGGGCCCGGTTCCCTAGCATCGCGGCGCTTTCTGAAACCTTGCTGCACTCCTTGCCGCGTGCCTCCTGCGATGTCCCGTCTCGCCCGCCTCCATCCTTCTTTCGCCCCTACTCGCCGTGTCGGCGTGGCGGCCTTGCTGCTGGGCCTGGCCAGCGCCGCGCAGGCGCTGGACTTCCAGACCATCGCGCTGAGCGGCACCACGGCCCTGCCTTTTGCCGCCGGTTCCAGCACCAGCTACCAGTTCGGGCTGCGGCAGGTCAGCATCGCTGAGGATGGCTGGGTGGGCTTTGCGCCCGGCAGCAGCCTCACGGCGGCGCACTTCATGGTGGGCGAGCCCGGCACCGTGCGGCGCGTGGTGTCGGGGGGCGAAAGCCTGCTGGGCAGCACCGTGGGTGCATTGCGCAGCCTGCGGGTGGACGATGGCCAGCAGGTGGCCCTGACGGTGAGTTTGGCCTCGGCGATCAACACTCAACTGCACTACACCGCCCTGGCCGACGGCAGCGGCGCGCCAGCGCTGGTCAAGGTGCCGTCACCGGCTACGACGGCGGTTTACAACCGCGTCGGGGGCGGAGGCAGCATCGGCTTTGAGCTGCTGCCTGGCGGTCAGCAGTGGGTGCACGCCAGCAACAGCAGTGGCAGTAGCTTTGAAGCGGGGCGCTTGTCGGCGGCCGAGGACTACACGACGCTGGTGCGCACGGGTTCCGCGTCCACGGCCAAGCTGGCGCTGCCGAGCACCGGTATCGCGGGTGTGGGCACACCGGCCAGCGGCCGCAGCTGGGCCAGCGTGCAGGCCGTGGGCGGTACGCTGGCGGGCAACACCTTGCTGTACGGCCTGCAGGTGGGCAGCGGCATCACCAGCGAGGGCGTGCAAATGCGCGGCAACCTCGTCGAGCTGCGGGCTGACGGCAGCAGTGTCTCCATCGTCCACCCCGGCAGCACCGTGCCGGGCGCCCCACAGCCCTTTGCGGGCATCAGCGCGGGCGCGGCGCAGTTCGCGGCAAACACGGCCGGTCAGCTGGTCTTTCGCGGTGACTTTGGGCGCAACACAACCTTCGATCGCAAGCTGTTCGGGGGCCTGCTGCGCTACGACGGCAGCACCCTGTCCATCCTCGCGCTGCCCGGCGCGGCGGTGCCGGGCTTGAGCGGCGTGAGCTTCGGCCACAAGATCCTGCCGGACGGCGCCACGCTCTCGCCGCTGTCCATGCTGCCCGACAACCTGGTGCTGGACTCGGCCCGGGGCCTGGCGCTCAACCAGTCCGGCACGGCGGCCTTTGTGTCCGCCATCACGGGCGCGCCGGCCGTGGCGGGCTATGGCGTCTTCCTCAGCCACGCCGACGGCAGCTTTGCCACCTTGGCCACCACCAGCAACATCCAGGCGCAGCTGGCGCCGGGGGCATCGGCCGGCTTTGCCAAGTTCCACGACGTGGCCCTGAATGACAGCGGCCTGGCGGTGTTCAGCGCCACCTTGGTGGGCGGCGATTCGCGCCAGGGCCTGTGGTACGGCCACTCGGCGGCCGACCTGCAGCTGCTGGTGCTGGAAGGCCAGGAGATCGAGGTGCTGCCCGGGGTGTTCAAGACCGTGGGCAACCTCGACACCGGCCTGCATGAGCTGATGGATACCCGCATCACCGCGCTCGATGACGGGCTCAACAACGCCGGGCAGTTTGCGTTCAGCGTCACCTTCACCGACGGTAGCGAGGCCGTGCTGCGCACGGCCCTTGTCAGCAGCGTGCCCGAGCCCGCATCGGCGCTCTTGATGCTGTTGGGGGCGGGCCTGCTGGTGCTGCGCCGTCAGCGGCTGCCGAACATCAGCTGCTGAGCCAGCCGCCGCTTGAGCGGCCCGGCCAACTGAACCGCCGCCAACGCCGCGCCGCGCACGGCCGGCAAGCCGGGCCAGCGCCAGGCGAAGCTGCGGGCGAGGAAGTCGGTCGCGGCAATCATCGGCCAGCGGTCCGGCGCGCGTTGCCACTCGATGCGGGCCAGCGTGTCGTCAAGTAGGCGCTCGGGGTGCAGGCGCAGCGCGTCCACCAGCGCATGCGCGTCGCGCAGCCCCAGGTTCAGGCCTTGGCCGGCCACCGGGTGCAGGGTCTGCGCCGCATTGCCAATCCGCAGCGTGCGGCCATTGACGAGCTTGGTCTCGACATTGAGCCCCAGCGGGAAGCACTTCAGCGGCCCCACGCTGGCGAGCTGTCCCGCCGCCTCGGGCAGCTGGCGCTGGATCACCACCTGGCGCTGCGCAGCATCGAGCCCGGCGATGTCGTCCTCAGCCTGCGGCATGCACCACACCAAGGCCGCACGCGGGCCCTGCGCGTCGCGCGGCAGGGGCAGCAGGGCGAGCGGGCCATTGCGGGTGAAGCGCTCGATGGCGCGGCCTTGCAAACCCGGCTCCTGCAGCCGCACCTGGCCGACCCAGGCGTTCTGTTCGTAGTCGCGTGAGAGGCGCTTGCGGTCCTGCTCCGCAAAGACACCGCCTTCGGCCACCACGGCGAGGTCAAAGGTCTCGGCCACATGCCCGTCGCCCGTCTCCAGCTCGACGCCCTCGGGCACCGCCTTGATCGCATGCACGGCAGTGCCGAAGCGCGAGGTCAGCCCCTCGCGCTGCATCGCCAGCCAGCGCGCCTGCAGCGGCGCCACCACGGCGCCATAGCTGAGCACGGCGCCCAGCTGGGCCACGCCCTGTTCGGCGGCGGTGATGCGCACCTCGGGCTCGCCCGCCGCGCCAAACACCGGGTGCGACAGCGTGGGCGGCGCCTGGCTGACATGGACCTCGCGGATCGCCTCAGCCCCACTCGGCACCCAGGCCTGCAGGCGCTGCAGCAGCTGCACGCTGCCGAGGTTGAGGGCCAGGGTGCGCGCGTCACCGCTGACGTCGCGGTCGAACGGGCGTTGGTCGAACAGGCTCACGCGGACCTGCGGCAGGCGCTCGGCCAGCATCAGGGCCAGCGCCAGGCCCACCGGGCCGGCGCCCACGACGGCGAGGTTCATGGGAGGATTCGTCACCTCTGAAACTATAGCCAGCGCCATGCAATACCGCCGCCTCGGCCGCTCCGGCCTGCAAGTCTCCGAGCTCTCGCTCGGCTCCTGGATCACGTATCACAACCAGGTGGGCGTGGACGCTGCCGTGGAGATGATGGCGGCCGGGTATGACGCCGGCATCAACTTCTTCGACAACGCCGAGGTCTACGCCCAGGGCCAGAGCGAGGTGGTGATGGGGCAGGCGCTCAAAAAGCTCGGCTGGGCGCGGCTCAGCTATGTGGTTTCGACCAAGCTCTTCTGGGGCCTGGAGGCGCCAGGTTCCCAGGTCAACCGCCGCAACACGCTCAACCGCAAATACCTGCTGCAGTCCATCGACGCCTGCTTGCAGCGCCTGCAGCTTGATCACGTCGACCTCGTCTACTGCCACCGGCCCGATCCGGCGACACCGATCGAGGAAACCGTTTGGGCCATGCACGACATGGTGGCGCGCGGCAAGGCGCTCTACTGGGGCACCAGCGAGTGGAGCGCCGCCGAGATCCGCGCGGCGTGGGACATCGCCGAGCGCCACCACCTGCACAAGCCCATCGTCGAGCAGCCGCAGTACCACCTCTTCCATCGCCAGCGCGTTGAGGTCGAGTACGCGCGGCTGTATGAGGACCTCGGCCTCGGCCTCACCACCTGGAGCCCGCTGGCCTCGGGCCTGCTCACCGGCAAGTACCGCGACGGCATCCCCGCCGGCAGCCGGGGCGCGATGGAAAACCTGGCCTGGCTGCGCGACGGCCTGACCGACACGGCCAAGAACGCGGCCGTGGGCCGCCTGGCCGGCGTGGCGGCCGACCTCGGCTGCACGCTGGCGCAACTCGCCATCGCCTGGTGCAACCGCAACCCGCGCGTGTCCAGCGTCATCCTCGGCGCCAGCCGCGTCTCGCAGCTGCAGGACAACCTCGGTGCATTGGCCGTGACGCCGAAGCTCACGCCCGAGGTGCTGGCCCGCATCGACACCTGCACCCAGGCCCTGGCCCGGTGAGCCACGCTCCTCTTGCCTTTGGCCACGCGGCCCTCGTCACCCAGCTGGCCGACGAGCTGCAGGACAGCCTGCGGCAGGACCGCTCGGGCTCCATGGAGCCGGCCCTGGTGGTGGGCGTGTTTGGCGAATGGGGCTCGGGCAAGAGCCGCCTGCTGACCTCGGTCGAAGACGAACTGCGCCGCCGCGATGCCGCCCGCCCCGAGGCCGAGCGCGCCACCGCGCTGACGGTGATCGTGCCCTTCAACGCCTGGCGCTACGAGCGCGAGGAGCATTTGCTGGTGCCCCTGCTGCGCGTGGCCGAGCAGCAGCTGCGCAAGGCGCTCGATGCCAGCCTGCCGCAGGACCTGCGCCAGCGCGAGCAGCTCTCTGACCGCCTGCTGCTGGTGGCCGACCTGGCACAGACCATCTACAGCCACGGCGGCCGCGAGCTGCTGCAAGCGGCGCTGACCGTGCAGGGCGTGGCGCTCAAGCTGCCTGAGATCAAGGCCGGCAGCACCGGCGCTGCGGCCCCTGGTCTGCTCGGGCGCTGGAAGGCGCTGCGTGAGGCCCAAGCCCAGGCGCGCCGGCTGCAAACGCCCATCAGCGCGCTGCACAGCCTGTACTACGACTTCCTCGAACACCTGCGCGCCGTCACCGGCCGCAACCCCAAGGCCCTGGCCCTGCACCGCGAGCGGCTCAAGCTGCGTGGCTTGGGCTGGTGGCCGCGCTGGAGCACGCGCGTGCGCACCGCGCTGCACTGGCTTCTGACCGGCGAGACCCCGGCCGAGCCGCAGCTGCAGGTCAACCTCGTCTTCCTCGTCGACGACCTTGACCGCTGCCTGCCCGACAAAGCGGTGGAGGTGCTGGAAGCCATCAAGCTCTTCCTGGAGGTGGAGGGCTGCGCCTTCGTGCTGGCGCTGGACGAGGAGGTGGTGGAGCGCGGCATTGCCCACCGCTACAAGGACTACGCGCTGCAGGGCAAGGAGGGCCTCACGCCCATCACCGGCGCCGAGTACCTGGAAAAGCTCGTCCACCTGCCCATCCGCCTGCCCCGGCCCACGCCCACGTCCACCTGGGGCTTCCTGGCGGCCGAGCAGCCGGCCTGGTTTGCCGACGCCAACGGCCAGCCCAACGAGCTGGCCAAACTGGTGGGCGCCATCACCCCGGCCGTGCCGCGCAAGCTCAAGCGCATGGTCGCCCTCTTGGAAACGGCCGAGGAACTGGGCGCCGGCGACGAGACCCTGCCCGAACGCCGCGAGTGGCTGGCCATCGCCTGCGCGCTGCAGCTGTTTGCGCCTGCGCTCTTCCGCTACCTGCGGCTGCGCGGGCCGGCGCTCTTGATCACGCTGGCCGAATGGCGACGCGACGTCTGGTTCAAGGACCTGGAGGCGCTGAGAAAGAAGCTCAAGACCCAACAGCACAGAGCCACCACCACTGCCGCACTGCAAGTCATCAACGCCAAGCTGCGCCTACCGGAACTCTGCGAGCAAGTGATGCAAAACCGCTCAGGCTTCGACTTGCTGGAGCTGCTGGGGCGGGTGGATGTGCTGCACGCCCGCCGGGCGCTGCAACCGGCACAGCTGGGGGCCTTGCTGGCCTTTACCGAGACCGAGGACGCAGTGGCGCCCGAGGCTGCGCCGTCAGATGGGATGCCTGCGGCTTCCTCGTTGGCGCCGTCCGTAGACGCTGAATTGGAGCGTCAGGCCCGGCAGCGCTTGCAGGACGAGCAGATGGCCCAGGCGCGCCGCATCGGCGAAGGGGTGGCTGATCAGATCCGCAAGCCAGCACCCGCGCCATCTGCCGTACCACCTGCCCTACCCGATGACTTGAGCGCGGGCTGGGCCTCGGGCGCACCGCCGCTGGATGAGCCGCCTGCCAGCCCGGACGCTGCGGAAGCGTTGCCCGATGCGGCTCCGTCAGCTGCTGCCGCGCCAGAGGTGTCGCCGGTTGAGCAAGTGTTTGGCGCGCCTCAACGCTGGGCACCTCCGGTGGCCGCGCTGGAGCACGAGCGCGGCCTGCTGGAGGCCCTGCTCTCGGGCGAGCCGGAGGTGATCCGCGTCCAGCTCTCGCGCGAGGGTCGCGCCTTGGACGGGCGGCTGCTCCCCGAGCCGCTGGTGGACGAGTGGCTGGCTGCGATGTCCGATGAGCGGCTGGACCGCTGCCTGGCCGGCGTCGAGCCTTATCTGTCGCAGCGCGCGGTCTTTCGCATCCTGCAGGTCCGCCGCGCGCAGAGTGTTCGAGCCTGGAATCAGCTGCGCAGGCCGAACTGGTCGCATGGCATACAGCCGTGGAACGATGGGCCCCGACTTCAGGCGCCGCCGATCAGTGCGCAGCAGGTGGAGTGGTTGGCGTCTCTGGGCTCCGAGGGCGCCGAGACCTGGGCGGTGCCCATGGGCTGGCGCACCGAGCGCCGCCAGCTATGGCGTGGGCCGATGTTGGCCGAGGGCTATGCCTATGAGATGCATCTGGGCGCGGACGAACGGTTTGGCGTCTACCTCGATCTGATTGCCGGCGCCACCGACGACCGGGTGGAGACCCGCCAGCGGCTGCGCTGGGTGCCGCCCGGCGAGTTTGTGATGGGCTCGCCCACGAACGAGGACGGGCGCGACCCTGCCGAGGGGCAGTTGCGCACCGTCGAGCTGACACGGGGCTACTGGATCGCCGATACCGCGTGCACGCAAGGGCTGTGGCGGGCGGTAATGCAGGACGAAGATCCGCGCGCCTGGCTGCCCAAGCTGGATCGACTGCCCGTCCAAGGCGTCAGCCCGCAGATGGCTGAGCTGTTCTGCCAGCGACTCGCAGCGCAGTACTTTGGCAGCGAGGTGCGCCTGCCCAGCGAGGCCGAGTGGGAGTGCGCCTGCCGCGCCGGCACGCGTGGCGCGTTCGCCCTAGCGGTCGCCACGCGCGAGACCATCAATGTCGAGGGGCTCGCGCGGGTGGAAGTGGGCTCCAGGCCGCCCAATGTCTGGGGGCTGTACGAGATGCACGGCAATGTCGCCGAGATCTGCCGCGATTTGCTGACGCCGCAAGAGCGCGCACCCAACAACCGGACGGATCCGGAAGGGATGGACAAAACGGGGCTAGCCCATGCGCTCAGAGGCGGATCGAGTCACGAGAGTTTGAATGCGGCTCGCAGCGCCGCCTTTGACGCCATCGGGCACGAGCAATCGCGCCCTGACGCCGGCTTCCGCTTCATCCTCCGCGCCGCGTTCAATCCCCCGACGACGTAGCCGGCGCCCAGCCCAACGGGGCGGGCAGGTGGCTCAAGATGCGGTGTCGCAGGCCGGCGTATTGGCTGTCGGCCTCGACGGGGCCAGAGAGCCCGGTCAGGGGGTCCTGGTTCTGCGCAAAGGCCTGGTCCAGGTCGTCCCAGTCGGCGTCGGTCAGCAGCTTGAGGGCGGCGGGCAGCACGTCCTCCTCCTCGCGGCGCATGTGGCTCAGGTAGCGGGTGGCGAAGTGGTTGAGCTGGTGCTGGAACTTCTCGCGGCGTGACTCGCCCATCTGCTCCCAGGCCAGCAGGCTGTGCTGCAGCTCGCGGATGGTGCGCTCGCCCTGGGCGTGGTCGCGGTCCAGTTCGTCGAGCACGGGGCGCAGCTCGGGCGCACGGGCACGCAGCTTGGGGAAGAGCAGCTCGCTCTCCTTGGGGTGGTGCAGGCGCTCGGGGAACTCGTCCACGTAGAAGAGCATGGCGCGCAGGCTGGCGAAGTCGGGCTCGCGGCGGCCGGACAGCACCTGGGGCAGGGTGCGCAGCATCGCGGCCAGCACGCCGTGCTCGGCGCGGATGATGCGGAGGGTCAGGGGCAGCATGGCGCGCAAGCATGCCCCTGCGCGGCGCCCGGGGCCTTGCTCTGGATCAAGCGGGCCGGCTGAGGGCCGGGGTGTTGCGGGTGGCCGGTTGGTGCCGGTTTATGGCGGCTTGGCGGCCCGGCCCCGCATCCGAGGGGCCTGTCCAGCAAGCCAAAGTTCACGGGATGAAGAGCTGACGGTAGCGCTAACAACGGCTTCCCACCTAGAATTCTCGGGTTGTCCCGCCCCTGTCTTCACCCCGATTTTTCTGAGGAAAGCCCTGGTCATGTCCGCCACTGCCACCGCCACCCCTTCCATGATGGCCACCGCCATCCGCGCCCTGGCCATGGATGCCGTCCAGGCCGCCAATTCCGGCCACCCGGGCGCCCCGATGGGCATGGCCGACATCGCCGTGGCGCTGTGGGGCCGCCACCTGCGGCACAACCCGACCAACCCGCACTGGGCTGACCGCGACCGCTTCGTGCTGTCCAACGGCCATGGCTCGATGCTGATCTATTCGCTGCTGCATCTCACGGGCTATGCGCTGCCCATCGAGGAGCTCAAGGCCTTCCGCCAGATGCACAGCAAGACCCCCGGCCACCCCGAAGTGGGCATGACCGCCGGCGTCGAGACCACCACTGGCCCGCTGGGCCAAGGCATCACCAATGCCGTGGGTCTGGCCCTGGCCGAGAAGCTGCTGGCGCGCGACTTCAACCGCGACGGCCACACCGTCGTCAACCACAACACCTTCGCCTTCCTGGGCGACGGCTGCCTGATGGAGGGCATCAGCCACGAGGCCTGCGCGCTGGCCGGCGTCTGGAAGCTGAACAAGCTGATCGCCATCTACGACGACAACGGCATCTCCATCGACGGCAAGGTCGAACCCTGGTTCGGTGACAACACCGCCCAGCGCTTTGCCGCCTACGGCTGGAACGTGATCGGCCCGGTGGACGGCCACAACGTCGACGCCGTGGACGACGCGATTGCCAAGGCCAAGAAGAGCGCTGACAAGCCCACGCTGATCATCGCCAAGACCACCATCGGCAAGGGCTCGCCCAACCGCGCCGGCACCGCCAAGGCCCACGGCGAGGCCCTCGGCCCCGATGAAATCAAGCTGACCCGCGAAGCCCTGGGCTGGACGCACGAGCCCTTCGTGATCCCCGCCGAGGTCTACGCCGCTTGGGACGCCAAGGCATCCGGCGCCAAGCTGGAAGCCGCCTGGGACGAGCGCTTTGCCGCCTATGCCAAGGCTCACCCCGAGCTGGCCGCTGAGTTCAAGCGCCGCATGGCCGGCCAGGTGCCCGCCAACTTCGCGCAGGCCGCCGTGGACGCCGTCATCAAGGCCAATACCGAAGCCCAGACCGTCGCCAGCCGCAAGGCTAGCCAGCTGGCGCTGGAAGCCTTCACCGCCGCTGTCCCTGAACTGCTGGGCGGCAGCGCCGACCTGACCGGCTCCAACCTCACCAACACCAGCCACACGCCCAACCTGCGCTTCGATGCCGCTGGCCTGCCCAACAACGGCCGCCACGTGAACTACGGCGTGCGCGAGTTCGGCATGGCCGCCATCATGAACGGCGTGGCCCTGCACGGTGGCTTCATCCCCTACGGCGGCACCTTCCTGACCTTCTCGGACTACAGCCGCAACGCCATCCGCATGGCCGCGCTGATGAAGATTCGCGTGATCCACGTGATGACGCACGACTCCATCGGTGTCGGCGAGGACGGCCCCACCCACCAGCCGGTCGAGCATGTCTCCAGCCTGCGCCTGATCCCGGGCCTGGACGTCTGGCGCCCGGGTGACACGGCCGAAACTGTCGTGGCCTGGACCATGGCCATCGGCAACGCCACCCGCCCCAGCCTGCTGGCCCTCTCGCGCCAGAACATCAGCTACGCGGCCAAGACCAATGTCGACGAGATCGCCAAGGGCGCCTACGTGCTGTCCGAGCCCGCCAAGGGCAAGGCCAAGGCCGTGATCATCGCCACCGGCTCCGAAGTGCAACTGGCCCTCAAGGCCCAGGAGCAACTCGCCGCCGAAGGCATCAAGGTCCGCGTCGTCTCCATGCCCTCCACCTCGGTCTTCGACCGCCAGGACAAGGCCTACAAGAAGGCCGTGCTGCCCAAGGGCCTGCCCCGCATCGCCGTCGAAATGGGCGTCAGCGACTACTGGTGGAAGTACGGCTGCGCGGCCGTCGTCGGCATCGACAGCTTCGGCGAGTCGGGCCCGGCGCCTGAGCTGTTCAAGCACTTCGGCTTCACGGCCGAGAACGTGGCTGCGACCGTCAAGGCGGTGTTGAAGGGCTGATTCGCTCCGGCACTTTTCCCCTCACAAATCAAGCCCGGCGCGAGGCAAACTCGCGCCGGGCTTGATTGCTTTGGGAGGATAGACATGCGGGTGTGGTTGTGCATCGCCGTTGGCTTTCTGCAGTCGGCAGTCGCCTTGCTTCCGGCGGCATGGGCACAGACCGAGACAGTTGTGCCCACGGATGCGCAGGCGTTGCGCTGTTTGATCAAGCCAGAGAAGCCGCCCGAGTTTCCAGAGCAGCATCGCCTGGACCGAGGCTCCGGTGGCATGCGCGTACTCCTGAAGTTCAGCGCCCCAGACAAGGGGCCGAGCGTAGAAGTGCTCTACAACTCGGCGCGCCAAGACATGCAGGACGAGGTTTACAGCTACCTCTCAAAGCTGCGTTTGCCTTGCTTGCAAGCCTCCGATGGCGTGGTGGTTGCGGTGCAGGAGTTCCGGTTCTGGAATTCAGACCGGGATCCCGAGCCAATGCCGCCGGCAAGTTCGCAAGAGGGGCAGCATTCCTGCGTCGTTGTGCCGCGTACCGACATGGAGGGGCCGCCAAGTTGGTATCGCGCTGACAGCACGGAGCACATCATTGCTGCTGTTACCTTTGTGGGCGATGGAGCTCAACCGCCGCAAGTCAAGTTCCTGCATTCATCGGCGGGCCAGATCTTCGAGAAGGCTGTGCGTGACCGGCTGCTGACCTATCGCATGCCCTGTCGCACCGGCAAAGAGTCCCCCTACATGCTTCGGCAGCAGTTCACGTACTTTCCGGCGCGTGGCCGAAGTTGGACCCTGAAGCAGGAACGATTCGGTTTGGTGGAGTTCTTGAAGATGACCAGCAACGTCTTGGCGCGACCTGTTGACTTCGACTTGAAGACCATGGACTGCCCCTTCAAAGTCGGCTACACCATCTACGGTGGCAATGTGCCGAATGAGGCGTACGTGCTGGGTCGGCGGAATGATCCAAATGTTCTGGGTTTTGTGCGATGGCTGGAGGGCTTGCAGCTCAGGTATTCCAGCGCGGAGCAGGCCAATGACTTCTTCGGTTCGGAACTGCAGATCGAAGTGCCGTGCCTTCATCTCAAGCTGACCCCCAAGCCGCCCGTAGCCGCCAGCGCGCCATGACACCATCTACGGCCTAAAGTGCTTCTGGCTTTTCGGTGGAGCACCTAGAGGCGATGCTGCGCCTTGCCTGGCGTGCTGCGTTGGCGCTGGTTTGGCGCGGCAACGCGGTCGCGTTGCAAGCGGGCTGGTGGCGCGGTCAAGCAAACCCAGTCGTGCCGGCAAGGCGGTGGCCGGGGCCTGAGTGGCGCGACTTTGGGCGAAGCCGAGCAGCACAGGACTTGGGCCGGCGCGCGTACCCGCGCGCTTCCACTTCTGACTCGCCGCAGCTGTTTGACCGCAGTGAGCGCAGCGAACGCAGGGAGTTTTGCGGCGCGGCCCAAGTCCGCGCAGCGCAGGGCACCCGGAGCAACGCGAAGGGCAAGCCCGCAGAGCGACGCCAAGGCCCCGGCCGCCGCCTTGCTCAACCCAGCCACGCACCAGGCACAACCCACATGAAACCGCTCTGTACCTCACGAGCGCAAAGCATCGGCCACAATGCTCGATGCAGTTGAACCCCCTATTCCTGGAGACAGCCTCATGACCATCAAGATCGGCATCAACGGCTTCGGCCGCATCGGGCGCATGGTGTTCCGCGCCGCCGTCGCGAACTTCAAAGACATCGAAGTCGTTGGTATCAACGACCTGCTCGAACCCGACTACCTGGCTTACATGCTCAAGTACGACTCGGTGCACGGCAATTTCAAGGGCGACGTCTCCGTCGAGGGCAACACCCTGGTCGTGAACGGCAAGAAGATCCGCCTGACCGCCGTCAAGGACCCCGCCGAGCTGAAGTGGGGTGAAGTCGGTGCCGACATCGTGATCGAGTCCACCGGCCTGTTCCTTGACAAGGCCGGCGCTGAGAAGCACCTGGCTGCTGGCGCCAAGAAGGTCATCATGTCGGCCCCGTCCAAGGACGAGACCCCCATGTTCGTCTTCGGCGTGAACCACACCAAGTACGCTGGCGAAGCCATCATCTCCAACGCTTCCTGCACGACCAACTGCCTGGCCCCGATCGCCAAGGTGCTGAACGACAAGTGGGGCATCAAGCGCGGCCTGATGACCACCGTGCACGCTGCCACCGCCACGCAAAAGACCGTGGACGGCCCGTCGAACAAGGACTGGCGCGGTGGCCGCGGCATCCTGGAGAACATCATCCCCTCCAGCACCGGTGCCGCCAAGGCCGTGGGCAAGGTCATCCCTGAGCTGAACAAGAAGCTCACCGGCATGGCCTTCCGCGTCCCGACGAGCGATGTGTCCGTCGTGGACCTGACCGTCGAGCTGAACGCCGACGCCAGCTACGCCGACATCTGCGCCGAAATGAAGGCCCAGTCGCAAGGCGCCCTGAAGGGCGTGCTCGGCTACACCGAGGACAAGGTCGTCGCGACCGACTTCCGTGGTGACGCCCGCACCTCCATCTTCGACGCCGAAGCCGGCATCGCCCTCGATGGCACCTTCGTCAAGGTCGTGTCCTGGTACGACAACGAGTGGGGCTATTCGAACAAGGTCCTCGAAATGGTCAAGGTTGTCTCTGCATAAGCAGACCGCACCGGACTGAGCAAAAGCCCCGCAACGCGGGGCTTTTTTGTGCCTGTCTGAACGTTGTCGGAGGGAACATTTGCTTGCCAGCAGGCGCTGCCCTGCGGCCTACACTGCCCCGCCCGTGGGAGCCCTCCAGATGTCGATGCGATCTGCCCTGCTTGCCGTGGCCGCCTTGGTTGCGGTTGCCTTGACCCCACTGCCTGGTGCTGCGCAAGGCACGGCGACCGAGCCGGAAGTGCGCCTGATCGTGCGCTTCAAGCCGCAAGCCGACAGCGTTCGGGCCAAGGCCCTGGCGGTACGCGCCACGCGCAGCGAGGCGCGCGACGTCGCCCAGACCCGGGCCACCGCGCTGGGCCTGCGGCGCGGCCACAGCTTGACGGCCGGGCGCAGCCTCGACGAGCGCACGCATGTCGTCTTCGCCCGGGGCCGTGATGCCGCTGCGCTGGCCCGCCAACTCGCTGCGGACCCCGAGGTGGAACTGGCCGTGGTGGACCAGCGGCGCAAGCACACGGCCACCCTGCCCAATGACCCGCTTTTTGGCGGTGCAGCGGTCAACCCCGAGAGCAGCTCGGGCGGCGTGGCGAGCCGCGTGATCGACCAGTGGTACCTCAAGGCGCCCAGCAGCACGCCGGGTCAGGTGGTGTCCAGCATCAATGCGCCGGCCGCCTGGGACATCAGCACCGGTAGCAGCAGTGTGATTGTGGCCGTGCTCGACACCGGCGTGCGCAAGGACCACCCGGACCTGGCCGCCAAGATCGTCGGCGGCTATGACTTCATCGGCTACGGCTCGCCTGGCAGTGTGTCTACGGCCGTGGCCAACGACAGCGACGGTGCCGACGCCGACGCCAGCGATCCGGGCGACTGGGTCAGCCAGGCCGACATCAACAGCGGCAAGCTCGGCAGCGAATGCACCAGCGCCGACATCGGCAACTCCTCCTGGCACGGCACACGCGTCTCGGGCCTGATCGGGGCCAGCAGCAACAACGGCCTGGGCATGGCCGGCGTGGGCTGGGGCGTGCGCCTGCTGCCCGTGCGCGTGCTGGGCAAGTGTGGCGGCTATGACAGCGACATCATGGCTGGCATGCGCTGGGCGGCGGGCATCGACCTGCCCGGCGTGCCCAGCAACCCGAACAAGGCCAAGGTGCTCAACCTCAGCCTCGGGGGCACTGGTGCCTGCGACACCACGGGCAAGGGCAAGCTCTACCGCGAGACCATTGCGGCCGTGAACGCGGCGGGCAGCAGCATCGTGGTCGCGGCCGGCAATTCGGCGGGCCTGGCGGTGGGCATGCCGGGCAATTGCCCGGGCGTCATCACCGTGACGGCCTTGCGGCATGTCGGGACCAAGGTGGGCTTCTCCAGCGTGGGCACCGAGGTCACCATCGCCGCGCCGGGTGGCAACTGCATCAATGTCGGCGCTGGCCAGCCTTGCCTCTACCCCATGATCAGCACCACGAACAGCGGTGCACAGGGCCCAGTGGCGGGCGACAACGCCTACACGGGCAGTGGCGCCTCGGTGGGCACCAGCTTCTCGGCGCCGGTGGTCAGCGGCATCGTGGCCTTGATGAGCTCGGTGCGGCCCTCGCTGACGCCGAGTGAGATCACCACCCTGCTCAAGCGCACGGCGCGCCCCTTCGTGACCAGCGGCGGCGGCAGCAGCGACGACCCGACGCCGCCGCAGTGCAAGACACCCACGGCCACCGAGCAGCTGGAGTGCTACTGCACGGTGAAGACCTGTGGCGCCGGCATGGTGGACGCAGCGGCGGCGCTGGCGGCCGTGCAGGCCCTCAATGGCGCCACGGTCAGCATCGCGGCCACGCCGGCCACCGGCCTCAAGGCGGGTGACACGGTCAGCCTGGCGTCCACGATCACCGGCCTGGGCGCGGGCCGCAGCATTGCCAGCTATGCCTGGAGCCTGGTGGACGGCGGCGGCATCGTGAGCGGCGCGGCCAGCGGCGGCAGCACGGCCACGGCCAGCTTCGTGCCTTCGGGCGCGGGCAGCTTCACGGCGCGGGTGCTGATGACGGATGACCTCGGCTTCACCTACGCGCAGCAGCTGACGGTCAGCGTGGCGGCGGCGGCCAGCACCAGCAGCCCGTCGTCGTCGGGTGGCGGTGGTGGCGGGGGTGGGGCGGCCAGCGCGGGCTGGCTGCTGCTGATCCTGCTGGCGGCGCTGGCTCTGCCGGGATCAGCGGGACGCCGCGCTTCCGGCAATCAGCGGCGCTGAAGCCGCAGCGGCGGCCACCGGCGGCAAGGCGCTGTTGGTGGCGGGCGAGCAGGTCTTGAAGCCGACGGAGAGGGCTGGGTCCTTGAGGCCGCGCAGCTTGCTGGCGGTGATGCCATCGGCCTCGCGCAGCACCAGGTAGTGCTGGCGGCTCGGCGCGCGCACCTGCAGCACCCGCAGGCCCTTGAGACCGCGCTTGTCGAGCGAGGCCAGCTCGGCGTGCGCCTGTGCCTCGGTGGCAAAGCGGCCCAGCACGAGGGCGGGCTGCTCGGCGGGCAGGCCGGTGAGCGGCTCGGTGTCGAGCTTGAGCTGCTTGTAGGTGGCTTCCTTGCGGGCGCGGAACTCGGCGTTGTCGAGCCGGATGGTGGCCACTACAAAGCTGCCGGGCTGCTCGGCGGTGCGGGTCAGCCACTCGCCGGTGACGAGGTTGCTGGCGCGCAGCGCGGCCTGGGCGGCGGCCAGCGGCGCATCGCCATCCAGCGGGCCCAGCTCCAGGCAGGTCTGCTGGGTCAGGGCGGCGGTGGTGGCGGCGTCCAGGATCTCGATGCGCTCGGGGTGTTCCTGACGCTGCAGGCGGTGGGCCTCCGAGCTGCCCTGGGCCGGCACGCCGGTGATGCGGTCCAGCCAGCCACGCGACCAGGCGAAGAACCCGAGGTTCAGCACCAGCAGCAGGACCACCAGGGCGCGCATCGGCCTACTCTTCCAGCCGCAGGCTCAGCTCGCCACTGCGGCAGACTTGCAGGCCGCTGGCGGTTTGCAGCAGCAGGTCGCCGTGGCCGTTGACGCCACGCGCGGTGCCCACGAGGGTGCCCACGCGCACCACCTGGCCGCGCGCCAGGTCACGCTTGGCGAACACGCGCTGCCAGGGGCCGAAGCCGCCGAAGTCTTCAAAGTCGGACAGCAGATGGCGCAGCGCCGGGGCCAGGCGGGCCAGCACCGCGTCGGCATCGGCCTCGGGCCACAGCGAGGTCAGGGCCGCATGGCCGCTGGCATAGGCGCTGCGGTCGGCGTCCAGCGGCAGCGGCGCGAGGTTGAGCCCCAGGCCGATGACCACGCCGCGCTGGGCATCGGGCAGGGGGATGGTTTCGATCAGGATGCCGCCGAGCTTGGCGCCGTCGAGCCACAGGTCGTTGGGCCACTTCAGGCGGATGTGGCCGCCGCTGGGGTCGAGCGCATCGGCCACCGCGCAGCCCACGGCCAGCGACAGGCCCGAGAGGTCGAGCCGCGCCGGCAGGGCCAGCGCGAAGGAGCAGGTCAGCGAGCCGCCGGGGATGGAGATCCAACTGCGGCCCTGGCGGCCCCGGCCGTTGGTCTGGCGGTCGGCCACCAGCAGCAGCGGGGCGCCGCCCTCGCGCAGGTGGTCCAGGCCGAGGGCGTTGGTCGACTCACACTCAGCGAGCCAGCGTCGTTCAAAGATGGCGACGGGCATGGCCGGTCAGCGCTTGGGCGCCAGCAAGGTGCCACGACAGGTGGCGGTGCCGCAGAAGCAGGCGAACTCCTTCTTGAGCTTGGCGGTGTAGCGCTCGTCCAGCACCAGGCCGTAGTCGTAGAAGAGTTCTTCGCCGGGCTCGATGTCGCGCAGCGCGCGGATGTAGACGCGGCCGGCGTCGGTTTCCTCGGCCTCGCAGTTGGGCTCGCAGCTGTGGTTGATCCAGCGCGCGTTGTTGCCGCCGTAGAGCGCGTCGATCACCTCGCCCGAATCCAGGCTGAAGTAGAAGGTGTGGTTGGGGTGGGCCGGGTCGTGCGGGTGACGGTCCTGCGCCTCTTGCCAGCTGATGCGCTCGCCCGTGTACTCGATGATCTTGGTGCCGGCCTCGATGGGGGCTACGGCGTAGACCCCCTTGCCGTGGACACCGGAGTTGCGAACCTGGATCTTGCGGCGGGGGGGCTTGCTGCTCATCAGGCCTGTGTTAGGGTGATTTCATGGGGGCGCGCGTGTGCGTGTGCGCGCGAGGCCCCGGATTGTAGGCACGAGAAACGTGGAACCCCCGGCCCAGCGAATACGCTGAGCCGCCCCCCGAGGGGGCGAAGCTGACGGCGACCTTGAATCGCCATCAGCCTCTGACGGGCCGGCTTGGGGCGGCCCGGCGCTCGGCCCGAAGATGTTGAGAACGGATAGATCGATCGATGAGCAAGACCCTGATCATTGCGGAGAAGCCTTCGGTGGCGCAGGACATCGTCCGTGCGCTGACACCGGTGGCGGGCAAGTTTGACAAGCAGGACGATTACTTCGAGAACGACCAGTACGTGGTCAGTTCCGCCGTGGGCCACTTGGTGGAGATTGCGGCGCCCGAAGCCTTCGACGTGAAGCGCGGCAAGTGGAGCTTTGCTCACCTGCCGGTGATCCCGCCGCACTTCGACCTCAACCCCATCGACAAGAACAAGACCCGGCTCAACGCCCTGTGCAAGCTGATCCGGCGCAAGGACGTGACCGCCCTGATCAACGCCTGTGACGCGGGGCGGGAGGGGGAGCTGATCTTCCGGTTGATCGTCCAGTACGCACAGCCGGCGCGCGGCAAGCTCGACAAACCCATCCAGCGCCTGTGGCTGCAGTCCATGACGCCGGCCGCCATCCGCGAGGGCTTCGAGAAGCTGCGCAGCGACGCGCAGATGCTGCCCTTGGCCGACGCCGCACGCTGCCGCTCCGAGGCCGACTGGCTGGTGGGCATCAATGGCACGCGGGCCATGACGGCCTTCAACTCGCGCGACGGTGGCTTCTTCCTGACCACCGTGGGCCGGGTGCAGACGCCGACCCTGTCGGTCGTGGTCGAGCGCGAAGAAAAGATCCGCAAGCACATCGCCCGCGACTACTGGGAGCTGCGCGCCAACTTCGACGCCGAGGCCGGCCAGTACGAAGGCAAGTGGTTCGACCCCGCCTGGAAGAAAAACGACGACCCCGACCGCCGTGCCGACCGGCTCTGGACGCAGGCCGAGGCCGAGGCCATTGCCAAGGCCGTGCTGGGCAAGCCCGCCACGGTGACCGAGGAGAGCAAGCCCACCACCAGCTCCTGCGGCGCGCTCTACGACCTGACCACCCTGCAGCGCGAGGCCAACTCGCGCTTCGGCTTCTCGGCCAAGACCACGCTGGGCCTGGCCCAGGCGCTGTACGAAAAGCACAAGGTGCTGACCTACCCGCGGACGGACTCGCGCTTCCTGCCCGAGGACTACCTGGCTGTGGCCAAGGACACCGCCAAGATGCTGTCGCAGGAGGACCTGCCGGGCCCGCTGGCCGCGCTGTCCGGCCACGCGGCCACGGCGCTCAAGGAGGGCTATATCAAGCCCACCAAGAAAGTGTTCGACAACACCAAGGTGTCGGACCACTTCGCCATCATCCCCACGCTGCAGGCGCCCAAGAGCCTGACCGAGCCCGAGGCCAAGCTCTACGAGCTGGTGGTCAAGCGCTTCCTGGGCGTGTTCTTCCCGCCCGCCGAGTTCCTGGTCACGACGCGCATTTCGACCATCGAGAAGCACCAGTTTCAGACCAATGGCAAGGTGCTGGTCAAGCCCGGTTGGCTGGCCGTCTACGGCAAGGATGCCGATGAGGATGAGTCCGGCAGCCTCGTGCCCGTGAAGCCGAACGAGCTGGTGCGGACCGAGAGCGTCGACGTGAAGGGCCTGCAGACCAAGCCGCCCGCGCGCTACACCGAGGCGACCCTGCTCTCGGCCATGGAGGGCGCGGGCAAGCTGATCGACGACGACGAGCTGCGCGAGGCCATGGCCGAGAAGGGCCTGGGCACGCCAGCCACGCGCGCGGCCACGATTGAAGGCCTGATCGCCGAGAAGTACATGCTGCGCGAGGGCCGCGAGCTGATCCCCACGGCCAAGGCCTTCCAGCTGATGACGCTCTTGCGCGGCCTGGAGGTCGAGGACCTGACCAAGCCCGAGCTGACCGGCGACTGGGAATACCAGCTCGCCCAGATGGAGAAGGGCAAGCTCAAGCGCGAGCAGTTCATGGCCGAGATCGCCACCATGACCGAGAGGATGGTGGCCAAGGCCAAGGGCTATGACCGCGACACCATCCCCGGCGACTACGCGACGCTCAAGACGCCCTGCCCCAAATGCGGCGGCGTCGTCAAAGAGAACTACCGCCGCTTCACGTGCCAAGGCAAGGACGCGGCGGGCGAGGGCTGCGGCTTCTCCATCACCAAGATCCCGGCCGGCCGCAGCTTCGAGCTGCATGAGGTCGAGGCCTTCCTGGCCAACAAGCGCATCGGGCCGCTGGAGGGCTTCCGCTCCAAGGCGGGCTGGCCCTTCACGGCCGAGATGGCCCTGGTCTACGACGAGGAGATCGCCAACTGGAAGCTGGAGTTCGACTTTGGCGACGACGCCAAAGACGGCGAGGGCGACGGCGAGCCGGTGGACTTCTCGGCCCAGACGAGCTTGGGCGCCTGCCCCAAGTGCAAGGGCCATGTCTATGAGCACGGCAGCAACTACGTCTGCGAGCACAGCGTGGGCGCCCATGTGACCTGCGACTTCAAGACCGGCAAGATCATCCTGCAGCAGCCCATCGAGCCGGCCCAGGCCAGCAAGCTGCTGGGCGAAGGCAAGACCGATCTGCTGGAGAACTTCGTCTCCAACAAGACGCGACGCAAGTTCAAGGCCTTCCTGGTGTACGACAAGAAGGAGGGCAAGGTCGTGTTCGAGTTCGAGCCTCGTGCGTCCAAGTTCCCACCCAAGGCGGGCGCCAAGACCGGCGCCAAAGCCGCTGCCAAGACAACCAAGTAGCGCCAGCGGCCCATGCAGTTCGGCCTTCAAGCCCGCGTGGTGGCGGGTCTCACCCTGTTAACCACGGTGCTGGTGGTGGTGGTGGGCTGGGGCTGGCTGGCACGTGAAGAGGCGCGGCTGGACCGCGAGCTGGAGGCGCGCCAGACGCGGCTGGCGGCCCTCATCGAGCACGGCATGGCCGGTCCGATCTGGAATCTCGACCGCGCCACCGTCAGCGAGATGCTCGGCGCCATCATGGCCGACCCCGAGGTCCACAGCGTCGAGCTGCAAGGCCTGGGGCTGCCGCCGGGCTGGGCCTGGCGCCGCCGCGACGAGCCGCCAGTGCGCCCCATGGAGTGGCATTTCGACATCCACTACCAGCCCGTCGGCAAGGGCAGCGAGGAGGTGATTGCCCGCGCCACCTTGATCAGCACCCGCGCCGGGCTGGAGGCCAAGCTGGCTGCCTCGCGGCGCCTTGTCGGTCTGCTGCTGGCCACCGTGCTCACGGGCGTGGTGGTGGGCAGCCTGCTGCTGATGCAACTGCTGGTCAAGCGGCCGGTGCAGCGCCTGGGGCAGTTTGCCAAGCGCGTGGCCAGCGGCGAGCTGGGCGCGCAGGTGGACGTGGTCTCGCGCGACGAAATCGGCGACCTGACGCGCCAGTTCAATGCCATGAGCCAGACCCTGCACGCCGCCCATGCGGAGCTGGCCACTTCCGAGGCGCGCTACCGCAGCCTCTTTCAGAACGCCAGCGAAGGCATCTTCGTGGCCGACCATCTGGGCCGCGTGGTGCGCATCAACCGTGCGCTCGTCGACCTGCTGGGCGTGCCCGAGCCCACCGAGCCCCACCGCCTGGCCGAGCTGCTCGGCCTCGCGCCCGAGGCCGCCCGGGGCCTGGAAGAGCGCCTGGGCCGCGAGGGCCAGGTGCGCCAACTGCCGCTGGAGCTGCGCCGGCCCGATGGCGCACGGCGCTTCATCGAGCTGAGCGCGCACTGGACCGGCAGTGCCGGCGAGCGCGAGATCGAGGGCATCGTCACCGACGTCACCCAGCGCCGCGAGGCCGAGCTGGAGCTGCAGGCCCACCGCGACCGGCTGGAAGAGCTGGTTGCCGAGCGCACCGCGGCGCTGCGCGAGGCCTCCGAGCGCGCCGAGGCAGCCGCACTCAGCAAAGGCCGCTTCCTGGCCACCATGAGCCACGAGCTGCGCACGCCGCTCAACGGCATCCTCGGCTTTGTGCAGCTGCTGCAGATGGACCCGCAGCTGACCGCCCAGCAGCAGGCCCGCCTGACCGTGATGCGCGACTCCGGCGACCACCTGCTGACCTTGATCGAAGACGTGCTCGACATGGCCAGCATCGAGGCCGGCAAGATCACGCTCAAGGCCACGAATGTCGATCTGCGCGCGCTCTTCGACATCGTCGTCCAGAGCCTGCGCCCGCGTGCCGATGCCAAGCAGCTCGACCTGCAGCTGGACCTCGACCCCGCCTTGCCAGCACACGCGGTGCTGGACGGCCAGCGCCTGCGCCAGGTGCTGCTCAATCTGCTGGCCAATGCCATCAAGTTCACCGACGCCGGCCACGTGCGACTGCAGGTGGATCTGTTGCCGGCCACGTCCAGCGCCCCGCAGCGCCTGGCCTGCGCGGTCAGCGACACCGGCATCGGCCTCACGCCCGAGCAATCGACCCGGCTCTTCCAGCCCTTCGAGCAACTCGGTGACCTGCCGCGCCGCCAGGGCGGCTCAGGGCTCGGCCTCTCCATCAGCCAGGAGCTGGTGCGCCTGATGGGCGGGCAGATCGTCGTCGAGAGCACGCCGGGCAGCGGCAGCCGCTTCAGTTTCGAGATCGAGCTCCAAGCCGTTACATGAGCTTTGCCATCGTCGCCAAGCTGCTGGCCATCCTGGCCGCCGTGGGCCTGGGCTGGGCGGCGGGCCGGTCCAAGCTGCTGGGTGAGGGCGACCCAGCGCGTGTGCTGGCCAATGCGGCCTTCTATCTCTTCGTGCCCGCGCTCTTGGTGCGCACCACCGCGAGGCTCGACACGCACGCGCTGCCCTGGTCGCTGCTGGCGGCCTTCTTCGTGCCCGTGCTCGGGCTCATCCTGCTGGTCTACCTGTGGCAGCGCCCGCGCCGCACCAGCGCCGCCGAGCCCAGCGTCAAGGCCATCACGGCGGGCTTTGGCAACACCTTGCAGGTCGGCATCCCGCTGGCGGCGGGCGTGTTTGGCGAGACGGGCCTGGCCATCCACATCACCGTGGTCAGCCTGCATGCGCTGGTGCTGCTGATCCTGCTGACCTTGCTCGTCGAGCTGGACCTGGCGCGCGAGCAGCCCAGCCGCAGCCTGGCGGCCACCTTGGCTCAGACAGCGCGCAACACCGTGATCCACCCTGTCGTGCTGCCCGTGGTGGTGGGCCTGTCGTGGAACGCCACCGGCTGGCCGCTGCCGGCCGTGCTGGACGAGGCGCTGCAAACCCTGGGCACCGCCGTCGTGCCCCTGTGCCTGACGCTCATCGGCCTCTCGCTCGCGCAGTACGGCTGGCCGTCCGCCTGGCGCGGCATGCTGGGCCTGGTGCTCGTCAAGCTGCTGGTGCAGCCGGCCCTGGTGCTGGTGTGCGCGCATTGGGGCTTTGGGCTCACAGGCCTGCCGCTGGCCGTGATCGTGATGATGGGTGCGCTGCCGATCGGCTCCAACGCCCTGATCTTTGCCCAGCGCTATCGGTCGCTGGAGGCCGAAACCACGGCGGCCACCGTGCTCTCGACCGTGGCCTATGTGGCCACTGCGCCGCTGTGGCTCGCGCTGCTGGCGCGCTACTTTCCCTGGTCGGGTGGCGCATGACGGACGGCACTGCCGGCCGCTGCGCAATGCTCCCCACACTTCCTGCTCTGCTGTCCTTTGCACCTCTGCTGCCATGCGTCTGAACCACTTCGCTTCCGTGCTCGCCCTGGTGGGTGTCCTCGTTGCCGCCGTTGCGGCGCCGCAGCCCGCTGCCGCCCAGGTGCAGGGCGCGGTCGTTACTGAGCAAGGCCGGCTTGCCATCCGGCATGAGAAGTTCCGGCTGGAGAACGGCTTCGAGGTCATCCTGGTCGAGGACCACCGCCTGCCCCTGGTGGCCTTCAACCTCTGGGTGCACGCCGGCCCGCGCAATGAGGCCAAGGGGCAGACTGGTTTTGCCCACCTCTTCGAGCATCTGATGTTCGCCGGCAGCAAGCACGTGCCGCGCGGGCAGTTCGACAAGTTTGTCGACGCCGCCGGGGGCACCGACAGCAACGGCTCCACCAACTTCGACCGCACCAACTACTTCTTCACCTTGCCTTCGCACCAGCTGGCGCTGGGGCTCTGGCTCAAGTCCGACATGCTGGGCTACATGCTCGACGAGGTGGACGCCGTGGCGCTGGCCAACCAGCAGGACGTGGTGCGCAACGAGCGCCGCCAGACCACCGAGAACCGCCCCTACGGCGTGGCCGACGAGGCGCTCTATGCCGCGCTGTTCCCGGAGGGCCACCCCTACCGCGCCGCCATCATCGGCTCGCACGCCGACATCCAGTCCATCAAGCTGTCCGACGTGCGCGACTTTGCGCGCACCTACTACCGGCCTAACAACGCGACCCTGGTGCTGGCCGGCGACTTTGATCCCGCCGAGGCCAAGGCCCTGGTCACGCGCTACTTTGGCCCGCTCAAGGCCGGCCCCAAGCCGCCCGAGGTGCAGGTGGCCCAGCCCGTGATCAGCGCCGAGCGGCGCCTGGTGGTGACCGACCGCATCGAGCTGCCGCGCCTCACGCTGGCCTGGCACAGCCCGGCCTACGCGGCGGCGGGCGACGCCGAGCTGGACGTCGTCAGCCACGTGCTGGGCGGCGGCAAGGCCAGCCGGCTCTATGGCCTCCTGGTGCGCGACAAGCAACTGGCGCAGAGCGTGCAGGTCGTGCAGGACTCGGCCTCGCTCGGCTCGCTGTTCAACGTCGAGGTCGTCGCGCGGCCGGGTGCCAAGCTCGACGACATCGAGGCCCTCGTCGATGCCGAGATTGCCCGCCTGGCCGCCGAGCCGCCCAGCGAGGCCGAAGTGGCCCGCGCCCGCGCGGCCGTCGAGACCCAGCTGCTGCAACGCATGGAAAAGGTCGCCACCCTCGCTGACCTCGTCAACTTCTACAACCAGATGGCCGGCGACCCCGGCTTTGTGACCCAGGACCTGGCGCGCTATCGCGGCATCACGCCCCAGCAAGTGAGCGCGGCCGCCGCGCGCTGGCTGCGCAAGGACGCGCGCGTCAGCCTGCACACCGTGCCGGGCGAGAAGCTGCTGGCTGCCGACGTGCCCACGCCGCCGCCGCCGCGCAAGGCGACCAAGGGCGTGGGCATCAATGCCGACGCCGCCTGGCGCGCCAAGCTACCGGCCGCAAGCGCCGCCAAGCCGCTCGCCTTGCCGACGGTGCGCAGCTTCCAGCTCGCCAATGGGCTGACGGTGCTGCACTCGCCCAAGCCCGGCCTGCCCCTGGTCAGCGCCAGCCTGGTGCTGCGCGCCGGCCAGTCGGCCAACCCGATCGACAAGCCGGGTCTTGCCAGCTTCACCGCCGGCATGCTGACCGAGGGCACCACCACGCGCACTGGCCAGCAACTGGCCGAAGCCCTCGCTGCTTTAGGCGCCCAGCTGCACGCCGAGGCTGGCGCCGAGAGTGCCCGCATCGACCTCAACTGCCTGCGTGCCCAGGTGGGCCCCGGCATGGAGCTGCTGGCTGACGTGCTGCTTCGCCCCGCCTTCGATGCCGCTGAGTTCGAGCGTCAGCGCGGCCAGCGCCTGGCGGCGCTGTCACAGCAGCGCGAGGACGGCCCGACCCTGGCCCAGAACGTCGCCGCCCGGGCGCTTTACGGCAAGGCCCACCCACTGGGCACGGCGGCCCTGGGCACCGAGGCCAGCCTCAAGGCCCTGGACGTGGCTAGGGTGCGCGCCTTCTGGCAGGCCCACTACCGGCCCGACCGCGCGGCCCTGGTGGTGGCCGGCGACATCGACGAAGCCGAGCTGCGCGCCCTGGCCGAGCGCCTGCTGGGCGGCTGGGCGGCCCCCGCCAACAGCGCTGCGCTGGCGCCCCTGCCGGCACCGCAGCCGCTGGCCGCGCGCACCGTGCTGGTCCACCAGGCCGGTGCCGCGCAAACCGCGCTCGCCGTCGTCAGCCCCGGCCCCCGCGCCGGCGCGCCCGACACGGCCGCCATCAAGGTGATGAACGCGGCCCTCGGCGGCCTCTTCACCTCACGCATCAACCAGCAGCTGCGCGAGGTCAAGGGCTACACCTATGGCATCTACTCTGGCTTCCAGATGGGCCGCGAGCGCGGCAGCTTCGGCCTCTACGGCAGCGTGCGCAGCGACGTGACCGGCGCCGCGCTGCAGGACATCGCCCGCGAAGTCACCGCCATGCGCAAGACCCCCATGGGCACACCTGAGCTGAGCCGCGTGCGCAATGCCGTGATGCTGGCGCTGCCGGGCCAGTTCGACACCAATGCCGCCGTGGTGCAGGGCTATGCCAACCAGTGGGTCATCGGCCAGCCCATCGAGGCGCTGCGTGCGCTGCCGGCGCAATTGGGCAGCGTGACCGCCGCCACCGCGCTGCAAGCCGCCCGCCAACACGTGGACCCGGCCCGCCAGACCGTGATCGCCGTGGGCGACCGCGCGCAGATCGGCCCGCAGCTGAAGAAGGCGCGCGGCACGGTGCTGGAGTTGGGCCCGGAGGGCGAGCCGCTGAAGTGAGGAGCCCCTCGTCCAACCTCGCCTCGCTGAACGCGGGCGAGTCTGGCCGATCCCCCGAGGGGATGAGGCCATCAGCGGCGTCGAGCCGCCGACGGCCACAAGGGGCCGGCTTGGGGCGGCCCGGCGCTCGGCCCGAAATGCCCCGTTTTACTGGCGGCGGGTCGCAGCCACCTGACCGGGCTCAGGCCGCCGGGTAGTTGATGCAGCCCAGCCGCTCGGAGATGTCCTTCGCGGCCTTCTGCAGTGCGGTGACGACGGCGCCGACCTTGCTCTCGTCGTAGCGGAAGGTCGGGAAGGACACGCTCATGCCGGCCAGGGGTTGGCCTAGGCGGTCGAAGATGGGGACGCCGACGCAGCGGATGTGGTCGTCGAACTCCTCGCGGTCTTCGGCAAAGCGCTGCTTGCGCACCTGCTCCAGCTCCTTGAGGAACTCGCCGCGGTCGGTGATGGTCTTCTCGCGGAACTTCTGGAAGGGCGCGCCGTCAAGGATGCGGTCGCGGCGCTCGGGGTGCTCCCAGGCCATCAGCACCTTGCCGATGGCGGTGCAGTGCAGGGGCGCGCGGCGGCCGACGCGGGAGTACATGCCGAGCATGTGGCGCGAGTCCACCTTGTGGATGTAGATGATCTCGCTCTCGATCAGCATGCCCAGGTGGACGGTCTCGCCGCTGAGGTCGGCGAGCAGGTTCATGTGGTGCTTGGCGAGGTCGACCAGCTCGGGGTAGGACAGGGCCTTGGCCCCCAGCTCGAACATGCGCATGGTCAGGCCGTAGCGCTCGCTGTCGGCCTCCTGGCGCACATAGCCCAGGGTCTTCATGGTCTGCAGGAAGCGGTAGACCGTGGCCTTGGGCATGGCCAGGCGCATGGACAGCTCGGAGACGCCGGTCTCGTTGCGCTCGGACAGCGCTTGCAGGATGGCAAACACCTTGAGGACGGCGGCGACGCTTTCGGGCTGCTTGCTGTCGGGAAGGTCGTCGTCGAGCGGGGCGGATGCTGTATTCACGGCGCGAAGGTGGGAGGTGTCAGGGTGCATTGTCCATCGGTATGGCAGCGCTACCAATCCAGGGTTTGAGCGATCCATCAGGGCGTCTTGCCTGGGTCTGGGGTCGGCTGGCTGTTGTACTCGTGGAGACGGGCGGCGGTCTCGCCCACGGCTGTGTAGGGGCGGCGGGCGGTGGAGGCCACCCAAGGCCCGAGGTGGGCGCCCAAGGCGCTGTCGCGGATCAGCAGTTGCCCATTGGGCGAGACGCCGGGCTGCCATTCACCCTTCTTGACGCCGGCATCCCAGGCGCGGCCGAGGGCGACGCTGCCCGGGGCGAGGCCGGGCTCTGCCACCAGCTCGCTGTGGGTGACGAGGAAGCCGTAGCGCTCACCCGGGGCGGTGCTGGGCGCAAAGACGATGCCGCCCTCGCCGGGCCCGCGCCGGCCGGCGCGGCTGAGGATGCGGCTCTGGTCGATGACCAAGCGGGCGTTGCCGAAGATGAAGTCAACGTCCCCGGCAATGAGGCTGTGGCGCACCAGCATGCGGCCGGGCGAACCAGTAGGGCGGCGCACATAGAAGGTGTCCTGGTGGCCCCAGAGTTCGACGTGGTCGAGCAGCAGGCGGTCGCCCTCCAGCAGCAGGGCCACGGCCTGGGCGCCGCCGGTCTCGCCACTGCCCAAGGGGTAGCCCTGGCCCCGGCGCACGGCTTCCAGGGCGTCGTTGCGGATGCTCAGGCCGACGAGTTCGATGTTGTCCCCCAGCAGGGCCACGCTGGCGCTGCCGGCGGTGCCGACCTCGGGCCGGCTGTGGGCCATGCAGGGGTTGGCCTTGCCTTGAGATTGCGGCAGCGCCGCGTGCAGGCTGAAGCTGAGGGTGACGCGGCTGGGCGCGCTCGGGTCGCCCCGCAGGGTGAAGGGCGCGCGGCCTTGCACGCACAGCTGCTCGACATAGCGGCCGGGCTGGATCTGGATCAGCCAGTGCTTGGTGTCGCCCGTCGCTCGCGGGGGCAGGGCATCGAGCGCGGCTTGCACGCTGCGATGGGTGCCGCTGCCGTCAGCGGCGACGATGAAATCCGGCGGGCGTGGCTGGAGGGGGCCGGGCTGCCAGCCGTCGAGATAGTGCTGGGGCAGGTGGTGGGCCGCCTCGGCCGCGCTCATCTGCGGCCGCGCGTCCTGGGCGAGCGCTGGCAGGCTGAGCAGCAGGCTGAGCAGCAGGCCCGGGGCCAGGGCTCTCACGCAGGCGCCTCGATGTCGGCCAGGTAGAGGGCGGGCTCGCCGGGCTCCTTGTCGCAGCTGAACAGCACCTGCTTCTCGTCGGGCGTGAAGCTGGGGTGCGGGTGGGTGACCTGGCGGTTGTCCTTGTAGACGCCCCAGCCGCTGTCGTGGCGTGCGATGGGGCGGGTAGCGCCGGCCTTGAGGTCGAAGAGGTGCAGGTAGGGGTCGCCCTGGAGCATGGCATTGCTGGCACTGCTGTCGCCGCTGGCCTTGCCGCAGCCGTCGCCCACGATGAGGCTGCCGTCGTGGTTGCTCATCAGGTGCGAGCACTGCGGCATCACGGTCAGGACCTTGTTCTCCAGCGTGACGGGGTCGAGGCTGCAGATCCAGCGGTCCGGCGAGTCGTGGCGGTAGCTGACGTAGATCATGGCGCTGCCGTCGGGCACCCAGAACTCGTGGGTGCAGCTCTCGCCGTTCTCGTGGGCTTTGCCGCAGCGTCGGTTCGTGCCGTCTTCGTTGATGAACCACATGCGCGCGTCGATCAGGTCGTGCGGGCCTTCGTGGCAATAGGCCACGGTGTGGTCGTCAAACGGCCGGTACTGCGGGTGGCCCAGCCAGCCTCGCTGCTCCAGGATGACGGTGCGTTGCCCCGTTGAGAGGTCCACGCTGAAGAGCCGGCACAGCGGCTTCTTGTGGAACATCTCGTTGAACTTTTCCCAGGTGTTCAGCGGGAACCAGTCCGTGGCCGAGATCTCGATGCCGACCATCTTGGTGCAACTGCTGTTGGCCACCCAGGTGCCGTAGGCGACCCAGTCCGCGTCGGTGGTGTAGACCGTGGTTTCGCTGAGGTCAGCGAGGGCGAGCCGGATCAGGTGGCGCTCGGCGCGCACGAAGTAGAGGAAACGGTCGTCCGGGCTGAGGAAGCCGCCAAAGGTGTTCTCGCCCGCGCCATCGGTCAGCTGCGTGGCCACCTGGGTGTCGAGGTCCAGCAGGTGGTAGTTCCAGTTCGGGCTGGGCTGGGGGCCGAACTCACCGCCGAAGATCAGCTTGCGGCCGTCGTTCGTGAAGCACTTTTGGTAGAAGTAGTTGCGGTGGCAGGTGTGGGTCAGCGGCGTGAGCCGCGTCACCCGGGCCCCGGTGTCGGGGTCGGCCGTGGTGACGAAGTTGAATCGGCGCTCGGTGGCTTTCATGACATGAACCTTAGTGCCGCTCGACTTGCGGGCCGAGCGCCGGGCCGCCCCAAGCCGGCCCGTTCTGGCGATGTGCGAGCGGCTCAACGCCGCGAGCATCGCCGCCCCCTCGGGGGGCCGACCAGGCTGGCGCGCGTTCAGCGACGCTTGGCTGGGCGGGGGGCACCCTCATCGGGCGAGCCAGCCACCATCCACAGCGACGGTGTAGCCGTTCACGTAGTCAGACGCGGGCGAGGCCAGGAAGACGACCGGGCCGGCCAGGTCTTCGGGCAGGCCCCAGCGGCCAGCGGGGATGCGGTCGAGGATGGCGGAGTTGCGGCTTTCGTCGGCGCGCAGCTGGGCGGTGTTGTTGGTGGCCATATAGCCCGGGGCGATGGCGTTGACATTGATGCGGTGCTGCGCCCACTCATTGGCCATCAGGCGGGTGATGCCCATCACGCCGCTCTTGCTGGCGGTGTAGGAGGGCACGCGGATGCCGCCCTGGTAGGACAGCATCGACGCGATGTTGATGATCTTGCCGCCCGAGCCCTGGGCGATGTATTCACGTGCCACGGCCTGGCTGAAGAAGAACACGGTCTTGAGGTTGAGGTCGACGACGTCGTCCCAGTCCTTCTCGCTGAACTTGATGGCATCGTCACGGCGGATGATGCCGGCGTTGTTGACCAGGATGTCGATGCGGCCACCAAAGGCCTTGGCCTGGGCGACGAGGTCGGCCAGGCAGGAGACGTCGGACAGATTGGCGCGCAGGTCCAGGAAGCGGCGGCCGGTGGCCAGCACGGCGTCACGGGTTTCGTCCGGGTCGGTGACGTTGACACCGACAACATCGGCCCCGGCTTGCGCCAGCGCCACGGCCATGCCCTGGCCCAGGCCGGTGTTGCAGCCGGTGACGATGGCCACGCGGCCCTTGAGATTGAACTGGTCGAGGATCACGCCTCTACTCCTTGTGGTGAACGCCCCCCGGTGCCGGGGCTCGGGGGTGGGGAAGACGGGGCTCCGGCCGGGAGCCGGGCGGCAGGCCGGGGTGGGTTGCGAGGGGTTCGCGCAGGCCTGGAGCCCTCGCGCTGCCGATGAGGTTAAACGCCGGTTCGATTTGTCGAAATCATGGTTTCTTCGGAGTGAACCGATGTTTCAAAAAATCGTGGCGCCGCTATAGTAGCTGCATTCGATGGGGGCGGGAAGCCTGTTGGGCGCACTGCGCGCACCGGCCGCCAGCCTTGCACCGACCGATTCTTTCGAGCCCATGAGCCCGGGGCGCACTGCAGCGTTCCAGGCCCATCAGCGGCGCCCTGCGAGCGCCCTCCGCGGTCTTTTGATGTGCTGGCGGTGACCCGCCCCATTGATGGCCAAGACGACCTGATTCCACGGAGACAAGACCATGACCGCCAAGCGCCCCCGCTCCTCCTTTGCCTTGACTGGCCGCCCTGCCGCGCTGCCCACGGCCGTCGCGCTCGCCGCGCTGTGCCTGGTGCAACAGGCCGCTGCCCAAACTGCCGCGCCCGCCGAGCCCAACCAGCTGGACACCGTCGTGGTGACCGGCCTGCGCGCCTCGCTGGAAAACGCGCTGAACAAGAAGCGCAGTTCTTCCGGCGTGGTCGACGTGATCCGCGCCGAAGACCTGGGCAAGTTCCCCGACACCAACCTGGCCGAGTCGCTGCAGCGCGTGCCCGGCGTGGCGATTGACCGGGACGCCGGCGAAGGCCGCCAGATCACGGTGCGCGGCTTGGGTGGCGGCTTCACCCGCACCCGCATCAATGGCCTCGAAGCCATGGCCTCCACCGGCGGCTCCGACGCCTCGGGCGGCAACAACCGCGGCCGGACGATGGACTTCAACGTCTTCGCCTCCGAGCTCTTCAACTCCATCACCGTGCGCAAGACCGGCCAGGCCGAGGTGGACGAGGGCTCGCTCGGCGCCACCATCGACCTGACCACCGGCCGCCCCTTCGACCTGAAGAAGGGCTTCACCGCGCTGGCCAGCGTCAAGGGCACCTACAACGACCTGTCGGGCAAGAGCGCGCCGCGCGCCACCTTCCTGATCGCCGACACCTTCATGGACAAGAAGTTCGGCGCCCTGTTCTCGGCCGCGTACTCCAAGCGCAATCTGTTCGAAGAAGGCTTTGGCACGGTGCGCTGGGACAACGGCACCTCCAACGGCGGCTGGTGCCCCCCGCAGGGCGCCACCATCGCCACCGGCACCACACTGCCCACAGGCTCCACGGCCACCACCTGCGGCCCGACTGCGCAAGGCATCTCGCGCCTGCCCAACACCGCTGAGAACCAGGCCAACTACCAAACCGCCTCGTCGGCCAACAACTTCCATCCGCGCCTGCCGCGTTATATGCGCCTCGTGCACGAGCAGGAGCGTCTGGGCATCACCAGCTCCTTCCAGGCGCGCCCGATGGAAGGCACGCTGGTCACGCTGGACTACCTCTACGCCAAGCTCGACGCTACGCGCCAGGAAAACTACCTGGAGGCCATGCCCTTCAGCCGCGCACTGAGTTCCGGCGGCAAGCCGCAAGTGAGCGTGCTGGCGTCCGAGTACGACAGCAATGGCGGCCTGCTCTATGGCAAGTACAACGCCGTGGACATGCGCTCCGAGCAGCGCTTTGACAAGCTCTACACCATCTACAAGCAGCCCACGCTGACGGTCGAGCACGACCTTAGTGACACCGCCAAGCTCACTGTGCTGGCCGGCCGCTCGGACTCGCAGTTCCGCAACCCCATCCAGACCACGACCACGCTGGATGCGCCCAACACCAATGGCTACGAGATCGACTTCCGCACCGGCAGCCGCACGCCGCTGATCAAGTACGGCTTCGATCCTTTGCAGACCGGCGGCGCGCTCACCATCGTCGGTGTGCCTGCGGGCGCTACCTCCCTGGCCAACAGCCTGCCCAGCGAGATCCGCATCCGCCCCAATGGCACCGACAACCGCACCGACACCCTGACGGCCAACATCGCCTGGGAGTTTGCGGACGACATGACCCTGAAGGCCGGCGCCAGCTACAAGAAGTACGGCTTCAACACTTTCGAGTCGCGCCGTGGCGTCGAAACCATCTACGGCGTCCCCACGGGCTCCACGGCGGCCAGTCTCTCGACCACCATCACCGGCATCGGCAAGGGCCAAGGCCTGCCTGCTGGCACCATCACCGGCTGGGCGGTGCCCAACCTGGATGCCATCGCCTCGGCCTACGACATCTATTGCAACTGCTTGAAGAGCGGCCCGGTCAACGGCCCTGGCGACTACACGCTCACGTCCATCACCAACGGCAACGCCCGCGGCAGCAACTTCGCCATCGAGGAAGTGGACCGTGGCTGGTTCGCCCAGCTCGACTTCAAGACCCGCCTGGGCGACGTCCCCGTCCGTGGCGACATCGGCACGCGCTTCGTCAAGACCCAAGTGGTCTCCACCGGCTACCTGGCCACGGGCGGCGGCACCCAGGTGTCGGTCCCGCACAGCTACAGCGACATGCTGCCCTCCGCCAACCTCACGGCTGAGCTGACCCGCAACTGGCTGCTGCGCGCTGGCGTGGCCCAGGTGATGACGCGGCCCAACCTGGGTTCCATGAACCCTGGCGGCTCGGTCAGCACGACCGGCCAGCTCAACATCTCCAACGGCAACCCGCTGCTGCAACCCTATCGCGCCAAGACCCTGGACCTGGGCACCGAGTGGTACTTCGCCAAGAACTCGATGATCGGCGCCGGCTTCTTCTACAAGGACATCAGCAGCTTCATCACCAGCACCACGATCAACCTGCCGTTCAACCAGACCGGCCTGCCGCAGAGCATCCTGCCCACCAACTTCACGGGCAATGAGATCTTCTCGGTGCGTTCCAGCTTCAACACCGAAGGTGGCAAGGTCAAGGGCCTGGAGCTGAACTACCAGCAGCCCTTCACCTTCCTGCCCTCCTTCGGCAAGAACATCGGCTTGCTGGCCAACTACACCTTCATCAAGTCCAAGATCAAGTACGCCACCTCGGCCACCAACAACACTCCGATCGAGGCTGACCTGATCAATATGTCGCCGCGCTCGTGGAATGCCTCGCTGTACTACGACGACGGCACCCTGATGCTCCGCGCCTCGGTGGCTACGCGCTCCAAGTACCTGCAGGCCGTGCCGGCCGCCACGCCGACCAACGACGTGGACGGCAAGAACGGCACCCGCAACGTGGACTTCTCGGCCTCCTACAAGCTCACCAAGAAGTTCAGCGTCAGCCTCGAAGCGATCAACCTGACCAACCAGGCCAACGACCTCTACACCAGCAGCGTGCGCAACAGCGTGGTGCAGAACACGGTCACCGGCCGCGAGGTCATGGTCGGCGCGCGGATGGACTTCTAAGCGCCCAGCAGCCCGCTTCTCCGGTCGTCGTTTCGTCTCCTCGACCGCCCCAGGTGGGCCGGCACGTCTGTCACGTGCCGGCCCCGCCTCTTGAACTCAATCACCAGCCGTCGGCTCGGTCCTGCAGGCCCGCCATCGGAGGTTTCTCCACATGGAACTCCGATGAACACCCGCCGTCTTTGCGCCGCCTTGCTCGGCCTCGCCTCCTTCGCTCTCCCGGCCCTTACTGCACACGCTGCCCCGACCGTCACGGTCACCGCCAGCGGTGGCAGCTTCTACTCGCTGGCTGATGGCTACAGCGCAGCCACCAACCCCGCCAGCAGCGCCATCAGCGACAGCTTTGGCGACGTCGAGTTCCTCTCCGACGACTTCAACCTCGCTTTCGACTTCCGCAGCGACGGCAGCTTTGACGTCTACGGCCTGGCTGCCCTCGCCAGTGGCGTCTACGACTTCGACTTCAGCGACCTCGGCGGCCGCCTGGTCCGTGCCGGCTGGGACGGCGCGGCTGCCGGGCTCACGCTCACCGTGCTCGACGCCGACAGCCTGCGTCTGAGCATCGACGGCCAGGCCTTCACGCCCGACACGAATGCACCCTTCAGCGGCCGCTTTGCCGTGCCTGAGCCTGCGGGCCTGGCGTGGCTGGGCCTCGGCCTGATCGGCCTGGTACAGCGTCGCCGCACGGCGGCTTGATCGGGAGGCGCCACATGCACAAGCTTCTTCTCGCGGCGCTGGCCCTCGCGGGCAGCGCGGCCCTAGCCGCCGTTGATCCCGCCCTGCAAACCGCCCCCACGGACGGCTGGGCTGCGCAAGCCGGCGGCACCACCGGTGGTGCTACTGCAGCGCCGAGCCAGATCTACAGCGTCAGCAACCGCAGCCAGCTGCTGGCCGCCATCAGCAATGGCGCCTTCCAGCCCAAGATCATCAAGGTCGTGGGCAGCATCGACATGAGCCAGGGCACGCCCTTCACCAGCACCTCCGACCAAAAGGCGCGCGGCCAGGTCAAGCTGCCCAGCAACACCACCCTGATCGGCGGCGGGCCAGGCGCCGGTTTCGTCAACGCCTGGATCAACATCGCCGGCGTCAGCAACGTCATCGTGCGCAACCTGACCATCGTCGCGCCCTGCGATGTCGGCCCCATCTGGGACCCGACGGATGGCGCTACCGGCAACTGGAACGCCGCCTACGACGCCATCTCGGTGACCGGGGCCGACCACGTCTGGATCGACCGCAACACCATCACCGATGTGCCGGTGACGGACAACCTGCTGCCCATCGAGAACGGCAAGACCCGCCAGTGCCACGACGGCGCCATCGACATCACCAAGGCGGCCGACTACGTCAGCGTCACGAACAACATCATCGAGATGCATGACAAGACCATGCTGATCGGCAGTTCGGACACCGGCAGCACAGCCGCCGCCGACGTGGGGCGGCTCAAGGTCACCATCGCGGGCAATCTGTTCCGCAACGCCCAGCAGCGCGTGCCGCGCGTGCGCTTCGGGCTCGTGCACGTCTTCAACAACTACTTCGTGGGCGACAAGGCCGCGAACCCCTATCCGCACTCCTACAGCATCGGCGTGGGCAAGAGCGGGCAGATCCTCTCGCACGCCAACCTCTTTGCCATCACCGGCGCTGCGGCGGGCGACTGTGTCGGCATCCTGCAGACCCTGAGCGCCGACGCGGTCAGCTTCTTCAAGGACGCGGGCTCGGTGCTCAACGGCACGGTGCTGGGCGCCTGCCCGGTGTCCAGCAATGCCACCTGGACGCCGCCCTATGCCTTTGCGCCCAAGCCTGCCGCCCTGGTCAAGGCCAGCGTGCTGGCCCAGGCCGGCGCCGGCAAGATCAGCAGCAGCATCACCGGCGGCGGCAACACCGGCGCGGTGCCGGGCACCCTGGTGCCGGCGGCCGGCGCCACTGGCGTGCACACCGACACCAGCCTCTCGATCGCCTTTGACAGCGCCCCGGTGCTGGGCAGTACCGGCAAGCTGCGCGTGTTCCGCGCCGACGGCACCCTGGTGGACAGCATCGACGTCTCGACCGCGCCCTCCAGCACCGACACCCAGACCCTCATCCCGCGCACCAACCTTGAGATCGATGCCATAGGCAGCGGCGCCATGCCCGATGGCCGTGCCCGCTACGTCTGGTACCGCCCGGTCAGCATCGTCGGCAACACCGCCACCATCCGCCTGCACAACAACAAGCTCAGCCCAGCCACCAACTACTACGTGACGCTCGACAGCGGCATGTTGGTGGGCACCATCAATGGCGCGGCCTTCAATGGCGTCGGGGCTGGGGCCTGGAGCTTCACGACCAAGGCAGCGCCGCTGTCGAACACGGCGGTGCGCGTGTCCGCCACCGAGCCGGGCGCCGACTTCCGCACCGTGCAGGGCGCGCTCAACTGGATCATGGCGCGCTGCTACAGCTCGGTGTCGGCCAATGGCTGCAACACCGTCACCACGCCCAAGACCATCACCGTGGGTGCCGGCCTCTACCCCGAGCTGCTGATGCTGCGCAACGTGGCCAACCTCAGCATCGTGGGCGAGAGCCGTGCCGGCGTGATCGTCGGCGACGTGAACTACGAGTCGCTCAACAGCGGCAGTGGCACCTCGGCCACCAGCGCCACCACCACGCTCTCCACCTCGGGCAAGGTCGTCGGCCACCGCAACCTGGGCGGCGGCCGTGCCGTGTTGCTCGTCGAAGGGGCCGACCTGCTCTCCCTTAGCAACTTCACGCTGCAGAACGCCCACGTCCGCACCAGCACTTACGACAATCAGGCCGAAGCGATCTACTTCAACACCGGCACCGCTGCCAACGCAGCCCGCCTGGTGGCCAAGCAGATGAACTTCCTGTCCGAGCAGGACACCCTGCAGCTCAAGGGCTATGTCTGGGTCTACCAGTCGCTGGTGGCGGGCAATGTGGACTACATCTGGGGCAATGTGATGGCCGCCTTGTTCGAGGACTGCGAGATCCGCTCCGTCTTTGACAACAGCAGCAGTTCGCCCGGCTACATCGTGCAGGCCCGCGCCACGGCGGGCGACAAGGGTTTTGTCTTCCTCAACAGCCGCCTCACCGCCGGGGCAGGCGTGACCCAGGCCTACCTGGCGCGCAGCGGTGGCACCACGAGCAGCACCTACGTCGACAACGTCGCCTTCATCAACACTCGCATGGACACGCACATCCTGCCGGTGGGCTGGTGCCTGGGCACCGGCACCAGCAAGACGGGCACCGGCGCGGGCAGTTGCAGCACCAACCCACCGCCCTGGGCCGGCACCGCCAACGGCGGCGCCACCGACGCTGCGGGCTGGCGCGAGGCCGGCAACATGGACGCGAGCGGTGCGCCGCTGAATGTCAGCAGCCGTCTCGGCGCTGCCAGCGTGACCGTGGGCGGCCTGCCCGCCAATGTGACCCTGGCCAAGCCCTTCGACAGCACGGCCGGCTTCACCACGCGTGCCGAGGTCTTCCAGGCTTCCACCATCGCCACCGGCGCGCCCGGCGGCTGGGTGCCCAGCCCGTGAGGCGCGTGTGGCTTGCGCTGTGTCTGGCGGTGGCCTTTGGCGCCGCCGCGCAAGTCACGGGCGAGACGCCCGCCAGCGTTGCGACAGGCCCGCGCCTCATCCTCGTCGGCGACTCCACCATGGCCCCGCGCAGCGGCTACGGCAATCAGCTGTGTGAGCGCTTCCAGCAAGTCGCCTGCCTTAACCTCGCGCGCGGTGGCCGCTCCAGCAAGAGCTACCGCGCCGAGGGGCTGTGGGACACCGTGCTCCAGCTCCTGAACGAAAAGGGCGCGCCGCAAAAGAACCTGGTGCTGCTCCAGCTCGGCCACAACGACCAGCCCGGCAAGCCCGGCCGCAGCACGGATCTGGCCACCGAGTTCGGCCCCAACCTCAGCGCCTATGTGCGCGAGGTCAAAGCCACCGGGGCCGAGATCATCCTCATCACCCCGCTCACGCGCCGCAGCTTCAAGGACGGCCTGCTCACCAACGACCTGCGCCCCTGGGCCGAGGCCGTGATCCGCGTCGCCGAGGCCGAGCAAGTGCCCGTGTTCGACCTCAACGCCGTCAGCCATGCGGCCGTGCAGGCCCTGGGTCAGCAGGAAGCCGACACCCTGGCCGAAGCTCCGCCGCGCTTTGACCGCACCCACCTTGGGCCCAAGGGCGCCGCCTACTTTGCCGACATGGTGGTGGCGGGTTTGATCAAGCTGCGGCCCCAACTGCAGAGCGCGCAGACCCTGAGGTAAGCCGCGCGAAAATCGGCGCATGCCTGCTGCCGCGATCGTCGTTCCCATCCCACCTGAGGATGCGGAGCTGGTGCCCCACTTCCAAATTCATCTGCCCTTGCTGCAGCCCGCGCTTGACCTGAGCGTTGTCGAGTTCGATGAGCTGGCCTTGCTACAGGCCCTCACCATCGAGGCCGTGGAGACCAGCGCCACCGGCGTGGCCCTGCACTACAGCGTGTCTTGGGAGGCCTTCCACGCCTGCGATGGCGTCACCGTCCGGGGCCAGCATCGGCGCCTGGTGCGCGGTCGGCGCGAGGGTGACCGCTGGTGCTTCCAGCCCGCCGCGCCCCAACCCACGCGCGACAGCGCCGACGAACTTTGATCGCTGAAGTGTTCTCCCTGGCCCAGCTGCTGGGCTATGCCGCCTTCGTGCTCGGCGTCGTCTGCTTTGCGCAGACCGACGACCGCCGCTTCAAGCTCTTCATGGCAGCCGAGTGCGCGGCCTACATCGGCCACTTTGCGTTGCTCGGCCAGCCCACGGCCATGGCCAGCACCACGGTGTCGCTGCTGCGCTCGCTGGCGTCCATCAAGGCGCGCACGCCGGCCGTGGGCGTGTTCTTCATCCTGCTGTCGGCCGGGCTGGGCGTGTGGCTGATGAAGGGCTGGCTCAGCCTGCTGCCGATCGTCGCCAGCTGCATCGGCACCTTCTCGCTCTTCTTCCTGCACGGGTTGCGCATGCGCGCCCTGATGCTGGTCGGCACCGGGCTCTGGCTCGTCAACAACCTGCTCGTCGGGTCCATCGGCGGCACGCTGCTGGAGGGCGTGCTGATGGTGACGAATGTGCGGACGTGTTGGGTGCTGTGGCGAGGGGCTAGCCGATAGGCTCGGTGTTCTCGCGCAACCAGTCAGCGAGTTTGGGCTCCTCGATCGCGCTGGCCGCGACGCCGAGCATGGTCATCACACAGTCGGCGTCGTGGGCGACCAGCTCCAGCCCGTTGAGCCAGAGGAAGAGTTCCATCGCCACGTAGGCCGTGCGCTTGTTGCCGTCGACGAATGGGTGATTCTTGGCGAGGCCCACCGCGTAGGCGGCAGCGAGTTCAAAGACATCAGACTCGCCGTAGTGGGCGAGGTTCTGCGGCCGCGCCACGGCGGACTCGAAGAGGCCCTCGTCACGTACCCCAGTGGCGCCGCCATGCTCGGCCAACTGCTCGTGGTGGATGGCCCGCAGCACGTTGGCGTCCAGCCAACGCCAAGGCCGGGCTTGGCTCATTTGGCCAGTTCACGCAGCACGGCGCGGCGCTTCTTCATGATGCTGCGCGCGGCGTCCATCTGCTGCTCGAACTCCGGGCTGTAGGGCGAGATCAGCACGCCGTTGACGGCCTCGGACAGATAGAGCAGGTCGCCCTTTTCCACCTTGAGCCGCGCCAGCACTTCCTTGGGCAGGATCACGCCGAGGGAGTTGCCGATCTGGGTGATCTTGAGTGCGCTCATGGTGGCGCCTCTGCTTGAGAGTTATAACAAACGTAATACTAAACGCTGGGCGAGGAGGGTGCAAGCCGGGCCTTGAGCCATTGCGCGGCCAGTTGCTGCGCCTCACGCCCAAAGCGATGCCCACCCGCCACGGCCTCGTATTGAAAGCCCCGCCCGCCAGGCCACGCGCGGGCCAGTTGGCGGGCGGCGGTCTGCGCGGCGTCCCAGGGGAAGAGGGCGTCCTCGGGCGAGCCCATCAGCAACAGGGGCCGCGGGGCGATGAGGGCGGCCACGTCGGGGTGGTCGAGCTCGGCTGCGAGGCCGGGGTGGAGCATGGTGAAGGCGGACTGGCCGGCCAGCGCGTTGCCGCCGGGGCGCAGCAGGCCTTCGCGGGTGCACATCCAGTGCGCAGCGATGCAGGCTTGCGCTTCGTGCGGCTCAGCGACAGCAGCCAGTTGCCAGGCGCGGAAGGCGCCCATCGAGAAGCCGAACACGCCCACGCGATGGCGGTCGATGCCGTCCTGCGCGCGCAGCCAGCGCAGGCTGCGCAGGTCGTCGCTGGCGATCAGGCCGGCCCAGGAGAAGCCGAGCTGCTGCAGGTGGGCCGCGAGGGCTTGCTGGTCGTCACGCGCAAAGCCAGGCCGCGTGCGGCCACCCCAACCCAAGGCGTCGACGCACAGCACCGCATAGCCTTGGGCGGCCAGCCAGTCGCCAATGAAGGTGCTGTCGAAGTAGCGCGCGGCCCAGGCCTTGGCCGACGCGGTCTCGGCAGCACCGGCCATGGGGGCGATGAGCTTTTCCTTGCCGATGTCGAAGCGCGCGCCGTGGTCGTGCAGCAGCAGCACGGCCGGGTGGGGGCCGGGGCCGGCCGGGCGCAAGAAGAGGGCCGGCGCATGCTCGCCCGCCGCCACGCGCAGGCGCAGCTGCTGGGCCAGCACGCCGCCGGCACGGGTCTCTTCGGCCAGCACGTCGGTGTCGAAGCGGGCGCCGTCGTCGCCCGGCTGCAGGATGTGGCGCTGCGCGCTGGCCAGCGCCTCGGCGTGCCAGCTGGGCTCGGCCCGCCAGGCCAGTCGCGGGCGCCATTGCTGCTGCAGGCGCTGCAGGCTGTCGTCGAGCCCAGCGAGTGCGGGAGCGGCCAACAGCGCTGCAGGCAGCAGCGAGAAGTGACGGCGACGGATCATCGCCAGATCATCGTTGCTTCAGCCGCCCACCCACTTGGGCAAACCCAGCGACAGCATCGGCACATACGTCACCGCCAGCAGGGTCACCAAGAGCGCGCCGTAGAAGGGCGCGATGGAGCGCATCACCTGCCCGACGGACACGCCGCCAATCGCGCAGCCCACGAACTGCGTGCTGCCCACCGGCGGGGTGTTGAGGCCGAGCGCGCAGTTCAGCAGCATCACCACGCCGAACTGCGTCGGGTCCATGCCGGCCTTCATGCAGATGGGCAAAAAGATGGGCGTGCAGATCAGGATGGTGGCGGCCATGTCGAGAAAGGTGCCGAGCAGGAAGAGCAGCACGTTGACCCACAGGAAGATCAGCCAGGGCTGGTTGCCGCTGAGCTGCTGCAGCCAGTCGCCGGTCTTTTGCGGCACCTCGTAGAGCGCCATGAAGTAGCCAAAGGCCGAGGAGATGCCGATCAAGAGCAGCACCACGCCGGTGGTCTTGCAGGCCTTGGCGCAGGCGGCCAAAAAGCCCTGCCAGCTCAAGGAGCGGTAGGCCAGGCCGGTGACGATGAGCGCCCAGCACACGGCGGTGGCGGCCGACTCGGTGGCCGTGAAGACGCCGCTGAGGATGCCGCCCAAGATGATGACGATCACGAGCAGGCCCGGCAGGGCAGCCAGCAGCGCTGTAAAGACCGGCCCCCAGCCCGGGAAGGCACCGTGTGTCGGGTAGCCGCGCTTGACGGCCACGCCATACGCAGCGACCAGGTTGGCCACGGTCAGGAACAGTGCCGGCAGCAGGCAGGCCAGGATCAGGTTGAACACGCTCACCGCCGCGATGCCGGCCGTCGCCAGCACGTAGATGATGAGGTTGTGCGAGGTGGGCATCAGCGCGCCGACGAGGGCCGCGTGCGTGGTGACGTTGACCGCGTAGTCGGCGTCATAGCCCTCGCGCTTCATCAGCGGGATCATCACCGAGCCCATGGCCGACACGTCCGCGAGCGGCGAGCCCGCCACGCCGCCGAACAGCGTGCAGCCGAGCACATTGCTCATGCCGAGGCCACCGCGCACGTGGCCCACCAGCCGGTTGGCAAAGGTGACGATGCGCTCGGCAATGCCGCCATGCAGCATCAGCTCGCCCGCAAAGATGAAGAAGGGAATCGCGAGGAAGGAGAACACCTGCATCCCGCCGACCATCTTCTGGAACACCACCGCCACCGGCAGGTCGGCCGCCACCACCGTGGCCACCGACGAGAGCCCGATGGCAAAGGCCACCGGCACGCCGAGCACCAAGAGCAGCACGAAGCTGCCGCACATCACCCAGAGTTCAAAACTGCCTTCCATCTCAAACTCCGGCGGGTTCAACCGACTGGCCGCGCAGCAGCGCGATCAAGTGCTCGATGCAAAAGAGCACGATCAAGCCGCCCGAGATCACCAGCGGCAGATAGTCCAGCCCCTCGGGCACGCCGAGCATGGGCTTGGGTTCGTCCCATTTCAGCGTCAGCCACTCCCAGCCGGCTTGCGCCATCAGCACGGCAAACACCAGCACGCACAGGTGGATCAGCCCCTCGGCCACACGCTGCGCGCCGCGCGGCAGCAGCGCCACGAGCGACTCCATGCCCAGGTGGCCCGCGTCGCGCACGCCCACCGCCACGGCCAGCGCCGTGATGTAGAGCACCAGCAGCAGAGCCACGGGCTCGGTCCAGGTGGGGGAATCGTTCAGCAGGTAGCGGCCCACCACCTGCCATTGCACGCAGAGCACCAGCACGACGAGGCCGAGCACGCAGGCACGCAGGGCCCAGCGCGAGAGCTGGGCGCAGAGTTGGGAATACAGGCTCACTTCGTGTCCTGGATGGTCTTCACCAAACGCTGCAGGTCGGGCGTGTTGACGAACTTGGCGACCACGGGCGCCACGGCCTTTCGGAAGGCCTCTTTGTCGGCGTCCACCAGCTGCGCGCCCGCCGCCTTGGCGGCTTCCAGCGACTTGGCCTCCTGCGCGTCCCAGGCCTGGCGCTGCACCACGACCGAGGCGCGTGCGGCCTCGCGCAGTTGCTTCTGCTGCTCGGGCTTGAGCTTGTCCCAGATGCGCTTGCTGATGAAGAGCACATCGGGCGTCATCGCATGCTCGGTGCGGCTGTAGACCTTGGCGGCCTCCATGTGGCGGAAGCCCTCATAGGACGGCAGGTTGTTCTCGGCCGCGTCGATGAGGCCAGTCTTGAGGCCGGTGTAGACCTCGCCGATAGGCATGGGCGTGGGGTTGGCGCCGATGGCGGTCATCGCGGCGATCCACAGGTCGGTCTGCGGTACGCGGATCTTCAAGCCCTTGGCGTCGGCCGGCGTCTTGATGGGCTTCTTGGCGTAGATGGAGCGGGCGCCGGCGTCATAGATGGCCAGGCCCACCAGCCCCTGGTGCTCGCAGGCGGTGAGCAGCTCGTCACCGGCCGGGCCGTCGATGGTCTTGCGCATGTGCTCGACCGAGCGGTAGAGAAACGGCAGGGCCGGCACGATGAGCTTGGGGCACATGGCCGAGAGCGGCGCCGCGTGTACGCGCGTCATCGCCAGGGCGCCGAGCTTGACCTGGTCGATGGTCTCCTTCTCGCTGCCGAGGGCTCCCTTGTTGAAGACCTTGACGGTCAGTGCACCACCGCTGCTCTTGGCCAGCAGCTGGCCCAGGTGCTTGACGGCCGCGACGGTCGGGTAGTCATCGCTGTTGTGCACGTCGGCGGACTTGAGCTCCAGCGCACCGGCGGTGGTCGCCAGCAAGGCGGCGGCGAGCAGGGTCAGGGTCTTCTTCATGAGTGGGTTCCTGGCTACTTGGAGACCTGGGTGAACAGCGAGGCCCAGCCGGCCTTGGGGCTCATGTCCTGCAGGTTCCAGTCGGCTTCGACGAAGGGGCGCTGTGTGGGCTTGCGCTGCGGGTGGCCGGCGGGGTTGTTGTCCAGCTCGTCGTTGATGAGCTGGCCTCGGTCTTCGGCGATGTCGGAGAGCTGCTTGAAGTCCAGCGGGTCGCGCGCCCAGGGCCGCGAGCCGACGAAGAGCGGTAGCACGCGCTCCAGCTCCTGCGGTGTGAGCCACTTGAGGCCCGCGGGCAAATAGGGCTCGCGCACCGACACGATCTGCGCCGGGCTGGTGGTGTAGCGGCCGGTCATGGGCAGCGGCTGGCCGAAGCGGTCCACGGCGAGGTTGTCCGCCAGGAAGAGCTCCACATCCCCCACGCCGCCAAGGCTGAAGAGAGGCACCTTCTTCTCGGTGCCCGGCCCGGCGCGGTAGGCATTGCCCACCAGCGTGACCTTGCCCACCTGGTAGGGCCGGCCCACCCACTCGTGCGCAATCAGGTTGTAGTGGACGGCCTTGGTGCCGGGGTTGTAGATGAGGTTGTTGACCATCGCGCCCCAGGCGCCGCCCTTGAACAGCGCATTGCGCTCGCGGTTGGACGCGTAGACATTGCCCAGCAGCAGCAACTGCGTGACGTTGTCGTGGATCAGGCTGCCCTTGCTGTGCTCGCCCTTGATGTGCACGGCCTCGCCGAGGCCCTCGTAGATGAGGTTGTGGCTGTAGGTGACGGCGTGCGAGGTGGCCTCGCGCCAGTCATCGGGCGTGGCGCCTTCAAAGCGCTTGCCGCTGGTGGAGAGGTTCTCGTCTGTCGCCCACGAGAAGCTGCAGTGGTCGACGATCACCCGCGCCGAGCCGGTGGCGGTGGAGAGCCCGTCGTGGTCGTTGCCGCTGCGCTTGGCCCGCCCGTAAGCGCCGGGCCGAATGCTGAGGTGCTGAATGATCACGTCGCGCGCAAACACCACCAGCTCGCCCTTGATGAGGGTGATGCCGGGGTCCGGCGCCGTCTGGCCGGCGATGGTGACGCGGCCTTCGCGCAGGGGCCAGCTCTTGCCTTGCAGGTCGATCACGCCGCCCACCTCGAAGACGATGGTGCGCGGCCCGGCAGTGTCGAGCGCGGCCTTGAGGCTGCCCGGGCCGTCGCTGGCCAGCGTGGTCACGCGCACGATGCGCCCGCCTGCGCCGCCGTTCGTTTGCGCCCAGCCCTTGGTGACGAAGGTGGCGGGGTGCAGGGGCCCGATGGCCTCATGGGTGGGTGCCGTTTGCGCCTTTGCAGACAGCAGGCTGAAGCTCAAACCCAGGGCAAGCAAGGCGCGTGAGGACATCAGGACTCCATCAAATCAAGCATGGCCTCGGCGGGAATGATGGCGCCGGGGTGCTGGATGACACGCGCCGCGAGGCAGTTGCCGAAGGTGGCCGCGTCAAGCGCCGAGGCGCCCTGCAGGCGGCGCGACAGATAGCCGGCGCCGAAAGAATCGCCCGCTGCCGTGGTGTCCACCACGCGCGCCACGGGCTCAGTGGGCGCTTCGGCCCAGGCCTCCCCGGCACCGCGCACCAGGGTGGGCTCGGCGCCGCGCTTGATGATGATCTCGGCCGGCGCCAGCTGCTGGGCGGCGGCCTGCGCGTCGGCCAGGCTGGCGTGGCCATACAGAAGCTGGTGGTCGTCCAGCGTGATGAGGGCGGTGCTGGCCAGCGCAAAGGCGCGGTCGAACACGGCGCGGGCCTCCGGGGCCGAGGGCCACAGGCGCGGGCGGTAGTTGTTGTCGAACACCACCTGCGCCCCGCGTGCGCGCAGCCGGCCCATCAGCGCAAAGAGGCGCTCGCGGGCTTGCGTGTCGAGGATGGCGAGGCTGATGCCGCTGAGGTAGAGCAGGTCGATCTCGGCCTCGCGCGCTTCCAGCGGCGTGGTGGCGGCGTCAAAGTAGGCGCGCGCGGCGCTCTGGCTGCGCCAGAAGTGAAAGGCCCGCTCGCCGTTGGCCGCCAGCTCAATCAGGTAGAGCCCCGGCAACCGCCCGGCAATGCGCTGCACCATGCCCACCCCCAGCCCGGCAGCAAGCCAGCGGTCCAGCATCTGCTGGCTCAAGGGGTCGTCGCCCAGCGCGCTCACAAAGTGCACGGCCAGCGCCGAGGGCGGGCTGCAGCGGCGCAGGTAGATGGCGCTGTTCCAGGTGTCGCCGCCCATGGTTTGGCGCATGTCGCCAAAGGGGGCGCCCTGCAGCTCCAGCATGCATTCGCCAAAGAAAGCCACTTGCAGGGGACGAGACATCGGGGCGCCTTGATACTTCGGTTCTGCCTGCACGGGCGTCGGCAAGCTTGAATTGTCGAAACAGTGTTCCATTTTGCTAGAGTTTGCGTTTTAAAGACTAGGGGCAAGCCCGAGAAGCCTCGGGGCCTGCCTGCTGGCGCTGCTGGAGTTGCCGCTTGAGTTCCACCCCCATCGCCCCGCCCGCCCCTCCCGCTCCTTTGTGCCTGCGCGTCCACCCCTCGGACAACGTGGCTGTCGTTGCCAATGATGGTGGCCTGCCGGCCGGGACGGCTCTGACCGGCGAGTTTGCCGGGCTTCAGCTGCGTGAGGCCGTGCCCCAGGGCCACAAGCTGCTGCTGACCGACCTGCCCGAGGGCGCCGAGGTGCGGCGCTACGGGGTCGTGATCGGCCGTCTGCTGCAGGACTTGCCCGCCGGCAGCTGGGTGCATGAGCGCCGCCTGCAGATGCCCGACGCGCGCGGCCTCGTCGACCTGCCCATGGCCACCCGCGCGGCGCCCAGCTGGGAGCCTTTGAGCGGCCACAGCTTCGAGGGCTACCGCAACCCGGACGGCAGTGTTGGCACGCGCAACCTGCTGGCCATCACCACCACCGTGCAGTGCGTGGCCGGCGTGGTGCGGCACGCGGCCGAGCGCATCCGCCGCGAGCTGCTGCCGCGCTACCCCAATGTGGACGGCGTCGTCGCGCTGGAGCACAGCTACGGCTGCGGCGTGGCCATCGATGCGCCAGACGCCGTCATCCCCATCCGCACCCTGCGCCACATCAGCCTCAACCCCAACTTCGGCGGCGAGGCCCTGGTCGTGTCCCTCGGCTGCGAGAAGCTGCCGCCGCAGCGCCTGCTGCCGGCTGAATCCATTCCCATCGGCCGCGTGCCCCACGGCATGGGCCAGGTCTGCCTGCAGGAGCAGGACGGCTTTGCTGCGCAGATCGAGGCCATCTGCCGCCAGGCCGAGCAGCATCTGGCCCGCCTCAACGCCCGGCGCCGCGAGACCGTGCCCGCCAGCGAGCTGGTGGTGGGTGTGCAGTGCGGTGGCAGTGACGCGCTCTCGGGCCTCACGGCCAACCCGGCGGTGGGCTTTTGTGCCGACCTGCTGGTGCGTGCCGGCGCCACCCTCATGTTCTCGGAGAACACCGAGGTGCGCGACGGCATCGCCCAGCTCACCGCCCGCGCGGCCACACCCGAAGTGGCCGAGGCTCTCGTGCGCGAGATGGCCTGGTACGACGCCTACCTGCAGCGCGGCCAGGTGGACCGCAGCGCCAACACCACGCCGGGCAACAAGGCGGGCGGGCTGTCCAACATCGTCGAGAAGGCGATGGGCAGCATCGTCAAGTCGGGCTCGGCGGCCATCAGCGGCGTGCTCGCTCCCGGCGAGAAGCTCGCCCCCGGCCAGCGTGGCCTGATCTACACCGCCACCCCGGCCAGCGACTTCATCTGCGGCACCCTGCAGATGGCGGCGGGTATGAACCTGCACGTCTTCACCACCGGCCGCGGCACGCCCTATGGGCTGGAGGCCGTGCCGGTCATCAAGGTCGCCACGCGCAACGACCTGGCCCGGCGTTGGCACGACTTGATGGACCTCAACGCCGGCCGCATCGCCACCGGCGAGGCCACGATCGAGAGCGTGGGCTGGGAGCTCTTCCAGATGCTGCTCGACGTGGCCAGCGGCAAAAAGAAAACCTGGGCCGAGCACTGGGCGCTGCACAACGCCCTGGTGCTGTTCAACCCCGCACCGGTGACTTGATGCAGTTCAAGGCGGGCCCGGGGGCGTCGCCCCTAGGCTCGCGCCATGACTGCCCACATGCCCACCTACGACCTGCGGCCCCTTGCGCCTTATCAGCGCCACGAGCTCGCCTTCAGCAGCTTTGATGCGCTTGCCGTCGGGCAAGCCTTCGAGTTCATCAACGACCACGAACCGCGTGGCCTCTTGATCCAGATGGCCGAGCAGCGCCCAGGCAGCTTCGACTGGCAGGTGATGGAGAGCGCCCCGGGCGTCTGGCGCATCCGCGTCACGCGGCTCGACAGCGCTGCTGCCGCGCCTGACACTGGCGGCTGCGGCGGCTGCAGCTGCGGTGGCAAGACTTGAGAGCTGGCTTGACGACATGGCCGACGAGACTCTGATCCAACAAGCCTGGGACTGCCTGCGCGAGGTGCTGGACCCCGAGCTGGGCGTCAACGTCGTGGACCTTGGCCTGGTCGAGTTCATCCAGGAGACGGCGCAGGGCCTGCTGGTGCGCATGACGCTCACCAGCGCCGCCTGCCCGATGGCCGACATGCTGCTCGACGACGTCGAGGACCGGCTCAATGCGCTGCTCACGCCGCCGCGCGAGACGATGCTGGAGCTGTCGTTCAACCCACCCTGGACCCCCGAGCGCATGAGCGCGGCCGGGCGCGAGCAGCTCGGCTGGCAAGCCGGCCCCCCATGAGGCGACGCGGCCCGACACCGTGGCCGCGCTTTGCCTTGCTGGGGCTGGGCATGTCGGTGCTGGTGGTGGGCATTGCGGGCGGCCTGCTGCGCCTGGGCTGGCCGCTGCCAGTGCCGCTGGCGGCGGCCTGGCATGGCCCCTTGATGCTGTGCGGCTTTTTCGGCGTCGTGATCGGGCTGGAGCGCGCGGTGGCCGTGGGCCAGGCCTGGGCCTATGGGTCGCCCGTCTTCAGCGGCCTGGGCGCCTGGGCGCTGCTGGCGGGGCAGGCGCAGCTCGGGTTTGCGGGCTTTGCGCTCGGCAGCGCGGTGCTGCTGGCCGCCACGGTGGCGGCGGCGCGGCGGCAGCCCGAGCCCTTCATGGGCGTGCTGGCCCTGGCCGTGGTGGCCGCGCTGTTCGGCCAGGGGCTCTGGTGGCTGGGGGCGCCGTTGCGCGCCGGCCTGCTGCCGGCCTTCGCCTTCCTGGTGCTGACCATCACCGCCGAGCGGCTGGAGCTGTCGCGCTACGTGCCGCGCCCGCCGCAGGCCGCGCCGCTGCTGGCCGTCATCGTGCTGGCGCTGCTGGCGGCCTTGGCGCTGCCCGAGCCCTGGGACGCGCACGCCTTTGGGCTCGGCCTGGTGGCGCTGGCCGCCTGGCTGGGCGCCTGGGACCTGGCCCGCAACACCGTGCGCCAGCGCGGGCTGCCACGCTTTGTGGCCGTGGCGCTGCTGCTGGGCTATGTGCAGCTGCTGGCGGCCGGCCTGCTGCTGGCGCGCTGTGGGCTGCAGGCCGGCACTGCCAGCTATGACGCCGCGCTGCATGCGCTGGGCCTGGGCTTCATCTTCTCCATGGTGTTTGGCCACGCCCCGGTGATTGCGCCGGCCGTGCTGCGGGTGCAGCTGCGCTACCACGCCGTGCTCTACCTGCCGCTGGCCGTGTTGCATGCCTCGCTGCTGCTGCGCGGGGCAGGCCTTGCCCTTGAGCAGCCGGCGCTGCGGCGGCAGTCGGGCCTGGTGTCGGCCGTGGCCATCGGCAGTTTTGTGCTGCTGCTGGTGCTGTTGAATCTGTTCAAGCGTTCACGACGCTCGCACTGAGTTCGCTCGGGCGCGCACCAGCCTGTGCACTGCTTCGGCGCAGCCATGCGCCACAAACCCGCATGAACACGGGCCAAAACGGCGATTGACGGCGAAGAAGGGCCTAAAAAAGCTGGCACGCCGCTTGCGGGTTATGACCTGTCATAACAGGTTGGTGCAGACATGCGAGCTGGACGTGACCCCGGGCTGAAGCGCGTTGACGAGACCTCTGAAGAGGGCGCCGCCATCGCCACCCTGCCGCTCTACACGCAGATCCGCGAAGTGGTGCGGCGGCGCATCCTGGACGGCAGCTACGCCCCGCACTCGCAGATGCCCTCCGAGGCCCAGATGATGGAAGCCTTCGGGGTCAGCCGCATCACCATCCGGCAGGCGCTCGGAGACCTTCAAAAGGAAGGCCTGATCTTCAAGGTGCCCGGCAAGGGCAGCTTCGTCTCCAAGCCCAAGGCCTTCCAGAACCTCTCGCGCCTGCAAGGCTTTGGCGAGGCCATGACGCCCGCTGGCTACGAGACCTACTCCCAAGTGCTCTCGGCCCGCGCCGTGCCGGCCGAGGCCGCCGTGGCCCAGCGCCTGCAGGTGGCGCCTGGCGAGAAGGTGTTCGAGATCCAGCGGCTGCGGCACCTGAACCGCGAGCCCATCTCGGTCGATGTCAGCTACTTCCCGCTGCTGCTGGGCCAGCGCCTGGCGCAGGAAGACCTGCCCGCGCGCGACATCTTCGTGATCCTCGAAAACGACTACGGCCTGCACCTCACGCATGCCGACGTGAGCATCGACGCCATCTCGGCCACCGAGCCGCTGGCGCGCCTGCTGCGCACGCCCGAGGACGCGCCCTTGCTGCGCATCGAACGCCTCACCTTCGCCGACGACCAGCCGCTCGACTTCGAGTACCTGTACTACCGCGGCGACGCCTTCCAGTACCGGCTGCGCGTGGAGCGCAGCTGAGCCAACCCGTCACGCCGCAACGCAAACCAAGGATCGATATGCCCAGCCCTTCGTTCCCTTCTGCGTGCCCCCCGTCTCTACTACGCGCCCCTCGCGCCGGAGCAGCCCCATGAACCTCATCGAACATGAATTCGACCTCGTCGTCATTGGCGGCGGCACCGGCGGCCCCATGGCCGCCGTCAAGGCCAAGGAGGCCAACAAGAACCTGCGCGTGCTGCTCATCGACAAGGCCCACGTCAAGCGCAGTGGCGCCATCAGCATGGGCATGGACGGGCTCAACAACGCCGTCATCCCCGGCCACGCCACGCCCGAGCAATACGTCAAGGAGATCACCGTCGCCAACGACGGCATCTGCGACCAGGAAGCCGTGATGGCCTATGCGGCGGGCAGCTTCGACATGATCCAGGAGCTGGACCGCTGGGGCGTCAAGTTCGAGAAGGACGAGACCGGCGACTACAGCGTGCGCAAGGTCCACCACCTCGGCGCCTATGTGCTGCCCATGCCCGAGGGGCACCACATGAAGAAGATCCTCTACCGCCAGCTCAAGCGCGCGCGGGTCGAGATCACCAACCGCGTGATCGTCACGCGCATCCTGACCGGGCCCGACGGCCAGGTTGCCGCCGTGATGGGCTTTGACTGCCGCACCGCCGAGCTGCACCTCATCAAGACCAAGGCCGCCGTCATCACCACCGGCGCCGCCGGCCGCCTGGGCCTGCCGGCATCGGGCTATTTGATGGGCACCTACGAGAACCCCACCAACTGCGGCGACGGCCACGCCATGGCCTATCACGCCGGGGCCGAGCTGGCGAACCTCGAGTGCTTCCAGATCAATCCGCTGATCAAGGACTACAACGGCCCGGCCTGCGCCTACGTGACCGGCCCCCTCGGGGGCTACACCAGCAACGCCAAGGGCCAGCGCTTCATCGAGTGCGACTACTGGTCGGGCCAGATGATGCAGGAGTTCTACAACGAGCTCGCCGGGGGCAATGGCCCCGTCTTCCTCAAGCTCGACCACCTGGCCGAGGAGACCATCCAGAACATCGAGACCATCCTGCACACCAACGAGCGCCCCAGCCGCGGGCGCTTCCATGACGGGCGGGGTACCAACTACCGCCAGCAGATGGTCGAGATGCACATCAGCGAGATCGGCTTTTGCAGCGGTCACAGCGCCAGCGGCATCCACATCAATGCGCGCGGCGAGACGCGCGTCAAGGGCCTCTACGCGGCGGGCGACTGCGCCAGCGTGCCGCACAACTACATGCTCGGCGCCTTCGTCTACGGCAAGCTCTGCGGCGAGAACGCAGCCGCCTACTGCGCCGAGGTCGGCCACGTGGCGCACGACGGTGACGCCCAGGCCAAGGAGGCCACGCGCATCCTCACGCCACTCGGCAAGACCGAGGGCCTGCAGCCCAACCAGGTCGAGTACAAGACCCGCCGCTTCGTCAACGACTACCTGCAGCCGCCCAAGGTCACGCGCAAGATGCAGATCGCGCTGACCCGCTTCGACGAGATCCGCGAAGACCTGCAGCACATGGCTGCGCCGGGCCCGCACGAGCTGATGCGGGCGATGGAGGTGCACTCCATCCTCGACTGTGCCGAGATGGCCGCCCGCGCCTCGATGTTCCGCACCGAGAGCCGCTGGGGCCTGTACCACGCCTACGCCGACCACCCCGGCCGCGACGACGAGAACTGGTTCTGCCACTCCCTGCTCGGCAAGGACGCGCAAGGCCAGATGAGCCTGCGCAAGAAGGCCGTCGAGCCCTATCTCTTCGAGGTGGACGAGGAAGAGCGCACCGCCTACCAACGCCTGCGCATTGCGCCGCAAGCCGCTTGATCACCGCCTGATCGAACCCAGGAGACCGCCATGACCCTCGCCCTCACCGCCACCCAGGTCCCCGTCCGCGTGGACGAGAGCAAGTGCATCGCCGAGAAGGGCTGCACCGCCTGCGTCGATGTCTGCCCCTTGGACGTGCTGGCCATCGACCTCACCAAAGGCAAAGCCTTCATGAAGTTCGACGAGTGCTGGTACTGCCTGCCCTGCGAGCAGGACTGCCCCACCGGCGCCATCGAAGTGGACATCCCCTACCTGCTGCGCTGAGACGGCCACCATGAGCACCGCAATCACCCACCGCCTGCAAGACCCCGACGCGGCCGTGCGCCGCCTCGCGGTGATGGACCTGCCCTACAGCGACGAGGACGACATCGTCCCCCTGCTGCTGCCCATGCTGACTGACCCCGACGCCAGCGTGCGCACCGAGGCCGTCCGCGCCCTTGAAGGCCAGGAGGAGCCCGAGGTCGTCGAGGCCCTGGCCGCCCGCCTGCTCGACGCCGACGCCGCCGTGCGCAAGGCCACCGGCGAGGTGCTGGCCGAGCTCAAGCTCGCTGCGTCTGCTGATCCGCTGCTGCCCATGCTGGCCACCAGCCATCCGGCCGAGGTGCGGGCCATGGCCTTCCGCGCCATCCGGGCGCTGCGCGACCCGCGTGCCTTCGCCCCGGCGCTGGGCTCGCTGCGCGATGCCGACGCCACCGTGCGGCGCGATGCCGTCGGCGTGCTCGGCTATCTGCGCGACGAGGCCGCGCTCGGTGAGATCGCCGAGGTGGCCGCCAACGACCCCGACCCCGAGGTGCGCCGCGTGGCCGTCGGGGCGCTCGGCTATGCCAGCAGCATCAGCGTGCTGCCCTCGCTGACCCGTGCGCTCGTCGACAGCGTCTGGACCGTGCGCGATGAAGCCGCGCAGACCCTGGGCAAGCTGCGCATGGCCCCGGCTGTGCCTGACCTGGTGCGCGCCATGGACGACGCCTACTGGCAGGTGCGCCTCAAGGCCGCCCGTGCGCTGGGCGTGCTCAAGGCCGAGGCCGGCCTGCCAGCCCTGGTGCAGGCGCTCAGCCATGAGGTCAGCAATTTGCGCAAGGAGGCGGCCATCGCGCTCGGCAGCATCGGCGACCGCCGCGCCATCGCCCCGCTCGAAGCCGCGCTGGCCGACCCCGACCCCGATGTGCGCAAGCTCGCGCGCCTCGCGCTCACCGCCATCGGCCTGGCCCAGGAGGCCAAAGGAGCTGCGTCATGACCTTTGTCGTCACCGAAGCCTGCATCCGCTGCAAGTACACCGACTGCGTCAGCGTCTGCCCGGTGGACTGCTTCCACGAGGGCCCGAACTTCCTCGTCATCGACCCGTCCGGGTGCATCGACTGCGCCGTTTGCGTGCCCGAATGCCCCGTGCAGGCCATCACCGCCGACACCCAACTCACGCCCGAGCAGCAGCCCTACCTCGCGCTCAACGCCGAACTGGCCGCGCTGTGGCCCGTCATCACCCAGGCCAAAGACCCGCTGCCCGATGCCGAGCACTGGGCCCAAGCCACACCCAAGCGCGCCGAGCTGCAGCTCAGCCCCTGAACTGAGGGCAGCCACGGCATCGCTCTTGCATTGAACCGATCGAGACCCCCCGATTCGCCTAGGAGTACTGACCATGACCCGCCCCCTCGCTCGCTGGCTCACCGTCTTGTCTCTCGTTGCCGCAGGCAGCGCCGCCACCGCTGCCCCGCAGGAGGTGGTGATCGGGATCGGCACCCAGAACACCACCACCAACACCGTCACTGGCGGCGTGGTGCTCAAGGAGCTCAAGCTGCTGGAGAAGCACTTGCCCAAGACCGGCAAGTACAAGGACATCGTCTTCAAGCTCGACTGGCAGAACTTCACCAGCGGCCCGCCCATCACCAACGGCATGATGGCCAAGAAGCTGCACATCGGCATGATGGGCGACTACCCGCTGCTGGTGAACGGCGCCACCGGCCAGAGCCAGCCCGGCAACGAGACGCAGCTGATCGCCGTCATCGCCTACAACGCCTTCGGCTCGGGCAATGGCGTCGTCGTGCACAAGGACTCGCCCTTCTACGAGCTGGCCGACCTCAAGGGCAAGAGCGTCTCGGTCCCCTTCGGCAGCGCCGCCCACGGCATGCTGCTGCAGGCCATGCAGACGCGGGGCTGGTCCGAGAACTTCTGGAGCCTCTCCAGCCAGAGCCCCGAGGTGGGCACCACCAACCTGCAGGAGAAGAAGCTCGACGGCCACGCCGACTTCGTGCCCTTCTCCGACCTGCTGCCCTTCCGCGGCTTTGCACGCAAGATCTTCGACGGCGCCGAGACCAAGGTGCCCACCTTCCACGGCGTCGTGGTACGCAAGGACTTTGCCGAGCAGTACCCCGAGGTCGTCGTCGCCTACATCCGCGCGCTGATGGAGGCCAATGACTGGCTGCGCAGCAACCCCGCCGCCGCCGCCGCCAAGATCGAGGAGTGGACCAAGATCGAGAAAGAGGTGGCCTACCTCTACCTCGGCCCCGGTGGCATCCACACCCTCGACCCCAGCATCAAGCCGCGCTGGCTCGACGCCATCAAGATCGGCCACGAGGTGCTGACCAAGCTCAACCGCGTCAAGCCGCTGGACATCAATGCCTGGGTCAACGAGAGCTATGTCAAGCAGGCCTTCGCCCAGCTCAAGCTCGACTACGCCGCACAGAAGCAGACCCTGGCCAACTACGACATCACCGGCACCGACGCCTTTTGCAAGCAGCCGGTGACGCGGCCCAAGGAGGCCGGCGAGGTCTGGCTCGACGGCGCGGCGCCGGCCCCGCATGCCAGCGCGCTGTGCACGCTGGGGGCGCTGAGCAAGGCGCAAGCCAGTGGCAAGAAGCTGCGCGTGGCCTATGTCTACGACAAGGCGCTGGGCATCAAGGTGTTTGCCGACAAGGCCTTCTATTCCATGGTCGCCACCGACCCCAAGAAGCCCCAGATCATGCCCTTCCTGCTCAAGAAGGACGCCGAGGCCCACGCCGCCAGCAGCGGCGGAAAACTGGCCAGCTACAGCGAGGCGCTGGCCGCTGCGGCGGCCGCCTTCTGACCTCTTTGCTCTAGACGGGAGCGCACCATGTCCTCGGTCCCCTTGCGAGCCTTGACGCTCGATCCTGCAGCCGGGCCGCCGGCTGTCAGCCTCGTGGTTCCTGCGCCCGCGGCGCGCACGCCGCCCGCTGCCATGGCGCCTGTGGCCGCTTCGCCGGCGGCATCCTGGCTGCGCGCGCTGCGGCGCCAGGCCCTCGGGCTGCTGCTGGGCGCGGTCTCACTGGGTGGGCTGCTTTTGTTCTGGCACCTGGCCACCACCTACCGCTGGGACTTCTACATCCGCTTCACCAACCTGCCCACGCCGGCCGAGGTCTTCACCCAGCTGCAAACCGCGCTGGCCTCGCAGAAGTTCCTCACCAATGTCGGCATCAGCCTGCGGCGCATCGCGCTTGGGTTTGCCGTGGCCACGCTGCTGGGCGTGGGCCTGGGGTTGTTGGTGGGCCGCTACCGGTTGGCGCGGCAGCTGCTCTTCCCGGCCTTCGAGGCACTGCGCCCCATCCCGGCCATCGCCTGGGTGCCCATCTCCATCATGCTCTGGCCCGACAACGAGGTGAGCATCGTCTTCATCACCTTCATCGGCGCCTTCTTCCCCATCCTGCTCAACACCGTGAGCGGCGTGCAGGCGGTGGATGCCGTGCTGCTGCGCGCCGGCCAGTGCCTGGGAGCGCGTGAGCCGCAGCTGATGTGGCATGTGGTGCTGCCCGGCGCCGCGCCGCAGATCTTCACCGGCCTGGCCGTGGGCATGGGCGTGGCCTGGGTGTCCTTGATCGCGGCCGAGATGATCTCGGGCCAGTTCGGCATCGGCTACTTCACCTGGGAGTCCTACTCGCTGATCGCCTATGCCGACATCGTGCTCGGCATGATCACCATCGGTGTGCTGGGCCTCGCGTGCAGCTGGCTGATCCGGCTGGCCAGCCATGTGCTGCTGCCCTGGCAGGCCTTCACCAAGCTTGGGGGCCAGACATGAACGGGCACATCGAGGTCAAGGACCTGGGCGTCCGCTTTGGCGACGTGGTGGCCGTCGATGGCGTCAGCCTCGACGTCAAGCCCGGCGAGTTCGTCTCCATCATCGGCCCCTCGGGCTGCGGCAAGAGCACCCTGCTCAATGTGGTGGCTGGCTTCACCCCGGCCACGCAGGGCGAAACCAGTTTGGACGGCGTGCGCATCACCGGCCCGGGCAGCGACCGTGGCGTGGTCTTCCAGCAGTACTCGCTGTTCCCGTGGATGAGCGTGCGCAAGAACGTCGAGTTCGGGCTGCGCATGCAGGGCATGGGCCGCTCGCAGCGCGAGGGTGCGGCGCGCACCCTGCTCGGCCTCGCTGGCCTGCTGCCCTTCGAGAACCACTACCCCGACCAGCTCTCCGGCGGCATGAAGCAGCGCGTCGGCATCGTGCGCGCCCTGGCCACCAGCCCGCAGGTGATGCTGATGGACGAGCCCTTCGGCGCGCTCGATGCGCAGACGCGTGTCGTCATGCAGCAGATCCTCACCAATATGTGGCAGCGCATGAAGCTGTCGGTGCTCTTCATCACGCACGACATCGAGGAGGCCATCTTCCTGTCTGACCGCGTCTTCGTGATGACCGCGCGCCCGGGCCGCATCAAGGCCGAGGTCGAGATCCCGCTGCCGCGCCCGCGCACGGCGGACATGATGTCCTCCACCGCCTTTACGCAAGTGCTGCACAAGCTGCGCAACCTGATCCGCGAGGAGAGCCTCGCCGCCATGGGCGACGAGCTCGGCGATCACGGCCTGGAAGGCTTTGATGTGCACGTGGGCGAGCAAGGCATGCGCGAGGTGGTCTGAATGCCAGCCACCCCTGAAGCCCTGACCGACCACAGCGCGAGTGGCGTGCTCGAAGTGCGCTGGTCTGATGGCAGCGTGCACGAGCTGCCGCATGCCCTGCTGCGCCGCCGCTGCCGCTGCGCGGCCTGCGAGCAGCAGCGCCGCAGCGGCGCCACCATCGCGGTGGCCGAGGGCGTCCGCCTCACGGCCCTCCACCCCATCTCCAACCAGGGCCTGAACCTCGTCTTCAGCGACGGCCATGGCCGGGGCATCTACCCCTGGGCCTATCTGGCGGCGCTGGGGGCTGAACTCAGCCCCGTCGCCTGAGCGCCATGCAGGACCCGCCGCTGCCCCTGTCTGCGCCGGCGGCTCCTGCCACCCCGCGCTGGTGGCTGGCCTGCCAGGCGCGCTGGTCGGGGCTCTTGCTGTGCATCGTCATCGGCTTGGCAGCTGCGTTTGTGTCCAAGGCCCACGGCGGGCCGCAGCTGCTTTATGCGCTGCTGTTTGGCGTGTCGCTGCACTTCCTGCATGAGGACCCGCGCATCGCCCCCGGCCTGGCGCTGTGCAGCGGCCTGCTGCTGCGCCTGGGCGTGGCCCTGCTGGGCGTGCGCATCACCTTTGGCCAGATGGTGGGTTTGGGGCTGGGCACGGTGCTGGCCGTGGCCGGCAGCGTGGTGGCCACCCTCGGCTTCGGGCTGTGGCTGGCGCGGCGCCTGGGGCTGAGCCCCGCGCAGGGCGTGCTCTCGGGCGGGGCTACGGCCATCTGCGGGGCCTCGGCGGCGCTGGCCATCGCGGCCGTGCTGCCGCGCAGCCGCGAGCAGGAGCGCTTCACGGTGCTGGTGGTCATGCTGGTCACGGCGCTGTCGACCTTGGCCATGCTGGCCTACCCGGTGGTGGCCCATGCGCTGGACCTGTCGCCCCGGCAGTCGGGCATCTTCTTCGGCGCTGCCATTCACGACGTCGCCCAGGTCGTGGCCTCGGGCTATTTGCTCGGCACGCAGGCGGGCGACACGGCGACCCTGGTCAAGCTGCTGCGCGTGGCCTCTCTGGCCGGCGTGGTGGCCGTGGTGTCGCTGGCCTGGCGGCAGGGGCCGCAGGCTGGCGCGGTGCGAGGCGGAGCCCTGCGCACCGTGCCCTGGTTCCTGTGGGTGTTCTTCGGCCTCGTCGGCCTGCAGTCGCTTTGGCCCATGCCGGTGGCCGTGGCCACGGCGGCCACCGAGCTCTCGCGCGACTGCATCACCCTGGCCATTGCGGCTTTGGGCGTGCGCACGTCCATGCAGGCCCTGGTGCACAGCGGCTGGCGGCCGGTGCTGCTGATGGTGGCCGAAACCGTGTGGCTGGCCGGCCTGGTGCTGGCCTGGGTGCTTCTCGGCACCGCCCGCTGAAGGGGTTTCAGAATCATGCTGCACTGCGGGACAATCCTGGGTTTTGCCGAGGCTTGCCGGCTTTGCTGGCGGGCCGGGGCCCGGCGCGGTGCTGTTTGCGGCGCCAGCAGGCCTCTCCATCGGGCCGCCGCCCCTCTGCGCCCAGAGGGCAGCAGGCCCGCGGCGGACCCCAAATTTTCATCACGACCCAACCGATTCAGGCCATGGCCAACTTTGCCAACGAGCGCGTGCTGAGCGTTCACCACTGGAACGACACGCTGTTTTCCTTCCGCACCACGCGTGATGCGGCTTTGCGTTTTCACAATGGTCACTTCGTGATGATTGGCCTGCCGGTGGATGGCAAGCCCCTGCTGCGGGCTTACAGCATCGCCAGCCCCAATCACGAGGAATACCTGGAATTCCTCAGCATCAAGGTGCAGAACGGCCCGCTCACCTCGCGCCTGCAGCACCTGAAGGTGGGCGACGAGCTGATCGTCGGCCGCAAGCCCGTGGGCACCCTGGTCATCGACGACCTCAAGCCCGGCAAGCGCCTGTTCCTGTTCTCGACCGGCACGGGTCTGGCGCCCTTCATGAGCATCATCCAGGACCCCGAGACCTATGAGCGCTTCGAGCACGTCGTCCTCGTGCACGGCGTGCGCCAGGTCAGCGAGCTGGCCTATGCCGACTTCATCGAGAAGGAACTGCCCGCGCACGAGTACCTGGGCGAGCTGGTGAGCGGCAAGTTGCTCTACTACCCCACGGTCACGCGCGAGCCCTTCCGCAACCAGGGCCGCCTGACCGACCTGCTGGAGAGCGGCAAGCTCTGCGAAGACCTCGGCCAGCCGCCGCTGGACCCCGCGACCGACCGCGCCATGATCTGCGGCAGCCCCGGCATGCTGACCGATCTGTCCAAGATCCTCGACGCCAAGGGCTTCAAGATCAGCGCGAGCCAGGGCGAGCCGGGCGACTACGTGATCGAACGCGCCTTCGTCGAGCGCTGAGCCTCGTTTTTCGCGGGCGCCAGGTCAGCGCCCCGTTGGCTTGGGCAGGGCCCACATCAGGCCCCGCGTGATCAGCGCCGGGAACACCGTGGCGTGGTCCTCATCGCCCAGCACCTGGCTCTGCAGGTTCAGGCCTTGGTAGCGGTGTGAGCGCATCTGCGCGACGAAGCGCGCGAGGTCGCCCACCATGTCGTAGTGGGTGTCGTAGCGGGGCACGCCCTTCCTGATCTGCTCAAAACTCCCGATGTAGAAGCGCACCTGGGCCGGCATTTGCCGGTGGGTGCTGGCGTAGCGCCGCTCGGCCTCGAACGCGTGGTGGTCGTCGTACCAAAGCGAGGGGCTGCCCAGCACATAGTGGCTGAAGAGCGTGGGCTCGGTCAGCAGGGCGTGGATGCCCAGCAGCGAGCCGTAAGAGTGGCCGACGTAGATGCGCCGACCGGGGTCCGCCCGGTAGCGGCGCTCGACGGCGGGCAGGGCCGTGGTGCGCAGATAGTCGAGATAGGCCGCTGCCTGGCCGTAGGCCCCGGGGCGCTCGTCGCTGCCCGGCTTGGCGTGGCGGTCGGTGGGCGTGTAGTCCCGGTTGCGGCTGGTGGTGCCGCTGTCGCCCTTGGCGTAGGACAGGCCCACCAGGATGAAGTCCTCCAGGCCGACGCCGTGGTCCCGCACGCGCGCCGCAATCGCACGGACGAGCGGGAAGGCGTACGCCGCGTCGGTGACGTACACCACCGGGTAGCGCCGGTTGGACTGCGCATAGCCTTTGGGCAGGGCGACGAAGGCCTCATAGACCCGCCCCAGCGCGGGCGCAGGGATGGGCAGCACCTCGGTATCTGCCAACTGATAGGCCGGCAAGGCCGCTTCCTGGGCAGGCTGTGCCAGGGCCAGTGGCCAGGGCGCGATGAGGCCCAGGACGCAGATCCACGAAAGCAAGCGATTGGGCATGGGCGTGGAGGAGGGGGCAGGCTTTTGGGGGACGCGCATTGTGCGTGGGGACCGTGGGGGACCGTGGGGCGGGGCGCATCGCTGCCGGCCCTCCTAGAATCCGCGCCCCCATGAGCCCAGCCTCCCACGCCAGCCCCCGCTTCTGTGCCATCGACTTCGGCACGTCGAATTCCGCAGTGGCGGTGCCGAGCGCGGACAACATGCGCCTGGTCCCGCTGGAGCCCCAGCACACGGGCAACACCAACACCAGCCCCACGGCGGTTTTCTACTTTGCCGAGGGCGCCCACGACGCCGACGGGCCGCCGCGCGCCTTTGGCCGGGCGGCCATCCAGGCCTATGTGGACGGGCACGACGGGCGCCTGATGCGCTCGATGAAGTCCATCCTCGGCTCCAGCCTCATCGACCAGACGACAGACGTGGGCGGCGGGCGCGGCGCCAAGTACTTCGACATCGTGGCCGGCTACCTCAAGCGCCTGCGCCGCGCGGCGGGCGACCCGCAGCAGGTGGTGCTGGGCCGCCCGGTGTTCTTTGTGGATGGTGATGCCGAGCGCGACGCGCAGGCCCAGTCGCAGCTGGCTGCCATGGCCCAGGCGGTGGGCTTCACCGAGGTGCAGTTCCAGTTCGAGCCCATCGCGGCGGCCTTCGACTTTGAACGCCAGGCCACGCGCGAGCAGGTCGTGCTGGTGGCCGACATCGGCGGCGGCACCTCAGACTTCTCGGTCGTGCGCGTCGGCCCCGAGCGCATGGCGCGCCTGGCGCGGCGCGACGACATCCTGGCCAGCCACGGCGTGCACATCGCCGGCACTGACTTTGACCGCCACATCGAGCTGGTCGCCATCCTGCGCGAGTTCGGCTTTCGCGCGCTGGGGCCCAGCGGCCGCGAGGTGCCGAGCGGCCTCTACTTCGACCTCGCCACCTGGCACTTGATCAACACCTGCTACGCGCCGCTGCGCGTGGCCGAGTGGCGCGGCATGCGCAAGTGGTTCGAGCGGCCCGAGCACCATGCGCGCCTGATGACCGTGCTCGACGAGCGCCTCGGCCACGAGCTGGCCGCCCGCGCCGAAGACGCCAAGATCGCCATCTCGGGCGGCAGCGATGCCGAGATCCTGCTCGACCTCATCGAGCCGGGGCTGCACCTGCGCCTGAGCGAGCCCATCGCCATCGAGGCGCTGCGGCACGACCTGGAGCGCATCGTCACCACTGCGCACGAGACCGTGCTGCTCGCCGGCCTCGCGCCCACGCAGATCGATGCGCTCTACCTGACCGGCGGCTCCACCGGCCTGCGACCCCTGGCCGACGCGCTGGCCGCCGCCTTCCCGCAGGCGCAGCGCGTCACGGGCGACCGCTTTGCGTCCGTGGCGACGGGGCTGGGGCTGTATGCAGAGCGGGTGTTCAGCCCAGCCTGAGCACGGCGGCGCTGGCGCGCGGCAACGGCAGGCTCAAGACCCCGTGGCTCGCCTTGAGCCTTGAGACCTCACGCGGCTGCCACTGCGCGCCAGGGCCCACCGCGCTGCCGGCCAGGGTGATGCCCTCGGTGGCGTCCAGCGCCGGGCCGGTCAGGCGCCAGACCTCGGCCTGGCGCAGCTGTTTGTGTCCCGCTGCCGGCAGTTGCAGCTGCACCGTCAGGTCACGCTCGGCGTCCTTGTTGACGAGGGCCACACGCCAGCCGCGCCCGGCCTGCGCCACATAGGCGGTGGCATTGGCGCCCTGGGTGTCGAAGTGGCTGCGGACCAGGCGCGTACCCGCCAGCTGCTGTACGGCCAGCATCGCCAGGAAGAGCGGGCGGGCCGTGTAGCCCCGCTCGGGGTTGCCCGCCACGGGCGAGTAGAAGGTGCCGAGCCGGGCGATCTCGCGGTCGCGCTCGTTGAAGGCGCCGGGCAGCTTGTCGCCCAGGGCGCTGGCAATCTCGCTGCCGCCGCCGCCATGAAAGTTGATGCCCTGGCAGCCGCGTGCCGCCATGTCGAGCATGTAGTCCATGCCCCAGAGCGCGCCCGCCAGTGCATTGCTCATGCCGGCCTTGCCGCCGCGGAAGCAGCTGTTGCCCTCGGCCATCCGGAAGCCCAGGCCCCGCGCGCGGGCCACCGGCATGATGGCGTCCATGCGCTCGGCAATGCGCGGGTCGGGCGCCAGCAGGTTGGCGATGGTCGCGTCAGGGCTGTCGGGCGGGCCCTCGGCGTAGTAGTGGCCCGAGAGCTCGACGAGGCGCGCGCCCAGCAGCGGCGCGGCTTGCTCGCCAAAGCGCACCACCCAGTCGGCCGACGAGCCCACGTCGGGCCCGCCAAAGCGCGCCGTCGGCACGGCGGCAATCACGGCGCGGGCAATGCCCATCCACTCCTGCAGGTAGTCGGCAAAGTCCCAGCCCGGCGGGCGCAGCAGGTTGTTGTCGGAGCGGTAGAAGTCGGGCTCGTTGCCGATCTGGAAATAGCGCAGGCGCGGGCCCAGGGCGCGCGCCACGTAGGCGGCCTCCTCCGCGTCACGCTCGGGCGAGCCGGTGCCGAAGTTCAGGCCGTAGATGCAGCTCCAGCCCGTGGCATCGAGAAAGGCGCGCAGGTGGTCGATGGCCTGCGGCGTGATGGCATGGAAGCGCTGCGGCATCCAGTTGTCGGCGCGGCCCTGGCCGGCCGTGCGGATCTGCGGCGGCGTGGCATCGGGCCGAGCCTTGAACCAGCAGAACTCGCTGCTGTTGCCGCCCAGGCGCAGCACGCCGCTGGGCGTCAGGCGCTTGAAGAGCGCCACCAGGCTGCGGTTGTCGGGGTGGTAGATGCGCGGGTTCTCCAGCGTCGAGGTCTCGATGCTGAAGCCGTTGTAGTCGGGCGGGACCTGGTTGAGCGTCTCGCCGGGCAACACCTCCAGCCGGGCCTCCGCGCTGCCCGCCCATCCCGGGCCAGTCAGCGCCAGTGCGCCTGCCCCGCACAACCACGAACGTCGATCCATCGCCGGCCTGCCTTGCCATTGCGCCACCCCGTGTGGCGGCGGGGAGGATAGCAATGCGGCCGGGGTGTGCGTCTCGTCTTCAGGGCAACTGGTGGCCGCGCTGGCCGCGCCGGGCATCGCCCGTAGGCAGGCCGGTGGTGGGCCCGCTGCCCACGAGGGCGCTGGTGCTGGTGACGACGCTGCCCGAGGCGGTGGTGTCGCGCCCGTAGGTGCCTTGCCAGGCGGGCCAGAGCATGTCGTTGCCCGAGCACTCGACGTCCTTGTGCGCGAGCACGCTGGTGGTCTCGATCAGGTTGGCCGCCGTGGTCATGGCGGTGGCAAAGCTGTCGGGCAGGCGCTGGCAGGAGACACCCCAGTAGGGCGCCCACTTGCCCGAGCTGATGATGTTGTGCGTGATGCGCGTGCCGCTGCTGCCGGCGTTGAAGACGCCCCAGGCCTGCTCGATGGTGGCGTTGACCAGGGTGTTGTGGTGCACGTTGTGCTCGGTCATCGTGCAGCCCTCGGTCACGCACTGTGTGCCCAGCAGGATGTTGCCGTTGACCAGCAGGTTGTGGTGGATGTGCACGCCCTTGGAGCCCCCCTGCGCCGAGATCTGGATGCCGTGGTTGGGTGAGTTGGCCGGGGCCTCGACATAGTTCTGCCGGTAGACGTTGGACTGCGAGTTGTCCTTGTCGTGGAAGCCGCCGTTCACGCCCTCGCCCAGGCGCAGCTGGTTGTTCTCGATGAGGCTGTCAAAGGCGTCGAAGAAGGTCGTGGCATAGGCCGCGCCCACGTAGCGGCCGAAGTCGTTGTCCTGCACCAGCAGCTTGTGGCGCGGCAGCACATCGCCCCAGGTGTGGATGAAGCCGGGGTTCTCGAACTTGACCGGGCCTTCCACCGCGTCGACGAAGCGCACATTGCGGATCACGGCACCGGCCAGCGCCGGGTCGACATTGATGCCGTACTGCTGCACGCCGGTGATGTCCACGCCCTCCACGCGCGGCATGGGCAGGCGGTCTGAGCGGATGTCGATCGAGCTGCTGCGCGCCAGGTCGAGCGTGACGACCTCGTCGGGGTAGGCCACCAACTGCTTGGCCTTGTCGTCGGTGAGCGCGAGGCCCACCGCGCTGTAGCGCCCCTTGCGCAGCAGCAACACCTTGTCGGGCCCGCTGTTGGCCTGCGCGTAGGCAATGGTCTTGAAGGGCGCGCTGCGGCTGCCCCGCCCGGCGGCGTCCAGGCCATCCGGCGCGACAAAGGCGAAGGAAGCGCTGGCCACCGTGATGTTGAAGGTCTGCTGCAGGGTCTTCTGCACGGCGCCGCTGTCACGCACCTGCAGCGTCAGCGCGTAGTTGCCCTCGGTACTGGGCGTGAAGCGCACGGTGCCCGCGCGGAAATCGAGCTTCACGCTGCTCAGGTCCTGCGTCACGCCGTCGCGGGTGAGGGTGAGCAGCCGGTACTCGTACGGGAAGATGCCGCCCACCACGCCGGGCCGGCTCTCATAGGGCAGGCCGGGGTAGGCGCGGTCTTGCAGCGGGAAGCTCACGCTGAGCGCCGCATTGGGCAAGGTGTCGGGCAGGGTGAGGCGGCTGCCCGGCTGGCTGACGCAGCGCACGAACACCGGGCTGCCATCGGCCGGCACGGCGCTTGGCGCCAGCTCGGACACCGCGCAGCGCTGGCCCGCCGGCTGGCTGCTCACGCTCAGGGCCAGCGGCGCGCCGGCTGCGACCTGCGGCGTGAAGCTGTAAGGCCCGTTCAGCGTGGCCGTGACCGTGGCGCTGCCCTGGCTCAACACCACCTGCCCGCCCAGCGCCAGGCCCGCCACGCGCACGTTCAGCGCGACGGCGCTGGGGGAGGGGGCCGGTGCGGGAGCTGGGGCTGGGGCTGGGGCTGGGGCTGGGGCTGGCGCGGGTGCAGGTGCAGGTGCAGGTGCAGGTGCAGGTGCAGGTGCAGGTGCAGGTGCAGGTGCAGGTGCGGGAGCCGGAGCCGGAGCCGGAGCTGCCGTCACGCCAATCACCTCGCGCTCGGTCTCGTAGGCGCCGGCATGCTGGCCGGTGCCCAGCAGGTTGCGGGCGGGTGAGCCGGGCGCCGGGCGGTAGCTGCTGTCGCTGAACAGCGCCTGGAACACGCCCGAGGCGCCGTGGCTGTCGGGCGCGTTGACGGCCAGCGTCGTGTAGCGGCCACTGCGCAGGCGCTGCCAGGCCGCAAAGCCCTGCACCGTGGCCCGCGCGGTGCTGCCCTGGTCCAGCAGGTAGCTGCCGGTGCCGGGGTGCACGTTGTAGTCCGCCGCCGTCAGCCGCGCGTAGATGCGGCTGCTGGGCTTGCCCAGCACCAGCGGCCGTGCCTGCCGCGTGAAGACATTGGCCTGCAGGCGCAGGCTGCGGTGTGCGTCGGCGGCAATGCCGGTGGCAGACGGCGCGTCGGTGCCGTCGAACACGTTGTGCTCCAGCACCAGCAGGCCGCTGGGCTCGCGCGCGTTGGCGAGCATGCTGTCCAGGCCCGTGGGCGCGATCACGATGTTGTGGTGCAGGCGGTTCTCGCCCGCCTCGGTGCCGCCCGTGGCGCGCGCCCTGATCTGCACGCCCGTCTGGCGCGCCGTCACGCGGTTGAGCCGCACCTCGGCCTCTTGCTGCGTGCCCGGCGTGGACGCGGCAAAGTGGTCGCGCCAGGCTAGGCCGATGTCGACGTTCAGGATCTCGTTGTGCTCCACCAGCACCCCATCAAGGCCCAGGCCCAGCAGCCCGATGCCCGCCCCCACCGTGGTGGTTGTGACGCTGCCGGCCGCAGCCGTGCGGGCCCCGCCACTCACGCCGTCGATCACGTTGTCCCGCACCGCCCAGCCCCGGGCGTGCGCCAGCGCGATGGCGGCGGCGTCGCCCAGGCTGCCGCGCGTCTGCTCGATGCGATTGCGCTCCAGCACGATGCCCGAGGCCATGCGGCTCTGGTTGGCCGCCTCGTTCAACGCCAGCAGCGTGTTGCCGATGCCCACGCCCAGGTTGTTGCGCAGCACCAGGCCGCGCACCGTCCAGTAGTCCTGCCCGTTCAAGGCCAGGCCGCTGCGCAGGCTCTGGCTGTCGATGATGACGCGGCCTTCGTCGCCCGGCGCGGCGGCCAGCACCAGCCGCGCCGCTGCCGTGCCCGAGCGCGGCAGGCACAGGCTGGCCGTCACGCCCGCCAGCCCCGTGCAGGGCGCCGTGAAGGCGCTGCGCGCGGAGTCCTCCACATAGGTGCCCGCGCGCAGGTAGAGCGTGTCGCCCGGGGCCAGCAGGCTCAGGCCTTTCTGGACCGTGCGGCAGGGGGCGGCCGCGCTGCAGTCGGCGCTGTCGCTGCCCGTCGGGGCCACCCAGCGCTGCACGCCCACCGTCGCGGCCAGGGCCGAAACATTTGGTGACGATTCGCCGTTGGAGGCGCCCGCCGGAGCCACCGTGGGCGCGGGCGGCGCCGCCATCGGCCCCACCTGACCCGCTGGGGCCGAGGAGCCTGCCCCCCCGCCACCGCAGGCAGACAGCAGGGCCGAGACGAGCAAAGTCGGGCTGAGCAGGAGCGGCGTGCGCATGGGGAGTCTCTCCGGGGCGGCAGGGGTTTTAGGGCGTGGCGCCGCACTCGGGCAGCCCGCTCCGGCGCCTCACGGCGGCCCCGGCCGACCTCCCTCACGCGGCATGGAAACGTTTACATGCCCAGTGTGTCGCGCCCCGCGCCGGCCAGGGGTTTCAGCGGCCGTTACGTCTGTAAGCAAATGCTGGACAGCGTTGTCCGCCGGCGGGTGCCGTCGCCGCTGTCGCCGCGCTAACAGGCCCTAGTTGAGCGGCGACACCAGCATCCGGCTGCGCGTGCTGCCCTGCACCGTATTGCCCGGCACCAGCAGCGCCCGGGCAGCAGCGTAGCCGCGCAGGTAGGCGTCAAAGAAGACCAGCTCCCAGGCCCGGGCCTCGGCCTCGGCGGTGCTGCCGCCTTCACCCAGGTTGTGGCTCGCGCCAGCCAGCTCCACCACCCAGGCCGGCCCACCCACGCGGCGGGCCGAGGCCTGCACCGTGCTGCTCGGGCAGCTCTCGTCCTTCTCGCCCGCGATGGCGAAGTAGGGCACCTTCACGCTCTGCAGCCCCGCGTAGTCCTTGCCAAAGAACCAGGCGTCCACCTGCATCGGCCACACGCCAAAGCTCGTGCCCGTGAAGGGCACCGTGCCAAAGCCCGCCTTGATGCGTGGGTCGTGCACCGACGGCTGCATGCCGCCCGGCCGCACGCCGCCCATCATGGACAGGATGGTCTGCCCGCCGGCGCTCGCGCCCGAGGCGCCCACGCGTTCAGCATCCACATGGCCCGCAAAGGCCGGGTCCGTCAGGATGAAGTCCGTCGCCGCCTTGAAGGCCACCTGCCGCAGCGCCATCGACTCCAAGAACCCCGGCCCCCGCGCGTCGCCATGGAAGATGTCCACCACCACATAGCCGTGTGACGCCAGCGTCTTCAGGTGCGCCAGGTGCCACAGCCCATGCGTGTTGTAGCCGCCTGAGTAAATGATCACCGGGTACTTGGCCGCCGCATCCGCAAAGATCGGTGCCTCCCCCGGCCGCTGCATGTGCGGGAAGACGTTGTCTCCCGTCTCCGTGTACGGAAAGGTATAGCTCGGCCGCGCGTTTTCCTTGGCCGTGGGGTAGAGCACGTAGAGCAGCAGCGGCAAGCTCTGCCCCGCCAACTGCCCCGCGCCCGGGTGGCCGGCCGGCACCGTCACGGTCTTCAGCAGCGCCGCGTCCTTGTGCGCCAGGATGTCGTCCATGTAGACAGCCTTGGGTGACGCCAGCTTGCCGTTCAGGTACTCGATCATCGGCAGCGCGTCGGCGGCCGGCAGGGTGACCTGTATGTTGGTGCTGCCGACGGCGTAGGGGCCGGGGGCGGCGGCGGGAAGCTCGGCGGAGAACGCCATCAGCGGGGCGGCGATGGCCGCGATGAAGGCGAGGGTGCGGCTGAGGCGAGTGGCGTGCATAGGCGTCGTGGGGCGTTGGCGAGGTTCAGTGTCGCTGGCGTCGGCCGTGGTTCCGTCGTGCCCGGTGCTGGTGAGGCGGCAACGATCAGAAGCGTCGAACGTTGGTGGTGCGCTTCACAATCAAACTCTGCCCCCGCTTGTTCGAGATGCTGGCCGTTCATCATGGATAAATTCTTGCTGCTGCAGCAGGTGCTGGAGCGGCTCGCCGAAGACCTGCTGCAAGCCGAACACGCAGCGCGAGTCGCCCATGAAACGGCGACTCACGAAGAAAACATCGCCGAGAACAAATACGACACCTTGGGTCTCGAAGCGGCCTACCTGGCCGCTGGACAAGCTCGTCGCGCCGAAGCCATCCGTCAGGCGATGGTCAATTGGCGCCAGTTCCGCCCCAGCCCCTACGACGCCAGCAAAGGTATTCAGCTCGGCGCGCTTGTCTGCCTCGTCGATTCAGACGGCAAGCAACAACAGCTCTTTCTCGGCCCAGGTGGAGGCAGCATGAAGTTGGTCAGCGGCGCGCAGCCCGTGCAGGTCATCAGCTGCGAGGCCCCGCTCGGCAGGGCCATGCTGGGCAAATGCGAGGGTGATGAGGTGTCGATCGGGGACGCTCCAATCCGACAGCAGTTTGAGGTGCTGCGGGTCGAGTAGGCCGCAAGCAAGTACACGGCTCGTGAAGTCGTTGTCCGGCACTGACGCGGCCCTAGCAGAAGCGTCATCGTGCGAGCGGGCGACTCAGGAAGCTACCGTTGATGGCAGCAAACTCGACGTGCCCAGCGGTGTCCACGCGGAATGGCCAAAGTCGAGGGTCGCGAACGGGCGCTGCCGACCCGTTCCTGCCATTCGTCACATCCAACCGGGCGACCGCAATCTCGCCGAGGCACCCCAAGTTCGCGTGGGCTAGCATGCTGAACAGCTCGGTTAGCTTGGCATTGGGGCCCGATTTCAGGTGGGATGCTGGGAAGAAGCGCTCTGGCATCGATCATGGCCCTTACCGTTACTAAGTATGGATTCAGACATCACAAGTCTGCTTGGGCAATACGCAAGCGCCGAGCCTCGGCGGGCCACGGGTGGCATTTATGCGATGGCAGGCTTTGCCTTCCAGGCGCGGGTCTACGTTGCGGAACTAGCTGAGGCACTCGCTGGATCGGGCGATGACTTACGTAGCAAGGGTGATGTTTTTGTCGAGGCTTTGTCAGACATCGCTAGGTGGGATGGGGCTCAGCGACTCGTGCTGCTCCAGGTAAAGCGCACGCTTACGCCTGCCACCCTTGACTCGGCTGCGGGGGAAATCGATGCAATCGAGTCATTCGTTTCCACGGCCAGACCTGAGCTGAAGGGAGAGCTCAGGTACGGAGTTGTTTCTGCCTTCACATCCGGGGCAACGAAATGGACTGATCTGCCCAAGGGGTCGCTTCACAAAAACCTGATTGGAAAACTGGAGGCGCAGGGGCGACTCGTTTCGCCCCGCATCGAACTGGATCCATGGTGGCGCGCCGTAACTGCAGTTTGGCATCACGTCGCCGATCCGTATTCGTTTGCCAGGTTCGCCTTTGAACGCGTCATGCTGAGGCGTGTCGACCCCGACGATGCCCGTCTATGCAGAGATGCAATCGCTGAGCGCTATGCAGTTTCACGCCGGCCGGGATCTCACGTGGGGCAGTTGCTTTCGGCCGCCGACTTCGCGCCAGCAAGGCAAGTACATCGCTTTCGCCTTGAAGTGGGACGGCAGGCCACTCTGGCGCGTATGCGCGCAGGTCAGTACATGCCGCGCGATGCGCGAGTTGCGCTGCTGACGCAGCGGGCAGCAGAGCTCAGCGAGCTTGCAGTGCTCTCTCCAGATGCGGCAATCCGGGTTCTTTGGTTGAGCGGGCGATCTGGTGTCGGCAAGAGCGTGCTCCTGCTACAGCTACTTGAGCAGCTGGTTTTGAGCGGACGCCGCGTGCAGTGGCTAAGCGGTGACGCCAGCTTGCTGGATCGCGCACTCAGGGACACGGAGGACTTGCGGCCGCACGAAGCTCCTGAGTTCATCGCTGTCGATGACATCTACGATCGTGACGCGCGTGAGCAGCTAGATTTTTCCAGACTCGCAAGTTATGTCGACGAGCAGGGTCCCCGCGGGTGGCCTGTACTGGTTACTTGTGGCCCAACCGAGTTCGCGGAGGCATTCGTCGATGCGACGAGGTTCCGCGGGTTCGAGGTCACAGCCGTGCCGATCAATCCGGTTGGCAGCAGCGAAGCGGCCGATGTTCTCCACTGGGTCAGCGAGAGGCGTGGATCGGCGGCCTCCGGCCAGGGTGTGGCGTTTGCGCAATCACAGCAAGGCCAGGGCCTATTTGTCTCAATGGCCGCCGAGCTGGAGTTTGGGGACCTCAGAGAGTTCGGCGCCAAGTTCTGCGATCGTCTCGCAGCTGCATCTTTGCAACAACCGCTGCGGCCCTTGCTCGCGCTCAACCGACTGTACCTGCGGGCGCCCTACAGATGGTTAGAGGAGTCGGACCGGGAGAGTCTGGAGGCACTGAATCGCGATGGTGACTTCTCAGTGCTCGAACTCCAAGCAGCAAGTCAACTGGTCCGCCTCACCCATCCGCATTTGAGCGACGCCATCTACCGCGCGCTCGTCAAACCCTCCACTCCGCTGGCATACGCCCGTGATCTCGCGTTGGCATTCGAGCGTGCGGTAGACGAGGGGGACGATACCCTTGCCGCTCGATTGCTGCGGACGTTTTCGGCCTCCGACCGGAGTCTGCTGGTCGATCGCTTGGTAGACGTCGACATGGACGGTTTGGCCGCACGATGCGTCGCGAAGTGGCGGATCTTGCCACCCGGCGGTGATCGGAGGATTCAGTCAGACATGGCCATTAGTTGGGCCTGTTGGCGTGCAGCACATGCCAGCCTCGGCACTGGCGCAAACGACTTGATCCAAAGAGCGCTGGAGACCATGGACCAGTGGCGCGATTCGGATCCGCGCCAAGCCTACTGGCCGGCGTTCTGGTGGCGTCTTTGGAGATCTCATCCGAACGACCATTCATTGGCAGACTGGGCAAGACGTCGAATCGTGTCGGACGAGGGATTGAAGATCGGCCAGTGGTCTCGGATTTGGGAGGCTCTTGCGGAGCACCAATCCGGTACGAACGGCGTTGAGCCTGAGATGGCCGATGTCGCAGCACGCTGGCTTGAAAGCAATCAAGAACGGGCGGACTGGCACTTCGTGTGGAAGAAGCTGCCACGCCAAGGTCAGAGCGCACTTGAGATGTCTCGTCGACTGGCGCTTGCCGAACTTGAGTTGACGGATGTGCCGTGTTGGGCGTTTGTGCTCCAAGACATGCTTGCTCTCGCCGGAAGTTCGGTGCACGAAGATGAAGCACGCAACTTGGTCGCTCAGGGCTGCTCGTGGCTGACGGGTCGAGAAGATCGCGCTGAATGGACCTACGTCTGGCGGGCGCTGCTGGAGCGGCCCAAGCTGCTACCCGAGACCGTCGACGAGCGCGCCCTGGTCGCTCAGGGCTGCTCGTGGCTGACAGGTCGAGAAGATCGCGCTGAATGGACCTACGTCTGGCGGGCGCTGCTGGAGCGGCCCAAGCTGCTACCCGAGACCGTCGACGAGCGCGCCCTGGTCGCTCAGGGCTGCTCGTGGCTGACAGGTCGAGAAGATCGCGCTGAATGGACCTACGTCTGGCGGGCGCTGCTGGAGCGGCCCAAGCTGCTACCCGAGACCGTCGACGAGCGTGCCCTGGTCGCTCAGGGCTGCTCGTGGCTGACAGGTCGAGAAGATCGCGCTGAATGGGCTTACGTCTGGCGGGCGCTGCTGGAGCGGCCCAAGCTGCTACCCGAGACCGTCGACGAGCGCGCCCTGGTCACTCAGGGCTGCTCGTGGCTGGCAAGTCGAGAAGATCGTGCCGAATGGACCTACGTCTGGCGAGCGCTGCTGGAGCGGCCCAAGCTGCTACCCGAGACCGTCGACGAGCGCGCCCTGGTCGCTCAGGGCCGCTCGTGGCTGACAGGTCGAGAAGATCGCGCCGAATGGACCTACGTCTGGCGAGCGCTGCTGGAGCGGCCCAAGCTGCTACCCGAGACCGTCGACGAGCGCGCCCTGGTCGCTCAGGGCTGCTCGTGGCTGACAGGTCGAGAAGATCGGTCTGATTGGTTGCCGGTGTTCCAGGTTGTGCTTAAGCGGCGGAGCCATTTGCCTGCAGGAAATGCCCTCGGGCTGAGCGATCAGGCCATGAAGCTATTGGCTCGTTTGGGGGATTTCTCGCGCGGCGAAGCCGGACATCTCTTGGAGTCCATGATGGATGCCGGGCTCGCGGATGATGAAGTCGTTGATGCAGCGCTCGATTGGTTGCAGGCCGATCGGTCGCACCCTGCTTGGCCCCTCATCGCCGGCAAGTGCCTGCGGCGTGTTCGCGATGACGAACGCGCTCGGGCAATTTCGAAGGACCTCGTCCAAGCCATCGAACGCCACCCGAATGCCGGCGCCTGGTATCGATTGCAGACCATCCTTGAATCGGAGGATTCGGCGAGCGCAAGTGAATCCTTGGGGACGGTTAAAACCGCGTTGGCGCAGCGAAAGTCTGCCCCAGCCTGGGCCGAAGTTGCGCGCAAGCTGCAATCGGGTGAACCGATCAAGGCGACAGTTACAAAGCAGATCAGGCAGGACGTGACGGTCGAACTCCAAGGCGGACTGTTTGCCCTGCTTCGCGTTGAAGAAGGCTTCCGCCATAGGCAAGGGCGCGACCTCGAGGTGGTGGTAACCATGATCATGACTCACCTCGATCGAATCGTCGTTTTGCCATACCGAGAGACAGCAGTGCCAACACCGCTCGAAGATCTAGTCCCGGGCGCAAACTATGAAGGCACTGTCACAGGTCACCAGCGGTATGGCATCTTTATCGATGTCCGTGGGCAGAAGGGTCTAGTCCACGCCAAGCATTTGGGTGACGTCGCGTCGTACTCAGATCGTTTTCCAATGGGAACAAAGGTTCAAGTCCGGCTCGTCGAGGTTGGACCGAAGGGGTTGGTACTTGCGTTACCGCTCCGGCCATGATTCCGCGAATTGGCTTCGTAGCCCGACCCACGTTTTCGACCAAGGTACTGCACGTCCAAATGGCTGCACTTTGGCTATTCCGACAAGTAGCCGCAGGAGCGAATATCGGCTTGTGGCCGTGAGTCGCCCTTCGGGCTCACCGCCCCCTCATCACCCTCGCCCTCGCCTCATGCAACGTGGCCAGCGTGATCTTGCGCACCTCGGCCTTGCTTTGCTCGACGTGGCTCTTGAGCAGGAGCTGGGCTTGGTCGAGCTTGCGTTGCATCACCGCGCGCAGGATCTTGGCGTGTTCGACGTAGGTGGCTTCGATGCGGTCGGCGCGGGTGAAGTCGAGGTGGCGGACGATGCGGATGCGTTCGGTGACGTCCCAGTGGACGCGGGCCATCTCGGGGTTGCCAGCGGCTTGGACGAGGGTGGCGTGGAAGGCCTCGTCGAGGCGGCCGACTTCGGCGGGGTCGGTGAGGCGGTCCGTCAGGGGCACGAGCCACACGTCCTTGAGTGACTCCAGCTCAGCCGGCGGCGGGCCGGCGTGGGTGCAGAGCTTGGCCACGGCGGCTAGTTCGAGGATGACGCGCAGGTCGTAGAGCTGCTCCAGCAGGTTGAAGTCGATGGGCCGGACGGACCAGCCGGACTTGGGCTCGACCTCAAGAAAGCCCTCGTTGCGCAGCCTGAAGAGGGCCTCGCGCACCGGCGTGCGGCTGACGCCGAGGCGCTGGCCCAGCTCGGCCTCGGAGAAGCGGTCGCCGGGCACGAGGCTGAACTCGTTCATCTCGGCCTTGAGCTGGGCGTAGACCTGCTCGGCGAGGTTGGGCCTCACTCGTCCCATGTCGGCGGACTTCTCGGGCGGGGCGGCGGTGGAGCGCATGGCTGGAAATCTTAGGGCTTGAGCAGGCTCACATGGGCGGCCACGACGCGCCAGCCTTGCGGGAAGCGGACCCAGGTCTGGCTCTGGCGGCCGATGGCGGCGCTGCCTTCGCGCACGAACTCGGTCTGCGCGGTGGCGAAGCTGCGCCCGTAGGTGGTGAGCACGGTGTTTTGCAGGGTGCGCGCCAGGCCCGTGGCCGAGCGCCCGGCGCGGAAGGCCTGGATGGCGGCGTAGCCGACGAGGTTCTCGGTGGCGCCGTAGCGCACGGTGGTGGGCGAGTCCCAGAACAGCTCGTCGAGCACTTCGACCTTGTTGTGCACGAGGGCGTCCTCGTAGCGGTCGAACACGGCTTGCATTTCAAGCAGCACGTCGGGGAGGTTGATCTCTGGTGTCATGACAGTGTGGCCACGGGCGCGCTGACGACGCCCGCTTGTTCCAGCGCGTGGGCGACGCGCAGCGCATGGTCTTCGCGCCAGGGCGCGGCGATGACTTGCACGCCGATGGGCAGGGGTGCGCTGCTCCACACCGGCACCGCGCACACGGGCAGGCCGATGCAGGAGATGGGCTGGGTCAGCAGGCCGAGGCTGGGGCGTGCGGGGAGGCGCTGCCCGTTGACCTCGATCCACTCGGTGCCCAGCAGCTGCGCGGGCATGGGCGTGGCGGGGGCGATGAGCACGTCCACCTCGCGCAGCAGCTCGGCGGCGCGCAGCGCAAACCAGCGGCGCACGCGCTGAGCCTGCTGCACCCAGGCGCCGGGGATCAGGCTGCCGGCCAGGAAGCGGTCGCGCGACAGGGGCTCGAAGTCCTGCGCGCGGCGGCGCAGGTCGGGCAGATGCAGGGCGGCGCCCTCGGAGTTGCTGATCACAAACGCCGCCGCGCGGGCGCGGGCGACCTCGGGCAGCTCGACGACGCGGGTGGTGCCTAAAGCAGCGGCCACGCGGGCCACGGCGGCGCGAGCCTGCGGGCCAGCGTTGTCGTGGAAGTAGCCACCGAGGACACCGATGCGCAGGCCATCAAGGCCCTGGCCCAGGGTGCCGGCTGTGGGCTCGATGCCGCGCGCAACGCAGGCGGGGTCGTGCCCGTCGTGGCCTTGCATCGCGTCATAGCAAAGCGCCAGGTCTTGCACATTGCGGGCAAAGGGCCCGAGGTGGTCGAGGCTGGCGACGAAGGGGTAGCTGCCGTTGCGCGGCAGCCGCCCATAGGTGGGCTTGAGGCCGAACACGCCGCACAGCGACGAGGGCACGCGGATGGAGCCATTGGTGTCGGAGCCGAGGCTCAGCGGCACCTGGCCGGCGGCGACAGACGCACCCGAGCCGCCCGAGGAGCCGCCGGCGCTGCAGCGTGGGTCGTGCGGGTTGCGGGTGGGGCCCTCGTGGCTGTTCTCGGTGGTGAAGCCGTAGGCGTACTCGTCCATGTTGAGCGCGCCCACCAGCACCGCTCCGGCCGCTTGCAGGCGTTGCAGCAGCGGGCCGTCGGCGGCAGCGGGCGCTTGATCGCGCTCGATCTTGGAGCCGGCCAGGGTGGTGAGGCCTTGCACGTCGAAGAGGTTCTTGACGGCATAGGGCACGCCCAGCAGGGGCAGGGCGCGGGTGGCGGCATCGCCCGCTTGCAGGCGGGCGTCGAGTGCGCGGGCCTCTGCGAGCGCACGCTCGGCGGTGAGGTCGGTGAAGGCGTTGACGGTGTCTTCACTGGCGGCAATGCGGGCGAGGCTGGCCTGGGCCAGGGCCTCGGCGCTGACGCGGCCCGCGCGCACGGCCTCGACCATGGCGTGGGCGGGGCCCAGGAGCAGATCGGTGGCCCCCGTCATGGCAGCTCGTCTGGCGCGATGGGGACGAAGGCGGGCGCGGGCTCGTCGGCCACCGTGAGCGGCAGGCCGTTCACCAGCGCGGCCATCTCGCTCGCGAGGCCGAAGTAGCGCAGCACGCCAGGGCGGTGCTCGGGTGCGATCGGCAGCTGCAAGAGCTGCGCGGTCGCATCCACATAGGCACCGATGTCGGCGGGCTTCATGCTCTTCGTTGTCACTAGCGCCGCACCTCGCGCTGGAAGATCTCCAGGCTCAGCTTCTTGGTGGCGATGAAGCTGGGCTCGGACAGCGTGGCCACGGTGCGCGGGCGCGGGTCTTCGTAGCGCAGGATCTCGGCCACCTTGGTGGGCCGCTTGGTCAGCAGCAGCACCTCGTCAGCGAGGTAGACGGCTTCTTCGAGGTCGTGTGAGACGAGCAGCATGGTGGTGCCGGTCTGCATGAAGACTTCCTGCAGCTTCTCGCGGATGAAGAGCGTCATCTCGAAGTCGAGCGCCGAGAAGGGCTCGTCGAGGAAGAGCACCTCGGGGTTGGGTGCCAGCGCCCGCATGATGGAGGCGGTTTGCTGCTGGCCGCCGGAGAGTTCATACGGGAAGCGGTTCAGGTCGAACTTGACGTCGAAGGACTCGACCAGCTCGGCCATGCGGCGGTCCACCTCGGCCTTGCTGCGGCCCTCTAACTTGAGCGGGTAGGCGATGTTGTCGATGGTCCGCATCCACGGGAACATGGCCTCGCGGTAGTTCTGGAACACGTAGCCGATCTTGGTGTCGGCGAGGCTCTTGCCGTCGAACAGGATCTGGCCTGAGTCGATGGGGATGAGGCCCGCGATCATGTTGATCAGGGTGCTCTTGCCGCAGCCATTGGGGCCGAAGACCGAGACGATCTTGCCCTTGGGGATGTCGAGGTCGAAGTTCTCGTAGAGCGGCCAGCCGGCGAAGTATTTGGTGAGGCCGCGGATGGTGATATGCGTGCCCGCCGGCCCGGGGCGGAAGGGGCGCTGCGGCACATCGGCCACGACGGGGGCGTTGAGGACGGTGTTCATCTGCCGCTCCAGTGGACGATCTTGCGCTCGATGACGAGGAAGAGGATGTTGAGCACATAGCCCAGGATGCCGGCCGCGAGGATGGCGGCGTACATGGTCTTGACGTTGAGCACCTGCTGCGCATCGATGATGCGGTGGCCGAGGCCGTTGTCCGAGCCGATGAACATCTCGGCCACGACGACGATGACGAGGGCCATCGACACGGCAGAGCGCAGGCCGACGAAGCTCGGTTGCAGGCTCTCCCAGACCAGCACGTCCTTGAAGATCTGCCAGCGCGTCGCGCCCATCACCTTGGCGGCCATCACGCGCTGCTTGCGCGCATTGATGACGCCATAGGCGCTGTTGAACACCACGATCAGGAAGGCGCCAAAGGCGGCGATGGCGACCTTGTTGATGTCGGACACGCCGAAGATCAACAAGAACAGCGGGATCAGCGCTGACGAGGGCGTGGAGCGGAAGAAGTCGATCAGGAACTCGACGCTGCGGTAGGCCTTCTCGTTGCTGCCCAGCAGCACGCCCAGCGGCATGCCGATGACGGCGGCGATGAAGAAGGCCTGCACGGTGCGCCAGACGGTGACGATGAAGTCCCCCAGCAGCGGGCCGCCGGCCAGGCCGCTGATGAGCGTGCCCAAAGTGGCCAGCGGCGGTGGCAGCAGGATGGGCTTGATAAGCCCGAAGCGCACGACCAGGTCCCAGATGATGAAGAGCACCACGGGGCCAAGCGCCGGCAGCAGCCACGGCGGGACGCCCCGCTTGCGCGGCGGCTGCGGTGCGTTTGAGGCAGGCGCCGCCCAAGGTGCAGCGGCGGCCGTTGACGTCGAGCTGTCGTCCATGGCGGTCACTTGTAGAGCAGCGAGGCCACGTCCAGCTTCTTCTCGAACACGCCCTTCTCGGTGAAGAGGTCGAAGAACTTCTGGAAGGCGGCGACGTCGGCCGGCTTGAACTCGTTGTAGAGCATGTAGGAGGCCAGCGGCACCTCGCCGGTCAGCGGGCCTTCGATGGCGGTGTAGCCCTTGAGGTATTTGCGGGCCTCGGCCGGGTCCTTGCGCACCAGCTCGATGCCGCGCGCGTAGGCGGCGATGTACTTCTTGGCCACGTCGGGGTGCTTCTTGATGAACTCGCTGGTCAGCGTGGCCGAGCCGCCATGCCAGGGGGCTTGCGGGTCGCCGAGGATGTACTTGGCGATGACGCCGGCCTCCAGCACGCGCGTCGTGCCGTTGAGGCGGCCGACGGTGCCGGTGGGCTCCAGCGTGTAGACGGCATCGACCTGGCCAGCCGCCAGGGCCGCCACGTGCTGGCCAATGGGCAGCTCGGTCACGGCAGTGCCGGCGGCGCCGGCGCGCTCGAGCACGGTCTGGGCGAGCACGCGGTTCTGGATGCCGGGGCCGCTGGCGATGCGCTTGCCCTTGAGCTCGGCGAGGCTCTTGATCGGGCTGTCCTTGGGCACCAGGAACTCATCGAGCACATAGGTGGCATTGCTCGGGTTGGTGGCGATGATCTTGAAGAGCCCGGGCGAGGCGATCTCGCCCACGCCGAGGTTGCCCGAGCCGGTGCCGTTGGAGCTGCCGTCACAGCGGCCGGCCAGCATGGCCTCCATCACCTGCTGGGCGCCGGCGAACTTGAGGGCCTCGACATCGAGCCCGGCTTCCTTGAAGTAACCCTTCTCGACGGCGGCATAGAAGGGCAGGCCGGCGGCCACGGGCCAGTAGCCGATGCGGATCTTGGGGCCAGTCTGGGCCCGCACGAGGGCCGGTGCGCCCAGGGTGGCGAGGGCGGCCGTGGCGCCAAGCAGCTGGCGTCGGGTGGTGGTGGGCTTGCGGGGGGTCATGGTCATCGGCTCCTTGGGAGGCAGGGGTCAGGACACGGGGGTCGGTTGGATGGGTGGGGTGGAGGGCGGGGCAGAGGGTGGATGCGAGCCCGCTGCGAGGAACGCGCGCCAGCCGCCGTAGCGCGTGATGTCGGCCGCACCCTGCAGGGCATGGCCCTCGCAGATGAAGCCATGGACCCAGCGGCCATCGGACAGCTCCAGGCTGCCTAGGCCGAGCGGCGGTGGGATGAGGGCCAGCAGCGAGCCCAGGTGCCGCTGCGGCACGGCCCAGACTTCGACGGCGATGGCGGCGCCGCCGGCGTCGCCCGCAGCCACGCGTGCCAGGCCCGGCTTTGGCGGCACGGTGCCGGGCAGTGCGTAGAGGCGGTAGCGGGCGGCGGTGTGGGTGGCCTCGATGAGGGTGGCGCCGCGATCCAAGAGCTGGCCGTTGAGCGGCATGCCCGTGAGGTGCGCACCCACCACGGCCAGCGGCAGCCAGGGCTCGCTGGCCGGCACGTGGCGCAGCGACTGCGGCATGCGCCGCTGCCCGGTGGCCCCGAGCCCGCGCGGGGCGTCGGCGGCGGCCTGCCAGTTGAGGCCAAAGCGCGCCAGCGCGGCGTCCGCCCCGCCGGGGGCGATGAAGCTCACGCCAAAGGGCAGGCCTTCAGGCGTGAAGCCGGCCGGCAGCGACAGCGCGCACCAGCTCAGCAGGTTGACGAAGTTGGTGTAGTGCCCGAGGCGCGCGTTGACGCGCAGCGGGTCGGCGTCCAGCTCGGCAAAGCGCGGGTGGCGCGGCGCGGTGGGCACCATCAGCACATCGACCTTGCGCCACAGGCTGCGCAGCTGCTGCTTGGCCTCACGCAGCCGGTACTGGCCGCGGAAGGCGTCGGTGGCGGTCTGCCCGCGCGCGGACTCGATGACCTGGCGCACCGTCGGGTCCAGCGCCTCGGGCTGGCTGTCCAGCAGCTCCTGCACCACGGCATGGCGCTCGGCCACCCAGGGGCCGTTGTAGAGCAGGTCGGCCACGGCGTGCAGCGGACCAAAGTCCATGGGCACCAGCTCGTGCCCCAGCGCGCGCAGCAGGCGCAGGCTCTCGTCCCAGGCGTCGCTGTAGCCGGCTTCGTCCAAGGCGGGGGCCAGCGGCACGCCCACGCGCAGCTTAGGCATCCAGGTGCCGGGGCCGGGCTCGAAGTGGCTGAAGGCGTCGGCCGGGTCGGGGCCTTCCATCACGCTCAGCACGGTGGCGGCGTCATCCAGCGTGAGCGCAAAGATCGACACGCAGTCCAGGCTGCGGCAGGCCGGCACCACACCCGAGGTGCCCACCCGGCCCGGCGTGGGCTTGAGCCCCACCAGGTTGTTGAAGCCCGCCGGCACGCGGCCCGAGCCGGCGGTGTCGGTGCCCAGCGAGAAGGCCACCTCGCCACGCGCCACCACCACGGCCGAGCCCGAGCTGGAGCCACCGCTGACGCGCGAGGCATCAAAGCAGGAGGCCGGCCGCCCATAGGGCGAGCGCGCGCCGACTAGGCCGGTGGCGAACTGGTCGAGATTGGTCTTGCCCAGGCAGACGGCGCCGGCGTTCAGCAGCCGCTGCACCGCGTGGGCGTTGCGCCCGGCCGTGTAGGCAAAGGCCGGGCAGGCGGCCGTGGTGGGCATGCCTTCGACGTCGATGTTGTCCTTGACCGCAAAGGGCACGCCAAAGAGCGGCGCCTCGTTCAGCAGCGAGGCCCGGCTGCTGGCGGCAGCCAGGCGTGTTTCCAGGGCCTGGATCTGCTGCTCCAGCTGCGCGCTGCTGACGCGGTGGATCCAGTCTGGCGCCGCCGCCTGCGCCGCCAGCTTCTGCGCACGCGCTTCCAGCAGCGCACGCGGCTGCGCGCCTGCCAGGTAGGCACGTTGCCAGTCGGAGAGGGTGAGAAGGCTTTGCTCGTTCATGGTGCACACACTGGTATACCAGTCGGGATGCAGCAGCATCCGTGCCAGCTTTCTGAAAGCTCTGGCGCGCGGCATCGGTGCTGACGTGGGCGGGCGTGCCCTGGCGCTAGCGCTGCCCCGGGGCGGGCGCGGCTGGCGGGGTCTTGGTGGTGTGGCGGTGCTGCGGCAGCCCACGCGGGGGCGAGGGCCTGCACCGGCTGGGCACACCCATCCGGCGCGCCTCAATCTGGGGCGCTGGCGCGCCAAGCCTGGGCGTCGCCCAAAGCAAAACGCCCGTCACGAGGACGGGCGTTTCTGGGGAGGCGGGGGCTAGGCGGTCAGTGTCGCGCCACGCCCTGGGGCTGGTCGCCCTCCACCTTGCGCGGGAAGGGCGCGATCATGGCGCCGAGGATGGACGGGATGGCCGCGAACATCACGATGATGAAGTAGGTCTTGTAGCCAAAGTGGTCGGCCAGCGGGCCCGAGATCATCTGCGTCGGCACCAGGGTCAGGTTCATGATCGAGTTGGCGAACGCGTAGTGCGTCATGTGGAAACGCCCCGGCGAGATCTGCTGCATCATGTACAGCATGTTGGCCACGAAGCCGAAGCTGTAGCCGAACTTCTCGATGGTCACCAAGGTGGCCACGGTGGTGAACGAGAGCTGATGCCCCGGGCCCGCCAGCTGCGACAGCACCACGAAGCAGACGTGCGGGATGTTCAGGCACAGGGCCATGAAGATCAGGGTGCGGCGGTTGAGCCCGAACTTGGCCAGGAAGGCACCGCCCAGCAAGCCGGCCGCGAGGCTGACCACCGTGGCGATGGTGCCGTCGATCATGCCTTTGTCCTTGAGCGAGAGGCCCACGCCGCCAGAGTCTGGCGAGGCTTGCAGGAACAGCGGGCCCTCGATCAGCAGCAGGCCCTCGGAGCTGCGGTACAGGAAGACGAAGAGCAACATGCCCCAGATGGCATCCTTCTTGAAGAAATCGACGACGGCTTCCCAGAAGGTCCCGAAGGCGGCCTTGATGCTCTCGGGGCGGTCACCGATCGAGCCCGTGGGCAGCATGAACCAGTGGTAGACGGCCAGCAGCGCCAGCGTGGCGGCCGACACACCCATCGCCCAGCTCCAGGCTGCGGTGGTCGAGAGGTGGTAGTCCTCCTTCAGGGTGCCGGCGATGTAGACGATCAGTGCCGTGCCAAACAGCCGCCCGACGCTCCAGAACACGCCTTGCACCCCGATGTACTTGGCCTGGCCTTTCTCGTCGAGCGTGGTGATGTAGACGCCGTCCACACAGATGTCCTGCGTCGCGGACGCAAAGGCGAGCACCCAGAGCACGGCGATGGTGATCTGGAAGTAGTTGGGCAGGGGCAGGGCCACCGCGATGGCGCAGCACAGCAGGGCCATCACCACTTCCATCAAGAGGACGAAGAACTTCTTCGTCTTGAACATGTCGAGGAAAGCGGCCCAGAAGGGCTTGAGCGACCAGGCGATGCCGATGCTGGCGGTGGCCAGGGTGATCTCGCCGTCGGTGTGGCCGAGGTCCTTGAACATCGTGCCGGCGACCCAGATCACGAGCGCAAACGGGATGCCCTCGGCCAGGTAGGACGAAGGAACCCAGGACAGGGGATTCCGGACTTTCGTGGCAGAGGTGCTCATGCTGGACAGACGGCGAGAGTGACGGGGCTGCGGCGGCCGGGCAGGCCGTGTCGCGCGGCGGATGCTACTGGCGCCCCTGAGCGGTGCGCCTCAGGCAAACACTGGGTAAGGCCGTGAAACTGAGTGAAGGCCCCCGGATGGAGGTCTGACGGATTGCAGAAATGCGGGAGCCAGGCGGCCCCGAGATCGCGAGCATCGCCGCTCCTCAACCACGCGCGGAGCACCGGGCATGCCTGATTTGGGAATTGATTCGATCCATGGACTGAATGTGGCCGCGCACGTCGGCGCGGGCCTGGTGGCTCTGGGCCTCGGGCTGTGGCAGCTCATGGCCCGCAAGGGCGATGCAGCGCACCGCCGGCGTGGCGTCTGGGCCTGGCGGGTGGCCGTGCTGTGTGTGGCCAGCGCGCTGCTGGGGGCGCTGGTGTTCCGGCCGTCGCCGGACTTGGTAGCGGTGTCCCTGCTGGTGGGCTACCAGCTTTACAGCGGGCGGCGTTGCCTGCTGCTGGCCCGCAACGGCCGTGCCTTGGCAGACTGGGGTGTGGCCGCGCTCTTGCTGCTGTTGGCGCTGGGTCTGGTGTTGGCGCCTGGCCTGGGCTGGGGCTTGCACTGGGAGCCCGTCCGGGCACGGGCAGTGGCGGCGTCGATGGCCTTGATCGGCGTCTACGACCTGGCGCGCATCGGCTTCCCGGCCGGGTGGCGGCGCTTCCTGAACCCGGCCGAGCACGCCTGGCGCCTGTGCTCGATGGTGGGCGCGATGGCCAGCGTGTTGGCGGCGCAGCGGCTGCCCGCGCCGGTGGCGGCTCAGGTATCGCTGGGCGTGTCGGGCGGGTTCGGGCTCTGGGCCTGCATCGCGGCCTGGCGTGCGGCGCGCCAGGCGCTGGGCGTGCAGCCCTCGCGGGCCTTGAAGGCGCGGTTGAACACCGACAGCGCGTTGTAGCCGGCGTCCGTCGCGAGCTGGAGCAGTGGCGTGCCGGCCTGGGCCGGGTCCGCCAGCGCTTGCTTGACCGCCTCGATGCGCAGGCCGTTCAAGTAGCTGCTGAAGTGGCCCTGCCCCTCGCCCAGGTGGATGAGCCGGCGCACGCGGTGCTCGGGCAGCGCCAGACGCTGCGCGAGGCGCGACAGAGTGAGCTGCGGGTCGCGGAAGGCGGCCTCGTCCTGCATCAGCTGGCGCAGCCGCGCGAGCTGCTGCAGCTCTTGCGCATCCAGCGGCGCCGGGGCGGGGCTGGCGGGTGCGGGCTCTGGCGTCGATGAAGGCCAAGAGCGCCCGGCCAAAGCGAAGCACAGCAACAGCGTGCCTGCAGCAGCCACCTGGTTGCGCCCCGCCCCACCGCCCAGCACGGCTGCCAGCGTGACGCCCAAGGCCAAGGCACTGCCCCCGCCCAGGAACCAGGCCCGCGCCAGGCGCCGCCGGGCGATGAGGTCGTCGCGTGCCTGCCAGGCCACGCGGGCCGGCGCTTCGGCAAAGAGCAGCAAGGCCAAGCCGTCAAAGCCAGACGGCCAAGCCGCGCCGAGTCCGAGAGACAGTGCCGCGAGTAGCAGGTCCTGCCACAGCGGCCGCTGCGCGGCATCGAAGCCCGCACGCACCGCACGGTTCACCGCCAGCGGCCCGAGCCATGCCAGTGGGCGCAGCGCGGTCCAGGCGGGCTCGGCCATCAGCAGGAAGAACATGGCCCCCGCGAGCAAGCCCGTGCAGAGCACCCCGGCCTGCGCCGGCCGCTGACGCCACAGTGCGGCTGCCGTCAGGCCCAGGGCCGTGGCTGCGGCCAGGGCCAGCATGCTCAGGCGCCGCGCTGCGCCGCCACGGCTTCTGCCAGCGCCAGGTACTCGCTCACCGGCACTTCCTCGGCGCGGCGTTGCAGGTCGAAGTGGCCGGCAAAGCTGCGCTCCTGCAGCCAGCGCCCCAGTGTGTGGCGCAGCAGCTTGCGGCGCTGCGAGAAGGCGCTGGTCACCAGCTCCCCGAGCAGGGCCTGGTTGATGGCGGCAGGCGCGGCCAGGGGCCGCATGCGCACGATGGCCGAGTCCACGCGCGGCGGTGGGTCGAAGCACTCGGGCGGCACGTCCAGCACCGACTCGATGTCGTAGCGCCACTGCAGCATCACGGAGAGGCGCCCATAGTCCTTGCTGCCCGGCGCGGCGGCCATGCGGTCCACCACTTCCTTTTGCAGCATGAAGTGCTGGTCCACCACCACGTCCACCGCGTCGAGCAGGTGGAAGAGGATGGGCGTGGAGATGTTGTAGGGCAGGTTGCCCACCACGCGCAGCCGCGCGCCCTTGGCAGCGCTGAGTGCGAGGAAATCGACCTTGAGCACGTCGGACTCGATGACCTCGACGTCGCCCCGCGCCCGCAGCCGCGCCGCCAGGTCGCGGTCCAGCTCGATCACGGTCAGCGGCTTGTGCCGCGCCAGCAGCGGCAGGGTCATTGCGCCCAGCCCAGGGCCGATCTCGACGACGGTTTCGCCCGGCTGCGGGTCGATGCAATCAATGATCGCGTCGATCACCGCGCCATCGGTCAGGAAGTGCTGACCGAAGCGTTTGCGGGGGATGTGGTTTCGCATGGGGGGAGAGCCTCATGCCCGCCGGCTTGCAGGCCGGCGGGCCTTCGACCGGCGGCGGACAGCGCGCAGGCGCTGTCCTTGGCCCGGTCTCAGTCCAGCCATTCCCGAATCTCGACGAAGGCCTTGGCGCGCAGCTCGGCGACCCAGTCCTTGTAGGCCTCGTCGAACTTCTGCTCGCGCAATGCGCTGCGGGCCTGGTCGCGCAGTTGCTTCAGTTCGATGTCCACGGTGCGGCGCTCGAGCACCTGGATCAGGTGCAGGCCGAAGCGCGTTTGCACGGGGCCCGAGACGCCATTGATGGGCAGCGCGTTCATCGCTTCCTCGAACTCGGGCACGAAGCCGCCGGCGCCGACCCAACCCAGGTCGCCGCCCTCGGGGGCGCTGCCGTCTTCGGAGTAGTCCCGCGCCAGCTTCTCGAACTGCACCTCGCCGGCTTCGACCTGGCGCTTGTACTCAACCAGGCGGCGTGCGGCGGTTTCGGTGGTCAGCTGCGGGGAGATGCGCAGCAGGATGTGGCGCGCATGGGTCTGGACGCTGCGCGTCAGCGAGTCAGCGCCCTGGCGCTCGATGACCTTGAGGATGTGAAAGCCCGCGCCGGTGCGCAGCAGGCTGTGCGTGTACTCGCCGCGCTTGAGGCCCTTGACGGCCTCGACGAACACGTCGGGCAGCCGGCTGACGGGGCGCAGACCGATCTCGCCGCCCTGGGCCTTGTTGGCGTCTTCGGACATGGCCTTGGCCACGGCGGCAAAGTCCTCACCGGCGGCGAGGCGGGCCAGGGCCTTTTCGGCGCGGGCACGGCGCTCGGCCACGACGGTCTCGCTGGCGCCCTCGGGCACACTGACCAGCACTTGCGCCAGGTTGATGCCGCCGGACTTGGCCAGACTCTCGCGCTTGGCCTCCAGCCAGGCGTCGATGTCGGCGTCACTGACCTTGATGCGGCGTGGCACTTCGTTGTCTCGGGCGCGCTCGGTCAGCATCTGGTCGCGCAGGCCTTCGCGGAAGGTGCGGTAGTCCATGCCCTCGGCCTTGAGTCGCTCGAGCAACTGCTGGGTCGAGATCTTGTTCTGGACGGCGACGTTGTCGACCACGCGGTTCAGCTCGTCCTCGGGGATCTTGTTGACCGCCTCGCGGGCGAAGGTGACGATCACGCGGTCGTCGATCAGCGCCTCCAGCGCCTGCTTGCGCAGCAGGCTTTCCTCAGCGGCGGCTTCGCCCTGCTGGCTGGCCATCTGGCGCAGCGCGGCAATGCGGCGGACGACCTCGCTGGCCGCCACCACGTCGGTGTTGACGACGGCGGCGATGTAATCGCCCGGCTGCAGGGTCTTGGTCGTCTGCGCGCTGGCGGGCAGCGCGGACGACAGTGCGGCCAGGGTGGCGAGCACGAGCGAGGCAGAACGAAGGGTCATGGTAGGGAGTCAGTGCTTGGCGAGCGATCGAGGCTGAGCCTGCGATAGCCGGGCACATTGTCCTTCAAGACCTTGAGCGCGTTGGACCCCAGCTGGGACAGGCCGACCAGCTCCAGCTGGATCATGAATTGGGTGCGCGCTTCGGCCCGGCCGGTGGACAGGCGCTCGACGCCCACGCGTAAGAGCCAGCAGCCGGCGTCGTACTCGGCGCCAATGACCGAATCGGTCAGCCGGCGGTCGCGCAGGCTGTACTGCACGCGGCCGGCGCTGTACCAGGCGCCCTGGCAGCTGCCGCTGCTGCCCGAGCGGTCGCGGGGCACGGCAGGCCCGCCCCACAGCGGCCACTGCCAGGCGGCCTCGATCTGCTCGCTCTGGCCGCGCGCGAGGCGGTAGGCCAGGCTCAGCGTCTTGAAGGGGCCGGGCGCATAGCGGCCGCGCAGCACCGAGCGCACCGAGCGCTTGGTGTCGGGGTTGAACTCGACGGCGGCATCCGCCCACCAGCGCGGGTCCAGGTGGGCGCTGCCGGCCAGCAGGATGTCGGAGAAGCGCTGGTTGACCGGCGCACCCTCGGGCGTGATGCGCTGGTCGCGGAACAGGAAACGCTGCACGGCGCCGAAGCGGAACACCTCTTCACCCCGCTCGGCATTGACCCAGCGGCTGGTGGCCCCGACGCTGACGGCATGCAGGTCGGCCACGCGGTCCACGCCGGTGAAGGGGTTGTCCGCGTAGATGGAGTCGAAGTTGAAGTCCTTGGGCGCGGAGTCGAAGTTGGGCAGGTCGGCCTGCGCGCGGTAGGGCGTGTTCACGTAGAGCACACGCGGCTCCAGGCTCTGGCGCAGGCGCTGGCCAAAGAGCTCGGTGTCGCGCTCCAGCACCCAGCCGTGATCGAGGCTGAAGCTGGGGATGCTGCGGTTCATGCGGCGGCGGCCGTCGGGGCCAACTTCGTCCATCGAATAGGCCGCCACATTGACGGCCACGCGCGGGATCAGCCACCAGGCTTCGCCCCCCATGGGCGCGGCCACGTGGGCCAGCAGGTGGGCGCGCGAGCCGGTGCTGCCGGCCTGCGAAGTGAGTGCGCCGCCCGGCAGGTCGAAGCGGTTGAACTCCAGCTCCAGGCCGCCTTCGAGCCGCGCCTTGCGGCCCCAGGGGCGGAAGCTGTCGAGCACGGCCTCGTCGGCCGCCGTGGACGCGCGCAGGCCGATCTGCGGGCTGCGCTGGAAGGGGCTGAGGTAGCGGGTCGAGGTGTCCACCGTTTGCAGCACCTGCCAGCGCTGCATGCGCGCATAGGTCTCGACCTGGCCCCAGGCCAGCTCCTGCTGGCGCTGCACTTGCAGGTCGGTGGGCAGCAGGCGGTAGGTGCGGCTCTCGACGCGGCGCGTCATGTCCTTCCAGTAGGACTCGTCGGACACGCGCTCGGTGCTGACGCTGTAGCGCCAGTCGGCGCCCAGCTCGCCGTCGTTGCGCAGCTTGTAGGACCAGCGCTTGGAACCTGTCACGCGGTCATGCGGCAACAGGTCCACATTGATGCGACCCCGGTGGCCCGGCTCCAGGTAGCGGAACTCACTGTCCAGGCCAAAGCCCCGCCGCGTCATCACGAAGGGCGTGAAGGTGGCGTCGCGCTGCGGCGCGATGTTCCAGTAGTAGGGCTGGCCGTACTCGAAGCCGCTGCGGTTGTCGAAGAACAAATTGGGCGGCAGCAGGCCCGACTTGCGCTGCGAGCCCAGCGGAAAGCTCAGCGCCGGTGCGGCCAGGATGGTCACGCCCTGGAAGCGCAGCTTGGCGCCCTCGGCATGGCCCTCGTTGGCATCGGTGTCGATGCGCATGCTGCGCGCGGTGATCTGCCAGGCCGGCTCCTGCCCCTCCACCACCGGGCAGCTGCTGTAGTTGCCGGACTCGACCGCGATGCGGTGCTCGCCCTCGAAGCGGATGCGCGCGGCCTTGCCGGAGCCGCCGGTGGCCCCGAGGAAGTAGCTGGGGTTGAGGAACTCGCCCTCGAAGCGCTCCAGGTAGAGCTGCAGCGCCGGGCCGGTGAAGACATTGCCGCCCTGGCTGACCTGCACCTGGCCCTGGGCCTGGGCCAGGTCGTCCACAAAGCGGTAGTCGAGCTTGTCGGTGCGCAGCAGCAGGGCGCCATAGCGCAGCTCGACCGCGCCTTCGGCATGGGCTTGCTGCTCCAGCTGCGCCTCGGCACGTTCGGCGCTCAGTACCAGGGCGGGCTTGGGGGCGCCCGGGGCGCGGCTGGCGGCCTTGATGGGCGCGGCCATCACGCGGGAGCCCTTGAGCTTGAGCGAGGTGCTTGGGGCCGAAGCGGCCGCTGCCGGGGGTGTCGGCACCGTCAGAGACTCGGCCACCGCCAGGCCCTGGCCGGCAGCCCACAGGGCAAGGCACTGCATGGGGCGCAAGGCCCACGCCCCAAAGGGGCCTACAAAGCTCAGATTCAAGGGGCGCGGCACGAGAAAATCATTATCCATGAGCCCCCTTGATGCTTCGACCTCCGACAGCCTCGCCCGCACACTGCGCGAGGCCAGCCAGCAACTGCTGGATTGGCAGCGTGCTGCCCTGCAGGAGCCCCAGCCGCCAGCGGCTGACCCGCTGGCCGCAGCCGCAGCCTTGCAGGCCTTCTTCCACCGCTTGGGGCCCGCCACCGCCACCGAGCGCGAGCGCGCCGGCTGGAGCCACTGCATCCAGGTCCTGCTGGCTAGCAGCGCCCTGCCGCCACAGCGCCCGCTGCAGGCCGGGTGCCTGGGCAGCTGTGCGCATGACCTCGCCGCCCTGCTGCGCCCGCCCACCCTGGCGCTGGACGAAGCGGAAGAACTCGACCTCGCCGTGCGCTACTGGGAGCAGGCGCGCAAGGCGGGTTGGCTGGATGAAGACCTGGACGCCGACTTCGGCGAGTTCTGGCGCCGCGTCGATTGGTGTGCGCTGGCGCAGCACTTGAGCCTGCTCGGCGCCGGGCCGCACCCTGACGAGGCTAGGTTGGCCGCCTACATTGCCAAGACGGCCTCGCGCTATGCGCAGCTCTCGCCCCTCAAGCGGCTGACCGAGCAGGTCTGGCCGCAGCTCTTCGACCTCAGCTTCACGCTCCGATGAACGTGGAGCCCCTCGTCCGATCGTGCCGCGCTGAACGCGGGCCCGCCCAGCCGGTCCCCCGAGGGGACAAGGCTGTTTGCGGCATTGAGCCGCAAACAGCCTTCAGCGGGCCGGCTTGGGGCGGCCCGGCGCTCGGCCTGAAATTCGGCCCCTTTCATCGCCTACGGGGGGCACTTCGCGACTGGAAAACTCAAGTGAAAAGTTTGCTCGTGGGCCTTGCTTTGGCGACACCCTTGGTGGCCGCCGCTCAAGGCAAACCCCTCGTCTACTGCGCCGAAGCCAGCCCCGAGGGCTTTGACCCCGGCCTGTGGGACAGCAGCGGTACCAGCAATGCCACGCGCCAGATCTTCGAGGGCTTGCTCGCCTTCGAGCGCCCGGGCACCAAGCTGGTTGGCCGCCTGGCCGAGCGCTGGGAGGTGTCGCCGGACGCCAAGAGCTTCACCTTCACGCTTCGCCCCGGCGTCCAGTTCCAGACGGCGCCGGGCTTCAAGCCCACGCGGCCGATGAATGCCGATGACGTGGTGTTCACCTTCACGCGCTTCATTGATCCCAAGCTGCCATTCAACGTCGCCTTCCCGGCCAACTTCATCCTGCCCAACAACCTCGGTCTCGCGCGCCGCCTGGCCGGCATCGACAAGCTGGACGAGCGCACCGTGCGCTTTCGCCTCAAGGAGCCCGACGTCACCTTTGCGGCGGTGTTCGCCTACCCCTTTGCCGGCATCCAGTCGGCTGAGTACGCGGCGCAGCTGCTGAAGGACAACCGCGCCGCGCAGATCAACCTGCAGCCCGTGGGCACCGGGCCCTACCGCTTCAAGAGCTACACCAAGGACGATGTGCTGCGCCTGGAACCCCACCCCGCCTACTGGGGTGGCAAGCAGGCCACGCCGGCGCTCATCTTCTCCATCAGCCGCGAGCCCAATGTGCGCGTGCAAAAGCTGCTGGCCGGCGAGTGCCAGGTCAGCAGCCCGCTGCGCGATGTGGACGTGGCCGCGCTCGACGGTAAGCCCGGCGTTGTGCTGCAGAAGATCCAGGCGCTCAACATCTCCTACTTGAGCTTCAACCTTAAGAAGGCGCCCGTGAATCAGCGCGAAGTGCGCGAGGCGCTCGACATCGCCATCGACCGCAACGCCATCTTCAAGGCCCTGTTCCCGCGCGGCGATGCCACCCAGGCCACCAGCGCCTTCCCGCCCAGCATCCCTGGCTTCAACAAGGCGCTCAAGAACGAGCACAACCCGGCGCGCGCCAAAGAGCTGCTGGCCAAGGCCGGCTTCCCCAATGGCTTTGAGATCGAGCTCTGGGCCCTGCCCGTGGCGCGGCCCACCAACCCCAATGGCCAGCTCATGGCCCAGCTCATCCAGCAGGACTGGGCCAAGATCGGCGTCAAAGCCACGATCAAGACCTATGAGTGGGGCGAGTACCTCAAGCGCGCCAACAACGGCGAGCACCACGTCTACATGAGCGGCTGGAGCGGCGAGACCGGCGATGCCGATGAGTTCCTCAGCCCCAACCTCAGCTGCGCGGCCAACACCACCGGCATCAAGTTCTGCAATGCCGAGTTCGACAAGCTCATCGACGAAGCCCGGGCCAGCACCGACCCCAAGAAGCGCATCGCCCTCTACGAAAAAGCCCAAGAGATCTGGAAGCGCGAGCGGCCCTGGATCCCCATGGCCCACTCCACCGTCTATCTGCCGATGCGCAGCGAGGTGAAGGGCTTCAAGATGGCGCCCACCGGCAGCGTGGATTTTCTCGGCGTGGTGCGCCAATGACGGCCCACTCTCTTCGAGTTGAGGACCTGCCCGGCCACCCCGACTTCGTCTCGCTCGACGCGTTGGGTGCCGGCATCGCCATCGACCTGCGCTACGCCAGCCCCAACAACTTCGTCGGCCACTCGGTCTACGAAGGCCTCAACTGCCGCTGGCTGCGCCGCGAGGCCGGTGTCGCCCTGCAGCAGGCCGCCGCGTGGCTGGCCCAGCACCGGCCCGGCTACCGCCTGCTGGTGCTCGACGCCCTGCGCCCCCAACGCGTGCAAGAGCGTCTCTGGGCCGAGCTGGCCGGTACGCCGCTCACCCTCTACCTCGCCGAGCCCGCGCGCGGCTCCATCCACAGCTTCGGCATGGCCGTGGACGTGACCCTGCTCGACCCCCTGGGCCACGAGGTCCACATGGGCACAGGCTTTGACGAGATGACGCCCGCCTCCCACCCCGAGTTCGAGGCCGAGCTGCTGGCCCAAGGCCAGCTCACCCCTCAGCACCTGGTCGAGCGTGGCTGGCTGCGCGCCGCCATGCGCCACGCCGGCTTCCATGTGCTGGCCACGGAGTGGTGGCACTTTGATTTCGGGGACAAGGTGCAGGTTCGGGCGGCGTGCCCGCGGGTGCTTTAGCCGAGAGCCTTTTGCAAGCGCCCAATCGCCGTCGCCAAGGTCTCGTCCTTCTTCGCAAAGCAAAAGCGCACATGGCGCCGGTCCAGCGGCTGTTGGTAGAAGACGCTCAGCGGGATGGCGGCGACGCCGACCTCGGTGGTGAGCCAGCGGGCGAAGTCGGCCTCGGGCAGGCTTGAGACGGCGCTGTAGTCCACGGTCTGGAAGTAGGTGCCATCGCAGGGCAGCAGCTTGAGGGGCGTGGCGGCGAGGGCGGTGCGGAAGGTGTCGCGCTTGGCTTGGTAGAAGGCGGAGAGGCCTTGCCAGGGTGCCGGGTCGGCCAGGTAGGCGGCGAGGGCGTGCTGGGCGGGGCTGAAGACGGTGAAGACCGTGAACTGGTGGAAGGCGCGGAAGGCGGCGGTGAGCTTTTGCGGCGCGGCCACATAGCCGATCTTCCAGCCGGTGACGTGGAAGGTCTTGCCAAAGCTGCCGCACAAAAAGCTGCGCGCCGCAAGCTGCGGGTAGGCGGCCACGCTGTGGTGGCGGGCGCCGTCGTAGACCATGTGCTCATAGACCTCGTCGCTGACGACGAAGAGGTCGTGCTGCTCGGCCAAGGCCTGCAGGGTCAGCATGTCCTCGTGCGTGGCGATGCGGCCGCTGGGGTTGTGCGGGGTGTTGATGACGAGCGCCCGGGTGCGCGGCGTGAGGGACGCGCGCACGCGGTCCCAGTCGATGCGGTACTCCGCTGTCATGGGCACGCCGATGGCCGAGGCACCGGCCGCGCGGATCGAGGGCTCGTAGCTGTCGTAGCTGGGCTCCAGGATGATCACTTCATCGCCCGCGCCGACGCAGGCTTGCAGCGCGGTGTAGAGGCTCTGGGTGCCGCCGGCCGTCACGGTGATGTCGGTGTCAGCGTCGTAGTGGCTGCCGTAAAGCGCATTGGTCTTGGCCGCGATGGCCTGGCGCAGCGCGGGCAGGCCGGTCATGGGCGGGTATTGGTTGTGGCCAGCGAGCGCGGCCTCGCCCAGGAGGCGCAGCAGCCGTTCGTCCGCGCCAAAGTCCGGGAAGCCCTGGCCCAGGTTGATGGCGCCATGCTCGGCCGCCAGCGCCGACATGACGGTGAAGATGGTGGTGCCCTTGTCGAGCAGTTTGGCGGGGAACTTCATGTCGCTTTGGGCTTGGTGCGGCGTGCAGGCTTGGCGGTGGCGTTGCGCAGCGCGGTGAAGGCGGCGCCTTGGGCCAGCTGTGCGTCCACACGCTTGGCGATCTGGCCGCAGACCATGTCGCACAGCTGGTAGATGGACGGGTCGGCAATGCGGTAGTAGGCGTTGTTGCCGCGCGATTCGCGCAGTACAAAGCCCTGGCGCCCGAGCTGGCTCAGGTGGCGAGAGACGTTGGCGATGCTGTAGCCGGTCAGCTCGGCCAGCTCGCCCACGTTGTGCTCCTGGCTGCGCAGCAGGTTGAGGATCTGCAGGCGCGCCGGTTCCGCCAGGGTGCGGAAGAAGTCGGCCACCTGGTCAAGGGCTTGGGGAGGGAGTCCGTCCATGGAGGATGTCGCGTTATCGGCCGTGATCATGCCGCAGCCTTGGCAGGGTTTGATTGGGGACTTGCGTATTTGCATGATTGCGCAAATAATAGATTCAACGAAGCCGCGAAGCAAGTGCCGACCGGCCTCAAGACCACCCAAGAGAGACGCTCATGAAGTTCATCCCCTCCACGCGAATCCGCCCCTGGCTGCTGATGCTGGCCTTGGCTGGGGCCTCGGCGCTGGCAGCGCCCGAGAGCTTTGTGGTCCAGGCCGCCGCCGGCAGCCGGGCCATGCGCAGCTTTGACGGCGTCGTCGAGGCCGTGCGTCAGACTGCGCTGGCCGCCCAGGTCAGCGGCGCCGTGCTTGGCCTGGATGCGCGGCCGGGCCAGAGCGTGAAGGCCGGCCAGGTGCTGGTGCGGCTCGATGCCCGCGCGGCCGAGCAGGGTGCGGTGGCCAGCCTCGCGCAGGCTCAGGCCGAGCGTGCGGCGCTGGCGCTGGCGCAGAGCGAGCTGGAGCGCCAGCGTCAGCTGCGCGCGCAGGGCTTCATCAGTGCAGCGGCCTTGGAGCGCGCCGAGACCGAATTCCGCGCCAGCGAGGCGCGCGCCAAGGCGGGCCTCGCGCAGGCCGATGCCGCGCGCACCGGTGCGGGCCTGGCGGTGCTGCGCGCACCCTATGACGCCGTGGTGGCCGAAGTGCCCGCCATGCCGGGCGACATGGCCCTGCCGGGCAAGCCCCTGATGCAGCTCTACGACCCGCGCGCGCTGCGCGTGAGCGTGGCGCTGCCCCAAGGTTTGGCGCTCGACTTGGCGACGGTGCCCGTGCGTGTTGAGCTGACCGGCGCCGACGCACGCGAGCTGGCCGTGGACAAGCGCGAGCTGCTGCCCGTGACCGACCCCAGCACCCAGACCCAGACCCTGCGCCTGCAGCTCGCTGCGAGTACCGCGCCCGTGGTGCCTGGCCGCTTCGTGCGCGTGTGGCTCGACCTGCCAGCCGCGGGCGCGGGCGGCCCCGTCAGCATCCCGCTGCGCGCCGTGCTGCGCCGGGGCGAGCTGATGGCCGTCTATGTGCTCGACGCCCAGCAGCGCCCGCTGCTGCGCCAGGTGCGCCTGGCTGCGCCTCGGGGTGACAGCGTCGAGGTGCTGGCCGGCCTGCGTGCCGGTGAGCGCGTCGTGGCTGACCCCCGTGCCTTGCCGATGCGGGAGGCCCAATGAAGACCGAGCTGGGCATCGCAGGTCGCATTGCGGCGGCCTTTCAGAACAACCGCCTCACGCCGCTGCTGGCCCTGGTGGCCTTGTTGCTGGGCGTGTTCGCGGTGCTCGTCACCCCGCGTGAGGAGGAGCCGCAGATCGACGTGACCATGGCCCAGGTCTTTGTGGCCTGGCCGGGGGCCACGGTGGCCGACGTTGAGACCCAGGTGGCCACGCCGGCCGAGCGCGTGCTCTCGCAGATGGCAGGCGTTGAGCATGTGATGTCGCTCTCGCGGCCGGGCCTGGCCTTGGTCACCGTGCAGTTCAAGGTGGGTGTGCCGCGCCAGGCGGCGTTGGTGCGCCTCTTCGACACGCTCAACGCCAACAGCGACTGGCTGCCACAGGGCCTGGGCGTGATGCCCCCGGTCGTCAAGGCGCGTGGCATCGACGACGTGCCCATCGTCACCCTGACCCTGCACGGCGCCGAGGCCGACTCTCTGATGCTGGAGCAAGTGGCGCATGGCCTGGAGGTCGAGCTCAAGCGCGTGCCGGGCACCCGCGAGATCAAGACCGTGGGTGCCCCGGGCCGCGCCGTGCGCGTGCAGCTGGACCCCGCCCGCCTGGCTGCTGCGGGCGTGACGGTGAGCGAGCTGCGCCAGGCCCTGCAAGGCGCACAAGCGGGTGGCGCCGTGGGCGAGCTGCTGCGCGGCGCGCAGACGGTGCAGATCGAGGCCGGGCCCTTCCTCGCCTCCGCCGATGAAGCCGGTGAACTCGTTGTGGCCTCGCGCAACGGTCGTCCCGTGCTGCTGCGCGATGTGGCCACACTCACCGACGGCCCGCCGCCCGCCAGCCGCTATGTGTGGCACACCCAAGGCAAGGACGAGCACCCGGCCGTCACCCTCGCCATCACCAAGAAGGCGGGCGAGAACGCCATCGACGTGGCCCGCGCCGTGCTGGCCCGCGTGGATGCCGTGCGCAACACCCTGATCCCTGCGGGCGTGCAGCTCGCCGTCACGCGCAACTACGGCGCCACGGCCGACGACAAGGCGACCAAGCTGATCCAGAAGCTGCTTTTCGCCACCGCCTCCGTGGTCGCCCTCGTCGCCCTGGCCTTGGGCCGGCGCGAGGCGCTGATCGTCGGCATCGCCGTGGGCCTCACGCTCACCGCCACGCTGTTCGCGTCCTGGGCCTGGGGCTTCACGCTCAACCGGGTGTCGCTGTTTGCGCTGATCTTCTCGATCGGCATCCTGGTGGACGACGCCATCGTGGTGGTGGAGAACATCCATCGCCACCAGCAGCTGTCGCCCGGCAAGCCTTTGTTCGAGCTGATCCCCGGCGCTGTGGCCGAGGTCGGTGGCCCGACCATCCTGGCCACGCTGACCGTCATCGCTGCCCTGCTGCCCATGGCCTTTGTGAGCGGGCTGATGGGTCCTTACATGGGTCCCATCCCCATCAATGCCTCGCTGGGCATGGCGATCTCGCTGGCCGTGGCCTTCGTGCTCACGCCCTGGCTGGCAGCGCGCTTGCTGAAGTCGCAGGCTGATGCACACACCGACAGCCACGGCGGCCGCGTGGACAAGCTCTTCCACGCCGTGTTCGACCGCCTGCTGCACCCAGAGCTCGGCCGCCGCTGGCGCCGCCTGCTGTGGGCCGTGGTGGCGGGCCTGATCGCGATCTCGATGCTGCTGCCGGTGCTCGGTGCCGTGGTGCTCAAGATGCTGCCCTTCGACAACAAGAGCGAGTTCCAGGTGGTGGTGGACCTGCCTGCGGGCAGCCCCGTCGAGGCCACGGCGGGCGTGCTGCGCGAGCTGTCCGCCCACCTCGCCACCGTGCCCGAAGTGCAAGACCTGCAGGCCTACGCCGGCACGGCCTCGCCCATCAACTTCAACGGCCTGGTGCGCCAGTACGAGCTGCGCCAGACGCCGGAGCGCGGCGACCTGCAGGTCAACCTCGTCGGCAGCCACGACCGCAAGCTGCAAAGCCACGCCATTGCCACGCGCGAGCGGCCGGCGCTGCAGGCGATTGCGGCACGCCATGGCGCCAAGCTCAAGGTTGTCGAGGTGCCACCGGGGCCGCCCGTGCTGGCCCCGCTGGTGGCCGAGGTCTACGGCCCCGATGCCGCCGGCCGCCGTGCCGTGGCTGCACAGGTGCGCGAGGCGCTCGCGAAGGTGGACGGCGTGGTCGACACCGACGTGAGTGCCGAGGCCCCATCCCCGCGCGCCCTGCTCGCCATCGACCGGCGCAAGGCCGCGGCCCTGGGCGTGCCGGCCAGCGAGATCGTCGCCACGCTGCGCGCCTCGCTCGGCGGCGAAGACGTGGCCTGGCTGCGTGAGGGCAGCTTCTATCCGGTGCCGCTGCGCCTGCAAGGCGCCCCCGAGGCGCAGGGCGACCTCGATGCCCTGTTGCAGCTGCGCGTGCGTTCAAGCACGGGTGCCCTCGTCCCCTTGCGCGAACTGGTCCAGCGCGTGGACGGCCTGCGCGAGCAGCCCGTGTGGCACAAGGACCTGATGCCCGTCGAGTTCGTCGTGGGCGACACCGCAGGCGCCATCGACAGCCCGCTCTACGGCATGGCCAAGGCCCGCGCGCATCTGGCCGCCATCAAGACGCCCGACGGCCAGCCCGTGGCCGAGCACTTCATCCGCCAACCGGCGGACGGCTGGCGCGGTTACAGCCTCAAGTGGGACGGCGAGTGGCAGATCACCTACGAGACCTTCCGCGACATGGGCGCTGCCTATGCGGTGGGCCTGGTGCTGATCTATCTGCTGGTGGTCGCTCAGTTCAAGAGCTACCTCACGCCGCTCATCATCATGGCGCCCATCCCGCTCACCATCATTGGCGTGATGCCGGGCCACGCACTGCTCGGCGCCAACTTCACGGCCACCAGCATGATCGGGATGATCGCCCTGGCCGGGATCATCGTGCGCAACTCCATCCTGCTGGTGGACTTTGTGAACCTGCAGTTGCGCGAGGGCGTGCCCTTCGCCGAGGCCATCCGCCACTCAGCCATCGCCCGCGCGCGGCCCATCGTGCTCACCGGCCTCGCGGCCATGGGCGGCGCGCTCTTCATCCTCAGCGACCCCATCTTCAACGGGCTCGCCATCTCACTCGTGTTCGGCATCGCCGTCTCCACCGTGCTCACGCTGGTGGTGATCCCGACGCTGTACTACGTGGCCTATCGCAACCGTCTGCACGTCCTCCAAGGAGACTGACATGAGCACCGCCCAACGCCCCCGCATCGTCATCCTCGGCGCCGGCATTGCCGGCCTGCCGGCGGCCTATGACCTGCACGACCGCCTGGGCAGCCAGGCCGAGATCACCGTGGTGGGCGGCCGGCCCTACTTCCAGTTCGTGCCTTCCAACCCCTGGGTGGCGGTGGGCTGGCGGGACCGTGCCGCTATCACGCTCGACCCGGTCACCACGCTCAGCAGCAAGGGCATCCGCTACCTCAGCGAGCAGGCGACGCAGATCGATGCCGAGGCCAAGCGCGTCAGCCTCAGCGACGGCAACAGCCTCGACTACGACCACCTCATCATCGCCACCGGCCCCAAGCTGGCCTTTGACGAGGTTGCCGGTGCGGGCCCGGCGCATGCCGGCGGTGGTGGCCACACGCACTCGATCTGCACGGTTGACCACGCCGAGGCCTTCTGGGCCGAGTACCAGAACTTCCTTCAGGACCCCGGCCCCATCGTCGTGGGCGCCATGCCTGGGGCCTCGTGCTTTGGGCCGGCCTACGAGTTCGCCTTCATCCTCGATGCGGACCTGCGCAAGCGCAAGCTGCGCCACAAGGTGCCCATCACCTTCGTCACCAGCGAGCCCTACATCGGCCACATGGGCCTGGGCGGCGTGGGCGACAGCAAGAGCATGCTGGAGAGCGAGCTGCGCGGCCACGACATCAAGTGGATCTGCAATGCCAAGACCACGCGTGTCGACGCCGGCCAGCTGCACACCACCGAGCTCGATGACCTCGGCCAGCCGCGCCGCGAGCATGCGGTGCCCTTCAAGCTCGCCATGATGCTGCCCGCCTTCAAGGGCGTGGACGCCGTGGCGGCCGTGCCGGGCCTGTGCAATCCGCGCGGCTTCGTGCTGATCGATGAGCACCAGCGCAGCAAGGCCTATCCCAACATCTGGTCGGCCGGTGTGTGCGTGGCCATCCCGCCGGTAGAGGTGACGCCCGTGCCCACCGGCGCGCCCAAGACGGGCTACATGATCGAGACCATGATCACCGCCATCGTCGAGAACCTGGTGGCCGACCTTGAAGGCCGCCCGGCCACCGCGCGCGCCACCTGGAACGCCATCTGCCTGGCCGACATGGGCGACACCGGCGCCGCCTTCGTCGCGCTGCCGCAGATCCCGCCGCGCAACGTCAACTGGTTCAAGAAGGGCAAGTGGGTGCACCTGGCCAAGATCGGCTTCGAGAAGTACTTCCTGCGCAAGATGCGCAAGGGCAGCGCCGAGCCGCTCTATGAGAAGTACGTGCTCAAGGCCCTGGGCATCCTGCGCCTGCAAACCCCGCCGCAACAACAACCCTGAAGGAGTTCTGACATGACCACCTGGCGCATCGTCCGCATCGTCGCGGGCAGCTTCATCCTGATCTCGCTGCTGCTGGGCGCACCGGCCAGCCCGTTCTTCGTCTCGCAGTGGTGGCTGGCCTTCACAGCCTTCGTGGGAGCCAACCTGCTGCAAAGCGGCTTCTCGTGCTGGTGCCTGATGGAGCGCCTCCTGCGCAAGCTCGGGGTGCGGGAGGGCACATGAGCCACCTCGTCTGCCCCCACTGCGGCGCCGTCAACCGGGTGCCGGACGAACGCCTGGCCGAGGACCCGAGCTGTGGCCGCTGCAAGCAGCCGGTGGCGCCCGCCTACCCGGTGGCCTTGACCGACACCACGCTGCCTGACTACCTGGCCAAGACCGAGGCACCCGTGCTGGTGGACTTCTGGGCCACCTGGTGCGGGCCCTGCAAGTCGATGGCGCCGCACTTCGAGATGGCGGCGCGCCAGCTGCGTGGCGTGCGCTTCGTCAAGCTGGACACCGACGCCAACCCGGTAGCGGCCCGCCAGTTCGGCATCCGCTCGATCCCGACGCTGATCCTCTTCCAGGGCGGTGCCGAGCGGGCGCGGCTCAGCGGTGCCGTGCCCAGCAGCGAGCTGCTGCGCTGGCTGCAGGCGCAGGGCGTGGCTTGAGTCGCGGCGGCCGGGTGGCGGCAGGGCATTCCCCATGCTGCCGCAGGCCTGACAGGCGGGGTGCGCCGAGTACAGTCAGCGCGCCCCATGGACAAGCGCTGCCTGCCTCTCGACTGCATCGGCCCTGCCCGACGCTGGCGGCTTGCGGCCTTCGTTGCGCTGCTGGCTGCGGCCTTGGTGCCCGCCTGGGCGGCGCCCGGTGACCGGCCTGCCAGCGCGCTGATCGAGATCCGCTACTGGGACTGGACCAAGACCCCCAAGCGCGACGACTACCAAATGGCCGCGCTGCGCCTGGCGATGGAGAAGACCCGGCCCGACTGGGGCGACTACCGCCTGCTGCGCGTGGCCAAGCCGCTGAGCACGCCGCGTGCGCGGGCCGAGGTGTTTCGGGGCGAGCTGGTCAATGTGCACGTGGCGCCCTGGCGCCCGATTGAGACCGAGCTCGACAAGCTCAACGAGAACAATCTGCGCGTCAATGTCGGGCTGTTTGGCGGCACCTTCGGCTGCCGCAGCCTGCTGATCCGCACCGAGGACCGCGAGGCCTTCCGCCGCATCAAGAGCCTCGACCAGCTGCGCCAGCGCCAAGGCGGCATCGGCCGCGCCTGGGTGGACGGGCGGGTGATGCGCGACAACGCCATGCCGGTGGTGGACAGCGCCGATGTGGGCTCCCTGCTGTCCATGCTGGCCGGGGGCCGCTTCGACTACCTGCCCATGAGCATGCTGGAGGTGGACACCCTCTTCCAGGAACACCACCTCAGCGGCTCGGCGCTGATGGCCTCACCCGATGTGATGCTGTACTACCCGCTGCCCATGATTGCCTACGTCAGCCCCACCGAGCCGGCGCTGGCCAAGCGCCTGGACCAAGGCCTGCGGCGTGCGCGGGCCGATGGCTCGCTGGCGCGGCTGACGGCCGAGCACTTCAAGGACGAGATCGATCGCTTCAAGGCCCAGGCACCGCGTGTGCTGACCTTGCAGCACCCGGGCCTGCCGGCCGAGCTGGCCGGTGAGCCGGCGATGTGCCAGGCCGGCACCGCGCGCGGCAAGCGCTGAAGGAGTCGGCCTTCAGGGCAGGTCGGCCGGCGGTGGCGGCACATTGGCCGCGTCGTCCACTGCCTTGGCCGGGCCGATGGTGGCGCCGAGGCGCTCGCGCAGGCTGGTGGCGCCCTGGCCCAGCAGCTGCGCGTAGACGCTGCCATTGGCCAGCACATTGCGCACGTAGTCGCGCGTCTCGTTGAAGGGGATGTTCTCGGTCCAGATCGCGGCGTCCAGCACCGGGCCTTCGCGCCAGCGGCGTGGGCGGCTGGGGCCGGCGTTGTAGGCGGCGGCGGCCAGGGCCTGCGAGCCCTCGAAGGCATCGAGCACCAGCTTCAAGTAGCTGGTGCCCAGGCGCAGGTTGTAGTCGGGGTCATGCACGAGAGCCGGGCTGTAGGGCATGCCGGCCTTCTTGGCCGTCCAGCGCGCGGTGGCGGGCATCACCTGCATCAGGCCGCCGGCGCCCACGTGTGAGCGCGCATCCACCACGAAGCGCGACTCCTGGCGGATCAGGCCGTAGACATAGCCCGGGTCCACGCCCACCTCGCGGCTGGTGGCCAGCAGCGCGGCGCGGTAGGGCGTGGGGTAGCGCTGGGTCAGGTCGATCTCGGTGCGGGTGCGCTCGCTGGCGCTGATGCAGCGGTCCCAGACCTCGCGGTCGCAGGCCTCCTGGGCGGCGGCCAGCAGTTGCCGGTCACTCAGGCCGCGCATGCTGAAGTTCCATTCGCGCAGGCCCTCGGAGCGCAGCCCGAGGTCGATCAGGCGCAGCGCGCGCTGCAGGCCGGCGTGGGCGCGGGCGGCCTCACGCTCGTCGGGCGTCAGTGGCGCGGGCGGGGCGGGCAGGCGCGGGGCCTGGCCCAGCAGCTCGGCCGCCAGCCGCGGGAAGTAGGCCAGCCCGCCGCCCTGCGCCGCCAGGCTGGCCAGCTGGGTGCGGGCTTCCTCGGTTTTGCCACTGGCTTGCAGGGCCTGGGCACGCCAGAACTGCCAGCCCAGTTGACGCTGCTCGGTGGCCGACATGCGGCCCATCGCCTGCAGCACGGCCGGCCAGTCGCGGGCGCGCAAGGCAGCCCGCGTGGCGGCGCCCAGCAGCTCGTCGCTCCAGGGCCCGTCGGGCTTGAGCTTGAAGGCCTGGGCAAAGGCCTCGCCTGCGTCGGCCTGCAAGCGCCAGGCGTACTGCCGGCCGATTTGGCCCCAGAGCCAGGCTTGCAGGTCAGCCGGCAGCTTGGCCGCCCAGGTGTCGCGCAGCAGGCCGGCGGCTTGCGCGGGGTCGTTGGCGGCCACGCGGGCCAGGGCCAGTGTGGTCAGCTCGGCGTCGTCACGGCTGTGGCTGCGGGCCTGGCGCGTGAGATACCGGCCGGCGTTGTCCTGCAGGGCGGCCAGCTGCTTTTCCTTGCCGGTGCTCAGCAGGGCCACGGCCTGGCGCGCGGCTTTGGGGCGGTTCTGCTCGGTGGCCAGGCGTGCCTTGGCCCAGATGTGCTCGTGCTTGAAGGCGCGGGCGTCGAGCATCGCGGCGGCCAGGGCCTGGCAGCCGTCGTCGGCTTCCTTCTGCGCCAGCCAGGCGGCATGCGCGGCCTCGATGGAGACCTTGCTGTCGAGCACCGCCTGGGTCAGCAGGGCATAGCAGGCCACCTCGCGGTCGTCCTGCATCTTGTAGGCCGCGTGGTTGGCACGGAAGCCTTCAAAGTCGCGCCGCCGGCCCAGCTCCAGCAGCCAGTCGTTGCGCAGCCGGTCCTCGACATAGCTGCCCGGCCAGCGGGCGTAGAAGGCGTCCAGGTCAGGCTGCGACAGCGTGATGAGCCGGGCTTTGAGGTCGAAGTAGTCCACCCAGGGCGCCAGCGGGTCGGCCTGCTGGCGTGCGGCGGCGGCCAGGCGCGGCAGCTCGGCGCGGCGCTTTTTGTCGGTGGACTTCCAGGCCTCGCGGGCCTGGACGACCAGCTCGGGGGCAGGTGCCGCAGTGGCGGTCCCCAAGAGCACCAGCCCCAGCAGCGTCGCGCCGATACCATGCCCCACCATCCAACGCCTCAACACCACGGCCACCATGTCTCAAGTTCTTGATCGCCCCGGGCTGCGCCAGCAGCTGCTGGCTGCGCGCCGCGATTGGGCGGGCACGGCAGCCTTTGCGGCGGCCCAGCAGCGGGTGAGTCAGTCGCTGCGCGAACTGCTCGCGCAGCTGGAACCCGAGGTGCTGGGAGTCTACTGGCCGCTGCCTGGGGAATTTGAGGTCACGGGCCTGTCAGCACATCAAGCCCTGCCCTATGCCTTCAAGGCCGATCGCCGCATGGACTACCGGCGCTGGGATGGCCGTGCCCCGACGCAAAATGACGAATGCGGCATCCCCGCCTGCACAGGCGCCGTGGTGGTGCCCGATGTGGTGCTGGTGCCTTGTGTGGGCTTCACCCGAGGCGGCTACCGCCTGGGCTATGGTGGCGGCTACTTTGACCGCTGGCTGGCCGCGCACCCTGGGGTGACCAGCGTGGGCCTGGCCTGGTCGGGGGCTGAAGCCGCCTTTGCGCCCGAAGCGCACGACCTGCCGCTGAGCTTGATCCTGACCGAGACCGACGTGATCGTCCCCGAATGATGCCGACCCCCACCACCTTGCAAGTGCTTGCTGCCGTGCTGTTTGCGGTGGCCCTGGTGCACACCTTTGCCACGTCCTTCTTCGAGCGCCTGGCGCACCGCCAGCCGGCCCATGCCGGGCTGTGGCATCTGCTGGGCGAGGTGGAGGTGGTGTTCGGCTTTTGGGCCCTGGTGCTGGTGCTGTGCATAGCGGCGCTGCAAGGCGGGTCATCGGCCGTGACCTACCTGGAGTCGCGCAACTTCACCGAGCCCTTGTTCGTGTTCGCCATCATGGTGGTGGCCGGCACGCGGCCCATCCTGCATTACGCGGCGCTCAGCGTGCGGCGCCTGGCCCAGCTGATCCCGCTGCCCACCGAGCCGGTGCTGGTCTTTTTGCTGCTGTCCCTGGTGCCGCTGCTCGGCTCCTTCATCACCGAGCCGGCCGCCATGACCCTGGCCGCGCTGATGCTGCGCGACGTCGTCTTCACTGCCGGGGCCTCGCGACGCCTGCGTTACGCGGTGCTGGGCGTGCTCTTCGTCAATGTGTCCATCGGCGGCACGCTCACGCCCTATGCCGCACCGCCGGTGCTGATGGTGGCGGGGCCCTGGGGTTGGGATCTGGCTTTCATGCTCGGCACCTTTGGCGCCAAGGCGGCGGTGGCGGTCACGGTCAACGCGTTGGCCGTGACCCTGTTCTTTGCGCGGGAGATCCGCTCACTGGGCAGTGCACCTGACGATGCGGCCGCCGAGCACATCCCGCTGACCGTGCTGCTGGTGCACTTGCTGTTCTTGGTCGGCGTGGTGATGTTTGCCCACCACCCGGTGGTCTTCATCGGGCTGCTGCTGTTCTTCCTGGGCTTCACCACCGCCTATGCGCGCTACCAGCAGCCGCTGATCCTGCGCGAGGCGCTGCTGGTGGCTTTCTTCCTCGGTGGCCTCGTCGTGCTGGGCGGGCAGCAGCAGTGGTGGCTGCAGCCGGTGCTGCTGCGCATGGACGCGACCTCGGTGTTCTACGGTGCAGCGGCGCTGACGGCCATCACCGACAACGCGGCGCTCACCTACCTCGGCTCGCTGGTGCAGGGGCTGTCGGATGAATTCAAGGTGGCCCTGGTGGCCGGCGCGGTGACGGGCGGTGGCCTGACGGTGATTGCCAATGCCCCCAACCCGGCCGGCGCCGCCATCCTGCGCGGCCGCTTTGAAGACGGCGCGATCTCGGCCCTGGGGCTGCTGCTGGCGGCGCTGCCGCCGACGCTGGTGGCGGTGCTGGCCTTCCGGCTGCTCTAGGAGCGTGGGCGGCAGAAATCCAGGCCCGCGCCGGGGCGAGTTGCGGGGCCAATCTAGACGCCGGCGAGGCGTTGGATGGGCACCAACAACGAGCCGGCAACGACGAGTGGCCCCGCAAATCGCCCCGGCCCGAAGGGTTGACCCCAGAAGGGGGGCGATTCGGCGTTGCACCGCTTGTCCGGGGGCCCACCCCGCACTGCGCGCTGCGCCTTGCCTCGCCCCCCTTCTGGGGCCAACGCGGGCCTGGATTTCTGCCGCCCACGCTCCTAGGACTTGTCCGCCTGCGCCTGCGCCAGCACGCGGCTCACAAAGGTCGGCACGTCGAACTCCTTAGCGACCACCGAGCGGGCGCCCAGGCCCAGCAGGGCCACGCGACGCTCCTCGTCGATCTGGGCCGTCATGCAGTAGACCGGCGGCAGCACGGTGCCGGGGCGCGTCTGCGCATTGAGCTGGCGCAGCAGCTCCTCGGCCGAGCCGTCGGCCAGGTTGACGTCGCTCAGCACCAGGTCAAAGGCGGGCACGGTGTCGCCGAGGCCCGCCACCGAGGCGGCCAGCAAATCGCGCGCGCCCGTCACGGTCTCGGACAGCGTGACACCCACGCCTTGGCTCTCGAAGGCCTGCTGCAGCACCAGCGCGTAGACGGGCGAGTCCTCCACCACCAGCGCGCGGCGGATCTGCCCATCGGGCCGCGCCTCGGCCTGCGCGGCCTCAACCGCCAGGTGCAGCGCAAAGGTGCTGCCGCGCCCCGCCTGGCTGTCCACGCTGAGATCGCCGCCCAGTGCGGCAGCCAGGTCGCGGCACAGGTGCAGCCCAAGGCCGCTGCCGGGCCGGTCGCCCTCGCCCGCCGCATAGCGCTGGAAGAGCCGCTGGCGGGCCGCATCGGTCAGGCCCGGGCCCTGGTCCACCACTTCAAGTGACAGCAGCCGCCAGTCGGGCCGGCCTTGGGGGTCGGCCTCCATCGAGGCGCGCAGCAGCACCTCGCCCTGCTGGCTGAACTTGAGCGCATTGACCAGCAGGTTGCGCACGATCTGCTGCAGGCGCAGCGCGTCGATGCGCCACCAGCCCTGCATCGAGGTGGCGGGCTCGAAGCGCAGGCCCAGGCCCTTGGCGGCGGCCATGGGCAGCAGCTCGTCAATCAGCGCGCGCAGCACCCGCTCCAGCGCCTCGGGGCGCAGGTCGAGCGTGAGCTGGCCGGCATGCAGGCGGTGGCGGTCGAGCAGGCCATCGAGCAGGCTCAGCGTGCCGCGTGTGGAGCGCTGCAGCGCGTCGAGCAGCGGGCGCTGCTTTTGCAGCACGGCGATCTCGGGCGCGCTGGCCTGGGCCGGTGGCGAGGCCAGCAGCGTGGCCGCGCCGCTGACGCCCTGCAGCGAGTTGCGCACCTCGTGCGCGAGGAAGGCCAGGTAGTGCTCGCTCTGCGCCTTGGCCTCGCGGGTGCGCCCGATCTCGCGGCGCAACCGGCGCGAATGCAGCCACCAGGCCGTGCCCAGCAGCGTGAGCAGGCCGGCGGCCGCCAGCAGCCAGGGCAGGATGCGGTCCCAGTCCAGCCGGGGGGCAGACTCGGCGGCGCTCCAGGCAGCCTCGATGGCGGGCATCTCTTCCTCCAGCACCACATTGAGCGCATCACGCAGCAAGGGCGCCAGCGGCGCGCGTGCCCGGCTCAGGCCCAGGTTGTGCTCGTCGTAGAGGCCGGCCACCGTGCCGGTGATCTGGATCTCGCCGGTGGACTTGCGCCCCAGGCGCTCGTAGGTGCCCTGCAGGCCGTAGATCAGCGCGTTGACGCGCCCGCCCTGCAACTGCGCGCCGCAGTCCTCGAAGTCGCGGCACTCGACGAGTTGCAGCGTCGGCCATTGCGCCTGCAGGTAGGGGATGGCGAAATAGCCCTTGATCACGCCCACGCGCTGCTCGGTCAGCTGCGCCAGGCCCCAGATTGGGTACTGGCGCCGGCTCACGATCACCAGCGGGTGCGAGCGGTAGGGCCCCACGAAGCTGATGTACTCGCGCCGCGCTGCAATGTCGGTCAGGCCCAGCATCACGTCGACGCGGCCCTCGCGCAGCGCGGTCAGGCCGTCGTCGAGCGTCATCGGCACGAAGGTCTCGATGCTGAGGCCCGCCACGTCGGCCACGCGCTTCATCATGCGGATGCCGATGCCGTCGGCGCTGCCGTCTTCCTGGCGGATCGAGTAGGGCCGGTCGCCGGACAGATAGGCCACGCGCAGGGCAGACACGCCCTCGGGCGCGCGGCCGGGGCGGGCCTGGCGGCCGTCGCGCGGCAGCCAGCGCGCCTGCAGCACCCCGAGCTTGCCGCGCTCGATGCGCGCCAGCGCGGCGTCCAGCTGGGTGGCCAGGGCCTCATCGGCCTGCGAGGTGGCCAGGCGCATATAGCCCTGTGGGTAGCCATAGCTGCGCAGCACGGCCAGCGGCACGGTGGAGGGCCGCTCGGCAATCAGCGCGCGCAGGGCGGGCAAGGCCTCCAGCACGAAGTCGGCCTCGCCCTGGGCCACGGCGGCCAGCGCGGCCTCCAGCGTGGGGTAGCTCAGGCGCGTGGCGTCGGGGAAGCGCTCGCTGGCGATGGTCTCGCTGGCAAAGCCGGCAATCACCGCCAGGCGGCGACCCGACAGGTCGGGCGTGGCCGGCACCGAGGTGACCTGGGCGGGGCCCACGATGCCCTGCTGCACGGCCGCATAAGGCCGCGTGAAGCGCATCAGCCGCGAGCGGCTGGCCGTCTGGGCCACGGCGGTGATGACGCGCACCTCGCCGCGCTGCAATGCCGCCTGCAGGGCCGCAAAGGTCTCGTAGCGCCGCCAGGCAAAGCTCAGGCCCGTGGTGGCCGAGATCTCGGCCATCAGCTCGGCATCAAAGCCCTCGGGCGCCTGGCCGCTGGGCGCGTTCTCGTAAAAGGGCGGGAAGCGCCCCAGCACCCCGACCGCGATGCGCTGCCCGGCCATCGGGCTGGCTGCGCGGCTGGCCGGCGCGGGAGCCGTGTCGGCCGCCCAGGCTGCCGCAAAGACTCCCAGGCACAAGCACAGGGCGATGGCCCAGCCGCGCAGACTCCTCGTCATCCAATCCCCCTCGTCAGAGGGGTCAAAGATAACCCTAGCGCTGTCAGGGTGGCAATGAAGATTCAAGGGACTCGGCCGCCCCTGTGTGCCGGTATGGCGCGCCTGCCAAGAATTCATCGCTCGGCGCGGGCGGATCGCTTTCAATATCGGCCCCGCTGCTTGCATCGCGCCCGCCATGCCGACCTTGATCTCTCGCTCCCACCGCGCCTTGTTGGCCCTGCTGCTCGGCCTTGCATGCTCCTGGGCCACGGCCTGGCAGTCTGACCAAGGCGATGGCACCTACGCCAACCCGGTGTTCTGGGCCGACTACCCGGACCCCGACGTCATCCGCGTCGGCGAGGACTTCTACTTCGCCACCAGCACGTTTGCCGGCTCGCCGGGCATGCGCATCCTGCACTCGCGCGACCTGATCAACTGGACGATTGCAGGCTATGTGCTGCCGCGCCTGACCGGCTCGCCCGCTTTTGACCTGCAGGGCCGGGGCGCGAATCCGGGCGTCTATCGGCGCGGCATCTACGCGCCCAGCCTGCGCCACCACCAGGGCCACTTCTACCTGGTCGTCACGCCCGTGGGCCTGAACACGCGGCTGTGCAAGGCGGCCCAGGTGCAGGGCCCGTGGGACTGCCACGAGCTGGACCGCGAGGCCTTCGACCCCGGGCTCTTCTTCGACACCGACGGCAAGGCCTATGTGGTGACCAGCGCCAGCACCGACGGCACCATCACCCTGCTCAGCCTGAGCGAGGACCTCAAGCGTGTGACCAACGCCCGCAAGATCCACTACATCAAGGGCGGCGAAGGCGTGCACGTGCTCAAGCGCGACGGCCTCTACTACCTCTTCAACGCCGTGCCGTGGCGGCTGGGCATGAGCATCTCGCGCTCCCGCTCGCTCGACGGCCCGTGGGAGACCATCGAGAGCATCAACACCGCCGAGACCGGCGGCCACCAGGGCGCCATCGTCGAGCTGGCCGACGGCCGCTGGTGGGGCTTTGTGATGCAGGACAAGCCCGCCATCGGCCGTGTCACCCACATGAGCCCCATTTTCTGGAAAGACGGCTGGCCCATCTGGGGCACGCCCGAGGCCCCGGGCCGTGTACCGGCCCGCGCCACCAAGCCCATCCAGGGCCAGCCGCTGGCCCAGCCCGCGACGAGCGACGAGTTCAGCGAGCCTCAGCTTGGCCTGCAGTGGATGTGGAACCACAACCCCGTGGACAGCGCCTGGTCGCTGCGCGAGCGGCCCGGCCATTTGCGCCTGCGCGCGCTGCCGGCGGCGGACTTCTGGCACGCCCGCAACACGCTCACGCAAAAGAGCCAGGGGCCCGTCAGTCACGTTGAAATCTCGATGGACGTGTCGCGCCTCGCCGTGGGCGACCAATGCGGCCTCGGCACCCTGGGCCGCTACAACGGCCAGCTCTACGCCACGCGCGACGCCGGCGGGCAGCTGTCCCTGAACTGGCGCTTGATCACCGACCAAGGCGACAAGGACCCGCAGACCGTGCAGGACGGCCCGCGTGTGCCCATCAGCACCGAGCGCATCGAGCTGCGCATGGACCTTGACTACGTCACCACCAACCGCGCCCGGCTGTCGTGGCGTGCGGCAGGGCAGGCCACATGGCAAGCGGTGGGCGAGCCCTTCGATCTGAGGTTCGACTGGCGCACCGGCACCTTCCAGGGTCCGCAGGTGGCGATGTTCTGCTTCCACACCGGGGAGCAAGCCGCCGGCTACGTGGACATCGACTGGTTCCGCTTCAGCGACAAACCCTGATCAAGCGGTGATCAGCTGATCACCCCGCCGCTCCAGCACCGCCACCTGGCCGGGCTGGAGCTTGAGCGTGGCCTGGCCACCGGCCCAGCGCAGCTCGCAGCGCTCGGCGCAGCCCTCTTTGCGGGCCTGCACGCGCAGGCGCTGCACGGCACCGCCGGCCCAGTCCATGTCCAGCACAAAGCCGCCGCGCGCGGCCAGGCCTTGCACGCGGCCGGTGGGCCAGGCCGAGGGCAGGGCGGGCAGCAGCTCGACGCGGCCGCGGTGGCTTTGCACCAGCATCTCGACGATGCCCGAGGCGCCGCCGAAGTTGCCGTCGATCTGGAAGGGCGGGTGCGCGTCAAACAGGTTGGGGTAGCTGCGCTCGGGTTGCAGCAGCAGGGCCAGCACCTCGTGAGCGTGGTTGCCGTCCTTGAGACGGGCCCAGAGGTTGATGCGCCAGCCAATGCCCCAGCCGGTGGCGTCGTCGCCGCGCCGCGTCAGCGCATTGCGCGCGGCGGCAAAGAGGGCGGGCGTTTCCTCGGGCGTGATCTGGTCAGACGGGAACAGCGCGTACAGGTGCGAGACGTGGCGGTGGTGGATCTCGGGGGCGCGCAGGTCCCAGTCCTCCTGCCACTCCTGCAACTGGCCGCTGCTGCCCACGCGGTCGGGCGGCAGCTGCTCGCGCGTGGCCAGGCATTGGCGGGCGAAGTCGGCATCAGTCTTCAGCGTGCGGGCCGCCTCGGCGGTGTGGGCAAAGAGGTCGCGCAGCAGCTGGTTGTCGCAGGCCGGGCCGGCGCACAGCGAGCTGCCAAAGGGGTGGGCGTTCTCGGGCGAGAGGCTGGGGCAGGTGACGAGCTTGCCGCTCTTGGGGTCGCGCACGAGGGTCGCCAGCTGGAACTCGGCGGCGCCCTTCATCAGCGGGTAGATGCGGCGCAGGAAGGCCACGTCGCGCCGGTACAGCCAGGCCTCCCAGAGGTTTTGCAGCAGCCACACGCCGCCCATCGGCCATAGGCCCCAGAAGGAGCCGTCGGTGGGCGTGGCCACGCGCCACACGTCGGTGTTGTGGAAGGCCACCCAGCCCGGAGCGCCGTACGCCTCGCGCGCCACGCGTTGGCCGGTCTGCGCCAGGTCTTCGACGAGGCAGACCAGGGGCTCCAGGGTCTCGCCCAGCTGGCAGGCCTCGGCCGGCCAGTAGTTCATCTGGGCGTTGATGTTGATGGTCCACTTGCTCTGCCACGGCGGGTTGGTGCGCTCGTTCCACAAGCCCTGCAAGTTGGCTGGGTGGCGCGTGCCGGCGCGTGAACTGGCCAGCAGCAGGTAGCGACCGTAGTCCACATAAAGGGCGGCGAGGCCGGGGTCCTTGCCCTCGGTGGAGCGGGCGATGCGCTCGTCAGTCGGCAGCGCGGCGTTGGGGCCTTGGCCGAGGTCGAGGCTGAAACGCTCGAACAGCGCGCGGTGCGCGGCCTGGTGGGCCGCGCGCAGCTCTGCTTCAGTTCGCCCAGCCAGCTTGGCAAGCACTGCGCGGTTGGCGGCAGTGGGGTCGCCCGAGACGTCGTCATAGCGCTTGTAGCCGGTGGCGCCGGCAATCAGGAGCAGTACTTCGTCCGCGCCCTCGACCGCGAGGCCGCCGCGCTCCGAGCGCAGCCGGCCGCCGGTGGCGCGCACCTGCACGCGGCATTCAAAGGGCAGACGGCCGCTGATCTCGCCCTGGTCCGGGCTGCGGCCGGTGACGACCAGGGTGTGGCCGTCCTCGATCTGCACCTGCTGCTGGTGCGGCGCGCTCAGCTGCAGCACCACGTGCAGGGCCTTGGCTCGCGTGCTGGACAGGCGGACCACGATCACATCGTCCACCGCCGAGGCATAGACCTCGCGCGTCCAGGTGCTCGGGCGGCCAAAGTCTTTGGTTGTGAAGCTCGTGCTCGCCACCGCCCCGGCCAGGTCCAGGCTGCGCTCGTAGCCCGCCGCGTTTTCCAGCCCCGGGAAGTGCAGCGACAGCTCGGCCAGCGGCTGGTAGGCCATCTGCCCGCCGGGCTTGGGGATGAAGGTCTCGTCGGCCAGCTTCTGGGCCTCCGCGTACTGGCCGGCAAAGATCAGCTGCCGGATCTTGGGCAGAGCCTCGCGCGCCTTGGGCAGTGGCGGCGCATAGGGGCCGCCGGCAAAGAAGCTGTTCTCGTTGAGCTGCAGGCGCTCGGTCGAGATGCCGCCAAACACCATGGCGCCCAGGCGCCCATTGCCCACTGGCAGGGCCTGCACCCATTCATCGGCCGGGCGGCGGTACCAGAGGCGCTGCGTGCCGGCGGCGGGCGCCGGACTGGTTGCTGCCAGCGTGGTCAGCGGCGCGCAGGTCAGGGCGGTGGTGGACATCAGGCTTTGCTGGAGCCAGCGGCGGCGGTCGGAGCGGGGTGTGGACATGGGCGTGCGCCATCAAGGCGTTCGAATGACAGGTGAACGGCAGGCCGGACTATGGCGCTTCGGGCGCAGTTTTTTGCGCGCTGCAAACGGTTCGGATCGATAACTTCTTTTCATCCTTGCCCGTGGATGAACGAATGGATTGCCTGCATGGCGTGGCAGACACTAGCGCCCCGACCTGGGGCTGCCTCAGCCTGTGCTGATGGGCCCCTTTTCCTTGTCTGGAGCATCGATGACCACCCGTTTCAAGCTCGCCGCCGCTGGTGCCTTGGTATTGCAACTGCAGAGCGGGGCCGCCCTCGCGCAGATCCCCGTCGTCTCGGGCGCCGAGTCGCGCGCCCGTGCCATCGTGTCGCAGCTGACGCTCGACGAAAAGGTGGACCAGCTGCTCAACGGCGCGCCGGCCATCCCGCGCCTCAAGATCCCCGCCTACAACTGGTGGACCGAGTCCCTGCACGGCGCCTTCGGCCCCGGCGCGACGACCAACTTCCCCCAGCCCGTGGGCCTGGCCGCGAGCTTCAACGACAAGCTGATGCTCGATGTCGCCTCCAGCATCAGCACCGAGGTGCGCGCGGTCTATGTGCTGGAGCGCGCCAAGCCCACCTTCAACAAGATTGGCGGCGCGCTGAACACCTGGTCGCCCAATATCAACATCTTCCGCGACCCGCGCTGGGGCCGTGGCCAGGAGACCTATGGTGAAGACCCCTTCCTGACCGCACAGCTGGGCAAGGCCTTCGTGAGCGGCATGCAGGGCCCCAACCCCGACCTGCCCCATGTGATCGCCAGCCCCAAGCACTTTGCGGTGCACAGCGGCCCCGAGTCCACGCGCCACCATGCCGACGTCTGGGTCTCGATGCAGGACCTGGAGGACACCTACCTGCCTGCCTTCCGCGCCACCATCGTGGACGCCAAGGCTGGCTCCATCATGTGCGCCTACAACCGCATCAATGGTGAGCCCGCTTGCGCCAGCAACCTGCTGATGGTGCAGACCCTGCGCAAGGACTGGAAGTTCGACGGCTATGTGGTCTCCGACTGCGACGCCGTGACCGACATCCACGCCCAGCACAAGTACGCGGTGGACGCACCCGCTGGCGCCGCTGCCGCGATCAAGGCCGGCATGGACAACGAGTGCAATGGCGCCACGCTCGGCAACGTGCCGGGCCTGGGCGAGCGCTACAAGCAGGCGCTGGCCCGCGGCTACATCAGCCAGGCCGAGATCGACACCGCGCTGGTGCGCCTGTTCTCGGCCCGCTTGCGCAATGGCGACCTGCCGGGCTTGCTGCCGCAAGAGCGCGCATTCCCGGCTGCCGAGGCCATCAACTCGGCTCCGCACCGCCAGCTTGCGCTGCGCTCGGCGGTCGAGAGCCTGGTGCTGCTCAAGAACGACGGCGCGCTGCCGCTCAAGGCCGGCACACGCATCGCCGTGGTGGGCCCGCTCGCTGATGCCCGCCGCGTGATGCGCGGCAACTACTCGTCCGCCACCACCGGCCCCACCGCCACCATCGCCGAGGCCCTGCGCGCGCAGTTCTCTGCCGGCCAGGTGAACCTGGTGCCCTTCGGCCCCTCCATCACCGACGGCGACCCGGTGCCCGCCAGCGCCTTCGTCGCGCCCGATGGCAAGCCGGGTCTGCAGGCCAGCTACTTCAACCTCGAAGCCGGTTCGCCCACCAAACCGGGCCAGCGCCGCTTCCAGGCCAAGGCCTTTGCCTCGCACAGCGTCAAGCAGCTTGAAGCCCACGCCAAGGACTTCGCCGGTGCTGGCGACGTGACCCGCGTGCTCTGGACCGGCTCCTTCGTCGCGCCCGAGACCGGCAGCTACCGCCTGGGCCTGGCCGGCATCAAGGGCCAGATCACCGTGGGTGGCAAACCCGTCGTGCTGGCCAAGCGCCCCACGCACTGGGCCGAGCCCGTGGCCCTGACCCAGGTGGACCTGAAGCAGGGCGAGCGCTATGCGCTGCAGTTCGAGACCGAGTCCGGCGTCTCGCAGCCGCCCGGCATGGTCTGGAAGCGCGTCTCGCGCGACCCGCTGGGCGAGATGCGTGCCGCTGCTGCCAAGGCCGACGTGCTGGTGGCCGTGGTGGGCCTGACCTCCGACCTCGAGGGCGAGGAGATGCCCGTCAAGGTCGAAGGCTTCAGCGGCGGTGACCGCACCTCCATCGACCTGCCGCGCGACCAGCGCGAGTACTTGGCCGAGGCCGCCAAGCTGGGCAAGCCGCTGGTTGTCATCAACCTCAGCGGCAGCGCGATCGACCTCTCCTGGGCCAAGGCCAATGCCGCCGCCCTGGTGCAGGCCTGGTACCCCGGCGAAGGCGGTGGCCCGGCCATCGCCCAGGTGCTGGCCGGCACGGCCAACCCGGCTGGCCGCCTGCCCGTCACCTTCTACAAGGGTGTGGCCGACCTGCCGCCCTTTGACAACTACGACATGCAGGGCCGCACCTACCGCTTCTACAAGGGCGAGCCGGTCTATGGCTTTGGCTATGGCCTGAGCTACTCCAGCTTCCGCTACGAAGCGCCCAAGGTCGAGGTGCAGGAAGGCCGTGACGACACCAGCCTTGTGGTGCGCACCGCCATCACCAACACCAGCAGCCGCGATGGCGACGAAGTGGCCCAGCTCTACCTGACGCCGCCCACGTTTGAAGGCGCCCCGCGCCTGGCCCTGCGTGGCTTTGAGCGCCTGCACCTCAAGGCCGGTGAGCGCCGTGAAGTGAGCTTCCGCCTCAGCGCGCGCGACATCAGCTTTGTCGCCCGTGACGGCGTGCGCCAGGTCATGCCCGGCAGCTACCGCCTGAGCGTGGGTGGCGGCCAACCGGGCTCCGGCCTGCCGGCTGAATCGGCCAGCTTCTCGCTCGCGCGCCAGGTCGTCTTGCCGCGCTGATCCTTTCACCTCAACCCCAGGACCTTGCCATGCTGCAACTCCGTCGCTCCTTTGTCCGCGCTGCCCTCTCGGTGGCCGGCCTGTTCGCCATCGCTCCTGCCTTTGCGCAAGACGGCACCATCTACCCGCTCGACGCCATCCCCGAGCCCAACGCCATCAAGCTGAACACCGGCGGCGTGAAAGACCAGCCCGCCAAGGAAGGCTGGTTCCGCCAGTGGGGCGAGCCCATGGTGCACAACGTCACCACCGCCACGCTCACGCCCTTCCTGCCCGAGCCGGGCAAGGCCACAGGCGCGGCCGTGCTCGTGGCACCGGGCGGTGGCTTTCGCTGGCTGTCCATCAACAACGAAGGCTGGAAGGTGGCCAAGGCCCTGGCCGACCGCGGTGTGGCGGCCTTCGTCCTCAAGTACCGCCTCATCCCCACGCCTGACAACATCCCCGGCCTGACCGCGTCGATGAACAACATGTTCGCCGCCGTGGGCGCCGGCTCGCCCGCCAGCGCCCCGCCCGCGCGGCCGCCCGCCTTCAGTCTGGACAACCAGCTGCAGGACGCCGAAGCCGCCTACGCCTTGATCGTCTCGCGCGCCAAGGAGTGGGGCGTGGACACCTCACGCATCGGCATGATGGGCTTCTCGGCCGGCGCCGGGCTGACCATGCACAGCACGCTGAACTCCAAGACCATGAAGCTCGCCTTCATCGCCCCCATCTACGGCGGCATGGGTCCGGTTGAGGTGCCCAAGGACGCACCCGCAATGTTCACCGCCATCGCCACCAACGACTTCCTCTTCAAGGGTCAGTTCGGCGTGGTCAAGAGCTGGTTCGAGGCCGGCCGCCCGGTCGAGTTCCACCTCTACCAAAACGGCGGCCACGGCTTTGGCATGGGCTACCCGGGCAACACGGCCAACGGCTGGTTCCCGGTCTTCATGCACTGGATGGACGTGAACGGCTGGCTCAAGCCTGCTGTGGCGGCCGCCAAGTAAACGTCGGGCGCGTCAGGCGCTTCAGGCGAGAGGGTGGGTTTGGGGCGCGGCTGCTGCCGGGTCCCGCCCCGGCGGGCGGGTAACTTTCTTCTGCGGCGCCAGAAGAAAGTCACCAAAGAAGAGGCGCTGAATGCAATCCGCATTCCGCTGAAAAGCCCGCTCGCGTTGCTCGGGCCGTGCACTGCATCGAAGCGAGCCGCTGCGCTCTCGCGTCCGGCCTGTCACGAGCGTCAAGGCTTCGACCTCTTGGCCGCTTAAGGCGCGGCTGCACGCCGACGCCTGAGAGATATCCCAAAGGGGCGTCGCCCGAGCGACGCGGCTGTTGGTGGTGAGCCCGGCGTTCAGCCGCGCGTCGAACGGCCCACTGATGCGATCAATCGGGCTGGCGACAAGTCCGATGCGAGAGCGCAGCGGCTCGCCTCTCTCGCATTTCGAACTGCCAAACGCAAGTCGGCCTCTGAAGTGGAGGAAGCGCCTCTCTTTTGGTGACTTTTCTCTGGCAAGACAGAGAAAAGTTACCCCGCCGCCGGGCGGGACTCCCGGCATGGGCCTCGCCAAAAAGCCACTGCGACGAAAGCCCCCCGGGCACCGCTGCCGGCAGCAGCAACAGCCCCACAGGCCATCACCGCCGCAAAAGCCTCCGCCGTCGCATTCCCATTGCGGCTGTTGAGCCCGGCCACGCAGATGCGGCCCGAGCGCAGGATGTAGACGCCGAACTCATCCTTCAGCCGGTCCGCCTGCGCGGCCGGCAGGCCCGCGTAGCTGAACATGCAGCGCTGGAACTGCTGGACTGGCACCGGCTGATGCGGCGCCGTCGCTTGACCGATGTTGGGAAAAAGTCACCCTCGCACGAGGGAGTGACATCGAAATTGGCGGCTGGCAGCCTTGGATGATGTCCGAGCTATCTACCCCGTCTGCGCCGCCAACTGCACTTGGGGAGCTCATCCAGCGGGTCAATGCCAACGAGCCGGGCGCCCAAGAGGCGCTGTTCAGCGCGGCCTATCCCGAACTTCGGAAGCTGGCGCACTCGCGCTTGTTCGACGGCGGCCGCAGTACGGTGATGAATACGACGGCCTTGGTTCACGAGTCCTACCTGCGCTTTATCAAAGGCGGACGCTTGTATAGCGAAGAGCGGCGCGCCTTCTTCGCCTATGCCTCTCAGGTGATGAGATCCGTCATCATTGACGCCGTTCGAGAAAGCCAGGCCCAGCGCAGAGGCGGTGGCCTCACGATGCTGACCCTGGACACCTCCAGGCCCGATAGCTTGCCCAGCGCCGAAGATGACTTGCTGCGCGTGCACGAGGCCCTACATGCCTTGGCCCAAGCCGAGCCACGACTCGCCAAGGTGGTGGAGATGCGCTACTTCGGTGGTTACAGCGAAACCGAAATCGGTGAAACCTTGGACCTGACCGAACGTACGGTGCGACGAGACTGGGAAAAGGCCCGGCTGTTGCTCAGTGCTTTGATGGAAATCTGATCGGCACGCTGCGCACCTATCGTGCGGGCCCATGCCTTGATGGCACTGCCTGCGGCGCGTTGGGCGCGGATCTGAACGGCGCATGCTTCGCCGGCAGCTTGAAAGCCGTTACCTGTCCATGTCGCTGAGCCCGTCCGAAATCACCACCCTGAGCAGCCTGCTTGATCAAGCACTGGCGCTGCCCGTCGAGCAACGCCAAGGGTGGCTCGACGCCCTCGACCCAGAGCACGAATCCCTCGCCCCTCAGTTGCGCAAGATGCTTGCGCTCGATGGCCGCGCAGAGGCTGACCCGTTCCTGCAGAGCCTGCCGCGGCTGCAACGCCACGAAGCCGTCGCCAGCGCCGGTGATGCCATCGGCCCTTATCGCCTGCTGCGCGAGATTGGCAGGGGCGGCATGGGCAGCGTGTGGCTGGCCGAGCGGACCGATGGCAGCTTCAAGCGCACCGTTGCGATCAAACTGCCGCGGCTGGCCTGGGATGAAGGTCTGGCCGGACGCATGGCGCGCGAACGTGACATTGGCGCACTGCTCGAACACCCGAGCATCGCGCGGCTCTACGACGCCGGCTTCGACCAACTTGGCCGACCTTACCTGGTGATGGAGTTCGTCGACGGCCTGCCCATCGACGCCTGGTGCGCGGCGCACCAGGTTTCGCTGCACGATCGACTGCGCCTGTTCGTGCAGGTGGTGCGTGCGGTGGCCTATGCGCACGGTCGGATGGTGGTGCACCGCGACCTGAAGCCTGCCAACGTGCTCGTGACCACCGGTGGCAGCGTGCGGCTGCTCGACTTCGGCATTTCCAAATTGCTGGACGACATCGGGCCCGCTCAGCCCGGACTGACGCTCGAACAAGGGCGCGCGCTGACGCCGGTTTACGCGTCGCCGGAGCAGATCGGCGGCCGGCCCGCCACCGTGCAAAGCGATGTCTACAGCCTGGGCGTGCTGCTGTATGAGCTGTTGACCGGCAGCCTGCCCTTCAAGCCGCAGCGCGAAACGCCGGGCGCCCTGGAGGCCGCGATCTTGGCCGGTGAGCGTGTGCCCGCCAGCCGCCGCGTGACCGACCGAGACACGGCACGCGCGCTGCGCGGCGACCTCGACGCCATCCTGGGCCGCGCCCTGCATGCTGAGCCCGAGCGCCGCTATGCCAGCGCCGATGCGCTGGCCCACGACATTGAGCGCTTCCTTGCAGGCGATGCCGTCGCCGCCCGTCCCGACAGCCTGGCCTACCGGCTGCGTATCGCCTTGCGCCGGCACCGGCTCGCCGCGATCGCGGGATCGCTGATCCTGCTCTCGCTGCTGGTCGGCGGTGGCCTGGCCGTGCGGCAATCGCAGCGGGCTGCCGCCGCCGCAGAGCGCGAGCAACTGGTGAAGTCCTTCGTCGGCGACATGCTGCGGGCATCACTCAGCACGCCACACGACGGCAGCGGAGCGCGCGGTGTCGTCCAGGGTTCGGTGGACAACGGCATGCGCCTCATCCAGACCCGCTTCGTCGGCCAGCCCGCGTTGCAGGCCGAGTTGCAGGGCACCGTCGGAGCCATTTACTCCAGCATGGGGGCGTACGCCTATGCGGCTGAGTACCGGCAACGCCGACTCGGCGCCCTGCGTGACAGCGGCGCCGGTGGCCCGGCCATGGCTGAGGCCGAGGCTCAGCTCGCCGAAGACCTGTTGCGTGCCGGCAAGTCGGCGCAGGCGGCCACCCATGCCGCTCAGGCAGTTGCCTTCGCCCAGGGACAGCCTGCGGCGCTCAACGATGCCCTCGCCTTGATGGCACGCGTGCACCTGGCGGACGGCAAGCCAGCTGAGGCCGCCAAGACGCTGGACCGACTTGAAGCGGGCTTGGCTGGCGTGCGCGAAGAGACCCTCGCGCTGGCCTGGCTGCGCGCGGGGCGTGCGCTGTGGCAGATCTCGCAGGCCGTTGGCGACGAAGGCGACCGACAGTTGGCCCAGGCCATCGAGATCGCCACGCGCCGCGAGGGGCCTACCTCGCTGGCGGCCATTGACATGCGCCTGGCGCTGGCCCGTGAGCGCGGCCGCCGCAACTTCGGCGATACCGAGGCGCAGCGCCAGTTCGCGGCCGCGCTGCAGGCGCTGGAGGCCCGTGGCGGGCCCGATGCCGTGCGTGCGGCGTATGAGCGCGCCCAGCTCTGGTGGCTGCTGCCGGGGAACAATCCCCACATGCCCTACGCGCAGGCGGTGGCCGAGCTGCGCAAAAGTCAGAGCGCCATCGACAACGCTGCGCTGCCCGTGCCGGCGCTGATGCGCGCCGAGATGGACTTCTTCCGGGGCCAGATTGAAGTCCAGTACGGCAACCTGGTCGAAGCCGAGCGTTGGCTGGGCGCCGGACGCGATCTGGTGCTGCAGGCCAACGAAGCGCCCGCGCCGCGCTTCAGGGCGTTGGGCTACCTGGCCACTCTGGCGAACGAAACCGGCCGCCCCGACGAAGCCGACGCACTGTGGCTCGAACGCCAGAAGCTCCGTGCGGCCATGGGGCAGCAGCGCCATCTCTACAGCGCTTACGACTTCGTTGGGCGCGCGGCCAACTTGACCATGGCGGGCCGGTTCGACGAAGCCGGCCGGGTGCTGGCCGAGGCGCCGCACTTCGAGGCCGCAGCCAGCGGCGCGGCCATGCCCAAGGCCGTGGCAGCGCTGCATTTCGCCGCCGCGAGGCTGCAGTTCGAACGAGGCCGGTTTGCGGCCGCGCGCGCCGCGATCGCAGACGTGCCGGTGACCGTGGACGCCGGGGATGGGGTGGGCAGCGGTGCCGTGTTACGCGCGCAACTGCAGTGCGCCGACGCGCAGACGGCGCGCGCCGGTTGGGCATCGCTGGAGAAAGAGATCCAGGCCGAGGCACCCGTGCGCTATGCCCATGCGCCCTACCTGGCCTGGCTGCGCGCGCAGTCGGGCCTGTGCGCCTTGTCCTTTGGTGACCGCGCCACGGCCATGCATCGGGGGGCCGAGGCCCGAGCGGCGTTCGTCGTCCAGCCGGGTGTTCACCCCTACCACAAGGCACCGCTGGAGCGGCTGGAGGCCGCCCTTCGGCAGACGCGCCCGCAGGGTTAAACCTCCCCGCCCGGCTGCGCCATTGAAGCTGGCCGATGACTCCAGCGCGTTGAACGGCAGGGCTCTGGCCGGCCAGACCCGAGTTATTCAAGCGAGCCGTGTACAAACAGGCGGGTATTGACGGCCCATGCAAGTATCAGTCGCGCTTGCGGCGCCTGAAAGCCAGCAGGCCCAAACCGGCCATCAACAGGGCATAGGCCTTGGGTTCGGGCACGGCGACGGCGACACCAATATCCATAATATGTAGCCCGTCTGCATCGGCAACAATAGTCGAATTGGCGTAGCCGTCGATCACCACAGAAAACAAATCTCCATAACTGCAGCTGCTGGCGTCAAGGCAGCCCAGAAAATCAAGACCCCGGACATTATCGGTCGTGACGCCAGCGCCCAGCACGAAATGGACGGCACCGTTCAGGAACGTATGATTTGCCGCGATCACATCGTGCGCTAATACGCCGTTTTTCTCTGCCACTTCCAGTACCAGTTGGCCGCCGAAAAGATTGAGGTCGCCATTGATGGTGAGCGTGCCTGGGCTATTTCCAGGAAATAGTTTTGGATCCGATGGATCCACCACCCCATTGTTGTCAAATACGTTAAGGGTGGCATTGATGGTGCCGGAACCCCAGAGCTCACCACCGTAAAGGGATACGTCCCCGCCAAATGTGTTCAATGTCCCGTTGACGATGAGCTTGCCACTGTATTGAGTGAAGCTCTTGGCGACGATGTTGGCATTTGTTTGGATGTCAAACGTCCCGCTGTTGTTGATTTTTCCTTGCACTTTCCCCGGGTCCAGTGGATCAGCCGAAGATGTGATTGAAGCTCCCGCCAGCAGCGTGAAGCTTCCAGTGTCCAAGTTTTGAATGGTGCCGTTGTTATGAATATTTCCACCATGCAGGACTCTGCCAGGATTGGAGAAGTCAGCACCGACTTGAATGGTGGTCTGACTACCAGCAGCAGTTTCAAAAGTCCCGGGAATCCAGTTGGTGAAAGCTCCGCCGCTCTGCACATTGATCTGGCTGCCCGAATCTGCAGTGAAGTGGCCAAAGTTCCCTAGATAGCCCGTGATATTGAGCGTGCCGCTTCCGCCACGTGAAGGCGTGGCAGTTCCGCTGAGCTTGGTCTCGCCCCAAAATATCGTTTGATTGACGTTAGGGCCAAGGGCTATGGTGTGTGTTCCGGAAAGCAGAACCGTGCCGCCAAAGAGGCCGCGAAATGCGGCTTCGGTATGAGTCCCGCCACCCAATTCGAGGGTGCCGCTTTCAGCCCATACTTCTCCCTGATTGTTGAGACGGCTTATGTAGCTGACGCCAGGAGAGCCCACTCGTTTGTAGAGCAATGCGCCAGCCTCATTGTTGAAGCTGAATATCTGCTGGGCAGGCGTCGGAGTGCCTGAGTAAACGTCATACGCGGTAGAGACGTCGATGCCGGTGTCACCAAATATGCTGTAAGTCGCACCAGACTTATTGTTGAACATTGCATTTTGCAGGTGCAATTCACCCTCTGGTGCTTGATAGAAATTGCCATAGTTGTTGAAGTTTGTTGTGCCTTGCGTCCCGCCGGCAGGATTTTGCTCGTAACCGCCCCGCATCGTGAATTTTCCAGAGATTTGGCCGCTCACGTTGAAATTTACTGTTTGGCCGGGGTTCGAGATTTTCTGGAAACTATTCCATGCGTTATCGGAAAATAGCCCGCCTCCGTATAGTTCTGCTGAGGCAATGTTCAGCGTATGGTCAGTGAAGGTTTGCGCCGCTAGGGGGCCGCCAAACAGCCATACAGTGGCGGCGGTCGAATTCCGCGCTCTATTCGTATCCCACCAGAATCCGGTCGAATCTGTCATCGTTAGACTTATGATGTCACGCACGGGATCTGCGGCGCCATAACCACCGAAGGGTATTAGCCCGGCGCCGTCATCCAGCACTACCGTGCCGGTGCCGATCGGGGTCCCGGCGTGTGCGGGTTGCAACCCCAAAGCACTGCTGGCCAGGGTGGCAGACGCCAGCACAAGCTGCTTCAGGCCAAGCCACGATGGCGTCGGAATTCGACTTGTGCCCGAGCGCGCGGCCGTATTGCCCGGCGGCGTGTCGATAAAAGGGCGAACTTCGATCATGCGGTACTCCTGATTAAGCGTAAGGACGGTTTTCTAAATGCTGTTGTGCTACTTGAGCCAAGGGTGGCCCAACTAGAAATTCAAGCAGTTGCATATCAAGGAGCAAGTCCGCCCTGTCGTGTCGGAGCCGGCGGAATGGCAACTACGCGCGTGAGCCGTGTTCAGTCCCTTCGATGCATCGGCGTTGATCGGCAGGCAGTTGATTGCCCTGCAGAGTCATTCCGCCGTACTTGTTCAGACGGGCTTCGCCGCCAGAATCGGACATCGAGAGGAAAACGCATGGCTGGCCCCGGGCCTGTCGCGGTGGGACGCGACAAATGTGGGCAGAGCGACGCCTGCGCGAGCTGGTCGCGGCGAACAGGCTTACGACATCGACGGCACAGCGGGCGGTGGGCCTTCGCGACCCAGTCCCCTAGCGTTAACAGGCCCTAGGCCATCACGGCCGCAAAAGCCTCCGCCGTCGCGTTCACATTGCGGCTGTTGAGCCCCGCCACGCAGATGCGGCCCGAGCGCAGGATGTAGACGCCGAACTCGTCCTTCAGCCGGTCCGCCTGCGCGGCCGAGAGGCCCGTGTAGCTGAACATGCCGCGCTGGGTCAGGAAGTAGTTGAAGTCGCGGCCCGGCAGGCGGGCCGACAGCACCTCAAACAGCTGGCGGCGCATGGCCTGGATGCGGGTGCGCATCTCGGCCACTTCGGCCTCCCACTGGGCGCGCAGGGCCGGGTCGCTCAGCACCCGGGCCACCAACTGGCCGCCGTGGTGCGGCGGGCTGGAGTAGTTGCGCCGCACCGTGGCCTTGAGCTGGCCCAGCACCCGGCCAGCCTGCTCGGCATCCGGGCACACCACCGACAGCGCCCCGCAGCGCTCGCCATAAAGGCTCATGCTCTTGGAGAAGCTGTTGGCCACGAAGAAGGCGAGCCCTGTGTCCGCCAGCAGGCGGATGGCAAACGCGTCTTGCTCGATGCCGTCGCCATAGCCCTGGTAGGCCAGGTCGAGGAAGGGGATTAGCCCCCGCTCCTGCAGCACCGGCGCAAGCAGCCGCCACTGGTCCTGCGTCAGGTCCACGCCCGTGGGGTTGTGGCAGCAGGCGTGCAGCAGCACCACGCTCTTGGCGGGCAGGCTGCGCAGGCGCGCCAGCATCTCGTCAAAGCGCAGGCCGCCGGTGGCGGCGTCGTAGTAGGGGTAGGTCTCGCAGGGCAGGCCGGCGCCTTCGAACACCGCGCGGTGGTTGTCCCAGGTCGGGTCTGACAAATAGACCGTGCTGCCCGGGAAGTAGCGCTTGATGAAGTCGGCGCCGACTTTGAGCCCGCCGCTGGAGCCCACGCCCTGGATGGTGGCCACGCGGCCGGCCTTGACGGCGCTGCTCTCGGCCCCAAACAGCAGGCCCTGCACGGCGCTGCGGAAGTTGGCCGCGCCTTCCATCGGCAAATAGGGCCGGGCGCCGGCCTCGGCCACCACGGCCAGCTCGGCGGCGCGCACCGAGGGCAGCATGGGGATGCGGCCTTCGTCGTCAAAGTAGATGCCGATCGAGAGGTTGATCTTGCCCGGCCGAGGGTCCTTCTGGAAGTTCTCGTTCAGGGTCAGGATGGGGTCGCCCGCATAGGGCTCGACGTGCTCAAACATGGACGGCTCCAGAGACGCTCGGCAGCAAGGGAGGCGGGATTATCCGGGCCTCATCGGTGGCTGCCCCGGCCGTGCTGCGATGCAATAATTCAGGCCTCGCCAATACCGGAGAAATCCTTGGACAGCAGTCACCCTCGGTGACCGTCCACTCCAGAGGCTGAGCCGCTTCAAGAAGCAGGCTCTGCGCCCCGGAGTGAGACGGGTTCCCCACCACAACCCCGCCACCCCGGACGGCGCCGCCGTCCTCCCTGCCCGCCCCACCCACTCCCCGCGGGGCGCTGCCGGAGACGATGCATGTTGAACGTATTCACGCTGGACAACGGCCGCTTGAAGGGCGGCCTGTTCCAGGAAGAAATCGAGTCTGCCGAAGAACTCGCCCAGGCCCGCCCCATCTGGGTCGACCTGGAGAGCCCCACCGCCGAAGAAAAAGGCTGGATCCGCGACCGCTTCGGGCTCACCATCCCCGAGAACATCGTGGACGAAGACCTCGAAGAGTCCGCCCGCTTCTACGAGGAGGACAACGGTGAGCTGCACATCCGCACCGACTTCCTCATCGAGGGCAACGACGACCCCGACGGCACCCCCGCCCACAACGTGCGCGTGGCCTTCATCCTCTTCAACAACGTCCTCTTTTCCATCCACAACGAGGACCTGCCCGTCTTCCGCCTGCTGCGCCTGCGCGCGCGGCGCATCCCGGCGCTGATCGAAGACGCCAAGGACGTGCTGCTCAAGCTCTACGACGCCGACGCCGAGTACTCCGCCGACGTGCTGGAGGGCATCTACGACAAGCTCGAAGCCGTCTCCACCCGCGTGCTCAAGAGCGAGGTCACCGACACCGAAGCCGGTGAAGTGCTGGCGGCCATCGCCCGCGAGGAAGACTTGAACGGCCGCATCCGCCGCAACGTGATGGACACGCGCCGCGCGGTCAGCTTCATGATGCGCAGCCGCATGCTCAACGCCGAGCAGTTCGAAGAGTCCCGCCAGATCCTGCGCGACATCGACTCCCTCGACTCGCACACCGCCTTCCTGTTCGACAAGATCAACTTCCTGATGGACGCCACCGTCGGCTTCATCAACATCAACCAGAACAAGATCATCAAGATCTTCTCGGTGGCCAGCGTCGCCCTGCTGCCCCCGACCCTGATCGCCAGCATCTACGGCATGAACTTCAAGCACATGCCCGAGCTGGACGCCGCCTGGGGCTACCCCTTTGCCCTGGTGCTGATGCTGGTCTCGGTGGCCGCGCCCTTCATCTACTTCCGGCGCAAGGGCTGGCTCAAGTAGGCAGAACAAGGGCGAGGCGCGCGGACCTGCCTCGGGGCTTCACGCGCTCCTAGCCCTTGACGCACACCACCTGCTTCAAGGTGTGCACCACCTCCACCAGGTCGGCCTGAGCCGCCATCACGGCGTCGATGTCCTTGTAGGCGGCGGGGGTCTCGTCGATGACGTCCTTGTCCTTGCGGCACTCCACGCCCTCGGTGGCGGCGCGGTGATCGGCCAGGGTGAAGCTGCGCTTGGCGTCGCCACGGCTCATCACGCGGCCCGCGCCGTGCGAGCAGGACTCGAACGACTCCGCATTGCCCTTGCCGCGCACGATGTAGCTGCGCGCCCCCATGCTGCCGGGAATGATGCCCAGCTGCCCGGCTTTGGCGCTCACCGCGCCCTTGCGGGTCACGAAGACCTCCTCACCAAAGTGCTGCTCGCGCTGCACGTAGTTGTGATGGCAGTTGACCGCCTCAATGTGGCTCTGGAAGCTCTTGCACAACACCGTCTTGGCCGCCTCGATGACGCGACGCATCATCAGCTCGCGGTTCAGGGCCGCGAACTTCTGGGCCCAGCCCACTGCACGCACGTAGTCGCCAAAGTAGCGGCTGCCCTCTTCGAAGTAGGCCAAGTCGCGGTCCGGCAGGTTGGCCTGGTGGCGCAGGGCATCCTGCTTGGCCAACTCGATGAACATCGTGCCGATGGCATTGCCCACGCCGCGTGAGCCCGAGTGCAGCATGAACCACACGGCGCCCGCTTCGTCCAGGCAGACCTCGATGAAGTGATTGCCGGAGCCCAGCGTGCCCAGGTGCTGGATGTGGTTGGTCTTGGCCAGCTTGGGGTAGTCGCGGCAGAGCTCGGTGAACTCGGGCTCCAACTGCGCCCAGGCGGTGTTGACCGAGCCCGGTGGCTTCTGCCAGGCGCCCGGGTCGCGGTTGCCCGGCACACGGCCGTGGGGCACGGCACGCTCGATGGCCGCTCGCAGCGGCGCGAGGTTGTCGGGCAGGTCCTCGGCCGTCAGCGTGGTTTTGCAGGCCATCATGCCGCAGCCGATGTCCACGCCCACGGCCGCCGGGATGATGGCCTTGAGCGTCGGGATGACCGAGCCCACCGTCGCACCAATGCCCACGTGAACGTCGGGCATGGCGGCGATGTGCTTGAACACGATGGGCAGGCGCGCGGCATTGGCCAGCTGGCGCTTGGCCCCGTCCTCCACCGGCACGCCGTGCGTCCACATCTTGAGGGGCACGCCGCCGGCGACCGGTTCTTCGATGAATGAGGGTTCCATGATCTTGAATCCTATGCAGAGCCCTGGCCGGCCAGCGGGCCAGCCAGGGGCGGTATTCAACGGAGCTTCACCAGCCCATTGAGTACCTGGTCCAGACCTCCGAACACGGAGATCTTGTCGATGCGTTCGGCCACGCGTTCCAGCGTTTCGAGCTCCTTGAGGCGCAGGGCGACGGGGTTGTCCTCCATCACCTTGGCCGTGTTGAGCAGCGAGCGGGTCGCAGCGGTTTCCTCGCGGCGGCGGATCACGTTGGCCTCGGCCGACTTGCCGGCCTCCACCACCTGGGCGAGGATGGTCTTCATCTCGCCCGGGAGCACGATGTCCTTCACGCCCACACCGGCCAACTCAATGCCGAAGCTCGCGAGCTTGGCCTTGACCTGGGCGGTCACCACCTCGTCGATGACGCTCTTGTTCTCCAGCAGTTCATCCAGCGAGCGCGTGCCCACGGCCGCGCGCAGCCCGAACTGCAGCTCGCGATACAGGTGCTCGGCCGGCTTGGCCAGCGCCTTGTAGGCGGTCAGCACCTCCGAGAAGCGCCAGGTCGCCGAGAGGTTGAGGCGCAAGGCCACCTTGTCGCGGGTCAGGATCTCCTGGCCCGTGACCTCCACGGCCTGCAGACGCAAGTCCACCAGCTCCACGTTCACGCTGCGGTTGAACTTCCAGAACGCGAACGAGCCTGGGCCGAGCAGGCGGTCGATCTTGCCGTCCACCCACAGGATGGCAGCGCCGTGTTCGGGCACCACCACCTGCAGCACGCCAGCCAGGCCAGCCACGCTGCGCGGGCGCAGTTGCGTCTGCACCAGCCGCGCCGTCAGCGCCGGCGAGAGCTCGATGGAGCGCGCCAGGTCGATCACCTCGACCCGCACGTCCACCAGGCCCTTCCAGTACAGACGCCGCGACTCAGGCGGCAGCAACTCCACCAGCACGCCGTTCTCGAAGCGCAAGCCCGCCTGGTCGGCGTCCAGCTCCACGCGCACGAACTCAGCCGCCACCACCTCGGGCTCCTTGGCCAGCAGGTAGTCCGTCAGCCGGTGCACAAAGGCCGTGTTCTCCAGCGAGAACACTTCCACCTGGAGCTTGTCCAGGCCGGCAAACAGCCAATGCGTGCCGGGCTGCAGCACGCGCTCAAAGTCGCCATTGCGCAGCAGCACGCCGCGCTCGTTCTTCTTCACAGTGACACGCTTGATGGTCATGGTTTTCTCCTTCTTGATGGGTTCAGCGTGTGGTTTGAAATGGGGTGCCGTTACAGCGCGGGCACGGACCTCGGATGCCAGGGCCTGGGTGTCGCGGCGCGTTCATGGGCCTGCCCTCCCTGAGCAAACCTCGAACTGACCGTGAACGCAGGCCCCGCGTGCCCGAGGCACGGGTGACCACGCTGATGCCTGCTCGCCCCAAAGGGCTGGCCGGCACGTTCGGCGGGGTGGTCTTGCGACCGTGGTTTCACTGGCGTGATAGGCCAGAGGTGGAGTGGGAGTCGAACCCACGACACACGGATTAATCGTCCGTTGCTCTACCCGACTGAGCTATCCAGTGGCGGCGAAGTCAGGAATCGAACCCGACCCTTGCGAGACACCCATGTCTTCGCCCATCGGCCTCTTTCAGCAAGGCGGCATGCGACGCAGCAACGGGACGAGCCCGGCCCCATCGCACCGGCGGGGGTGTGGACCCCCTGACCTGTGAGCCTTTGCCTTCCGAGGCAGACCTTGTGGCGCTTGAGTTGACCGTGTGCGGGTCAGCTCAAGCGCGATTCCTTCGGCAGCCGTGCGGCCAGCCATTCATGCACGTCCGCCCGGATGCGCCTGCCCTTGAGCAGGAAGTCCTCGAAGCGGCTCGGCACATACGGCGTGAAGAGCAAAGGCATGCCGGCTTCCTCCGGTGTGCGGTCTGCCTTCAGCGCGTTGCAGGCCCGGCAGGCCGCCACCGTGTTCATCCAGCTCAGCGGGCCACCGCGTGAGGCCGGCAGGATGTGGTCGACCGTCAGGTCGCGCGCGTCTTGCCTGTCTCCACAGTAGGCGCAGGTCTGGCGATCGCGCCGGATCACCTTGGCCTTGCTGAAGCACGGCGTCACGTCGAACAGGTTCAAACGCGAATGGCCGCGCAAGGCCAGGATGGCCGGCACCTCAAGCACCGACTGCTGCCCCGTGCGCACGTTGGTGCCGCCGCGCAACACGGCCAGCGGCACTTCGCCCAGCGACCAGGCCACCGAACGGGTGGCCACATAGCCCGCCGCCTGCTCGACCGAGATCCAGGCCTGCGGCAGGCCCGACATGTCCAACTGCAATACATCGTGCATGGCGTCCTCCTTTCAGTGGCTGGGCACGATTCAAAAACTACTGGCAGAGGCGGCAGGGTTCGAACCTGCAACCTGCGGAGTCAAAGTCCGCTGCTCTTCCCATTGAGCTACACCCCATCAGCTGGGCGAGCCAGCGCCTGCTCAGCGCTGGTAGTGATGCCGGTTCACCCCGTCAAAAGCAGCCGCTGCGGAGGCAGCAGCGCTTGAAACGTCTTCCCTGACCCACAAGGGCAGGGGTCGTTGCGGCCGAGCTTCTCCAGAAGCTCCTTGTCGCCGCGAACGACGCGTTCACCGCGCTTGACTTGGGTCTCCGAAGGGAACCCCTTGCGGCGTTTGCTCATTACCTGGAAAGCAGGCGTCGGTGTCTGGTTTGTTCACGATGGTCTCCTTCTGTCATGGCGCCGCCAGCGGGCTTCGATCCCGCGCCCTCCGGTTCGACAGACCGGCGCTCTTCCTGCTGAGCTATGGCGGCACGTGTTGTTTGGTCCGTGTGGCAGGACTCGAACCTGCAACCCTTGGCTCCCAAAGCCATTGCGCTCCCTGGTTGCGCCACACACGGGTTTGCTCTCAATGGGTGTCGGTGACGGGTTCCGACGCCGCCCAATCGTTGCGGCCGGTTTGCGCCCGTCGAAGCGAAAGCTCGACGACGGGCTCTTGGGTTTGGTATCCCGTGCGGGGATCGAACCCGCCTCTTCGGCTTGAAGGGCCGAGGACCTCACCAGAAGTCCAACGGGACGTTATTGATTGGTGCCTCGTGAAGGAGTCGAACCTCCGCCCTCCGGTTTCGTAGACCGGCGCTCTGCATCCACTGAGCTAACGAGGCATGCCATCTCGGCTGTGTCCGCACGCGAGGGCGGGTAGGCACTGCTGCCCGCCCTCGCTGCATGCCCGCTCCGTCTGCAGAACGTGCTGGGCACACATGCACACCGGGCCAGCCAGTGCTTGTGCACGGGCACACCCGAGATGGCGCTGAAAACAAAAAGGCCCGGTTCCTGTTGGAAACCGGGCCTCGGTGGATGCAGGGCATCCGAAAGAGGTTGAGGGCTCAGTGGATGAGAGCCCTCCCCGGTGTGGAGCGGTACAGCTGGGCTGCCCGCTCAAGCGATGTCGGCGCCACCGCCTTCACGCAGGCCACCACGCCGCCACGGGGGCGGTTGGTGTCTTTGTTGAAGAAGGTGATGCCAAACATGATGGGAATTTGTTGAAGTGAATTGGGCCTGCGGTTTGCAAGCGACGGGTCGAATTGTGAAGAGTGTTCACGCCATCGTCAAGCAACTTGTCGCCCCTAGAATGCGTGTGAAGGTTTTTCACAACAGCGTGCGCCGTGTCCAGCCCCGCCACCATCCGCCGCCTCAACGCCCTTGCCCTGTTCCAGGCCTTTGCTGAAGAACGCATCACGGCCGGTGACCCGCCCAAGGGCCTGGAGGCCGCCTGGGCGGCCCGCCTCGAGGTCAGCGGCGCAACCTGGTCCATGGCCAAGAGCGGCGCCCGACCCATCGGCGACAAGCTCGCCCGCCAGATCGAGCAGCATTGCGGCAAAGAGGCCGGATGGCTCGACACCGAGCGCGCGCCCACCGGCCTCAGCCCCGGAGAGCAACAGTTCCTGGCCCTGGCCCTCAAGACCTACCGCGAGACCAACAGCGATGGTCGCAAGCGCTTGCGGCAGCTGCTGAAAGGGTTTGGCGCCGCAGGCTGAGCGGGGGGGGCGGCGGCGTGGGTCGCCGGCAGGGCGCCGCCAGCCAACAAGGCCTTCCCTGCCTCCACAGCTTTATGGCTGCCATCCGGCCAGCCATCGGTTAGCGTGTCCCCCTCGTCAATCAGTTCATTGACCACGCAGGGGGCGCCATGCATCACATCACCGACATCAAGACCGTCAGCAAAGAAATCGCGGCGGGGCTCAAGGTGCTCAAGGAGCGCATCGCGGCGGCGCAGGTGCCCTCGTCCAAGCTGGACGAGTCCTTCAACCTCGCCACCTGGAACATCCGCGAGTTTGGCAAGAAGCCCCGCACCCAGGCCGCCATCCACTACATCGCCGAGGTGCTCGGGCAGTTCGACCTCATCGGTATCGTCGAGCTGCGCGACGACCTGCGAGACCTGCGCCGTGTGCTTGACGTGCTGGGCCCCTACTGGCGCGCCGTCTACTCCGACGCCGTGCTCGACGCCGGCGGCAACCGTGAGCGCGTCGCCTACCTCTATGACAAGCGGCAGATCGCCTTCAACGGCATGGCCTCTGCCGCCTTTGCGCGCCGCACCAAGCAGGGCACCGAGTGGGTCCCCGACTTCAACTGGTGGCGCCCGCCCTATGTGGCCTCGTTCAAGTCCGGCAGCTTTGACTTTGTCGTCGTTTCCACCCACGTCCGCTGGGGCGACGACGAAGCCGGCCGCGAGCCCGAGCTTCAGGCCCTCGCCCAGTGGGTGGCCGAGAAGCAGGAGCTCTTCAGCAAAGACAAGCGCTCCTTCGACGACCAGGACCTCTTCGTCATGGGTGACTTCAACATCCCCTCACTCGACAGCCCTCTCTTCAAGGCCATCACCTCCACCGGCCTGCGCCTGCCCACCGCGCTTGCCCAGCAAGACCTCGGCTCCAACCTCGAGCGCAACAAGCGCTATGACCAGCTCCTGCACCTGCCCCACTACCCCGACAACTTCACCAACCAAGGCGGCGTGCTCGACTTCTACGCGGGCGACCACACGCCCCTCTTCCCCGCGCTCACCAAGCAGGCCTTCACCTTCCAGATGTCCGACCACCTGCCCCTGTGGGTGCAAGTCAACACCGACATCGACGGCAAGCGGCTCGACCAGATCATCCAGAGCTAGGGCCTGTTCACACTGCGGCGCCCGCCTAAGACGGCAACGCACGGCCGCCCGTCTTGCGGCCGCGGCGCGTTATCACAGGACCGGGGCTTCCTCCATCGCCCGCGAGCCAGGCGTTCGTCGGGTGTGACATCGTGGTCACGGCGCGGCAGATTTCTGTAGGGCATCAGGCCCTGAGCAGGCTCACTTGCGGGCATGCTCCACATCTTTACAGCCTCACACAAGACCGCATGGCCAAGCCCAACTACTCGTACGAGAAGCGACAACGCGAACTCGCCAAGCAGAAGAAGAAAGAAGAAAAAGCCCAGCGCAAGGCCAACCCCCGGCCCGCCGGTGAGGCCGACCCTGCTGACGACGCCCCTCACGACGCCTCTGACGCACCCGCCTCGACGGAGCCAGACACCCCTGGCCCGGGCGACACGCCGGCGTAAGACCCAGCTTCAGGCGCGGCCCCAGGCCACGCCTCAGGGCGCGCCCCAGCCCTCCGGTGCCTGCAGCGCCCCCAAACGGCCCAGTGCATCCCGGGGCACCGCCTTCTCCCACGAGCCATACATCGGGTTCGGGATCACGAACCAGCGCTTGCCCAGCAGCGTCATCGCCCGGTCCGTCTCCGCGTCGGGCGTGCCCGCCCGCAGCGCCGCCACCTTGGCCACGGGCAAAAAGTCGCCCATGTCGTCCCCCACCAGCATCACGATCTGGTGCGTCTGGGCCACCAACTGGCGGCGCGAGGTCTTGTCACTGCTGTCCCACTCCGGCCGCTGCTTCTTCAGCATGAAAGCCTCCGGCTGCGCCGCCCGCTCAAAGCCCAGCGCCAGCAGGTTGCGCCGCGTGTGCTCCAGCGCCGGGCAGGGGTCTGCGTCCTTGGGCACGCACTCGCGGTTGGTGATGAAGAACACATCCACCTTCAGCTTGGCCGCCAGCCGCACAAACTCCAGCGCCCCCGGGATCGCCTTCGCCTGCCGCAGCGCCATCCAGTCCTGCCACGTCGGCTCCACATAGTGCTGGTTGGCCTTGGCCAGCCACGCGCTGTAGGCCGCGTTGTCCAGCACCGTCTCGTCCAGGTCCATCACCACCGCCTTGCGCCCCGTGCTCGCCGGCCCCGTTTCCAGCGTGGCCCACGCGCCCGCCTTGACGGGCGCCTGGGCCGCAGCCACCAAGGCCGCCGACGCCGCCCGGTACATCGCCAGCGACACCGCCTGGTGCTCCACCGCCTGCTGCGTCCACAGCACGCCATTCACCTGCGCCAGGCTGTCGGGCGTGGGGGTGGGAGGCGCGGGTTGTGCGGCGGCGGTGAGGGTGACTGCGAGGAGGAGGGTGGGGGTGAGGGGGGGGAGGGGCATGGTGGGTGACGAATTGATTGGGGCCTGACCTAGTCAGCGATCAGGCATCGCTGCCCGGCTCAAAAGCATCAAAGGGACTTCCGGCAAACGCGTAGTCAAACATCGTGTCATCGGGGTGGTTTCGGGGCGCCATCAGGCTGGTTCCAGAAACCATCAATCGGCGCGTGTGCAGTGGGAGCTTGCGGTGATGCAAATGCAGCAGCGCGACATAGAGGCCGGCCACGGCATTCAGTGCGTTGTCCAGCGTCGCTGTCTTAAAGCTAGCGGAGCGCTGATGCTTAAGCTTGTTGTACGAGTGGGACCACCAGGTTGGACCGGAAGCGGCAGACCACTCAACCCAGGGATGCAGGCGCAACTCCGTTCCTTTGACGTCGATTTCCAGCAACTTGAAGAACGGTAGACGGTCTGCGATTACCGTTTCGTAGGCAGGCAGCTTGCTTGCCTTCGATCCGGCGCACAGCTCGCCTGTGAGCTCCTTCAGCACGCTATCGGTTTCCGACCCCGCTAGAAGAATGACCTTCGCAAACTCCAATGAATGGGTGCTGAGATTGCTTTGCTCGAAGGCCACAAAACGCTGGCAGGCTGCCAAGTCGCTTTCGATCGCGAGGAAGTAGTTCCAGAGGTCGAGGCGGAGCATGGGCGGTCTATCGCTTTTGCTCACCGTCACGCATTGGAAGTCGGCAACGTCTTGGGGATCTTTCCAGGCTTGTCGTACTCGATCTTGCTGTCCCCGACTGCCAGTGAAATCTTTGACGCACTTCCAACTAGCGCTGAAGCGAGCTCGTCAGCAGGGTGAACGACCTGAGGAGTGGTCTGATCTTTTGTGAAGAGTCCTCTGGTGAGGCTCTCGATCAATGCAGCGGGAATCAATGAGTCAGTTTCCTTGCGCCACTCAAGGCATGTTTCGACCACCCAATTGGCTCGATTTACGTCAAGGTGGAATTGCTTGAGCGAGCTCTCGGTGGCTGCATATTGCTCCGCCCAGCGACTCTGCCACCGGATGTAATAGAGAACGGCACCAACAAGGCCAACGGTCAATAGCGAGAAACGGATCCAAAGAGCGATCCGCTCGGTGCTTGAATCATGAAGCATCGCCGTTGTCAGCTCCTCTGTCGCCGCCTTGGCGACGGATGAAGTCGGTGCCGCGGCTGTTGGAATATGGGACAGGCGTGAAGTCGCTGCGACGACGGCTTCCTGAGTGAGTCTGCTCACCACTATTTCATAGCCGGTCCAAATGAGAAGCAGAACAAAGATGCCAATCAGTGCGCGCATTCCCCCGGCTACCGGCCCGCGGGCCTGAGAAGTGACAGGCGAGACTTCGAAGTTTCTGACGCGCTCTGTGACGTCATTGAGCATCCCGTCGCGGATCTTTCGCCTTGCAAACGTGTTGTCACTGTCATCCAGTTCTTTCGCCCGGCTCTCTAGCGCCTCCTCTCGTTCAAGCAGCTTGGCTTGCTGCCTTTCCGCTTCTAGCTGTGCTTGTTCTCGTTTGGCTGCGTAGTCCGCCTCCAGCTGTTCGGACTTCTTTTTGACTATGTCATCGAGTTCTTGGCGCACCGTGATCGTCTGTTTGAACAGCTCTTCGAGCTGTCGCTGCAGGCGGGCGAACGTTGACTCTTGGACGGCGAGCAATTCCGTTAGCTCGCTAGTCGCTCCGGCTGACTTTCGGATAGCTACCGGCCGGAACGTCTCCAGGACTTGGGCGCCAACTTTCAGTCGTTCCGTATCGATGCCATTCGGATCGAGGTGTAGCTCGTCCAGTACAGCTGACTTCTGGCTAGCTTCAGCTGTGCTTCCTCCTCGGTAATACGACACTGAAACGTTGAGGATCCTGACGTTGAAGTAGTCAATGAGCTCGCCGTTTTGGTCGATCAGTTGCTGCCACAGAGGTTGTGCCGAGGTGTTCGGAAACGGAATGCCACCAAGGCTCTGCTGCAATACATTCACATTCGCGTTGAATGGTCCAAATTCGTGCGCAAGCCTGCTTAGCGCATCTGCAATTTGGACGTCAGTCAGTCTTGCAATCTTGTAGACCTGATGGGCCATCTTTCCCCCTACGTTGGCTAGCACTTGATCGCCATCGATAGCATTGGGCGCTACTTCTTGGCAGTTGAGCAGCTCACTTATAGCGTCTGGTCATCGAATGCCCAAGCTTGGTGGTGGGCGCCCATCCCGCTGTCGGTTTGCTCTGAGTCCTGAACCGGAGACGCTCCCGAATCAACCACTTGCGCCGAGCTGAGTCATGCGACCTTGAACCGGTGTCTCACTCAAGTCTGAACAATCGGTTTTTCGTTTCACTCAACTTTGAACTTTTGGCAGCGGGTGAACGCGGGGCGGGCGAGCCGTAGTGCGTCTCAGCCGCTTCGCCGGTGGCAAGGCCCGGAAGTTCCGGCAGCGAACTCAAGCCACAGCGTGCGAAACATTTGCGAGGCACCCACAAAAAAGGGGCGGCCGAAGCCGCCCCTGGGTAGCGGATGAACCGATCAGCGCTTGCTGTTCGGTGTCACCTTCACCGGCGCCCAAGCATGGCCGGGCTTGGTGGTGGGTGGCAACGGCCGGTTGTCCGGCACGGCTGCGTAGTTCGGCTGTTTGCCGCCCTGCGGGCCTACCTGCTGGTAGATCCCACCCTGACTGCCCGTGCTTTCGCCGGGCTTCTTCGGTGCTGCCATGGATTTCTCCTTGAAAGTTGCAGCGTCAAATCCGACCTGTGAAGCCCTGGATCAGGGGGAAGTCGGGATCGCCCAGCATTTCCGCATGGCATATCCTTCGCCCACTGCATTGGTGCAGGACGGCAGTCCTCGTCGGAAACGGTGAGGTGCTGCCAAAGCCGCTCTTGGGTTCCAGCCTTGAGCGGCTTTTCTCTTTAGCACTCTCGAATTGCGAGTGCTAGAAGGCACTATATCTGTGGTTCCGTACAGGTTCAACCGCCACCAGTAGCGTATCAATCCGCTTGACAGGGGCAAAGCCAGAGGAGAAAAGGCCCCCTCGATGGCTCGAAGCGAGCCTATGGGCGACTGTCCCCGTGGTGTGGCTAGATGAGCCAGAGGGCGGATTGCCATCTCTTAGCGAGACGTTTGCAACGCTGCCCTTGCTCGAATCAAAAGTCCCAGCTGTAGCTGGAGTCGCTTTCCTTGTGGGTAACGATCACGCGGCTACGGGTGGCTCGACAAATCCACTCCTGCATATCGAATGGTTGCTGCGTGCGTAGCGCTCGAGGACTCAAGACCGCCGCGCAGTGAGTGCCGGGGCAACGAACGGATTCGTAACGGATCCACTCAATGCCATGAACTCGTGCTTCTGCAGCCACCGCCTGCGTGTGGCTGTAGTCGGCGCCATGAGTCCAAAGCGCTCGCCCGCCATCCCAAGGCGGCTCGGTGAGCGTGAGCGCACGCCCGTTGACGCGCGTCTGGAAGAGAGTGTGCAGCGTTAGTAGACCGTCGCCGTCTTTGGCTATGCCGGCCGAATCGAGGATGAACCGGTGACGCCAGTAGGCGGTCTCGGCGCACACAGCCTCGACGGAGGAGGCGCCGTACCAGATGCCCGCCTCGTTCGGGCGCCTGAACCTGGACGCGTATTGCGACGTGTACCTAAACGGCGTGGAGAGGAGGTAGTGCAGGCCCTCGCAACCCTCCGGCAACGGCGGCTTCGAGCCCTCCAACATGTCCTCCAGCGCCTCATGCTCTGCGGTGGAATCGACCAGGCGCCATGTCGCGACCTGGGACTGGCTCTCGACGCCGCGCCAGACCGTCATGTCGGCCTGGTCACATGCCTGGAACCAGCCGACGTCCCACGAGAACGGATCTGCTGGCGAGTTAGGCCCCATCAGATCGGCGCCCGCATGCCATCGAGATAAGCCAACGTCCTGCCCAGTCCTTCAGGCGAGAGAATCAAGTTCGCCGGGACACCGTTCAACGCCGTATTGTGAGAAGTCATCCAAGTGCGACGCTTGGTTTCGTTGCCGCCGACCAATGCGTCGAGCGAACGAAAGATGCGAACCAGCATCAGGCTCAGTTGACCCTCCTTGGAGGCAGGATCGATACCGCGCTCTCCATGAAGGATGCGCGATACGGTCGGCGCGCTGAAGCCAACGGTCAGCGCTAAGGTTCGACCGCTCATGCCCAGCCCGTCCGCCGCACGTTGAGTCGCCTTAGCCAGAACAAACGTCCGGTCGACTTCCATCACGGGACTGGCTTGCATGGTGCACTCCTTAGTTTTCTGTTTTCCTTAGAAAGAATAGTACCCACAAACAAAATTCTTTGGGTATCTTTCTGGTAACAACCGTTGATGCTGAGGCATCAGCTTGCCCTTCAGGGCGTAAGCGGACTGGTCGCTACCCGAGGAACGACTTCAGAGCCTGCTTGAGGCGCTTGCGACCGTCACTGTTCGTGTTGCGGTAGGCCTTCAGGCACAACGCCAAAAACTGCTGCTCTCCAGGCGACAACGACCCTTCCCCGCCCATCCCCCCAAATCTGCAGCCTGTCGCACCCCACTAGGGGCGCCTGGGGTGGCTTGTTATGGTGTGCTACATCACCAACACACCCCGGGAAGCGAGCCGTATGCAGACCCCCTGGACAGACCAGGCCCCGATCTATCAGCAGTTGGCTGATCGGTTGGCCGTGAAGTTGCTGGACGGCGTGCCGTCGGAGGGCGAGGCCCTGCCGTCGGTGCGGGCCTTGGCCAGCGAGTTTTTGATCAACCCGCTCACGGTGACGCGGGCGCTGCAGACGCTGGCCGAGCATGGCCTGGTGGAGCCGCGCCGGGGCCTGGGCATGTATGTGCGGGCCGGCGCCCGGGAGCGGCTGCGGCGGCAGGAGCGTGAGCGCTTCTTGCAGCGCGACTGGCCGGCGCTGCGCGCCAAGTTGAAGCGCCTGGGGCTGGGGCCGCAGGATCTGGATTGGGGGACGACCTGATGAACACGAGCACAACAACGATGAATCCTGCAGCGGCGCTGGTGCAGGCGCAGGGCGTGTCGCTGCACTACGGCAAGAAGGCGGCGCTGCGCGACGTGTCCTTCACTATCCCCAAGGGCCGGGTGGTGGGCTTGCTGGGCCACAACGGCGCGGGCAAGACGACGCTGATGAAGGCGCTGGTGGGCCTGCTGGCGGTGGAGGGCGAGCTGCAGGTGATGGGCGTGTCGCCCCGCCAGGACCGCGCGCAGTTGCTGACGCAGCTGAGCTATATACCCGACGTGGCGGTGCTGCCGCGCTGGGCGAGGGTGTCGGAGCTGATCACGCTGATGGCGCAGCTGCAGCCCAAGTTCAGCGCCGAGCGGGCGCGCGAGCTGCTGCGCCGCACGAGCGTGGGGCTGGACGACAAGGTGAAGAGCTTGTCCAAGGGCATGGTGGCGCAGACGCACCTGGCGCTGATCGCGGCGATCGATGCGCGGCTGATGATCCTGGACGAGCCGACGCTGGGCCTGGACGTGCTGTCGCGCAAGAACTTCTACGAGATGCTGATCGACGAGTGGTGCGACGGCGAGCGCAGCGTGCTGATCTCGACCCACCAGGTCGAGGAGGTGGAGGCGCTGCTGTCCGACGTGATCATGCTGGACGAGGGCAAGGTGGTGCTGTCGATCAGCCTGGAGGACATCGATCAGCGCTTTGTGGCGCTGAACCACGATGCCGCCGTGGCCGACGCGATGGCGGCCGCGCACCCGCTGCTGCGCTACCGCGACCAGGGCCGCACGACCTCGCTGTTTGACGGCGCACCGCCGGAGAGCCTGACGGGCCTGGGCCAGCGCGTGCGGCCGAGCCTGGTGGACCTGTTCGTGGCGCTGACACGCAACCCGGCCCTCAACAACAAGACTTCGGCTTCGGCCTGAGTGGAGACCGTGATGTTCAAACACTTCCCGACCCTGTTGCTGCGCGAGTGGATGCAGCACAAGCGCGGCTGGCTGATTGCGGCGCTGCTGCCGGGGCTGCTGTTCATGGCGATGCTGCCGATTGGCGATGTGCAGGGCATGCCCCAGGGCCAGCCCGAGCTGCTGACGCTGGCGACGCTGATGCTGGCGGGCATCGTGACCTGGGGCATCTGCCTGATGGTGGCGGTGTTCCAGCTGCCGGGCCTGGCGCGGCGCGATGTGCAGGACCGGTCGATCGAGTTCTGGCTGTCACTGCCCGGCGGGCATGGCGAGAGCCTGCTGGCCACGCTGGTGGCCCATGGCTGGCTGGCACCGCTGGCGGGCCTGGCGGTGGGCACGCTGCTGGGTTTTCCCATCGTGGTGCTGCTGGTGGGGCTGAAGGTGAGCTGGGGCGCGCTGGGTGATGTGGCCTGGGGCCAGGTGCTGGCCGTGTTGCCGCCGCTGTGGCTGCGGGCTGCCTTGGGCACGCTGCTGACCCTAGTGTGGCTGGCGCCGATGGTGCTGGTGCTGATGGCGGCGTCCGCCTGGCTCAAGCGCATCGGCGTGCCGCTGGTGCTGGGCGGTGGCGGCGTGGCCATCCTGATCATGCACAAGATTTATGGCATCGAGTGGCCGGTGGCGCAGCTGACCGCGTGGACGGCGCAGCTGAACAAGGCGGTGGTGACCGAGCCGAATGGCTTGTCGGGCGCGATGGGCGGCTATGCCAGCCCGTGGGTCTGGGCGGGGCAGGACGCGTTGGCGGGCCTCTCCAGCCTGGTCTCGGTGCAGGCGCTGGGCTGGGCGGCGATTGCGGGCGTGGCCTTCTGGCTGCTGATGCTCAAGCGCAGCCGCATCGCCTGAGAGCCCAGCTCACACGTTCAATCGTGGGCCGCGCGCCAGCGGCCCACTTCGTCAGAAATCTGAACAAGCCCAGTCAGCACCCGCACACCGGTTGGCCGGCTCGGCGAGGCCAGCGCGCGGTTGCTGCCGCCGGCCCAGACCTCGACAGCCGCTGGCAGCAGCGCGCGCAGCCGGCCCAGGCCGTCGTGCACCGCCCGGGTGGCCAGCACGGCGCTGAAGCTCAGGGCCACCACGTCAGCGCGGTGCGCGGCCACCGCCGGCCCGATCTGCTCGGGCGGGGTCTGCGCGCCGAGCGAGAGGCAGGTGCAGCCATCGAGGCAGAGCAGGGCTTCGGCCATCAAGAGGCCGAGCACATGGCTCTCGCCGGGCAGGGTGGTCAGCAGCACACGGGGCCCGGGCTGGGTGGCCGGCGCGGGCAGGGACTGCAGCGCCTGGCGCAGCACCAGCTGCAGGGACTCGCTGAACACATGCTCCTCAAACACCTGCAGCTCGCCGCGCATCCAGGCGTCACCCACGGCCTGGATCAGCGGGGCAAAGAGCTGGGTCACCGCGCCGGCCAGGCCTTGGCGCAGCAGGGCTTGGGTCAGGGCCTGGCGCAGGCCGTCCACATCGTGGCGCTTGAGGCGGGCCAGGCATTCGGCGATGTCGTTGGCCAGCGGGCCGGCATCGACGACAGGCAGTGCACCGGGCAGGGCTGCGGCCCGGGCTAAGGCGGCTGTGCCCCGGCGCGGGGAGGACGTGGCGGATGTGGCGGACGAGGGCGCGCTGAGCCAGCCTTGCAGCTGGGCCTCGCTGGCCAGCACCACGCGGCCGGGGCGGTGCCCGGCGTCCAGCAGGCGCTTGATGAGGCGCAGCCGGGCCACCTGGCTGGCGGGGTAGAGCCGCTCGCCCGCACCGTCACGCCCGGGCTGCGGGAAGCCATAGCGGCGCTCCCAGATGCGCAGGGTCTCGCGGCGGATGCCGGTATCGCGTTCCACGGCCGAGATGCCGATGCCCTCGGCCTCGGGCCGGTGGTCTGGCTGCTCGGAGATTGAAGTCATTTTGTATAGGACAAAATGTGGACAAACTCGATTCTCTGCCTTAGGATCGACTTCGTCCACCGATTTGTATAGGACAAATCTTAGCCAAAGCCACAAGCGGCGGCGTCAAGAACCCTGTCCGGCGGCCGTCGCAAGCGGCCGCCACCTTCCCCAGCAGTCGGTGCCCACCTTGTGCTTTAGGCCCTGCCGGGCTGCCTCCACCGCTGTGATCTGCCATGTCCACCTCCGCGACTTCGACTCCCTGGCTCGGGCCGCAGCGGCGTGACGCTGTCGCGCCGGTACCGGCTGCTGCCGACCCCACCCTGGGCGCCGCCCAGGCCCACGCCAGCCCGCTGCGCGACTGGCTGCGCCGCAAGGGCCGTGGCCCGGCCCCGCAAGGCGCCGGCCCGCGCGTTAAGGTTGCGGTGGTGGGCAGCGGGGTGGCTGGCCTCGCGGCGGCCTGGGCGCTGGCTGAGCACGCCGAGGTGACCCTGTTTGAAGCCGACGCCCGCGCCGGCGGCCACGCGCACACGGTGGACGTGGAGCTGGACGGCATCCGCCACGGCGTGGACACCGGCTTCCTGGTCTACAACGAGCGCACCTACCCGCTGCTCATTCAACTCTTCGAGCAGCTCGGCATCGCCACCGCGCCGAGCGACATGTCCTTCTCGGTCCAGGTGCCGGGCATTGACCTGGAGTGGAGCGGCCACTCGCTGGCCACGGTCTTCGCGCAAAAGCGCAACCTCGTGCGCCCCGCCTTCTGGGGCATGCTGACCGACCTGCTGCGCTTCAACCGCCTGTGCACCGCCCTGGCCCAGCGCGGCGATGAGGCCCGGCTGGCTCAGCCGATTGGCGACTTCCTGCGCGAGCAAGGCTTTGGCGCGGCCTTCCGCGACTGGTATCTGCTGCCCATGGTGGCCTGCATCTGGTCCTGCCCCACGGCGCAGATGCTGGCCTTCCCGATCCGCACGCTGATCCGCTTTTGCCACAACCATGGCCTGCTGCAGGTCGAGGACCGGCCGCAATGGTTCACGGTGCGCGGCGGCTCGCGCCACTATGTCGATGCGTTGCTGCCCGCCGTCCAGCACCTGCGCCTGGCCACGCCGGTGCGCGCCGTGCGGCGGCTTACGGGCAGTGTGACGGGCGGCGTGACGGTGACCACCGACGCCGGCCCCGAGACCTTCGATCACGTCGTGCTGGCTGGCCACTCTGACCAAAGCCTCGCGCTGCTGCACGACGCCTCGCTGGCCGAGCGCGCCGTGCTGGGTGCCGTGGCCTACCAGCCCAACCGCGCGGTGCTGCACCTGGACGAGCGCCTGCTGCCCCAGCGCCGCTCCGCCTGGGCGGCCTGGAACTACGAGCGCGCAAGAACTGAGGAAGGGCGCGACGCCGCGCCCGACACCGAGCAGGTCTGCCTGCACTACCTGCTCAATCGCCTGCAGCCCCTGCCTTGGCAGCGCTCGGTCATCGTGAGCCTCAACCCCGTGCGCCAGCCAGACCCGGCCCTGGTGCTGCGCGAGATCGAATACGCCCACCCGGTGTTTGACGAGCGTGCCGTGCGCGCCCAGGCCCAGCTGCCGGCGCTGCAGGGCGAGGGCGGCGTGTGGTTTGCCGGGGCCTGGACGCGCTACGGCTTTCATGAGGACGGCTTGCTCTCCGGCCTGGGCGTGGCCCAGGCGCTGGAGTCGCGGCTGATGGCGCATGGCTGAACCCACGGCCTTGCTGGCCCGCGGCGAGGTGCGCCACAAGCGCCTGCGCCCGGCGCTGCACGCCTTTGCCTACCCGAGCTTCTTCGTCGTGCTGCCGCTGCGTGCGCTGGCCCGGCAGGCGGCGCCCTTGCGCTGGGGTCTGTTGCGCTTCGAGGCGCGTGACCACGGCGACGGCGGCTCCGATGCGCTGGCCTGGGTCGAGGGCTTGTTGCGTGGCGCCGGTGTTGCTGACGCGACGGGCGAGATCTGGCTGCACACCTTCCCGCGCGTGCTGGGCTTTGTCTTCAAGCCCGTCAGCTTTTGGTACTGCGAGCGGGCCGACGGCAGCCTCGCCGCCATCGTGGCCGAGGTGAACAACACCTTTGGCGAGCGGCATGTCTACGTGCTCTCGGGCCCGCAGCTGGCCTGGGGCCACGAGCAGGTGGCCGACAAGGTCTTCCACGTCTCGCCCTTTTGCAGCACGTCGGGGCGCTACCGCTTCCGCTTCATGCGCACGGCCGACCGCCTCGTGGCCCGCGTGGACCACGACGACGCCCTCGGCCAGCCGCTGCTGCAAACCAGCCAGAGCGGCCGCCTGCAGCCTCTCACGCCCGCCAGCGCCCGTGCCGTCTGCCTGGCCATGCCGCTGATGACGCTGGGCGTCGTCCTGCGCATCCATTGGCAGGCGCTGCAGCTGTGGCTCAAGCGCGTGCCCTTCTTCAGAAAACCCGAGCCCCCATCGCAATTCGTCAGTCGGAGTTCGACATGAGCGCCCAGAGCACCCGCCTCCATCGGCCACTGCCGCAGTCCCTGCCCGCCACCATCCCCAGCGCCGCCCACCGCGTGCTGACCCTGCTGACCCATTTGCAGCACGGCCAGCTCGACCTGCAAACCCCCGAGGGCCAGATGCTGCACTTTGGCCAGGGGCAGCCGCGTGCGTCCCTGCGCATCCGCGACTGGGCGGTGTGCGAGGCCACGCTGGCTGGTGGTGACGTCGGCTTTGCCGAGAGCTACTTGGAGGGCCACTGGAGCACGCCCGACCTCGCCGGCCTGCTGCGCCTCTTCCTGCGCAACCGCGAGGCGCTGGAGCAGCTGATCTACGGCGGCTTCTGGGGCGGCCTGCTGCACCGCGTGCAGCACCTGCTGCGCCGCAACACCCGCGCCGGCAGCCGCAAGAACATCAGCGCCCACTACGACCTGGGCAATGCCTTCTACAAGCTCTGGCTCGACCCGAGCATGAACTACTCCAGCGCCTGGTTCGAGACCGGTGACCGCAGTGGTGACCTGCGCACCGCGCAAGACGCCAAGATGCGCCGCGCGCTGCAAGAGGCCGGTGTGCAGCCGGGCCAGCGCGTGCTGGAAGTGGGCTGCGGCTGGGGCGCCGTGGCCGAGCTGGCCGCGCGCGACTTTGGCGCCACCGTCACGGGCGTGACGCTCTCCACCGAGCAGCTGGCCTTTGCGCAGCAGCGCTTGCAGGCCCAAGGCCTCGCGGGCGACCTGCGCCTGCAGGACTACCGCGACATCCCCGACGGGCCCTTTGATGCCCTCGTCTCCATCGAGATGTTCGAGGCCGTGGGCCGCGAGTACTGGGCCGGCTACTTCGAGACCGTGCGCCGCCAGCTCAAGCCCGGCGCCCGCGCCTGCATCCAGACCATCACCATCCGCGACGAGCTGTTCGACCGCTATGTACGCGGCAGTGATTTCATCCAGCAGTACGTCTTCCCCGGTGGCCTGTTGCCCAGCCCGAGCGAGTTCCGCAAGGCGGCCGCACGCGCCGGCCTGCAAGTGGTGAACGAGCTGGCCTTTGGCCCCGACTACGCCGAGACCCTGCGCCGCTGGCGCGCCGACTTTTTGCGCCACGAGCCGCAAGTGCGCGAGCAGGGCTTTGACCTGCGCTTTGTGCGGCTCTGGGAGTTCTACCTGGCCTACTGCGAGGCAGCCTTTGACACCGGCAGCACCGATGTCATGCAGTTCACCCTGCAAGCCGTCGTCTGAGCATGGACCGCCGCGCGCTGCTCGGCTTGCTCGCGTGGCCGCTTGCGGCGCAGGCCAGTGAGGAGTGGGCGGGCTTCAGCGCCCGCAGCCGCGCCACCATGCGCTTCTTCGGCCTGCGGGTGTACGACGCCCAGGTCTGGAGCGCCACACCCCTCAGCGCCGAGGGCTGGGCGCAGCAGCCCTTTGCGCTCTCGCTCAGCTACCACCGCCGCCTCAAGGGCGATGAGATTGCCAAACGCTCGCTCGTCGAGATGCGCCGCCAAGGGCCCATCCCTGATGCCGACGCCGCGCGCTGGCTGGCCGAGATGCAGGCCGCCTTCCCCGACGTGAACGAGGGCGATCGCATCACCGGCCGGCACGAGCCGGGGCAGGGCGCCCGCTTCTTCGTCAACGGCCGCTTGCAGCGCGAGGTGCGCGAGCCCGCGTTTGCAACGCGCTTCTTCGGCATCTGGCTGAGCCCGCAGACCTCGGAGCCCGGGCTGCGCGAGCAGCTGCTGCGATGAGCTCGCACGCCGCCTCCGCTCGTTACGGCTTGCTGGGGGCTGCGCTGGCCTTTGTGGCCCTGCCGTTGCACGTGCACCTGCCTGCTCATTACGCCACACACCACGGCGTGCCGCTGGCCGCCTTGGGCGCGCTGCTGCTGGCGGTGCGCGGCCTGGATGCCGTGCTCGACCCTTGGTTTGGCCGCTGGGCCGACCGCTCGCTGGGCACGCCGCGCCTGCTGCTGCAACTCTCAGCCGCGGCGGTGCTGCTCGCTGCCGGCTTTGCCGCATTGTTTGCGCCCGCCGTCGCGGGCACGCCCGCACTGCTGGCCTGGGCCGGGCTGTGCCTGGTGGCCTGCTACGGCGCCTACAGCCTGCTCAGCATCACCCACCAAGCATGGGCCGCAAGGCTGGGTGGCGACGAAGCCGCGCAGACCCGCCTCGTGGCCTGGCGCGAGGGCTTTGCGTTGGTGGGCGTGATCGTGGCCAGCGTGCTGCCCACGGCGGCCGGCTGGGGTGTGACGAGTAGCGTGCTGGCCGGCGCGCTGGTGCTGGGCTTGCTCGTGCTGCGCAGCGCCCCAACACCCCCGGTGCGAGCCGAGCAGCAGCAAGCCGCGCCCCGCGTGGCCGTGTGGGGCGTGGCGGCCTTCCGGCGCTTGCTGGCCGTGCACCTGCTCAATGGCACGGCGGCGGCCATCCCGGCCACGCTGCTGGTCTTCTTCGTGACGGACCGGCTGCAAACGCCGCAGGACCAAGGCCTCTACCTGGCGGCCTACTTCCTGGCGGCCGCCGCCTCGCTGCCGCTGTGGCTGCGCCTGGTGGCCTGGATGGGCGGCGTGCGCACCTGGCAGCTGGGCATGGGCCTGGCGGTGCTGGCCTTTTGCAGTGCGGCCGTGCTGCGGCCGGGGGATGGCACGGCCTTCCTGGCCATCTGCATCGGCAGTGGCGCTGCCCTGGGGGCGGACCTGGCCCTGCCCACCGCGCTGCTGGCCGGCGTGGTGCAGCGGGCGGGTTACGGCGGGCAGGCGGAGGGCGCTTTCTTTGGCTGGTGGCATGCCGCCACCAAGCTCAACCTCGCGTTGGCCGCAGCCCTGGCACTGCCCCTGCCGCAAGCCCTGGGCTACACGCCGGGCACGCGCGATGCGGCGGGCCTGACTGCACTGTCCTTCACCTACGCGCTGCTTCCCTGTGTGCTCAAGCTCATGGCGGTGGCGCTGCTTCATGGAGTTCGCCGATGAAACGTCGTTTGCTCATTGCTGCCTCGGCCCTGCTCTCGGCGCTGCTGTTGGCCGGCTGCGGCAGTGCCCCTCGCATCGAGGACTACGCCAACCAATCACCGCGCCTCGACCTCAAGACTTACCTCAACGGCCCGCTGGTGGCCCACGGCGTGTTCACTGACCGCTCGGGCAGCGTCAAGCGCCGCTTCACCGTGCAGATGCAGGCGCACTGGATGGGCGATGTGGGCACGCTGGAAGAGGATTTTGTCTACAGCGACGGCAGCAAGGAGCGCCGCGTCTGGACCATCACCCAGCTCGGCCCCCAGCGCTACAAGGGCACGGCGGCCGACGTGCTGGGCGAGGCCCGTGGCGAGGCGGCCGGCAATGCGCTGCGCTGGAGCTACACGCTCAAGCTGCCGGTGGACGGCAGCGTCTATGAGGTCCAGTTCGACGATTGGTTCTACCTGATGGACGACAAGGTGTTGCTCAACAAGGCCACGATGAGCAAGTTCGGTTTCAAGCTCGGCGAGGTGACACTCGCCTTCGTCAAACCTTGATCGCCCATGAGCGCCGCCGCACGGCCGCCCGAAGGGGCGCGAATCCCTCCCTCGGGGAGGTGGTCACGCAGTGACCGGAGGGTCAGTCCATGAGCCTCAACCCTCAGCTCCACGACTGGCGCGGCAAGACCGTCTGGCTGGTGGGTGCCTCCACCGGCATCGGCCGCGCCACGGCTGCGCTGCTGCACAAGCTGGGGGCCACGGTCATCGTGTCGGCGCGGCAGCAGGCCCTGCTGGAGGGCTTTGTGCGCGAGCACCCGGGCAGCGAGGCCATCGCGCTCGATGTGCTCGATGCCTCCGCCCTCAAGGCCGCCGTGGTGCAGCTGCGCGCGCGGCATGCGCGGCTCGACCTCATCGTCTACGCGGCCGGCACCTACCGCCCGCTGTCGGCCCTGGCCTTTGACCGTGCGCTTGCACAGCAGCACTTCGACATCAATGTCGGCGGCGCGCTCAACCTGCTCGATGCCGCGCTGCCCTGGCTGCTGGACCAGGGGCGGGCTGGCGCGGGCGGCCACCTCAGCCTCATCTCCAGCATCGCCGCCTCGCGCGGCCTGCCCAAGGCCCTGGCCTATGGCCCCAGCAAGGCCGCGCTCACGCACCTGGCCGAGGTGCTCTACCTGGACCTGCACCCGCTGGGCCTCGGCGTCAGCGTCATCCACCCCGGCTTTGTGACCACGCCGCTCACCGCGCAGAACGACTTCAAGATGCCCGCCGAGATCAGCGCCGAGACGGCGGCCCGTGCGATGCTGGATGGCTGGGCGCGTGGCCACTTCGACATCCACTTCCCGCGCCGCTTCACCGGCGTGCTCAAACTGCTGCGCTGGCTGCCCGACGCGCTCTACTTCCGATTCGTCACCCGTGCCACACGCTAGCTTGCCCACCCTGATCGAGTTCTATGAGCAGCTCAAGCCGCAGGACCTCGACCGCCTCGCCCAGCTCTACACCGAGGACTGCCGCTTCAAGGACCCCTTCAACGAAGTCCAGGGCGTGGCGGCGGTGCGGCGCATCTTTGCCCACATGTTCGAGACGATTGAGGCGCCGCGCTTCGTCGTGCGTGATGCGTTCTCGGAGGGCGACCAGGCCTTCCTGAGCTGGGACTTCCACGCCGGCCGCTTCATCATCCGCGGCGCCACCCACCTGCGCTTTGCGCCCGACGGCCGCGTGCGGGATCACCGCGACTACTGGGACGCCGCCGAGGAGCTTTACGAAAAGCTGCCCGTGCTCGGCGCGCTGATGCGGCTCTTGAGGCGCAAACTCGCGGCCTCCTGAAACTTGCTGACGAGGCCGACATGCGATGGCTGCGCGGGGTGGTGCTGATGTTGACTTTGGCGTGCGCCACGCAGGCGCATGCGGCTGACCTGATCAGCTTCTGGCAGCGTCCGCAGCATGGCTCCAACTGCTTCAACGAGAGCCCGCCGGACGCCGCCTACTTCAAGGCCCTGCGCGACTACGGCGCCACCTGGGTGCGCCTCACCTTCAGCAAGTGGAAGTCAGCCTCCGGCGCGCGCGACTTCCTCTACGGCAGCCTCGACGACTACCGCGCCCTCAACCCCGACGACCTCGCCGTGCTGCGCGCCACGCTCGACCGCGCCCACGCGGCGGGGCTCAAGGTCGTGCTCGTCCCCTTGGGCCTGCCCGGGGCGCGCTGGGTGCAGCTCAACAATGACAAGGATGACGACCGGCTCTGGTCCCAACCCGGCTTTGCCGCGCAGGCCGCCGCCTCCTGGCGCGACCTGGCCGAGGCGCTCAAGGACCACCCGGCCATCGCCGCCTACAACCTGCTGAACGAGCCTATCCCCGAGAAGCACGACGGCCTGCCCGAGCATGCCAGCGACGAAGACCAGGCCCGCTGGTACGCCACCGCGCGCGGCGGCCTGCGCGACCTGCCCAAGTTCTACGAAGCCGTCATCCAGCGCGTCCGCGAGGTGGACGCAAACACGCCGGTCATGGTCGATGCCGGCTACTACGCAGCCGCTGATGCCTTTGGCTACTGGCCCCGCCCGCTGAGCGACGAGCGCGTGCTCTACGGCTATCACATGTACGAACCCTGGATGGCCACCAGCGCCCCGGACAAGCTGCGCAAGCGCCCGCTGCGCTACCCAGGCGTGGTGCCTTTTGCCAGCGGCGAGCAGCCCTGGGACGCCGAGGCCGTGGCCCGCTATCTGCAAAAGCCGCTGGACTGGGCGGCGCAGCACAAGCTCCCGACCTGGCGGATGGTGGCGGCCGAGTTTGGCTGCCGGCGCACCTGGCCCGACTGCGCCCGCTACATGGAGGACGTGCTCACCGCGCTCGACGCCCACCAGGTGCACTGGGCCTTCTATTCCTTCCGCGAGCACTGGGACGGCATGGACTACGAGCTGGGTTCGGGCCGCCTGCCCCAGGCCTACTGGCAGGCCCGCGAGGCCGGGCGCGACTACCCGCTGCAGCGGGGCCCGACCCCGGTCTTCGAGCCCATCAGAAAACGGCTGGCTGCTTCGCGCTGAAACTCGCCGAAAATGGCGTGATGCCCACCTACCGCATCGCCCCCAGCATCCTCTCGGCGGACTTCGGCAATCTCGGCCAGGAGTGCCGCGACGTGCTGGCCGCCGGTGGGGACTGGCTGCACTTTGACGTGATGGACAACCATTACGTGCCCAACCTGACCTTCGGGCCCATGATCTGCGAGGCCGTGCGCCGCCACGCGGTCCACGCCGATGGCCGCCGCGCCGAGATCGACGTGCACCTGATGGTGCAGCCGGTGGACGCCCTGGCCGCCGCCTTCGCCAAGGCCGGGGCCGACTGGATCAGCTTCCACCCCGACGCCTCCACCCACGTGGACCGCACGCTCAGCGTGATCCGCGACGCGGGCGCCAAGGCGGGCCTGGCCTTCAACCCCGCCACGCCGCTCGACGTGTTGGAGTGGGTGATCGACAAGGTCGACTACGTGCTGATCATGAGCGTGAACCCCGGCTTCGGTGGCCAGAGTTTTATCGACAGCGCGCTGCGCAAGACCGAGCGTGCCCGCAAGCTCATTGACCAATCCGGCCGCAACATCCTGCTGGAGGTGGACGGTGGCATCAGGGCCGACAACATCCGCCGCGTGGCCGATGCCGGCGCCGACACCTTCGTGGCCGGCTCGGCCATCTTCAGCCAGCCCGACTACAAGGCGGTGATCGACGCGATGCGGGCGGCGCTGCGCTGATATGCCTTCCATCCTCTTCGTCTGCACCGCCAACATCTGCCGCTCGCCCATGGCCGAGCACATCTTCAAGGCCAAGCTCGCCGAGTGGGGCCCCGATGCTGCGCGGGCCTTCAGCGTTGTCGGCTCAGCCGGCGTGAACGCCGACCCACGTGGTGGCCCCATCGATGCGCGGGCGGCGGCCGCCTTGCAGCGCAAGGGCTACGAGGTCGGCCGCAAATGGCGCTCGCGCCGCTTCGACCCGGCAGCAGACTTCAGCCGCCACGACCTCGTGCTCGTGATGGAGGAAGACCACCTCGCCTCGCTGCGCCGTAAGGCTGGCGCGGAGGCTGCCGCAAGCGCCCAGCTATTGCTCAACTTCGCCCCCGGCCTGCAAGGCCGCGAAGTGCCCGACCCCTACTTCGGCCCCGCCAACGGCTTTGACGCCGTCATCGAGCTGATCGAGCAGGCCGTCAATGGCCTAGGCGCCGCGTGGCGCGAAGGACGACTGAAGGCGGCGTGACAGCCGCCCGGCTCATGCCGTCATCCGCCCTGCCTCAACCACCCGCGTATCCGGCCCCGAGCCGCTGAAGCGGTCGAGCGCCAGGTAGATCACCGGGGTGATGTAGAGCGTCACCGCTTGCGAGACGATCAGGCCGCCGACTACGGCCAGGCCCAGGGGCTGGCGCAGTTCGGCCCCGGCGCCAAGGCCCAGGGCGATGGGCAATGCACCCATCAGCGCGGCAAGCGTGGTCATCATGATGGGCCGGAAGCGCAGGCGCGCGGCCTCGCGGATGGCCTGGGGTGGCGTCATGCCGGCGTTGCGCTGCGCGTCGAGCGCGAAGTCGATCATCATGATGGCGTTCTTCTTGACGATGCCGATCAGCATCACGATGCCGATGCTGGCGATGATGGTCAGCTCCATGTTGAAGAGCTGCAGCGTCAAGAGCGCGCCCACGGCGGCCGAGGGCAGGCCAGCGAGGATGGTGATGGGGTGGATATAGCTCTCGTAGAGCACACCCAGCAGCACATAGATCACGGCCAGCGCCAGCACGATCAGCAGCACCTGCCCGCCCTGCGAGTCCTGGAACACCGCCGCATCACCGCCGTAGCTGGTGATGATGCTGGAGGGCAGCTGGATCTCGTGCACATAGGCTTCGAGCTTCTTGGTCGCGTCACCGAGGGCGGTGCCCGGCGCGAGGTTGAAGCTGATGGTGATGGCCTGCAGCTGGCCCTGGTGGTTGACGGCCGTGGGCCCGAGCGAGCGCTTGACGGTGGCAAAGGCGCTGAGCGGCACCAGGGCCCCGTTCCTGCCCCGCAGGTGGATCTTGCTGAAGGCGTCTTCGCTGAGGCGGTCGGCGTCCGAGGCCTCCATGATCACGGCGAAGGTGTTGCTCTCGGCATAGATGCTGGAGACCTGGCGCTCGCCGAAGGCGTCATAGAGCACATTGCGCAGGTCCTGCATGGCCACGCCCAGTAGCGCGGCGCGCTCGCGGTCGATCACCAGCTCGGCCTGCAGGCCGCGCAGCTGGGAGTCACTGGTCACGTCGCGGAACAGCGCATCGCCCCGCAGCTTCTCCATCACCTTGCTGGCCCAGGAGTTGAGCTCGCCGGCCGAGACCGACTGCAGCGTGTACTGGTAGCGGCTCTTGCTCTGGCGGCCACCGAGCTGCAGGTTCTGCACCGGGCGCAGGTAGACGGCGATGCCGGGCACGGCGCGCAGCTTCTTGCGCAGGCCCTCGACGACCTTGGTCATGGGCTCGCGCTCGGCACGCGGCTTCAGGTTGATGAACATGCGGCCGGTGTTGCTGGCCGAGCCGCCCGGGCCGCCGCCCACGGCCGAGGAGACGCTGGCGACGTTGGGGTCGGCCTGCACGATGGCGGTGGCCTTCTCCTGCAGCACCGTCATGGTGTTGAACGAGGTGTCCTCGGCGGCTTCGGTGCTGGCCGAGAGCTGGCCGATGTCTTCCTCGGGGAAGAAGCCCTTGGGCGACACCGCCCAGAGCCAGAGGGTCAGCGCCAGGCTGCCCACGGCCACGCCCAGCACGGCCGCGCGGTGCTGCAGGGCCACGTCGAGGGTGCGCGTGTAGGCGTTCAGCAGCCGCTCGAAGCCGCGCTCAAACGCGCGGCCGAAAGCGCTCTCCTCGTGCGCCTCGTGGTGCTTGAGCAAGCGGCTGCACAGCATGGGCACGAGGGTCAGCGACACGCCGGCCGACACCAGGATGGACAACATCACCACCACCGCAAACTCGTGGAACAGCAGGCCGATGACGCCTGGCATGAAGAAGATCGGGATCAGCACCGCCACCAGGGAGACCGAGATCGACACGATGGTGAACGCCATCTCGCGCGCGCCTTGCAGGGCGGCCGCAAAGGGCTCCATGCCGTTCTCGACGTGGCGCACGATGTTCTCCAGCATCACGATGGCGTCGTCCACCACCAGGCCGACGGCCAGGGTGATGCCGAGCAGCGAAATGTTGTCGAGCGAGTAGCCCAAGCTGTAGAGCAGGGTCAGCGCGCCGATCAGCGAGATCGGCATCGACAGCGTGGGGATCAGCGTCGCCATGGCGCGGCGCAGGAAGATGAAGATCACCAGCACCACCAGGGCCACGGTCAGCGCCAGGGTGCCGTAGACGTCGTGCAGCGAGTCGCGGATGGAGATGGAGCGGTCGTTCAGGGTGCTGACCTGGACCGAGGCCGGCATCTGGGCCTGGAAGCGCGGCAGCAGCGCCTTGACGGCGTCCACCACCTTGACGGTGTTGGCGTCGGGCTGGCGGAACACGGCCAGGGTGATGGAGCGCTCGCCCTGGAACATCGAGAAGGCCTTGATGGTCTCGACGCTGTCCTGCACCTCGGCCACGTCACGCAGGAAGACGGGCGCGCCATTGCGCGTGGCCACCACGATGGCGCCGAACTCGCGCGCGCTCTTGAGCTGGCGGTTGGCTTGGATGGTGAGGGTCTGGCGGTTGCCATCGAGCACGCCCACCGGCGTGTTGGCATTGGCGGTGCGCACGGCGGCGGCCAGCTCTTCGAGCGTGAGGTTGCGCTGGGTCAGCAGCTCGGTGCGCACCTTGATGCGCACGGCATAGCGCTTCTGGCCAAAGATGGCCACCTGGGCCACGCCGTCGATGGTGGACAGCCCGGGCGAGATCAGGTTGTCGGCGTAGTCGTTGAGCTCGGTGAGGTTGATGGAGGGCGAGGTCAGCGCCACCATCAGCACCGGCGCATCGGCCGGGTTGACCTTGCGGTAGGACGGCGGCTGCGTCATCTCGGCCGGCAGCGCGCGCAAAGACCGGAACAGCGCGGCCTGCACGTCGCCGGCGGCCGAGTCGATGTTGCGTGAGGGGTCGAACTCCAGCGTGATCGAGGTGTTGCCCAGCGAGTTGACCGAGGAGATGGTCTGCAGCCCGGCGATGGTGGAGAACTGCTTCTCCAGCGGCAGCGCCACCGACGAGGCCATGGTCTCGGGCGAGGCGCCGGGCAGCGTGGCCTGCACGCTGATGATGGGCGTGTTGTAGGACGGCAGGGCTGCCACCGGAATCTTGCTCCAGGCCGCAAGGCCCGCGATGACCAGGGACAGGTTCAGCAGCACGGTCATCACCGGCCGCCGGATGAATAGCTCAGTCCAGTTCATCGGGCGGCACCCGAGGCGCTGTCAGGGCTGGAGGCGGCGGAAGCAGCGCCCCCAGGGCGCCCACCGGCTGGATTGACCTGGGCCGGCTGTACTTTCAGCGGCGTGCCGGGCCGCAGGTTCTGCTTGCCGTCCAGCACCACTTGCTCGCCGGGCTGGATGCCTTCGATGGCCGCCAGCTCGCCAAAGGGCTGGCGCAGCTTGATGGGCACCAGCTTGGCCTTGCCCTCGGCATCGACCACGTAGACCGAGCGGTCTTGCCCGCGCAGGATGATGGCGGCCTGGGGCACGACGACGGCGTCCTTCAGCGTGCGCAGCACCAGGCGCACGCGCAGGTACTGGCCGGGCCAGAGCAGCTGAGCCTTGTTGTCGAACTCGGCCTTGACCTTGATGGTGCCGGTGCTGGCGTCCACGGCGTTGTCCACGAAGCTGACCTTGCCCACCAGCGGTGGTGCGTTGCCTGGCGCGCGGGGCGAGCCTGGCAACACGGCTTCGGCGCTCAGGCTGCCGGCGCGGGCGGCGGCCAGCAGGGCGGCGAGTTCGGTCTCGGGGACGTTGAAGGCGATGCTGATGGGGTCCAGCTGGGCGATGTTGAGCAGCGGCGTGGCCGTGGAGGCGGGCTGCACCAGGCTGCCGGGGTAGACGTTGACGCTGCCCACGCGGCCGCTGATGGGCGCGCGCAGCTCGCTGTAGCTCAGCTGCACCTGGGCGGCCTGCACGGCCACCTCGTCGCTCTTGACCAGGGCCTGGGCGGCCTCGAAGTTGGTGAGGGCGGTGTCGAGGGCGCTCTGCGCAATGAACTTCTGCTGCACCAGCTCCTGGGCGCGGCGTTGCTGGCGCTCGGCGTCGGCCAGCTGGGCGCGGTCGCGGGCCAGCTGGGCGCGAGCCTTCTCCAGCAGCGCGCGGTCGGCGCGGTCGTCGAAGCGGAACAGCAGCTCGCCCTTGCGCACCATCTGCCCCTCTTTCACCAGCACCTGGGCGATGGTGGAGGTGACCTGGGCACGCAGGTCCACGGTGTTGAGCGGCGTGACGGTGCCCGTGGCTTCGAGGCGCACCGGCACGTCCTGCTGCTGGGCCTTGACGGCGCCCACCGCTTGCGGCGGGCCCGCCGGGGCCGAGGCCCCCCCGGCGCTGGGTGCGCCCAGGGTGGGGGCGGCCGCGGTCACGTCAGGGGCCGGGCGCTTCCACCACCACAGGCCGCCAGCCAGCAGGGCGAGGGCCACAACGATCAGAGCTTTGCGCATGGGAAGACTTCTTCTTGGGATTCAGGGGTGTCGGCGGCCGACAGCATAGGCGGACAGCGCAGTCCGAGTAGTCTGGTCAGCTTAGTGAGCTTGCATTGCCACTTGATTGCTGGAGCGCACGTGCCAGCCGCGCGCCGACGACGGCGTTGTGCTGTACCAGGGCGATGTTGGTGGCCAGGCTGCGGCCGCCGCTCAGCTCCTTGATGCGGGCGAGCAGGAAGGGCGTGACGGCCTTGCCGTGGATGCCGCGCTGCCCGGCTTCCTGCAGCGCTTGCTGGATGTAGCGGTCCATGTCGGCGCGCGGCATGGCGGCGTCTTCGGGCACGGGGTTGCTGACCACCACGCCGGCCGTCAGGCCCAGTGCCCACTGGGTGCGGATGAAGCGCGCCTGTGCCTCGGCGGTGTCGAGCCGGAAGTCGGCCGGCAGGCCGCTGTCGGGCGTGTAGAAGGCGGCGAAGTTGAGTTGCCCGATCGAGATCACCGGCACGCCGTGGGTCTCCAGGTACTCGAGCGTGAGCGACAGGTCGAGGATGGACTTGGCCCCGGCGCAGACCACGGCCACCGGCGTGCGGGCCAGCTCCTGCAGGTCGGCCGAGATGTCGAACGAGGTCTCGGCGCCGCGGTGCACGCCGCCGATGCCGCCTGTCACGAAGACCTCGATGCCCGCCAGGTGCGCGCAGATCATGGTGGCGGCCACTGTGGTGGCGCCGAGCTGGCCGGTGGCCACGGCATAGGGCAGGTCGCGCCGGCTCAGCTTCATCGCGTCGGGCGCGCGGGCCAGGCGCTGCAGCTCGCTGTCCGACAGACCGATGCAGATGCGCCCATCAATCACCGCGATGGTGGCCGGCGTGGCCCCTTCGGAGCGGATCAGCGCCTCCACCTCGCGCGCCATGCCGAGGTTCTCGGGCCAGGGCATGCCGTGGGCAATGATGGTGGACTCCAGCGCCACGATGGCCCGACCTTGATCGCGCGCGGCAGCCACTTCGGGGCTCAGGTGCAGAAGGGGGTGTGGGCTCATGGGGGCAGGAGTTGAAGGCTGAGTTGCGGGCTGACACTTTGCTCGCATTGGACCGTGAGCGCCGCCAGGTGCTGGCCCAGGCGCGCGGCGCCGAACAGATCATCGGGCCGCCGGCACAGCCAGGCGCAAACGCCCGCGGCCAGCGCATCACCCGCGCCGGTCACGTCCAGCACTTCGTCTACCGGCGGTGCGGCCAGAGTCTGGCGGCCCAGGCCGGTGGGCTCGCTGACGAGCAGGCCCTCGGTCCCCAGCGAGACCAGCACCCGCTGGCAGCCGCGCGCATGCAGCTGCTGCAGCGCACGTTCAGGGTCGGGGTCCAGTGCCAGCAGCTCGGCCCGGTTCAGCAGCAACAGGTTCAGGCCGGCAAGTGCCTGCGGCAACCGCGCCATCTTGGGCTCGGAGACGCTGACATAGGCCAGCAGCCGGCTGCCCTCGGCAATCAGGCTGGCCACGGCATCCGGCGGCAGGTTGCCGTCCAGGATCACGCAGGCCGCCTCGGCCCGCAGCGCGCGGCTGGCCGCCAGGGCCCAGCTGTTGACGCGCTCCACCAGGGGCATCGCCGCCAAGCCATAGGCCAGCTCGCCATCGGCCTGCAGCAGGGCGGTGTAGCTGTCGGTCGTCTGGCCCCGCAGGCGCAGCACGGGGCCTACGTCGATGCCGCTGGCGGCGGCCGCCTCCAGCAGCGCGCGGCCGGCGAGGTCGTCGCCCACCGCGCCGACGAGGCTCACCGGCACGCCCAGCCGCGCCAGGTTCTCGGCCACGTTGCGGGCCACGCCGCCCGGGCTTTCCAGCGCGGTGCAGGGGTTGGACGACCCCCTGATCAAGCTGGCCAGCGGCCGCAGCTTGCGGTCCAGGTTGATGCCGCCCACGCAGACAATGCGCTCAACCATGCAAGCACTCTTGTTCGATCTCGACGGCACCCTCGTCGACACCCTGGGCGACTTTGTCGTCGTTCTTGGCCATGTGCACGACCGCCTGGGCCTGCCCCGGCCCTCGCGCGAGTTTTTGCTGCACACCATCGGCCGTGGCAGCGAGCACCTGATCCGCACCTGCCTGGCCCATGCCGGTGCCGGCCCCGAGCGCTTTGACGAAGCCTGGGCGCTCTACCAGCACGAATACACCGCCCGCAATGGCGACCACGCCGAGGTCTATCCCGGCGTGACCGAGACCCTGGCGCTGCTGCGCGAGCGGGGCCTGCCGCTGGCCTGCGTGACCAACAAGCCCGGCAGCTTTGCCACCGAGCTGCTGCGCCGCAAGGGCCTGCTGGGCAGCTTTACCCATGTCTTTGGCGGCGAGGCCTTTGCCCGCCGCAAGCCCGACCCCATGCCGCTGCTGGAAACCTGCCGCGCGCTGGGCACGGCGCCGGCCGAGACCTGGATGGTGGGCGACTCCCGCAATGACGCCGAGGCCGCGCATGCTGCCGGCTGCCCGCTGGTGCTGGTGACCTACGGCTACAACCATGGCGAGGACATCCTCAATGTCCCGGCGCGTGCGCACGTCGCCCGGCTCGACGACTTCAATTGGAGCGCCTCAGCTTCTTGAGGCCGAGCAGGCCTTCCTTCAGGTCATCGTCGGCCGGCTTGTCGCCCAGCCAGATGCGCATCAGGGCGGTGAAGAACTCCGGTTCCTTGATGGGGTCGATGCCGGACGGCTTGCCGTTGAGCAGCACCGTCGAGCCGACGCCGGGCACGTAGTCCACGCTGAAGAAATCGCCCTCCACCAGCGCCTTGCGGGCCGCGAACAGCTCCGACAGCTTGAGGATGCCGTTGACCGAGCGGGCCAGCTCGTCGCGCGGCGCATTGGCCTCCATGCCCTTGGTGAACAGCTTGCCGAGCTCATTGCCGTCCACCTCGCGCAGCATGTGGATGTCGATGCGCTTGGGGCCGGCCTGGCTGAGCACGGCCTCCGTGGTGGTGGCGGGCGTCTTCAGGTAGAGCGCGGCGGCATAGACCTTGAAGATGGCCTTAGTGCGGATGCCCGCACCGCTGAGCACCAGGCGCTGTCCGCCGACATCGACCTGGGTCGGGAACTTCACCTTGCCCACCTCGACGGTCTCGGCCGAGGCACCCAGGCTGACGGCCAACAGGGCCATCAGGACCAATTGCAGGAAACGACGCATGATCAACTCCGATCGAACAACGGGAGGGACGCGAAGTATCCCGTGGCGCAGCCGTCCTGGGGGCCGCTGATACACTGGCCCGATCATGTTCATCACGCGCAAGCACAGCACGGGGTCGAGCGACCGGGGAGCCTGGCCCTGGCGTCGCCAGTCCTCGTTCGACTGACCTGCTTGGCGCGCGAACCGCGCAGCCCTTGCGTGATTGAGCCGCACCCCTCGCGGCCGCCGCCAAGCCCTGAAGACTTGCATTCAAGGTTTTGGCCGTGCTCCTCACTCCATCTGAATTCCGTGCCCTCGCTGCCGAGGGCTACAACCGCGTCCCGCTGATCCGCGAAGCCTTTGCGGACCTGGACACCCCCCTCTCGCTCTACCTCAAGCTCTGCCAGGGCCAGGGGCCCAACAGCTTTTTGCTGGAGTCCGTGGTCGGGGGCGAGCGCTTCGGGCGCTACTCCTTCGTCGGCCTGCCGGCCCGCACCTTGGTGCGCGCCACGGGCGATGTCTGCGAGGTGCTGACCGACGGCCGCGTCGTCGAGACCCACACCGGCAACCCGCTGGACTTCGTCTCGGCCTACCAGGAGCGCTACCGCCCCAAGATCCCCGAGGGCCTGCCGCGCTTTTGCGGTGGCCTGGCCGGCTACTTCGGCTACGAGGCCGTGCGCGCCATCGAGAAGCGCCTGGCCGGCGTGCAAAAACCCGACGGCATCGGCACGCCCGACATCCTGCTGCTGCTGGCTGAAGAGGTGGCCGTCATCGACAACCTGGCCAGCCGCATCTACCTGATCGTCTGGGTCGACCCAGCTGCTGCCGATGCCTACGAGGCTGGCCTCGCGCGGCTCGATGTGCTGTCCGAGCGCCTGCGCCGCACCGTCAGCCTGCCGCCGGTTGAACCCCAGCCGCCGCAAGACGTCCAGCGCATCTTTGCCAAGGCCGACTACCTCGCCGCCGTCGAGCGCGCCAAGGAGTACATCGCCGCCGGCGACCTGATGCAGGTGCAAGTGGGCCAGCGCTTGGCCAAGCCCTACAGCGCCGAGCCGCTCGCGCTCTACCGCGCGCTGCGCACGCTCAACCCCAGCCCCTACATGTACTTCTACGACCTGGGCGAGTTCCAGATCGTGGGGGCCAGCCCCGAGATCCTGGTGCGCGAAGAGCACGCCACGGACGCCGACGGCACGCGCAGCCGCAAGGTCACCATCCGCCCGCTGGCCGGCACCCGGCCCCGTGGCGCGACGCGCGAGGAAGACCTGGCGCTGGAAGCCGAGCTCACGGCCGACCCCAAGGAGCGCGCCGAGCACCTGATGCTGATCGACCTGGCGCGCAACGACATCGGCCGCATCGCCCGCATCGGCAGCGTCAAGGTCACGCAGGCCTTCGTGGTCGAGCGCTACTCGCACGTGATGCACATCGTCTCCAACGTTGAAGGCATGCTGCGCAGCGATGTGGGCCAGCTCGACGTGCTCAAGGCCACCTTCCCGGCCGGCACCCTGACCGGCGCCCCCAAGGTGCGTGCGATGGAGCTGATCGACGAGCTAGAGCCCGTGCAGCGCGGCATCTACGGCGGCGCCTGCGGGTACCTGAGCTTTGCGGGCGACATGGACCTCGCCATCGCCATCCGCACCGGCATCATCAAGAACGGCACTCTCTACGTGCAGGCGGCTGCCGGCGTGGTGGCCGACTCCATCCCCGAGATGGAGTGGAGGGAGACCGAGCACAAAGCGCGTGCGCTGCTACGTGCGGCCGAACTGGTGGAAGAGGGGTTCTGACATGCTGCTCATGATCGACAACTACGACAGCTTCACCTTCAACCTGGTGCAGTACTTCGGGGAGCTGGGCGCCGACGTCAAGGTCGCGCGCAACGACGAGATCACCGTCGCTGAAATGGCGGCCTTGAACCCCGACCACATCGTCTTCTCGCCCGGCCCCTGCACGCCCAACGAGGCGGGCGTGTGCGTCGAGGCCATCCAGCACTTCGTGGGCAAGAAGCCGTTGCTCGGCGTCTGCCTCGGCCACCAGTCCATGGGCCAGGCCCTGGGCGGCAAGATCATCCGCGCCAAGCGCCAGATGCACGGCAAGGCCAGCACGCTGACGACCGACCAGCGCGGCGTCTACACCGGCCTGCCCAAAGAGTTCTCCATCATTCGCTACCACTCCCTCGTCATCGAGGAAGCCACCTGCCCGGCCGTGCTGGAGGTGACGTCCCGCAGCGAGGACGGCGAGATCATGGGCGTGCGCCACCGCGAGCTGGCCGGCACCGCCACGCCGATGGAGGGCGTGCAGTTCCACCCCGAGTCCATCCTGAGCGAGCACGGCCACGCCATGCTGCGCAACTTCCTCGACTTGAAAGCCTGACGATGGCCATCACCGACCACGAAGCCCTGTCGCGCGTCATCGAGCACCGCGAGATCTTCCACGACGAGATGCTGACCCTGATGCGCCGCATCATGGCCGGCGAGATGTCGCCCGTGATCGCCTCGGCGCTGCTGATCGGCCTGCGCGTCAAGAAGGAGACCATCGGCGAGATCACCGCAGCCGCCGAGGTGATGCGCGAGCTTTCCACCAAGGTCGTGCTGCCGCCGCTGCCCCACCTTGTCGACGTGGTGGGCACGGGCGGTGACGGCGCGCACAGCTTCAACATCTCCACCTGCTCGATGTTCGTGGCCGCTGCGGCAGGCGCGCAGATTGCCAAGCACGGCAACCGCAGCGTCTCCAGCAAGACCGGCAGCGCCGACGTGCTGGAAGCCCTGGGCGCCAACATCCAGCTCAAGCCGGATGCTGTGGCCCAGAGCGTGCAGCAGTGCGGCATCGGCTTCATGTTCGCGCCCAACCACCACCCGGCGATGAAGAACATCGGCCCCGTGCGGCGCGAGCTGGGCGTGCGGACCATCTTCAACATCCTCGGGCCGCTGACCAACCCGGCCAATGCGCCCCACATCCTGATGGGCGTCTTCCACCCGGACCTCGTCGGCATCCAGGTCCGCGTGCTGCAGCGCCTCGGCGCCCAGCATGCGCTGGTGGTGCACGGGCAGGACGGGCTCGATGAAATCTCGCTCGGCGCCACCACCCTGGTCGCTGAACTGAAGGACGGCGTGGTGCGCGAGTACGCCATCCATCCCGAGGACTTCGGCTTCACCATGGCCAGCAACCGCCAGCTGCGCGTCGAAGGCCCCGAGCAATCGCGCCAGATGCTGCTGGGCGTGCTCGACGGCCAACCCGGCCCGGCGCGCGACATCGTGCTGCTCAACGCCGGGGCCGCGCTCTACGCGGCCAATGTGGCCGGCAGCCTGGTGGAGGGTATCGAGAAGGCCGAGGCCGTGCTCGACAGCGGTGCCGCCCGCGCCAAGCTCGACGCCTTTGTGCAAACGACGCAATCGCTCGGCGCCGCCTGATCGTGCTGGCCACCGAGTCCCTGCTGCGCCGCTTGGTGGACGACGCCGGCCAGCAGCCCCTGCTCTTCCTGCCCAAACTGGAGCCGCACCCCATGGGTGCAGCGGTGGGCCTGGGCGGTGTGGCGCTGGGGCTGTATGCGGCGCGGCAAAGCGCTGCGACGCTGCTCGGCTGGTTCGCCCTGACCTTGTGCGTGGCCGGCATGTTCATCCACGCCACGTTGCGCCGCCAGGGTATCGGCTGGCAGCTGGACCTGCAAAGCCGCACTCTGCGCCCCGTGGGCCAGCCGGGTGAGGCCCAGGTGCTGGACGCCGAGGGCTGGTCGCTCTTTTGCGTGGGTGGCAGCGGCCGACGCATGCTGGCGCTGGAGTTCCGCCACCAGGATGGCGGTGCGCCGCGCCGCTTCTTCCAAACCCGCTCGGGCGCCAACCGCACCGAGCATCAACTCACCAGCCAACTGGCCGACGCCTTGGCCGCCCGCCTTCAAATGGGTCGCCAAGGCTTGAGTCTCTGAATATGGACGACATCCTCCAGCGCATCGTCGCCGTCAAGCACGAAGAAATCGCCGCCGCACGGCCCAAGCGTTCGCTCGCCTCGCTGCGCGACGAAGCCGAGAGCCGCCATGGCCAGCAGCGCGGCTTTGCCGCTGCGCTTCGCAGCACCATCGCCGCTGGCCGCGCGGGCGTGATCGCCGAGGTCAAGAAGGCCAGCCCCAGCAAGGGCGTGCTGCGCGCCGACTTCCGCCCCGCCGAGATTGCCGACAGCTATGCCCGCCACGGCGCGGCCTGCTTGAGCGTGCTGACCGACGAGCGCTTCTTCCAAGGCAGCGTGGCCTACCTCCAGCAGGCCCGCGCCGCCTGCGCGCTGCCGGTGCTGCGCAAAGACTTCATGGTCGATGAGTACCAGGTGATGGAAGCCGGCGCCATGGGGGCCGACTGCATCCTGCTCATCGCCGCCTGCCTGGACGACGCGCAGATGGCCGACCTCGAAGCCGCCGCCTTTGCGCTGGGCCTGGACGTGCTCGTCGAGGTGCACGACGGTGTCGAGCTTGACCGCGCGCTGCGCCTCAAGACCCCGCTGGTCGGCATCAACAACCGCAACTTGCGCACCTTTGAAGTCACGCTCGACACCACGCTCGGCTTGCTGGAACGCGTGCCGGCCGACCGGCTGCTGGTGACCGAGTCCGGCATCCTCGGCCCGGCCGATGTGGCCCGCATGCGCGCGGCCGATGTCAACGCCTTCCTGGTCGGCGAGGCCTTCATGCGCGCGGCCGACCCCGGCGCGGCGCTGGCGACCCTCTTCGGCTGAGGCGGCCATGCTCGACCTCAGTGGCTGCGGAGACTGGCAAGGCGTTGTCGATGCCTGGGCCGCCAGCCCGGCAGGCAGCAAGCTGCAAGCCTTTGTCGCCCAGCGCCAAGCTGCGGGCGCCGTGATCTACCCGCCCGAGCCGCTGCGCGCGCTGCGCCTCACGCCGCTCGCGCAGACCCGCGTCGTCATCCTCGGGCAGGACCCGTACCACGGCCCCGGCCAGGCCGAGGGCCTGTCCTTCTCGGTGCCCGAGGGCGTGCCCTTCCCCCCCAGCCTGCGCAACATCTTCAAGGAGATCCAGCGCGATCTGGGCAAGCCCTTCCCTCCCACCGGCTCGCTGGTGCGCTGGGCTGAGGGCGGCACGCTGTTGCTGAACGCTGTGCTCACCGTGGAAGACGGCCAGCCCGCCAGCCACGCCGGCCAGGGCTGGGAGTTGCTGACCGACGCACTGATGCGCGCCGCCGCCGAAGACCCGGCCCCCAAGGTCTTCATGCTCTGGGGCAGCTACGCCCAGGCCAAGGCCCCGCTGATCGAAGCCGCGCGGCAGGACCACCTGGTGCTCAAGGCCAACCACCCCTCGCCCCTCTCGGCGCTCAAGCCCCCCCGGCCCTTCATCGGCTGCGGCCACTTCTCCACCGCCAAGGCCTGGCTGGAGGAGCGCGGGCGCGGCGCGCCCAAGCGGGCCTGAGGCTCACCCCAAGCCCCCACCCCAAGCACGACGCCTGCAAACGTGGGGGGCGTGAGCCTTCTGGTCCGGTGGATGCGTCTTTCAGGGCATCTACTGCTCTGGAGCCCTGCCATGTCCACGCGCACTCTTGCTCGCGCCACCGCACTGCTGGCCGCCGGTGTGGCCGCCTCGCTGCACGCCGCCCCGCGCCACCAGGACATCGTGGGTCCCGGGGGCTTCATGCAGTCCTGCGCCGCGCCCAGCTCGCCCGGCGCACCGCGCACACCCGGCACCAACTTCACGGCCGACTTCGCCAGCGGGCATTGCACGCTGGCCTACTTCACGGGCAATGACACGGCCAGCGCGTCGGATGCCTACAGCGGCGGCAACATCAGCAATGCCAGCAGCGGTTCGGTGGGCATTGGGCACATCCACATGCAGTCGAGCAACACCTCGCCGGGCAACGCCTTCTTTGCCATCGCGGCGTCCAACGGTGGCTTTGAGGATCGGCTGCTGCTCAACCTGCCGGGCCAGACGGGCAAGACCGTCTACATGCTCGTCGCCATGAGCGCCGATGGCACGGTGAGCGCCAGTGGCCCGGCCGGCGCCAGCCAGATCGAGGTGACCGGCTACATGAACACCTCGGAGCTGATGGCCGGCAACCCGGGCTATAGCCGGGGCAACTCAGATCTCTTCACCACTGATCGCCAGCGCGTGGCCTGGGGGGCCAGCAGTGGGCCCAACACCAGCCGTGTCATCGATGGGCACTGGACTTTCAGCGTGCCTGTGGTGGTGGGCACGGCCTTTGACCTCGGCATCTACGCCCGTGCCCAGTCCAGCCAGCGCAGCTACGGGGCGATTTCCACCTTGTCGTCCACAGCGCTCGACTTCAGCCACAGCGTGCTGGTGCAGGGCGTGAGCGGCATCCTGCTTGATGGCAACCTCGTCACCAGCGGCTACACGGTGGCTGCAGCGAGCGGGCTTGACTGGACCCAGCCGTTGCCGGTGCCCGAGCCTGGCACCTGGGGGCTGATGCTGGCGGGTCTCGGCTGGCTGGGCCGCGTCGCGCGGCGGCGCTTGGACGCCGCCCGGAATGACGTCTAGGCTTCTGCGCTGAGCGCCAACCAGGCCCGTGGCGACTGCCCCACGGCCTGCGTGAAGGCGCGCGAGAACGCGGCCGCGCTGGCGTAGCCCAGCGCATCGCTGGCCGCCTTGACCGAGGCGCCGTCGCGCAACATCGTCTGTGCGAGCGAGACGCGCCAGCGCAGCAAATACTCGGCCGGCGTGGTGCCGAGCTGGGCGCGGAACTCGGCCGCAAAGCTGCTGCGTGACATCCCCGCTGCGGTGGCCAATGCCGCGAGCGACCAGGGCTCGCCCGGGCGCTCGTGCATCTGCGTCAGGGCCCGCGCGAGCTTGGGGTGGGCCAGGCCGCAGAGCAGGCCGGCCTGCACGCCATGGTCACCGGCATGGTCCAGCAAGTGGCGCAGGGTCTGCAGCAGCAAGACCTCGAACAATCGATTGGCCAGCAGGCGCTGGCCGCAGCGCACACGCTCCGTCTCGGCAAACAGCAGCGCGAGCGTGTGCTCGATGTCTGGCAGGGCGGCCACCGGCAAGGTCACCAGGGGCGGCAGGGCCTGCACCAGCGGGTGCTGGGCGCCGCCGTCAAAGTCCAGCGTGGCGCAGACGAAGTCGCTGCCGTCCACCGGCGCGTTGTGGAAGTCATGTGCCAGCGGCTGCGGGTAGAACAGCAGCGTGGGCTCGCTGACGACGAGGCGGCGCGGCGCACCGCTGCGGGCGGGGTGGGTCACGCGCATCTCGCCGCGCCGCAGCACGTGCAGAAAGGCCCGCCCCGGCTCCGCCGCGAAGTGCGTGACCCCGCACAGCGGCCCGGCATGGAAGAGGTGGGCGCGCACCCGGAAGCGCTCCAGCAGGGCCGAGAGCCGGTCAACGGGGTCGGGCGTGCTGATGGCGGTGCTCATGGACGAACTGCAATGCTTGGTGGACGAAATGCGTCCAATGATACGGATTGACCGGCCACAGTGCGGTCTCCACCCACTGACTGGAGACCGCTCATGACCCTCTCGCCCCGCCACCTTGCCGCCGCCCTCGCGGGGGCCACCGCCCTGGCCACCGCGCCTGCTGCCATGGCGGCGCCCACCATCCCCGGCTACACCCATGGCCAGCCCGGCCTGGCCCGCTCGCCCGTCAGCCTGCAGGAGCTGGACCCCCTCAAGCGCACCCTGCTGCTGGGCGACGACGACGTGCGCGCGCTGCGCCAGAGCCGCGAGATCCTGGCGGATCAGGTCGAGGCCATCCTCGACGTCTGGTACGGATTCGTGGGAGCCACGCCCGAGCTGCTGGCCTCCTTCAAGCACACGGGGACCGGCGCGCCCGACGCCGCCTACCTGGGCGCTGTGCGCAAGCGCTTTGGCCAGTGGATCCTCGACACCGCCGACGCCCGCTTCGACCAGGCCTGGCTCGACTACCAACACGAGATCGCCCTGCGCCATGCGCCGGCCAAGAAGAACCAGACCGACGGCGTGCAGAGCACGCCCCTGGTGCCGATGCGTTATCTGTCGGCCTTGACCATCCCGGTGACGACCACGCTCAAGCCCTTCCTGGCCAAGAAGGGCGCCTCGGCCGCCGACGTGGAGAAGATGCACGCCGCCTGGGTCAAGTCCGTGCTGCTGCAGACCATCTTGTGGAGCCAGCCCTATGCTCGTGAGGGTCAGTTCTGAGGGCCACGACCATGAAGACCCTGCTGGCCCTGCGCCACCTCGCCTTTGAAGACCTGGGCCTGATCGCCCCCTGGATGGAGGCGCGCGGCTGGCGCGTGTGCTACCACGACGTGGGTGTCGATGCGCTCGACGGCCTCGACCTCGGCCAGGTGGACCTACTGGCCGTGCTTGGCGGCCCCATCGGCGCGGAGGAGGACGCGCGCTACCCCTTCCTGGCGGCCGAGGTCGCCTTGATCCGCGAGCGCCTGGCCACGCGCCGGCCTCTGCTCGGCATCTGTCTGGGGGCGCAACTGATCGCCCGGGCGCTGGGCGCGCGGGTGAGGCCGATGGGCCACAAGGAGATCGGCTTCGCGCCCCTCCAGCTCACGCAGGCCGGCCAGGCCTCGCCCCTGTCGGCCCTGGGTGCGCAGCCGGTGCTGCACTGGCATGGCGACCAGTTCGAGCTGCCGGCGGGCGTGCCCTCCCTGGCCCACACGCCGCTGTGTCCGCACCAGGCCTTCCAGGTGGAGCAACACACCCTGGCCTGGCAGCTCCATCTGGAAGTCGATGCCGCGCGCATCGAGCAATGGCTGATTGGCCACGCCGGCGAGTTGGCCGAGCAGGGCCTCGACACCGCAGCCCTGCGCGCGGCCGCGCGTGCGCAGGCGGCGGGCCTTCCGCAGGCGCTAGATCGCGTGCTCAGCGCCTGGCATGCCAAATGGCCGTGAGGCGTCGCCACGCCCACAATCGGCGCACCTCGACCCGGGAGCCCCCATGCGCCGCCTGCTCGCCACCCTGACCTTGGCCTGCCTCAGCCTCGCTGGCCACGCGCAGACCCCGCCCGCCTACGACGCGGCCCAAGCCAAGGCCTGGGGCGCCAACGACCAGGGCCTGCGCAAGTATGTGTTCGTGCTGCTCAAGACCGGCCCCAAGCCCATGCCGGCCGGCCCGGAGCGGGATGCGATGTTCAAGGGCCACTTCGCCAACATGGGCCGCTTGGCGGCCGAGGGCGTGCTGGCCTATGCCGGGCCGTTTGACGGCGTCGATGGCTGGCGCGGCCTCTTCATCATGACCGTGCCCGACATCGCCACCGCCAAGCTCCACACCGAAACCGACCCGGTCATCCAGTCGGGCGAGATGGTGGCCGAGTACCACTTGCACTTCGGCTCGGCGGCGCTGGTGGGCGTGCCGGAGGCGCACAAGCGCATCGTCAAACCCATGCCCTGAAATGAAAACGCCCGCAGGGCTGGCGCGCTGCGGGCGTCGAGCTTGGGCGCTGAATCAGCCCTTGTTGAGCACCTTGGCCACGGCGTTGGGGCGCAGGCGGTAGGCGTCGGGCAGGTTGGAGCCGAGCAGGGGGCGCAGGTAGAGGCGGAAGGCGTCGGTGACGTCGGTGCCGCTGGCGGCGATGAACTCGTCTTCCATGTGGCGGGTCTTGCCGGCCACGGTGGCCAGCGGGATCAGCTCGTAGTTGACCGAGTAGTAGCCGACGCGCTTGATGGCGACGGAGCCGTTGTCCTTGCCATGGAAGGCGAACTGCACGGCCTTCTCGCCCACTTCACGGGCTTCGCGCTGGTCGACGTCCGACACGCAGCCCACGAAGCTGCGCTGCAGGTAGCCGAAGGTGTCGCCGCGCACGCGCTTGATGCCGGTCTTCTTGATCTCTTCGCAGAGCAGGTCGGCCAGGGCCCCGGTACCGCTGAGCTGGACGTTGCCGTGCGCGTCGCGCTCCAGGTCGCCCGCCAGGCGCGACAGGATGGGCGTGCCGTCGGCGTCGTGGATGCCCTCGGAGACGGCGATCACGCAGCGGCCGTACTTGTCGTAGGTGGCCTTGACGTCGGCGCGGAACTTGTCGATGTCGAACACGCGCTCAGGCACGTAGATGAGGTGCGGGCCGTCGTCCTCGAACTTCTTGGCCAGCGACGAGGCGGCGGTCAGGAAGCCGGCGTGGCGGCCCATCACGACACCGACGTAGACGCCGGGCAGGGCGGCGTTGTCGAGGTTGGCACCGGCGAAGGCCTGGACGACGAAGCGCGCGGCCGAGGCGAAGCCGGGCGTGTGGTCATTGCCGACCAGGTCGTTGTCGATGGTCTTGGGGATGTGGATGCAGCGCAGCGGGTAGTTGGCGGCGGCGGCCTCTTCGGCCACGATGCGCACGGTGTCGGAGGAGTCGTTGCCGCCGATGTAGAAGAAGTGCGTGATGCCGTGGGCCTGCAGGACCGTGAAGATCTTGTGGCAGTAGGCGGCGTCGGGCTTGTCGCGGGTAGAGCCCAGCGCGGCGGCGGGCGTGCCGGCAACGAGCTCGAGGTTGTGGCTGGTTTCCTGGCCGAGGTCGACAAAGTCCTCGTTGATGATGCCGCGCACACCGTGGCGGGCGCCGTAGACGGCCGTCACGCCAGCTTGGCGGCGCGCTTCGAGCACGACGCCGACAAGGCTCTGGTTGATCACGGCGGTCGGGCCGCCGCCTTGGGCGACGAGGATCTTGGCAGACATGGGGTCTCCTGGGTTGCGAACGGCCAGCACTGTAAAAGCTGCGGGCCCTTGGCGCCTCAGAGAAAGCCCCTGCGATCCGTTACGTCGGGTTTCGTGGTGAGGAGCGCCCCCAGACCTGCCGTTGCACGTCAGGCCCCCCCGGGGGGGATGAGTCAAATGGGGCGGCCCGGCGTTGACTCAGGAGACGCTGATGGGGGCTGCTGCCGCTGCTGCTGCTGCCGCGCGCTCGCCCTCCTGGGCCAGCCAGGCTTCCAGCTGCTCGGCGGGCTGCGGTCGGGCGAACAGCCAGCCCTGTCCTTCATGGCAGCCGAGGTTGAGCAGATGTTGTCGTTGCTCTTCGGTCTCGATGCCTTCCGCGATCACGGTCAGGCCAAGACTGCGACCCAGGTTCACCACCATCATGGCAATGGTGGCGCCGGCCTCTGAGGCCTGAGCTTCCTGGACGAAGGCGCGGTCGATCTTGAGTCGGTCCACTTTCAAGCGGCGCAGCTGGCTGAGCGACGAGAAGCCGGTACCGAAGTCGTCGATGGCGACGGTGACGCCAAGCTGCTTGACCTCCTCCAGCACACGCAGGATGAAGGTCGGGTCCTCCATGGCGATGGACTCGGTGATTTCGAGCTCCAGGTTCGTCGCGGGTACACCGCTGTCCCGCATGGCGGATTGCACCGAGTTCAGGAAGTTGGCGTGGCGGAACTGGGCGAGCGAGATGTTGACGGCCATGCGGAAGCCTGCGTGGCCGGCGTCGAGGATGCGGCGCAGCTCGAAGCAGGCGGTGCGCAGCACGAACTCGCCGATGTGCACGATCAGGCTTGACTGCTCGGCCAGCGGGATGAACTGGTCGGGCGGGATGAACTTGCCGTGCTCGTCACGCCAGCGCAGCAGGGCCTCGGCGCCCAGGCAGCGGCCGGTGGCGAGGTCGACCTGGGGCTGGTAGTTCAGAAAGAGCCGGTTGTCTTCAAAGCTCATGCGCAGGCCCTTGAGCAGCTTGAAGCGCTCGCGGGCGTCGGTGCCCATGGCGGCCGAGAAGTACTGCGAGGCGCCGCGGTGGGCCTGCTTGGCGCGCTTGAGGGCGATCTGGGCATCGAGCAGCAGCTCGGAGCCCACCGACTGTGACTCTCCGAGGCGCACCAGGCCCGTGGTGGCCGAGAGCTGCAGGCGTTCGCCCGCGACGACGATGGGCTCGTCGAACGCAGCGGTGACGGTCTCGGGGTTGACCTTGGACTGCACGCCGAGCACGCCAAAGATGTCGGCCCCGACGCGCGCCATCGCGGTGGACAGCCCCATCACTTCGACCAGCCGCAAGGCTACGGCGCGCAGCACCTGGTCACCAAAGGCGTGGCCGAAGGCGTCGTTGATGTCGGAGAAGTCGTCGATGTCGATCAGCGCGAGCGTGACGCCATGCGGGTCCTTGAGATTGCGGTCCAGCAGCTCGGCAAAGCGGGTGCGGTTGGGCAGGTGCAGCAACTGGTCGTTGTAGGCCTGGTCGAGCAACTGGCTGTAGAGCACGACGTTCTCGAAGCCGACAGCGATGTTGGAGCAGAAGGCGCGCAGCAGCTGGTGGTCGAGTTCGTCGAGGTCGCGGTGGGCGTCCACCAGTGCGGCCATGGCCCGGCCCTCGCCCATGCCGAAGTAGAGGCAGGTGCCGTCGTCGTAGAGGCTGGTCTTTAGCTCCAGGCAGCGCAGCAGGCGCTCGCGCACCGCGTCGATCCGGATGGCCGAGATGGGGCGATCAATCAGGCTGGCGAACTGGCCGGCCGCCGCCACGATGCGCACATCGGCCTCGCCTTCGAGCTGCGCGCAGACGAGGCCTTCGGGCAGGATGCCGAGCAGGGCGCAGATCTGGGTGACCACGCCCTCGGCAAAACGCGTCATGCCGCGGATGCGCGAGAGGCTGGCGCTGGACTCGACGATCATCTCCAGCCCACGGCGGCTGGCTTCCAGCGCGCACAGTTGCCGGTAGGAGCGGATGGCGGCCGTGAGCACCGTGTAGAGCCGCGTGCGCGTCAGCTCAGACTTGGTCTTGTAGTCATTGATGTCGTAGGCCTGGACGGTCTCGATCTCGGGGGCATAGCCCGGCTGCCCGGTGCGCAGCACGATCCGGATGGTTTCGTTGCGCAGGTCATTGCGGATGTGGTGCACCAGTTGCAGGCCGGCATCCTCGGTCTCCATGACCACATCGAGCAGCACGACGGCAATGTCGTTCTCTTGCGCCAGCACCTGGCGGGCCTCACTGGCCGAGCGGGCATGCAGGAAGCTGCAGGGCCGGCGCTCGATCAAGAGTCCCTGCATCGCCAACTCAGTGGCGCGATGCACGTCGGCGTCGTCATCGACGATCAGGATGCGCCACGGCTGCGGCCGACCTTCGGCACCCGGCCCAGGCGGGTCGGGGTCGTCCACGATGTCGAGAAGATCGTCGTCCCTGTTGTTATGGCTTTCTGGCATGTCTCCGCCGCTCACTTCCGCCATGAACCCGCCCTCACCGAGGCGTGAGCTGCCAAGCGTAGTTGAAGCGCCGCAGCTTGTCACCGCGTTTTCAACAAAAAGGGCGGCAGCCCTGGCACGCTTGCCAGGTTCACCGAGACGCCGCAGCGAGGAGGCTACATCGTCGTCTGGACGGCGTGGCCGGTCAGGCGGTCCAGCAGGCGCTGCAGCGGCGCCGAGCGCAGCTCCGCCGAAAGACCGGCCAGTGCCGGCAGCGCCAAGCGGTGACGCAGGGCCTGCATGTCGGGGCGTGGGTCGTGCAAGGGGTCGAACAAAGGATCGGCCAGGTCGCCCCCGGCAACGCGTTCGCCCAGCATGGCGCACAGCGTGCACAGCGTGAGCCCGGCCTCGCGCTCGGGCGCGGGGCGCAGGTCGGGGTCGAAGCGCAGCGAGCCGATGGTGCGGGCGTCCTGCAGGAGGTCAAAGGGCAGGTCCCAGGCGCGCATCAGCAGGTGGCCCAGCTCATGGGCGGCGAGGCCCAGTTCCTTCTGCTCGTGGACGGCACGCTCGTAGACGTTCAGGTGCGTCAGCAGCTCGGCGTCGGGCAGCAGGGCGGCGGCGGCTTGGCGGCCGAGGAAGGACAGCACCAGCAAGGTGGTGAGGTTGGCGGCGTCGGGCAGGCGCAGCCGGGTGGCGAGTTGCTGGCACAGCTCGGCCGCGATGTTGCTGGCGTGCCAGAGCCGGTCGAACTCGCGGCGCTGCGCCGCGTCACGCGGCTGGAAGCAGGCGGCCAGCATGTGCTGCAGGCACATCTGCCGCACGCTCAATAGGCCCAGGAAGGTGGTGGCCTGGCCGATGCTGCCGACGGGTTGCTGCAAGCCAAACAGCGGCGAGTTGGCGGTGGCGATGACGCGTGCGGCCACTGCGGGCTCGCCCAGCACCAAGGTGGCCAGCTCGGTGGAGCTGGCGCGGTGGACGAACTCGGAGTCCATCAGCTCGTGCAAGGCACGTGGCGGCCGGGGCAGCTGGCGCAGCGCTTCCATCAGCGGCTCGGTCAGCAGCGGGTCGAGGATCTCGACCGGGTGCAGGGGCAGCGGCATGGGCGGCGTGCGCTCGCGCAGCTCGGCGATGTCGGCGGCGGTCAGCAGCGCGGTGCGCTCGACGGCGGGCTCCATCGGCAGCGGCATGGTGAGCGTGGCCGCCAGCGTGGTGGGCGGGGCTGGCACGCGCGCCGCCGGGTGGGCGGGTGCGGGGGCCGGCTCGGGCGAGCGCGCGCCGTGGCGCGGCGTGCCGGCCGAGGACCTGGACCACCACCACAGGCCCAGCAGAGCGAGCAGTGCAAGCAGTCCGAGTAACTTGAGGGCCATGCGGCATCCTTTGGGCAAACGGGTATGGGCGCGGCAGGGCAGGGCCCACGCAGCCGTCAGCAGGATACGGAGATCACGCCGGGCGCTGGGGGGCGCGATGCGGGTGGGTCACGCGCACAGCGTGCAGATGTCTCAGGAAAGGGTCTCGGGATCGTGCAGGGACTCATGCAGGGACAATCGGGGCATGGCCGTTCTCTCCCTGTCTGATGCCCAACTCGCGTTCGGGCACGTCCCCCTGCTGGACCACGCTCACTTTGCGCTCGAAACCGGTGAGCGCGTCGGCCTGATCGGCCGCAATGGCAGTGGCAAGTCCTCGTTGCTCAAGGTACTGGCGGGCCTTGAGCGGCTCGACGACGGCCTGTTGCAGTTGCAAGGCGGCCTGCGCCTGGTCTACGTGCCGCAAGAGCCCGAGCTGCGGGCCGAGGCCAGCATTTTTGACGTGGTGGCCGAAGGCGTGGCCGAGGCCCGCGAGCTGCGCGAGCGCTTTGAGCGCCACGACCCCAGCGACGACCTGGACGCCGTGCAAACGCGGCTGGAGCAACTGGGCGGCTGGACCTGGGAGCAGCGCGTCGACGAGACCCTGCACCGCCTGAGCCTGGACGGCAGCCGCACGGTGGGCGCGCTCTCAGGCGGGCTCAAAAAGCGCGTGGCGCTGGCGCGTGCGCTGGTGGCCCAGCCCGAGGTGCTGCTGCTGGACGAACCCACCAACCACCTGGATCTGGACGCCATCGCCTGGCTGGAGGAGCTGCTGAACGGATTTGCCGGCAGCCTGCTGCTCATCACCCACGACCGCGCGTTTCTCGATCGCGTCTGCAACCGCATCGTCGAGCTGGATCGCGGGCAACTGCGGGGCTACCCAGGCAACTTCACCGCGTTCCAGGCTGCCAAGGCCTATGAGCTGGAGAACGAGGCGCTGGCCAATGCGCGTTTCGACAAGCTGCTGGCGCAGGAGGAGGTCTGGATCCGCAAGGGCGTGGAGGCGCGGCGCACCCGCTCGGTGGCGCGCGTGGCGCGGCTGGTGGAGATGCGTCAGCAGCACCAGGCACGGCGCGACGTGCAGGGCAAGGTGAGGCTCGACCTGGACCGTGGCGAGTCCAGCGGCAAGATCGTGGCCGAGCTGGAGGGCGTGAACAAGGCCTTTGGCACGCTCACCGTGGTGCGCGACTTCAGCACCACCATCCTGCGCGGCGACAAGCTCGGCCTGATCGGCCCCAATGGCGCGGGCAAGACCACGCTGCTCAAGCTCATCCTCGGTGAGCTGGCGCCCGACAGCGGCACCGTGCGCACCGGCGCGCGGCTCTCGGTGGCTTACTTCGACCAGATGCGCGAGGGCCTGAACCTCGACGCCACGCTGGCTGACACCATCAGCCCGGGCAGCGAGTGGATCGAGATCGGCAACCAGCGCAAGCACGTCAAGAGCTACCTGGGCGACTTCCTGTTCTCGCCGCAGCGCGCCAACTCGCCGGTGCGCACGCTGTCGGGGGGCGAGCGCAACCGCTTGCTGCTGGCGCGGCTGTTTGCGCGGCCGGCCAATGTGCTGGTGCTGGACGAGCCCACCAACGACCTCGACATCGAGACCCTGGAGCTGCTGGAGGAGTTGCTGGCCGAGTACGACGGCACGGTCTTCCTCGTCAGCCACGACCGGCGCTTCCTGGACAACGTGGTCACGTCCACCTTGGTCTACGAGGGCGATGCGAGCTGGCGCGAGTACGAGGGCGGCGTGCAGGACTGGCTCGACCAGTCGCGCCGTGCTGCACAGCTGGCGACGGCGACGGCCAAGTCCGCCGCGGCTGCCCCGGCACCCGTGGCTGCGGCAGCTGCCGCAACTGCCCCAGCGGCCGCACCCAAGCGCAAGCTGTCTTACAAAGAGCAGCGCGAGCTGGAGGAGATCCCCGCCCGCATCGAAGCCCTGGAGACCGAGCAGGCCGAGCTGGCCGCTCTGATCGGGGGCAGTGAGCTCTACACCCAGGGCGCTGCGCGCATCCAGGCGGTGACGGAACGCGCCTCGCAAGTCGAGGAGGCGCTGCTGACCGTGCTGGAGCGTTGGGAGCAGCTGGAGGCCGCCGTCAAGCCATCTTGACCTTGTCGAGCGGCACGAACGAGGCCTGGCCCTTGAGCTGCAGCACCGTCTCGCCATGGCGGTGCACCACATGCATCACGGTGTGCCGGTTGCCGCCAAACACGACTTGGTCGCCCGGCTTGACGATGGGCGCGGGCGGCACCACCGGCACCACCACGCGCGGGCGTAGCGGCGCACTGCTGGCGGCGCTTGGGGCGCTTGCGGGTCGCATCGACGTTGCGGGCGTGCCGGCCGGATGCAATTTCGCCTTGATGGCCGGCAGCGTCGGCGCCATGGCCTCCAGGGCGCGGCCCATCTCGGCGCGCAGTTGCTCGGCAGTGAAGGGCTTCTTGAGCAGGAAGTGCGCCCCCAGCGCCTTGGCCTGGGCTTCGTGCTCGGCCGTGCACTCAAAGCTCAGAAAACCCAGATGCAGACCCGGCACGGCGCTCTTGAGCCGTTCCGCCAGCGCCACGCCGGTCAGCGCCGACTTGCCGAACCAGTCGGTCACCAGCAGGGCCGGGGCGCAGTCCAGGCCTTGGGCGAGGGCGCTTTCAGGGTCGCTGCAGCAGATGATGGAATCGGCCGCGAAGCCGTGGCTCAGCAAGAGCTGGCGGCTGAAGGATTGCACGCCGGCCAGCGCGTCAACGACGAGGAACTTCAAGGTGTCGGTGCTCACGTGCGTAGCGGTTGTGGCGTCGTGGGCCACACCGCGCTCTCTAGATGTGAGCTGATTTTGGCCCAGCGCACCGGCCGGCCGACCGGGCTACTGGGTGGCGGCGCGCAGAATTTCTCGGTGCGCGCCGGTGCCGTCACACCTGCCCGCCAGACACCCGACCTCGGTGCGCAGAGCTGTCACGGGGTGCTCAGAAATGCGGGCGAGCGCGGGTTTGGTCAGCCTCCCCGGAGGGCCTCAATGCAGCGCTGCAGGTCGCGCCAGAAGGCGGCGGTTTGCGCGGTGGCGAAGTTGATGCGCATCAGCGAGCCCGGCTGGCGGGTGGCGGAGAAGAGCACGCCGGGGGCGGTCAGCCAGCCGGCGTCGAGCAGGGGCTGGGCGAGGCGTTCGGTGTCCACGCCAACGTCGATCCAGCCGAAGAGGCCGCGTGGCGGGGAGACGAAGCGGGCGCCGGCTCGCTCGGCCAGCGCGACGCTGCGGGAGCGGGCGGCGTCGAGGCGCTGCTGGACGCGCTCGGCGTGGCGGCGCAGCTGGCCCTGGTCCAGCACATGGGCCACGGCGCGTTCGGGCAGGGCATTGCTGGTGAGGTTGCTGAGCAGCTTGAGGTCGATCAGGCGCTGGGTGCGTTCGGGCGACGCGGCCAGGTAGCCCACGCGCCAGGCGGGCGACAGGAACTTGGAAAAGCCCGAGACGTAGATGGTGCGCTTCAGGCCGTCGAGCGCGGACAGCCGCACGGTGTGCTCGGGTGCCAGGAAGGCGTAGGTGTCGTCCTCGACGATCAGCAGGTCATGCTGGTCGGCCAGCTTGAGGATGGTGTGGGCTTGCGCGGCACTAAGGCTGCTGCCGGTGGGGTTGTGCAGCACCGAGACGGTGACGTAGGCGCGCGGGTGGTGTGCCTCGGCCAGTTGCTGCATGACGGTGAGGTCGGGGCCGCCGTCAGGGTGGCGGGGCACGGGCAGCAGGCGCATGCCGCTGTTGGCCAGGCGGGCAAATTCGACGGCCCAGCCGGGGTCGTCCACCAGCACCGCATCGCCGGGTTGCAGCAGGCCGCGGGTGATGAGGTCGAGCGCCTGGGTGGCGCCGGCCGTGGTCAGCAACTGCTCGGGCGCGGCCTGGATGCCGAGGTCGGCCAGGCGGCGCGTCAAGGCCAGGCGCAGGCGGGCGTCGCCCGCGGGCTCGCCATAGGCCACATGCAGATCGGGGCTGCCGGCTTGCGCGCGGCGCAGCGCGGACTGCAGCAGGCCGATGTCCAGCCAGTCGGCCGGCAGCACGCCCGAGCCCGGCGCGCGGGTGGTGTCGGTCCCGAACATGCCGCGGATCAGGGTCGTGGCGTCCAGCGGTACCTGGCGCGGCACGGGCCCACCGGCGAGGGCCGGCGCCGGCGGGCGAGCGCGTGTTTCACGCACAAAAAAGCCGCGCTGGCGGCGCGCCTCCAGCAGGCCCTCGGCCTGCAGCTGGTCATAGGCCGCGACCACGGTGTGCGGGCTGACGCCGTGGTGCCGAGCGCATTCGCGCACCGAGGGCAATCGTGCACCGGGCAGCAGCAGGCGCTGGCGGATGCGCTCGGCATAGCGCTGCGCGAGTTGGTGCGCCAGGGGCAGGCTGGCGTCGCGCTGCAAGGGCGCTGCTGGCGGGGTCGGTGTGTTGGTACTCATGCCAGTACAGATGCCGATTCTGTTGGGTTATCTGTACTGTATCTGTGTTGGTGTGCTGCCTACAGTTGGCGCTATGGATGCCCGACTTGCCACCGCCCCGCCCCACCTTGCGCCGTTGAGCTCGCCGATGGCGCGCGGCTACGCGCTGGGCCTGCTGGGGGTGGTGCTGTTTGCGCTGACCATTCCGATGACGCGGCTGGCCGGCGGCACAGCGCTGGCGCCCGAGCTGCCGCCCAGCTTTGTGGCCCTGGGCCGCGCGGCGGTGGCGGGCCTGTGTTCGGTGGCCTACCTGCTGGCGGTGCGCGCCGCCTGGCCGGCGCGGGCGGACTGGCCCTGGCTGGCGCTGACCTGCCTGGGGGTGGTGTTTGGCTTCCCGCTGCTGCTGGGCCTGGCCGTGCGCGAGGTGGACGCCGTGCATGCGGCGGTGGTGACGGGGCTGTTGCCCATGGCAACGGCGGCGCTGGCGGCTGCCTTCTTGCGGCAGCGGGCCAGTTGGGGATTTTGGCTCAGCGCTTGGGCGGGGCTGGGCTTGGTGCTGGGCTATGCCGCCTGGCGCGGTGCGGGCGCCCTGAGTGCCGCCGACGGCCTGCTGTTTGTCGCCGTGCTCCTGGGCGCCGCAGGCTATGTGGGCGGTGGCCAGTTGGCGCGGCGCATGCCGGCGCAGCAGGTGATCTGCTGGGTGCTGGTTCTGGCCCTGCCGGTGACCTTGCCGAGTGCCGGCCTCACCTGGCCTGAGCGGCCGGCCTCGGTGGCGGCCTGGGCGGGCTTTGCCTATGTGTCGCTGGTGTCGATGTGGCTGGGCTTTTTTGCCTGGTACCGGGCGCTGGCCTTGGGCGGCACGCTGCGCATCAGCCAGGTGCAGGTGTTGCAGCCGTTCTTGTCGATGTTGTTTGCCGTGCCCCTGCTGGGCGAGCCGCTGGAAGCCGGCAGCCTGGCCTTTGCTGCGGCGGTGGTGGCGGTGGTCTGGTGGGGCAGACGGCAGGCCGTGCAAGGAGGACCGACGCGATGAAGCTCCCGCAGTTTGAACAGCACCTGTCTGGCGCCGACGTGCTGCGCCTGGCGCCGGACCGGCAGGACCGCAGCCTGCTCATCACGCACGGCCTGGTCTGGCTGACCCTGGACGGCCAGCGCTGGGACCACTGGCTGGCCGGCGGTGAGTCGGCCCTGCTGCCGGCGGGCAGCGCCGCCATGCTGCAGGCTTGGCCTGCGGCGCGCTTCCAACTGCTGCTGCCGCCCCAGGCCGCCCGCCAGCGCAAACGCCGACTATGCTGGCCCCTTCTTTCCACCCGGCGATTGAGCCTCCAGCCCCTTTCGACGCAATGAGTTCCGTCTGGCATCAAGCGCGGCGCGCCGCGCGCATGAACCCGTCCATCATCCGGGAGATCCTCAAGGTCACCGAGAAGCCCGGCATCCTGTCCATGGCCGGTGGCCTGCCCAGCAGCGACACCTTCCCCGTCGAGGCCATCCAGGCGGCCTGTGACCGCGTGCTCAGCGCCACCCCGCGCGAGGCCTTGCAGTACGCCGCGAGCGAAGGTTTCGGCCCGCTGCGCGAGTGGGTGGTGGCGCGGGTGGCCCAGCTGGGCGTTCAGGCCACGCCGGACCAGGTGCTCATCACCACCGGCTCGCAGCAGGCGCTCGACCTGGTCGGCAAGGTGCTGTGCGACCAAGGCGCGCCGGTCGGCGTCGAGACCCCAACCTATCTCGGCGCGCTGCAGGCCTTCACGCCCTTCGAGCCCGTCTTCGCCAGCCTGGCCAGCGACGCCGATGGCGTGGACCCCAATGCCATCGCCAACCTGCCCAAGCAGGCGCCCGGCGCGCGCTTTGCCTACCTGCTGCCCAATTACCAAAACCCCACCGGCCGGATGATGAGCGCCGTGCGGCGCATCTCGGTCATGCAGGCGGCGCAGGCGGCGCGGCTGCCCATCGTCGAAGACAACCCCTATGGCGACCTGTGGTTCGACCATCCGCCGCCGCCGGCGCTGTCGTCCTACTGGCCTGAGGGCTCCATCTACCTGGGCTCCTTCTCCAAGGTGTTCGCGCCAGGCTTCCGCCTGGGCTACATGATTGCGCCCAAGGAGCTCTACCCCAAGCTGCTGCAAGCCAAGCAGGCCGCTGACCTGCACACCCCGGGCTTCAACCAGCGGGTGGTCTACGAGGTCATCAAGGGCGGCTTCCTGGATACGCACGTGCCCACCATCCGCGCGCGCTACAAAGCCAGCCGCGACGCCATGGCCGTGGCGCTGCGGGAGCACCTGCCACCCGGCTGCGAGTGGCAAGCCCCCGAGGGCGGCATGTTCTTCTGGGTGCGCCTGCCCGAGGGCTTCGATGCCCTGGCACTGCTGCCCAAGGCGGTCGAGGCCGGCATCGCCTTCGTGCCCGGCAGTGCGTTCTACGCGCACGAGCCCGACGTGCGCACCCTGCGCCTGTCCTTCGTCACCCTGTCGCCCGATCTCATCCACGAGGGCGTGGCCCTGCTGGGCCAGGTGCTGCGCGAGACGATGGAAGGCGCGGTGGAGCTGACGCCTTGAGCCCAGCCGTGCCCGAGGCGGCGGTGCGCCACCTGGCTGGGCGCTACTATGAATTGCGCTTCGACCAGGTGGACGTCGATGCCGCCCACGCCTACCTGCGCACCGCCTACTGGTCCGAGGGCGTCCCGCGCGAGATCGTCGAACGCGCGGTGCGGCATTCGCTCTGCCTGGCGCTCTGGTGCGATGGGGCCCAGGTGGGCTTGGCGCGCGTCGTCACCGACCGCGCCACCTTCGCCTACCTGTGCGATGTCTACGTGCTCGAAGCGCACCGCCGCCAGGGCCTGGCCGACTGGATGATCCAGAGCCTGCAGCAGCACCCCGACTTGCAGGGTCTGCGCCGCCAATTGCTCTTCACCCGCGACATGCACCCGCTCTACCGCCGGCACGGCTACGAGCCCCTGGCCGCGCCCGAGCGTGGCATGGAGATCGTCCGGCCCGGCCTCTACCTCGCTGCCCAACCATGAGTCTTCGACGCTTTGCCCAGGTGGATGTCTTCACCGCCGTGCCGCTCAAAGGCAATCCCCTCGCCGTGGTCGTCGATGCCGAGGGCTTGCGCGATGCCGAGATGCAGGCCTTTGCGCGCTGGACCAATCTGTCCGAGACGACCTTCCTGCTGCCGCCGACGCGGCCCGAGGCCGACTACCGGGTGCGCATCTTCACCACCGCGCGCGAGCTGCCCTTTGCCGGGCACCCGACGCTGGGCTCTTGCCATGCCTGGCTGGCGGCCGGTGGCCAGCCCAAGGGCGCGGACGTGGTGCAGGAGTGCGGCGTCGGCCTCGTCACCGTGCGGCGTGCCGCTGAGGGCCGCCTTGCCTTTGCCGCCCCGCCGCTGCTGCGCACCGGGCCGCTCGACGATGCGACCTTGGGCCAGGTCTGCCTGGCGCTGGGCATCGGTCGCGACGAGGTGCTGGCCCACCAGTGGGTGGACAACGGCCCCGGCTGGTGTGCCGTGATGCTGGGCTCGCGCGAGCGGCTGCTGGCGCTCAAGCCCGACTTCAAGGCCCTGGCGCCGTTGGAGCTGGGCGTCGTCGCACCGGTGCAAAAGGTGGGCGTGGTGGCGCAGCAGTCCGGCGCGGCTGATTTCGAGGTGCGCGCCCTGCTGTCGCTCGAGGCCGTGCCGGAGGACCCAGTGACGGGCAGCCTCAACGCGGGCCTCGCGCAGTGGCTGATCGGCGCCGGCCTCGCACCCGAGCGCTATGTGGTCTCGCAAGGCACCGTGCTCGGCCGCGACGGCCGCGTGTTTGTCGAGAAGCAAGGCGACACGATTTGGGTCGGCGGGCAGGTGACGCCGCTAGTGCAAGGCCAGGTGCGGCTCTGAAGGGCGTGGCCTCGTACACTGCCGCCCGCTATGTCTGGCCCTGCTGTCGAGCTCATTCAGCCCGCAAACCCCGAGGACTGGGAGGCCGCGCGCGAGATCCTGCGTGAGTACGCGGGCACCTTGAACGTGGACCTGTGCTTCCAGCAGTTCGACCGGGAACTCGCTGAGCTGCCGCAGGAGTACGCCGCACCGGGCGGCCTGATGCTGCTGGCGCTGGTGGACGGCGCGGTCGCGGGCAGCGGCGCCTTCAGGCCCTTGCCCGATTCCGACTACCCCGACGCCTGCGAGATGAAGCGGCTCTATGTGCGCCCTGCCTTTCGCCGCTTCGGCCTGGGCCGCCTGATCGCCGAGGCCCTGCTCGACCGCGCCACCGAGGCCGGCTACTCGACCATGCTGCTCGACACCCTCGACGACATGGAGGCCGCTCGGGGCCTCTACGAGGCGCTCGGGTTCGTCGAGATCCCGCCGTACTACTTCAATCCCATCCCGGGTGCGCACTACCTCAAGGCCGAGCTCGGCCCCGAGTCGCTCTCGCGCTTCGTCAGCCTATGACCGATATCCGCCCTCTCGGCGAGCACGCCTGCCTGCTCGGCGAGTCCCCGCTGTGGCATCCGCTGGAGGCCGCCTTTTATTGCGTCGACATCCCAGGCCGCGAGATCCTGCGCTGGCGTGCCGGCCAGAGCGAGCCTGAGCGCTGGCCCCAGGATTCGGAGCCCAGTTGCGTGGCCGCCCATGCCGACGGCGGCCTGCTGGTCACCCGGCGCGACGGGCTGTTCCGTTTCATTGACGGTGCGCTCACCCGGCTGGCCCCGCCGCCCTATGACCCGGCCCGGCTGCGGCTCAATGACGGCAAGGTTGGCCCCGATGGGCGTCTTTGGGTGGGCAGCTTGTCCGACGCCCGTGAGCCCGAGGCTGTGCTTTATGTCTGGACCGGTCAACGCTTCGAGGCGCGCGTCGGCGGCCTGCATGTGAGCAATGGCCTCGCCTGGAGCCCTGACGGCCGGCGGCAGTATTGGTCTGACACCAAGCTGCACCGCGTCTACACCGCCGACTTCGACCCTGCGACCGGCGCCAGCGGAGCCGCCCAGGTCTTCGCCGAGTTCCCGGCCAAGGTGCCGGGGCAGCCCTATGGCGGCCGGCCGGACGGTGCGGCCGTGGACGCCGAGGGCGCGTACTGGTCTGCGCTCTTCGAGGGCGGCGCGCTGGTGCGTCTGTCGCCAACCGGCGACGTGCTCCAGCGGGTCTCGCTGCCGGTCACCTGCGCCACCATGCCCACCTTTGGTGCCGACGACCTGCGCACCGTCTATGTCACCACCGCCCGGGAGAAGCGCCCCGCCGACGAGCTGGCGCGCGAGCCATGGGCCGGGCGCGTACTGACTTTCCGGGTCGATGTGCCCGGGCTGCCTGCGAACCTCGTCCGGGCTTGATCTCCCGGCCGCGAAGGCACCACGCGACTCAGCGTCTTCCCTAGGGGGTGACTAGTCACATATAATGAGTGGCTTTGTCGATGGCGCATCGCGTCATTTCGGTGTAGGCCCTCATGACCCAAATTCGGCTGTCTTCGGCGCCTTCCTCCCCCAAGCCTCGCGCGATCGCGGCGGCTGACTGGGATGAAGAGCAGGAGGAGCCGGTCCGGGCTCTGAGCGAGCGTGAAGCGCGCGAGCTCAAGGCACGGTTGCCGATGTTGTCGCCCTGGCGTGTGCTCGGGTGGCAGGCGGCGGTGGGCTTGGGTGTGGCGGCTGTGATCGGCGGTGTGACGGCTTCGGGCGTCATCTTCTGGTCAGCGCTCTACGGCATGGTTGCTGTGGTGGCGCCCGGCCTGCTACTGGCTCGCGGCATGACAAAGCCCGTGAATTCGGCGGTTACAGCAACTGCCAGGTTCATGGCCTGGGAATTTTTGAAGATTGGTGCATCCATCGCGATGCTGGCGCTGGCGCCAAAGGTGGTGCCGGGTCTGAGTTGGCCTGCATTGCTGGTCACGCTTGCGGTGTGCATCAAAGTGAATTGGCTGGCGCTGCTCTGGCGCAGCCGCTGACGGACAACACGAGGCAGATCGAAACATGGCAGCAGAAGGCCACGAAGCAGCATTGCCCAGCTCTGGTGACTACATCATTCACCATCTGAAGCACGCGCAGAACGGCAAGCAGATCGACATCGTCGACTTCTCGTACGTCAATCTCGACTCCATCTTCTTCAGTGTGCTGCTTGGCGTGCTGGGGTGCTTCTTCCTCTGGCGCGCCGCCAAGTCGGCCACGTCGGGCGTCCCCGGTCGTTTTCAAGCTGCCGTCGAAATCCTCGTCGAGATCGTCGCCGACCAGGCCAAGGGCATCGTCCACAACGCCAACAGCCGCAAGCTCGTCGCCCCGCTGGCTCTGACCGTCTTCGTCTGGATCTTCCTGATGAACGCGATGGACCTGCTGCCGGTCGATCTGCTGCCCTGGGCTTGGCAGAACATCACAGGCGACCACCACGCCTACCTGCGCGTGGTGCCCACGGCCGACCTGTCCATGGCCATGGGCCTGTCGATCGGCGTGCTGATCACCTGCCTGATCTACAACGTCAAGATGAAGGGTGCTGGCGGCTGGGCGCATGAACTGGTGTCAGCCCCCTTCGGCGACAAGGTCGCGCTCTACCCCATCAACTTCGCCATGCAGATGGTCGAGTTCGTTGCCAAGACGGTTTCGCACGGCATGCGGTTGTTCGGCAATATGTATGCCGGCGAACTGATCTTCCTGCTGATCGCCCTGATGGGCGGCGCCTGGGCCAGCGTCGGCCCCGTGGGCGGCGTGCTGCTGGCTGCGGGCCATGTGATCGCAGGCTTCATCTGGGCCGCGTTCCACCTGATCATCATCACGCTGCAGGCCTTCGTGTTCATGATGTTGACCCTGGTCTACATCGGTCAAGCGCACGACGCCCACTGATCGCAGCCCCGTTTTCCCCAAGCAGTTTTCCCTCAACCCTTTTTCTCTCGTCCCCTCAAAGGAGTCATCGTGGAAGTCATTAGCTTTGTTGCTCTCGCCGCTGGTCTGATCATTGGTCTGGGTGCCTTCGGTGCCTGTATCGGCATCGGCATCATGGGCAGCAAGTACCTCGAATCCGCCGCTCGCCAGCCTGAGCTGATGAACGAACTGCAAACCAAGATGTTCCTGCTGGCCGGTCTGATTGACGCTGCGTTCATTATTGGTCTGGGTATCGCCCTGTGGTTCGCCACTGCCAACCCCTTCTTGGGCCAGATCGCCCAGTTGGCCGCCAAGTAATTCGACGTCGCCGCCCCGCCCTCGGAATCCTGGGGGCGGCTTCAAGCACTCGAACTTTGTGAGGCACCCAGGTGTTTATTAACGCATCGCTCATCGTTCAGATGATCGTGTTCCTGCTCTTGGTCGGGTTCACGATGAAGTTTGTGTGGCCGCCCATCGTCAAGGCGCTCGATGAGCGCGCCGAGAAGATCCGCGAAGGCCTGTCCGCCGCTGACAAGGCCAAGGCCGAACTCAAGGGCGCCGAAGCCCAGATTGCCAAGGAACTCGCCGCCACCAAGGCCGAGTCGGGCAAGCTGATCGGCGATGCCGAGAAGCGCGCCGCCGCGATCGTCGAAGAGGCCAAGAAGAAGGCCGAGGAAGAAGGCGCCAAGATCGTCGCCGCCGCCAAGGCCGATGCCGAGCAGCAAGTGGGCCGTGCCCGCGAAGCGCTGCGCGAGCAGGTCGCTGCGCTGGCCGTCAAGGGTGCTGAACAGATCCTGCAGCGTGAAGTCAACGCCGGCGTCCACGCCGAGCTGCTTTCGCGCCTGAAGACGGAGCTGTAAATGGCCGAGATCGCCACCATCGCCCGCCCCTACGCTGAAGCCCTGTTCCAGGTGGCCAAGGGCCAAGATCTGGCCGCTTGGGGTCAGCAGCTCGACGCGCTGGCCCAGGTGGCGCAGGACGCCGAGCTGCGCCAGTTCGCAGATCACCCCAAGGCGAGCGCCCAACAGGTGTTCGACGTGATGGCGGCAGCCGCCAAGACCTCGCTCGCGCCGGGCGTGCAGAACTTTCTGCTCACCGTGATCGAGAACGGTCGGCTCGCTGCGCTGCCCACCATCGTCGCCCAGTACCACGCCCTGGCCAATGCGGCCTCGGGCGTGTCTGACGCGCAGATCTTCAGCGCCTTCGAGATCTCGGCCGAGCAACTGGCCGACCTCAAGGCCACGCTCGAGAAGCGCTTTGGCCGCAAGCTGGACGCCCATGTCCAGCTGGAGCCAGGCTTGATCGGCGGTGTGCGCGTGGTGGTTGGCGACGAGGTGCTCGACACCTCGGTCAAGGCCCGCCTCGAACGCATGAAAGTGGCCCTGACCGCCTAAGTTCAGGCCAGACGACGAATTCCCTTCACTCGCCCCGACTGCGCGCAGCGCGCCAGCCGAGGACCGGAGACCCAGCATGCAACTCAATCCCGCTGAAATTTCCGAACTGATCAAGAGCCGCATCGAGGGTCTTGGTGGCAGCACGGACATCCGCAATCAGGGCACCGTCGTGTCCGTTTCCGACGGCATCGTCCGCGTCCACGGCCTGTCCGATGTGATGCAGGGCGAAATGCTCGAATTCCCGCCTGCTGCGGACGGCACGCAGACCTTCGGTCTCGCGCTGAACCTCGAGCGTGACTCGGTGGGTGCCGTGGTGCTGGGCGCCTACGAGCACATCTCCGAAGGCGACACCGTCAAGTGCACGGGCCGCATTCTGGAAGTGCCGGTCGGCCCCGAGCTGATCGGCCGCGTCGTGAACGCCCTCGGCCAGCCGATCGACGGCAAGGGCCCGATCAACGCCAAGATGACGGACGTGATCGAGAAGGTCGCCCCGGGCGTGATCGCACGTCAATCGGTGGACCAGCCTGTCCAGACCGGTCTGAAGTGTATTGACACCATGGTGCCCGTCGGCCGTGGCCAGCGCGAGCTGATCATTGGTGACCGCCAGACCGGCAAGACGGCCGTCGCTATCGACGCGATCATCAACCAGAAGGGTCAGAACATGACCTGCGTTTACGTCGCGATTGGCCAGAAGGCCTCGTCGATCAAGAACGTGGTGCGTGCTCTGGAACAAGCCGGCGCCCTGGAATACACCATCGTCGTGGCCGCCTCGGCTTCCGAGTCCGCCGCCATGCAATACGTGTCGGCCTACTCGGGCTGCACCATGGGCGAGTACTTCCGCGACCGCGGCCAAGACGCGCTGATCGTCTATGACGACCTGTCCAAGCAGGCCGTGGCCTACCGTCAGGTCTCGCTGCTGCTGCGCCGCCCGCCGGGCCGCGAAGCCTTCCCTGGCGACGTGTTCTATCTCCACAGCCGCCTGCTCGAGCGCGCTGCCCGCGTGAATGCCGACTACGTCGAAGCCTTCACCAAGGGTGAGGTCAAGGGCAAGACCGGCTCGCTGACCGCGCTGCCGATCATCGAAACCCAAGCCGGTGACGTGTCCGCCTTCGTGCCGACCAATGTGATCTCGATCACCGACGGCCAGATCTTCCTGGAAACCAACCTGTTCAACGCCGGTATCCGCCCCGCCATCAACGCCGGTATCTCGGTGTCGCGCGTCGGTGGTGCTGCCCAGACCAAGCTGGTGAAGTCGCTGTCCGGCGGTATCCGTACCGACCTGGCCCAGTACCGTGAGCTGGCTGCTTTCGCGCAGTTTGCCTCCGACCTCGACGCTGCCACCCGCAAGCAGTTGGACCGTGGTGCCCGCGTGACCGAACTGCTCAAGCAGGCCCAGTACCAGCCGCTGTCGATCAGCCTGATGGGCGCCTCGATCTACGCCGCCAACAAGGGCTTCCTGGACGACATCGACGTCAAGAAGGTTCTGGCCTTCGAGCACGGTCTGCACCAGCACCTCAAGACCAGCCACGCAGCCCTCATCGCCAAGCTCGAGAACGACAAGGCGATGGACAAGGACGCTGAAGCCGAACTCAACGCCGCGATCGCTTCCTTCAAGAAGAGCTTCGCTTAACCACGGACCCTTGCGAGATCGGGCTTGCCCGGTCTCCAACTGACGAGGAGCCTTTATGGCATCAAGCAAGGAAATCCGCGGCAAGATCAAGTCGGTCGAGAACACCAAGAAGATCACCAAGGCGATGGAAATGGTCGCCGCGTCCAAGATGCGCAAGGCGCAGGACCGGATGCGCGCGGCTCGCCCCTACGCTGAGAAGGTCGGCAATATCGCGGCGGAACTGGCCAAGGCCAACCCCGAGTACCGCCACCCCTTCCTGGTGAAGAACGAGTCGGCCACCACGACCGGCATGGTCGTCGTCACCACCGACAAGGGCCTGTGCGGCGGCCTCAACACCAACCTGCTGCGTGCAGCGACCCAAAAGCTCAAGGAGCTGGAGGGCGCGGGCCAGAAGGCTGAAGTGGTGGCCATCGGTGGCAAGGGCCTCGGCTTCATGAACCGTATCGGCGCACGTGTGGTGGCTCAGGCCACCCAGCTCGGTGACCAGCCGCACATCGAGGCCCTGATCGGCCCCGTCAAGGTGCTGCTCGACGCCTATGCCGCGGGCAAGCTCTCGGCCGTCTACCTCTGCTACACCAAGTTCATCAACACGATGAAGCAAGAGGTGACGGTGCACCAGCTGCTGCCGCTCAAGGCTGCAGACCTGGCCAGCAACAGCACCGAGCCCAAGCCGGCCCACTCGTGGGATTACATCTACGAGCCCGACGCCGCCACCGTCATTGACGAGCTGCTGTTGCGCTACACCGAGGCCCTGGTCTACCAGGCCGTGGCAGAGAACATGGCCAGCGAGCAGTCTGCCCGCATGGTGGCCATGAAGTCCGCCACCGACAACGCCGGCAACCTCATCAAAGAACTCAAGCTGGTCTACAACAAGACCCGTCAGGCCGCGATCACGAAGGAACTCTCCGAGATCGTCAGTGGCGCCGCTGCGGTGGGTTGATCAAGTTTCGGCACGCAAAGATTTGGAAATTGAAGGAACGCACAAATGTCTAACACGCAAGCAGTTGGCAAGATCGTTCAGTGCATCGGCGCCGTCGTGGACGTGGAATTCCCGCGCGACCGCATGCCCAAGGTGTACGACGCCCTCAAGATGGAGGGCTCGGCCCTGACGCTGGAAGTCCAGCAGCAGTTGGGCGACGGCATCGTCCGCACCATCGCGCTGGGCTCGTCCGACGGCCTGCGCCGCGGCACCGAAGTCTTCAACACCGGCGACACCATCAAGGTGCCCGTCGGCAAGGCGACCCTCGGCCGCATCATGGACGTGCTGGGCAACCCCATCGACGAGCGCGGCCCGGTCTCTGCCGAACTGACCGCCTCCATCCACCGCGCGGCCCCCGCGTACGACGAGCTCTCGCCTTCGCAAGACTTGCTCGAAACCGGCATCAAGGTGATCGACCTGATCTGCCCGTTCGCCAAGGGCGGCAAGGTGGGTCTGTTCGGTGGCGCCGGCGTGGGCAAGACCGTGAACATGATGGAGCTCATCAACAACATCGCCAAGGCGCACTCGGGTCTGTCCGTGTTTGCCGGCGTGGGTGAGCGTACCCGTGAGGGCAACGACTTCTATCACGAGATGTCGGACTCCGGCGTCGTGAAGCAGGACAACCTGGCCGAGTCCAAGGTGTCCATGGTTTACGGCCAGATGAACGAGCCCCCGGGCAACCGTCTGCGCGTTGCACTGACCGGCCTGACCATCGCCGAGTCCTTCCGTGACGAAGGCCGTGACGTGCTGTTCTTCGTGGACAACATCTACCGCTACACCCTGGCCGGTACCGAAGTGTCCGCACTGCTGGGCCGCATGCCTTCCGCCGTGGGCTACCAGCCGACGCTAGCCGAAGAAATGGGCCGTCTGCAAGAGCGCATCACCTCGACCAAGGTCGGCTCCATCACGTCCATCCAGGCCGTCTACGTGCCTGCCGATGACTTGACCGACCCCTCGCCTGCCACGACCTTCGCCCACTTGGACGCCACCGTCGTGCTGTCGCGTGACATCGCGGCTCTGGGTATCTACCCCGCCGTGGACCCGCTCGACTCGACCTCGCGCCAGATCGACCCCAACGTGGTCGGCGAAGAGCACTACAGCACTACCCGCGCCGTTCAGGCCGTGCTGCAGCGCTACAAGGAACTGCGCGACATCATCGCGATTCTGGGCATGGACGAACTGTCGCCGGAAGACAAGCTGGCCGTGGCTCGCGCCCGCAAGATCCAGCGCTTCCTGTCGCAGCCCTTCCACGTTGCTGAAGTGTTCACCGGCACGCCTGGCAAGTACGTGCCGCTGAAGGAAACCATCCGCGGCTTCAAGATGATCGTCAACGGCGAGTGCGACAGCCTCCCCGAGCAGGCCTTCTACATGGTCGGCACGATCGACGAAGCCTTCGAGAAAGCCAAGAAGATTCAATAAGCGGCGCATACGGCGCGCTGGCGTTGTTGCCGTGCTCGGTGGACGCGAGTCCACCTCCGCGCGGCGCCTAGCCAGCCCACCGTCTGCTTGCTTCTTGAACCTTCTTGTTCGCTAAGGAAAGTACGAGCATGGCAACCATTCACGTCGACGTCGTCTCCGCCGAAGAGCAGATCTTCTCCGGCGAGGCCAAGTTCGTCGCCCTGCCTGGCGAGTCCGGCGAGCTGGGCATCCTGCCGCAGCACACGCCCTTGATCACCCGCATCAAGCCGGGCGCCGTGCGCATCGAGCGTGCTGACAACGGTGAAGAGGAGTTCGTCTTCGTCGCCGGCGGCATCCTGGAAGTGCAGCCGCATCGCGTCACCGTGCTGGCCGACACCGCCATCCGTGGCCATGACCTCGACGAGGCCAAGGCGACCGAGGCCAAGCGTCTGGCTGAGGAAGCGCTGCGCAATGCCAAGGACAAGCTCGACCAGGCAGCGATCCAGAACGAGCTGATCGGCCTGGCCGCGCAGATCGCGGCGCTGCGCAAGTTCCGCAAGAAGTAAGCGGACCGAGGCACTCTCCACACGACCCCGAAGCTGCGATGGAACACGACAGGCCCAAGCCAGGTCGCACCAAAGCAGCATCCAAGAGCGCGGCCAAGGCCGCGCTTGGTCCTTCTGCGGCGGGTCCGGTACCCGCTGCGCCAACGGCTCCGCCCGTGCTGACGGACGCCGTCCCGCCCCCGCCCAGCAGCGGCCATGTGCTGGTCGAACTCGACGGCACCCAGGCCGGGCGACGCGTCGACATCCCGCTGGGCCCGCCCTTCATCATCGGCCGGCGTGCCTCGGCCGATCTGGTGCTGGCCGACCTGATGGTGTCGGGCATCCATGGTCGGCTGGAGGCGCTGGCTGATGGTGAGCTGCGCTACACCGACTTCAAATCCACCAACGGCAGTTTCGTCAATGGCCGCCGCATCCAGGGCAGTGTTGACTTGCCGCCTGGCGCGGTGCTCAAGCTCGGGTCGCACCGTTTCCGTCACGAGCGGATCGCGCCGGCCGGGGACCGCAGCCTGGCCGACACGCAACCGCTGCCGCTGACGACCAGCCACAGCGACGAGCCCCAGTCCTTCGACCTGCTCACCAGCCTGCACCCCGCCGAGCCGGCGCGTGGCGCGGCGGTGGGCTGCTTCCAGCTGGCCGATGAGCGCTGGGCCGTCTATGTGATGCAGGGGCGCGAGAGCGTCTCCACCGCCGAGATCACGGTCAGCTGGTTGCATCGCGCCTTCAATGCCGGCGAGTCCATGCTGGTGGCGTCGGACCTGCTCGTCGCTTGGCAATCTGCCCTCGCGCTCGACCATGGCGACCCTGCGGGCCCGCCCTTGCTGTGGTGCGCGGTGGTGGACGAGCGCACGCGCACGCTGACTTGGGCCGGCTTTGACGCCCCACCCGCACTGCTGCGCACGCCTGACGGCGAAATGCACCGGCTGGAAAACAGCGGCACCTGTGCCAGCCTGCGTGAGCAACTCGCGGCCGGCGCCGGCGCCCTGCGCGTGCAAGCCGGCACGCGGCTTTACGCCTTCAATGCGGGGGCCTTCGCGGTCAGCCCGCGCGGCGGCCAGCCCTGGTCGCTCGACGACTTCGAGGCCACCATCGCCTGCCTGCACGCCGGCCGTGGCCCCACGCCCGATGAAGTCTTCGCCGCGCTGCGACGCATCGACCCCGCGCTGCCGCACCGTGACGACTTCGCCCTCATGTCCCTCGCGTTCCCAGAAAGCTGATCCGCCATGACCGACCGCATCCTGCTCAAGTCGCCCGATGGCGCGCAGGCCGAGATCGCGCTGCATGGCGCTCACGTGCTCTCCTGGGTGCCCGCTGGCGCGCCCGAGCAGCTCTACCTGTCACCGCGCAGCGAGTTCGCGCCGGGCAAGGCCATCCGGGGCGGCGTGCCCGTGTGCTTCCCGCAGTTTGCCGAGCGTGGCCCGTTGCCCAAGCATGGCTTCGCCCGCAACCAGGCCTGGCGTCTGGTCAGTCAGGATGTGAGCCGAGACGACGCCATGGCCGTGCTGGCACTCGATGGCGCCACGGCCGATGTCGGCGCCTGGGCGCGCCACTTCGAGCTGGAACTGACGGTCCGCCTGGCCGGCCAGGTCCTCGACCTGGAGCTGGCCTGCACCAACACCGGTGAAGCGCCGCTCAGTTTCACCGCCGCGCTGCACACCTACCTGCGCGTGGCCGACCTCAATGCCACCAGCCTCGCGGGCCTTTCGGGCCTGCGCTATTGGGACTCGATCGCGCAGCGCGACGAGCGCCAGCGCGTCGAACTGCTGCTGCCGGGCGAGTCCGGCGTCGTCGACCTGGACCGCATCTACTTCCAGGCCAAAGAGCCGCTGCTGCTCAGTGAGCACCGCCTCAATGGCCGCGTGCGCCGTGTCCTGATCACCAGCCAGGGCTTTGACGATGCCGTGGTCTGGAACCCCGGCCCCGAGCGCTGCGCCAAGCTGGCCGACATGCCCGCCGATGGCTGGCGCCACATGCTGTGCGTGGAGGCCGCGAGCGTCGGCATCCCGGTGGAGTTGCCCGCAGGCGAGACCTGGGTCGGCCGGCAGTCGTTGAGCCTCGAATCTGCCGGCTGAAGTCATGCCGCCCAGCAGGACCGGCATGACCTGAATCAGGGCGTGGCGAGGTGGGGCCCCGGATAATCGCCGGATGTTTGCACCGCTCCAGAACGACAACTTCCTGCGCGCCTGCCTGCGCCAGCCGACCGACCACACGCCCCTGTGGCTGATGCGCCAAGCCGGGCGCTACCTGCCCGAGTACCGCGCCACACGCGCCAAGGCCGGCAGCTTCATGGGCCTGGCCACCAATACCGACTACGCCACCGAGGTCACGCTGCAGCCGCTGGAGCGCTACCCGCTCGACGCGGCCATCCTGTTCAGCGACATCCTCACCGTGCCCGATGCCATGGGCCTGGGCCTCTCCTTCCAGCAGGGCGAGGGCCCGAAGTTTGAGCGCGTGGTGCGCGATGAAGCCGCAGTTGCCCAGCTTGCCGTGCCCGACATGGACAAGCTGCGCTACGTGTTCGATGCGGTCACGTCCATCCGCAAGGCCCTGAACGGCCGCGTGCCCTTGATCGGCTTTTCCGGCAGCCCCTGGACCCTGGCCTGCTACATGGTCGAGGGCGGTGGCTCGGACGACTACCGCCTGGTCAAGAGCCTGATGTACTCGCGGCCCGACCTGATGCACCGCATCCTCGAGATCAACGCGCGTGCCGTGGCGGCCTATCTCAACGCCCAGATCGAGGCCGGCGCCCAGGCGGTGATGGTCTTCGACTCCTGGGGCGGTGTGCTGGCCGACGGGGCCTTCCAGGCCTTCAGCCTCGCCTATTCGCGCCAGGTGCTGGCGGCGGTCAAGACCGAGCATGAGGGCGTGCGCATCCCGCGCATCTTGTTCACCAAGGGCGGTGGCCTGTGGCTCGATGAACTGGCCGACGCCGGTGCCGATGTGATCGGCCTGGACTGGACCATGAACCTCGGCACCGCTCGCGCCCGCGTGGGCCACAAGGTGGCCTTGCAGGGCAATCTCGACCCCAATGTGCTCTTTGCGCCACCCGAGGCCGTGCGCGCCCAGGCGCGCGCCGTGCTCGACAGCTTTGGCCCGCCGCAGCGGGCCGATGGCGGCTGGGATGGCCACATCTTCAACCTCGGCCATGGCATCGCGCAGCAGACGCCGCCCGAGCATGTGGAGCACCTGGTGGACGAGGTTCACACCCACTCGCGGCGCCTGCGTCAAGGCGTGAAATAAGGACAGCGGCTTCGAGTTATCCCCAAATTTGTGCTAGCGAGCGCCGCGCCGGGAAATTTGAGAACCGCACCTAGGACTTACCCGAAAAGTCCGCTAAGTGCTTGATTCACTGTCATTCGCGTCGGCGCAAGCCGATTTCGTCCAGCGCGAGGGCCAAGCCGGCCTTGGCGTCCATGGCGCAGATTTTCACAAAGTTATCCACAGGAATTGTGAGCAACTGGAAAGTCTTTCTGAATCATGGATTTGGCGAGCTTTCTGGAAGTGACGCTGAAGCATGAGCGCGCAGGCGATTGATTCAACGCCGGCCGCCTCCGGGCGGGTGTCGGTGCTGGTGGAGACGCCTCAGCACAGCGGCCTTGGCGGGCCGCTTGACTACCTGAGTGAGCGGGCGCTCGCCCCCGGCAGCCTGGTGCGTGTGCCGCTCGGCAAGCGCGAGGTGCTGGGCCTGGTGTGGGACGCACCCGAAGGCGACGACACCCCCACCGCCGCCGCGCTCAAGCCCGTGCTAGACCACTTCGAGGGCCTGGCCCCGCTGGACGACGGCTGGCGCCGCCTCGTCGCCTTTGCGGCCAGCTACTACCAACGCGGCCAGGGCGAACTGGCGCTGGCCGTGCTGCCCCCCGCGCTGCGCGACGACACCCCCGCGCAGCTTGCCCGGCGGCTCAAGCGCCTCGCGCCCAAACCGCCCAAGCCCGCACGCAAATCCGCCCGCAAGCCCGCGCAGGTGGAAGCGCCTGCAGCAGCACCCCCACCCCCCGTCCTGCCCGACCTCAGCCCCGACCAGCAACGCGCGGTCGATGACCTCTGCGCCCAGCTGCATCACGCCAACCCCAAGCCGCGCCTGCTCTTTGGCGTGACGGGCAGCGGCAAGACCGAGGTCTATCTGCGCGCCGCCGAGGCTGCACTGGCAGCCGGCCGCCAGGTGCTGGTGCTCGTGCCCGAGATCAACCTCACCCCGCAGCTCGAAGCCCGCTTCACCGCCCGCTTTGCCCATCTGCTGCCCGCGCAGCATGCCATCGTCTCGCTGCACAGCGCGCTCACGCCGGCGCAGCGCATGGCCTCGTGGCTGGCGGCGCACACGGGCCAGGCACGGCTGGTGCTGGGCACGCGGCTGGCCGTGTTTGCCTCGATGCCTGAGCTGGGCCTCATCGTGGTGGACGAAGAGCACGACCCCTCCTACAAGCAGCAGGACGGCGCCCGCTATTCGGCCCGCGACCTCGCTGTCTGGCGCGCGCACGGCCTGCGCATCCCCATCGTGCTGGGCTCCGCGACGCCTTCGCTGGAAAGCTGGCAGCAGGCCGAGACGGGGCGCTATGTGCGCCTCAACCTGCCGGGCCGCGTGGGCGGCAGCCTGCTGCCGCGCGTGCGCCTCTTCGACATGAAGGCCCTGCCGCCCCAGGCTGGCGTCACCACCGCGCTCACGGCGCCGCTGCTCGCTGCGCTGCAGGAGCGCCTGGCGCGTGGCGAGCAAAGCCTGGTCTTTCTCAACCGTCGCGGCTACGCGCCCGTGCTGCATTGCGGCGAGTGCCAGTGGAAGAGCGACTGCCCGCACTGCAGTGCCTGGCGCGTCTTCCACAAGCGCGACCGCACGCTGCGCTGCCACCACTGCGGCTTCACAGAGCGCGTGCCCCGCCACTGCCCCAGCTGCGGCAATGCCGACATCGCGCCCCTGGGCCGGGGCACCGAGAAGCTCGAAGAGCAATTGCAAGAGGCGCTGCCCACTGCGCGCATCCTGCGCATCGACGCCGACTCCACCCGCCTCAAGGGCGAGCTCGAAGCCCAGCTCCAGACCGTGCACGACGGCGACGTGGACATCCTCGTCGGCACCCAGATGGTCACCAAGGGGCACGACTTCCGGCGCATCCGCTTCGTGGCCGCCGTCAACCCCGATGGCGCGCTGTTCAGCAGCGACTTCCGCGCCCCCGAGCGGCTTTTTGCCCTGCTGATGCAAGCCGCCGGGCGTGCCGGCCGGGACGCCGCCGGCGGCAGCGAAGCCGAGATGTGGGTCCAGACCTGGCATCGCGACAACGCCGTCTACCAGGCCCTGGCCAGGCATGACTACGAGGCCTTCGCGCGCAGCCAGCTCGACGAGCGCAAGACCGCCCATCTGCCGCCTTTCTCCCACCTGGCCCTGCTGCGCGCCGAAGCCCGCACCGAGCAGGCGGCGCGCGACTTTCTCAAGGCCGCCGCGCAAGCCGCCGAGGCCATCAGCGGCGCTGACGACCGCTTTGTCTACCCGCCCGTGCCTCATCCCATCGCGCGCGTCGCCAATGTCGAGCGCATGCAGATGCTCGTCGAAGCCAGCCAGCGCGCCCGGCTGCAGGCCTTCCTGCGCGAGTGGCTGCCCGAGCTGCTGCTGCTCAAGCGCCAGCACAAGGGCGTGCTGCGCTGGGCGGTGGATGTGGACCCGCTGGCGATCTGAGAGCTCGATGCCACAGATCGCCGCAGCAGGCTGACGCAGACCTGCCAACGTTGTGTTGAGCCCAATCAATTGTGGCGGCGCACAAATCAACCTAAGCTTGTGATTGAGTGACGTGAGCGCCTGCGCCGAGTGGGGGGCGGGGCGACCGTGACGGGCCCAACGCCGGGCGCGTCGCGCGTGGGATGCCCTGTATGGGAGTGCAGATGCCAGCGAACATGCTCGCGCGACACCAGGTGACGCGGCAGGGCCAGGGCGAGGTCACGCTGCTGTTCTTGCACGGGTTTGGCACCGACCAGACCATCTGGCGCTTCGTGGCGCCCGCGCTGGAGTCGCGCGCCCAGACCCTGACCTACGACCATGCTGGCTGCGGTGCAGCGCTCGCTGCCTGGGACGTGCGCCGGCATGCCAGCCTGCAAGGCTATGCCCAGGACCTGATCGACATCCTCGACCAGGCCGGGCTGGAGCGGGTGCTCTGCGTGGGCCACTCCATCGGCAGCATCATCGCCATGCTCGCGGCCTTGCAGCAGCCCGCGCGGTTTGAGCGCATCGTGGCGCTGTCGGCCTCGCCCTGCTTTGTGAACCATCCGCCCGACTACCTGGGCGGGTTCGAACGCTCGGACCTCGACGCCCTGTTCCAGCTGATGCAGTCCAACCACTTCGGCTGGGCGCAGTTCCTCGCTCCCAAGGCCATCGGCGAGGGGAGCCCTCTGGCCCTCACCCAGCAGTTCGAGGAGGGCCTGTGTTCGCTGGAGCCCAGCGTGGCCCAGCACTTTGCCCGGCTCGTTTTCCTGGTGGATGTGCGTGAGGAGTTGCAGCGCCTGAGCGTGCCCACCCTGCTGGTGCAATGCCTGCGCGACAGCATCGCCCCTGCGGCGGTGGGGCGCTGGCTGGCGGCGCACCTGCCGCAATCGCGCCTGATCGAGCTGGCGGTGTCGGGGCACTGCCCGCACATCAGCCATCCGCACCTGATCCTGCAGATCCTGGAGGAGGTGCTGGATGCGCGATCTGGTGCCTGAGCTCGACGGGCTGCCTGTCGGCGTCTTGCATGTGGACCTGACCGGCCAGGTTCGGGCCCTCAACGCTTGCCTGGCTGAGTGGCTGGGCATTGACGCCGCCCAGGCGCGCAACCAGCCGGTCGATCAATTCCTCAGCCCGGCCGGCCGCGTGCTGTACCACACCCACCTCGTGCCCACGGTGAGCCAGCGCGGGCGCCTGCAGGAGCTGACGCTGGAGCTGCAGGGCAGTCAGGGTAGCTTGCATGCACTGGCGTCGGCCGCCCTTTGCGGCGAAGGCGCAGCCGCATGGATCCAGCTGGTGCTGTCCCCCATGCGCGAGCGCCTGCGCATCGAAGCCGCGCTGCTGCGGGTGCAACGCGCCGCCGACTCCGCGCCGCAAGCCCTGTTCGAGTACGCGCTGGAATCCGACGGGCGTGGGCATCTGCCCTATGCCAGCGCCGGCTTGTTGACGCTGTACGGCGTGGCGCCGCTGCGCGTGCACAGCGCCGACATGCCCTGGCTCGACCACATCCACCCCGATGACCGCCAGGCCGTGCTGGGCGCGCGTGACGCCTCGGCCCAGAACCTGACGCTGTGGCATGCCGAGTTCCGCGCGCGTGTCGATGCAGACGGGCCCTGGCGCATCCACACCCTGCGCGCCCAGCCCCAGCGCGAGCCGCAGCGCGTCGTCTGGTACGGCATGGTCGAGGACGTGACGCACCAGCGCGAGGTCGAGAAGGCCGCCAGCGAGCGTGATGCTGCCGAACTCGCCACGCGTGCCAAGACCGAATTCCTGGCCCGCGTCAGCCATGAGCTGCGCACACCGCTCAACGCCATCATTGGCTTTGCCCACCTGCTCAGCGAGCAAGGCACCACGCTCGACGCCGAGCAACACCGCCGCCTCGGCATCATCGAGTCCTCCGGCTACCAACTGCTCAGCCTTATCGACGAGGTGCTCGACATCTCGCGCATCGAAACCGGCCGGCTGCAGCTGTCCTTGCGGCCGCTGCTGCTCCGCGCCCTGCTCGACCAGGTCGTGGCCCTGCTGGAGCCGCTGAGCCGCGTGCGCGCCATCGACATCGCGCTGGACTGCCCCGAGGACCTCGTCGTTGAGGGCGATGCCAGCCGCGTGCGGCAGGTGCTGATCAACTTGCTCTCCAACGCCGTCAAGTACAACCACATGGCCGGCCGCATCGACGTGGCCGTGCGGCTCGACGGCCCACATGCCGTGATCGACGTGCGTGACACCGGCGTTGGCATGTCAGCTGAATCATTGGCGCAGCTGTTCCAGCCCTTCAACCGCGTCGGCGCCGAGCAGACCCGCGTCGAAGGTGCGGGTCTGGGCCTGGTCATCGCCCGTGGCCTGGCCGAAGCCATGGGCGGCGCGCTCGACGTGACGAGCGTTTTGGGCCAAGGCACCTGCTTCAGCCTGCGGCTGCGCGTCTCGACCGGCACGCCCGCTCCCACCGGCGACACCGCGGCAGCGCCCGGTGCGGCCGTCCAGGTGCAGCGTGACCGGCCCTGGCAGGTGCTCTACGTCGAGGACAACACCGTCAATGCCCTGCTGATGGAAGCCGCGCTGGCCGCCATGCCCTCGATCGCGCTGCACATCGCGCCCGACGGCGCCTCGGCCCTGCGCAGCGCCGCCCAGCAGCGCCCCGACCTGCTGCTGCTCGACCTGCAGCTCCCCGACATGGACGGCTTTGGCCTGCTCGAGCGCCTGCGCCGCGAGCTCGGCTTGCAGCAGGTGCCCGCCGTCGCCGTGTCGGCCGACGCCATGCCTGATGACGTCAACCGCGCGCTGGCCCAGGGCTTTACCGCCTACTGGACCAAGCCCCTGCAGCTGACCAGCCTGGCGCGCAATCTCGAACAGATTCTGGGCGGCGCGGCGCCTGGCTAAGCAGGCGCTGACTGCGCGCCGGCCAGGTGCGAATAGGTCCCGCGCCCAAAAGGCTCATTCAAAACCCCGTGGGCGGGTGGTGGTGGTGCGCATCGACGCTCACCACAATCGTTGCACGCTCACGCCAACCTTCCAGGCTCGCACCATGAACATCCAGCCAGACCTCATCGCCCGCGCGCGGCAAGCGCTCGAATCAACCGCCCTGGCCACGCTGGCGCTGGCGCCGCTGGCCATGCAGTCGGCTGAGGCCGTGACGCTGGATACCGGCAATCTCACCGTGGACCGCAGCGGCGCTTATTTCTACAACTCCTCGGGCTATTTCGCTGACTGGCGGGGCCAGCCCACCGGCGCAGCGCAGGTGCAGGCCAACCCGGATGGCTCGACCAAGCTCTTCGGCACCGCCACCGCGAGCCCTGGTCAGTTCCTGGCCCACAACTGCTACACCGACCCCTACACCGGCTGCTCTTGGTATGAGGACCGCGGCATCGCCCTGGTCTGGTCGGGGACCCTGACCAGCCCAGCGGCCGTGGGCGACCGCTTGGCCATCACCGTGGACTTCACGGTGACCCTGCCGGACGTTGGCGGCTCGTGGAGGCTGGGCGCCACGTTGTCGGACAACAACCTGAACAACACCAACGGGTTCTCGTTCGGCAGCGGCAGCGCCAGTGGCTGGGAGTCCGAAGGCGGCACTTACCACGTGCATGGCGTCCTCCTGACCGACCCCATCTACTACCTGCCCGAAGACCCCGCCGCCCCGATCTACTGGGGTGTGGTGCTCAGCGGCACCGCGAACGCCCCGTGGAATGAGCGCTATTACTCCGAGACCTACAACCAACGTGTGACGCCCTACCGCTCGGTCACGCTGACCGTGCCGGACCACTCCATCGACATCACCCACGTCGACGCCAACTACACCTACGACGGCCCGCTCGGCCTGGTCTCGGCGCCGGTCCCCGAGCCCACCACCTGGCTCTTGATGGGCCTGGGGCTGGCCTTCCTCGCGACGCGCTATCGCAGTCAGGATGGCGGTCGCGCCTGAATCCAGGGCTGGCTTGAAGAGCAGCTCGGCGCCGGCAAAGCGCCGGCTGTTGCTGGCGCTGCCGCAATCGCTGTATGACCTGAGCAGCGGCGCTGCTGTCTCCACACGCCTGTTGGTCTACCAACTGGCTGCGGCCGGATGGGCCGTGCACGCCTTGTGCACCTCGGCCACCGAGTCGGGGCAGTTGGGCCTGCCGCCCGAGGGCGCGCGCTGGCCGGCCGTGTGCCGCACAGCGCTGCCGGCTGGCAAGGCTGGGTGGCCCCCACGCTGGCTGATCGACGACGACGGCCTCCAGGTCGAGCTCTGGGAGTTGCCCGCTGGCACCCGCCAGCAGTGGGCCGAGCAGGTGGGTGATGCCTTCGATGCCCGCATCCTGCAGTTGCTGCAGGAGCTTGCGCCCCAGGTCTACCTCAGCTACGGCGCCGAACAGCGCGACCACCGCCTGGCCCAGGCCGCACGCGCCGCAGGCAGCCGCGTCGTGCTGGCCCTGCACAACCTGGCCTATCTGCAACGGCCGCTCCCGGTGCATGACGCCCTGCTCATGCCCTCGGACTGGCTGGCGGCCCGGTATCGCGGCGTCTCGGCACAGCCCTTTGGCACCTTGCTGCCTCCGATGTGGCCGGCCGACACCGCCGTCTCCCGGCATGACCCGGTGTTCTTCACCTTCTTCAACCCGGAGGCGGCCAAAGGCGCCGAGCTGGTGCTGCGCCTGGCGGCTGCCTTGCCCGAGCTGCCCTTTCTCATCGTGGGGGGGCGCGCCGGGCCGGCGGCGGTGGCCGCGCAGGCCCGCGCCATTGGGCTGGACGCTGCGGCGCTGACGAACGTCACGCTCTCGCCCGGCGGCGTGCCGGTGCGCGAGCTGCTGGCCCTCACACGTGCCGTGCTCGTGCCCTCGCTGGTGGAAGAGGCCGCCGGCCGCGTGGCCGCCGAGGCGCTGGCCAATGGCATCCCGGCCTTGGTGTCAGACAGCGGCGCCCTGCCCGAGATCGCGCAGCCAGGCAGCCAGGTGCTTGCGCTGCGCCGGGCCGCAAACGGCCTGGCGCGGGTGGATGCTCAGGCGGTTGAAGACTGGGCCGCTGTGCTGCGCTGCTGGGGCACCGAGGCGGGCTGGCAGGCGGCGGCCGAGCATGCACAGGCCAGCGCCGGGCGCTGGGACGCCGCCGCGCAGACGGCGCGCGCCAACGCGTGGTTCAGCGGCCTGCTGTAAACCTGGCTACGGCCGGCTGGGTGGTGCCCCGGCATCGCCGCCGTCACCCCCCAGTGCCCGCCACAAGCCCACCAGGTTCTGCGCCTGCACGCTTTGCGTCTGCACCAGCGCCTGCTCGGCGGCAAAGGTGGAGCGCTGGGCGTCGAGCAGGTCGAGCGAGTTGGTGATGCCGGCGTCAAAGCGCGCCTGGGCCAGGGTGGTGCGACGGCGCTCGGCGCTGAGCTGGGCGAGCTGGGCCTCACGCTGCTCGGCCAGCAGGCCGCGGGCGGCCAGGGCGTCGGCGACCTCGCGGAAGGCGGTCTGGATGCCCTTTTCGTACTGGGCCAGCGCGGTCTCGCGGGCGGCGCGCACCTGGGCCAGATTGGCGCGGTTGCGGCCGGCGTCAAAGAGCGGCATCACCAGCTGGGGCGCAAAGCTCCAGGCCGAGTGCTTGAAGAGGTCGGAGAGGTCGCCGCTGGCGCGGCCCACGCTGCCGGTGAGGGTGATGCGCGGGTAGAAGGCGGCGCGGGCGGCGTCGATGTTGGCGTCGGCGGCCTGGAGCTGGGCTTCGAGCTGGCGCAGGTCGGGGCGGCGCTGCAGCACGCTGCTGTCGATGCCGGCGGGCAGCTCGGTCAGCGGGGCCAGGTCTTCGAGCCGGCCCAAGGGGGGAGGCAGGTCGGTCGGCAGGGCGCTGCCGACCAGCAGCACCAGGGCGTTCTCGTCGAGCGCCTGCTGGCGTCGCACCTGGGCCAGGGCCACGCGCGCGGCTTCCAGCAGGGACTCGGCGGCGCGCAGGTCCAGCTCGCTGGCCACGCCGCGCTCAAAGCGCTGGCGCGTGAGGCGCAGCGAGGCCTCGCGGCCGGTCAGGGTGTCCTGGCTGATGCGGCGCAGCGCGGCATCGCTCTGCAGCGCGATCTCGGCATTGACGACGCTGGCGATCAGGCTGGTGCGCACCGCTTGCTGAGCGCTGCTGGAGGCCAGCACCTGGGCCGCAGCGGCAGCGTCGAGGCCGCGCAGGCGGCCGAAGACGTCGAGCTCGTAGCCGCTGACCTGCAGGCCGGCGGTGTAGAGGCTGCTGATGCCGCCGCTGGCCGTGGGCTGGCGTGAGCCGGTGAGGCCGGCGTTGACCGTGGGCCAGAGGTCGGCGCCGCGCGCGGCTGCCACGGCACGGGCGCTCTCGACATTGAGGGCCGCAATGCGCAGGTCGCGGTTGTTTTGCAGCGCCAGCTGGATCAGCGCAGGCAGGCGCGCGCCCTGGAAGGCCTGGGCCCAAGGCAGGCCGGGTGTGGCGGCCTGCGGGGGCTTGCCAATCTGGGCGGCCGGCAGGGCGGCGGGCAGGGCCTCTTGGGCGCTGGTGTGGCGGGGCTCGGCGCCGGGGCCGAGCGCGCAGGCAGTCAGCAGCAAGGCCGGCAACAAGAGCAGGGCGGGGCGGCGCATCAGGCGTCTCCTTCGCGGGTGGGGGCTGCTGGGTGGGCTGCTCCAGTGGTCTCGGCATCGGGCTCGTGCGCATCAAAGCGCCGTTGCCGCTCGCTGCCCGGGAACAGGCGCCGCGTGACGACAAAGAACACCGGCACCAGCAGCACCGCGAGCATCGTGGCCGTCAGCATGCCGCCGAGCACGCCGGTGCCGATGGCGCGCTGGCTGGCCGAGCCCGCGCCACTGGCCAGCACCAGGGGCATGACCCCGAGCATGAAGGCCAGCGAGGTCATCAGGATGGGCCTGAAGCGCAAATGCGCCGCCTCGCGCACGGACTCGACAAGGCCATGGCCGCGCGCATGCAACTCCTTGGCGAACTCGATGATCAGCACCGCGTTCTTGGCCGCGAGGCCGATGATGGTGATCATGCCGACCTTGAAGTAGACGTCGTTCTCCAGCCCGCGCAGGTCAGCGCCCAGCACGACCCCGAGCACGCCGAGCGGCACCACCAGCAGCACGGCGAGCGGGATGGACCAGCTCTCGTACAGCGCCGCGAGGCACAGGAAGACCGACAGCAGCGAGAAGCCGAACAGGATCACCGCCGTGGAGCCCGACAGCTTTTCCTCGCGCGAGATGCCCGTCCACTCGTAGGCAAAGCCGGGCGGCAGCTCGGCGGCGATGCGTTCCATCTCGGCCATGGCGGCGCCGGTGCTCACGCCCTTGGCAGGCTCGCCCGCGATGCGGATGGCCGGGTAGCCGTTGTAGCGGATGGTTTGCACCGGGCCGGTCACCCAGCGCGTGCTGGCAAAGCTGGCCAGCGGCACGGGCTGGCCGGCGCCGTTCAGCACATGGAGCTGCAGCAGGTCCTCGGGCCGCATGCGCGCCTCGGCCTCGGCTTGCACGACCACACGCTGCATGCGGCCGGCGTTGGGGAAGTCTCCCACATAGCTGGAACCGAGCGAGGTGCCCAGCACCGCATTGAGCGCGGCGATGGACACGCCCTGGGCCAGGGCCTTCTCGCGGTCGATGTCGAGCTGCAGTTGCGAGGCGTCTTCCAGGCCGTCGGGCCGCACGGCAGCCAGCAGCGGGCTCTTGGCCGCGGCCGCCAGCAACTGGCCGCGCGCGGCCAGCAGCTCGGCGCGCGAGTGGTCGCCGCGGTCCTGCAGCCGGAAGGCAAAGCCATTGGCGCGCCCCAGGTCGCGGATGGGCGGCGGGCTGACCGGGAAGATCACCGCGTCGCGGATCTTGGACAGCGCCGGGAAGGACCGTGCCACCAGCGCCTGTGCGCTGTGCTCGTCGCCCTTGCGCTCGTTCCAGTGCTTGAGGCTGACGAAGCCCAGCGCCGCGTTCTGCCCCGAGCCGGCAAAGCTGAAGCCGACCACGCTGATCATGTTCTCGACCTCAGGCTGCTTGAGCATGAAGTCCTCGACCTGCTGCATCACCGCCAGCGTGCGCTGCTGCGCCGCGCCGGGCGGCAACTGCACATTGACGAGGATGTTGCCCTGGTCCTCGTTCGGCACGAAGGAGGTGGGCAGGCGCAGGAAGACCCAAGACGCCGCAACAATCACCGCCAGGTAGACGATGGCCGCGCGGCCGGTGTGCTGCACCAGCGTGCCCACCCAGCCCTCGTAGCGCGCGGCCAGGCGCCCAAAGCCCCGGTTGAAGCGGCCGAAGAAGCCGCGCTTTTCCAGGTGGTGGCCGGCCGCCACGGGCTTGAGCAGCGTGGCGCACAGCGCCGGCGTGAGCGTCAGCGCCATGAAGGCCGAGAAGGCAACGCTGCTCACCATCACGGCCGCAAACTGCCGGTAGATGTTGCCGATGGCACCGCCAAAGAAGGCCAGCGGCACGAAGACCGAGATCAGCACCACCGTCACGCCGACGATGGCGCCGGAGATCTGGCCCATGGCCTTGCGCGTGGCGGCCAAGGGCGGCAGGCCCTCGGTGCTCATCACGCGCTCGACGTTCTCGACCACCACGATGGCGTCGTCCACCACGATGCCGATCACCAGCACCATGCCGAACATGGTCAGCACATTGATCGAGAAGCCCAGCGCCAGCAGCGTGGCAAAGCTACCCAGCAGGGCCACGGGCACGACGAGGGTGGGGATCAGCGTGTAGCGGATGTTCTGCAGGAACAGGTACATCACCAGGAAGACCAGCAGCACCGCTTCCAGCAGCGTCTCGACGACCTGCGAGATCGACAGATCAATGAAGAGCGAGCTGTCGTAGGGGATGGTGGCCTTCACGCCCTCGGGGAAGTAGGGGCGCAGCTCCTCGACACGCTGCTTGAGCAGCTTGGCCGTGGCCAGGGCATTGGCGCCCGGCGCGGGCAAGACGCCGATGCCGACCGAGGCCTTGCCATTGATGCGCGTGGTGCGGCCGGCATAGCTCTGGGCGCCCAGCTCGATGCGGGCCACGTCGCGCAGGCGCACGGCCGAGCCGTCGGGATTGGCGCGCAGCACGATGCCGCCGAACTGCTCGACCGTGCTGAGCTGCCCGCGCACCACCACGGTGGCGTAGAGCCGCTGGGCATCGACATTGGGCAGGTCACCCAGCGTGCCCGAATCGACCTGGGCGTTCTGCGCCCGGATCGCCTCGTTCACGTCGGCCGGCGAGAGCCGGTAGCCCACGAGCTTGGCTGGGTCCAGCCAGATGCGCATCGCGCGCTCGGCGCCAAACAAATTGGCCTGGCCCACGCCCGGCACGCGCTGGATCTCGGGCAGCACGTTGCGGGCCGTGTAGTCGCCCAGCTCGAACACGTCGCGCGAGCCGGTGTCGCTCGACAAGATGATGAAGAGCAGGAAATTGGGGTTGGCCTTGTCTACCCGCACGCCCTGCTGCACCACGCTGGACGGCAGGCGCGGCGTGGCACGGGCCAGGCGGTTTTGCACGTCCACCTGGGCCAGGTCGGGGCTGATGGCGGGGTCGTAGGACAGGGTGATGGAGCCGCTGCCGTCCGACTGGGCCACGGCCTCCATGTAGAGCAGGCCGGGCGAGCCGTTCATCTCGCGCTCGATGGGCGCGATGACGGCGTCCTCCAGCGTGCGGGCGCTGGCGCCGGGGTAGACGACCGACAGCACGATGGACGGCGGCGCCACCGGCGGGTATTGGTTGATGGGCAGCTGCGTGACGGCAACACCGCCGAGCACGGCGATGAAGAGCGCGATCACCCAGGCGAAGACCGGGCGATGGATGAAGAACTGGGCCATTGCCGCTCCTCAGCGCGACGCGGCGGAGGCAGGCGCCGAGGCGGCCGCTGGCGCAGCGGCAATCGCGCCCGTGGGCACCCAAGGCACAGCACGCACCTTGGCCCCCGGCTTGACGCGCTGCAGGCCGTCCACCACCACGCGGTCACCCGCCTTGAGGCCCGACATCACCAGTGCGCGGCCCGGCTGGCCGGGGCCGGTCTGCACCGGCTGGACGCTGAGCTGCTCATCGCTGCCCACCACCAGCACCGTGTCGCCCTTGGGGCTGCGGGCCACGGCCTGGTCGGGCAGCCACAGGCCACCGGGCACCTCGGCCTGCGCCACGCGGACGCGCACGTAGAGGCCTGGCAGCAGCTGGCCCTTGGGGTTGGGCACCTCGGCCCGCAGGGCGATCTGGCCCGAGCTGGGGTCCACGCTCAGGTCCGAGAACAGCAGCTTGCCGCGCAGCGGGTAGGGGCTGCCGTTGTCCATCAGCACCTGCACGGCGGCGGCGTCCTTGCCGCCGGCGCGCTGCAGCCGGCCCTGGGCCAGGGCCTCGCGCAGGCGCATCACCTCGGCGGCGGGTTGCGTGAAGTTGACGTAGATCGGGTCGATCTGCTGCACCACGGCCAGGGGCGTGGCCTCGCCTTGGCCCACCAGGGCGCCTTCGGTCACCAGGGCGCGGCCGATGCGGCCGCTGATGGGTGAGGTGACGCTGGCATAGCCTAGGTTGATGCTGGCCGTTTGCACGGCGGCCTTGGCGGCGGCGACCTCGGCCTTGGATTGCTGGAAGGCCGCCTGCGCGCTCAGCGCCTCTTGCTGGCTGACGGCCTGGGTGCTGACGAGCTGGGCATAGCGCTCGGCCAGTGCCTGGGTCTGGGTGAGGTTGGCCTCGGCCTTGGCTTGCGCGGCCCGGGCACTGTCGAGCTGCGCCTTGTAGGGGGCGGCGTCGATCGCAAAGAGCGGCTGGCCGGCCTTGACGTCGCTGCCCTCTAGGAACAGGCGCTTGTCCAGGATGCCGGCGGCGCGGGCGCGCACCTGGGCCACGCGGTAGGCCTCCAGGCGCCCCGGCAGCTCGGCCACCAGCTCGGCAGCGCCGGGCTGTACGGGCACGACGCCCACCTCGGGCGGCGGCGGGGCCTTGGGGGCGGCCGCAGGTGCACTGCTGCCGCCGCTACAGGCACTCAGCAGCAGGCCAAGGGCGCCCAGGCAGAGGCTCAGGCGAGGGGAGAAACGCAGCAAGGCGCCCACAGGGGCGCGGCAAGGCAGAGGCATGGCAGCTTCAGGGGCAGGGGTGGTGGGCACGGGCCGCAGGACGCGGCCGGCGCCGCCACTCTAGCGCGCCCTAGTGAAGCAGTGTGAAGCTGGGGCCATCAGCCCGCCAACGCGGGCTCAGTGGCGGACCAGCGCCGCACGCGGCCGGCGGCGCAGCGCGCGGTGCAGCAGCACCAGGCTGGCCAGGGCCGTCAGCGTGAGCCACAGGCTGCCGGGCTCGGGCACGCGCTGGCTCAGGCGCACGTTGTCCAAGTTGCCACCCAGGGTGTCGCTGCGGCCCACGGCGCTGAAGCTCAGCACATTGGGGCCGCTTTGGGCCACCACGCTGAAGCGGTGCTCGCTCCAGAGATTGCCCGCGCCGCCGTCACCGGTGAGCGTGCCGCCCAGTTGCAGGCCGTTCCAGTAGACCTGGATGCCATTGGTCGCGGCAGCCTGGAACTCACGCGGCGCGTACCAAAAGCTCAGGTCATAGGCCAGGCCGGCGGCCAGGCCGTTCAGGGTCTGGCCGATGGTGGTGTTGCCGTTGGTGTCTAGCTCCAGGTAGTTGCCGCCGTCCTGCGCGGCGCCGGCCACGTTGTTACGGACCTCGAAACCAGTGCCCGGCCCGGCCAGCCAGGTCCAGCCTGGCATGCTGTTCACCTGTGCCCAGGAGCCATTGCCCACCGGCGTGGCCTCGAAGCTGCCATTGACCAGCAGGTTGGTCGGCACCGGCGCAGCCTGCGCGGTGAGGCTGGCGGCCAGCAGCGTGAAGAGGGCGAGGGCACGACGCATGGAGAACTTCCCATCGAGGCAGTGACGATGGCGCTGATTCTGGAAGTCCCCCTCGGAAACCCTGCGTGCAGACGGCACACCCCGCCACCGCACCCCCCGGGAGCTGGTGGGGTGGGTGTGATGCATGGCACGGAATGCCGCTAGCCGTTTGGCGTGGCACGTGCGGCGGCTTGGGCGGCCAGCTCGGCCCGCATGCGCTTGAGCTTCTCGCGCGGGTCTTCGCGGCCCGAGCCTTCGTGCAACTTCATCTCGGCGATGAAGCGGCTCGGGATGCCGGCGATGGTCTCGCGGCCCTTCTTGCGGCGGCGCAGGGTCGAGACGGCGAGCGTCTGGCGGGCGCGGGTGATGCCGACGTACATCAGCCGGCGCTCTTCCTGCAGGCGCTCGGGCGTCATGTCGTCGTCCTCGACCTTGAAGGGCAGCAGGCCCTCGTTGACGCCGGCCAGCAGCACGTGCGGCCACTCAAGGCCTTTGGAAGCGTGCAGCGTGGTGAGGGTGACCTGGTCCTGCTCGTCGCCGCGCTCGGCGATGCTGAGGATGATGCTGATGGTCTGGGCCACTTGCAGCACGGTCTGCTTCTCGCTCTCCTGGCCGCCATCCTCGGGCAGGCCGCCGCAGCGCTTGGCGATCCAGTCGATGAAGTCGATCACATTGCTCCAGCGCGCGGCGGCGACCTTCTCGTTCTCTTCGCTGTCCGTCAGGTGCTGCTCGTAGCCGATGTCGAGCAGCCACTCCATCAGCAGGGTGCGGGCGGCCTCGTGGCCTTCCGCGTGCCGGGCGCGGTACTCCAGGTCGTTCACGTAGCGGCCAAACTCGTGCAGCGAGCCGATGGCGCGGGTCGAGAGCGCGGAGCTGAGCGACTCGGCAAACAGGGCCTCGAACATGCTGCACTTCCACTTGGCCGCGAACTCGCCCAAGCTGCCCAGCGTCTGGTGCCCGATGCCGCGCTTGGGCGTGGAGACGGCGCGCAAAAAGGCCGGGTCGTCGTCCTGGTTGACCAGCAAGCGCAGCCAGGCGCACAGGTCCTTGATCTCCGCCCGGTCAAAGAAGCTCTGGCCGCCCGAGACCTTGTACGGGATCTGCGCGCGGCGCAGCGCCTGCTCAAAGATGCGGGCCTGGTGGTTGGCGCGGTAGAGGATGGCGAAGTCGCTGTAGTTGGGCGCCTTGCCCTCGGCGCGCAGCGCATTGATGCGGGCCACCGCGCGCTCGGCCTCGTGCTCCTCCCCGTCGCACTCCAGCAAGGCAATGGGCTCGCCATCGCCGTACTCGCTCCAGAGCTTTTTCTCGTAGATCTTGGGGTTGCCGGCGATGACGTTGTTGGCCGCGCGCAGGATGGCGCCGGTGGAGCGGTAGTTCTGCTCCAGCGGGATGACCTTCAGCAGCGGGTAGTCCGAGGGCAGGCGCTTGAGGTTCTCGATCGTGGCCCCGCGCCAGCCGTAGATGGACTGGTCGTCGTCGCCCACGGCGGTGAACATGCCGCGATCGCCCACCAGCGATTTCAGCAGCTCGTACTGCACGGCATTGGTGTCCTGGTACTCGTCCACCAGCACGTAGCGCAACTTGTCCTGCCACTTTGCGCGGGCTTCCGCGTCGGTGGTCAGCAGCTTGAGCGGCAACTGGATCAGGTCGTCAAAGTCCACCGCCTGGTAGGCGGCGAGGCGCTCTTGGTAGCGCGTCATCACGGCGGCAGCGGCGCGCTCGTTGTCGTTCTTGGCGGCAGCGGCGGCCTGCGCGGCGTTCAGGCCCTGGTTCTTCCAGAGAGAGATCGTCCACTGCCACTGGCGGGCGGTGTTGATGTCGGTGGTGCCGCCGGCATCCTTGAGCACCGAGAGCACGTCGTCGCTGTCGAGGATGGAGAACTGCTCCTTGAGCCCGAGCCGCGAGCCCTCTTCGCGCAGCAGGCGCACGCCCAAGGAGTGGAAGGTAGAAATGGCCAAGTCCTTGGCGGCTTTGGGGCCGACCAAGGACTTGGCTCGTTCGCGCATTTCTTGCGCGGCTTTATTGGTGAACGTGATCGCCGCGATCTGCCGAGGCAGATAGCCGCCCTCCAGCAGCCGGGCGATCTTCGTCGTGATGACACGCGTTTTGCCCGAGCCCGCCCCGGCAATGACGAGGCAGGGGCCGCTCAGATGATGAACGGCTTCTAGCTGGGCTGGATTGAGACTGGCAGGCGGGGACGACGACATGGGCGCGGCATCATGCCACCCCGGGTCGCGACACCCTTAACCGCCGGTACGGGGGAGGTCGGTTTCTTCGAAACCAAAGAATTCGCAGAACAGTTGGTAGAGGGACATGGCTGGCTCCGGTGCGTTGAACTCGGAACCAACTTTCCTCCCTAGAACCGAAGTCGAATACCTAGCAACCTGTACAGGTCGTTGCCCTCAAAGGATGCCCAGGTTGACGCACTTGAGCACCGCCTGGTGCTTGCTGGCCACGTCCAGTTTGCGCATGGCGTTCTGCAAATGGAAGTTCACCGCCGAGGCGCTGATCGACAGGATCTGCCCGGTCACGTAGGCGCTCTTCCCATCCATCGTCCATCTCAGGCACTCAAGCTCACGAGGGGTGAGGTTCGGCCTGGGCTCGGGTGCCTCCAGCTCGTCGTCAAAGATCTGCTGCGCGGCGTACTGCGCGTGGACCGCGAGGAGCTGCAGGTCTGCCAGCATTCGAGTCAGCTTTGACTCGCTACGCGGCAGGTTCTTCGGGCGATCAACGCCCAACAAGAAATGGCGGTCGTTGGGCAGATGCAAGCCGACAGAGATCCCCGTGCAGTAGCCAAACGGAGCTTGCTCTTCCCACAGGTCGCCAGCCCCTGCGTCGGCGTACAGCTTCTGGTCGTAAATGAAAGGCACGCTCGACTGCATCAAGCGGTGCAACACGGGGTCGGTGCGCGCCTGATCGAGATTTCTTGAGATTTCGAGAAATGCTGCCGGTGTGTTGGCGACCGAGCGAATCACGACATCCGGAGCGTTGAAAGGTCCCTTCATCAACACCGCCGAAACCAGCCCAAATTCCATGCGCTCCGCCATGCGCACGAGCTGGTTTTGCAGCTCCGGCGCCGAGGTCGCGAGGCCAACGTTGGTGTAGTCCTGGAGTCGGATCTCCATGAGTCTCGTTTGGCAAGGTTGCTAGGTTGCCGCTGGGGGCGGGGCTTCTCAAACTCCCCCTCACCTCGACATCAAAGAAGGAGGTCGTATGTCGAAGTTTTCGCTCAACGATGTTATCTCTTGGGGAGAGACATCAGAGCCCATTTTGTTTAATGGCCCCTGGACTGCGTGCTTGCGTCACGTCCAGACGCAAGGCCTGGCACCTGATGGCGAGCCCTCGCGGGCAGAGGGCATCACGGTGTGGGAAGCGCGCTGGCATGGGCGGCGCGTGGGCCTGGCCTGGCGCTGGCTGCGGCGCGGGCATCGGGTGGTGGCGCTGGCCGACCCGATGCAGATCGCCGCCAATGTGCCGCTGGCTTGGGCGGATGGCCTCGTGCTGCCGGCCGAGCGTGCCATCGTGGAGCTGAACAACATCGTGCACGGCCTGGCCTGGCAGGCCCAGGTGTGCCACGAGTTGGATGGCGGGGCGCAGCCGCGTCGTGCGCGTGTGGCCCTGCGGCCGGGCGAGCACCGGCGCCCCGAGGTGGTGGCTTCTAGCGCAGACCTGCTATCCCCTGCGTGACGGCGGGTTGCGGCGCGGCTGCGTAAGCTGCGGGTTTTGATCCAAGGGGGGCTCAAGGCCCCCCACTCGTTTCATATGCCCACCCTGTTTGACCCTGCCCGCTTCGGCGACATCGCGCTCGCCAACCGCATCGTGATGGCCCCGCTGACGCGCAACCGCTCGCCGGGCCAGGTGATTCCGCCGCTGGCGGCGACCTATTACGCGCAGCGTGCAACCGCTGGTCTCCTGATCAGCGAGGCCACACAGATCCGGCCCGATGGGCAGGGCTATTTCGACACCCCCGGCATCCACTGCCCCGAGCAGATCGCCGCCTGGCGCGTGGTGACGGACGCCGTGCACGCCGCTGGTGGCCGCATCGTGGCCCAGCTCTGGCACGTGGGGCGCATCTCGGTGCGCGCGCTGCAGCCTGCTGAAGCCGCGCCGGTGTCGTCCACCACGCGCGCCGCCCAGACGCGCACCTATGTGCGCCGTGGCGAGCTGGTGCCGGTGGACGCGCCGCGCGCCCTGGCCCTGGAGGAGCTGCCGCAACTGGTGGCCGACTATGCGCAGGCCGCGCGCAATGCCATCGCGGCGGGCTTTGATGGCGTGGAGATCCATGCCGCCAACGGCTATCTGCTGGCGCAGTTCCTGAGCGACAGCACCAATGACCGCAACGACGCCTATGGCGGCCCCATCGAGCACCGCGCGCGGCTACTGGTGGAGGTGATGCAGGCGGTGTGCGCGGCCATTGGCTCCGCGCGCACCGGCATCCGCCTCTCGCCGGTGACACCGGCCAATGACATCGGTCAGGACAGCGACCCGCAGGCGCTCTACAACTACGTGGGCGAGCAACTGGGCCGGCTCCAACTGGCCTTCGTGCACGTGATCGAAGGCGCCACGGGCGGCCCGCGTGACAACGCACCGTTTGACTACCAAGCCCTGCGCCAACGCTGCCAGGCGCCCTGGATCGTCAACAACGGCTACACGCGCGAGCTGGCGATGGTGACCCTGGCCGAGGGCCTGGCGGACGCGGTGGCCTTTGGCCGTCCCTTCATCGCCAACCCCGACCTGGTCGAGCGCATCCGCCGCGACGCACCCTGGGCCGCCGTCAAGCGCGAGACGCTGTACGGCGGCATGGAAGAGGGCTACACCGACTACCCGGCGCTCGCGGGCTGACCGCCAGGTTCTGTCCGCCGCCGCTCGCCGGAGGCGGGTGGCGCCTTGGGGCGCGGCGGCGTTGGGGCGGGGCGCGCGTAGTCGGCCGGTGGCTTCATCCAGGCCGCGTCGGGCTCGCCGCGCTTGAGCTTCTCCAGCCGGTAGATGACGTCGCCGCTGCGCGGGTCGCTGTCGCGGCTGGAGACCACGAGCATCAGCTCGGGGCTGCGCCAGACTTCGCGGGTGCTGACGATGGGGCGCTCATTGCCGATCTTGCCGGCCTCCAGCGTCCAGGTGGTGCGCTCGCCGTTGACCTTGACGCCGTCGATCTCCTTGGGCGGCAGCGCGGTGGTGACGGCCTGGCCGCGCGGCAGCAGGTTGGCCAGTCCACCCAGATCGCCCAGCGGCAACGGCGGCGTTGGCGGCAGTGGGGGCATGGGCGGCATCGGTGCCTGCATGCGTGGCAGGTCAGACAGGCGCAGCACGCGCACATCGCGCCGGGTCTCGACCCCGCTGGCGCCAGGCGCGGCCGGCGTCACGGTGTCGCTCTCGATCACGACGCCAGGCTCGCCGCCGGGGCGCACGACGCGGCGTTCCACCCGCAACTGACCTGGCTGGCCCGGTTGACCTGGTTGAGCGGGCTCGCCCATGACACCCCGCCTGGCCTGCTCGGCGATCTCCTTGGCCCATTCGCGCCAGCGCTCGGCCTGCTCACGGATGGCCTGGGGTGCCAAGGGCGCTGTGCCGTTGGCGGTGAAGACCTGGGTATGGATGGCCAGGCGCCGCGCGGTCTTGGCCTCGGGGTCGAGCACCCAGCTCTCCTTGGCCACCGGGTCGTTGAGGTAGATGAGGCGCGCGCCGCCCTCGCGCTGCAGCTCGCGCCGCGTGCGGCCTTCGCCGTCGCGGCAGAGTTGGGTGCTTTGCTTCTTGCTGATGCGGTTGCCGTCGGCCAGTGTCTGGACGCGCTCATGAACGGCGGTGGCGCAGTAGGGCGCGCCCTTGACGACGCCTTCCGTCACGAGTTCATGCCAAGCCAGGGCCGTGGCGCCTTCGCTGCCCAGCAGTTCGAGCTGCGGCGCCGGGCCCTGGGCCAGCAGCGGCAGGGTCAGCGTGAGGCGGTGGGGCGCCTCCAGCGGCAAGGGAGGTGGTGGGGCTGGCGTTGCCTCGGGCGTTTGGGATGTCTGGGATGTCTGGGACGTCTGGGACGTCTGGGACGTCTGGGCGCGCAGGCTCAGGGGCGCGCAGGCCAGCGCCAACAGGGTGGCACTCAGGGCGGCATGCAGCACGGTGGGTCGAATCGCGGCAGGGCGGGACATGGGAACAACTCCTTCAGGGCAGGATGCGGACAGCCAGCAGGCGTCCGGTGGAGGGGTGGACCATCAGCTCGGCGCGCAGGCTTTCGTCGGCGCGTGAGGCGTCAAAGGGCAGGCCCAGCTGCGCCAGTTGCTGGCGTGGCAGCTCGGCCGGCATCAGCCAGACGGGCAGCTCGCGCTGCTCGGCCAGGGTGCGGCGCCATTCGTCTTGTGAGACCACGGGCATGAAGCCGCTGTCCCAGCCCTGCTGGGCCGCGCGGCGGGGCCCGGGTGGGCCCAGCACCAGCAGCACCAGGGCGGTGGCCAGCAAGCCGGCCGAGGTGGCCAGCCAGCGTTGCCAGCGGTGGGGTGCAATGGCAGCCGCCACCGCCGTGCCAGCAGTGGCGGTGACGGCGGGCGCTGCCGGGCAGGCTGCCTGCAGCTGCGCCAGCACGCGGGCGTCGGCGGCGGGGTCGGGGGCCGCCTGGGCCAGCGTGTGGCGGGCCGTGTCCAGGGCGGCCAGCGCCTCGGGCACCGGGCCGGGCGCGCGGGGCAGGTCGGACAAAGGGTCTGCGTTCATGGTCGTACTCCTTGGGCCCCTAGCACGGTGGCCAGCCGTGTGCGGGCACGGTGCAGGCGGGTGCGCAGCACGTCGTCGCTGACGCCGGCAATGGCGGCGGCCTCGCTGTAGCTGCGCTCCTGCAGGTCCACCAGCACCAGGGCCTCGCGCTGGGTCCAGCTCAGTTGGCGGATGCCGGCCCAGACGCTGCCTTGCAGCTGGCGGCAGGCGAGGTGCTCGCTCAGGTCGGCCGTGGCGAGGACGGCGGCGGTGTCGGTTTCGTCGTCCGGCGGCGGTTCGACAAAGCGGCGGGCCTCGCGGCAGCGGGCCAGCCAGCGGTGGCGGGCAATGCCGGCCAGATAGGCCCCGAGCGTGCCGCGCTGTGGGTCAAAGCCCCCAGGCGTGCGCAGCAGCTCCACAAAGGCGTCTTGCATGGCATCGAGCGCCAGCGCCTCGTCGCTGCCCAGCGCCAGCAGGTAGCGGAAGACGGGCCCCGACTCGCGCCGGTAGAGCCGTGCCTGCGCGGCCGCATCGCCCGCCGCTGCCTCGCGCAGCAGGGCGGCCGGGTCCTCGGCCGTGCCGGGGCCTACGAATCCCAATCGCGTCAGCCAGCTCATTGGGCTAGGAGCGTGGGCGGTAGAAATCCAGGCCCGCGTTGGTCCCGGAAGGGGGGCGAGGCAAGGCGCAGCGCGCAGTGCGGGGTCGCCCCCCGGACAAGCGGTGCAACGCCGAATCGCCCCCCTTCCGGGACCAACCCTTCGGGCCGGCGCGATTTGCGGGGCCACTCGTCGTTGCCGGCTCGTTGTTGGGGCCGATCCAACGCCTCGCCGGCGTCTAGATTGGCCCCGCAAATCGCCCCGGCGCGGGCCTGGATTTCTGCCGCCCACGTTCCTAGCATGGAAGAAGCCTCGTCACCATGCAAGACATGGCGTCGCCGAGCACCCGGCGTTACTTGGTGCTAACCCTGATCATGTTTGAAGGGCGCCGGGCCAGACAGGCGGCTGGGTCAGCGCCACGCTGTGAGCCGGGTGGGCGTATTGGCGCGTGGGCAGCAGCTCGACGCGGCGCCCGCCCAGGTCCATCTGCCCGGCGGCCGCAATCTTGCCGCGCAGGCCGCTGTCGGGCTTGAGGCGCCAGTCCTCGCGGTTGGCGCGCACAAAGGCCTCCCAGTCGGCCTGGTGGTTGTGGTGCGCATCCCAGCCCGCAGCAGGCTCGAAGCTGCGCCGCCCGACGAAGAGGTTGTTGGCCACGTGCACGTCGGTCAGCCCTGCCGCCACCCTCAGCCAGATGCCGCTGGGGCGGTCGTCGATGCAGGTGTTGTGCACCAGCCATAGCGCGTGGGCGCCGCCGCGCAGGCCTTCGGCCCCCACGCTGATCAGGTGCGGGTTCTCGCTGCTGGTGCTTTGCCCGATCAGGTTGCCCATCACCAGGTTCTGGCCGCCGTTCGGGAACTCCAGCTCGTAGCTGGCCCGGCCGCCGATGCCGTCCACCAGGCGGCTGTACAGCACCTGGTTGGTCCGCGCCCGGCTCTTGAGCAAATGGCCCATCAGGCCGCTGTGGAAGTGGCAGCCCGTGACGCCGAGCCGCGCGATCGTGCCCACATAGCAGTTGTGCGTCTGGCCCGTGCCCATGGCGATGCGGCCGAAGTCGCAGTCGATGAGGTCGAGTTCGACGGCGGGGTCGTTGCTCGTCAGCACGCCGTTCTCGTTGTCCTCGAAGCGGCAATCCACCAGGGTCAGCGAGCCGGCCTCCAGGCGGATGCCCGCGCCATTGCGGTCGGGCACGCGGGCGCCGATGAAGTCGAAGCCCTCGATGCGCTGGCGCTGCCCGCGCGTGACGAAGATGCCCTTGCCCTGGGCATGCGCGCCACTGGCGATGAGGCGCACGCGGCCACCGACGGCGCGCAGCGTCAGCTCGTGCTGCGGCCAGGTGGCCACGTCAGCCAGGTAGTCGCCCGCCTCGACCTCGATGAGCGTGCCGTCCGTCGCGGCCTGGGCCGCGCTGGCCAGCGAGCGCAGGGCCTCGCGCGGGCCCACCTTGAGCACCTGCTTTGGCGCCGCCACGGCGCGTGCACCGAGCAGCGCGCCCAGGCCCAGCAGCGCACCGCGCCGCTGCATCAGCGCGCCGCCTTCTTGCGCATCACGGCGCGGAAGTGCTCGTCGATGCGCAGCTCGCGCGGGCCGGGGATCAGCTCGACGCTGTCGCCCGGCGCCAGGCTGCCCTCGCGGTGCACGGCCAGGTAAAAGCCGCAGTAGCCGCTCTGCGCCATCAAGGAGACGGCCTGGGCAAAGCCCATCACGGCAGCGAACTTGAAGCAGGGGATGCGCGGCGCCGTCACGATCAGCTCGCAGTCGGGGAAGCGCAGCCGGTCACCCGCCCAGACCCGGCCTTCCAGCAGGCCGCGCAGGCTCAGGTTCTCGCCCATCGCGCCAAACGGCAACTCGCCCGCCACCTTGGCCTGGCCGCGCACCGTCTGCCAAAACGGATAGTGCTCGGCCGGGTAGGCATAGACGGCCTTGGCCACACCGCCATGCACCGTCAGATCGGCTTGCTCGTCACCCGCCAGACCCTGGGGACCCACGGCCACGCGGCCTGCGTTGGGGCGTTTGCGGATGCCGCTTTGCACCAGGCCCTGCGTGGTGGGCAGCAAGGTGGCCGTGGCCGTGTTGACGCTGAGGAGTTCGATGCTGTTCACCCTGACGAAGCAGGCTTTTGGCCGGGGTTCGCCGGGTTGGCCGGCTCGGTTAGGCGGTGGCGCGCAGCGCGGCCTCGATGTCCTTGCGCAGGCTCTCGGGCGTGTCGTTGGGCGCATAGCGCTTGAGCACGTTGCCGTCCCGGCCAACCAGGAACTTGGTGAAGTTCCATTTGATGGCCTCGGTGCCCAGCAGGCCGGGCCTTTCGTGCTTCAGCAGCTTCCAGACCGGGTGGGCGCCGGCGCCGTTGACCTCGACCTTGCCCATCATCGGGAAGCTGACACCGTAGTTCAGCTCGCAAAAGGACGAGATTTCGTCATTGCTGCCGGGGTCCTGGCCACCGAATTCATTGCTGGGGAAGCCAATCACCACCAGGCCCTGGTCCTTGAAGTCCTTCCACAGCTGCTCCAGGCCCTTGAACTGCGGCGTGAAGCCACAGGCACTGGCCGTGTTGACGATCAACATCACCTGGCCTCGATAGCTGGCAAGATGCACCGTCTCGCCGGTGATGCTGGTGGCCGAGTGGTCATAGAGGCTGTCACTCATCGCGGGGCCTTGGAAGATTGGGGAAAGTCAGGGTTTGTAGCATGGCGCGTCGCGCCTTGCTGCCCCTCCAATCGCGGCAACTTCGGGGAAACCCGCCCGTCCAGCATTTCTGCGTCCTACACGATCATGGATCACTTGGCTTGTTTCACGCCGGCAGACCTCGCCGGGCGCCATGCCCCCGACTTCAGCGCCTTTCGCTGGAAGCTGCTGGCCCAGGGCGATTCGTGGTTTTCTAACGCGCGCTCCAAGCTGAATGCGCACGCCAACCTGCTGCAGGAGCTGGTCTTCAAGGGCCCGGCCCTGGCCGTCAACTGCGCGGGCACGGGCGACGCGCTGTCGCACATGGTCGACTTGGAGGCCAACCCTGACTTTGTCCGCCTGCTGAGCGGCCCTGGCGCGCCGGTGTGGGACGGCGTGCTGCTGTCCGTCGGCGGCAATGACCTGATCGCCGCCGCCCGCACGCCGGCCCACACGGCCGATGGCGTCGAAGTGCCGCTGCACCAGCGCCTGCTGCGCCGCCAGACCGAATGGGGCGCGCCTTCAGCCGGTGTGGCCCGCTACTTCTCTGAGCCCGGCTGGGCCACCTATGCCGAGTACTTCAAGGCCAACGTCAAGCACCTGCTGAGCCTGCGCAACCACGGCCCTTCGGCCGGCAAGCCGGTCTTCATGCACTGCTACGCCGTGCCCATGCCGCGCCCGGCAGGCGCCGAGCCGAGCGACGAGCTGGGCGCCAACGGCCCCTGGCTGCTGCCGGCCCTCAAGGCCTATGGGGTGCCGAGCGCTGATTGGGCGGCCGTCAGCCGTTTGATGGTCTTCCACCTGGCCCAGCTACTCAAGACCATGGCGGCCGACAAGGAACAGTTCCCCGGCCTCTTCGTGTTCGACTCGACCACCGTGCCCCTGGCCCTGGCGGCACCGGGCTCCACCGGCATCAGTGGCGACTGGCACAACGAGATCCACCTCAACCACAGTGGCTGCTTCAAGATTGCCCGGGCCTGGAGCGAGCACATCGAGGCGGTGCTGGAAGGCCGGCATTTGGTGCAGCCGGCCCCGACGGGCCGTCGCGGCCGGGGCTCAGCGCCCCGCTGACTTCCCGCAGTCGTCGCAGCGCGCCAGTTCGAGCAGGTGCTCGACCTCGGCCGCGTGCTGCACCAGATTGCGCTGGTGCCACTGGCGGATCAGCCACATCGTGCCGGCCACGGCCACGCCAAACGCCGTGATGGCCGCAAAGGCCGAGAGGCCGAAGCGCGTCATGCCGGTGTAGAAGGCCCCGAGGCCCAGGATGCAGGCCTGCTCGTTGAAGTTCTGCACCGCGATGCTGCGGCCCGCGCCCATCAGGTTGTGACCCCGGTGCTGGAGCAGGGCGTTCATCGGCACCACCAGGTAGCCGCCGATGCCGCCCAGCAGGATCAGGAAGGGCGCCGCGACCCAGACATTGGTGATCCAGTTCATCGTGATCACGAGCACGCCCATGCCGATGCCCAGCGGGATCACGCTGGTCGCTTTGTCCAGCCGCACCGCCACCGACGCCACCACCGCGCCCACCGCGGTGCCGATGGCCACCACGCCGACGAGTGACGACGCCTGCGTCGTGCCATAGCCCAGCGCTGCCAGCGCCCAGGCCAGCACGATGTAGCGCAGGTTGCCGCTCACGCCCCAGAACAGCGTCGTCGTGGCCAGCGAGATCTGGCCCAGTTTGTCCTGCCACAGCCGGGTGTTGCACTGCGAGAAGTCGCGGACCAGGGCGATCAGGCTGTGTGCCACCGGTTGCAGCGGCGCCGAGGTGCGCGGGATGCGCAGGTTGAACAGCGCGGCGATCACATACAGGCCGACCAGGCTGGCAATGGCCGCCTCGGGCGGCGTGTCGATGCCGGTGTCGATCAAGGGCAGGTCAAAGCCCAGCAGCATTGCCGAGAGCTTGGCGCCCACCAGTTGGCCGCCCAGCAGCACGCCGAGGATGATGGACGCGATGGTCAGGCCCTCGATCCAGCCATTGGCCTTGACCAGCTGCGAGGGCGGCAGCAGCTCGGTCAGGATGCCGTACTTGGCCGGCGAGTAGGCGGCAGCCCCGAGGCCCACGATGGCATAGGCCGCCAGCGGGTGGGTGCCGAACAGCATCATCAAACAGCCCACCACCTTGATGCTGTTCGAATAGAACATCACCTTGCCCTTGGGGATCGCGTCCGCAAAGGCGCCGACAAAGGGCGCCAGCACGACGTAGAAGAGGGCGAACATGGGCACCAGGGCGGCGCGCTGCCACTCGGCGGCGCCGGAGGTGCGCAGCAGTTCGACGGCGGCGACGAAGAGCGCGTTGTCAGCCAGCGAGCTGAAAAACTGCGCCGCCATGATCGTGTAGAAGCCTCGCTTCATGGGGCCTGTGCGCGGTGGGGACTGAGGTGGGAGACGGCGCGGGCCGACACAAAACGGGGAAACGGCGCGGGTTATAGCACGCGACCCTTTCGCCACGCCCCGCCTGAATGGCGGGGCAGCAGGGCAATCCGCCCCGCTCATCCCAGCGGGCAGAATGGCCCGATGCCCCGCCCCATCGAAGCGCTCGTCCACCCGGCAGCCCTCGCCCACAACCTGGCCCGGGCCCGCGCGCAGGCGCCCAATGCGCGGGTCTGGGCGGTGGTCAAGGCCCGCGCCTATGGGCATGGCATTGAGCGCGCCTTCGAAGGCCTGCGCGCCGCTGATGGCTTTGCCTGCCTCGACCTCGCCGAGGCCCAGCAGCTGCGCGAGCTGGACTGGCGCGGCCCCATCCTGTTGCTGGAAGGCGCCTTCGAGCCGCGTGACCTGGAGCTGTGCTCGCGCCTCAAGCTCACCCACGTCGTGCACAGCCCCGCCCAGATCGACTGGCTGGCCATGCACAAGACGCACGAGCCCCACAGCGTCTACCTCAAGCTCAACTCGGGCATGAACCGCCTCGGCTTTGCGCCCACCGCCTTCCGCGCGGCGCATGCCCGGCTCTCGGCCCTGCCCCAGGTGGATGAGATCGGGCTGATGACGCACTTCTCGGACGCCGACGGCCCGCGTCTGGGCCAGGACGGCATTGATCACCAACTCGCCGTGTTCGAGACCGCCACCGAGGGCCTGGCCGGCGAGCGCAGCCTGGCCAACAGCGCCGCCACCCTGCGCCATACCGAGCGCGCCGCGCAGGACTGGGTGCGCCCCGGCATCCTGCTCTACGGCAGCGCGCCCGACTTCCCCGCCCACGACGCGGCCCACTGGGACCTGCGCCCGGCCATGAGCCTGCGCTCCCAGGTCATCGGCGTGCAGACGCTCCAGCCGGGCGACACGGTGGGCTACGGCAGCAGCTTTACCGCCCAGGCCCCGATGCGCATCGGCACCGTGGCCTGCGGCTATGCCGACGGCTACCCCCGCCACGCCGGCACCGGCACGCCCGTGCTGGTGGACGGCCAGCGCACCCGCACCCTGGGCCGCGTGTCCATGGACATGCTGGCCGTGGACCTGACCGAGCTGTCCGCCAGCGGCTGGGGCAGCGAGGTCACGCTCTGGGGCGAATCCGCGCGCGGGGCCGTGCTGTCCATCGACGAGGTCGCCCACGCGGCGGGCACCATCGGCTATGAGCTGATGTGCGCCGTCACCGCGCGGGTGCCCATGCGCGTGGCGTGAAGCTGCATGCGGCTCGTTTGGCACCCGCACCCTGACGAGCTCGACTGGAGCGCCATCCGCGCCAGCGGCCCCGGCGGGCAGAACGTCAACAAGGTCAGCAATGCCGTCCATTTGCGCTTCGACATCCGCAGCTCCTCCCTGCCCGATGCCGTCAAGCAGCGCCTGCTGCAGTGGCCCGATCAGCGCATCACCGCCGAGGGCGTGGTCGTCATCAAGGCGCAGGACGCCCGCAGCCTGGAGCGCAACCGCGCTGATGCTGTCGAGCGCCTGATCGAACTCGTCCAGGCCGCCGCCCACGTGCCCAAGACGCGCCGCGCCACCAAGCCCACCTATGGCTCGCAGCAGCGGCGCCTGGAGTCCAAGTCCAAGCGCGGCAGCATCAAGGCCGGGCGGCGCAGCAGGCCCGACTTCTAGGCGCCGCGCGCCCGCCGGCTGAACAGCAGCGGCAAGGTCAGGCTGTAGACGAGCGCGGCCACGATCCAGGCACACCCGGGCCAGCTCGACTGGGTGGCTGCAAAGCCTGCCGTCACCACCAGCGGCCCCGCAACGCCGATGAGGCTGGTGAGGCTGGCCAGCGTGCCCTGCAGCTCACCCTGGTGTTGCTCGTCGACTTGGCGCGACTGCATCGCCTGCAAGGCCGGCAGGGTCAGCCCGCCGATTGCGAAGAGCGGCAGCAGGGCGAACGGCATCCAAGCCATCGTGGCCAGACCCATGCCGATGAAGCCCAGCGCATCGGCCACGATGCCAGCCAGCAGCGCGCGCCGCTCGCCCAGCTTCTCGACCATCGGGCCGGTGACGAAGGCCTGCGACACCGCATGCAGCCCGCCATAGCAGGCCAGCGACAGCCCGGCCACCCAGGTACTCCAGCCGTAGCGATCCTGCCCGTACAGGATCCACAGCGAACCCGGCACCTGCGACACCAGCGCCACCACGGCAAACACGCCCACCAGCGGAAGCAGCGCCGGCTTGCCCTGCAGGCGGTGCAGCGACGAGAACGCGTTGAGCTTGGCCAACTCCAGGCGCGTTGTGCGGTGCTGGTTGGACTCGGGCAGCGCGAACCACGCGAGCGCCAGGTTCAGCGCGTTCATCACGGCCGCCGCAACAAAGGGTGCGCGCAGCGACCACTCGCCAAACGCGCCGCCGATCAGCGGCCCGACCACGAAGCCCAGCCCCATGGCGGCGCCCATCTGGCCGAAGCGCTTGGCGCGGTCCGCCTCGGGTGTGATGTCGGTCAGGTAGGCCGTCCCCACGGCCATGCTGGCGCCGGTGATGCCCGACAGCACGCGGCCCACGTACAACCAGGCCATGCTCGGCGCCAGTGCCATCAGCACATAGTCGGCCGCAGCACCGGCCAGCGACACCAGCAGAACCGGCCGGCGGCCAAAGCGGTCACTGAGCGCTCCCAGCACCGGCGAGAACAGGAACTGCATCGCCGCGTAGGCGGCCAGCAGCGCGCCGTAGTGGTGGGTGGTGGCGTCGGCGCCGGCCAGCTCGCGCAGCAGGCCCGGCAGGATGGGGAAGATCAGGCTCATGCCCACGGCGTCCAGCAGCAGGGTCACGAGGATGACGGTCAAGGCTCGATTCAAGTTGCTATCTCTATCGTTGATAGGGAGCATTGTGCATGAGACTCTCTATCATTGCTAGAGACATGACGAACCTGGAACGCCCCGCCCGCTTGAGCCGCGACGATGTCTTGCGCGCCGCGCTGGATCTGCTCAACGAGATCGGCATCGATGCCCTCACCACGCGCAAGCTGGCCGAGCGGCTGGGCGTGCAGTCACCCACGCTGTACTGGCACTTCAAGAACAAGGCCGCGCTGTTGGATGCGATGTCGCAGGCCGTGCTGCTGGAGAGCCGGGCGCGCGAGGCGCCCACGCGGCACGAGCACTGGCAGGAGTGGCTGATGGCTGACGGCCGGAGCTTTCGCCGCGCGCTGCTGGCCTACCGCGATGGCGCGCGGCTGCACGCCGGCACCCGGCCGGGCGAGGCGCAGCGCGAGTCCATCGAGGCGCGGCTGCGGCTGCTGTGTGCCGCCGGGTTCGAACCCGGGCCGGCCACGCTGCTGATGATGTCGGTTGGCCGTTTCGTGGTGGGTTGGGTGCTGGAGGAGCAATCCGCCCAGGCGCCCGAGGCCCCACCCTCGGCCACGCTCGCCGGGCCTGACGCCTCGCAGTACCCGCTGCTGGCTGAGGGGTGGCGCCAGACGGTCGGCAGCGATGCCGACGCGGTGTTCGACGCGGCGCTGCGGCTGCTGATCGGTGGGGCTATGGCAACGCTGAATGAGTCCCCGCAGAAGCGCGCGCCTCGATTCGGGATGGGCAGCTAGGCGCAAAGCACAGCGATACCAGTAGGTATCGCGCGCACCATTGCCAAAGGTGGCAACGACGCAGACCGCCCGAATTCGAGGATGCGCGCGCTGCGAGGGACTCGTTCAGCGGTGCCTTAAGCCGGCCTCGTCGCCACGAACAGGCTGACCAGGGCCAGCCCGATCCCCAAGAGCGCCAGCGGCGTCGCCTGCCAGCCCTCGAACAGGGCCGAGATGCCCAGCGCAATCACCGGCACCGCCACGCCCGTCAGCGCCGCTTTTGCCGGGCCGGTGCGCTCCGCCAGCCGGAAGTAAAACGCGAACGACACCACCGAGCCAAACACCGACAGGTACAGCAGCGCCGCCAGATAGCTGGGCCGCAGGTCCACAAGCGGCGCGCCGGGGTGCAGGCACAGCGCCAGGCCGAGCAACCACAGTGCGCCGTACCCCATGCTCCAGGCCAGTACGCTCAGCAGCGGCAGGCCTTGCGCCATCAAGTGCAGGGTGAAGAAGCTGCCCACCGTCGAGGTGATCACGCCCACCAAACCCAGGCCCAGGCCCAGCGCCGCGTGCGGTCGCGCGCCGGTGGCAGCGATCTCGGGCCAGAAGACCAGCGCCACACCCAGCACCGCGCCGCTGGAGGCCAGCAGGAAGCGCCGCGTGGGCCGCTGGCCCTTGAGCAGCCACACCCCCAGCGCATTGAAGAACACCGCCAGGCAGAACAGCACCGCCACCAGACCGGTCGGGATGTAGCGCTCGGCCTCGTAGATGGACCAGTAGTCGCCCGCGTAGTGCACCAGGCCCGTGGCCAGCAGCCAGGCATGTGCGGTGCGTGGTGCGCGCAGCGTTTGGCCCGCACGCCAGGCCAGCACCGCCAGCAGCGCAGCCGCCAGCGCAAAGCGCCAAGCCAGCGAGGCCAGGGCCGGCACTGGCGAGCCGATTTGGTACAGGATGACGTGCCAGGTGCTGGCCCAGATCAGCACGGGCACTGCAAAGAGCAGGGCCGTGGGCAGCCGGGCCAGCCCTTCAGTCTGCGGCACGCTTGAAACTGGCGAGCAAGGATCCAGCGACGACAAACAGCGAGCCAAAGATGCGGTTCAACAGCCGCACATGCGACTCGCTGTGCAGCGCGGCCAGCACGCGTGAGGCGAGCACGGTGTAGCCGCCCATCACCACCAGGTCGGTGAAGCCCAGCGTCGCACCGATCACCAAGTACTGCGGCGGCAGCGGTGCGTGGAGGTTGAGGAACTGCGGCACCACGGCCAGCAAGAAGACCGTGCCTTTGGGGTTGAGCGCATTGACCACCCAGCCGCGCATCACCAACTGCCGCCGCGTCACGGTGCGGGCCTCATCGCTGCGCGCCACCAGGGGCTTGGCCGGCGCGCGCCACTGCTGCACGCCCAGGTAGATCAGGTAGGCCACGCCGGCCCACTTGATGACGGCAAAGGCTGTCTCCGAGGTGGCGATCAAGGCGCCCAGGCCGGCGCCCACCAGCAGCACCTGGGTCCAGATGCCCAGGATCAGCCCGAAGGTCATGAAATAGCCGCGCCGGAAGCCATGCGTCAGCCCCGCGCTCATTGCCGCCACCGCCCCCGCGCCCGGCGAGATGCTGATGGCCCAGCAGGCGGCAAACAAGGTCAACCAGGTGGTGAATTCCATGGCGCGGCTCCGGTGGCAAGGGCAGGGCGATGAGTGTCCTACATTGCCCCCATGCTCCGCGCCTTGTTCGCCCTGCCCCGCAGCGTCTGGCTGATTGGGCTCATCAGCCTCGTCAACGACAGCGCCAGCGAGATGATGTACCCGCTCATCCCGCTCTACCTGTCGAGCGTGCTGATGGCCGGCCCCAAGGCCCTGGGCCTGATCGAGGGCATTGCCGAGGCTGTGTCCAGCCTGCTCAAGCTGGTCAGCGGCGTTTGGGCCGACCGCACCGGGCGAAGCAAGCCTTGGATCGTTGCGGGCTACGGGGTGGCAGGCCTGGCGCGGCCGCTGCTGGCTTTTGTGAGCGTGTGGCCCTTGCTCCTGCTGCTGCGCGTGTTGGACCGCATTGGCAAAGCGGTGCGTGCGGCGCCGCGCGATGCGTTGCTGGCCGCGAGCATCGGGCCCGGGCAGCGCGGGCTGGCCTTTGGGCTGCACCGGGCGCTGGACAACACCGGCGCCGTCATCGGCCCCTTGATCGCAGCGGCGTTGCTGGCGGCCGGGGTGCCGCTGCAGCAGGTCTTCCTGTGGGCGCTGCTGCCGGGGGCGGCTTGTTTGCTGCTGTCGCTCAATCTGCGCGAGTCCGGCGCGCCGCCGCACCCCGAGGCGCGCATCGACTGGCAATGGCGCGCGCTGCCGCCGCAGCTGCGCCGCTACCTGCTGGTGGTGGGGCTGTTCACGCTGGGCAACTCCAGCAACATGTTCCTCTTCCTGCGCGCCAAGGAGTTGGGCGTGAGCGAGGCGCAGGTGCCGCTGCTGTGGGCGGCGGTGTCCGCCGTGGCGGCGCTGCTGTCGGTGCCGCTTGGGTCTCTGTCTGACCGTGTCGGGCGCGCCCGCCTGCTCACGGTGGGCTATCTCGCCTACGCGGCCTTCTACCTGGCCATGGCCTTCTTTGCCGAGCCGGGCTGGCGGCTCTACGCGCTGTTTGCCGCCTACGGCGTCTTCATGGCGGCCACCGAGGGTGTCGAGCGCGCGCTGCTGGCCGACCTGGCCCCGGCCCATCAGCGCGGCACGGCCTTTGGCTGGCTCAACCTCATCTTCGGCGCCGTGCTGCTGCCGGCCTCGGTGGTGTTTGGCTGGCTGTGGGAGGGCCTGTCGGCCGCCTGGGCCTTTGGCTTCTCGGCCGCTTGTGCCACGGGAGCGGCGCTGCTGCTCATGAGCTGGGCACGCCCAGGGAAAGGTCTGCCCGCATGAAAGCTCGCCCGGATGTGGCGCTGTCCAACTCCACGCGCCGCTGGCTGCAAACGCATCGCTGGATGCGTCTGCACGTGCTGCTGCTGGCCCTGTGCTGCCTGGCCGTGCTGTGGGGCACAGCCGTCGGGCTGCGCCTGTGGGGCGTTGACTCCCTGGCGCTGCGCTATGGCGTGAGCACGGCGGTGGGCTATGGCGTCTACCTGCTGCTGCTGCGCCTGTGGGCGGCCTGGCTGCTGCGGCGCGAGGCCGACCTGGCCAGCGAGGTGGGCAATGGCTTCGATGCGCTGGAGCTGGGCGTGGACGTGGGCCTGGACGTTGCGCAGGGTTTGGCTGGCGGGCTCGATGGCCTGGGCTCGGCGGTCGGGGCGGCGGCCGAGGCCGAAGAAGCGGCCCTGGTGCTGGTGCCGCTGGCCGTGGTGGTCACCGTGGTGCTGGGCCTGGCTTTTTTGCTGGGCACCGGCGTGCTGGCGCTGTTTGGCGTGGAGGTGCTGCTGGGCGTGTCGGTCGAGGTGGCCCTGGCTTCGGCCGCCGCCGGCCTGGCCTGGCGCCACCAGCGGGACTTCAGCCGCCAGGGCTGGCTGGCCTGTGCCCTCTCGCACACCTGGCCGGGTGCGCTGGCCTTGTGTGTGGCCGGCGTGCTGATGGGCGTGGCGCTCGACAACTGGGTGCCGGAGGCCCAGAGCCTGCCCGACGCGGTGCGGCTGCTGCGGGTGCGCTGAGTCCACAATCGCGCCCGCCATGGCCAAAGACAAGACCACCTTCACCTGTTCCGACTGCGGCGCCAGCACGCCGCGCTGGCTGGGCAAGTGCCCGAGCTGCGGGGCCTGGAACACCCTGGTCGAGAGCGTGGCCGAGACGCCGGGCGCGGGCAAGAACCGCTACCAGTCGCTGGCCAAGAGCCAGCCGGTGGCGACGCTCTCGGAGATCGAGGCGACCGACTTCGAGCGCACGCCCACGGGCCTGGAGGAGCTGGACCGGGTGCTGGGCGGCGGCATCGTGGCCGGGGGCGTGGTGCTGATTGGCGGCGACCCGGGCATCGGCAAGTCCACCTTGCTGCTGCAGGCGGTGGAGTCGCTGTCTCAGCAAGTCAAGGTGCTGTACGTGACGGGTGAGGAAAGCGGCGCGCAGGTCGCGATGCGATCGCGTCGGCTCGGGCTCTCAGGCAGCAAGGTGCGCGTGCTGGCCGAAATCAACCTGGAGAAGATCCAGGCCACTCTGGAGGCCGAGGCGCCCGACTTCTGCGTGATCGACTCCATCCAGACGCTGTACTCCGAGCAGCTCAGCTCCGCGCCGGGCTCGGTGGCCCAGGTGCGCGAGTGCGCGGCGCAGCTGACGCGCACCGCCAAGGCCACCGGTTGCAGCCTGGTGCTGGTGGGCCATGTCACCAAGGAAGGCGCGCTGGCCGGCCCGCGCGTGCTGGAGCACATCGTGGACACGGTGCTGTACTTCGAGGGCGACACGCACTCCAGCTTCCGCCTGGTGCGCGCCATCAAGAACCGTTTTGGCGCGGTGAACGAGATCGGCGTCTTCGCGATGACCGAGAAGGGCCTCAAGGGCGTGACCAACCCGAGCGCCATCTTCCTCTCGACCCACGCCGAGCCCGTGCCGGGCAGCTGTGTGCTGGTGACCCTGGAAGGCACGCGGCCCTTGCTCGTCGAACTGCAAGCCCTGGTGGACAGCGGCGGCGTCAGCCCCCGGCGCCTCTCGGTGGGCCTGGAGCGCGACCGGCTGGCCATGCTGCTGGCCGTGCTGCACCGCCATGCGGGCGTGGCCACGGGCGACCAGGACGTGTTCGTCAACGCCGTGGGCGGCGTGCGCATCAGCGAGCCCGCGGCCGACTTGGCCGTCTTGCTGGCGATTCAAAGCTCCTTGCGCGGCAAGGCCCTGCCGCGCGGTTTCATCGCCTTCGGCGAGGTGGGCCTGGCCGGCGAGGTGCGCCCCGCGCCGCGTGGGCAAGAGCGACTCAAGGAGGCTGCCAAGCTGGGCTTCAGCGTCGCCATCGTCCCCAAGGCCAATGCGCCCAAGAAGCCCATCGAGGGCTTGACGCTGCATGCCGTGGACCGGATCGAGGAAGCCATCACGGTTCTGCGGGGGCTGGGTTGATCCCGAGTCACGCGAGCGCCCACTTCGCTGCAAGTCTGCTTAGCATCCGCAGACGTCCATCCTGGAGCCCCTCCATGCCCGACTACTCCGAGCTTCGTCAACACGTGCGCACCGACCTACCCGGTGCCCAGCACGATGCCGATTCGTTGCCGGGCTGGGTGTTCAAACCGGTCACCTTTGGCAAGGGCCCCGCAGGCCTGGTGCTCAACCTCAGCGATGGCGGCATCCAGCTGATGACCAGCCCGCAGGAGCCGCTGGAAGACGGCCGCTACGAGGTCGTGCTGCTGCTCGGCAAGGCCGATGTGGAGCCGCAGGACGACGAGCAGATGTACTTCTCCAACGCCATCGTCGAGCGCGCCTGGTCGCGCCCGGCCGATCGCATGGGCATCGTGCACGGCATGCGCTTCATCTCGTCCGATTCGTCGGCCGAGAAGTTCCTGCGCGAGCACCAGCAGGCGCTGGAAAACGGCCAGTGGGTGCGCTGCGTGCTGCTCAAGGTCGAGGGCTGATGCCGCTGCCGCAGCCGCCGTACTACGCGGTCATCTTCACCAGCCAGCGCACCGCCGTCGATGCCGGCTATGGCTCGACGGCCGACCGCATGGTCGAACTGGCGGCCCAGCAACCGGGCTACCTAGGCGCCGAGAGCGCACGTGGGGCCGATGGGCTCGGCATCACCGTCTCCTACTGGGCCAGCGAGGCCGACATCGCCGCCTGGCGCCGCAACGCCGAGCACCAGATCGCCCGCGACACCGGTCGGCGGGACTGGTACGCCCACTACACGCTGCGTGTGGCCAAGGTCGAGCGCGCCTACGAGTGGCAGCGCGAAGACGGGCCCCAGGATCCGCAGGCATGAACCCTTGGGTCGGGATCGGGCTGGCCTTGCTGGCCCTGGTGGGCGGCGGCCTGCTGCTGGGCTGGCAGGGCGTCATCTTCGCCACCACGGGCATCGTCTTTTGGCTGCTGCTGCAGATGTCGCGCCTGATGCGCGTGATGAAGCAAGCCGGCGCCGCGCCCATCGGCAGCGTGGCCAATGCCGTGATGTTCCATGCCAAGCTGCAGGCGGGCCTGAAGCTCGTGGACCTGCTGGCCTTGGCCGGTAGCCTCGGGCGCAAGCTCGACGGCGAGGGCAAGCGCTACGCCTGGCAAGACCCCCAGGGCGACTGCGTCGAGTTGCGCCTGGAGAAGGGCAAGCTCGTCGAGTGGCGATTGGAGCGCGCCGCTGAATCTGCCACCGAGGCCAGCGCCGAAGCGGAGGCGGGCTCCTAAAATCGCGGACTTTCCTCAATCCCGCTGGAGCCCCGCCGATGTCCGCCCCCCTTCCCCTGCACGACCGTGACGGCAAGATCTGGATGGACGGCGAGCTCGTCGACTGGCGCGACGCCAAGATCCACGTCCTGACCCACACCCTGCACTACGGCTGCGGCGCCTTCGAGGGCGTGCGCGCCTACGAGACCCCGGCTGGCACGGCGATCTTCCGCCTGCAGGAGCACACCCAGCGCCTCTTCAACAGCGCCAAGATCCTGCGCATGAAGATCCCCTTCACGCCCGAGCAGGTCAACCAGGCCCAGCGTGACGTGATCAAGGCCAACGGCCTCAAGTCCGGCTACCTGCGCCCCCTGACCTGGATCGGCTCCGAGAAGCTCGGCGTCAGCCCCAAGGGCAACAAGGTGCACCTGATGGTCGCCGCCTGGGCCTGGGGCGCCTACCTGGGCGAAGAGGGCATGAAGCGCGGCATCCGCGTCAAGACCAGCTCCTTCACGCGCCACCACGTCAACATCACCATGACCCAGGCCAAGACGGTGTCCAACTACACCAACTCCATCCTGGCCAACATGGAAGCCACCGACGACGGCTACGACGAGGCCCTGCTGCTCGACGCCTCCGGTTTCGTCTCCGAAGGCGCGGGTGAAAACCTCTTCGTCATCAAGAACGGCACCGTTTACACCCCCGACCTCTCGGCCGGCGCGCTCAACGGCATCACCCGCAACACCATCTTCCACATCTGCAAGGACCTGGGGCTCCCGCTCGTCGAGAAGCGCATCACCCGCGACGAGGTCTACATCTGCGACGAGGCCTTCTTCACGGGCACCGCCGCCGAAGTGACCCCCATCCGCGAGCTCGACCGCGTCGAAATCGGCATCGGCTCGCGCGGCCCGATCACCGAGAAAATCCAGAAGGCCTTCTTCGACATCGTCGGCGGCCAGAACCTCAAGTACGCCGACTGGCTCACTGTCTGCTGAAAGTCCTGACCATGTCCAAAGCACCTGCTGTTGTTGAAGTCACCGCCCACGACGTCCAAGGCCCCGGCGTCGTGGCCTGCCCCAACCCCAAAATGCCCCTCTGGAGCAACCACCCCCGCGTCTTCATCGACGTGACGCACGGCGAGGGCAAGTGCCCCTACTGCGGCACTGAGTACAAGCTCAAGGCGGGCGAGGTGGTGGGCGGGCACCACTGAGGTTGTTTTGATCGCGGCCTCGGGATGGGGTCGCGTTTTTGGGTGCTTGCGCACGCGCCAGGCGCCACCCGGCAGGGGCTCCTGCTGGAGCGGTCGCTGCTGCGCAGCGACTCCACTGCGGTGCTCGCCACTCGGGCGTGCCGCCGAATTCACTTCGCTACGCTCCGTTCAAACAAGCGGCGGCAAGTCAGACCTTGATGCGCGCTGCGCGCGCCGCCCTCGGGCCTGCGCTCCTCGTCGCTCCAAAAGTCGCCCCTGGCGGGTGGCGCCTGTCGCTGGAGTGGGCGTCGCACCCATCGCAGGTCTTGCGGCGTTCGCTACCGTTGAAGCAGCGCCCTCGCATTCCTCGCCCCCCTGCGCCTCGAATCCAAGTCCGCCTCCAGCGCCCGCTCAGCAGCAGACAGCGGCTTGACCTGCCCGCTGGCCAGCGCGGCCTGATCGAGGTTCTCGCCCCAGGTGCGGCCGGCTTTCAGTTGGATCGGGGCGGCGAGGCCGTCGAGGAAGTTGGCGGGGAGCCAGGGCATGGTTTGGGCCAGGATGAGGGCGGCGCGGGGTTTGATGGTGGGGTCGCCGATGCGGCCGCGTTGGCCCCAGGTGACGGGCTGGTCCGCGCTCGCGCCAGTGAGGAACTGGGGCGTGATGGCGAAGTCGCGGTAGATGCCGTGGCGCAGCTGCATGAGGGCTTCCTCGGCCAGCATGGCGGCGTCTTCGCGGGGAACGGGTTGGCCGCTTGGCCAGGAGTAGTTGTAGTCGTCGGTGACGTTGTCCGCACTGAAGAACGCGGCGATGTCGGACGGTGTGTAGGCGCGCTGGGTGGCGGTGGCGGTCTCGCCAAAGAACTGCACGCGGCCGAGGTCGACCATGGGCTGGGACTTGAAGGGCAGCTGGGCACGCAGCATCTCGGACGCGGTGTTGGCGGGCGTGGCCTGGTAGACGCGCAGGCTGCCGTTGAGCAGGGTGTGGAGGCGCGAGGGCAGGAAGTCGTTGGCGTGGGTGAGCTCGTGATACAGCAAGCTGCCCAGGGCGCCGACGAGGTCGGCCGTGCTGCGCGAGCCGCGCTCCAGCACAGGGGTGCGGCCACCGGCGCTCTGGTTGTTCTTCACGTAGCGCCAGAGCGTGGCGTAGGCGAGGCTGTCGCCGTAGCTGGCGCGCGGGTCGGGGGTCTCGCTGACGGTGTCGCGCTCTTGTGGGGTGGTCCAGAGGTAGCTGGCGTCGAGGTAGATGGCGCCGGTGGCGCTCCAGTAGAAGGCCGGGCGCACACGGCCGCCGATGACGATGGCGGTGGTGGCGTTCAGCAAGCGGCGGAAGTCGCCGGCCGTGTCCTGCTCGCGCAGGAAGGCCTCGAAGCGTTGGCCCATCCAGTCGTTGGAGACGAGCACGCGGGCCATGACCTGCTCGACCGTGGGCAGGGCGCCTTGCGTCTCCTGGCCCAGCACGGGCAGGCGGCCCATGTTGCAGAGGTTGCTGCTGTCGAGGCCGGGGCGGTAGACGCAGTCACGCAGTGCGGCGGCGTGCGGGGTGGTGGCCAGGTAGGGGTAGACGCGGGACGCGGGGTCGCTGCTGTCGAAAAGGGCCTGGGCCGCCATGGCGGGGCCGGGCTGGACGAGCAGCAGGAAGTCCTGCGTCCAGCGTTGCCCGTCGGGCAGGCTGGCGCTGGCGCGCAGGCGCAGCTGGGTGTCTTGGCTGACGTTGGGGGCGGTGAACAGCAGGCGCCAGGCATTGGTGTCGCCGAGCAGGGCGGCGGGGCCCTCGACCTGGCTCCATTGCACGGTGGCGCCGTCGTAGTCGGCCACGGCCAGGCCTGTTACCCAAGCGCGCACCGAGGTCTTGCCGCCGGCCCAGACCGAGGGCTCGCCACGGATGAGCATTTGGGTGGGCGTGCTGGCGGCGGTGGCGGTGAGGGTGGCGTCGCCGCTGTAGCGGGTGCCGTTCGCATCGGTGAACTCGACGCTCAAGCCGTAGCTGCCGGCGCTGGGCGGCTCCACGCTGAGCGCGGCGGAGCGGGCGCTCGTCAGGCTGAGGCTGGTGCCGGCGGTCTGGCGCCACTGCACGGTGTCGATGGGGTTGCTGCTGGCGCAGGCGAGCAGGGCGACTTCCTGGTTCTGGCCGGCAGGGGCTGCCGCCGGCAGCGCGAGGCGGGCGACCGAGCCGCTCTGGCATTGCGCGCTCAGGGCCGGTGGGCCGCTTGGGGTGGGTGTCGGGGTGGGTGTGCTGCTGGACCCGCCCCCTCCGCCCCCGCCGCCCCCGCCGCAGGCGGCCAGGCTGAGGCTGATGGACAAGATGGCGATGCGGCGGCGCATGGTCGCGTTCACGTGATGTCTCTCCCATGTTTTGGGGCGCACTGTAACGGCGCAGTTTGGGGGTGAGCGGGCGCAGCGCGGGGCCGGGTTCTTAGAATGCTGCAATGCCCCGCCCCGCCGCCAAGACCGCCGCGCTGCTCGCCTCGCCCGATGACACGGAGACGCAGTTCTACGAGGCCTTGCAGCACGCTGACCTGGACCGCCTGATGCAGCTCTGGGCTGACGAAGACGAAGTTGCCTGCGTCCACCCCGGCGGGCCGCGCCTGGTGGGCCTGGAGGCCATCCGGGCCGGCTTCGAGCAGGTGTTTGGCAATGGCGCCATCCCCGTGCACCCGGAGCGCGTGCGGCGCCTGCAGTCGGGCGACTGTGCCATCCACCACGTGCTGGAGCGCGTGCAGGTGGGCGACCCGGCGGCCCGTACCTCCACGGTGGCCTGGGTCATCGCCACCAATGTCTTCCTCAAGACGGCCCTGGGCTGGCGCCTGGTGCTGCACCACGCCAGCCCCGGCAGCGCGGGTGACGTGCAGGAGCTGATGTCCGACGGCGACACCCTGCATTGAGCGCCGCCCTGCACTACCGCGCCCCACGTTGGCTGCCCGGCGGGCATGCGCAAACCATCTGGCCCGCACTGTTCTCGCGCACCCACGCGGGCGGCCCGCTGGCCTGGCGCCGAGAGCGCTGGGACACGCCGGACGGCGATTTCATCGATGTCGACTTCCTGCCCGCAGCGCGCCCCGATGCGCCGCTGCTGGTGCTCTTCCACGGCCTGGAGGGCGACCGGCACAGTCACTCCAGCCGCTCGTTTGCCGGTGCCGCGCGGGCGCTCGGTTGGCAGCTGGCGCTGCCGCACTTCCGCGGTTGCTCGGGCGAGCTGAACCGCGCGCCGCGCGCCTACCACTCGGGCGACCACGAAGAGATCGACTGGATCCTGCAGCGCTTGCGGCAGCAGCACGGCCGGCCGCTGTATGCGGTGGGCATCTCGCTCGGCGGGAATGCGCTGATGCGCTGGGCCGGCGAGCAGGGCGATGCGGCCCAGGGTACGGTGCAGGCGGTGGCCTCGGTGTGCTCGCCGCTCGACCTGGCGGCCTGTGGCGTGGCCATCGACCAGGGCTTCAACCGGCTGGTCTATGCCCGGCGCTTCCTGCGCACCATGGTCCCGAAGTCCCTGCGCAAGCTGCAGCAGTACCCCGGCCTCTTTGATGGCGAGCGCCTGCGCCGCGCCACCACCATCCGCGAGTTCGACGACGCCTTCACCGCGCCCCTGCACGGTTTTGCCGGGGTGGACGACTACTACGCCCGTGCGTCGGCGCGGCCGCATCTGCACCGCATCCGCGTGCCGGCGCTGGCGCTCAATGCGCGCAATGACCCCTTCGTGCCGGCGCACAGCCTGCCCCGGCCAGTCGAGGCCGGCGCGCACGTCACCCTCTGGCAACCTTTACAGGGTGGCCATGTAGGGTTTGCTTCTGGCTTGCCGCCCGGGCATATTCGCAGCCTGCCTGAGCAGGTGCTGGAGTGGCTCCAGCGCGCGACGGCCGGGAGCTAGCGATGGTGGATGAGCTCGTTCAGGCGGCGCTGCGCAAATGGCCCAATGTCCCCCACTGCTACGACTGGCTGGCGCTCGACGCCCGCGGCGACTGGTACATGCGCGATGAGCGCGTGCAGCACGCCGGGCACTTCCCGCAGGTCAAGGGCAGCCGCATTGAGCACGACAAGCTGCTCGCCTTCATCGGCCGCAACTACCTGTGTGACGACGAGGGCTGCTGGTTCTTCCAGAACGGCCCGCAGCGCGTGTATGTCGAGCTCGAAACCACGCCCTGGATCTGGCGGCTGCAGCCCGATGGCAGCGTGCTCAGCCACACCGGCCGGCTCGCCACGGTGGAGGACAGCCGCATCGACGAGACCGGCCGGCTCTATCTGGTGACCGACCTCGGCTTCGGCCTCGTCCACAGCCTCGACATGAGTCAGGCGGCCGAGTTTGTCGAGCGCGGCATCTGGCGCCCTGAGCCCGGCGTGGCCGCCAAATGGCCCAAGCGCTATGGCTTCGTCCGCCGCCCGCAGCCGCCGCAGCAACGCGCGCAGCCAGAAAGCAAAAGGGTCGCCTGAGGCGACCCTTTCAGCACGGTCCGAGCGCCGCTCAGGGGGCCGAGGCAGCAGCGGCCGGGGCCTTGGGTTCGTCGAACTTGGCACCGCCCTGGTTGGCCATGTAGACCACGGCACGGCCGATTTCAAAGTCGCTGAAGTCGCCGCCACCTTGGGCGCCCATGGCGTTCTTGCCCTTGAGGGCCGAGTTCAGCAGCGCTTCGAAACCCGTCTTGATGCGCGGGCCCCAGGCGGCGGCATCGCCCACCTTGGGAGCGCCGGCAGCGCCGGTGGCGTGGCAGGCCGAGCACTGGGCCTGGAAGACCTGCTCGCCCGTCTTCATGGCAGCCATGTCGCCGGCGGCCTTGACGGCCACCTTGCCCACCGGCGCCAGGCGCGTGGCCACGGCTTCAGCGGTGAAGGCCTCGGCGCCAGCGCCGGGCTTGGTGTTCGTGGTCACCGAATAGGCCAGCATGATGATGATGATGACCGGCACCACGAAGGCAAAAAACACGGCCCAGGCCAACTGCTTCGGGGTCTTGATCGGGCCGGTGTGGCCTTCTTCGTGATTCGCGTGATCGTGGTCGGCGCTCATGGGGTCCTCTTCGGTTCTGGGGCTCGCCGCAGCAGGGGCCATCGGGTGCAGGCACACCGGGCTGCCGGGCTCTGGCAAACCGCCGGATTATAGAGGGCGGGTCGCCGTCCAGCCCTGCTCCCAGGGGGTCCGCTGCTAGAATGCCCGGCTCTGCGCGCCCGTAGCTCAATGGATAGAGTACTGCCCTCCGAAGGCAGGGGTTGTTGGTTCGATCCCAACCGGGCGCGCCACCCGAACATGGGCTGCCCCAATGTGTGACTTGACCCAAAGTCTGGCCGGATTGGCCAAAGTTAAGTTCACTCCCCTCCCGGCCAACCTTTGCTTCACCGTCGTGTTGCAGTCGCAGCAGTAAGCGGCGAAGTGGCGAACGCCTGAACCAAGGCGCGCCACTTGGGCGATGGCCTTCGAGTAGACGCTCGGTCTGACAGTCGATTCGTCAATTCGGGCTGAACCGATCCGCGCGCCAGCCTAGAGGCGCGCCACGACGTAATTCGCACCGAGTTTGCCGATCCCTTCGGATTCTGGTCCGCTTCTGGTCTGCCTCGTCATCGCCGCCTGCTCTGAAAAGACGGTGATACCAGCCCAGACATTGGCGCTGCCCGCCGAGTCGAAGGCCTCAGCGGCTGGCGCAGCCGTTGTGGCGCCAAAAGTGGCCTGTGCTTCGAGCGACATGCCCAGGCTTGGACAAGTATTCCGCCGTGATGCAACCCGCAGTGGTTGAGGACAACTTCGCGTTCGCCCCGCAGCATGCGCTGCGCGCCACGGTGAACTGCCGGATGGCCGACGGCGACACCACGATGTCAGCCGCGTTCTGAGCGTCAGGGCACAGCTGTTCGTTCGGAATCTCCAGGGATGGCACGGAAGGCATCGTCAGTAAATCGGTCTGCCAGGCTGTCTGACTTGACCGCAAGGTTGAGCCGACTGAGCTTCAGAACCGAAAACTCCGCTTGGCGCTCAAGTAGGCCGATTTCCGCTAGCTGGTCATGTAGAGATGGCCGGGAACTTCCTCGGTCGACTTGCCAGAGTTCACCAGCGTCGGCATAAGCCAGACCAGCTTGCGCTGCATGTTCTGCGGTCCATGCGGCTGTCGGCGCCAGTGCCCCCGGCGCCAGTGGGCGGCAACGGTTCCTGCAGCGCCTGAGGCGGCGGCTCGTTGGTCAAGCTCGGCGGCCAGCTTGCGTCCACAGAGGTGCACCGGCGTGAAGCCAAGCGCGGCGAGCCGAGACTGGATGCGACGTTGCTCGTTGCGGTTGTCAGTCTTGGCCAGGTCCCTGAGCAGGTGCGCTGACGTGTTCTTCGGCCAAACCGTCTCGACGTCCTTCGGATAGGCCGTGAGGTACGCCAGCGAATTCACGATGAGCTTGAGCATCTCCAGATACGCGCGATGCATTGGCTCCAGTCCAGCCAGTTCGGCGGCCGCGCGCGAGCCCTGTGTGGACACCAGTCGCACCCCGTTGTTGGCGGCCAGCTTGTGCGTTGCTTCGTCGAGGTTGGCCATGGGCTCGTCACTGACCTGCTTCCGAAGCGCCTGCATCTTTTCAGCCAGGACCAGTTCAACCGCCTCGCCGAGTGCCATCTTCATGTGCTGGGGGCCGAGGGCTTGGACGTACACCGGCTCGATGTTCACGTCGAACTCGCGGTACCGGTCCAGGTCGGTGGGCGCGGACACGATGCAGAACTGCAGAGCGCGGTCTCCGTCTGGCGCGTTGATTTCCTGGATGTAGGCTCCCTCGGGAGTCCAGGCGGGGTCCGCGGCCAGGTGAGACTGTGGTCCGAAGTGCAGGTAGATGCCCGGGTACGGAACCCGGATGTGCTCGGCAGTGATGTCGTCGACATCAGTGTTCCGGAACATGTCGCTGAGCTGCTGCGGGATGTCGAACACCTGCCGGCCATTGGCGCAGTAGACAGCGTTGAACACAAGCATGTCCACGATGCGGGTGGTCGCACGCGAGTTGCGGCTGGGGCTGTTTATCCGTTGGCGAAGTGGCCGATGGATGATGCTGTAGCCCGGGGGCTGCGACCACGCCTGGGCGAGCAGGTTCAGCTCGTTGACGCTGGGGCTGCCTCGACACTGGCGACCAATCTCAGCGACGCGAGCTGCGAACGGCATCACGCCGCGCATGCGTTCTGGGTGGTACTTCCACGTGGCCAGCGGCTTCAACGGTGGCTCGTCACCCCGCCAGACCTTTTCGTCCACGACTTCGTAGCCAAGTTCAGATTCGCCGGCGCTGGCTATCAGCGACTCGTACTCTGCCCGCGTCAGATTCCAGCATTCCCAGCGCTCCCACATCAGGGTCCGGCCCTGGCGCGAGGGGCAGTTCGTCCACCAGATGTCGAACTGGGCTCGTCCCCCGAACTCCGTCGGTAGCCCGAGCTTGGCCATGTCGGAAACGCTCTGGAAGCAAGCACGCAGGACCATCTCCGGAAGCAACGGCTCCTCGATGCTCGACTCCGGCGCGGAGTTCGCATGGGCCCAGAGCTCGTCCGCCAGCTGCTCCAGCCAATCCTCAAAGTCCTCTTTTGCAACGTGGGTAATAGGCATCCGTCGCTTGCTCCCATCTCGCTCGAAAGGCGAAGTGTGATGCGTGCTCGGCTCAGCTAACAAGACGTCCTTTCGTACAGCGCAAGTCTCTTTACCCTAAGGAAAATCGGGTCGCGCGGACGCAACGAACGACGCACGAAAGGCGCAGTACAGCGGCTGCGCGAGCGAGGTTCCTGGCGCCATCGCGCCTTGACGCATGCGATTCGGCATTCGTAACATGACCTCACGGTTCAAGCCGAACCGCGGGCTCCGGGCGCCCAGCAGTGCACGCACCAGCCATGGCTGGCACGGTGAAGTCCCTGGGATTCAGATTCCGGCTTGATGACCTCTCGGAAGCCGGGCAACGCGTGCCGTCCTTGTGTGCTTTCGCTTTGGAGCTCATCAATGACCATCCCAGACCGTTCGGCGCCTGGCGCTGACGCATACCCGTCCCCTGCTGCCCAAGCCGCTGCGTTACATGCGTTCCTTGCGGTGAAGAACCCTCGGCTGTCTCCCAAGCTGTCCGAAGACGCCATCGCAGCGTTGGCACCCAAGCAGCTCGAGCCTGTGAAGACGCTGGCGCGACGCCTGCGACCCGTGATGGCGCGGCTCGGCGTTCGCATGAAGCACACGCCAGCCCTCGAAGCTGCCGCCCGAATTCAGGGCCAGTCCAGCTGGCACGAGACGCCGGCCGAGTTCCGTGCGCCACCGCGCACGTTCGGCGTTGCGCTCGGCTCCCCGTTCCCTCGTGCGCGTGGAGACTGCGCCGTCGAGAAGCCAGAGGTGGCCGAGGTCCTTGACCGCTCGACTGGCCTGTTCGAGCGGCACTGCGATGTCATCGGCGATGACTGGCCCGCGGCGATGGAGCTGCGCATGGAGGTGCAGACCAACCTCGACGTGAACCCGCGGTTCCTCTGCAGCCAGTGCTTCACGCCCGTCTACCTGGTGTCCCGGCACGATGCGAAGAAGCTGTTTTTCAGGCACACGCTGGAGGACGGTCGCTGCGCAGCGGTAACTCGCGGTCAGCTGTCGCAGGACGAAATCAACGCGCGCAAGTACAACGGCATCAAGGAAAGCTGGCTTCACATCGAGATGAAGCGCTGGATTGTTCAGTGCCTGCAAGCGGATGGCCGTTTCACGGACATCGCCGTCGAGGAGCGATGGACTGGCGAAGTCACGGGCGCTTGGCGCAAGCCCGACGTGCGCGCTGTCTTCAACGGCATCCCCATCGCCTTCGAGGTCCAGTTGTCGACGACCTACCTGAACGTCATCGCGCAACGTCGCGAGTTCTACCGTCAGGAAGGTGGGCTGTTGTTCTGGGTGTTCTCGCAGTTCAGCATGGACGCCCGGAGGCTCACGCAGGACGACGTCTTCTACAACAACAACCGCAACGCGTTCGTGCTCACGTCGGAGACCCGCGACCGGTCGGTGCGGCAGAAGCGGTTCATGCTCGAGTGCGTCTGGGCGGAGCCAACAGCGGACGACGGCGTCGAAGCGCTTCAGCGAGAGACGGTGTCCTTCGACTCACTCACCCTCGACCCAGCGACGCAGCGCGCCTACCACTTCGACTTCGATGGCCAACGCAGCCGCTTGATTCAGCAGGCCTGGCGTGACACCCAGCGCAGGCGCGCGCTGTTGCGGGAGCGCTTCGACGCGTTCTACCTTGCGTACATGCCTGAACGGTCGTTTGACGACCGCGTCTGGCAGGCGCTGTATCGCGACATCACGGCCGAGGGACTCAACTTCCCACATCACCCCGGCTACTTGCCGACAACGCTGCTGAAGGCGCTGTACTCCGCCAAGTACGGCAGGGTCTTCGGCTGGAGCTTCCCGAACTTCATCCAAGTTGCTCACCACATGGTGCCGGGCAACCGGGGGCACCTGCACTATTTCCGGCGAGCGCTGCAGGCCTACAACCGCGCGGACCTCATGCGAAGCGAGGACCACTCGGGCAAGTGGGCGGCCAAGGTGGTCGAGTACAAGGCGGCCATCAAAGCTGGCGACCCCACCTATGCGCCAGACACGGAGTACGACGACTTGGTGGAACTGCTGTTCCCCGAGGTGATGGCTGCGACGCTGTAGCGAGACCCTTGCTTGAGACGCCGCGTCTTGCATCCGGGCGGCGCCGCTGTTACATTTGAGGCCAAGGCCTCGCCGCCTGAGCATCGAGCAGCTCATACCAGCGTCTCCCGTTTTTCCTGTTCCGTTCTACCAACCCCTCCCACGCAAATCTGCCTGGGCGTGGGCCTGTGTAATTTGCTCGACTGGTCCGCGCTGAATCAGGAGCTTTGCCATGGCTGTTGGTATTACCGACCTCGCCCATTCCCTTCGCAAGAACTCTGCTGCGTCTACGGCGGCCATCTCGCTGAGTCACGGTCAGCATCTGGTCTGCGCCGCTCTGGGCTACAAGTCGCTCACGGCATTCCAGGCTGCGCAGAACGCTGAACAAGAGCCACAGTCGCTCGATGGCGTCCCGCACGTGGTGGCCGACTACGACCTGCTCGTTGAGCGAGCGGCGGAACTGAAGTTCCCGCACTCGCAGACCGAGCTGCGCAAGCTGATGGATGCGGCCTTCGCGGAGCGTCTGCCTCGCACGAAGCTGCACAGCAGCTACGACGGCTTGGCGGCAGAGTTCCATGACCTCGTGCAGCACGCCGTGTTCTCGGACGACCGCGTCAACGACGAGATGGCCAACGCCAACGCCAACTACGACGGCGTCGACGAGGTTTACTTGGAGAACGACCTCGAACCGGACAAGGCGACCATCGAGCAGCCGTACACCGAGACCATGCCGGTCCAGGTCACGCTGGGTCTGGACCTTGAGCGCCCGTACAGCGGCCACCAAATCAAGTGCCAAGCTGCAGTGACGACGGTCCGTCTCGGCCGTCGCTGCTTTGAGGCGCCGGAGGTGGAGGTGTTGTCAGCAGTTCTCGACCAGGACTGGGGCGACGACGATGAGGACTCCGCGCCGGTGAAGACCAAGGCGGAGGCCCTCGCAGAAGAGCTGGGCATCTCGGTGGCCGAAGCCGAAGAGCTTGCTGACGCCGAACCGATGGAACTGACCGGCCACTCCGGCGAAAGCTTCTCTGGCTATGAGTTCGACTTCACGCGGTACGCGTCGCCGAAGCTGGCCGCCAAGCTCATGAAGAAGCGCGGCTCGCTGCAGCTTCGTGTTGGACCTTCGTTCTACGACGGTGTCCGCAACGCCGACTTCCCGAACTAAGCGGTAGCTGTACCTGGGCTGCCAGAGGCAGCCTGGGTGCTTTGCTAGCGGCAGGACTGTTGACGCATACAGGTTTTGCGTGGCTTAATTCGCCCCGGCCACCCCGGGGCCAGCAGTTGCGCACCGCGAAAGCGGCACGGCGAAATCCGGCGAGAGAGAGCTAGCCGCCCAGTCGGCCACGAGTGATTCCCCCGTGAGGTCCACTGTGGGCTCGCACGGCAACGCGCAACGCCACATCGCGAGTTCCGCAGGCTCAACCTACGGAGGAAAGCATGGCTTTCATCATCTCGTCGCTCCCCCTCTCGGCCCAAGCAGGTCAGCTCCAGCAGTACCTGACCGGTCTCGGTCACGAACTGTCGGCCACCGCGACTGAAAACGTATGCAGCGTCCTCGGCCTGCACAAGGCCAGCGAGTCCAAGCTTTTCGGCCGCAAGCTCGTCGCTGCCTTGGCAGCGCACGGTGTCGTCATCAAGTACTCGAACGCCCTCGAAGCGCTGTCGCGGATGTGTGGCCAGGCGAACTGGATGCGCATGCTCCAGGCCAGCCTGCCTTTCGATGATGAGCAGCCGCCGGCGCCGGTGCTGTACGCGTTGCAAGCAGCCCGCTACGGCGACGTCTACGTCCAGTTTGAAGGTCACCGCACGCTGTCCGACGTCGCCGACCGCCTGTTGATGCTCGTCGCGGCAGAGTGGCCGACCAACGTCGTCGCGTCGCGCTCCATCCTCGGCATCGGCCCCGAAATGATGGTCCTCGAACTGGAGCACCCGACAGCGCCTTGGTTGCGTTTCCACATCTGCCGCATGGAGGGCTCCCCGGAAGGCGGCGTGCTCACCGACCTGCCGATGCCGGACACGGTCGCGTTCTGCGAGCGCATGACCCGCGCGCTGGAGTACACCTACCCGGGCAACCTGATGTTCAACTCGCTGCGCAGCACCACGCTGCCTGCGGACCACTTCTTCTCTCCGGAGATTCACCGCCTCGCGACGGGCGACAAGGTCATCTGCGCCAGTGACCTCGACTTCCTGCCGCGACTGGATGGACTGCGCCCCACGTCGACCGTCACCCTGTCCAACGGTCTGCTCTCGTTCGATTCGGAGCATGGCCCGATTGAAATCACCCCGGCGTGGACCACCGCGGACGACCCGCGACGGCTGCCCGGTGAGGTCAGCCCTGCAGCGTTCAACAGCTTGCTCACCCGCATCGACCGTTTGCGCCGCATCACGGGCGGCAACCTGTCTGAGCACTTCGCGCGCGTGGTCACCGGCGCCGTGGGTCCGCTGGCCGTTGATGACCACACCATCATCGACTCCAGCACGCTCGAGGCTTCGATGGACGAGGCCAAGTTGACGCCCAAGGACTTGGCGCTGCTGACGGGCCTCCACCAGAACGTGATTCAGCGCGTACTGAAGTACGGCTACGCCCACGAAACCGTCATCCCCAAACTCTCTGAAGCGGTTGGCCTGGTACACCCGAACGCCATGCTCCCCAGCGTTAAGTCAGACGCTATTGGCATGCGCATCGAAGACGGCGCGAGCTTCCTGAAGGCGCTGCGCAAGACCCACATGTGGCGTCGAATTGTTGGTGAGAGCCTGGCAGGCGACGAAGCCCAAGAAGTCGGCCGCATCTGCGAAGCGCTGCAGGAGTACGTCGAGTTGGCCGATTTCCGCATCGACCCGGCCAACATCTCGCCGCCCGAGTATGCGGAGATGGCGGCCAAGCCCATCGACGAGGGTCGGCTGGCCGGGTACATCCAGGAACTGCTGGATGAACTCAAGGAGATGGACGTCGCCGTGGTCGTTACCACGGGAATCCGCTACGCCCGCATGTCGGGAGACTTGGCGGCCATGGACGGCATGCCCCTGCACGAGGCCACGCTGTTCTTCGAACGCGTGAGCTCGCTGCGCTCGCCGGGCAGCACGGCAGCAGCCTGACCATTAACATCGCCCCGGTCTGCGGGCCGGGGCGACTTTTTCCGGTCGCTGCGCGGCTCGAGGGCGAAATGCAAGCGATGACGGGAACTGCACGCGCTTGAAGGCGTCTCGACACGCCCGGCAAGGCGACGCCGACAGCGGCGTTTTACGGAAATCAAGGCTGCCAGTGCGGGCCATCACGCTGAGTACGTAATCCGCTATCGAACCGGCTTTAGCCTAAACAACGCGACGAGGCGACGGTACAGAGGGCTAAGAAGCAACACTACTTCCAAGGCCACTTCCGCCTGCGCTCGATGCCCACACGACGACTGTCCGCCACTCTTCTGCAACTGTCGCTGATCGTGCAGCTGCTCATGCAGTTGGCCAACAACTTCTGCGTGGATGCTTGGGCTGCGGAGGCTGCCGGGATGTTCGTGCCGCCCAGCCTGTTCGGCTAGAACCGCTCCTCGGTGCGGCAAGGGCCCGGTGAAGACAGCAAGCGACAGAGTGCGCCGTCAAAGCGCGTTCGTATCGCGCAGACCAACGACGACGGCGGGCGCAGCGTCGCCCGGCCATTTCCTGTCAAGGTCGAGCGGACCGGACTCGATTCAAGGCGCAGGGAGGATTCCCGGATGAGCGAAACGACGATCAGGTTGATGCCGAGGCCCTCCCTTCAGCGTCCTCGGCATCAAGCCGTTGAGTGACTGCTTTTAGGCCGCGAATTCCATGGGTCTAAAGACTGCAACGAGTCGATCTGCGACGGTCGCAAGCCCCAAGAACGGTCGCTTGGCCATGCTGAGATCAGCCTGCAGCATCTAACGGCCGCTCTTCGTGGCAGACCAGTCGGTCGTAACCTCATCCGGCATGCGCTGATGACCGGTCAGCCGGCGCCCAACGCCGACCCACCAAGATCGCTGCTTGGCAGCGCCCTGCAACCCAACATGCCGCCTACGCGAGCGAGCCCAACAGGCACATCGGGCACGGAGCCGGCAAGTCACCAAGCGAACTCGCGAGGGCGACTTCCCTCTCGGAGCAAGTCGCTGATCCGCACGCCAGCTGCCGCTGCCAGCTTGATGATCGCTAGGATGCTTGTTGGATTGCGCTTGTTGGCCGAGCGCTGCAATTGGATGAAGTGACAGGGGGCCAAGCGTGCGACGCGCAGCACCTCTTTCTGGAGATCAACATTGGCCTTGGCTTTGATCAGGCCGATTGCCCTCTCAAGGTCGGGCAGCCGTGCTGCTTCTCCAAGGCGAGGCATCTCGGCCACCAACTCTGCAAAGAGATCCTCTAGGTGGGTGCCTGGTCCTGGTGGATGTGCGGCCACCGCTTGCTGGCTTCCAACACCGTTGCGGGAGTCCAGCAAGTCGGCACCGCATTGCCTGCACCCGCCAGCATCTGGCAGTGCCATTGCGTCGCCCTGAGCCGAACTAGCGCAGCTTGAACACGTCGACGCCAACGGGGTTCGATGCCTATGACATCGGCTGTGGATGTTTAGGCTCCAAAGCAATCGGTGGTACCTGGGACGTCCTTCCAAATCGTCTTCGCGCCAGCACTCGGTGCACCACACCGGCGCCCAACGAACATGATTGCGAATGGTGATGGTGTGATCGGCCCAGGGCATCCCGATCGCCCCAACCTTTGGCACCCCCGTCAGCCGAGCAAGGCGGACTGCAAAAAGCCCGGGCGTCCTCCCGCGGTAGAGATTGCGTCCAACGTTCAACTCGTATCGCTCCGCGTCGATCTGTGGCAGCGTGCGCACCAGCTCAATGAGATCGGCGGCGCTGACCCTGTGCACTGCCGCAAGACGGCCGACATAGCCCTGAAGTGACTCGCAGTCTGGCGTGCCGACCCCGAGCGGCTCCAGGCAAGACAGGCGCGCCCGAGGTGGGACCGGCTGGTGTGTCCTTCGAGCGTCAAGCATGACTGCCTCCGACGAACCCGCCTGGCACAGCGGGCACCGCATCCCGCGTCGGACTTCGCACACCAACCTCGCGACGTCGACCAGGGGCACTTGATGCTCCAGGCTTCGAGGTGCTTGTCGGTCGGTTGCTGGGTGCCGGCCCAAGCACCAAGGACAGGATGCGGCGATCCGTGTCTGGCGATGCCAGATCCTCACCGGTCTGGATGTCCTCCACGATGCGCTTGATGGCCAAGCCAGAGAGGCGCGTGTGTCGGAAGTCTTCGATCTGCAGATCGGCCCTGCCAGCCATCTTGGCCCGGGACATGGCCCGCGCGCACCAGTCTTTCAGGATGCCGACACAGCCCACCGCGCCCGAGTAGAAGAAGTCGAAGTTCTCGATGGGGTTGGGAACGATCTCTGCACCGCAGCGTTGCAGGAGCCCACTCACGCAACTTGCGAAGTTGTTCTTGTCGGTAGCATCGGACGCACCATAGCGCCCAAAGTGAACGACCTCCGTGCGCCGCGCCAACTGCGCCGAGACCTGCAGATGCACAAGGAGCTGGTAGGTGCCGATCAAGATCAGTTTGACGCCAGCGCTCTGAGCAATCGACTTCAGCACGTCGTACTGGTCCGCAGCACCGCCAGCACGGGCACCCATCAGGATGTGCTGTGCTTCGTCAATGAACCAGTACTTGACCCTACGTCGGCGCAGCTCTTCGACCAGCCGCAGCCGCAGCGTTGCGCCCGTCAAAGATTCACCGACGTTCTTGAACTGACGTTCGCGCGACTCTGGCGTCGGGCGGCGATCCATGGCCAATGGCTCGCCGACCGCGACCAGTGCGTCGTGGTAAAGCACCTTCCAGTCAAAGGCCCTATGGCCAGATGCGATCGCTACCGTCGAGATCACCGGCACCAGGTCGCGGTCTTCGAACATCGCATGCCGCTCGCGGGCCACCACATCGTCGAGGAGTCGATTGGCCAACGTCGACTTGCCGACGCCGGTCGGGCCAACGAGGCAGATCAGCTCGTAGCCCTCGCCGTGGTCGAGCAGGAACTTGAGCTTCTCGAGCGCAGCAGTCTGCTGAGCGTGCTTGATGATGGTCGCGCCAAAACTTCCGGGCGCATGCCGCGCCACGGAAGCCTTGGCCGCCACGACCGTAGGGTTGAGGCGGCCGTGCATCAGAAGAACTCCATCGGCTTGATCACGATGCCCTTGCCGATCGGCTTGGCGGGGCCGATTTGGTCATGCGCTTCGTCCGGCAAGGGGAAATCAGACCCGCCAGCGTCGTACGGCAGGCCCTCCTCGTCCCAGTCTTCCGGAAGAGCGCCCGCAGCGAGTAGGCGTTGGCGTTCTTCTGCGGCCTGGCGGCGTGCAACCAAAACGGTCTGCTGGTCGTACACCTTCTTGAGGAACTGAATCAGCGTGCTGTCCGTCAGACGCTCCTTCTCGACGTCAGACCGCTGTTTGCGCCACTCGGTGGTGAATGCCTGCAACTGCCGCTCGGTGAGCCCCCAGACCAGCTTGGCGTGCCGTGTGCAGGTCAGTCGAACCCACTCACCACTCACAAACGCATACGCCACGCCGAGGTTGCCCGGGTCATAGCGAACCTCCACATCTCTGCCCAAGTAGGCCTGAAAGCCCGGCGACGAGTAGTACAGGTAGTTGATCTTGACCCCGTCTCCCTGAACGCGAGCGGTGCCTTTGCGCGGTGAAGGGCACGTGGCGAGCACGAAATTGCGGTTGTAGGGGACGACATGGATTTCGCGATGACCCGAGAGGGTCCGGGAGCGTTCAAACGTTGTTCGAGGGCTGGCCAGGAGCTCGCGATGTTTAAGGTTGTCGTACACCTCGAAGAGGTATTCCTCGATCAGATCGCAAAGCTCCGAGAACGACCAGATGGCAAACCGATCCGGATCGACGGCCTTTGTCATCTGCCGAACGTTCTTGCGCAGTTGGGTATTGCCCTTGAGGAAGTGGATCAGGTTGGTGTTCAACGTGCCAATGAACCGTTCGACCTGCGCGCCGAACCGAGGCTTGCACGGAGGGCGGTACTGCAGGTTGACGTGATAGCGGCTGCAAAGTGCCTGCAGCCATAGCCCTTGGAACTCCTTGCCGCCGTCCAGCATGAGTGACTCAGGCAGTCGTCCCCACCTTCGAACGCAGTCGCGGATTACACCCATAACGGACCGATAGCTAGGAGGCTCGTAGCTCAAAAAACACGCTAAAACCCGCCTGCTATGGTGGTCCAGCATCAGCGTGGCCCAGACCCGCCCTGCGTTGTCGGTGCTACCTGGGAACATCGTCTCCAGGTCAACCAGCGTGTGGTCGATATGGGCGCGTTGCCAGATGCGGTCGGGCGCCATGGCGAGTGCGAGTTCGGTGGTTCCGACCCGCGCCTCCAGGTTGTAGGCCAGCTTGGCTCCGCCGCGGGCGTTAACCAGCTGATAGGCAGGCAGCCGTCTAACGAATCGAACGAACCACTTGTAGCTCGGCGTTGGGAGCGCCTTCTCCTTGCAAAGGTCGTGGAGGAAGCCCCAGGCCGTTTTGACCCGGACGTTGTCCGGGTTCAGCAGGTGCTTCTTAACGACATCCATTACCAAGTCGACAACTGCCTTGACGATTTTCGGCGTGCGGCTTCCTGACGCCGAGACGCGTGGGATCAGGCCCACGTAGCCGTTGCCGTGCAACCTTTGCGCATCCTTGTACTGGCTGAGATAGCGACGAACGGTACGCCCTTGTGGCGACGCGCGGCGGGACATTAGGAACGGGCGAATGACGTCCATGCGGCGGTTGGCCTCCTCAAGGTCCGTTCGTCTTGAACGGCGGATGACGGCGTCCACGTAGTTCTGGGACTTTGTGCTTGACGTGTCTCCGTCGGCGGCCATCAACTTTCCGCGGCGAGCCAAGTCATGAAGCACATCCAGCGGGAACTCCTCGCTGCGGCCGTTGCACTCCACCATGGCCTGCGAAGCGCCAACGCTGACGATGCGCCAGGGTTGCCCATCCCAGATGACAGATTGGCCGGGTGCAATGACGATCTCGGCTGGTGCGGAGTCGGCAGCGATCAGACCGCGCGGGGCATCAGCGTTCTGATCGCATGCGCGGTATGAGCGCAAGGTATCTTCATCGCGGTACAGGTAGCAATGCTCACCGTTTCGGATGGGAGCTGCCTGCCAGTCGATCACCACGTCGCCGCGGCCGATCGCGAGGTACAGGTGGTCGGCCGTGACGCTGTCAGGGGACTTCTCTAGGAGCGAGTCGATCGAGACCCGTGCCAGACAGTTGACGACTGTCATGACCTGCGCCAGGGCGGTGTCATAGCCAGGGATGTCGCGGGCGCAATCCAGGTAGCGCCCCAGGAACATCATGTTATTCAGCACGATTGGATTGAAGTGATGCTCCGTCCACAGCTCATGGCGCGCACCCAGCTCGCCGGCGGCAGCTTGGGCAGGCGGGCAGACCCAAAGGCCATCGAGAAATGCGTAGTACTCAGGATCGTTGCCGGCCCGCAGATCGACAACCTCTTGACGCTTGCATTCAATGATTTCAATGCCCGTTCGTCGAACGACCAGGAAGTCCGGCGTGTACAGATGGCCCCGCCGTCGCCCATGACGCCGGTAGGTGACTTTGCGTGCTGGCGGCTGATCAAGGAAGAAGAGCACGTCGTCGTCGTACTCCATCTCGATAATCGCAGGCAGCTCGAGCGTCGCGCTCTCGAAGCCGATGCTGACGCCCATTTTTCGGCTTTGGTATCGACCTGACATGCTCTTCGGCGTGCTGCGTACCCTTCGAGATGGCTCGTTGATCGCCTCTCTGATGTAGGTCCGCAGTTCCTGCGAGACGTTGAGCCGATCCAGGTGCGCCCAGAGCTGGGCCAGCAGGCCCGGTCGGTAATGGTGCGATTCGTCCTCAGGGTTCGTGGACTGATTGATGTTCATGATTGCCTTTCGTCTTTGCAAATTGCCCGTTACTGGGCGCTAATGCGCAAGGCGAGCGGCAGCACCGCACCCTCAGCTTGGTCTTGGCGCGTTGTCCGTGGACAACGGCCAGATCCAACTGATGGGGACTGGAGGGAACTGAGGCGCGAAATGCAGCCCCCCGAAGCCCATGAAAATGGACTTCGCTTGCATCAAGCAAGGTGGGGGTCTAGAGTCGAGGCAACCGGTAGGAACTGGTCGCAGACTCAAGGGCCCAAACGCGAGTGCAAATCGTGTTTGGGCCCTCTGCCTTTGTGGGCCGTTGTGGTGCTACTGCTGCGTCTTGCGCCCCTTTCTCTGGATCACATGCTGATCCAGGGAATCCAGGTAATCGATCAGGTCGCTGGTTCTGCAGAACAAGCCCTGTCGATGCGGAATGCGGATGACCTTGAGGTCGAGCTGGCCCCGCTCAACGCTGCGGTCGAAGGCTTCACCGGTCCGGAAGCCGAGTAGCTGCACGAGTTGTTCTCGCGTCAGCAGAGGGCCGTAGGCCTCGAACAGCTGTCGGCAGCCGATTTCTCGCGCCGACTTCTTCTCTGGGTTTGACAGCTCTTCGGTGCCAGCAATGGGTAGATCTTGCGTGTTCACGCCCACAGTCTGCTGTGCGGTTTCGGAGCGATCAAGCCCGAAATCTGCCTCTGGTCCCGACAACGATCGCTGGTCGTTCAAGCCCCGACTCGGCATAGATCGTTTCGCATCTATGCCTACTTACGCAGGCAACTTCGCATTGCCCTGCGGTCTAAAATGTTCTGCCAATAATTGGCAGACATGTCGTCGGCTTCATCGGGGCCCCACCTGTCCCAACAGCGGTTCGAAGTATTTTGGTTGCCTGTTGTTCGAGGGCGACAGGTCGCAACAGGTGCTCCCCAATCTCCGCATGTACCTGCTCCTTGCGCATCTTCAGATCGCCAGTCTGGCCGAGCGACGGATGGCGGAACTGGCCTCAGAGTTGCGCTACGTGCATGGAGGGCAGACAAAGGTGCTGACCGCGAATCAAGCCATCGCCCTGGGTCGGATGTTGAAGCGGACCCGGGACTCAAGAGATGTCCGTGCTTCGGCCCAAAGCATCCGAGAAATTGCCAGCAAGCTGGGATGGAGTCGAACCAACACACAGGCTTGCCTTGCACCGCTGATCAGAGACCAGCTACTGACTGAAGACGGTATCGAGCGGAAGGATGCGCGCGTGCCGCTCTACTGCCTATCGGCAGCGGGCATCGACGTGGCCGGTCGTGCAAGGATGGCGATTGCACGGTGTGATGCCGAGTTGAAGAAGCAGTTTCGGCAGATGGGGCTGGCGGCAGCTCCATCGCAGTTGGAAGGGGCGGCGGAAGGATTGGCGATGGTCTGGATGTTGAATGCGTCGCAAGGGGGCTGATAAGCAAGCGATGGCGGATGCGTGAACTCACTGGCGCTGGCACGAAGCGGCGCCAGTTCACTACCGTCGACAACGCGCTGGTCAGGTCGCGCCCGCGGCGAGCGCGTCAGGACGGCTGTGACGCCTGCAGTCGACGGACAACGCCCACGGCAAGGAGGCCACACAGAAGCAACGCCATGGCTCCTGGCTCAGGGACGGCACCGATCTCCGATATCGTCAGCGAGTACTGGGTAGTCTCCTGGTACACCGTCAACACGAAAGTGCCGAGCAAGAAAGTCGGTGCCGCCTCCGAACCCGAGTACAGCTGAGGACCATCCGTGGACAGCAGGCTGACGGCTGCGTTGAAGTCGTAGAGGCTCAGGCCGCCGCCGCGGGCGTCGTTGAAGAAAGTCAGGTCGGTGACCGCTGTGCTGGCGCCGGAGAAGGTGCCGGACACGTTCCACACGGTGAACGACTCGCCGGAGAAAAAGTCGCCGGGTGTCGGGGTGGCGCTCAGCTGCCAACTGGCGGTGTAGCCGCCGGTAAGCGTGAACTGGTAGCTTGGGGCCGCGTGGGCGGTCGCGCTGCCGAGCAATATGGCGGTCGTGGCCAGTGCCAGGGATCGGATTTTGTTCATGACACCCTCCTTCGGTTGTGAAACTAGAGCTTGCGGAAATGGCCTCGTGCCGAGCCTTTGCCCTCCGCCATGAGGCCGGCCGCCACCAGCCGGAAGCAGGCCTCCTGGACGTCCCACGGGATCTCGCCGAGCTGGTCGGCGACGTCGACGTAGGAGACCAATTCCCGAGGCGGCCAAGCAGCGAGCACACGCCGGGCCAAGTCGGTGAGGTCCAACGAGCGGCCTGGCGAGTTGTCGCTGGCGCCGCCGCCAAAGGTGACGATCTGGTCGCGCCAAATGATGAAGTGCGCCTCGCAGCCCGTGTCACGCCATACCGACGGGAACAGCGTCAGGCCCGTCGCGTTGCGGTAAAGGCGCCAGGCCTTGTCCGCGCGCCGGTCCAGGTTGACGGGGATCTCCTCGCCGCACCCGCAGGGACACTTGATGATGAGCCAGCGGGGCACGCCCCGCTCGATCAGTACAGCATCGCCCGGAGCCTGCAGCAAATCGCTCACGCCCCCGCGTGAGGTGACTTCGGCCTTCAGGTTGATCTTGCTGCGCTTCACGATGACTTCCCTTGTCTGGACGCCAGTCCGAGGATGATGCGTTCGCCGATCGTGTAGGCCAGGGTGCGCAGGGCTTCCCGAGCCGTATCGGGGTGTGTCGGCGGCTTGTCAAACGTCACCCGGTGCCTCTTTGGCACGTTAGCGGCGAAATCTTCCGAGTTGCAGGCCTTCTTCAGGAAGGCAGCGGCAAGCACCAGCGCGTATTGCAGGCGGACCAACTCCATCTGCCGGGCCTGCATGCGGATCTGGCGCACGCAGTCCATGAACCAGGCCGAGCGATCGGCGGGGTCGCAATGGTGGTCTTCCTTCTCGAACGCATCGATCTCGTACAGCGGCAAGATGGAATCCAGGATGCCCTTGGCGCTGCGCGGGTCCTTGACGAAGCCATCGACGAACAAGCCTGCCTCCAAGGACGCAGCGTCGAACAGCAGCGGCGCGTTGGCATTGACGCGCTCCAGGTCGATGATGACAGCGTCATGGCCGCGCACCAGCACGTTGGTCGCGTGTAGGTCGCCATGCACCATGCCCGTTAGGACCGGCGTGCTCGGCGGCAGCGCTTGGATGATCTGGCGCAGGTCGTCCAGCGATGTTCTGGCTTTGAAGGCCTTGCGGCGGTCCAGGCGATGTTTCGGGACCTCGCGGTCGGCCTCTTTGTCGTCTCTAAGCACCTGCAGTGCAAAGTTGGCCAGCGGCGGCTTCTCCGGCCCGGCGGCGCGCCGCCACGGCAGCAGCGTGACGTTGAACAGGTTGGCAATGGCCGCCACACCGCGGCCTTCGCGCGCACTTTCGCAGATCGTCTCCGCGCCCAACACGAAATCGCTGACGATCAGGCCGTGCTCGGCACCGAGCACGCAGCGCTCGCGGCGCAGGCGAGGGCCGAGGTGAAACGGCACGTTTTCGAGCAAGGTCGCACCGTACTTGTGGAACTCGCGGGCGACCTTGACGCGGCCGCCCAGCTTAACGAAAAACTTGTACGGCCACTTGCCGCCCAGCCCCGTGCCGAGGTAGGCGTAGCCTTCATAGGCGCCGACGCCAGACAGGCCATTGCCCTTGCCGAATAACGACACGCGCTCGCAGTTGTCGAACGCGCGCCGGATCAACATCTCGGTCTCATCGTTCAGCGGGACGACCTTGCCATCGACACCCGTGATCTCGATCTTCAGACTCCGGCTCGGCGCCGGACCAGCCTCGTTGTGCACGATGGTGTTGGCCACCTGGTCCCACGTCGCCTTCGGATCGACCAAGCGCACAAACGGCGCATAGACAAAGGGAAGGTCGTGGTCGATCCAGTCGCCGTGGAAGAACCTCTTCTCAGTGCCGTTGAAGCCCGATGGCGTCAGCTTCAGCTCGTTGAGTGCCTCCAGTAGTGCATCCTTCTTGAGACCGTCCTGCGCGTGGCGCACAAAGATACGCACGTCGTGGTTCAGCGCCAGCGCAAAGACCGATAGCTCGTCCTCGATGCGCCGGTAGGCCTTCGTGTCCTGCGTCATCACGATCGCGCAGGTCAGCTCAAAGCAGAACCGTTCGGCCAGGTGTTCAGGCTCCAGTCGGTAGGCCTCGTAGCCGCGGCGCTCCAGCGCCTGGACGGCCTCGTCGGGCATATCGCCCACGAATCCGACCTGGCGGCGCTTGGGACCTGGGCTGAACGCAGTGATGGCCATGTCAGTCCAATCGGGTAAACAGGCGACGGTGATCGCCCCAGGCCAGGGCGCCCTTGCGGGAGCAGATGAAGCAATCCGGATTCGGCGTGCCGCGCACGGAGCGCAGAGCGGGGGTGCGGGCGTTGTACATCAGCCGGGTGGCCTCCAGCGGCGCGCCCACCGCCACGCCCAGCAGCATCGTGACCGCAAGCGACACCACGGTGCCGTTGAGGGACACCACCGACGGAGCCGGTTCGCGGCTACCGACGATGTAGCGGTCGAGCTTGCGCTCTGACTCGCTCATCATGTCGCGCCGCACCTCGGCCGCGTTCAGCAGCTCGCTGCACCAGAGGCACGGCAGGCCGGGCGCGAGCAACTGCACCCGGCCATAGATGCCCTTGACCTCGCCATTGGCTTGAATGATCGTCGAGCCCATGTCGATGCAGGGGATCAAGTGCTGGTAGGCCACCTGCTGGATGACCGAGCGGCTGCCATGGGAGTCGGTGCAGCACATGATCAGGTCGGCGTCGACGAGGCGCCGGGCTACCGAGTCCACCACGACATCGCCTTCGACCACCTCCACCGACACCCGCTCGTCGAAGGCCTTCAGGTAGCGCGCGGCGACCTCGGCCTTGTTGGCGCCAAGATCTGCGCGCGTGGCGTTGACGACGCGGTTCAGGTTGGTCGTCTCGACGACGTCCGGGTCGATGAGGATGAAATTGCGGATGCCCAGGTGCACCAGCTGCTGCGCCATGATGGAGCCGGTGCCGCCCGTGCCCACGATGGCGGCGCAGAGCTGCTCCAACTGCTTTTGCCCCTGGGCGCCGAACGCACGTACTTGCCGATCAAAGGCCAGGTCGGTGGCCGAGTCGTCCGCGTCGGGGTCGAAAACCACGTGCCGCTTGCTCCCCAGCACGACCACGCGCAGTTCCTCCTCAGTTCCCAGCCGCCGGGCGCGCAGGCCACCTTCGCTCAGAACCAACGCGGCGTGCTCGCCCTGGATGCCCCGCATGACTAGGAAGTCCTTCAATGCCTTCTCGCCGCGGTCATCGACCAGGGAGAAGCGCGGCACGCCCGAATCGAGATGCGTGTGCACGAAGACCAGCGCCAACTTGTCCTTGGCAGCGCGCTTAGTCACTTTCGCCACGAACAACGGGCTCAACTGTGCCTCGATCGGCCCCTGAGTGGTGTAGTCGGTGGCGTCCGGGAACACCGCTTCTCGCACCAGCAGGCGCCGGCTGCCATCGCGGCGCTGGCTGTGGGTGGCGAACAGCACCGCGCAGCGCTCGATGTCCGCGCCCAGCAGCTGCTCGCGCAGCAGAGCCATGTCGGCCTCGGTGATGCTCAGCTCAGTCGTCATCGTGCCGGCCGCAGGCGGTCCATGATGCTGTGGAAGAAGCTCGTCAGCGAGTCCTTGTTGGGGTTCCAACTCTGCACGTGCCACGAGAACCAAGTGGCGCTGCGCGGCTGCGTGTCGCCAGGGATGGGGTTGGAGTCGTTCGTGTTTTGAGGCGTGTCTCCGTTGGCCAGGCGCAGGCCCGCTTCCTCGACCCAGAAGCAGTCCGGCATCGCGCTGGGGTAGCCGGGCGGGGCGACGAACAGCACATTGGCGTGCGTCCGGTTCCAGCCCGTCAGCGGGATTCCGACCACCCTGATCAGCTTGCCTCCGTTGGGCATGTCGGCCATCGTGACCTCCGTGCCCCAGTTCCTCTGACTGATCCGCTGTTTGAGTTCTTCGAGTTGCGCCTCATGCATGGGTCACCTCAGCCAAACGTTGCGGGGGGAACAGCGAAGAAGTGCTCCTTGCGAACGATCTGCACGGCCTCGCCATCGGAGATGGCGCGGTCCGGCGCGTCGCCCTCGGCCTCGAGGAAGAGCTGGTACTCGCCTGGGACGCTGGCGATGGTCTTGATCTCCAGGCCGGTCAAGCTGGGTTTGTCGGTCGAGTACTCCTTCCCGTCGACGTAGAAGTGGTGCGAAATGGGCTTGACGTCAGACATGCGAACTCTCCTTGTGAGCGATGGGGTGGGGGCCGGTTTCAGGTTGCTTCCTGGCGGCTGCGATCAATGCCTGCAGTTCAGGCGTGTCTTCGTATTCCAAGGGTTGCTCCAGCAGTGGGGCGGTGCCTGGCCGATCCAAGTGCAGTTGGCGCAGCACATAGAGCACCAGCGCCTTGCGGCAGTGAATGACCAGACGTCCCTTCTTCATGCCGTGGTCGATCTCGATGGCGCGCCGCTGGTCAGGGGTCAGGCCATCGCGCGGCCGGATCACGATGTCGACATGCTCGAACCACAGCGTGTCGTCGGCTGGCTTCACATCCGACGCTCGGACGCTGCTGATCGTCTGGATGCGCGATAGCACGAAGTCTCGGAACTCGCCGTCGGCATGACTCCAGGCGCGCGCGTGCCAGCGCAAGCCGTCGCTGCCCAGGGCGTGCGGGGCGATCCAGATGGCGCTCGCGCTCGGCCGGCGCATCGACTGGTAGGTAATCCGCACTTCCTGCCGGTCTCGGATGGACCACAGGATCTGCAGCAGGGTAGGCGTGCTGACGGCACGCGCCGGGTAGTGGATGACGTCGCTCGGCGGCAACCAGCCGATGAACGACGCAGCGCTCGACGCGGTGCCGGCGGCGACGTCCATCAACTGGCCCAGGTAGTGGCGCGCGTCGCTGGCCGGCGACAGCGGCTTAAAGCCCGGGGTGGCACGGTAGGCCTTGGCACTCTTGTCATAGGCCAGGTTGTCGGGTGCCAGCTCCGCATACCGCGCCAGGTCGGCAGAGGCCTGCTGCATCGAGATGCCGAAGTGCTCCGCCAGCTCGGCGCGATTCATCCTGCCGTCCCACCTCAGCCGGAAATCGATGAACTCCAGGCGCCGCTCGGGCCCCCAGCGCTCCGTCGTCTTCGCAGTGATGTCGTCAGTAGCCATATCTTGTTTCATCCAGTTTCTAGATCCATAAAGAAACTGGACGCATTGTAGGGCGCCGGCGACGGCGGTGCAACTGGTGCGCAGCACCGACCGCTAGGCGCCACCTCCGCCTTGGAACAGGTAGCGCTCGACCCGGGACGCATCTGCGACGGCCAACTGGTACTCCGGCGGTTGTTGGCGGGTGAGATCGACGGCTACGCGCAGGTCTTGCAACACGTACTCGACCAAACAACTTCTCAGCTTGAGAACGCGCGAGGGCTGGCTGGCCAGGTGCTCGAAAGCGATGAGCCGGGCCTGGGGCGGCGTCAAGGCGGGATGGGCGATCAGCTCGATCTCCACCTCGGTGTTCCAGCCGCGGTCTGTCGAAGGCGGACGGGGCGGCGCCTCAGGCGCCAAGGCGGCGGTCTCCACACGCGTGATTGCAAAGTCCCGAAACTCCTCGCGCTCGAAGCACCAAGCGCGCGCGTGCCAGCGGCGGCCGGCCCGCACGAGGGCGTGCGGGTAGATGAGACGCACCCGGCCATCCGGAGTTGTCATCGAGCGGTACCGCATCTTGACCGCGGCCTGGCTGACGCACGCACGGACCAGCACCGAGAACACGGCCGGGTCGGGCAGCGTCAGCTCCAGCCGTGTGTCCTCGACGGCGGCCCGGATTGGCGAGCCCGCATCGAGTTGTGCCATGTACTCCTCCAGCGTGCCAGACGCGTGCGCTGGTCGGAACCGCGGCGTCGCTACGTAGGCCGCCAGGGCGGACTCGCGCTGCAGGCCGTGGGGATGCGCGTCGCTGAATTCGCGGAGCAACCGGCTGGCTTGCACGTTCTGGATGCCGAACAGGTCGCGCACACGCGTGTTGTCGATCTGTCCCTCCCAGAGCAGGACGGATTCCAGCCGTTGAAACCGAGCCTCAAGCCGATTCAGGGTGTTCGCCAACGCGCTTGCCTTCCGTCATCCTGTCATTATCATTGACGATAACCTCTGTTCGAAATCTGGGCTAAAAATCCCGCATGCAATCCCATTGGAGTCCTGTTTGGGCGCACCAATACGGGAAAGTAAACTTTATGATACTAGTATCAACAAACTTACTCTCATGCAGAGCGAGCTTCCAACCTTGCTGTTGACGCCGCTGTGCGTGTCGATTCTGACGCGCGGTGAGCTGCCCGCAAGCCAGCACCGGCTGCTCTGGTTGCTGGCGGCGCAACTGCGGGGTGGGGTGGCGGTGGTGTCGCTGACCGAGCTGGCTGAACGAGCGGGTCTGAGCCGGCTGACGGCGGTCCGGTCGGTGCATGCACTGCTGCGGCTGGGCCTTTTGGTGCGAGGAGCCCGTGTCGGCACCTCGTACCAGTACAAGTTGAACCCGGCCTATCTCAAGGTGCTGTAGCGATGGAGGCACCAGCCGTGATGCAGATCGCTCACGAACTGCTGGTGCAGCAGCGTTCGCTGCAGCTCGAAGCGCGCGATCTGGCGCTGCTGCTGATGGTCCATGATGCGCTGGAACGGCGCGCCGGCGCGTTCTGCCTGACAGTGCGCGATCTGTTGACCTTGTCGACCCGGCTGGACCGGCTGGAGGCGCTGGACACCGCGAAGGCCCGCATGCGGCTGACCGGTTCGCTCAGCCGTCTCGTCGACGGCGATTGCCTGATGCGCGTTGACCTGCACCAGGTCGGGCATCCCGACGAGGCGCAGTACCAGCTCACCACCGTTGGCCTGGCGTGGGTCGCCTGGGAGTTGGACCGCGCCCGCTTCACCGGGGCGCCTCTCGTCGCGCTGCTGCGTGCCTTCAACACGCAGATCGAAGCGATGGTGGAGAAGCTGCCGGGGGTGATCGAACTGGTGGCCTGGCAGGCCCAGGTCGAGTTGCCGCTGCGCAGCGTGGTGGGAGAGCTGCTGCACGGCATCCATCGGCACCAGGTCAGCCTGGATCGCCAGCATGCGAAGTTGCGAGACGAGATTCCCGGACTGCTGTCGGACGGCAGTGACGACGCGCTGGTGCGGTGCGAGGCACAGCTGCGCGAGGTGCAGACGACCATCCGTGACCTCCACGATGCCAGCACCGCCTACGGCACGACCGGCCTGAGCTTGCTCGGGGAACTGCGTCGGCATGAGACGAGCCTGGCTGGCGAGTTGTACGCCTGTGCGGAGGTCGAGCGGCGGCTACTCTCGGTGCTCGAATGGGCCGCGCAGCGCAGCCGGGATTGGACGCTGCACTACCAGTCGGTGCACCAGTTGATCCGCACCGTCATCCGGGTCGACCGCGAACGGCGCGTCACGGCGCACCTCAAACGCGCTATCACCGTGGCACCGACCTGGACGCTGGCGGTGCCCGACGCCCCGAAGTGCTACCGGCTCAGGAATGAGGCCGACGACGTTGGCCGCCGCACGAAGCAGTTGCGCCGGGAGAGGACGGACTACAGCCCGCTGGAATACGTCCGGCAGGTCGACGAGTTCCCTCGGATCCTGCTGGAGCTGGCCAACGAGCACCTGGCTCGCGGGCAGGTCCGTTGGAGCGAAGTTCTGCGCGAGGCGATGCAGCGAGCAGGCCGCGAGTCGATTGACGTGTTGCGGTACCTGCCGCGGCTGATGGCTTTCCTGGTCTCGCACGGTGCGCTGGATCCGACGCAGCGGGCACCGGTGTCGTTTGACCATTTCGTGCTGGAGGAACTCAGGGTGATACAGCGATGAACACGATCGATCCTCGGTTTGCAGCGGTCGATGTCCTGCTGCGCAGCGGCGGGCAGGTTAATCGATCGGACTTCGCCGACTACGAGTACCTCAGCACCCAACTGGACGAGTTGCAGCGGTTCTACGCCGGCTATCAGGCGACGCTGGTGCAGCACCCGGACGGCTTCTTTTTCCTGCAGGCGCAGGATGGCCTGATTCCGACTCGACGCCTACCACGCAGCACCATGCACATGGGACAGTTCGTGTGCAGCAAGTGCCGCGACCCGGAGATCACGCGCACGTCAGGCGTGCTGTCGGTGCGGCAGATCGTGCAGGAACTGGAGTCCGCGCTCACGAAGACCGAGCTGCTGCGCATCTACGCCCCGCGGCACGGCCGCACGGTGGCGCCGGCGCGGGCCCATGAGCAGATGCAGAAGTCCTTGCGGGAACTCGCCCGGTTGCGGTTCGTGCGTATCAAGGGCGACGCGCTGACGCCGGCGGAGTCTATCCATCGATTTGCCGAGCTGGCCCGGCATGGCAACGAGCCCGACGAACTCGGCGCGCTGTCGCTGCAGGGCCGCGGGGTGGTGCTGGATCCCGATGAACTGGACGAGGCCGGCGAGGAAGCGGGCGACGGCGAGGGGGAGGGCGACGATGAAGCCGAGGCTGAATAAGTTCGCGCTGGTCTGTTGGCGCGGCATCGACTATGAAGAGGTGGCCTTCGAGAACGAGGTGTTTGCCGGTCTGACCGGGCCCAGCGGCGCGGGCAAGACGACGGCCGCGTTATGCCTGGCCTATGCGCTGCTGCCGGATCGCAAGTCGTTGCGCCTGCGGCCGCTGTCCAGTGTCAACGACCCGTCCCAGGCAGAGGTGGACCAACTGGCCGTGCGCATCAACCGCGAGTACGGCTTTGCGTATGTGGCGCTGGACGTCCGCAGCCGCGACGGATCCCGCATCGTCGCCGGCATCCATGTGGCATCGGCCGACTCTGGCGCGGTGCTGACCGGCTGGCACCTGATGAACGCCAGCGAAGACACCCCGCTGCAGGATTACCTGCGCCTGGTCGACGGCGACGATGAAACATTCGTGGATCTGCACGACCTGCGCGCCGGGTTGGCCCGCCAGGGCGTGGACTTGAGAATCTGCAAGTCCGTGTCGGAATACGGTGAGTTCCTCTATGACGTAGGCATCCTGCCTGCGCCGCTATCCGATCTATCAGACCGAGCGCTGTACGCCCGCTTGATCGAGTCGACGTTCCGCGGCGGCCTGTCGGCGGAGGTCTCCACCCGGCTGAAGGATTACCTGCTGCCCGAGGCGTCGCGTGTGCCGGAAGCGCTGAGTCGATTGCAGCAATGCGCAGCCCAGCTCAGCCGCACCAAGCGCACATTGGCGGACGCACGGCGCCATCTGTCCTTGCTGAAGACCGTCTTCGACACGGGTAAGCAACTCGTGTGCGCGGCGATCTGGGGCGTGCAACAGCAGCGTGACACAGTGCAGGAACGCCAGGCGATCCTGCGGCACAGCGAGGCGTCCTGCATCACGACCATCGAAGGCGCGGGCCCCATCCTTGCCGAGTTGTCGAACATCGAGGCGTTGGTGCGAGACCAACAGCAGCAGTTGAAGTTGGAGCGCCAGGGCCGCATGGCGTCCGCGCAGCTCTCCGTGACGTTGGCGCAGGATCTGGTGACGTCGACCCAGGAGGTCGCTCGCAGCGCCGGTGAGGCCCTAGCCTCGTTCGATGCCGGCGAGACGCTATGGAGGACGCTCTGCGCAGGGCGCGAGGTCGCGGACTACGACGCGTTGCATTCGGCCATCGACGAGGACCGGCAGGCCCAGGCAGCCGCCGCCGCCGGGTGTCGCGCCACGCTGGCCCAACTGGATCGGGACATCGCGGCCTTGCAGGGTAGTACTTTCTCGCGCTCGGGCCTGCTAGCGGAGCAGCTGGGCGGCACGTCGTTGGTCGAGGCGGCGGCGTTGCTCACTATCGAGGACAGCCGGGCGGTCGAGATGTCGCTGACCACGTTGACCGAGGGAGTGCTCGGGGCCTCGCCGGAGGCCTTCCTGGAGACCCTGGCCGCGCTGCCGGACGATCCCGCACTGCCCGACAGCTTCTGGCTACGGCGCGAGCTGCCGCAAGCGCCGGACTTGCGCCGTGCGGGCGCTTGGCACGTGCTGCGGACGCCCCAGGGCTATGTCGTCTCCTCCGATCGCCGTCACGCCACGCTCGGCGAGAAGGCTCGCAAGGCCCGGTGCGCACAGCTCGAAGCGGCGAAGGCGTCCCCCGAGCAGCAGCTGCGCCAAGCCCTCGCGCGAGATGCCGAACTCGCCGCGCAGGCCCGGACGGCTGCCGAGAACGTCGGGCGCATTCGACTGTTCCTTGCCCACGCTCTTCGGCGGGTCAGCCTGGAGGAAGCGCATCAGGTGGCGATGACACGCTTGGCCGACGCCAAGAACGCTGCCAGCGAAGCGGTGAAAGCGCTGGACGCGCTGTCGAGCCAGTTCGAGGGCAGGGCCGCTCAGCATCTGGAGCGCCTTGGCGAGGTGGACGTTCAACGACGCGAAGCCCTGCGGCGCCGCGATGACGCCCAAGCGCTGCTCACTGGGGTCCAGGCTGAACTCGCCGAGCTGGACCAACTGCAGCAAACGCTGCTCACGCTAACGGATGGCGTGCAGCAGGCCCTGGACGCGACCTACGCCGGGCTGATGCAGGCGGCCCAGCTGCAAGATTGGGGAGACCCGACCAGCGCGCGGTTTGGCGCCGAACAGACCAGGCGCCTAGGCGATCTGGTCACACTGCTGCGCCAGGAAAGCGAGCCCATCGCGGAGGTCGTGGTAGCCGTCTCGGCCGACGACGCAGTGGGTTGCGCTGCCTTGTGGCCAGTGCTGGTTCGCATGCTCCGGGACCGGTTGCCGATTGAGGTGGCGGACGAACCCGACGAATCGCTGCTGGACGAGATGCAGCGCACCCGTGCGGACCTGGAACAGCAGCTGCGGGAGCACGAGGACGAATTGCGCATGGAGGCTTCGGTCCTGCCGCGGTCGGTGCTCGTGGATGTGCGGCGGCAGATGAGCCGCATTGAGGACCTGAACAAGCTGGCAGCAAGCGTCGTGTTCGGCAACGTCATCGGGCTGCAGTTCAAGGCGGCCCCCAAGCCCGACTTGATGGCAGCGTTGGAGGGCGTTTCGGCCCAGCTGTCGTTGCTTGTGACCGAGAACGAGGTACCGGTGCATATGTTGCTCGAGCGGCTCTTCAAGGAGGTCTACGACGCCTCCTACGACGGCTCGGCACTGATGGACTACCGCACCTACATGGACGTGCGGCTGGTCGTGCTGCGCAAGGGAGCCAAGGATTGGGAACTGGCCAGCAACCTGTCCGGCGGCGAAGCCATCGGCGGTGGCCTGGCGGCGACCTTGATGCTGGCTCGGTCGCTGCACCACGCTGGGCCGGTACCGGCCAGCCAGTTCACGCCAGTTTTTATTGCCGACGAGGTTCAGCGCCTGGGTGTGGAGGGCCACAAGGTGGTCGTGGATCTGTGCCGCCGCGAAGGCTTTCAGATGCTCGTCACCGCCATCGAGCTGGAGCCGGCCTATCCCTGTGTGCTGTACGCGCTGCATCGCGAATATGAGCCGCGCGAGCGGGTGGTGATGCGCCGTGCCCTGGTCCATCCGCGAGAAGGCCATGCAGACGCTTGAAGTCGCGCTGCTGATGCGGCTGATGGACAAGGGGCTGGCCAAGGAAGGGCGGCGCAACACGTCGCTGATTCAGCGCTATCGCTCGGCAGGGTGGTTGGAGCCCACGACCCGGCGGGACGAATGGGCCGTGCGGTTGCCGGCGCGCGAGGCGCTGCTGGCGCGGCTGGCCGCGCTGCTGCCCAGTTGGGCCGCCGATGCGGCACTGCTGCGCCAGCTGGGGCTGGACCCGTATGACGCGGCGGACGTGGCCTGTCTGCCGAGGCTGCGCTCGCAGCGGACGGCGTTTGCCTTCCTCAACCGCAGGAACTGGATGGCGGCCACGGGCCTGGGGCCCAAGCATGCCGCCAGGCTGCCGGCGCCGGGGCAACTGACGAAGGACTGGGTGATGCGGCTGCGGGCAAGTGTGGACCTGCAACTCGCGTGGCCGGATCGGATCCATCCTCTGCAGGCCTTGACGGAGGAGGAAGGGGAAGCGTTGGTGACCGAGCGACAGTGGCGCCGGCGCACGGGCTGGGCGCAGTCAGGCCACGGGCCTCAGCATGTAACGGTAGTGTCCTTGGAGAACCGCGGCGCCTACATCGACACCCCGCTGGTCCCGGGCTGCGTCTACGTCGAGTCGCCAGGCTGGAACGTCGAGACGACCATCGAACTGCTGAAATCGTTGGAAGGTTGCCGGTGGCTTCATTTCGGCGACCTGGATGTCGAGGGCCTGGCGATTGCGACCCACATCGCCGATGCGACGTGGCGGCCGTTACGCTTTTACGTGCCGTCGTTTGCGCAGGAGTACATGGACGTGCCCCAAGGAAGCAGATTGACGTGGCCGGCGCACGCGAGCGGCATTCCGGGCCTAGCGCCGTTCGTGGCTGCGCGGTTGGGCGTGTCGCAGGAGGCGTTCGTCATAGATCCCCGCCTCGCGCGAGACCTGGAAGCATTCGTCAACGCGGACCGGCCGTAACGCGGTCCAGACGCCGGCGAAGCGGGGCAACAACTATGGTCCGGTCGGTTCCCCAACGGACTACTGGAACGGAACGGCTCAATCGGGAAGCGTGACCGTCGAGGTCAAAAGTACCAATCCGCCAGCTGGCTACAACGCGCAGACAACCATCTTCTTCACTCGCATCTGCTCAGAGACGTATTTGGGCCCTTCCGCTGTGGCCCCAGCTCAACCCGACACACACCATGCAACGCCGCAAGCTGTCGAGATCGTCGTGCTTCAGGCGCAGCCAAGTGAAAACGCCAATCAGCTGGCGACATTTGCGCACAGGCTGAGAGGCGGCATGCTCACTACCCGCAATGACCGATGGGTGTCATCGCCGACGCCACTACGCATCACGGACAAGCTAGGGCCGTACATGCTCGCGTGAGGTTGACTGCATGCGTCAGCGCAAACGCATGAACTTCACGTTGTCGACTCGCTTCTTGCCTGACTGGCTTTCGACATCGCGGGGTGCGATCTTGACATCTCCGCCGTTTTTATATCGGAACGTCCTGAGTGGCTCACAGCCGACTGGGTTGAACGGGCATGTCCAGATTGCTCATGCCCTCGAAGACGGCGCCTGAGTTCTTCTCGATCCCAAGATGCATTGGGGCCTCTTGTGGTTGAGCGGAATGTCTTCCCCAAAAAACAAAGCCCCGGCCATGGGCCGGGGCGCAACGCCGTCGCTGTCAACACGAGCGGCGCCTAAAGCTCAGGGAGGAAAAGCAGGGCTGACGCAGGGCCAGCGGCGCGATCCTACTCTTGGATGGACAAATAGGGCATCGCAAGTATCAATGAGCGTGCTCAATGGATTCCGGGCGGTCACCAACATGGCGTTCGCTGCCATGGCCGCAATTTGCTCGCGGCCGGCACGACCTTGAATCGTAGGGTCAACGTCGTCGAGGATAGAACGAGCCTCAGCGATAAGTCCGCCCAACAGTGCTTAGTGGTTGTCCCGCCTCTCGCGAATCGACGCGCATCGGCGGGCAAACGCTTCACGGTGCAGATGATCCATAGGCGCATTCTTCCGCGTCGCTTGTCTAGCCGGATTGCCGCTGAGTGGTCGGGCCAATTCCGGGTCGCCTGAGGCGAGAGCCGCGTGGACGGCGGACGCGTTTCGCACGAGTCGACGCCGCAAAGCTGCATCTGGCAGCGCCTTAGCCAATGCCTCATTTTGGAAATGCGGCGCACTTCCAATCCATAGGCTTCGTAGCGCCGCGAGCGTCCGGCAGGTCCACGGCACCATGTGCAATACAAGGCGGCAGCGGTGCGGCCTAGGGAATCCAGGCGAATGGTCTGGTGTGCAGGACGCCAGCACTCGCTCCTGCCAACGCCTGGATGCGCCGCTCTAGCGCCTGGCGCGCGGCGACTTCGCTATTGCCCTTGAAGCAGTCTGCGGTGGCCGTGTCGGCGGTGTAGCAGGTTGCGATTGCAGCACTGACCGTGGGGAAGGTCCACCGAGCAACCAAGTAGTCGATGGTCTGTTCCAGGCAAGCGATCTTGGACTGCAAGGCGCTGACTGCGGGGTTGTTCGCGCCGAGTGCACCCAGAGCCCGGATTGCATTCTTGTCACCCGTGTCAACCAGCACGGCATCGAACTGAGCTGCAGCGGCAAACAGCGCCGCTTCGCCGGCATCGATAGCAGGTACGTCAACCAGTGCACTTGCGACGGCCAAATCTTTGCCTTTGGCCTCTTCGCAGACGCCGAGGAAGTCAATGAGCTGTTCAACTGCTTCCGTACTACCGAGGAGTGACGTGGCCTTTGCTTTGTCCTGCAGCTTGAACTTGAAGCGCAGCGTCTTGACGGTATACAGCTTGGCGTTGCCCTGTTTGGTCAAGTGCGTAGTGAAGCGCCTCAAGAGCCCCCATTTCGCCAGCTTCACTGCGACGTCGCAATCGATGTAGAACTTCATTGGCCGGCGAAGTCCATTCCGGTCAGCGTCATGAGATGGTCCTTGCCATCGGTCGACAACGCGTCCTCGTCGATGGCCCGCCTAGCCAATGCATTGATAACCTCGGGCGCAGGGCCCGTCGTCATAAGGAATCGCAGAGCCATGTTGGCCATCTGCCAGTCGTCGGCGAGGCGAGCCCAGCCGAGGATGACCTGACCCGCGTCCAGATGGTGCGCGCGAGCGGCATCCATCGCGGCCACCGCCAGGCTGAGGTCCGTGTAGTTCTTCTTGCCCAGCAGGCTGTTCGCTGCGGCGCGCAGGCTGTCGCCACCCATCACGGTCATCGCGAAGGAATCGGCCGCCATTTCGTCTTCGTCGTGGAATGACCGCTGGTTGTCTACGGGTAGGGTGTCATCCACGAGCACGGCGTTCCCGATGTTCCGCAGATGCCCAAGTAGGACATGCCCGAGTTCGTGACAGATCAAGTACGCCAACTTCGCGGGCGTTTTCTCGTTGCGCACGACGAGGATGACTGGTCGTTCACCGATACGCACGCACATCGCGTCCGGCCGTCTCAGGCTGGTTGGCCAGCCCTGGATATGCACGACGGGAACGCCATGACTCCAAGACCACTGGCACAACGCTTCAAGCGTCACTGCAGGAGCGAGCTCCAGTAGTTCGGAACGCAATTGCGCCGGCGTGATCGCCAGTGGCGGCGGCGCTCCGCGCACAGCGCTGTCAATCAACTGCGCAAGTCCGTTGGCAATGCTGGCCGCGACGGCCAGCTGCGTTGAGCCTTCTGGGTGGACCGTCTTGAAGCGGCGAACCGCGTCACGGAAAACTGGCTTGGGCGGTGCCTGCTGCAAACTTTCCAGCGACACATTGAGCCGTCGAGCCAGGAGCATTTGCAGCTCCAGCATTCCGCCTTCGTCCTCAGCCGCTTCGTCATCCCACCACTCGGGCATCAGCTTGCGGACTTGGGCAGCAGTGACCCCGAGTTCCTTGAAGGACCCCATCAATCGGCGAGCGGACTTGTTATCGGTAGCCATGGGATCTGCGTGGCTTGCCTGCACGATCGATTGCGTGCGCTTCTAGGCCGGCGGCAGCCCTCAGGAGTCTAGCAATCGAGTGCGCATGCTCTCTCGACCCGTCCCATACGCCCAACAGTTCAGCCACCAACTCGTCCTGAAGGGATCCGGCTGCCGGCTGATGCTCTACAGGTATGCCAGAAAATTTGCATAGCGCACGGTGCGTCTTGGTGAGCCTTGTCGGGTGATTCAGGGCGCGGCTGATCGTTGACTGCGGAATTCCTGTCTCTTTAGATAGCCTAGTCTGGCTGTAGCCCTTCTGCTCCATGAAGGTGAGTAGGGCCTTAGCTACAACGTGCACATTCATGCATTTAGTTTAGCAAACTGCATAGAAAGAGATAGACTTCCGAACACGCCGCCTACCCATGCAGTCCGCCAACCACGATCACCAGCTCCGAGCCGTTTTGAAGGCTCACCTTGCGCCGCGCGTTGGTGAGAAGGATCTGTTGGTCGACGAGCTACTTCTCGCATGGGGTGCCGTCCGTGCCGACGTCGCCCTGGTCAACGGGACCCTGGAGGCGTTTGAGATCAAGGCAGGCAAGGACACGCTGAAGCGCCTACCTGCGCAGGTCGAAGCCTATGACGCGATCTTTGAATATGCATGGCTGGTCACGACGGCCGATCACCTTCCGGAGGCGCGCGCCGTGCTGCCGACCTGGTGGGGCATCCTTGTAGCGAAAGAGGGGCCTGCGGGACTCTCATTGGCTCAGGCGCGTACGGCCAAGCCGAACAAGAAGAGGCAAGGCGAACATTTGGTGCGACTGCTTTGGCGGGACGAAGTGCTCAGCAAGCTTGAAGCACTCGGCCTCTTGAAGGGTCTCAAGTCCAAGCCGAAGCTTGTCCTGTACGAAAGTCTGGCCGCCGCGATGCCAATCGGAGAGCTTGGCGTGTACGTGCGCGAGTGCCTGAAGGCTCGGCCTGGCTGGCGCGCCTGACTGTCCGCCCGTTTAGGGCAAGGTGCCACCGGTCAACTGGCGCAGCACAACATGAACGTGGTGGTTTGTACTGTCACGTCTCCAGTGCGTTGCATTTCCGGGGCCCTCCACCGCTCCCACCGCGATGTCGTTGTAATTCTTGTCACCGTGGCTGAACTTCTTGCCGAGGTAGATCGGTAGCCCGACAAGCAACTTGCACAGGTCACGGTACTGCCCAAAGCCCTTGTCCTGCACACTGCCGGCCTTCAGGATGAACCACTGATCGGCTTGCGTGTAACGCAGGTTGGCGGACATCTTCAGCAACCGCGGATCGGCGTCGAACGGATCAATGTGGCTGATGGCGTAGTCCCCGAAGCGGGCCTCGCAGCCCTTGGAATGAATTAGCGGGCTGGCAGTGCGGAACAGCGCCCAGTCGTGCCGAAGAATCTGATGTGTGCCCTTGGGCACGCCGGCGAGGTTCTTTGGAAAGCCGCCGCTCACCAGGAATATGCGACGCCAAGATGCAGCGGCGTTGATGGCCGCGATGACGTCCGCCACCCAAGGCGCTCGCTCTGTCAGATCCCACTGCCCAACATGGCCACAGTCGAACGCCACATCCAACTCGGATGCCGGCACGCCTGTCGCTTTCTGCACGGTCTTCAGCCACTTGGTCACTTCGGCGGGCGAAATCATCGGCGCAGGGACGTCTTCAACGGGAGGCGCCAGCCGATACCGCAAGATGTAGCGGGTCCGGCCCGCGCTTTTGGACGCGGCAACGATGGCTGCTACTCCAGCCGCACTAGCCCGGGACGACAGCACGGGGACCGCCTGTACGCCTGCGCCCCAAAGCTGATTGAAGAGGTAGGCCCACACTGTGCCCGGGCCGGACACTAAGCCATCGTCTGAGGTGAGGTTCTGGTCAAACCCAATCTCCAGGCTTTTGCCCCAATGCGTCACTGTCTTCTTGACAACCGCATCGATGTGGTCATCCCAGCTCTTGCTGTACTCGTCCGTCTCCCAGTTGACCGGGCGATCCTGAAGTTCCGCCACCGGCAGCAGTTGCGACTTCTGCATTGCAGACAACGGCTTGATCGCCGTCTGTTCCCCAAGTTTCCACTTGAGCACGGGCATGTACAAGACGGATTCCAACGCTCCCACGGCGCCCTCCCAGGCATTGCTTCTCTTGAGCAGATCACCTCATTTGGCCCGCTAGGTATGGATTCGAGAAAGTGGGGGTAGCCCCGATCTGTTGCGGCTTGCCGACGCGCGATGCGGTCTCTGGACCGCGCTGAAGTCAATTGCTGCCGTTCGCTCGATTTCTTACCGGCCGTCTGGCTATGCAAAACGACTCGAGCTCGGTCTTGAATGCTTGAAGCCGAATGGACAAGTCGAGCACCCTCGCTTGCGTCAATGCCACCAAGTCCGCGCCTGGGTGAGCGTCGACGCCGGCACTGTTCTGTCCGGCCTCCGCCAGGATGCGGACCAAGTGGTCGTCACGTAGCTGCTGAACCGAGATTGCCGCGCCCAGCAGCTGTGGTGCGGCGGGGGCCAGATCAACCGGCGCAATCCGACTCTTGGCCGATATGGCTCCAGAATCAGCCGGCGGCATTGGCGGCCAGCCTCTACGGCCGGCTGATTCTGAGTTCCGAGGTGACTTCAAAGCGAGCAAGTGTCCGCGCCAGGCGTACTAAACGCCTCGGACCGCGTTTTTGCCCGCGCGCTTCGCTGCATACATCGCCGCGTCGGCAAGCCTCATCAATTCGTCAGGGTCTTGGCTGTCTTTCGGACAGAAGGCTACGCCGTTGCTGGCTGACACGGTACCCGTCTGGTCAGGCCCCACCTCGACAGGCTCTTCCACCTTGCGCAGCACGCGCTCCAAGATGCGCTTGCACTCTGACTCGCCATGCAACTGGGTGAGCACGAGCACGAACTCGTCACCGCCCAGCCGCGCCACTGTGTCGTGGCCGCGCATGCACTGCTGGAGCCGCAGTTCGACGACTTGAAGCAAGCGGTCGCCAGCGGCATGTCCGAAGCGGTCGTTGACGGCCTTGAAGCCCGCCTCATTAGGGGTTCCAACGCCGACTGGGTGAGGGGCATCGCTTGCCAGTCTATGTACGTGGAGCACCTCAATCATCGCTGCCTATGCTGGTTAACGACCTTGAGTCTGTCAACCGTGGTGGCGTCGCAAGCGAAGGTTCAGTTGCCTCCGCCTCAAGAGAGTAGCGCCGCCGCGATTGCAGAGGCGGTCCATTGCGCCCGCAAAGGTTGCGGGAACTCCGCATGCCCCCATTCCATGCGACGGTACAACTACTGATTCCTGCGCACTAAAGCTGATGCTAGCGTGTTTTGTCCTAGCGGCACGACCTAGCGGAAGTAGTTGCTACGAATCCTCTTCCTGATGATCTGCCTCATCAGGGTTCGACGGAGCATGAAAGCTAGAAGCGACACCAGAAGTGCGGCCCCATGAGTTCGCAAGTTGTTTTGGGGTTTACTCACCTTATGTATTTGGTTCCAAATATCAAGCCGACCTTGCTATCGCCAACCAATAGTAAGGCCACCAAGAAATCAAATTATTGGCATCCGCAATATCTGAATGGGCGCAGATTTCTTGCATTCAGACGACGCCTATGAATTGTATTGCAGTCGCCAGCAGTTGGACGATGTGCTGTCAATCTTAAGCAAATACTTGGGAGTTATAGATGCAAAAAAGAATGATTCTTTCGATCTTCGCCCTCTGGTTTGCAGGCGGCGCGCATGCGGAAAACCCACCTGCCGAAGTGGAGGAGCCTGCTAAGCCAGCTGAAATTATGGGCACAGCAGAAAATTGTGCGCAACGTCGAGAACTGGCAGAGCCCTCCGTGCCCACCAACGGAGATGCTGCCAATGGCGATGCAGAGATTGTAGTTGATCGGGGTTATACCGTCAGTATTAGTGGGGTAGGAATTAAGAGGGACTTCCTTCTAAAGCGCCCCTATTCTTCGGCGTTCGTCAGCGGAAGACTCATTCGGGCGGCATACAGTTGCCCGACGCCTGAAAAGCGACTTGCTGATTGCCTTAGGGGTGCTGATGCACTTGCTGTTGCGGGCGAACAAACCTGTTGGAGACTATTTTATACCAACGCCGCCTTGCGGACGTTTTGCCTAGCACAAGTGGCGGTAAATCGATATTTTGACGGAGAGGCTTGTCAAGCTGAATATGATGAGGCCACCGGAAACTGAAGAAGCAATCTCGCACTGCCTGCCCCCAAATTGATCAATGCTGGCTCAACCGATGTCAGTGTCAATGCTGATGGGCGCCTAAAAAGGAGGTATATCTTGAACAACGATGAAAACCGTGATTCGGGACGAATTCGTCGCCGCTCGATAGTTCTTTCGCCAATCATCTTTCTGGCGGGAGGTGGTGTTGCCGCCGCGCCTGGGGCAGTAGGTAAAGATCCAGCCTGGAAGCAATACAACTATCGCTTCAGATTTGCGCGCCGGGGCCATTTTGTCTCATTCTGGTTTCGTGCTGCAGAGCGTGAGAGACGGGGAGTGAAGCTCCCCGTTCAAATAATTATCTCTGCAGCCAACCCAAAGTTAGTTAAGCCTGGAGAAGCGAACAATAATCTGGTAGCAACTGTCGTTAGGAACCTTGAGGTGACGCCTCGGGGCGACTACAGCAAGCGCGGCCGCCTGCGCTTAGATGAAAGTGTTTTGGCTGGTCCGACCAAGCTTCAATTTACCTTGCTTATTGGCCTCAATAAACTAGCTACGCAAACCTGGGAATCCAAGACTTTCGATCTGCAAAAAATTAGGAGTAGAAACCTAAAGCGGAATAAGAAATCGAGGGCGGTCGCGATGAAAGACGCGGAAACCATGGGAGCTTGACTATGCAAATTACAATTATTACTGGCAGCCTCGAGCCATTTTCATACTCAATGGAGGAATCAATTTCCCTAAGGCTTACCACGCATCTCAAGAAGAAGAATGCGTGGATTTTGCGTGATTCGCAGGGCGTTGAAGTCGGGAAAATTCTTGGCGCTACGCCACTCTTACAACCTATTCGCGCGCATTCAAACGGCAGTGCCCTTGCCCTTCAGCTACTCAAGCTGGTGGTGCGTGTCAAGAGCAAAAAAATTCCAGAGGCGCAGTCGACGTTCCAGCTTTTCACCCCAAGCAACTCAAAATATGGGTCACTGGTAATAGGCCCCTCTTTGGCTGCTTTTGGTATGAGGCAAATCATACCTGCCATGATCAAGTCCGATAGCCTTAACGCTATCGACCCATCGATTGAAGTGGGTTTGAACAATTTCATTGCGCGACTTGCAATGAAGCATTGGAAGAAGGAGCCTATTAGCTACACCACTCACAGGTTCTATCTCTCGTTCGCCGGCAGAGTCGAACGAGCTGATGAAATAGTGAAAGCCGGGGGTCGAGTAGCCGAACTCGACTTGTTGCCATTTAAAGTGGGATTTAGGGCCGGTGTGGTTCCTATGCAAGCTGCGGTATCAGGCCTTCAGGAGTGGCATGGTGCAGGCCGGACGATTGCTAGGCGAACTCGAAGAGCGAGGGCGGGAGGAAACATGGTCAAGACTGCCTTCGATCCAAGCAATCTCGTCAATACGTTTGCAGGCGACTGTGGCGATTCGGACTCTAGTAGTTCATCGAGTAGCTCCAGTAGTTCATCGAGTAGCTCCAGTAGCTCCTCTAGTAGCTCCAGTAGCTCCAGCAGCGGGTCATCATATTATTAGACACGCAGCAAATGAGGACTATCGATCTTTGTATAGCCCTTCAGGTATTAAATCTCGTGATCTACTTCGGGGGTTTGAACTTCGCCTCTGTCAGAATTCCCCATTGGGTCCGCTGAAGTCGGAAGGGCTCGGTAAGCAGTAAATCGGCTTGGCACTACGGGATTGGTGGGCGACCATCGCAGTTGGTCGCCTCAATGCAAGCCATTTGGCTTCATATGACTTCCATACGATCGAGGCGCCCAAGACATATTTTTATCATGTGCTGACTGCCACACAATCGGGCGCAAAGGCGATTTTCTCATGAACGATCAGATCGAGCTTCAGCTGGAGAAGGTTCGATGAGTTCCTCCGAGATTTCCCGTATTCTTAACACCATCTCCGCCGATTCCCGAGCCCACCTTCGGCAAATTCACTGCCAACATTTGGATGTAGATAAGGCTGCTCGCGCCGCGCTCAAAGTCCAACGGCCAGTCGTGCTTTGGTTCACTGGCCTTTCGGGGGCAGGCAAAAGTACGATCGCCAATTTGGTGGAGAAGAAGTTGTTCGCCATGGGGCGTCATAGCTACCTGTTGGACGGAGACAATGTGCGCCAAGGGCTCAACAGCGACCTTGGCTTTACCGTCGTCGATCGGGTGGAGAACATTCGCCGTGTCGGGGAAGTGGCAAAACTGATGGTGGATGCCGGTTTAATTGTGCTAACGGCGCTAATCAGCCCCTTGAGGGCTGAACGCGCAATGGCGCGCGCACTGGTGGATCAGGACGAGTTCATTGAAATCCATGTGGACACGCCGTTGGCGGTAGCCGAAGCGCGGGACGTAAAAGGGCTGTATGCCATGGCGCGCCGGGGCGAGCTGAGGAACTTCACTGGCATTGACTCGCCCTACGAAGCGCCCACCGCACCTGAGCTTCGGCTCGATACCTTAGCCTTGAGCGCCGAGCAGGCTGCCGAAGCTGTGCTTGCCCATCTGCAGGTGCGCGAGCAAGCTAGGCAGACCATGGTTAACCAGCGTGCTGTGGCCGGGAAGCCCGTTGGCCCAGCATCCGCTGGTGATCTCCATCTTGGAGGGGTGGTTCAGGCCCGATAGCTTGCGCTAGAGCTCGGAACGCTGCGGTTGCATTCGCCACGACGGCAACGTCCCACGATTCCAGCGCCATGAGATGCTTGCCCAAGACATCTGGCCGGCATGACAACGATGCACCTGTTGCATGCAGCATCCGGATATGGAGATGTGAAGAGGGCACTGTCAAATATATGCACGGTTAGCCCTCTATGTCATCATGCAGTCCGACAAGGAAGTAGCTATGAGTCCCGCTCAACATGACGATTTGCAGGCTTTGCTGGCACATGCGAGTGCAGCAATGCGAGCGGCCGCAATCGAAGTCGAATCCATGCCCGACGGCGAGGCGCGAGATCGCTACCTTCGACAATTTGCCAGCTTGCTTGCAAATGCCACGGAGATTGATCGCGAGGAAGCATTCAAGATATGCCCAGCTTTGCGGTCGTCAGTAGCTGAATCAGAGGGCCCTGCTGAATCTGTCTCTGAGCACTTTACCGAGTCTCTCGCAGCGGCAGATATCGAGACAATTGATGCTGCGATAGTTTCCAACTGTTCGCACTCGAAAGAATTGGCCGCGAGGGCAATTGGTATGGCACTCACCGCGCTTCCGCCGGAATTGCGGGACTTACCACTAGACTTTTTTCAAGGCAGAATTCCCATACTAGTAAGGGCGGGGCGACTCCGTGCAGAGGGAAACCTCGGGCAAATGCGGAGTTGCAACATATGGCTTCCTTGATTAGAAGTGTGGGCGTTATTGGGTTACCCTTCTTATTGCTACCGATGGGCGATGGGTACTAGATATGCGAATCGCAAAAGGTGAAGATTGGCGTACGCCCTAACGATAGGTAGAAGCGGGCATGGCTGCTTAATACCTCGTCGTCCTCGACTGGTCGTTGGACGAGACTTGTTACCACTTGAAATATGCACTCCCAAGAGTCTGCCGTCATTGCTTCGCTGTCTGCGGCATTCGTAGATTTTCTCTGCCACCTCTTGGATGATCAGGGCTATGGCACTCAAGAATGGTCGGATCAGGTAACAGAAAAGACGCGTTCAAACAGATTCTCAAAGATTAGTCGCGCGGCAAGAATTGAGAGAATTTTGTTGTCTGAGCAAGGTCAGCATGCGATTCGCCGGGTTGCGAGCTGGAATGAGGCGCTGACAACTGGAAATTTGGACAAGCTAACTGAGTTTCATGACAAGTTCAGATTCATTTGCGTTGTTGGTATCCCTAGAACGGGTGGTTCGTACCTCACTTCAGAGCTCTATCAAGCGCTAGGCTACAATCCAGAAGCGGTCCCTGCGGTTGTGGCGCACGATGGCTTCCCAGACGCAAGGCCATTCAAAATCGGCCCTGGTAACACCTGGATTGAAATATTGAGTGCGCTCGCTCAATATTTGACAACCGTGGAAATGTACTTCGACACTAGGAATGCTCGGCCGAAATCAGGGCGAGTCGTCGTTCCGAAAAAGTTGACGAAAGCAGTCTACGCCGGCGCCCTATTTAGGAGTGTTTTTGGGGCTGACGCGCACTACTTTTTAACAGTCCGAAATCCTGTATCAGCCTGTCTGTCTACCATCGACAAGTCCGGTGGAATGCCAGCTGGGGAGAAGTTTGAGGCGAGATCAAACATTGAGCGATGGGCGGAGCGAGACGTGTCATGGCTCATTAAGGACGCTTCAGAATGCAGAATCATGGATTACTTCCATGTCTATGTAAAATATTGGGAGCTCTATCACTATAGAATGGCGCTATGCGGAATTCTCCAGCCTGGGAATTTTACGGTAGTTCCCTATGAGAAGTATTCGATGATACAAGTTGCTGATCAGTGGCGAAATGCGTTTGGATCCGAGTCGGCTGCTGGCGATTTCTATATCGGCAAACCTGGTATCGAGAAGCGGTCAGATTGGTCTGAAATGAGCAACGCAGCTATACATAGAGTGGCGTCGGTTTGGGAATCTGTCGGACTAAATTTTCCGGTCGAGGCTCTATTGAAAGGCTACTGACGCAAAGTTGTTATTGACATTTCATGGCGCTTCACGTGCAGGCCGTCATCCCCCACGGGCAGAGTGAAACTTCTACAAAGGTTGTAGTGCCATCAGGACTGCCGGAGTCTCTCTTCGTTAGATTCCCTGTTCGACGCCTAGCGCAGCCAAAGGTGCTGTGGTCGAACATGGCTGATGATCCGGCTGAATTTGCTTATTGCGAACCTGTCGCGCGGGAAATTGGTCACCTGAAGCACGACGGTGATGCCCTGGCTCTCGCGGATCGATATGGCGGTCGTGGCGTAGGGAGAAATGGTGGCTCAGGACGCTGCGGAGTAGTCGGCGATATCCAAATTAAAGGTTTGGGAAGAACGCCTCTCGCAGCCATGTCGGCACCTTTTTGGCACAGTTTCGGTGGAAGCTCACTGCAAGACTGTTTGCGGGAAGTCTATTTCACCCGTTTCGCTGAAGCCGCGCTTCCTCATGGCGTCACCAAAGTCTTCGCCGCGATTGCGACCGAGACTTTCATACCGGCGTACCCGGGCTCAGCTGGTTCGGCTGAAATCGTACCCAGGTGTATTTTACTTCGCGAGTTTGATATTCGATTCGCACACCTGATGCCTGCGCGACACTTCCTTTCGCCAGACCTCGCAGAAGGTGATGCATTGCGAACGATATCGATGAGGGAATGGGCACGCGAACATCTACAGTTGTCGCGCAATGAATGGCCCCTCATTACAACTGCCTCTACGCGCGCGCTTGACGCTCTACTCAAGAAGCAGGCGGAGCAAATTGCAAGAGCTATCTCGAAGAGATTCGTACACGGAGGCGTCGGCCCATCAAATGTGTGCCTGTCCGGACGGTGGCTGGATTTCTCCGCTTCCCACATATTGCCTCACTACGGAATAGTGACGGGGAGGCGTGGCCCCCACTATTTAGTGGAGCAGGCAACGCACTTGGCAAGAATGCTATCACGCTGTATAGCAAGAAGCTTTCCAACGTCAATAGCACCGCACTTTGGGGCCAACTATTACTATCTGAGCTTCATGCAATGGTTCTGGGTTGCATTTGGCGAAGCCCTCTTGCGTCTTTCCGGGCTACCAATTGTTGACCGATGTGCGATCAGAGACGAGCTGGAGGCATTGCTCGTTCAAATGTTCCCGGGCACCGACTTGGTGCGAAATGCTGGTCTTGCCGATGAATACCCAGAATCTGAAGTTCCTTTGCAAGAAGCAGGGTGTCGAATAGATTTAATTTTGCTTCTCGCATCACTCACTCGAGACGCGGAAAAAATGGATCGATGGCTCAGGTCATTCCTGCCGAACGAGTTAACTAGAAGTTCTTTCGTTAGGGCGTATTGTGCCTATTTTAATCTTTGCGTGGCAAGAACCTCTCATGGGACCGAGGATGACTTGGGACAGGCTTTGCCGCTAAAATGCATGCACAACGTTGGATTTGACATTGAGTGGGCTGCCAGATTGTTATTCCCGAATGATCACAAGGCGAATAGTGAAGTTTCAGGATACATGGAGAGCTTCGGTACAGCCATGACCGTGTTGGCAAAGCGTGATTCAGCATGCAAGGAAAGCAGAGATTTTTATCTAAATTCTGGCGCCGTTCATGTAAGATTCGATTCTGGGAAATTGGTTGTTAATAATGTGCCAATTAGTTTCGAGTCCTTTGGGGGTGAGGTTTCGAGCCTGGTGCAGTAGCTTTGGTTAACTAGTACTTCGCTGACTGAGCTGCCCGCAACACCCGTGCCAGCCGATTCGAGAAATTCCGCCGGGTTGAAGGAGATTACTCCTGGGTCTGCTGTGGCGCCGCGACGGCGCCGCCGGTTGTCTTGCGATGCAGTGCGGCGAACTTGGCTGGTGGCGTCCGCCCGCAGCTACTGTGCGGCCTCACCTCGCTGTAGTCGGTTCGCCAGCGCGCAATTTCGATGCGAGCCTGCGCCAGGCTCTGGAACCAGTGCTCGTCGCGGACCTTGCCGTTGAAGCTCGCGATGTAGGTGAGCGTGCTTCATGATGACCTTTGGCGGGCCCTGGGTTGCAGTGGGTGATCCTCGGGCACTTCGAGCTCAGTACCACCTTCGAAGTCCGCAAGGACGTCATGGGGCAAGGGTGCGTTGAAGGTCTCCGGAATGACCAGCTTGCCCTTGAGAAGACCCACTTGGCGCTTTGTGATGACCGTGGCGAGTGCTGGATCGAAAACGCCTCGGCCTAGGCGGAAGTCCTCTTCCATCAGGCGTTCGAAATCCGGGCTTCCGAATTCGCGTCCAACCGATGCCATCTGATCCCACAGGCGCAATTCCTCGTCGAAGCGGCGCCGACGGTGCCAGAGCGCATGCTCATTGATGATCGACTTCCTCCTTCTCTGAGACGGCATGCTTTGGTCCTGCGATGTAGACGAAGCGTCAGCAATTCAACTGAGCACTGGATGGGGTCCTGGCCTCGGCCCGATATCTCCGCCGAATAGCTGCCGCACGCAAGGGTTCTGCGACCGCCAGGTGCCGTGCATCGATGTTCAGGCGCCGAGCAACCTGTGAGACCGGCAGGGCGACGGTGGCTTGCAACTCCATGTCCAGCGCACCCTGCGCGGACTGCCAGTCAATCCGTGGCTTCGTGCGTGCCGGCCACGTGATGGCGGACCACCCCGGCCTCGCCACCAGGTAGTCCAGGTCACGCCCTGATCGCTCGAACAGCAGGTCAGGCAGCGGCACTCGAAGCGCCGTCGCCAATCTCAGCATGAAGTCCAGGCTGGGCTGGCTGTGGCCCCGCATCAGACTGCTGACGGTGCTCTTCACGACACCCAGGCGCCGAGTCAGCTCCGTGGGCGACACGGGGTGTCCGCGGCGATGCAGCTCAGCAATCAGGCGTGCGAACGACAGGGGCTTGCGGCCCAGCGCCGCTGGCGTTGCAAAGCAAATCAACTCTCCAAGCTGGTCCTGGATGGCCCGCTCACCGCTCGACATCCGCTGCCCGTCAACACCGCCGGCATACGCACCAGCAGGTATCTGCAGCAGATAGACACCACAAGAGTCGCACCGGGTCACGCTGTCGGCCTGGACCCGGCTGCACGACTTCATTCGACCGCATGCAGGACAGCGATCGCAGAGCAGGCTGCCGTGGCGTGGGCAATAGGCACCGAGGAGAAAGGCCCATCGCAGCGGTTCATGCAATGGCATCCCCGACGCTTCCATGTACCTAAAGCACCCCGCACACCAAGCCCGTTGCCTCCTCAGCAGGTACTGCCCCGAGAAACGACCCGCCAGCCACCCCAGCCCAAGGAGCGCCACCTCGGGCTGCCGGGTCAAGGTGGCCAGGCGCTGCATGTACATCGACGCTTCCGCCGTCGGCGCATCGAGCCGCGGCGGCTGTCCGCGCAGATCCTTGTAGATCTCAGCCCCATGCCCGTTGATGAACTTGTGAAGCGTCAACGGCGCGACGCCGTGGGAGTTCGCCAGGCGCCACGCATAGCTCTGCGCGGATTCGGCATCCGCCGTCCCAACCCCGATGGGCCGCAGAGGCCAAAGCATCGATCGACCCAGGTCTGCGCTCATGCTGCCCCGCATCAGTGCCGTTGGATCTGGCGCGCCCACTCCGTCACCGCAGCCTCGGTGGCCGCTCGGACCTGCCTGGCGCTTTGCAGATGATCCAAGGGAAGCCTCAACTCACTCGGTTCGGGCAGGGCCTCGCGTTCCACCCCCCAGCGGTTCGCGACGTCGGCAATGACGTTCTGGGCGATCACTTCAAGGTGCTCCCGCCCAGGCTGCCGCAGCATCAGCACCCTGAAACGAGTCAGCAGCGTCGGCGCAATGTCCCGCAGGCTGTTGGCAGTGGCTAGCCACAGCACGCCGGAGTAGTCGCATTCCGTTTTGAGGAACACATCGGTGTGCCGTGAGGCGGTTTCTGGCTCCAGGAGCCCGAGCAAATAGGCCTGCAGGCCCAGGCCTTGCCGAAGGTTGTCCTGAGCCTTGTCGAGTTCGTCCAAGAGGACGAGTGCCGATGCCGTCCGCTGCGTGGCCATCAAGGTGGCCAAGTCACCCGGCTTGCTGGACCCCCAGCCTCGGCTGGTGCCGCCGAGCATCTTGGTGTCCGAGCTTCCGGCCAGGCAGAGGTCCAGGCGGGGCAGCTTCAGCTGCTCCGCGATCCGCCGCGCCAATCGTGACTTGCCACTGCCAGCGGCACCGACCAACAAGGTCGGCGGCATGGAAAGCGTCAGGGCGCCCATGGCCGATCGACCCAGCAAGTCGTCGAAGACGATGTCCAGGACGTCCTGAGCCCAAGGGAATTCCTGGCAGAGCCGATATCGCGCGTCGTCGAGCGCCAGGCGTTGCGGCATCAACGCGAGCGGCAAGGGGTGTTCCAGGATGCGGTGCCGCTCGACTTCCTCCTTGTCGAATCGGTCGGAGCTGGGCGCGATGGGCCGGCGGCAGACGACCCGGGAAGGCCCCTGCACCGGAGACGCGCTCAGCGCCAACTCCTGCGCGACCTCCGTCCTTGGCGACCTGATGGACAGGTACACCGCCGCCTGGGCGCGTTGGTGCCAGTCTTCGTCCCCCAGCAGGCGCGCATCAGGCTGCCGTAGCTTGAGGCTCGTGGCCGCGTCTCGCAGCGCGTCCCACAGCGGTTGGCCAACCGTTCGGAAATCCTCTTGCCGGGGCTTGGGGATAGCGAACTCACCCAAGACAGTTCGGGTCATGTTGGCGTAGAGGTAGCGGATGGCAAACAGGGCAGCGTTGAGGTCCTCCATCGACCAGCCGATGAAAGGGCGACGAGCGCAGACCTCCCGGACAGCCCGGAAACACAGCGCTTGGATCTGCCGATCGACCATTGCGTTGAACTCGGCCGCCGACGTGCCTCCCGCCAGACCCGGCGGGCCGTGACGCGGCACGACGACATCGATCCCGGTCTGTGCATGCAGTGCTTCTAGACCGAACATCACCAGATCCAGCCGGTCCTTGGGTCGGGCGTCGAGGCTGGCAGCGAACTCAAGGAGGGTCAGCTTGGCCTCGGTGGGCCAGGCCAGGGCATCGCCGCACCGCGGCAGCATCCCAGCCGCAGCGCGCAGGTGCTTGGCACGGCGCTTGTCGTCCAGGCGGGCTGATAGAGCTGCCCTGAATTCGGAGCAGAACGGCGCCAGCGATTCAGGTGGCTGGGCATGCGTGGCCAGCATTTCCAAGAGGAGTGCATTCGGACTGTTCTCAGAAAGCGCGGAGAGCCCGCAGCGATGTCGCAGGGCAGCCAGTTGCTGCATCACCCGCTCGCGCTGGGTGGCGCGCAACCGCTGCGGCGGGGCCGGTGAGGCGGCCCTGTCGGTTGAAGGGGGAGGTAAAGGTTTCACGGCGAGCTGCCCAGTCCATTGGTCGACACTGGCCGCGAGGGATGTACACCTGCTTGGTGGTCGCGGTCGGAAAGTCAGGATAGGAATGCCGGCGCACGAGCGTCAACGCAGAAGCGCGCCGCGCGAAGTCGCCAGAATTCGGGGGCTCAGGCGGCGCTGCGCGCGACAGTTTTTGGGAGACTTTGGGCCAAGCTTTGGCTGCTCAATGGGAAGGGCTCTCGCAAGCCCTTGAGCGGACACAAGAACTCTCGGCCAGCGTTGAGTGGAACGAACGACTCTCGGCCAAGGTTTGTGAACGGGCCGGACAGCGAGCACGAAGCCTTCCCGGGAGCGACAACGTTGTGGGCGTTGCGCCGGCGCTGAATCTGGCCAGACTTCAGTTCACACGCTCGGCCAGACTTTGGGTCAAGTCACACAATGACAAACGCCATCCTTGCGGATGGCGTTTTGCTTGGTGCCCCGGCTGTTGATTCAGCGCCAATACAGCGGATAGCGCCGCTTGCAGCCCCGGTGGTAGACGATGGCCACCAGCACCATGGCCGCCGCGCCGAAGAGGGTGGGGAAGAGCACGAAGTCCCAGTGCGGCGCGGTGAGGAAGGCGATCACGGGGTTGGAGCCGGCGGGCGGGTGGACGGTGCGGGTCAGCATCATCAGCGCCAGCGAGAGCGCGGCGGCCAGTGCCAGCGACCACCACACCGGGCCCCACAGCTGCAGCGCCGCCAGGCCCATGGCCGAGCAGATCACGTGGCCGCCGATCACGCTGCGAGGCTGCGAGAAGTGGATCTCGGGGAAGGTGAACACCATCACCGCGCTGGAGCCGAAGGAGCCCAGCAACAGCAGCACGTGCAGCTTGAACGAGAAGATGGCCAGCACGCCGATCACGACAAACACCCCGGCGCAGGCCACCAGGCCCTGGGCGAGGGTGTGCTGCGGTGCCCGTGCCGGGCTGGGCGTCGCGATAACCGGACCTGATACCGGGCCTGACACCGGGGCTTGGCTGAGTTCGGTCATGCGACGCCCCGGCCGCAGCGGCGCGGCCAGGGGTTTGAGGGACTCCACGCGCTCAGGCGGCGCTGGCGGTGGTGGACGCCTGGATGCTGCCCAGCTCGCCCGAGGCGCGCGCCTTGCGGCCGTAGACCAGCTCGAATACCGGGGTGGCCATCATGGTGGTGACCACGGCCATCAGCACCAGCATCGAGAACAAGGCCGGGCCGATGATGCCCTTTTGCAGGCCGATGTTGATGATGATGAGCTCCATCAGGCCGCGCGAGTTCATCAGCGCGCCGATGCCCAGGGCGGTGCGGTTGTCCTCGCCGGCCAGGCGGGCCGCCAGGTAGCAGGCGCCGAACTTGGCCATCACCGAGGCAGCCAGGATGCCGATGGCGATCAGGAAGAGCTGCATGGAGTTCAGCATGTCCATGCGCGTGTTCAGGCCCGAGTAGGTGAAGAACATTGGGAGCAGCAGCACCACGGCCAGCGGCTCGACCTTCTTCTTCAGCTCCGCAGCGAAGAGGCCGCGCGGCATCACGGCCCCGAGGATGAAGCCGCCGAAGATGGAGTGGATGCCCACGGCGTCCATCACGAAGGCCGACAGGCAGAACAGCGCCATCGTGATGCCCAGCACCGTGGTGCTCATATGGCCCTCGCGCTCGACGATGCGGCCCAGCGGCGCCAGCAGCTTGCGGCCGAAGAGGATGATGAAGGTGGCATAGAGCACGCCGCCACCAATGGCCAGCACCGCCACGCCCGGGCCCGCGCCAAAGGCGGCCAGCACCAGGGCCAGCACGCACCAGGAGCAGGCGTCGTCAAACGCGCCGGCCGTCAGCGACAGGGTGCCCAGCGAGGTGTTGGCCAGGCCGCGCTCATTGATGATGCGGGCCAGCATGGGGAAGGCCGTCAGCGCAATGCAGGCGCCCATGAAGAGCGTGGCGTTGGCGGTGGAGATGCCTTCGGCGAACAGCCCCGGCACGGTCAGCAGCAGCGGCGTGATCAGGAAGGCGATGAAGAAGGGCGCAGCAATGCCCGCCATCGACACGCCAATCGCGCTGCGGGCCTTGGACTGGAAGTGGTCCAGCTGCAAGGTGGTGCCAACCAGGAACATATAGAGCCCCACGCCCAGCTGTGAGCCGGCGTAGAGCACGTTCTTCATCTCCTTGGGGAAGATGGCGGCCTGCAGATCGGGCATGAGGAGCCCGAACAGCGACGGGCCGAGCAGAACGCCGGCAATCATTTCGCCCACCACTTGGGGTTGGGCGAGGAATTTGCGGCCGGCCCAGCCCACGATGCGGCAGGCCAGCAGGATGAGCGCCAGTTGCAGGAAGAAGTGGACGCTGAAGTCCGCCGGTGAATAGCTGGCGGCCTGGGCCGGCACGGCGGGGCCGTGTTTGGCGAACACGTCGCCCAACAGCTCCAGCAGGTTGAAGTTTTCCATGGTGATGCAGGGGTCTTGATGTTGTAGGGCGTGGACGCCGCTCGGAAGGGCGATGTCAACGTTGTCTCCGTCCACCGCTCGGCAAAGACTGGGCCGGCGAGGCAGCGAGGCGCGACTGTCGCGATCGAGGCAACGGCTGTCCATGGGTTGCGACAGCATCGAACCTACGTACCTACCTAGCATTTGCCAACTTGCAGGCACGTCACTACCATCGCGGCCCCATGAAGCTGCTCTCCAGCCGTGAGTTCAACCGCGACGTCAGCCTCGCCAAGCGCGAGGCGGCCGTGGAGCCGGTGCTCATCACCGACCGCGGTCAGCCCACCCATGTGCTGATGAGCATTGCCGAGTTCCGCCGCCTCACCGGCGAGAGCGAGAACATCGTGGACCTGTTGGCTGCGCCCGACACCCTGGAGCTGGAAGCCGCCGATGGCAATGACGGCGCCTGGGACCACCGCGAGGTGCTGAAGTGAGCCGCCGCGCATGATGTATTTGCTCGACACCGGCATCGTGCTGGAGCTGCGCAAGGCGCGCTCGCCCGGGGCCGACCAGGGGCTGGCCGCCTGGGCGGCCGGCATGGCGCGGCAGCGGCTCTTCATGTCGGCGCTCAGCCTGCTGGAGGTCGAGAACGCCGCCGCGCGCCTGGCGCGCAAGGACAAGGCCGCCGGCCTCTCGGTCCGCGAATGGATCGACAACCAGCTGCTGCCCGCCTTTGAGGGCCGGGTGCTGGCCGTGGACGCCGCCGTGGTGCGCCGCCGCGCTCAGCTACCCTATGCCAACACACGGGACGGCCTGCTGGCCGCCACCGCGCTGGAGCACGGGCTCACCTTCGTCACCCACCGCATCACCGCCTTCCGCGCCGGGCGCGTCAAGCTGCTCAACCCTTCCGGCTATGTGCCCCAGGTGGGCGACGAGGACGAAGACTGGGGCCAGGGCACGCAAACCGGCCACCTCTGGCTCAAGAACCTCTACGTGCGCGCCTGATGGGCTTGAAGCCGGCCGCCGCTCTCTCCTGAAAGACTCCGCATCACCATGTCCAGCAAGCGTCGCATCCTCATCGTTGGTGGTGGCACCGCCGGCTGGCTGACGGCCTGCTACCTTGCCAAGCACCTGCGTCTGGCCGAGCGCCCGCACCTGGAGATCACGGTACTGGAGTCGCCCGAGATCAGCGTCATCGGCGTGGGGGAGGGCACCTTCCCCACCATCCGCGCCACGCTGCAGACCCTGGGCATCGACGAGTGGCGCTTTGTGCGCGAGACCTCGGCCACCTTCAAGCAGGGCATCCGCTTCGTGGACTGGGCCCATGCACCGGAACCAGCAGGCGAGGGCGAGACGCGGCACCAGTTCATCCACCCCTTCGAGGCGCCCTTCTACGCCGAGGACCTCAACCTCGTGCCCTACTGGCTGCTGCAGCCCGAGGCCGAGCGCCCGCCCTTTGCCCAGGCCATGACCCTGCAGCACCGCGTGGCCGCTGCCGGCCGCGCGCCCAAGCGCCTGAGCGAGGGCGCCTATGCCGCGCCGCTCAACTACGCCTACCACTTCGACGCCATGAAGCTGGCGCGCCTGCTGGGCGAGCACGCGCGGCAGCTGGGCGTGCGGCACGTGGAGGCCACGCTCAGCGGCGTGGCGCTCAATGCGGGCGGCGCCATCGACCACATCGAGACCCTGCAGCACGGCCGCTTCGAGGCCGACCTGTTTGTGGACTGCACCGGCTTCCGGGCCGAGCTCATCGGCCACCTGCCCGGCAAGCCCTTCCGCTCGGTGCGCGACACGCTCTTTGCGGACCGCGCCATGACCTGCAAGATTGCCGAGCCGTCGCCGGACGCGCCGCTGGAGAGCTTCACCATCGCCACCGCGCACGAGGCGGGCTGGACCTGGGACATCGGGCTCAACGGCGCGCGCGGCATTGGCTGCGTGTATTCAAGCAGCCACCTCAGCGACGAGCGCGCCGCCGAGATCCTGCGCCAGTACGTGGGCCGCGAGCATGCCGACGTGGCCATGCGCCGCATCCCCTTCGAGGCCGGTTACCGCGAGCAGCCCTGGGTGCGCAACTGCGTGGCCATCGGGCTCTCGGGGGGCTTCCTGGAGCCGCTGGAATCAACCGGCCTCGTGCTCATCGAGGCGGCGGTGGGCATGCTGGCCGAGATGCTGCCGCACAGCGGCCCCATCGATGCCCCGGCGCGCCGCTTCAACGAGCTGATGAGCGCGCGCTACGAGAACATCATCAACTTCCTCAAGCTGCACTACTGCCTCAGCCGCCGCACCGAGCCCTTCTGGCAGGACAACCTGCAGGCCGCCAGCATCCCCGAGCGCCTGGCCGAGCTGCTCGCGCAGTGGCGGCTGCGCCCGCCGGGCCGCTTTGACTTCGCGCTCGACACCGAGGCCTTCGCCTTCTTCAACTACCAGTACATCCTCTACGGCATGGGCTTCGAGACCCAACTCGAAGCCGCGCGCGAGGACTTCCCGCAGGCCGAGCAGGCGCGCAAGCTGTTTGCCAAGATTCAGCGCTTCGCTGAGCGCGCCGCCACCGACCTGCCCAGCCACCGCGCCTTGATCCAGCAGATCCATGCACTGGCCGCCCGGCCGGCCGCTCGCGCAGCCCGGCGGCCGCTGGCCGCCTCGGAGCCCACACCATGACCGAGAGCGCCAACCAGCGTGTCCAGATCACGCTGCACCAGCAGCAGGACTACGCCTTTCGCATCGACTTCGGTGGGCCCGTGCCGGCCCTGCTGGCCGACGAGCCGCCTCCGCTGGGCCAGTCCCAGGGCCCGTCGCCCGTGCAACTGCTGGCTGCTGCCGTGGGCAATTGCCTGAGCGACTCGCTGCTCTTTGCGCTGCGCAAGTTCAAGCAGAGCCCCGAGCCCCTGCGCACCGAAGTGGGCGCCGAGGTCGGGCGCAATGCCGAGGGCCGGCTGCGCGTGCTGCGCATCGAGGCCGACCTGCACCTCGGCCGCACCGCCGCCGAGTTCGAGCGCCTGGACCGCGTGCTGGCCAGCTTCGAGGCCTATTGCACCGTCACCCAGAGCATCGCCCAGGGCATCCCGGTCGAGACCCGCGTCTGGGACGCCGCGGGTCTGCGGCTCAAGTAGCGCCTCAGCGGATCTGGCTTTCCTTGTAGTAGCCAGAGTCGATCAGCAGCGGCTTCCAGTTCGTGCTGTCCACCAGCACCGGCTTGAGCAGGTAGGAGGGCACCACCTTCGCACCGTTGTTGTAGGTCTTGGTGTCGTTGATCTCGGGCTGCTTGCCGCCCAGCAGCGCATCCACCATGCCGGCCGCCACGCGGGCCAGTTCTCGGGTGTCCTTGTAGACGGTGGAGGTCTGCTCACCCTTGAGGATGGCCTTGACCGACGGGATCTCGGCATCCTGGCCGGTGATCACCGGGCAGGCCTGCTTGGCGGTGCAATAGCCCACGCCCTTGAGCGAGGAGATGACGCCCACGGCCAGCGAGTCGTTCGGGGCCAGCACCGCATGGACCTTCTCCGTGCCATAGAAGGCCGAGAGCAGGTTGTCCATGCGCGACTGGGCGGTGGCGCCGTCCCAGCGCAGGATGCCCACCTTGTTCACGCCCACCTGCTTGCTGCGGATCACCAGCTTGCCGCTGTCCAGGTAGGGCTTGAGCACGCTCATCGCGCCGTCATAGAAGAAGTAGGCGTTGTTGTCGTCCGGCGAGCCGCCGAAGACTTCGATGTTGAACGGGCCCTTGCCGGCTTTCAGGCCCAGCTTGTCGACGATGTTGTTGCCCTGCAGGACACCCACCTGGAAGTTGTCGAAGGTGGCGTAGTAGTCGACGTTCTTGGTGCCCTTGATCAGGCGGTCATAGGCGATGACCTTGATGCCCTGGCTTGCAGCGGTCTGCAGCACCTTGCTCAGCGTGTTGCCGTCAATGGCGGCGATCACCAGCACCTTGGCGCCCTTGGTGATCATGTTCTCGATCTGCGCCAGCTGGTTCGGGATCTCATCCTCGGCGTATTGCAGGTCGGTCTTGTAGCCGCGCGACTGCAGCTCCTTGACCATGTTGTTGCCGTCAGCAATCCAGCGGGCGATGGACTTGGACGGCATGGCAATGCCGACCATGCCCTTGGACTGGGCGAAGGAGGTGAGGCTGGTGGCCAGCAGCGCGAGGGCGAGGGCGCAAGACTTCAAGATCTTCAAGGGGAGGCTCCGAGAGTAGGCACCCCGCAGGGTGCTGGTGGCGGCGACAAGGCGACGACTGCGGCGAGCCGCGAGCGCCCGAAGCTGGGCGCTGCGCCACCTGCAGCAGGGGCTGATTATTCGACAGTCGGCCGCGTCTGGCTGCTCGGTTTGACGAGCCTGCCGCCAACGGTCACGTTCTCCAGCTGCAGGCCCTCCACGTTGACCATGTCGGCGATGCGATCGGCGCGCCCGATCTTGAAGTTGCGCAGGGTCACGCCGCGTAGCGGCGCCTCTGCGGGTGCGTGGCCGAGGAAGACGATGCCTGCACTGTCAACGTCGAAGTTCTCCAACACGATGTCGCGGTAGGTGGATGGGTGCCCGCCTCCCAGGAGGCCGGGGTAGTCGAGCTGGAACTGGATCAGGGTCTGGAAGGACTCGACCTTGAAGTTGCGCACGCGGATGTGCTCCACCGTGCCGCCCCGGTCCAGGTTGGCTTTGAAGCGGACCGCCGCGCCCCCAGTGCGCAGGAGGTTGTCGCTGAAGAAGACGTGCCGGATGTCGCCTGACATCTCGCTGCCCAGCGCGATGCCGTCCTCACCGCCCATGTCATTGCGGCGCACCACGATGTACTCGCTGGGCTTGCCAACGTCGCGGCCGTCACGGTCACGGCCGGACTTCACGACCACCGCGTCGTTGCCTGTACGGAAGTGGCAGTCCTCGATCAACACAAAGCGGCTGGAGTCGACGTCCACACCGTCGTTGTTGCCGTGGTGGCTCACCACCTTCACGCCGCGCACGGTGGCGTGCTCGGTGTAGACGAGGTGGTTGACCCAGAAGGGTGATTCGGTGGCGGTGTAGTCCGCCAGCAGCACCCGCTTGGCGCGGAAGAACTGGATCAGCGGCGGACGCAGATGGCTGCCGGCGCCGAAGACGCGACGCGCTGCCGGCGTACCGTCCACCCCCATGCGACGTAGCTTGTCGGTGTCGGCGCGTGCGCCCGCAGAGTCCAGCCACTTGAGGAAGCCACTATCGGCATTGCCGTCAATCGTGCCGCTGCCGGTGATGGCGACATCCTCGACCTCGGCCGCGTAGATCAAGGGGGAGTAGCCCTGCATTTCCGTGCCCTCCCAGCGCGTGGGCACGGTGGGCAGGTAGTGCTCGGGGGCGGGGCTGAAGCGCAGCGTGGCGCCGGCCTCCAGGTGCAGGTCGATCTTGCTGCGCAGATGGATCGGGCCCTGGCTGAGCCAGGTGCCCGCCGGGATGACCACGCGGCCACCGCCCGCCTTTGCTGCCGCTGCGATGGCCGCCTGGATGGCGGGCCGCGCGTCCGAGCCATCGGCGCGGGCGCCGTAGGCGGTGATCGGAAAGCGGCCTTCAGGGATCCGCGGCAATTCGATGCGCGCGACGATGTCGTCCGCCATCGCCCAGTCGTTCGTATCGGGGCTCCCGTCAGCTTGGCCGCTGACGATCAGGGTCAGGGCGAGCGCCACAGCGGTCCAGGCGCTGCGTCCCATGCTGCTCATGTCAGCGAACTCATGGCCGCCCATTGACGCGCACGCTGTCAAAGCTGCAGTGCTCAATGCGCAACGAAGGGAAGGCGGTGCCTGCAGCGCCTGTGCCAGCCAGACGCAACAGAGCACGGCGTGAGGAAGTCTTGCTCATGCGAGGAGAGGGTGCGGGTCTCGTGTTCGCCGTCGTGGCCCGGGCTGGCCGTGCCTGAGACTGCGGTGCATGCTGAGAGCCTCGCAGGGGCTGCTCGCGAGAGGATTTTGTGCGGGCGCAAGGGCGTCATGGCCGCCTGTGCCCGAGATTCCTCCAAATGATCAAGATCTTGCGCGAAGCGAGCCCGTTATTCGACAGTGACCGACTTCGCCAAGTTGCGAGGTTTGTGGTCTCCACTCACGCGGCCGGTGGCCGCATGAGTCGCGCCCCAAGCCGAGCCGGCTCGCTACGCGATCCAACGCCGCAGCTGCGGCGTAAACCGCGCTGCGTCGTCCCCGGTCATTCGACCGTGACCGACTTTGCGAGGTTTCTCGGCTTGTCCACGTCCGTGCCGCGCGCACAGGCCGTGTGATACGCCAACAACTGCAGCGGGATCACGTGCAGGATCGGCGACAGCGCCCCATAGTGCTCGGGCATGCGGATGACGTGCAGGCCGGGTTCGCTGGCGATGTGGCTGTCGCCGTCGGCGAAGCAGTAGAGCTGGCCGCCGCGGGCGCGGACTTCCTGCATATTGCTCTTGAGCTTTTCGAGCAGGGCGTCGTTGGGGGCGATGGTGACCACCGGCATCTCGGCCGTGACGAGGGCCAGGGGGCCGTGCTTGAGCTCGCCGGCCGGGTAGGCCTCGGCGTGGATGTAGCTGATTTCCTTGAGCTTCAGGGCGCCTTCCAGCGCAATCGGGTAGTGCAGGCCCCGGCCGAGGAAGAGGGCGTTTTCCTTGCGGGCGAACTCCTCGCTCCAGGCGATGACCTGCGGCTCCAGCGCGAGCACGGCCTGGACGGCGACGGGCAGGTGGCGCAGGTCCTTGAGGTGCTCGGCTTCTTGCTCGTCGGTGAGCTGCCCGCGTGTCTGCGCCAGCGCGAGGGTCAGCAGGAAGAGGCCGACGAGCTGGGTCGTGAAGGCCTTGGTGGAGGCCACGCCGATCTCGGCGCCAGCGCGGGTGATGTAGGCCATCTCGCACTCACGCACCATGGCGCTGGTGGAGACATTGCAGATGGTCAGCGTGTGCGTCATGCCCTGCGCGCGGGCGTGCTTGAGGGCGGCCAGGGTGTCGGCCGTCTCGCCGCTCTGGCTGATGGTGACGACGAGCGTCTTGGGGTCGGGGACGCTGTCGCGGTAGCGGTACTCGCTGGCGATCTCGACACTGGTGGGGATCTTGGCGATGCTCTCCAGCCAGTACTTGGCCGCGCTGCCGCTGTAGTAGCTGGTGCCGCAGGCCAGGATCAGGACCTTGTCGATCTCCTTGAAGTGCCGGTAGGCGCCGTCGCCAAAGAGCTCGGGGCTGATGCTGGTGATGGCTTCGAGCGTGTTGGCAATGGCCGTGGGCTGCTCGAAGATTTCCTTCTGCATGTAGTGGCGGTAGGGGCCCAGCTCGGCGGCGCCGCTGTGGGCGTGCACGGTCTTGACCTCGCGCTCGACGGCCTTGAAGCGACCACTGGCGGCGTCGAGCTGGCTGAGCCAGTAGCGGCCGAGTTGCAGGTCGACGACATCGCCTTCTTCGAGGTAGACGATCTGGTCCGTCACGCCCGCGAGGGCCATGGCGTCGCTGGCGACGAAGTTCTCCTTCTCGCCGACGCCCAGCACCAAGGGCGAGCCCTCGCGCGCGGCCACCACGCGGTGGGGCTCGTCACGGCAGAACACGGCCACGGCGTAGGCGCCCTTGAGGCGGGGCAGCACGGCCTGCACGGCCTCTAACAGGTCGCCCTGGTAGGCGTGGTCGACGAGGTGGGCGATGACCTCGGTGTCGGTCTGGCTGGCGAAGTGGTAGCCGCGCTCCTTGAGCTCGGCACGCAGTTCGTCGTGGTTTTCGATGATGCCGTTGTGCACGAGGGCAATGCGCCCCACGGCCTCGGCGGCCGCGTTGGGGCCGGCCGAGAAGTGCGGGTGGGCGTTGTGCACCGCCGGCACGCCGTGCGTGGCCCAGCGGGTGTGGGCGATGCCGGTGCCGGAGGCGACGCCATCCTGGTCGGCCAGCGCCTGCAGCTCGGCCACGCGGCTGGTGGAGCGGGCGCGGCGCAGGGCGCCGTCTTGATGCACGGCCACGCCGCAGGAGTCATAGCCCCGGTACTCCAGGCGCTTGAGGCCCTCGATCAGGATGGGGGTGATGTTGCGTGCGCTGACGGCGCCGACGATGCCACACATGCGGGAAGCTCCGGGTTGGGGTGGGCGCATCCTAGGCAAGGCGGTTTGCAGAATGTGTGCAAAGTTGGCATGTTTTTGAAATCCGCTTGCGGCGTTTGTTTGCCGCGCAAGATTCATTCAAAATTCGACCAATGATGGAATTGGATGCCACTGATTTGCGCCTGCTGGACGCACTGCAGGCGGACGCCAGCCTGAGCAACCAGGATCTGGCCGCCCGCGTGGCGGTGTCGCCGGCCACCTGCCTGCGCCGCACCAAGCGGTTGGAGGAGGCCGGCGTGATCCTGCGCCGTGTGGCGCTGCTGGATGGCGAGCAACTCGGCCCCCGCCTCAACGCCCTGCTGGAGATCACACTGGACCGCCAGGGTGATGAGCACTTGCAGGCCTTTGAAGCCCGCGCCGTGGCCGAGCCCCAGGTGCGCCAGTGCTGGCGCGTCTCGCCCGGGCCGGACTTCGTGCTGGTGGTCGAGGTCGCCGACATGGCCGGCTACCAGGCCCTGAGCCAGCGCCTGCTCACGCAGGACGCCAATGTGCGCAACATCAAGGCCTTCTTCAGCGTGAAGCGGGCCAAGTTCGAGACGCGGGTGGACCTGCCGGCTGCCTAGGGCCTGTTAACAGGCCCTAGGCTCTGTGAGCCCCCTCTAGAGGGGACCGACAGCCACCGCCTGCCTGCAGACAATCCAGCGCTTACCTGTCTGGAGTCCACGATGTCTGCTCGCCTTTCCAAATGCCTGGCTGCCCTGGCCGTGTCCGCTGCCATGGCCCCTGCGGCGCATGCGCTGAACTTCGTGTTCACCAACACCGGCAGCACACCGATGACGGCTCAGCAGATGGCGGCCCTGCAGGCGGCGGGCAACTACTGGTCGAGCAAGCTGAGCGACCCGGTCACCATCTACCTCGGGGTCAGCTTCGATTCCTTGGGCAGTGGCGTGCTCGGGCAGGCCAGCTCGCTGCTGTACGTCAAGAACTATGCCGACGTCCGCAACCTGCTGAGCGCCGACAAGACCACCGCGGCCGACACCATGGCTGTGGCCAGCCTGCAAGCCGGCAATGCGCTGAGTTTCTGGTCCACCCAGGGCAATGGCAGTGCGCGCTTCGACAACGACGGCTCGGCCAACAACGCGGGCCTGCTGGTGTCCGCCGCCAATCTGAAGGCCCTTGGCGTGAAGGTGAACACCACCGCCGACGCGCCCGATGCGCATCTGAGCTTCTCCAAGGACCTGGCTTTCTCCTACAGCCGGGTCGGCGGCACCCCGGGCGGCCAGCACGACTTCATCACTGTGGCCGAGCATGAGATCGGCCATGCGCTTGGCTTCACGTCGGGCGTTGACAGCATTGACTACTGCCTGGATCACGCCAGTGGCTGCGGCCTCTCGGGCGCCGCCAACCAGTTCGAAGAAAGCGAGTGGTTCACCACGCTCGACCTGTTCCGCTACTCCGCGCCCGGCAAGCTGGACCTTCAAGTGGGCGGCTCGCCGTACTTCTCGATCAACGGTGGTGCCAGCGCCATCGAGAGCTTCTCGACAGGCGACGCGCATGGCAATGGCTTTCAGGCCAGCCACTTCGGCACCTCGCACCTGACCTTGATGCGCCCCACCATCAGCGCCGGCGTGTCCTATGACGCCATGCCCGCTGATTTGCTGGCCATGGACGCCATTGGCTGGGACGTGGCCACGGCGGTGCCTGAGCCGGCCAGCATGGCCATGCTGCTGGCTGGGCTGGGTGTCATCGGCTTGCGCGCGCAGCGCCGCACGAAGGGCTGACGGGCTGAGGGCCAGGCGGCCCGGGCTCAGGCCTTGAGGATCGCCAGCCCCTTCAGGTACTCGCCTTCCGGGAAGCACACCGTCTGCGGGTGGTCCGGCGCTGCGGCAAGGCGGTCGAGGATGTAGCCGTCGACGCCGGCGTCGAGGCCGGCGCCGGCCACGATCTTGTGGAAGAGGTCGGGCGGGATGCCGCCCGAGCACGAGAAGGTGTAGAGCAAGCCGCCGTCCTTGAGCAGCATGAAGGCCAGGCGGTTGATGTCCTTGTAGGCGCGCGCGGCGCGCTCAGCGTGGGCGGCGGTGGGCGCGAACTTGGGCGGGTCGAGCACGATGGCGTCGAAGCGCTGGCCTTCCTGCAGGCAGCGACGCAATGTGGCGTTCACGTCGGCATCCCAGGCCTGGTGGCGGGCTGGGTCGAAGCCATTGAGCTCGATATGCGCTCGGGCGCGCTCCAGCGCCGGGCCGGAGGAGTCGACGCTGATCACCTGCTGCGCGCCGCCCGCCAGCGCGGCGACCGAGAAGCCGCCGGTGTAGCTGAAGCAGTTGAGCACCCGCTGGCAGCCGAACTGCCGCACGGCCTCTCCAAAGCGCTGGCGACTGTCGCGTTGGTCGAGGTAGTAGCCGGTCTTGTGGCCGGTGGCGATGTCGAGCGTCAGGCGCCACGCGTGCTCGCGGATGGTCAGCGCCGTCTCACCGCTGCCGCGCAGCCAGCCGGTGGTGGCGGGCAAGCCCTCCCATTCGCGTGACTGCGTATCGCTGCGCTCGTAAAGCCGCGTGAGGCCGGTGGCGGCGAGCAAGGCGTCGGCAATCACGTCCTTCCAGCGCTCCACACCCGTGCTGCCGAACTGGGCCACCAGGGTGTCGCCATAGCGGTCCACCACCAGCCCCGGCAGGCCGTCGGCCTCGGCGTGGATCAGGCGGCGGGCGTCGGAGTCGATGGCGAGGCGCTCGCGCCAGGCCAGGGCACGTTCGATGCGGCGGGCAAAGAAGGCGGCATCGATGCGCTCGGCCTCGTCAAAGCTCCAGGCGCGCAGCCGGATCTGGCTCTTGGGGCTGAAGGCGGCCCAGCACAGGAATTCGCCTTCGGCGGACTCCACGCGTACGGTCTCGCCGGCATCGCCGCCGCCCTTGGCGATGGCGCTCTCGAACACCCAGGGGTGGCGCTTTTGCAGGGCGCGCTCTTTGCCGGGGCGGAGCCGAACGGTCTTCATCGCTGCAGGCTTCCGTAGGCGTAGCTGAGGTTCAGGTGCAGCAGCGCCGAACGCTGGTCATGGCTGCGCAGCGTCCGCCACTGGCCGGCGCCGGCTCGCAGGCGCAGGCGTTCGTCGGGCCGCCATTCGGCCCAGGCTTCGGCTTGCATCACGGCGCCGCCGCCTACCTGCACGCCACCACCGCCGGCCGCGCCGACCAAGGCCTCGGCGCCGACACGCAGGTTGCTGTTCGGGGTCAAGGGCCGGCTTTGCACGCCCGCGCCAAAGAGCCCGAACGAGTAAGCACCAGCGCTGCCCTTGGCGGCGCTGCCGGCATAGGCAACGCCGTAGGTCCGGTCCGAGAGCTCGCGGCGCATGCTCACCGCCAGCTCGCCCACGGTCTCGCGCCGGCCATCCTTGAAGCGCACGCGCGGCAGGACCAGGGTGCTCAAGCCCAGCTGCTGCTCGCGCACCGTGCCCATGCCTTCATCGCCCTGGCCGTTGAAGGCTGTCGCCGGTGTGCGGTCCAGGGGCATGGACAGCGCGGCCCGCCAAAAGTTCACCCGGTAGGTGCCGCTGTAGGAGCGCGTGGCGCCGCCCTCCAGCCGCAGCGACGCGCCCCAGGGCGTGACCCAGCGCAAGCTCGGGCCCGCGCGCAGCAACCAGCCGCTGCCGGTGTTGACGCCGCCGCCGCCGCCGAGGCCACCGGCCAATTGACCGCCGACGCGCAGCTGACCCAGGGCGCTCTTGGCGAGTTGCCAGTCCTGCCCGATCTGGCCGAGCACTTCCATGTAGCCGTCCACGCCGCCCTTGGCTGCCCCGGAGGCTTCCACCCCCCACCAACTGCCCTCGGCCACGTACTGCCGCAGGTCAGCGCCGGCAAAGCCCAGCGTGCCCGCCAGCGGCGAGCCCTCGCGGCGCAGCAGGCCGGCGCGCGGGCGGGCCATGGTGGCCGTGAAGGCGATCTCGTCGATGCCCAGCCCGGTGCGACCCGAGCTCGCGCCGCGGCGCCCGGCGTCGAGCGGTGAGAAGCTGCCAAAGTCCGTGGACCGCCCCAGGCTGAAGCCCAGGGCCGTGCCCTTGACGTTGCCGCCCGGAAAGCGGATCTGAGCCAGGCTCAGCCCTGAGTACCAGGCCCCCTGCTCGGTGCGCAGCGAGATCTCGGGCCGCAGCATCAGCCCACCGCCAAAGCGCAGCTCGCTGCTGGACAGCCCGCCGCCCGCACCCACATACAGGCTGGTCGCCAGGTGGGTGTTCGCCCCCAGCCGCCAACGCCGCTGCGCGGTGAAGCCCGCCGTGAAGATGCCGCCGTAGTTGCCCTTGGCCGTGCCGTACACCCCGGGCCCGAAGCCCCAGTCATCGTTCACCGCCATCAGGTAGCTGATCGACGCAAACGCCGTGCGCCCACCGTCGGGCATCTTCACCGCCGTCCAGTTGGCTTCGATGGCGGCGGGGCGTGTCGAGGCGGGGCGAACCAAAGACTCTTGCGCGGACGCGCACAACGGAGCGAGCGCGCAAAGCGCTGCGACCCATCCAGCGGCCACCGCAGAACCGGCTCCGCCGGGCTGCTGGTGGCGCCCCCTCGGGGGGCTGACGAAGTCAGTAGGGGGGGTCATTTTTTAGCTCGGGGGTGGGCTTGGTCGTAGACCTTGGCCAGGTGCTGGAAATCCAGCGCCGTGTAGATCTGGGTCGTGGTGATGTGGGCGTGGCCCAGCAGCTCTTGCACGGCGCGCAGGTCGCTGCTGGACTGCAGTACATGCGAGGCAAAGCTGTGGCGCAGCATGTGCGGGTGCACGTGGGTGGGCAGGCCGGCGGCCACGGCGCGCTGGGCCAGGGCGGCGCGCAGGCTGGAGGGGCTCAAGCGCCGCCCGCGTGCGCCCACAAACAGCGCCACCTCGTCCGGCAAGGCCAGTTGCCCGCGCTGCGCCAGCCAGGCGCGCAGCGCCGTGGCCGCCGCACTGCCCAGCGGTGCGCTGCGGCGCTTGCTGCCCTTGCCCAGCACGTGCACCTCGGCCGCATCCAGGTCCACCCAGCCGCGCGCCTCGGCGCTGGCTTGCACATCGAGGCCGGTCAGTTCGGCCAGGCGCAGGCCGCTGCCGTACAGCAGCTCGACCACCGCCTGGTCACGCGCGGCCAGCACGGGGTCGGCGGCGGCGGGCGGCGTGTACGAGGCCAGCTGCACCGCGTCGTCCACGCTCAGCGCCTTGGGCAGGGGCTTGGCCGCCTTGGGCGCGCGCAGCCCGTCAAAAGGGTTGCAGCTGACGCGGCCTTGGCGCCCGAGCCAGCGGTAGCAGCTGCGCCAGCAGGACAGCAGCAGCGCGATGGACTTGGGCGCCAGACCCTGGGCGTGCAGCTGCGCCGCCAGGCGCCGGGCCTGGGGCACGAGCAACTGCGTGGGCGCCAGCGCGCGCTCGGCCAGCAGCGCCTGCAGGCGCTCAAGGGCGTTGGTGTAGACCTGCAGCGTGCGCGGCGCCAGCCGCTGCTGCACGCGGGCAAAGCTCAGGTAATCCTGAAACTCGGCCGCGAGCTCTGCAGTCATGCCGCCGGCGGCAGCAAGCGGGCCAGCGCGGCAGCAGCCAGCTCGCCAATGCGGGTCAGGAACTCGGTACCCATCTCGGCGGTGTAGCGCGTCGGGTCGGGCGAGCCCAGCACCAGGAGGCCAAAGGTCTGCGTACCTCGGCGCAGCGGCACGAGGGCCAGCGAGGTGGCGGTGCCGCCGCTGTCCGCGAGGCCCAGCCAGCGCGCGGCCTCAAAGCCCGAGTTCACGCCGCAATAGGGGTGGGCCAGGCTGCCGGCAAAGCTTTGCACGTCGGCACTCACGGCCTGGGTCCAGGTCAGTTCGGCATGGCCTTCGTCCACGCCCCACAGCCGCAGGCCGGCCTGCGGGATCATGAACTCATGTTGCAGCGACTCCAGCAGCACGGCCGGCACGTCCTCGGGCTGGGCGGCTCGCATCAGCTTGAGCGTCCAGCGGTGCAGGCGGTCGGCAATGGCGACGTTCTCCTGCCCGTTGCGGATCATCTCCATCAGGCGCTGCTCCAGCCCCTTGATCTTCTCGCGCAGCATCTCGGCCTGGCGCTCCTGCAACGAGATCGCGCGGTGGCCGTGCGGGTGCGTCAGCTGCACCGTGGCCAGCAGCGCGGCATGCCGCTCGAAGAAGCCGGGCGTGTGGGCCAGGTAGTTGGCGATGTCGCCTTCGGTGATGCCCTGCAGGGCGTCGGCCGGATTCACGGGGGTCTGGCTCACAGGTCGATCTCTCCATCAAAAACTCGGGCGGCGGGGCCTGTCATCAGCACCGGGCTTTGGCCCCCGGCCCATTCGATGCGCAGCAGGCCGCCGCGCGTCTGTACTTCCACGGCAGCATCGAGCCAACCGGCCCGGATGCCCACCACCACCGCCGCACACGCGCCGGTGCCACAAGCCAGGGTCTCGCCCGCGTCGCGCTCGAAGACGCGCAGCGCGATGCGGTCGCGGGCCAGGATCTGCATGAAGCCGGCATTCACCTTGCGCGGGAAGTGCGCATTGGCCTCGATGCGCGGGCCGAGCGTCTCGACCGGCGCGGTGTTGACGTCCGGCACGCGCTGCACAGCGTGCGGGTTGCCCATCGAGACGACACCGACCTCCACGCCTTCAAGAAGGCGACGGGCCGCTCCCGAGCCTTCTTGACCCCCTTGGGGGGCCTGCCTCGCAGAGGCAGGTTCGGGGGCCGACAGGACCGGCCAGAACTCGAAGCCGTTTTCCAGCCGAGGCGTGAGGCCCGAGGCATCAAACGGCAGGGCGGCGTGCTCAAAGACCGGCGCGCCCATGTCCACCGTCACGCGGCCATCGTCCTGCAGTTGCAGGTGGAGGCGGCGGTTCATGGTGTCCACCACCACGCGGCGCTTGTTTGTGAGCCCGGCGTCCACCACATAGCGCACGAAGCAGCGCGCGCCATTGCCGCAGTGCTCCACCTCGTCACCTGTGTTGTTGAAGATGCGGTAGCCGAAGTCGGCATCGCTGGTGGACGGCTCGACGACCAGGATCTGGTCGCAGCCCACGCCGAAGCGGCGGTCGCCCAGGCGACGCATCTGGTCCGGGGTCAGGCTGAAGGGCTCACGCGTCGCGTCAAAGACGACGAAGTCGTTGCCCGCGCCCTGCATCTTGGTGAAGCGCACTCGCATGGGGCGGGATTATCCAGCCGGCCCCGGCGGCGCTGCGCCGATATCCAGCCCGCGCGGCTGCTTGTAGCGGTGGTAGCCCCAGAGGTACTGGCCGGGCGCGCGGCGAATCAAGCCTTCCATTGAGGCGTTGATGGTCGTGGCCGCCAGTTCGGGGCTGGCGTCGGGGGCGATCTCAGGGGCGGGCAGCAGGTGCACGATGTAGCCGCGCCCGGCAGGCAAGCGCTCGCCCCAGATCAGCAGCACCGCCGCCCCGGTCTGCTGCACCAGGCGGCCGGCCAGGGTCATGGTGTAGGCCGGGCGGCCAAAGAAGGGCGCCCAGACACCGAGGCTTTCGGGGGGCACCTGGTCGGGCAGCAGGCCGACGACCTCGCCCTTGCGCAGCGCGCGGATCATCTGCCGCACCCCAGAGAGCTGGGCCGGCGCGGTGGCCAAGCCCGGCCGCTCGCGCGAGCCAGCCATCACCTCGCGCAAGCTGGCCTGGCGGGCGGGGCGGTAGAGCACGGTGATCGGCGCCTCGGGCGAGGTGAAGCGCTCGGCGATCGCCTGGGCGCAGATCTCGAAGCAGCCGAGGTGAGGCGTCAGCAGCACCAGGCCGCGGCCGGCCGCCAGCGCGGCCTCGACGTGCTCGGCACCGTCCCACTGCAGGCGTTGGCCCAAGGGCCGGCCCTTTTGTGCCACCCACAGCCAGGGCAGTTCGGCCGTCATGCGCCCGGCGGCGGCGATGGCGGGCCGGGCTGCAGCCCAGGGGATGCCAGCCTGGGCCACATTGGCCTTGAAGCGCCGCCGGTAGGTGGGCGATAGCCCGTAAACCAACCACCCCAGCAGCCCGCCCAAACCGTGGAGAAACGCCAACGGCAGCCAGGAGATTGCGCGAAACAACCAGATCATGTTTTCTATACTCTGCCGCTATCGCCGAGTTATTGGACTACTTGCGGGCGATTCACAAATCCAGCTAAAGCGTTCGCCGCGCCACCTGGCTAGCACGGCAAGCGCCGAGCCCTCAACCAGCCAATGGAGTTTAAGAACGTGGCGAACGACTTTCTCTTTACCTCGGAATCCGTCTCGGAAGGTCACCCCGACAAAGTCGCTGACCAGATCTCGGATGCCATCCTCGATGCCATCTTCGAGCAGGACCCGCGCTCCCGCGTGGCTGCCGAGACGCTGACCAACACCGGCCTCGTCGTGCTGGCCGGCGAGATCACGACCAATGCGCACGTGGACTACATCCAGGTCGCGCGCGACACCATCAAGCGCATCGGTTACGACAACACCGAGTACGGTATCGACTACAAGGGCTGTGCGGTCCTGGTGGCCTACGACAAGCAATCCAACGACATCGCCCAGGGCGTGGACCATGCGTCCGACGACCACCTGAACACCGGCGCCGGTGACCAGGGCCTGATGTTCGGCTACGCCTGCGACGAAACGCCCGAGCTGATGCCCGCGCCGATCTACTACGCCCACCGGCTGGTGGAGCGTCAGGCCCAGCTGCGCAAGGACGGCCGCCTGCCCTTCCTGCGCCCTGACGCCAAGAGCCAGGTCACGATGCGCTATGTGGACGGCAAGCCGCATTCCATCGACACCGTGGTGCTCTCCACCCAGCACGCGCCCGAGTACAGCTTGGGCAACCGCATGACCGATGCCTTCTACGAGGCCGTACGCGAGGAAATCATCAAGCCCGTGCTGCCCAAGGAATGGCTCACGGCCGACACCAAGTACCTGATCAACCCCACCGGCCGCTTCGTCATCGGCGGCCCGCAGGGTGACTGCGGCCTCACCGGCCGCAAGATCATCGTCGACACCTACGGCGGCGCCTGCCCGCACGGCGGCGGCGCTTTCTCGGGCAAGGACCCGTCCAAGGTGGACCGCTCGGCCGCCTACGCGGCGCGCTACGTGGCCAAGAACGTGGTGGCTGCGGGCCTCGCGCGCCAGTGCCAGGTGCAGGTGGCCTATGCCATCGGCGTGGCCAAGCCCATGAACGTGACGGTCTACACCGAAGGCACCGGCGTGATCTCCGACGACAAGATCGCCGCGCTCGTGAACGAGCACTTCGACCTGCGCCCCAAGGGCATCATCCAGATGCTTGACCTGCTGCGCCCGATCTACGCGAAGACGGCGGCCTATGGCCACTTTGGTCGCGAAGAGCCCGAGTTCACGTGGGAAAAGACGGACAAGGCAGCGGCGCTGCGCGCGGCTGCTGGCCTGTAAGGCCACGAGCAAAGCGAGCTTGGCCGACTTTCGGCGCAGGCTTCACTTCGCTTGCGAAGTGAAGGGCCGTAGGCCCGGCCGAAGCCAACGCACAGACAAAGCGGCAGCGCTGCGCGCTGCTGCCGGGCTGTAAGCCTGGCAGCCGGTCGCGGTAGCGACCGGGGCCGCTTTGGGGCGAAGCTCATGTCGCTTGCGACGTGAGCGAAGACCACAAAGCCGCTCTCCCCTTAAGCCGGCCCCAGGCCGGCTTATTCACGCCCGCGCCGTCCGATACGGCTCGTCTTCGGGGATGAAGTCCTGCTCCTTGAGCGCGTCAAGCACCCAGGCCGCCACGGCCGGGTGGGCCTCGATGGCTTGGCAGTAGGCCGCCGCCGCAGCGCTCAGCGGCAGGCCATAGCGCGTGACGCGCATCACCACTGGCGCGAAGAAGGCGTCGGCGGCGCTGAAGCTGCCGAAGAGGAAGGGTCCGCCGCTCGCCGCCAGCGCCTCGCTCCACAGCTGGTCGATGCGGGCCAGGTCTTGCCGCAGACCAGCGTCCTCGGCCATCAGGCGCGCGCCCACCTCGGGCAGGGCCGCTTCGATGTTCATCGGGCAGACGTTGCGCAGCCGGCCAAAGCCGGCGTGCATCTCGGCGCAGACGCTGCGGGCACGTGCGCGTTGGCGGGCATCGCGGGGCCAGATGGCCAGCTCGGGGTGCCGGTCGGCCAGGTACTCGGCAATGGCCAGCGTGTCCCAGACGGCAAAGCCGTCGTCCTCCACCAGCACGGGCACGCGGGCGGCGGGGGTGATGCGAGCCAGGGTCTCGTAGAAGGCGGACCCGGGCGTCATGTCCAGGCGCAGCAGCACCGCCTCGTGCGGGATCTTGAAGGCCGCCAGCAGCACGCCGGCGCGCATGGACCAGGACGAGTAGTTCTTGTTGCCGATGTAGAGCTTCATGGAATGCAGGCGCGGGCTGTCAAAGCCTGAAGCCTAACGGTGCCAGGCCTTGCACCCGATGAGGGATGCGCAAGGCATTGATGCACGCTGAACGCGATTTCAGCTCTCACTGCGGGCAATATTGCCACGCGCCAGCTACACGGCATGGCGGCATTGGTGTTTACTCCGACCACACCACATCGGGCCCGAGCCCGGGGACTTGTGCGGGACGCAGTTTCAGGAGGAACCCCAGTGCACTCACCGATTTGCCAGCGATTGATGGACGCCCTGTCGGCCGACGGGATGAACGAAACCCATCTCGACACCCTGGTGGCTCATCCGGCCTATTTGCAGATGGGCCTCAAGCTGGCCCTGACGCAGATTGCGCTCCATGAGGCCAAGCCCGTCAACCTCGAACCCATCGAAATGTCGGACGGTGGCTTGCTGTTCAGGCAGCACATCGAGCCTTTGCCCTTTGCGATGCGGGACTGGCAGGTCTACCTGCGGCAGCGCAACAGCAAGGCGGCCGAGAACATGCGCTGCACGCTTGACCCCGCGCGGGCCGAGCTCTTTGGCGATCTCACCTTCCACGAACGCCTGGCGCCCGAGGTGTCGTCGATCTACCTGCTGGAGACCAACCAGGCGCGCATCAGCCCCAAGCAGGCCAGCGAGATGATCAGCGAGATCGCCCCGGAGTCCGCAGCGCGCACCAAGCCCATGCTGGTGTTCGAGCTGCTGCGCTACTTTTGGGACGAGATTACCAACCTCAACGCCGCCTACGTGGTGATCAACGCCGCCATCAAGGACGTGGGCTTTCCGGTCATCTTCAACTCGCTGACGCAGGGCAAGCGCGTGACCTTTGTGCGCGGCATCCCGCAGCAGCACGAGCAATACACGGGCTACTACGCCTGCTGCGGCTGACCGCCGCTGACCGCCGCCGAAGGGGCGGTACGGGGGCCGCGCTTTTCGCGCGATGGCCGGCGGCTGCCTGGCGCAAGATTTGCGCTCCTGCCTGCCATGTTGGAGGGGTGCGCCATGCCAGATGTCGAATCGCGCCGGGTCCTGCTGCGGGCCTGGCTAGCCCTCCCCATGCTGGGCGCCCCGATCCCCACCCGGGCAGCGCCGGCGCTGCGCTTTGAGGTCGAGCTGCGCTGGGTGGTGGTGCGCCTGGCGCCGGCCCTGCAGGCGGGTGTGCGCGACGGCGCGACCGTGATCGGCACGCAGGGCACCGTGTCGCCCCGCTCGGGGGAGGCCAAGGTGCTGAGCACGGGGGCGCAAGCCGTGCGCGTTGAGGCCCTTGCCAGCCTGGTGGTGCAGGACGGCCTGCTCGGGCAGGTCCAACTGCGTGCCCCGGCACCGACCGAACAGCCATTGAGCCTGGACTTTGCGTTGGCGCTGGACGCCCAGGGGCGGCCCGCCCAGCTGTGGGTGGCACCGCGCGCGGCCGGCTCGCCCGAGCGCCCGTTGCGTCTGGCGGTGCGCCCACGCTCGGCCGGCGCCGGCCAGCCCATCACGCTCAGCCTGGAGGCGGCCGCCCCCGATGGCACCGCCGTGCAGACCCAACTGGCGCTGCCCGAGGGCCATTGGCAGCGCGTGGCAACCCTGCAAGACGGCGCGGCCGACCCGGCGCCCGCTGGCACCCTGGCCAGCCGCGATGCCGCCCCGCGAGAGTCGCGCGAGCTTCAGGTCCGGGTTAGACGCGTCCTTCGGTAGATGGGTGGGTAGGCGCTTGCGCCAGCGCATTTCTGCGCGAAACCCGCCGAAAAATGAGGGCCCGCCTGGCGTTGGCGGCCTGCCACGGGCTGTGGGTCCTACAGTCGGCCAGTTTTGGTCCCGGAGCCCTCGCTTTGAAGCTTGCCTTGATCGCCCACGATGGCCGCAAAGACGCCATGCTCACGCTGGCGGGCCAGTTCCTGCCGCTGCTGCGCCGCTGCCAGCTGGTGGCCACGGGCACCACGGGCGCGCGGCTGGCCGCCGCCCATGGGCTGACGATCGAGCGCTGCCTCTCCGGCCCGCTGGGCGGCGACCTGCAGATCGGGGCCCAGCTGTCGGTCGGCGCCATCGACGGCGTCATCTTTCTGCGCGACCCGATGACCCCGCAGCCCCACGAGCCCGACATCAATGCCCTGGTGCGCGCCTGTGACGTGCACGACGTGCCCTGCGCCACCAATGTGGCCACGGCTCGGCTGCTGCTTCAGCGTTGGAGCGATGACGACCCCGATTGACGCTCGTCGAGGCCTGCGCATCCGCGTCCGGCTCAGCCTGGCCTTTGCGGCCTTGCTGGCGCTCGTCGTCCTGCTGGCCGCGCTGGCCATGCGCGCGCAGGACAGCCTCGATGGCGCGCTGGAGCGCCTGCTGGGCCAGCAGAGCGCGGCGCGCGACACCATCCACCAGATCACCACCAGCGCCGAGGACGCGACGCGCAAGCTGCTGACGCTGATGCATCGCGAGCGCACGCGCCGCATCCCGGCCTATGCCGACATCGACGCCGCACACCGCCGGCTCGACACCGCCCTGCAGCGCCTGGACCAGACCCTGCCGGTCGCCGCCTCCGCCGAGGTCAAGCAACTGCTGATGGAGCGCCTGCGGGACTTCCGGCGCCAGTACGACCTGACGGTGGACCTCATCGAGGCCAATGATTTCGAGGCGGCCCGGCAGTCCTTGAGCGGGCCGGTGGAGGAGGCGCTGTCGAGCTTCCTCGTCGCCGTGCAGACCCTGTCGGCCCAGACCGACCAGGCCGCTGCACTGGAGGTGGAACGGCTGCGCAACGAGACGGCCTCCACGCGCCGCTGGATCTACATCGTCTGCGCGGTGGCCTTTGTGCTCGGGGGGGTGCTGGCGGTGGCTGTCACGCGCTCCATCGCGCGGCCCCTGCGCCGCCTCACCGCCGCTGCCGACCGCATTGCCCAAGGCGACTACCAGCTCGACCTGCCGGTCGACCGTATCGATGAGCTCGGAGAAGTGGCCCAGGCCATGGGCACCGTGGCCCAGGCCGTGGCCGAGCGCGAAACTGCGCTGCGCCGCATGGGCAATACCGACCTGCTCACCGGCCTGGCCCAGCGCGCCCGCTTCATTGCCGAGGGCGACAGCCTGCTGGCGCGCCTGGCCCAGAGCGACGAGGTGGCCGCCCTGCTGTGCATCGACGTGGACCGCCTCAAGGCCGTCAACGCGGTGCTGGGCTTCGAAGCCGGGGACGCCCTGCTGCGCGGCGCGGCCGGCAAGCTCAATGTGATGTTCGAGGGCATTGCCGCCTACGGCCGGCTCGGTGGCGGCACCTTCGTGGCCTTGGTGCCCCTGTTGCGCTATGACCAGATCGGCGCCATGGCCGCCCACCTGCGCGACGAGGTCGAACACAAGCTCTCCTGGCAGGGCCAGGGCCTGGACCTGTCGGTGTCCCTGGGCATCGCCCACTGGCCCGTGCATGCGGACAGCACAGAAGGCCTGCTGCGCCGGGCCGAGCAGGCCATGTTCGAGGCCAAGCGCGCGCGCCAGCACGTGGTGGTCTACAACCCGGGCCTGGAGGCCTCGCGCGAGCTGCACCTGTCGCTGCTGTCAGACCTGCAGGCCGCCATCCAGGGCGACCAGCTGCGCCAGTACCTGCAGCCCAAGCGCCACTTGCGCAGCGGCCGCGTGGTGGGTGTCGAAGCCCTGGTGCGCTGGCAGCATCCTGAGCGCGGCTGGCTGCCGCCCAGCGAGTTCGTGCCCTTTGCCGAGAGCAGCGGCCGCATCCGCCTGATCACCCAGTGGATGCTGACCCGCGCTGCCCAGACCCTGGCGCGCTGGCAGGCCGAAGACGTGGACCTCTACATCGCCGTCAACGTCACCACGCTCGACATCCAGGACCTCGGCCTGCCCGAGCGGGTGCGCGCCGTGCTGGCCGAGTACCGCGTGGACCCGCGCAAGCTGCAACTCGAAGTCACCGAGACCGGCCTGATGGCCAGCGGCAACGACCCCATCACCGTGATGCACGGGCTGCGCCGCCTGGGCGTGCGGCTGGCCATTGACGACTTTGGCACCGGCCAGTCGTCGCTCGGCTACCTGCAGCGCCTGCCGGTGGACGAGCTCAAGGTGGACCGCAGCTTCGTCGAAAACGCCCACCTCGACCCCAAGCGCCGCGCGCTCCTGAGCGCCATCGTCGGCATCGGCCACAGCCTGGGCCTGACGGTCACGGGCGAGGGCGTGGAGTCCGTCGAGGAACTGGGCGTGGTGGGCGATTGCGGCTGCGATCTGGTCCAGGGTTTCCACGTCGCGCGGCCGCTCGATCTGGACGACTTCGAGGCCTGGCGGCTCGACCCCGACAACGACGAGCTTTTCCGCGCCGAATGGCAACGTTCCGCCTTCGCCTAAAATCTGCACCCTTTTCTGTCTGACCCCCTGCTGGAGCCATCAATGGGCAACAAGATCGTCACCGAAGCGGACCGCCGCGCCTCCCCCCGCCCCGCCGCCCCCAAGGGCGTCACCTTCACCACTGGCAAGGGCCAGAAGAGCAGCCTGGAGCGTGGGTCCCACACCCGCTCCAAGAAGAACCCGGGCAAGCGCCCGCATTCGGGCTGATCGGCTGACTGCCCTGCACTGACAGGCCCTTCGCGGGCCTGTTTGCATTTCATGATCCGCATCTCATGATTCGCATCACCGAGCTGCGCCTGCCGCTGAATCACGCCGAGGACGCCCTGCGCCCGGCCGTGGTCGCGCGCCTGGGGCTGCAGGACGCGGAGCTGGCCGCCTTCACCGTCTTCCGGCGTGGCTACGACGCGCGCAAGAAGCGCGACATCTGGCTGGTCTACACGGTGGACTGCGAGCTGGCCCCGGGCGTGGACCAAGCGGCCCTGCTGGCCCGCTTTGCGGTCGACCACCACATCCGGCCCACGCCCGACACCGGCTACCACTTCCTGGCCCAAATTGGGAAGGATGGCGGCGACTTCACCGGGCCCCGGCCCGTGGTCGTCGGCTTCGGGCCCTGCGGTATCTTCGCGGCCCTGATCCTGGCGCAGATGGGCCTGCGGCCCATCGTGCTGGAGCGTGGCAAGCAGGTGCGCGAGCGCACCCAGGACACCTGGGGTCTGTGGCGCGAGCAGCGGCTCACGCCAGAGTCCAACGTCCAGTTCGGCGAGGGCGGGGCCGGCACCTTCTCGGACGGCAAGCTCTACAGCCAGATCTCCGACCCGCGCCACCTGACGCGCAAGGTGCTGACCGAGTTTGTGAAGGCCGGCGCGCCCGAAGAGATCCTCTACGTCTCCAAACCCCACATCGGCACCTTCCGCCTGGTCAGCATGGTGATCAAGATCCGCGCCGAGATCGAGCGGCTGGGCGGGGAGATCCGCTTCCAGCAGAAGGTGACGGACCTATTGATCGAGGATGGCGCGGTCCGGGGTGTGCAGCTTGAATCCGGCGAGCAGATCGACACCCGCCACGTGGTGCTGGCCCTCGGTCACAGCGCGCGCGACACCTTCACGATGCTGCACGCGCGCGGCGTCTTCATGGAGGCCAAGCCCTTCGCCATTGGCTACCGGATCGAACACCCGCAAAGCATCATCGACGCGGCGCGCTTTGGCCCCAACGCCAAGCACCCGCTGCTGGGTGCGGCCGACTACAAGCTCGTCCACCACGCCGCCAATGGCCGCGCGGTCTACAGCTTTTGCATGTGCCCTGGCGGCACCGTGGTGGCCGCCACCAGCGAGCCCGAGCGCGTCGTCACCAATGGCATGAGCCAGTACTCGCGCAACGAACGCAATGCCAATGCCGGCATCGTCGTCAACATCAGCCCCGAGGACTACCGGCAGGATGGCAAGCGCGATGGCAGCCCCGTGAGCCCGCTCGACGGCATGGCCTTCCAGCGCTTCTGGGAGAGCCGCGCTTACGAGCTGGGTGGCGGTGGCTACCTGGCACCGGCCAGCCTGGTGGGCGACTTCGTCAAGCGCCAGAAGAGTGCCGCGCTCGGCAGCGTCGAGCCCAGCTACAAGCCCGGCGTGACCCTGGTCGATTTGCAGCAGAAGGCCCGTGGCTCCTTGCCCGACTACTGCCTCGACGCCATCCGCGAGGCCATCCCCGCCTTTGCCAAGCAGATCCCCGGCTTCGACCGCGCCGACGCCGTTTTCACCGGCGTCGAGACCCGTACCTCCAGCCCGCTGCGCGTCACGCGCGGCCGCGACTACCAAAGCCTCAATGTGCGCGGCCTCTTCCCGGCCGGTGAGGGCGCGGGCTATGCCGGCGGGATCATGTCTGCCGGCGTCGATGGCATCGAGGTCGCCGAGGCCCTCGCCGCCGATCTGCTGAACTTGCCCGACGCCCCCGTGCTCAAGGGCAAGGCCTCAAAGGCTGGCGGGCAAAGTTGAGGCCCCTCGCCCCCTCATGCCGCGCTGAACGCTGGCTTGAGGGGGCGGTCCCCCGAGGGGACGTCAATGCTGGAGGCACTGAGCCACCAGCATTGCCCCAGGGGCCGGCTTGGGGCGGCCCGGCGCTCGGCCCTCAAGGCATGGTCCGTCGCAGCAGGGCGCAACCCGCCAAAAAGGCGCCGCAGGCCGCAACCGAGATCAGCAGCAACTGCAGGTCGCTCGGGAACACCAGCACATAGCCCTTGCCCTTGATCAGCGAGGCAAAGCTGGAGACGCCAAACGGCATCATGAAGAGTCGGAAGGTCTGCCAGCGGTCTGTCTGGGCACCCTTGGCCACACTGAGCTGCAGGGCGAAGCCGATCACGGCGCTGATGCCGACCGAGTTGAGCCAGAGGGTGGGGCTGGGGTCGAACAGCGCCACCACGGTGACCAGGTACCAGATCAGATAGCACCACAGCACCTGCTTGCCGGCAGGCAGGTGGGCGAAGTAACGAAGCAGGGGCATCGGGCGGGATCAGGGCGTTGCGATACGCCGACCGCAGCAAGAACAGTGCCTTGGCGGGTCTTGGCTCAGCGCGGGAACGCGGCAATCAGCTCCACTTCCAGCACCAGCTCGGGGGCAAACAGTTTTTGCACCTGCGCCCAGGTGGCGGCGGGCGTGGCGCCGGCGTAGAAGCGCTTGCGGGCCTCCATTTGGGTGAGCATGGCCGGCAGGTCGGTGGCGTAGAGGTTCTCCTTGACCACGTTCGAGAAGTCGAGGCCCTGGCGCTTGAGCACCTGGCGCAGTTCCTCGTAGACCTGGGGCACGGCCTTGTCCATTGGACCTGCCGCCACGATGCCCGAGATGTAGAGCATGTTGCCGCTGCGCACCGCCTGGCAGTAGCCGATGTCGCGCTCCGAGGCCTCGTGGCCGTAGACGCAGCCCTGTGGCTTCACAGGCGTGGCGGCCTGTGCCAGCGCGCTGGCGGTGTGCAGGCTGGCGAGCAGGCTGATGAGGGCGATCAGCAGGGGACGGGGCGTCAGGGCAGCGGGCATGGGGGGCTCCAGCGGTTTGGGGGCGGCGCAGGATAGTGAAGCGCCGGGCCGGCCGTGCGCCTGGGGCTATTCAGGCCGCCGCCGGGCCGAGCAGCTCGATCAGCTCTTTGACGAATGCCAGCGCGGCTTCGGGCGTCTCGAAGTGCATCTCATTGTTCAGCTCCATCACCTCGCCGCTGGGGCCTTTGTGCACCACGGACCAGCCGCCCGCGCCGCCGTCGATGGCCAGCAGCCCGAACTCGCCGGGCGCCAGATCGCGCGCGCTGCCCGAGGTGAGCCGGATGTCGCGGCCAAGGTGGGTGTGGAAGCGTTGCATCCGGCCATTGTCCGGGCGCGTGTTAACTTCTGGCCCGGCCTTGCCTCAGCAAGGTCACGTCGCTCGGACGGTTCCGGGCGCTCACGTGAAAGACCATCGTCATGACCTCCTCAGGCCAGCGCCGTTTCGCGCGCATTGACCGCCTTCCCCCCTACGTCTTCAACATCACGGCCGAGCTCAAGCTGGCCGCCCGCCGACGCGGGGAAGACATCATCGACATGAGCATGGGCAACCCCGATGGGGCCACGCCGCCGCACATCGTCGCCAAGCTCACCGAAGCCGCGCAGCGGCCCGACATCCACGGCTACTCGGCCAGCAAGGGCATCCCGCGCCTGCGCCGCGCGATATCGCACTGGTACCGCGACCGCTATGCCGTTGAGATCGACCCGGACAACGAGGCCATCGTCACCATCGGCTCCAAGGAGGGCCTCGCGCACCTGATGCTCGCCACGCTGGACCGCGGCGACACCGTGCTGGTGCCCGACCCGAGCTACCCCATCCACATCTATGGTGCCGTGATTGCCGGGGCCGATATCCGCTCGGTCCCCAACGTGCCGGGCGTGGACTTCTTTGCCGAGCTGGAGAAGACCATCCGCGGCAGCTACCCCAAGCCCAAGATGATGGTGCTCGGGTTCCCCAGCAACCCAACGGCGCAGTGTGTGGAGCTGGATTTCTTCGAGCGCGTGATTGCCTTGGCCAAGAAGCACGACATCTTTGTCGTGCACGACCTGGCCTATGCCGACATCGTCTTCGACGGCTGGAAGGCCCCGTCCATCCTGCAGGTGCCGGGCGCCAAGGACGTGGCGGTCGAGTTCTTCACCCTCTCCAAGAGCTACAACATGGCCGGCTGGCGCATCGGCTTCATGGTGGGCAACCGCGAGCTGGTGGCCGCGCTGGCGCGCATCAAGAGCTATCACGACTACGGCACCTTCACGCCGCTGCAGGTGGCGGCCATCGCCGCGCTGGAGGGCGACCAGGCCTGCGTGCACGAGATTGCCGCCACCTACCAGAAGCGCCGCGATGTGCTCGTCAAAGGCCTGCGCGAAGCGGGCTGGATGGTGGACTGCCCCAAGGCCTCGATGTACATCTGGGCCAAGATCCCCGACGCCTATCGCGGCCTGGGCTCGGTCGAGTTCGCCAAGCAGCTGCTGGCCAAGGCCAAGGTCTGCGTGTCACCCGGCATCGGCTTTGGCGACCATGGCGACGACCATGTGCGCTTCGCCTTGATCGAGAACGAGGCGCGCATCCGGCAGGCGGTGCGGGGCATCAAGGCGATGTTCAAGGCCGATACTTCTGCGCATGCTCCTGCTGCTACTTGAAGCCCTCGGCGCGCTCGCCGTGCTCGTCCTGATCGTCTGGTGGACCATGTTCGCCGGACGATCCAAGGGCGAGCGCCGCGACGAGTGATCAGTCCGGCGGAGGCAGGAAGAAGCTGCGCGGCGACTGCCGCAGCCGTGCCAGCACGGCGTCGCGCACGCGGCGGCGGTCGCTGACGCGTACGCCCTGTGCGCGCAGCGCAACTCGGAAGGCGCAGTAAAAGCTCACGCCCACGTTGAGCATGCCCACGCCGACGATGGCCACCACGCAGCGCCAGAAGTCGCCCGTGGCCAGCAGGGTGGGACCGAGCGCGCCGGCGGCTGCCGTCAGCTGCCCGGCCGACAGTGTCACGTGCCGCACCTCGATGGGCAGCCCAAAGAAGGCCAGCACCGCTGGCACCAGGCCCAGCAGCAAGCCCAGGCTGAAATTGGCCGTCAGGCCCGAGATATTGGCCCGCCACCAGGCTGCCCAGCGCTGGGCCCGCGCCTGCCCCAACACCGCCACGATGCGCGGGCTCCAGGCGATGGCGCTGTCCAGGCGCTGGAAGACGAACCAGTTCTCCACCCAGCCCGCGATCAGGCTGGACACGAACAGCAGCACGCCGGTGAACGCGGCAAACAGCAAGGTCGGGCCGAGGAGGTCGAGCGAGTGCAGCACGTAGTGCGCCTGGGCCGCGCTGATGGGCGTGCTGCCCCACAGCCATTGCCCCAGGCCCTGGGCCAGCAGCACCAGGGGCACCACGGCCGCCACATTGCCGACGATGCCCGCCACCTGCGAGCGGAAGAGGTGGGCCACTTCGTCCACAAAGCCGTCCAGCCCTTCGTCGCGCGGCAGGCCGCGCAGCCGCGTGGCCAGGGCCGGCGCCGTCATCGCCGGCTGCTTGGTGGCCACCGTCCAGTGCAGCAGATGCACCAGCACAAAGCTCAGCGCGTACAGCATGCCGGCCCAGAAGCCACCCCAGAAGGCGGTGAGCCCCAGCGCTGCCAGCGCGAACTTGCCCAGCGTGGTGCCGGCAATCACGCTGCCGCCACCCGCCGCGCGGCGCAGCATGTCGCGGTACTCGGCCGGCGTGCGGGTGATGTAGTGCTCGCCAGTTTCGGCGCTGCGCTCGGTCAGCTTGCGCGCCAGGAGCGAGTAGTGCTGCGCAAACAGGGTGCGGATGCTGCGCCGCTCGTGCACCTCGCGCACCAGGGTCAGGGTCAGGCGGCGCAGCTCGGGGCCAGGGTCGGGGCTGAGCAAACAAGCCAGCAAGGCCTCGATGCGGTCAGTGCGGGCCAGCATCTGCTCGACGCCAAAGATCAGGTCCACCGAGACGCCATGCGCCTCCAGGTGCTCGGGCACGCTGCGCGCCGCGCTGCGGCAGCGGTCCAGCAAGCCGCGCAGGTATTGCAGCGCCGGCGTGAGCGGCCGGCGTGGGTTGCCGGGGTCGCGCAGCGCACGCTCCACGCCCTCCCAGGCCGACACGAGCGACTGGAAGGGGCGCTTTTGCTGCACGCCAGGGTCCATGCGCAGCCGCATGGCGGGGGCGAAGCCGGCCGCGCTAACTTGGCTGACCAGTACCGTGATGCCATCGACGATCTCGCGCCGCCAGCTCTCCACGGGTGCCGCCGTGAACAGCAGGCCCAGGCGACGCACCAAGTCGTCGTCGAGCGCCGCCAGCCAGGCTTCGTCGGCCGCGTCGGGGAACAGCAGTTCGAACAAGAGCGACAGCTCCTGCGTGTCGGCGCTGGCCGGCAGCAGGCGGCGCCCCAGGCGCGACAGGAACTCACTCCACAGCGCGGTGCGCGGCGCAAAGCCGACGTCGGCGAAGAGGCTGACCGCGTCGAGCTGCGTCCACACGCCGGCAATCACGCCGGCAAAGCGCTGCGCGTGCTCGGGGTGGCGCTCCAGCACATTGAGCAGGTGCTTGAGCCGCAACACGGGCAGTGGTGTTCCCGTGCTGGCGACGCCGTCGTCGGCCGCATCGCCAGGTGCCGGGTGGCGCAGCCACTCCAGCAGCCTGACCAGCCACAGATTGCGTTCGGGCAGTGCGCTGTCGGGGTCTGCCGCATTCAGCAGGGCGGTCAGGTCCCAGCTGCGGGCCGTCATCAGGCGCTCAAGCTCTCAATGCAGGCTGGCGCTGTCGGCCAGCAGGAACTCGGCCACTTCGGCGTGGAAGATCTCGCAGCCTTCAGTCACGCACAGGAAGCGCCCCCGCATCGTGCCCTGGGGCGTGCCGATCTGGGCCCAGGAGCTGTACTGGAAGCTCTGCCCCGGCGCCAGGACCGGCTGGTGCCCGACGACGGCCAGGCCATCGACGGTTTGCAGCTGGCCGTTGGCATCGACGATCTCCCAGTGCCGCCCGATCAGCTGGGCGAGCACATCGCCGGTGTTCTCGATGCTCACCGTGTAGCTGTAGGCATAGAGGCTTTGCTCCAGATGGGTCTGCTCGGGCAGTGTGGAGACGCTGACGCTGACGGTGAACTCGGGTCGGGCCATGGGCCTATTTTGCAGCCAGTGCCCGGCGGCTGCTGGTGTTGCGGGCTGATGCCCTGCTGGCGTGATGGCCGTATGCTTGCCCTTCAAGGTCGGCCGTGACACTGTCGTCATGGTCGCCGCCAGTTGGGGAGTCGAGTGCAGTTGAGCCTGGGTCGATGGCGGCGCTGTTGGGTGGGCGTGCTGGCGATGCTGTGCCTAGCGTTGTGCAGTGCGGTGTGCAGCGCGCAGCCGCTGAGCCTGCGCACCGTCAGCCAGGCGGGCGCGCGCATCAAGTACGAGCTCGATGAAGCCGGCGTGCCGCGCGGCGGCATCTGCCTTGACATCCTGCACGCGGTGCAGCGCGTGGACCCTGGCCTGCGGTTTGCGGGCGTGGAGCAGCCGCACCCGTTGCGCCGCGTCGAGCTGCTGCTGGAGGAAGGTGGCATCGACGTGTTCTTCTGCCTGCTGCGCAGCCCCGAGCGGGCACAGCGCTGGCACTACGCGCCAACGCCGCTGTACGGCGTGCGCCATGCCGTCGTGCTGCGCGCAGAGCCGCCGCTGAATCTGGAGGGCTACGAGGCGCTGGCGCAGTTGAGCCGCCAACAGCCGGTGGTGGTGATGCGCGGCAGCATCCTGGTGCAGGCGCTCAAGCGCGAGGGCGTGGCCGTGGCCGAGGTGGCCTCGGACCGCGAGGCGCTGGAGATGCTGCTGCGCGGCCGTGCCTCGGCCGTGTACGGCCAGGAGCAAAATCTGCAGCGGACCATCCGCGACGCGCAGTTGGGTGCGCGGGTTCGGCTGCAGAGCCAGGGCTTCCCGCTGGAGCATCAATACCTCGTGTACCGCAAAGACCTCCCTCAAGCGGCGGTGGACCGCCTCAACGCCGCGCTCAAGCGCCTGGAAGCCGACGGCAGCCTGCGCCGCATCGCCGAGGCCCCTCGGTGAGCGCCCGCCCGCTCTTCCTGCCGCCAGACGGCCACCCCCGTTGCCCTTGGTGTGCGGCGTCGCCGGGCGATGCCCTCTACCTGCGTTATCACGACGAGGAGTGGGGCTTCCCGGTGGTCGACGAGGCCCGCTTGTTCGAGAAGCTGTGCCTCGAAGGGTTTCAGAGCGGCTTGTCGTGGCGCACCATCCTGCACAAGCGCGAGGGCTTTCGGCGCGCCTTCGAGGGCTTTGACGTGCACCGCCTCGCTGGCTGGGGCGAGGCCGAGGTGCTGCGCTTGCTGCAGGACGAAGGCATCGTGCGGCATCGCGGCAAGATCGAGGCGACCTTGAACAACGCGGCGCGCTGTGTCGAGCTGGTGGCCGAGGTGGGCAGCTTGGCGGCCTATGTGTGGCGCTTCGAGCCCGAGCCGGGCGAGGCGGTGCACCAGCTCAATGAGTCCGGGCCCTCGCGCCGGCTTTCAAGCGACTTGAAGCGGCGGGGCTGGAAGTTCGTGGGGCCGACCACCATGCACGCCTTCCTGCAGGCCATGGGCCTGATCAATGACCATGACCGGCGCTGCAGCGTCTACCCGGCCGCCGAGGCGGCGCGGCGCGCCTTCCAGCGGCCGGTTCACTTGCCGTGACAGGCCTTGAACTTGCGGCCTGAGCCGCAGGGGCAGGGGTCGTTGCGGCCGACCTTGGGCTGGTCGCGCCGGATGGTGTCCACGTGGTAGCGCGCGGCCTGGGTCAGGTCGTTGAGGTCGGCGACGCAGGCCACCAGCTCCTCGACGGCGTCGTCCACGTCCTTGAGCGGGTGCTCGCGGTCCAGCGTGGCGAGGATTTCCTTCTCCTCGTCGGTCTCGGCCGGCAGATGCCGGAACAGCCGCGCCAGCGCGGTGTCGATGCCCGGCTCGTCGATCTCGCCCAGCTCGGGATAGCGTTCCAGCGCGTGGGCAAACCCAGATACCCAGGCCAGCAGCGGCCGTGAGGCCGGTGCCAGGGCGGCGTAGGTGTCGCGCTGCAGCTGCTCTGCCTCGCTGAGCGGCTGGTCGCCAGGCTCGGCCGCTTCGTCTTCGGGTTGGTCAACGACGACGGGGTCGAACCAGCCCTGCTCGGCCAACGAGCGCTGCAAGGCGCTGTGGCGGCGGCGGGTGAGGGTGGTGATGCGGTCGAGCCAGGCCGGGTCGGCGTCGGCGGGCAGGGCGCGGCCGTCGAAGTCGAAGATGCCGGGCAGCCACTCGGCTTCGTCGATCAGCCGGGGCTGGATGAGGACGCCGCAGAGGTAGCCGTCGAGCATCGCGACGTCCAGGGCCTCCAGCGGCTTCGGGGTGTTGGCAAGGAGTGCGTCGAGTTCGGCGAACTCGGCGTCTAGCAGGTCGTTGGGCAGGCTCATGAGACGGGCGGGAAAAGCCCGTCAGTGTCCGTCATTCAGCGCCGGGGCGCTGTCACTCGGGTGCGAACTCGATCTGCACCGCCACGTGCTGGGCGGTCTTGACCGGCTCGAAGCGCCACTGGCGCACGGCCTCTGCGGCGGCATAGCCCAGGCGCTTGATCGAGGCCTTGAGGATGTTGGCGTTGGAGACGCGGCCGTCGGGTTCGACGGTGAAGCTGATTTGCGCAAAGCCGCGTTCGTTCAGTTCAAAGCCGGCGGGCAGCTCGGGATCGACGCGCTTGATCAGGTTCAGCGCGGGCTCGCTCGGGGTCTCGGCCACGGCGCTGGAGGCCGGCACTTCAACGGCGGGTTGCGCCTGTGAGGGGGCGTACTGCGTGGCGCCCGCGCTGGCAGGGGCGCTGCTGGTGTAGGCGGTGTTCGCAGGCTGCGAGTCGGCGGCGTAACCGGCGGCGGTTGGGTTGGCCTGCAGCATGGCTTCGGGCGACGCTGCGGTGGCGGCGGCGGCGCTGCTCACAGCCGCCAGCGGCGACGCGTTGCCAGCGCTGGCAACACGCACGGGTGCGGCGGCCGGGGCTGGTGCCGTGCGCTTGACGGCGGCTTGGGCGACCGGGGCGGGTGCAGCAGCCGGGGCGGCGGCCGGGCGCTCGGCGTGGACCTTGATCCAGCGGAACACGTTGTCGGCTTGCTTCTGGGCGCGGCCCAGGTCCGGGGTGGATTGGGCGAGGGCGAGGCCGGAGCTCAGCAGCAGGGCGGCGGAGGCGATCAGTCGGAGCTTGTTCACGGTGGGTCTTCCTCTTGAAAGCTAGGGTGGGCAGCCGGGGGTGGCGAGTCGATGGGTTGGACTGTGCACGGGTGGTTCTGCTTTTGCACGACCCCGGGGCTCCCGCGTGCGGGGGGGCTGCGAGGGTCGGGTGTGAACTAGTCCGCAGGAAATCGGGGGCGCAGACCCCTATCAGAAGTCGGGCCGGTGCGCTGCCCGCAAAAAAGGGGGGATTCAGGTGCTGTTTTCCGGCTCGGCCGTGGCCGACGCCATGCGTGCCTGGAAGCGGATGGTGAAACGGGCGCCAGGGCCTTGCCCGTCGGCCAGCTCGCCGCCGGCCACGCGGCGCACGCGGGTGTCGTCGAGCACCAGGGAGGCCTCATGCTGCTGCACGATCTCCTGCACGATGGCCAGGCCCAGGCCCGAGCCTTCGACGCCGGTGCCGAGCGCCCGGTAGAAGGGCTGGAAGACCTTGTCCCGCTCGGCCGGCGGGATGCCGGGGCCGGAGTCCTCGACCTGCAGCACCACGACCTGGCCGAAGGGGTCTTCGGTCACGCGCACGGTGACGGTGCCGCCCGCCGGGGTGTAGAGCAGGGCGTTGTCCACGAGGTTGCGCACCAGCTCACCAAGCAGCACGGGCAGGCCGTGCACGCGCAGGCGTGCGGCGTCGGGCTGGACGCCTTCGTAGCCCAGGTCGAGTCGGCGCTCCAGCGCGCGGGGCACGAAGTCGCGCACGGTCTCGACGGCGACATCCGCCAGGTTGACGGGCTCGCGGTTGAGGGCCTGCTCGGCATCCTCGGCGCGCGCCATGGAGAGCAGCTGGTTGACGGTGTGGGCGCCACGCTCGCTGGCGCGGGCGATCTGCTGCAGCGAGCGCTTGAGATCTTCGGGCGAACTGCGGCCGGCGTCGATCTCGCGCTGGATGAACTCGGCCTGGGTGCGCAGGCCCGCCAGCGGCGTTTTGAGCTGGTGGGCGGCGTCGGCCAGGAAGTGCTTCTGGCGGCTGATCGAGGAGTCGAGCCGGGCGAGCAGGTCATTGATGGCGCGGACCAGCGGGGCCACCTCGTCGGGCACGCGGGCCTCGTCGATGGGGCTGAGGTCATTGCTCTCGCGTGAGCGGATGCGGTGCTGCAGCTCGTTCAGCGGCGCGATGCCGCGCGCCAGGGCCAGCCACACCAGCAGCACGGCCAGCGGCAGGATGACGAACTGCGGCAGGATGACGCCCTTGATGATGTCGTTGGTGAGCTGGGCGCGCTTGCCGTCGGTCTCGGCCACCTGGACCAGCATCAGCGGGCTGCCCTTGGCGGCGCCTTCGGGCGCAAACCACAGGTAGGCAATACGCACGGCGTCGATGCCGACCTCGTCGTCGCGGAAGTGCAGCTCCCAGGGCACGGGCGGTGCGTCGTCGGTGGGCACGGGCAGTTTGGCGTCACCGGCCAGCAGCTCGCCGCGCAGGCCCAGCACCTGGTAGTAGATGGTGTCCGAGGCATCGGCGCGCAGCAGCGCAGCGGCTTCGGGAGCCAGTGCGTAGCGGGTCTTGGTGCGGGCGGAGGGTGTGGTGGCGGCCGACTGCAGGGCCAAGCCGCGCGCCACCTCGCCAAGCTCACGGTCATAGGGCCGGCTCGCAATGCCCTGCGCCACCAGCCAGGTCAGCGCGACGCTGATCGGCCAGATCAGCAGCAGCGGCGCCAGCATCCAGTCCAGGATCTCGCCGAACAGCGAGCCCTGTTGCGAAGGCGATCGATCGGGCATCAGGCCGTGGGGGCTACGGTCGCTTGTGGCGCCAGGTCAGGGCTGGCTCATGCAGCTATTTTTTCAAGGCAATAGCCCAGGCCGCGCACCGTGGCGATGCGGATGGGGCCCTGCTCGATCTTCTTGCGCAGGCGGTGGATGTAGACCTCGATGGCGTTGTTGCTCACCTCTTCGCCCCACTCGCACAGCTGCTCGACGAGCTGCTCCTTGCTGACCAGGCGGCCGGCGCGCTGCAGCAGCACCTCCAGCAGCGAGATCTCGCGGGCCGAGAGTTCGATCATCTGCTCGTTGATGTAGGCCACGCGGCCGGTGGCGTCGAAGGTCAGCGGCCCGTGCTTGATCACGCTGCCCGCCGTGCCCAGGCCGCGCCGGGTCAGCGCCCGCACGCGGGCTTCAAGCTCCTGCAGCGAGAAGGGCTTGGCCATGTAGTCGTCGGCACCCAGGTCCAGGCCCTGCACGCGCTGCTCGACGCTGTCGGCCGCCGTGAGGATGAGCACTGGCATGCTGGAGCCGCGCCCACGCAGCTTGCGCAACACCTCCAGCCCATGCAGGCGCGGCAGGCCGAGGTCGAGGATGAGCAGGTCGAACTCGTGCGTGGCCAGGGCAGTGTCGGCCTCGGTACCCGTGGCCACGCGGTCCACCGCATAGCCCGAGGCGCGCAGGGCGCGCAGCAGGCCATCGGCAAGCACTTGATCGTCTTCGGCAATGAGGAGTCGCATCGCAGGCAGTTCCGGCTGCGTCCTTTGCAGCCCGTCTGCGAGTGTCCGACGATTGGCGCGCGCCGGGGAGCGTGGAAGTGCTGGGCTTTGAGCTGGCGCCTGTTAGCCCTAGGGCAATGGGCCGCGTTGTGACCAAAACAGCCGCAAGCAAGGCGCAAACCGCAAGTCGGGGTCGGCCCCCGACGAGGATTTGCAACGCGGCGTGCGGTTGTTTTGGTCACAACCCTCCGGGAAGGCCCGCCACAAGGGGCCCCTCGGCGTTGCGCCCCGGGCCCGCACGCGAGTGCGGGCGGCGAGCCGCGCCTTGATTGGCCCCTTGTGGCGGGCCTTCGCGACCCATTGCCCTAGGGTTAGCAGGCGCTAGTCCGGGCTCGTTGCGTAGGCCTCCAGGCCCAGGCGTACGACGGTCAGCACGTCCTCGCCCAACTCGGCCCGGGCCTCGGCTTCGGCGCGTTCGATGGCGTCCTGGAAGGCGGCCAGCCAGTCCAGCCCTGTCGGCGTGAAGCGGATGCGCCGGGCGCGGCGGTCCTGTGGGTCGGGCTCGCGCAGCACCAGGCCCCAGGCCAGGCATTGGTCGACCAGGTCGGCCATGGCCTGCTTGCTCATCCCGGCGCGCAGGGCGAGGTCGGTCAGGCGATCGCCGCCCTGGCGCAGGTGCCGCGTCACATGCAGGTGGGCGGCCGTCACCTGGCCGCGCGCGGCCAGGTTGGCGAGGGCCAGCGGCGCCCGCGGGCTGCGCCCCACCAGGGTCAGCACGCGCTCTTCGAAGCGCCGACCCGCCAGGTAGAGCCAATGGCCCAGGTGGGCTTGGCGCCAGCGTTCATCCGGCAAGGCAGGGTCAGGCAAGGGCATGCTTTATTATCAGGCAAACTGACTAAAAACTCGTGGATTGCCGATTTACTCACCCCTAGACTACTGTTCATTCATCCAGCCAAACAGCTGTTCACACTGTTCGGAATCCCACCCTCTCTGTCGAGCAAGGACCCCACCATGAGCACCGCCCCCGCCGCCCTGAACACCGAAAAAGCCAAGGCCCTGCAAGCCGCTCTCGCCCAGATCGAAAAGCAGTTTGGCAAGGGTTCGATCATGCGGCTCGGCGAGGGTGAGGTGATCGAGGACATCCAGGTCGTCTCCACCGGCTCCCTGGGCCTGGACATCGCCCTGGGCATTGGTGGCCTGCCGCGCGGCCGGGTGATCGAGATCTACGGCCCCGAGTCCTCCGGCAAGACGACACTGACCCTGCAGGTCATTGCCGAGATGCAAAAGATCGGTGGCACCTGCGCCTTCATCGACGCCGAGCACGCGCTGGATGTGCAGTACGCCCAAAAGCTGGGCGTCAACCTGCAGGACATGCTGATCAGCCAGCCCGACACCGGCGAGCAGGCGCTGGAGATCGTGGACGCCCTGGTGCGCTCCGGCTCGGTGGACCTGGTGGTGATCGACTCGGTCGCTGCCCTGACGCCCAAGGCTGAAATCGAAGGCGAGATGGGTGACCAACTGCCGGGTTTGCAGGCTAGATTGATGAGCCAGGCCCTGCGCAAGCTGACCGCCACCATCAAGAAGACCAACTGCACGGTCATCTTCATCAACCAGATCCGCATGAAGATCGGCGTCATGTTCGGCAGCCCCGAGACGACCACCGGCGGCAATGCGCTCAAGTTCTATTCCTCGGTCCGCCTCGACATCCGCCGCATCGGCTCGATCAAGAAGGGCGAGGAGGTCATCGGCTCCGAGACCAAGGTCAAGGTCGTCAAGAACAAGGTCAGCCCCCCGTTCAAGACGGCCGAATTCGACATCCTCTACGGCGAAGGCATCAGCCGCGAGGGCGAGATCGTTGACATGGGCGTCGTCCACAAGATCGTCGACAAGTCTGGCGCCTGGTACGCCTATCAGGGCGAAAAGATCGGCCAAGGCAAGGACAACGCCCGCGAGTTCCTCCGCGAGAACCCGGATATTGCTCGTGAGATTGAAAACCGCATCCGCGAAGCGGTAGGCGTCGTCGCCATCGGCGGCGGCGACGAGCTTGCGAGCGACAGCGAGTAAGCCATGCGGCTTTGCTAAAACAAGATCCGCCTTTCTCCCATGTCCCACACCGCCACCGGCACTTTCTCCGTCCGCATGCAACCTCTGGTTGACGCCCAGGCGTCCGAGGGGGTGAGCCTGGGGCGGCTCAAGCTCAGCAAGCAGTTCGAGGGCGACCTGGTGGCCACCGGCGAGGGCGAGATGCTCACCGCCACCACGCCGGTGCCGGGCTCAGCCGGCTATGTGGCCATCGAGCGGGTGACCGGCGTGCTGCACGGGCGCAGCGGCAGCTTCGTCTTGCAGCACAGCGGCAGCATGGGTGGTGGCAGCCAGCACCTGCGCATCGACGTGGTCCCGGGCTCGGGCACGGGTGAGCTGCTGGGGCTGGCCGGCGAGTTTGCGCTGCGCATCGAAGCCGGCCAACACCACTACACCCTCAACTACCGGCTGCCCGCGCCGTGAAGGGCGCGCCGCTTTCGCTGCGCGCCCGAGCCCTGGGCTGGCTGGCGCAGCGCGAGCACAGCCGGCTGGAGCTGCGGCGCAAGCTGCTGCGGGTGCTGCAAAAGGAGCAGGCGCGCCAGGGCGATGAAGACGCCGACCCGCCCGATGCCGCCGCCGAGGTGGACGCGCTGCTGGATGAGCTCGCCGCCGCCGGTCACCTGAGCGAGGCCCGCTTCATTGAGTCGCGCGTCTACACGCGCGCCAGTCGCCTGGGCACCCAGCGCATCCGGCTGGAGCTGGCCCAGCATGGGCTGGCGCTCGACGCCGAGCAGCAGGCGCAGTTGCGTGCTTCCGAGCTGGACCGGGCCCGGCTGGTGTGGCGCAAGCGCTTTGGTGGCCAAGGCCCGGCCGACGCTGCGGACTGGGCGCGCCAATCCCGCTTCCTGGCCGCGCGGGGCTTTGGCGCTGACGTGGTGCGCCAACTGCTGCGAGGCGGTGGCGGTGGTGGCGACGCAGACACCGACTGAATCACACACAGGGCGACCAAGCCCCTCAGCAAGACCCCAATGCCGGCTTCGTGTCGGGCGCAAGCTGAGCTTGGCGCCAGGCACCAGGTTGGCGCCTGCGGGGCGGAATGCCGCGCCTGGCGAGGTCTGGCAGCCCCAAAAGGAGGCGCCGACGGCCGTTGGGCGGGGCCTTGGGCTGGCCATTTGTGCCGCAACTGTGCCGCTTCAGACACGCCGCGGGGCCCGGTGCGGCGTTTCAGCCCTCCGGCGTAAGCTCTACGCAAAAACCCGCGTGCTACATTGCCGAATGCCCCTGCAGCCGGTCGGCCGCCCCAGGGCGATCCGCCCCTCCGACGATGCCTGCACAGCCCGTTTCAGCCCCCCGCACGCCAGCGCGTCGCCTGCGCCATCGCTGGGCGTTGACCGTGCTGGCGTTCGCCGGCCGCGATGGCTGGCCAGGCTCCGTTCCCCCTGATTCCATTGACCGCCGCGGCGCCCTCCCGCGCTGTGGCCCGTTTGTCCAAGCGCCCTATCCACGCCGGTATCGCCCTTCGACGCCTGCCATCTCCTGAATTGCGCCAACCACGAGAGAAGACCCTATGAAGATTCATGAATACCAGGGCAAAGAGATCCTGCGCCAGTTTGGCGTGCCGGTGCCGCGTGGCATCCCCGCCTTCACGGTGCAAGAAGCCGTCGAAGCCGCCCAGAAGCTCGGCGGCCCGGTCTGGGTCGTGAAGGCCCAGATCCATGCAGGCGGCCGTGGCAAGGGCGGTGGCGTGAAGGTCGCCAAGACCATCGACGACGTCAAGGACAAGGCTTCGGCCATCCTCGGCATGCAGCTCAAGACCCATCAGACCGGCCCCGAAGGCCAGAAGGTGCGTCGCCTCTATATCGAAGACGGCGCCGACATCGGCAAGGAGTTCTACGTCTCCCTGGTGACCGACCGCGCGACCCAGAAGGTCGCCTTCATCGCGTCGAGCGAAGGCGGCATGGACATCGAGGAAGTGGCCCACAGCACCCCCGAGAAGATCGTCACCGAGGTGATCGACCCCATCGCCGGGCTGACGGCCGCACAGGCCAGCAAGATCGCCACTGCCATCGGCATGTCGGGCCACACCGTGGACCAAGCCGTCGACCTCTTCCAGAAGCTCTACAAGTGCTACATGGACACCGACGCGTCCCTGGTCGAGATCAACCCGCTCAACCGTGACAGCAAGGGCAACCTGATGGCCCTGGATGCGAAGTTCAACTTCGACGCCAACGCCCTGTTCCGCCACCCCGAGATCGTGGCCTACCGCGATCTGGACGAAGAGGACCCCGCCGAAGTCGAGGCCTCCAAGTTCGACCTCGCCTACATCAGCCTCGACGGCAACATCGGCTGTCTGGTGAACGGCGCCGGCCTGGCCATGGCCACCATGGACACCATCAAGCTGTTCGGCGGTGAGCCGGCCAACTTCCTGGACGTCGGCGGCGGTGCCACCGCCGAGAAGGTGACCGAGGCCTTCAAGATCATGCTCAAGAACAAGAGCGTGAAGGGCATCCTGGTCAACATCTTCGGCGGCATCATGAAGTGCGACACCATCGCCGAGGGCGTGATCACCGCCTGCAAGGCCGTGAACCTCTCCGTGCCCCTGGTGGTGCGCATGAAGGGCACCAACGAAGAGTTGGGCAAGAAGATGCTGGCCGAGTCCGGCCTGCCCATCATCGCGGCCGACACCATGGCCGAAGCCGCCACCAAGATCGTGGCCGCTGTCGCCTAAGCCCAGGAGAAGAACACCATGTCCATCTACATCAACAAAGACACGCGGGTCATCACCCAGGGCATCACCGGCAAGACCGGCCAGTTCCACACCCTGGGCTGCCAGGCCTATGCCAACGGCAAGAACTGCTTCGTCGCGGGCGTGAACCCCAAGAAGGCGGGCGAGAAGTTCTCCGACATCCCCATCTACGCCTCCGTCAAGGAAGCCAAGCAGCAAGAAGGCGCCAACGTCAGCGTCATCTACGTGCCGCCCGCCGGCGCGGCCGACGCGATCTGGGAAGCCGTTGAAGCCGACCTCGACCTCGTCATCTGCATCACCGAAGGCATCCCCGTGCGCGACATGCTGATGGTGCGCAACAAGATGAAGGCCAAGGAGCTGGCTGGCGGCAAGAAGACCCTGCTGCTCGGCCCCAACTGCCCAGGCCTGATCACGCCCGAAGAGATCAAGATCGGCATCATGCCCGGCCACATCCACAAGAAGGGCCGCATCGGTGTCGTCTCGCGCTCCGGCACGCTGACCTATGAAGCCGTGGCCCAGCTGACCGAAATCGGCCTCGGCCAGTCCAGCGCCGTCGGCATCGGTGGCGATCCGATCAATGGCCTCAAGCACATCGACGTGATGAAGGCCTTCAACGACGACCCGGACACCGATGCCGTGATCATGATCGGCGAGATCGGCGGCCCCGACGAGGCCGAAGCCGCCCGCTGGTGCAAGGCCAACATGAAGAAGCCCATCGTCGGTTTCATCGCCGGCGTCACCGCCCCTCCGGGCAAGCGCATGGGCCACGCCGGCGCGCTGATCTCCGGCGGCGCCGACACGGCCGATGCCAAGCTCGCCATCATGGAAGAGTGCGGCTTCACCGTCACGCGCAACCCCTCCGAGATGGGCAAGCTGCTCAAGGGCCTGCTCTGAGCCACCGCTTGCGCTGAAAAGGCCGCCCGCGAGGCGGCCTTTTTGTTGTTCGTCTGCGTAGAACCCGCAAGCTGAATTTCAGCGGCGTTGGCGACACTGAGACCGAAGGAGAACGCCCATGGACCTGATGACCGCCGCCTTCTGGATTGCCCTGCTCAAGATCATCTGGGTCAACATCCTGCTGTCTGGCGATAACGCCGTGGTGATCGCGCTGGCCGCGCGCAACCTGGAGCCTGGCCAGCAAAAGCAAGCCATCGTGTTCGGCAGTGGCGCGGCCATCGTGCTGCGCGTCTTGCTGACCCTGTTTGCCGTGCAGCTGCTGCAGCTGCCCTGGCTCAAGATCGTGGGCGCGGTGCTGCTGCTCTGGATCGGCATCCAGCTGCTGGTCGACAACGATGGCGATGCCGAGGTGCATGGCCACGTCAGCCTGCTCGGCGCGATCCGGACCATCCTGGTGGCTGACCTGGTGATGAGCCTCGACAACGTGATTGCCGTGGCCGCCGCCGCCAACTCGGCACCCGAGAGCCTGCGCGTGCCCTTGCTCGTGATCGGCCTGGGGCTCTCGATCCCGCTGATCATCTTTGGCAGCACCTTGCTGCTCAAGCTGATGGAGCGCTTCCCGGTGATCATCACCCTGGGGGCCGCCTTGCTCGGGTTCGTGGCTGGCGAGATGGCCGTGACCGACGCCTTCGTGCACGACTGGGTCAACACCCATCTGCATGAGCTGGACTACACCTTCGGCATTGCCGGCGCGGTGTTTGTCGTGGCAATGGGCATGTGGCTGGCGCGGCGGCATCGCAGCCGTTCGGCACAAGCAGAGACGGCGCCCTAAGATCGGCGCCATGGGCGCTAAATCGCTGTTTCAACGCCTGCTCGGTCGGCCCCGTGTCGACGCGGGCGAAGCGTCCACCATTCCCATCGCGCAGTCCACGCTCGCGCCCGGGGCTGCTCATGGCGCGGCCGGGCCTGCCACCTTGGCTGACGCCGGCTTGAAGGGTTACGAGCTGTCGGCCGAGATTGGGCGCGGGGCGATGGCCGTGGTCTACAAGGCCACGCAGCTCGCCACCGGCCGGCAGGTGGCCATCAAGCGTCTGGCCCTGCAGCGCGAATTTGCGCCCGAAGACTTGCAGGACGTGCGCGACCGCTTCATGCGTGAGGCCCGCGCCGCCGGCCAACTGCACCACCCCGAGATCCTGGAGGTCGTCGATGCCGGCCAGGATGGCGCCGACGCCTGGATCGCCTTCGAGTACGTGCTGGGGCGCGACCTCGCCAGCTTCACCCGGCCCGAGCAGCTGCTGCCGGTGGCCGAGGTGCTGCAGATCGGCGCCCGGCTGGCACGGGCCCTGGCCTATGCGCACAGCCACGGCGTCGTGCACCGCGACATCAAGCCCGCCAATGTGATGCTCGACCGCGTCAACGGCAGTCTCAAGTTGATGGACTTCGGCATCGCCCGCGTGGCCGACGGCAGCCGCACCCGCACCGGCCTGGTGCTTGGCACGCCGTCCTTCATGTCGCCCGAGCAGCTCGCCGGGCTCAAGGTGGATGGCCGCAGCGACCTCTACTCGCTCGGCGTGCTGCTCTATCAACTGGTCTGCGGGCGCCTGCCCCACCACGGCGACTCCATGGCCCGGCTGATGTACCAGATCGCCAACGAAGCCCCGCCCGACATCCGCCGTTTCCGGCCCGACCTGCCCGAGGCCCTCGCCCTGGTGCTGGCCCTGGCCCTGGAAAAGCGCCCCGAGCTGCGCTACCAGGACGGCGAGCAGATGGCGCGCGACCTCGACACCGTCGTCCAGATGCTCACCGGCGATGCCCCAGGCCCCATCGGGCTGGACGCCGATGTCACCCAGCCGGCTTTCGCACAAACCATGCGCTTGTCGCCAAAGGAAGCAGGGCAGAATTCGCCCTCCACCGATTCGGAAGTTCCGCCCGCCAGCTCATGACTCTGGAGTTCTTCAGTGCCACTGACGTGGGGCGTCAGCGCGACAACAACGAAGACTCGGTGGCGGTCGACGAAGAAGCCGGCTTGGCCATCCTGGCCGACGGCATGGGCGGCTACGCCGCTGGCGAGGTGGCCAGCCAGATGCTCACCGGCTTCGTCTGCGCCGAGCTGGGCCGCTGGCTGCGCGAGCCCGGCAAGCAAGCCAAGGCCGGCGACGTCAAGCGGGCCATGGACATCTGCGTGGACAACGCCAACCGCGCGATCTTCAACGCCGCCAACACCAACCCGCGCTACACCGGCATGGGCACGACCCTGGTGCTGGCCGTGTTCCGCCCCGAGGGCCTGCTGCTCGGCCATGTGGGGGACTCCCGCGCCTACCGGCTGCGGGCCGGCCAGTTCGCCCAGATCACCCGCGACCACTCGCTGCTGCAGGAGCAGATCGACGCCGGCCTGCTGACGGCCGAAGAGGCGGCTTTCAGCAATAACAAGAACCTCGTCACCCGGGCCGTCGGCGTCGAAGACGCTGTGGTGCTGGAGCTGCATTTGCACGAGGTTCAGCCCGGTGATATTTACCTCATGTGCTCGGACGGCTTGTCCGACATGCTCAGCGACGCCCGGCTGGCGCAGATCCTTCAGGGAAATACCCTGTTGCCGGAAATGGCGCAGTCACTGATCACAGCGGCAAATGACATGGGCGGCCGCGATAACATCGCGCTCATCCTTGTGCGCATCAATTCGCAAGGGCGCGTGGAATCCCGGGGGTGGTGGCCCTTTGGGCGCCGCAATCGGTAAGTAGGATGGGCAGCAGATGGCTCAGACACGCGGCTGATCCAGATTCCCAAGCACACAACAGAACTCGAGGTCTTTCATGGGCAAACTGGTGGTTTCGCTCGACGGGGTCGTGATCAAGGACGTCCAGATCACGAAGGACAAGACCACCCTCGGCCGTCGCCCCTACAACGACATCGTGATCGACAACCTGGCGGTCAGCGGCGAGCACGCCGTGCTGCAGATGGTGGGCGCCGATGTCTTCATCGAAGACCTGAACTCCACCAACGGCACCTACATCAACGGCAAGGCGATCAAGAAGCAGCTGCTGACCGACAACGACACCATCGAGATCGGCAAGTACAAGATCAAGTTCCTGCTGGGTGATGGGACCGACTACGAAAAGACCATGATCATGCGGCCGGGCCAGACCCCGCCCATGCCCAGCCCCTCTGGCTTTGGCGGCCTGCCTGCCAGCAGCGTGTCGGCCACCATCAAGGTGCTGACCGGTGCCGCCGCCGGCCGCGAAGTGCAGCTGACCAAGGTCGTCACGACCCTCGGCAAGCCTGGCCTGCAAGTGGCCTCGATCACCAAGCGCCCCACGGGCTTCGTGTTCGCCCATGTCGAGGGCACTCAGCGTCCCAGCGTCAATGGCATTCCGCTGACCGGCGAGTCCATCGCCCTGCGCAGCGGCGACCTCATCGAGCTCGCCGGCACGCAGATGCAGTTCGTCCAGCAGAGCTGAGGCGCCAAAGCGAGCCCCGCCCGGCGCGCGCCGTCAGGCCGCGTCGAGCAGTCCGCTCAGGAACTTCTCGCCGCTGGCGCGCGGCTTGTAACTGGACACTGCCTGGGCAATCGCCGCGATGTGCTCGGGCGTGGTGCCGCAGCAGCCCCCGGCGATATTGAGAAAACCACTGGCGGCAAACTCGCCCAGCAGGCGGCCCGTCACGTCAGGGGTTTCGTCAAAGCCGGTTTCGCTCATCGGGTTGGGCAGGCCGGCATTGGGGTAGCAGCTCACCGCCACCTCGCCTGCCACCTTGGCCAGCTCCTCGATGTAGGGGCGCATCAGCGTGGCCCCCAGCGCGCAGTTCAGGCCCACGGCCAGCGGGCGCGCATGGCGCACCGAGTGCCAGAAGGCCGTCACCGTCTGGCCCGAGAGGATGCGGCCCGAGGCGTCGGTCACCGTGCCCGAGATGATCACGGGCAGGCGCTCGCCCGTGGCTTCCATCAGCTCGTCGAGCGCAAAGATGGCGGCCTTGGCATTGAGGGTGTCGAAGATGGTCTCGACCAAGAAGAGGTCGGCCCCACCCTCGAGCAGGCCGCGGGCCTGGTCGTAGTAGGCCGCGCGCAAGGTCTCGAAATCGACATTGCGGGCGCCGGGGTCGTTCACGTCGGGGCTGATGGAGGCCGTCTTGGGCTGCGGGCCCAGGGCGCCGGCCACGAAGCGGGGCTTCTCGGGCGTCGAGTACTTGTCGCAGGCGGCGCGGGCCAGGCGCGCGGCGGCCAGGTTCATCTCGTAGCCCAGGCCGTGCAGGCCGTAGTCGTCCTGGGCCACCTCGGTGGCGCCGAAGGTGTTGGTCTCCAGGATGTCGGCCCCGGCGGCCAGGTATTGCTCGTGGACCTCGCTGATCACGTCAGGGCGGGTCAGTACCAGCAGGTCGTTGTTGCCCTTGAGGTCCTTGGGGTGGTCTTTGAAGCGTTCGCCCCGGAAGTCGGTCTCGGTCAACTTGTAGCGCTGGATCATGGTGCCCATCGCGCCGTCAAGGATCAGGATGCGTTGCTGGAGCAGCGCGGGCAGCTGCGCGGCGCGGGTGTAGGCAATGGGCTTCATGGTGCCGATTGTCTCAAGCCCGCTCAGTCGCAGGTTTCGCAGCCGGCCGCAACCAGCCAGGGGTCTTTGTCTTCGCCGCCAAAGATCTCGACCAGGAAGTCGAGGAAGGCGCGGGTGCGGGCCGGCACGTATTTGCGCGTCGGCATGGCCGCCCAGAGGGTGAAGCTCTGCATCCGCCATTGCGGCAGCACGCGCTCCAGCGCGTGTTCCAGCAGCGCCTCTTCGCAGACGAAGCTGGGTAGGCCGGCGATGCCGAGGCCGTGCAGGGCGGCGGCGTAGTTGGTGTCCAGGTGGCTGGTGGCCAGGGCGGCGCGCTGCGGCATGATCGGCAGGTTGACGATCTCGGGGTTGTGCGGGTCGCCGCGCTGCAGCGGCATCTCGCGCAGCAGCTCGACCGAGGGCGGCACCAGGGTCGCGTGGTGCTTGAGGTCGTAAGGCACTTCGGGGCGGCCACGTGCATCGAGGTACTCGGGCGAGGCCACCAGCACCACCTCCGAGCGCGCTAGGCGCCGGGCGATGAAGTCGCCATCCAGCAGCTCGCGCTTCCAGAAGATGGTGATGTCGTGGTTCTCGTCGATGTCCTCGATCGGGCCGGGCGAGGTCAGCTCCAGGTAGACCTGCGGGTAGCGCTGGTGGAACTTGGGCAGGTGACGGGCGATCTGGTGCACGGCCAGGGCCGGTGGGCACAGCACGCGCAGATGGCCGCGCACCTCGGTGGTGGCGGACTGGGTCAGGGCCTCGGCTTCGTCCACCTCGGCCAGGATGCGCCGCGCCCGCTCCAGGTAGGCCTCGCCAATCTCGGTCAGCGTGAGGCTGCGTGTCGTGCGGTGCAGCAGCCGGGCCTTGAGGTGTTCTTCCAGCTCGGCCACCAGGCGCGTCACCACGGCCGGAGCCAGGTTCATGGCGCGTGCGGCACCGGCGAAGCTGCCTTCGTCGATGACCTTGGTGAAGACGCGCATCGCGCGGAGTTGATCCATACGTTGACTATCTATGTAGTGCCTTCCCCAGCGACTCCCACGGAACCGGCTTTGCCGGGCCGTCGGGAGTGCCCCCTTGAGGGGGCTCGCGCAGCGCGTAGGGGGTGGTTCATGGAATTGCAGCAATCACTTGCGCCACGGCGGCCGTCAGGCGCTTGCCATAGGGCACGTGTAGGAACTCATTGGGCCCGTGCGCATTGCTCTTGGGGCCGAGCACGCCGCAGACCATCATCTGCGCCTTGGGGAAGCCCTGCTGCAGCATGCCCATCAAGGGGATGGTGCCGCCCTGGCCGACGTAGCCCACCGGGGCGCCAAACTGGTCCTGGCTGGCGGCCTCCAGCGCCTGGCTGAGCCACGGGGCCAGCTCGGGCGTGTTCCAACCCGTGGCGCCCAGCGCGCCGGCGCGGCCGTCGGGCACGAAGCTGACGCGGGCGTTGTAGGGCGCGTTGTCCTCCAGCAGGGCCTTCAGCTGCAGCGCGGCCGCATTGCCATCCACCAGCGGCGGCAGGCGCAAGCTGAGCTTGAAGGCCGTGTAGGGGCGCAGCACATTGCCGGCGTTCTTCAGCTCGGGGAAGCCGTCCACGCCCACCACCGACAGGGTCGGCCGCCAGGTGCGGTTCAGCAGCACCTCGACCGGGTCCGCCGTCATCGGCAGCACCGGGCCGCCATCGGCACCGCAGGCCCAGGGCATGCGCTTGTAGACCTCGTCCTTCAGGATGGCGGCCGTGGCGCGGGCCTGCTCAAGCCGCGCGCCGGGGATCTCGCAGTGGAAGCTCTCGGGCAGCAAGCGGCCGGTCTTGCTGTCTTCCAGCCGGTCCAGCACCTGGCGCAGGATGCGGAAGGACGACGGCACCACGCCCGAGGCATCGCCGCTGTGGATGCCCTCGGTCAGCACCTCGACCTTGAGCACGCCCGACACGATGCCGCGCAGCGAGGTGGTCAGCCAGAGTCGGTCGTAGTCGCCGGCGCCGGAGTCCAGGCAGACCACCAGGGACACCTCGCCCAGGCGGGGGCGCAGCACATCCAGGTAGGCCGGCAGGTCAAAGCTGCCGCTCTCCTCACAGGTTTCAATCAGGCCCACGCAGCGCGGGCGCGGTACGCCCTGGGCATCCAGCGCGAGCAGGGCGGTGATGGCGGCATAGATGGCATAGCCGTCGTCGGCGCCGCCCCGGCCGTAGAGGCGGCCGTTTTCCAGTTTCGGCGTCCAGGGCCCGAGGTCGCCGCGCCAGCCGCTGAACTCGGGCTGCTTGTCCAGGTGACCGTAGAGCACCACGGTCTCGCTGCACTCCGGCTTGGTGGCGGGCACCTCGAAGACGATCACCGGCGTGCGGCCCGGCAGCCGGATCAGCTCCAGCTTCAAGCCGGCCACGCGCTTGCTCTCGACCCAGGCGGCGGCCTGGGTGACCACGCGCTCCAGATAGCCGTGGGCGGCCCAGTCGGCGTCGAACATCGGGCTCTTGGCCGGGATGGCGATGTAGTCGATCAGCGCCGGGACGATTTCGGCGTCCCAAAGCTGTTCGGCAAAGCGGCCCAGCGCGGCGGGGTCCAGAGGGCGGTAGTTCGGGTCTCGAGCGTTCATGGCGGCTCCTGGCAGGTGCAGTCAGGCCAGGGGCGGGATCGCCGCCGCAGGCCAATGGGGGTGGGTTGTGCAGGCAGTTTAGGCCGCGCGCCAAGGCATGGTTTGTCGGGGCGGGGCGGCGGGATCAGCTGGCATACCATCGTCGCGCCCTTGTATTAAGGGCCTCTGCCCATGCGCCTGACCCGCCTCTTCCTGCTGACCACCACCGTGCTGCTCGGGCTTGTGAGCCTGATGCTGGTGCGCGCCACGCTGGCTGACTGGCGGACGCTGCAGGCCGCCGAGCAGGGCCTGGCGGTGATGGAGCGCACCTACCTGGCCATGAAGGTGGCCGAAAAGGCCTCGGCCGAGCGCGGGCCCGCCAATGTGGTGCTGGGCGACACCCAGCCGCCCGACCCCGCCAAGCGGGCGCGGCTGGAGGAGTTCCGGCGCGTCACCGACCAGTCCTTTGTCGATGTGCTCTCGGCCTTGCAAGGGCTGCACGACGCCAGCAGCGAATCAGCCCGCCAGGACCTGGAGCGCGCCCGCCAGCAACTCGAGACCGCGCGTGAGGAGCTGGACCGCGTGGCCGCGCTGCCGCTGGCTGAGCGCAACCTCGCCACCACCAACCTCACGCGGCGGGCCGTGGCCGGCATGTTTGCCGTGATTGACACCTTGCTCGGCCCCGTCACCACGCTGTCTGCCGGTGCTGAGGCTGTCTACCCCGAGCTGGCCATGCCCCTGGTGGGCGCCCGCTATGCGGCCGAGCTGCGTGAATACGCCGGCCGCCTGGGCTCGCAGTTTGCGGCGCCGCTGGCCGCGCAGACACCGCTGAGCAGCCTGGAGCGCCACAACATCCCGGTGCTGATCGGGCGCATCGAGCAGCTGCGCAAGCTGATCACCCTGCAGGCGCGCGTCAGCCGCGCCAATGTCGTGCAGCAGGCTGCCATCGACACCATGCAGGCGCGCTACTTCGACGAAGCCCAGCCCCTCGTCGAGCGCCTCACCGAGGCTGGCCTGGCCGGCAAGCCCTATGGCATCGATGCCGCTACCTTCATCGCGCGCTATGTGCCGCCGATGAAGTCCATCGTCGAGGCGCGCGACACCCTGTTCGCCTCGGCCAAGGAGGCCGCAGCCCGGCGCGTCGAGGAGACCGAGCACCGGCTCTGGATCAATGCGGCCTTGGGGCTGACCATCCTGTGTGTCGAGGTCAGCGTCTTCCTGCTGATCCGGCGGCGCGTGCTGGTGCCGGTGCTGCGCAACACCCGCGCCATGGTCCACGTGATGCAGGGCAAGCCCACCTCGTTCGACGGCCGGCCGCTCTCCAACCGGCGCGACGAGATCGGCGACATGGAGCGCGCCGTGGCGGCGCTCCGGGACGCGCTGCAGCGCAGCCGCCACCTGGAGCAGGAGCGCGACCAGCTCGTCGAGCAACTGCGCGAGGCCAGCAACACCGACTTCCTCACCGGCCTGCCCAACCACCGCGCCTTCGCCGAGCGCGCCGCCGCACTGCTGGGCCAGGCACGCCGGCATGACTGGTTTGTGGCCGTGCTGCTGTTCCGCATCGACGACTTCCAGCGCATCCACCACCGCGTCGGCCAGCTGCTGGCCGACCGGGCGCTGTGCCTGGCTGCCGACATCGCCCGTGCCGAGGTGCGCGAGGCCGACCTGCTGGCCCGCCACCGGGGCGAGGAGTTCGTCATCCTGGCGCCTGACGCCAGCCCCGACGCTGCCCGCCAGCTGCGTGACCGCCTGGCCGAGGCCTTGGGTCAGGCTTGCCTGCAGGGCGAGGGCGGCGAGGTGGTGCAGTTCAGCGCGCGCTTTGGCCTCGTGTGCCGCCCGGCACGCGAGTTCCAGGACCTGGACCGCCTGCTGCGCGAGGCCGAGGCCGCGCTGGGCTGAGACCCGGGCGTGCGCAGCCTGCTGACATACCACGTCAGCAGCAAGTCCCTAGTAACGCCCATGGTTACTTCTGCCGTGGCTAGAGTCCGGCGCTTCTTTACGGAGTGCCTCCTCATGCGCCTGCGTTCTTTGCCCCTGCGTCTCTTGCCCCTGCCCCTTCTCTTGATCCTGGCCGCTTGCGGCCAACAAGCCGGCGGGCCGGGCGGCGCAGGCGGGCCGCCGCCGGTGTCAGTGGCGCCGGCCGTGCAGCGCGAGGTGCAGGCCACCGAGCCCTTCGTCGCCCGGCTGGAAGCGCCCGACACCGTGGACGTGCGCGCCCGCGTGGCCGGCACGGTCGAGGCCGTGCGCTTCAAGGAGGGCCAGGTCGTGCGCAAGGGCGAGCCGCTGTTTCAGCTCGACGCCCGCGCCTTCCGCGCCGAGGTGGCCCGTGCGGAAGCCCAGGTGGCCGCGCTCAAGACCCAGTCCGAGCTGAGCCGCAGCGAGCTGGCACGCGCCGAGAAGCTGGTGGCCTCGCAGGCCGTCAGCGCCCAGGAGGTGGACCAGCTGCGCTCCGCAGCGCGCCAGGCCGAGGCCCAGTTGCGGGCGGCGGAGTCCGGCCTCGTACAGGCCAAGCTGAATGTCGAGTACGCCAGCATCACCGCACCCGTCACCGGCCGCACCTCGCGCGCTGCTGCCACGGTAGGCAACCTGGTCGGCGTGGGCGAGCCGGTGCTGACGACCTTGGTGTCGAGCGACCGCGTCTACGCCTACTTCGACGTCAGCGAGCGCACCTATCTGCAGTCGCTACAAAAAGCCAAGGGCGCTGTGCCCGTCAGCCTCGGGCTCGACAACGAGACCGGCTACCCGCACACCGGCAAGCTCGACTTCGTCGACAACCGCCTCAATCCCGCCACCGGCACCATCCGCGCCCGCGCCGTGTTCGACAACCGCGAGGGCCGCTTCACGCCCGGGCTCTCGGCCCGGCTGCTGCTGGCCAGCAGCGAGCGCGCGCCGGCTGTGCTCATCAGTGAACGCGCCATCACGACCGACCAGACCCGCAAGATCGTGCTCGTCGTCGGCGCCAACAACATCGTCGAGCCGCGCGAGGTCAAGCCTGGCGCCTTGATCGATGGCCTGCGTGTCGTCGAAGGGCTCAAGGCCGGCGAGCTGGTCATCGTCGACGGCCTGCAGCGGGCCAACCCGGGCGCACCCGTCACGCCCCAGGTGCTGAAGACGGACGAGGCTGGGCACCCCATGCCTGCAGCTCCGGCCGCATCGAAGTAAGCGAGGCGCGCGCACATGGACATCTCACGCTTCTTCATCGACCGACCGCGCTTTGCGACGGTGCTGTCGCTGTTCATCTTCCTGCTCGGCCTGCTGGCCATCCCCAACCTGCCGGTGTCGGAGTACCCCGAGGTGGCGCCACCGCGCATCGTGGTCTCGGCCCAGTACCCAGGCGCCAACCCGCGCGTGATCTCCGAGACCGTGGCCACGCCGCTGGAGGAGCAGATCAACGGCCTGGAAAACGTCCTCTACTACGAGAGCCAGGCCACCGGCGATGGCGCCATGGCGCTGACCGTGACCTTCAAGGTCGGTACCTCGCCCGAGGCCGCCGAGACGGCGGTGCAGAACCGCATCAACCGCGCGCTGCCGCGCCTGCCCGACATCGTGCGCCAGATCGGCATCACGACCGAGAAGCAGTCGAGCAACCTCACCATGGTGGTCCACCTGCTGAGCCCCGACAACTCGCGCGATGCCCTCTACCTGCGCAACTACGGCCAGCTCAATGTGCGTGACGAGCTGTTGCGCGTGCCGGGCATGGGCAATGTGCAGATGTTTGGCGCCGGCGACTACGCGATGCGCGTGTGGCTGGACCCCAGCAAGCTGGCCTCGCGCGGCCTTACCGCCAGCGAGGTGGTGGCCGCCATCCGCGAGCAGAACGCCCAGGTCGCAGCCGGTGTGGTGGGCGCGTCGCCCGCGCCCAAGGGCACCGACCTGCAGCTCGCCATCAACACCCAGGGCCGCCTGGCCAGCGAGCAGGAGTTCGCCGACATCATCGTGCGCACCGACACGCGCACCGGCGCCATGGTGCGCGTCAAGGACGTGGGCCGCGTCGAGATCAGCGCCAACACCTATGCGCTGCGCAGCCTGCTCAACAACAAGGAAGCGGCCGCCATCGCCATCTTCCAGGCGCCGGGCTCCAATGCGCTGGCCATCTCGAAGCAGGTGCGCGCCACCATGGAGCGGGTCTCGCAGGACTTCCCGAGCGGTATCAAGTACGACATCGTCTACGACCCCACCCGCTTCGTGCAGACCAGCATCGAGAAGGTGGTGCACACCTTGATCGAGGCCGTGCTGCTGGTGGTCGTGGTGGTGATCGTCTTCCTGCAAACCTGGCGCGCCTCGGTCATCCCGCTGCTGGCGGTGCCGGTGTCCATCGTCGGCACCTTTGCCGTGCTGATGCTGCTGGGCTTCTCGATCAACACGCTGACGCTCTTCGGCCTCGTGCTGGCCATCGGCATCGTGGTGGACGACGCCATCGTGGTGGTCGAGAACGTGGAGCGCAGCATCGAGAACGGCCTCACCCCGCGCGAAGCCACCATCAAGGCCATGCGCGAGGTCTCGGGGCCCATCATCGCCATCGCCCTGGTGCTGTCGGCGGTGTTCGTGCCGCTGACCTTTGTGCCGGGCCTGTCGGGCCAGTTCTACAAGCAGTTCGCGGCCACCATCACCATCAGCACGCTGATCTCGGCCTTCAACTCGCTGACCCTCTCGCCCGCGCTGGCCGCCATCCTGCTGCGCCCGAACGACGCGCCCAAGGACAGGCTCACCCGCTTGATGGACGCCGTCTTCGGCCGCTTCTTCCACGCCTTCAACCGCTTCTTCCACCGCCGCTCCGAGGCCTATGGCCGGGGCGTCACCGGCATCCTGCAGCGCAAGTCGCTGGCGCTGCTGGTGTACGCGGTGCTGCTGGGGCTCACGGCCCTGCTGTTCTCGCGCATCCCCACCGGCTTTGTGCCCGCGCCGGACAAGCAGTACCTGATCGGCGTGGCCCAACTGCCCGCTGGCGCCAGCCTTGACCGCACCGAGGAAGTGATCCGCCGCATGAGCGAGATCGCGCTCAAGGTGCCCGGCATCCGCGACTCGGTGGCCTTCCCAGGCCTCTCGATCGCCGGCTTCTCGTCGGCGCCCAACGAGGGCATCGTGTTCTTCGGCCTCGATGACTTTGAAAGCCGCACCACGCCCGACAAGAGCAAGTTCGCCATCCTCGGCGCCGTCAATGGCGCCATCCAGCAGATCGAGGGCGCCCGCATGTTCGTCGTGCCGCCGCCGGCGGTGGACGGCCTCGGCGCAGCCGGCGGCTTCAAGCTGCAGGTGCAGGACCGCAGTGGCCAGGGCGAGCAGGCGCTTTACGGCGCGGTGTGGGGCCAGCTCGGCCAGCTCTATGCCAACCCGGCCAGCACGGTCGGCACGCCGTACTCGACCTACGACATCAACGTGCCCCAGCTCTTTGCCAATGTGGACCGCACGCGCGCCAAGCAGATGGGCGTGCCGCTGCGTGACATCTACGACACGCTGCAGATCAACCTCGGCTCGCTCTACGTCAACGACTTCAGCAAGTTCGGCAAGACCTACCAGGTCATCGTGCAGGCAGACGCGCCCTTCCGCGCCAATGCCGAGGCCATCACCGCGCTCAAGACGCGCAACGAGGCCGGCGCCATGGTGCCGCTGGGCAGCCTGATGCAGGTGGAGCCCACCTTCGGGCCCACGCGCGTCACGCGCTACAACGGCTTCCCTTCGGCCGACATCAATGGCGCACCCAAGCCCGGCTTCTCCAGCGGGCAGGCTGAAGGTGAGATGGAGCGCCTGCTCAAGGGCCTGCCGCGCGGCATGGGCTTTGAGTGGACCGACCTGACGCTGCAGGACCGCCTGACCCGCGAGGTTGCGCTGCCCGGCGGCATCAAGCTGCCCACGCTGGTGGCGGTGCTGGCCTTCTCGGTGGTGCTCGTGATCCTGGTTCTGGCCGCGCAGTACGAGAGCTGGAGCCTGCCGCTGGCCATCATCCTGATCGTGCCCATGTGCATCCTGTCCGCGCTGTTTGGCGTGTGGGTCTCGCACTTCCCGCCCTTCATGCAGGAGGGCGACCTCAACCTCTTCACCCAGGTGGCGCTCGTCGTGCTGGTGGGCCTGGCCTGCAAGAACGCCATCCTGATCGTCGAGTTCGCCAAGGAGCTGGAGGAGCAGGGCCGCAGCGTCACCGACGCCGTCATCGAAGCCTGCCGCCTGCGGCTGCGCCCCATCCTGATGACGTCCATCGCCTTCTGCGCCGGCGTGATCCCGCTCATCCTCGGCACCGGCGCCGGCAGCGAGATGCGCCGCGCCATGGGTATCGCCGTCTTCAGCGGCATGCTGGGCGTGACCCTGTTCGGCATCTTCCTCACGCCCGTCTTCTACGCGCTGCTGCGCAAGAGCACCGAGCAGCGCCGCCAACGCGCCGCTGCGCTGCGCGCCCAAGTCGACGCGTCCGCACACGCCTTCCACCCCGGCGTTGATGATCAGAAGGAGGGCCAGTGATGTTGACCCGTCTCACCACCCTGGCTGCCGCTGCCGCGGCGCTCTTTCTCGCGGCCTGTGCCGCGCCCCCGCTGCCTGCCGGCCCGCAGGCCTTGGCGCCCCAGGCCTTCAGCGGGGCAGCCTCTGGCAGCAGTGCCCAGGCGCTGTCCCTGGCTCAGGCCTTTGAAGGCAGCGCCACGCTGCAGGCATTGGTCACCGAGGTGCTGGCCAACAACCGCGACCTGCGCGCGGCGGCCGCCCGCATGCGCCAGCAGCAACTGCTGGCCGAGGCCCGGGGCGCCGAGCGCATGCCGCAGATCGACGCCACGGCGGGCGCTGGCCGCCAGCGCGGCTACACGCCTGCCGGCGTTGTAGCCACCGGCAATGCCTACAGCGTCGGTACTGGTGCGCACTGGGAGCTGGACCTCTGGGGCCGCCTCGGCAATGCCGCCACTGCCGCAAGCCAAGACGCCACTGCCGCGGCCCGTGACCGCGACGCCGCCGCGCTCAGCCTCGCCGCCCAGGCTGTCAGCCTGCAGGCCGAGCTGGTTGGGCTCGGCCACCGCCTGCAACTCGCTCGCGAGACGCTGACCGTGCAACGCCAGCTGCTCGCCATCGTCAAAGCCCGCGTGGACGCCGGCCGTGGCACCGCCGCCGATGCGGCGCGCGCCGAAAGCCTGCTGGCCAGCACCGAGGCCAGCGTCCCCGCACTGCGCAACGCCGCCTGCCTGACGCGCCTGCGGATCGACGTGCTGCGCGGCCAGCCTCCGGCCGATTGCGCCAAGGCCGATGCCGACCCGCTGCCGGCACTGCCTGCGCCGCGCCTCGTCGATCTCGCCACCCTGCCCAGCCCCGCCACCCTGCTGGCCCAGCGTCCCGACGTGCAGGCTGCCTTTGCCCGCGCCGCCGCCCAGGCCGCGCGCACCAACCAGGCCTGGGCCGCACGCTGGCCAGCGCTCAGCCTGGTCGGCAACATCGGCTGGAGTGCGGCGCAGACGGGCGAGCTGTTCAAGAACAGCAGCCTCGTCGGCAACCTCGGCGCGGGCCTCAACTGGCAGTGGCTGGACTTTGGCCAACGCAAGGCCGAGGAAGGCGCCGCCCGCGCGGGCTACGAAGCGGCCGTAGCGGCAGCCGAGCAAGCCCAGCTCGTGGCCCTGCAAGACGCCCAGGCCAGCCTCGACAGCGTGCGTGATGTCGAGCAGCAAACCGCCGCCCAGGCCACCGCCGCCGAGGCCAGCAGCCGCGCCCGCGAGCTGGCCCTCAAGCGTTACGAGGCCGGCGTGAGCGACTTCTTCAACCTGCTCGACGCCGAACGCGAGCGCCTGGCCGCACAAGACCGCCTGATCCAACTGCAAGCCCAGCGCGCCGTGGCGGTGGTGGGCGTGGCGAGGGCGTTTGCGGGTGGTTTGACCCCGAACGACGCGCGTTGACGGCGGTGGGCCGAGCGGTAGGCAGGCTGGGGCCGTTGGCACGGCCCCAGGCCCCGGAGCCGCTACCCTAGGCCCATGCCTCGCGAGCCCCTGCTGCCCCGCCCCTGGCGCCTGCCCTATGCGCTGATCTGGCTGGGCGTGGGCGCCTCCATGTCGGTGGCGGCGCTGCAGGACTACCGGCGCGGCCACGGCACGCGCGACTGGGAGCCGCTGCTGTGGGAGTTCAGCTCGGTGCTGTGCGTGGCGGGCCTGGCGCTGGCCGTGCACGCACTGACGGGCTGGCTGCGCGGCCGCAGCCGGGGGCAGCAGTGGGCCGCGCACGCGGCGGGCGCGCTGGGCTATGTGGTGCTGCATGTGCTGGGCATGTTCGGCTTGCGCTTTGCGGTCTATGGCCTCGCGGGTGTGGGCTACGAACCTGGCCCCTGGTCGACCGTGCTGGTCTACGAGGGCGGCAAGGACCTGGTGGCCTACGCCAGCTTCGTGATGATCTCGCGCGGGGTCTGGAGCATGCAGCGCAATGCCTTGCTGGAGCGGGAGCTGGCGGCGGCGCGTCTGGCGCGGCTGGCCGACCAGGTGCAGCCGCACTTCCTCTTCAACACGCTGAACCTGGTCTCCTCGGTGATGTACGAGGACGTGGCCAAGGCGGACCGGCTGCTGTGCCAACTCGCCGACCTGCTGCGCCAGACCCTGGCGGCGCAGCAGCGCGGCGAACACACGGTGGGCGAGGAGCTGGCGCTGATCGAGCCCTTCCTGGCGTTGATGCAGTCTCGCTTTGGTGAGGAGCGGCTGCGTGTCCAGGTGCAGGCCGACGCCGCCGCGCGCGCCTGCCGGTTGCCGGCGCTGTTGCTGCTGTCGCCGGTCGAGAACGCCATTAAGCACGATGTGGCACGCCACCGTGGGCCGGTGGTGCTGACGCTGCAGGCCACGCGCACGGCGCGGGCACTCTGCATCGATGTGGTCAGCGACTGCCAGGGCCCGCAGCAGGCTGACCCGGCACCTGTTAGCGGCGGCGGATTTGGCATGAGCAATCTGCGCGAGCGCCTGGCCACCAGCTATGGCGGGCAGGCGCTCTGCCGCTTTGAGGCGACTGCGCAGGGCGCGCGGCTCCACCTGGAGTTGCCGCTGTCATGAAGGTGCTGGTGGTGGACGATGAGCCGGCCGCACGCGCCAAGCTGCGCCGGCTGCTGGCCGCGCATGCCGATGTGGCCGAGGTCGAGGAGGCTGGCGATGCGCCATCCGCGCTCAGCCTGGCCGGCCCGTTTGACCTGGCCATCCTCGACATCGAGATGCCCGGCGGCAGTGGCCTGCAGCTGGCCGAGCAACTGCGGCTGCGTGGCCTGCGCTGCCTGATCTTCTCAACCGCCCATACCGAGCATGCGCTGCAGGCCTTTGAGCTGGGCGCGCTGGACTACCTGCACAAGCCCTATCTGCCCGAGCGTCTGGCCACGGCGCTGCAGCGCGTGCGCGAGCAACTGGCGCGGCCTGCGCCCCAGCCCAGCCTGGCCGCGCCGCCGGGCGAGTGGTGGGTGGAGCAGCGCGAGCAGCGGCTGCGCATCTGCTTGAGCGATGTGCAGTGGGTCTCGGCGGCCGACAACTACCTGGCCCTGCACCTGCCGCCCCAGCAATACCTGGAGCGCGGCACGCTCGGGGCCGCATTGGCGCGGCCGGCCTGGGCAGGGCTCTTCCTGCGTGTGCACCGCAGCCATGCCGTGAACCCGCAGCATGTGATGCAGTGCCAGCCCCTGCCCAGCGGCGAGGCCGTGCTGACCATGCGCTGCGGGCAGACGCTGCGGGTGGCGCGCGCCAGCCGGCATTTGTTGAAGCAACTCAGCCCTGCCCGCTGACAGCTAGCCCCGCCGCACTCGCCGCCATGCACGGCAGCGGGCACGCTGCGCGGCATGGACATCAATACCCAACGACTCCCCTTCCTCGATGGCCTGCGCGTGGCCGCCTTTGCGCTCTTGATCCCCTACCACGTGGGCATGTACTACGTGAGCTGGGACTGGCATGTGAAGAGCGTGCACGTGGTGCCTGGCCTGGAGGCCTTGATGCAGCTGAGCGCCCCTTGGCGCATGGGCCTGCTCTTCCTGATCGGCGGGGCGGCCTGCCAGGCGCTGTTTGCCAAGCGCGGCCTGCTCGGCACCTGGCGTGATCGAAGCACGCGCCTGCTGCTGCCCTTGCTGTTTGGCATGGCCGTGATCGTGCCACCGCAGGCTTTCCTAGAGGTGCTGACCAAGGTGCCGGCCCAGCTGCCTGGCGACGGCGGCTACCTCGACTTCTGGGGGGCTTACCTGCAAGGCGGCCGCTACTGCCGGGGCACCGACTGCATGGTGGTGCCGACCTGGAACCACCTGTGGTTCCTGCCCTATCTGTGGGCCTACAGCCTGATCGGCGCGTTGCTGGCTGGGCTGCTGCAGGGCCGCGTCAAAGCGCCGCGCTGGGCCGTGCCGGCGTGGGCCTGGCTTGTGTTGCCGGCCGTGCCGCTGATCGCCGCGCGGCTCCTCGTCTTTCCGCGCTACCCGGTCACGCACGATCTGGTGCACGACCTCTACAACCATTGCCAATACGGCCTGCTGTTCGCGCTGGGTTGGCTGAGCCGCACGCCGTGGGCCGCAGGCTTCTGGCCGCAGGCGCAGCGCTGGCGCTGGATGGGCCTTGCGCTCGCCTTGGTGGCCTGGGCCGCGCTGCAGCTCTACTACCGCGGTGCCGCCGCCAGCCCGCCGCCGATGTGGTTGCGATGGATCTTCCGCTGCGTCTGGGCGCTGATGTCGTGGTGGGCGCTGCTGGCCGCCTGCGGGTTTGCGCAGCAGGTCTTCCAGCGCGAGACGCCGGGGCTCAAGCGCCTGAGCGCGGCGGTGTTTTGCGCCTATGTGCTGCACCAGACCGTCATCGTGCTCTTGACGCGCGCACTGCTGCCCCTGCACTGGCCCTGGGCCCTGGAGGCGGTGGCCTTGCTGGCGTTGACGGCGTTGGTCTGTGCGCTGGCCTACCTGGTGCTGCGCCGTGTGCCGGGGCTGCGCCTGCTGGTGGGCATCAGCGCGCCCCGGGTGCCGGCCGCGACCACCCCAACTACTGCCCCTTGAACAGCCCCTGAAACTGCCGCGACACCGGCAGTCGCTCCTCGCGGCCCTTGAGGGTCACGACCATGTTGTTCTCGTCCACGCGCAGCGCGCTGGCGATGCGCTGGCTGTTGACCAGCACGCTGCGGTGGATCTGCCAGAACTGCTCGGGGTCGAGCTGGGTCAGCAGCTCGCGCAGCGGGGTGCGAATGAGGGCATCGCCCTCGCCATAGACGACGCGGGTGTAGCGGCTGTCGGCCTCGAAGTAGACGATCTCGTCGGGCGCGATCAGCTTGACCTCGCGGCCCAGGCTGGCCTGGATGGGGCGCGGTACCGGCCGCGTGGGGCTGAGCTGGGCGAGCAGGCGCTGTAGCAGGGCTGCATCGGGCGCGGGCTGCTGCAGGCGCTGACGCACGCGGCTGAGGGTCTGGGCCAGGCGGGCGTCCTCCACGGGCTTGAGGACATAGTCCACGGCGCCGGCCTCGAAGGCATCGAGCGCATGGTCTTGGTGGGCGCTGACAAAAACGATCAGCGGCGGCTGGGCCAGCTGGGCCAGGCGGCGCGCCACTTCGAGGCCCGAGAGGCCGGGCATGCGGATGTCGAGGAAGGCGATCTGCGGCTCGTGGGCCAGGCAGTCGTCCCAGGCCTCGGCGCCGTTGGCACTGGCCGCCACGATCTGCAGCTCGGGCCATAGGCGCGCGAGGGCAGCGCGCAGTTGCTCGCGAGGGGCTTCTTCGTCGTCGGCGATCAGGGCAGTTGTCATAGCGCGATCTTGAGGGTGACCAGGCAGCCGGGCGCCGCTTGCTGGAGGGTCAGCGTGGCGCGGCTGCCAAACACCTGCTGCAACCGGCGGCGGATGTTGGCCAGGCCCACGCCGTCCTGCGCCTCGGGGTTGAGCCCGGCGCCGTCGTCACGCACGGTCAGCACCACGGTGTCGCCCTCGCGGCGACCGGCCAGCTCGATGCGGCCGCCCGCGAGCTGGGGCTCGATGCCGTGGTGGACGGCGTTCTCCGTCAGCGTGAGCAAGGTGCCTGGTGGCAGCTGGGCATGGATCACCGGGTCGATGTCGATGCTGAACTGCAGCCGCTCGCCCAGCCGCGCCTGCATGATGGCCAGATAGCTGCGCACCATCTCGACCTCGCTGGCCAGCGGCAGCAGCGCGTGCTCGAACATCGGCAGCGTGGCGCGCAGGTAGGCGGTGAAGCTGCGCAGCAGTGGCGCGGCGCGCACGTCACCGGTGTCGACCCAATGTTGCAGCGAGGCGAGGGTGTTGAAGAGGAAGTGGGGCTGGATCTGCGCCGCTGCCAGCTGCGAGGCCAGGCGCTCGCGTTCGGCCTGTTCGTCAAGTTCCCGCAGGCGGGCCTCGATCTGGGCCACGCGGTAGAGCGTGAGGATCCACCAGCCCGAGATGCTGACAGCGACAGCTGCAATCGCCAAAGGCAGCAGGGCTTGCACGGCGGCGCGCTGCCGGTCCAGCATCAGAACGACGACGACCAGCATCACCAGCGTCATCGCGCCGTAGCTGGCGATATTGAGCAGCTTGCGCGTGGGCTGCCGCCATAGCAGCCGCGCCACAGCCAGGATGGCGACCGTGGCCATCAAGGTGCCCGCCATCACCAGAGAGAAGGTGAAGGCGGGCTTGCTGGGCCGCCATACCGCCCCGACGATGACCAGGGCATTGATCAGCAGGTAGGCGTCAATGCCCTCGGGCCAGGGCTGCTGGCCGGCGCGGGCCATCTCGTCCGGCGTGAACTGCCGCGCCGGCCCGGGGTAGAACCATTGGCGCCAGTCGCACAAGGGCGACCGATTGCGGGCCGGGGCGGGGGTGTCGGGCATGGCGGCCAAGTCTAGGCGCCGGGCGGCGTGACGGGACTGTCGCCAGGGCGAGTAGCCGCCCTGCGCGCGCGAGCAGCCCTATTCCGTGAACAAGCGGGCCAGGCCCTTGAGGCTGACGAGGTTGCCGGGGTTGCTGGTCTCGTTGAGCACGCCGCTCATGCGCTTCAAGAGGCGCGGGCTCTTCTTGGCGCGCCAGATGAGCAGGTCGGCCAGCCAGGGGTAGGCGTTGACGCGGTTGGCGCGCTCGTAGAGGTCGAACTTGGGCTTGAGGGCCGTCAGCGCAGCCTCGTAGCGGGCGCGAGCGGCGGTGTCGTCGTCAAAGGCGGCCAGCAGGGCGTCGGCGGCCAGCATGCCGGTCTCCAGCGCCTTGCCGATGCCCTCGCCGGTGAAGGAGTAGGTGCTGCCTGCGGCCTCGCCGGTGACGAGTAGGCCGGGCCGCGTCCAGCGGGCACCGGTCAGCGTGCAGCGCAGCGGGGCGCCTTTGAGCTCACCGACCCACTGCCCTTCAGCCAACAGCTGTTGGGCGGGCTTGTAGGCGGCGACGAAGGCGTCGAAGATGGCGCGCAGGTTGACGTCCTTCTTCTTGCCCTTGCCTTGTAGGTCGCGGTGCGAGTCGGTCACGCCGACGCCGATGTTGAAGCAGCCATCCGGGGCCGGGAAGATCCAGCCGTAGCCCGGCCGCACGGCCTGGTGCCAGACGACCTCCAGCGCCTTGATGCGCCCCACCATGCTTGGCGCCTTGATGTAGCCGCGCAGGGCCACGCCGCTGGGGGTGTGGCGCTCGCACATGCCGGCGGCCTGCAGGGCCTTGGGGACGGCGCCGGTGGCGAGCACCACCCAGGGCGCGCGTACATCGACAAGCTCGTCGCCGCGCTTGAGCCGGGCGCCGACAACGCGGCCGTCTTCCTCGATCGGGGCCTCGAAGCGCGCCTGCTCGAAATGAGCGCCCGCGTCGATGGCGGCGCGCAGCAGCAGCTCGTCCAGCTCACGCCTGGGCAGCACGGCCAGCGAGCCGGGCACATCGATGCGCCCGCCGCGTGGCCCGATGCAGCCCACATGGGCCACGGGCTCGGCCCGCGCCATCACGGCATCCAGCAGGCCCAGCCGGGCCAGCGCGTGGTGGGCGTCGGGGATCAGGCCATCGCCACAGGTCTTGTCGCGCCCCATGGGGTGTTGGTCCACCACCCACACCCGCCTGCCACTTTGGGCCAGCAGCCGTGCACAGGCCGAGCCGGCAGGGCCGGCGCCGATGACGAGGACATCGGGCTCAAGAGGGGAAGGTGGAGCTGTCACAGGGCGGATGCGGGCGCGGCGATGCGGGCCGGCATCTTAGTGGCGCCCCGGCCAGTGGAAGGGCGCCCCACTCGTTGGTCGTCAATGCGAAAGCTTGAAGCAGCGGTGAACTGCCCACGATGGGATCGGATCGATCCCGATTGCACATCGAAAGCCTGCATCCTGAATGGACACAGGCCTTCGACGTCGACGACGCTGGATGAACGAGCAGGGCGCCAGACCTTGACGGGCGGGCGGACGCGGCATGCGGGTGGTGTCGCGTCTGACGAAGAGCCACAGCCAGGTGTCGAGCGGTACGGGTAGCACCGATCAGCCCCAGCCCTGCGGTGCGCGAATTCTGGATGCGAACGCCGCCAAATCTTTACTGATGAGGAGAATTTGCAACGCGGGTTTGTGTGTGTCCCCGGTGTGACATCGCCAAACACCGGACACAAAAAAGCCCTGGGGACCGAGGTCACCAGGGCTTGGGTCAGTCGCTATTGCAGTCAGTGCTTCAAGTGGGCACTGACTGCTGTGGCCGCCGGATCAGAAGTCGTAGCGAGCGGTGAAGCGGAAGCTACGCGGAGCCGTGTAGTAGATGACCTGGCCGTAGCGTGGGTTCACCGTGCTGCGAGAGTTCGTGGAAGCCTCGTAGTAGGCCGTCGGTGTTTGAGCATTCAGGATGTTCAACACGTCTGCCTGCAGCGAGAAGCCCTTGAACATGGCCGGTGTGTAGGTCACGCTGACGTTGATGGTCTTGATCCACGGGGTGGTCCCCATGGTGCCTCGTGGCGAAGCTCCGAAACCACTGTCGGGGGTAACCGATGGATTGTTGACGGCTGTCTGAGCACCCGGAACGCCACAGAAGTGGTAGTAAATCGGGCTGTTATAGATGCCGGCCTTGGCGTACGGGTAGTAGCTGGTGCAATTGCGTGGGCGGCCACTCGTCAGGATGGCCGAGCCGCCAATGCGCCACTCATCGCTGGCCTGGTAGCTGCCGAAGAACTTGAACTGATGCTTGCGGTGGTTGGGGAGCAAGCCGTTGGCACCTTCCATGATTTCAGGCAGGTCCCAGTCGGAGGTGACGGAAACGTCTTGCTGACCGCCCGTGCCCGTGTCCACTGTCGAGTTGAGTTGCCCCTCGGCATTGCCGTAGTTGCGCGACAGGGTGTAGTTCAACTTGCCAAACAAGGGTCCACTGTTGTACTCGGCATAGAGGTCAAGAGACACCAGCTTGCGCTTGAGCTTGGGGAAGCCAAGGTCAGCGGCCGAGTAAGCCTGCTTGGTGTAGGTGCCATCGCCGTTCGGGATCAGGAAGGTGGCAGCCTCGCCGGGGTTGAAGATCCGGCACTCTTCCGGGCAGGTGTCATCAATGGCGCTCTTCAAGTCACGGTAAGTGAACTTGGCGCCCCAGGACACTTGCTTGGAGAACGCGTGCTCAAGGCCCAGGATGAACTCGTCCTGATAGTGGGGCTTGAGGTTCTGGATGGCCACGGTTGCGGGGTCAGGCGCGTTACCGCATTCGAGGTTGGACGACACCGAACCGGCGCCAACCGTACCGCTCGGGCAAAGACCGGAAGCGCCATTGGCCGGAGTGATGGGATGCAGACCGACGGGGGTGCCGTCCGAACCAATGCTGTCGTAGGTGTAGTACTTGTCCGAGTTCAGCGACGCATTGGCACCGCGGATGGCCACGTTGTTGGGCAGCGCCAGGAAGTAGCGGCCGGCATTGCCGAACACCTTCAGCGTCGAATTGCCGTGCACGTCCCAAACCGCACCGATACGCGGAGCCTTGTTGTTCTTCTGATCGACGTAGGGCTTGTGGTCACCGTTGTAGTTGGTGAAGTTGTCCGAGCGGAAGCCCAGCGACAACAACAGGCGCTTGGTGATCTGCCAGCGGTCTTCCAGGTAATACGCCTTTTGGACGGTGCTCACGGAACCGCCGCTGGAGAGGAAGTACTGGTCGACGTAATAGCCATTGGCGCCGTTTGCGCCAGCACTGGCTGGAGAACCAATGCCGTGGCTGGCATCAATGGCCTCAGTCGGCGTGCTGAGCTGGCCGTAGATCCAGCGATAGGCGCCCGGGCCGCTATTGCGGCTGCCGATCGCGGAGTCAGCGCGGAAGCGATCCACACCAAAGCGCAGGTCATGCTTGCCCAGAACGTAGGACACGTCGAGGCGGAAGCCTTGGGTCTTGTCGGTGCTGGGGTCCGTCACCGTCTGGTAGGGCTGCGGGTTGGCAATGCTGCCGTAGGCCGCCGGCACCGTGGTCGGGGAGATGGTGACGTAGTTCTTGGTGGCGTCGTAGCCGGGCAGCGGATCCGGGTTGTGCTTGATCTTCTGCTGGCCAACCACGGCAGAGACGGTCAGGTCGTCCGTGATGTTGCCGGTGTACTTGGCAACGTACAGGCGCGAGGTGTCGGCCAGGACGTGGTCGCCATTGAACTTCGTCGAGTTGTGTGAGAGCGTCTTGTAGTCGTAGCCGTAGTAGGCGTACTTTTCCTTGGCGTTGTCCTGGATGCCGGTCAACTCCAACGTGTGGTTGTCGGTGATGTTCCAGTCCATCTTCAAGGTCGCCCGAGGGTAGGTGTTGGTGCTTTCGCTCCAGCCCTGGGCAGCGTTGGACGATGTCAGCGACCCCACACGGGTCTGGCGAACGCCTTGCACTTCATCGCGCGTTTGCTCAACGTTGGCAAACAGGAACAGCTTGTTCTTCAGGATGGGCCCACCCACGTAGGCGCCGTAGACGAGGCTGTCCACCGTGTTGTTGGCACGCGATTGGTACATCGTGCCGTCGGTCCAGTTGTTGGGGTTGTTGCCTGCCGAGGTGTTGTAGTGACTGGCTTGGCTCCACTTGCCGGTGTCGGGGTAGTAAAGGTCCTGGGGCTGATTGCGGAAGGACTTCGGGCTGTAGATCGAATACAGGCCGCCCTTCCACTCGTTGGTGCCACGCTTGGTCACCACGTTCATCACGCCGCCGGTTGACCGACCGTATTCAGCGCCGTAGCCACCCGTCAAGACCTGAACTTGCCCGATGGAGTTGAACGCCAGGGTCGTGGCGCCCATGTTGGTCAGCGGGTTGGTGACCGGGAAGCCGTTGATGTAGTACGCGTTCTCGGAAGCAGCTGAGCCGCCAAAGCTCCCGATATTGGCCATGGCCGAGCGGCCCAGCGGGTTGTTGTTGCTGGAGGTCGTGCTCGGAGTGTTGTAGCTATTGCTGTTGATCACGCCGGGCGCGAGCAAGGCCACTTGGTTGACGGACTGGCCCACCGCGATCTTGGTGAGCAAGTCAGAGGTGAACACCGTTCGCGTGTCTACCTGCGTGGTGTCGATCGTGAGCGTGCGGGTGCCTGTGATCGTCACAGCTTCCATCGCCGTCAGGAAGGACACGTCGGTACCGCCGCCCACCGTCACCGTGGCAGCACGGGAACCGATGCCTTTGGCCTCGATCTTGTATTCGCCACCAGGCAAATTTGCGACGCTGTAGCGACCATCCGAGCCAGCGGTCACGGTGCGCGAGACGCCGGTGTTGCTTGTCACAACCACCACTGTGCCGGGCGGCACGCTGCCGTAGACGGTGCCGTTGGTACTTTGCGCCATCACGACCCCTGCTAGGCAAAGCCCAGCAGCTGTAGCCACTACAGATCGGGACCAACGTACTCCGCGTCGACCATGGATATGACTCATAGGAACTTGCTCCGAATTGACAAAGACGATGTGCCGCATCTCGTAAACGCAGCACGGACTAGGGATGCCCCGTCTGGATACCAAGCTTCAACGGCTCAAGCTCGGCCACCTGGGTACATCGCTTCTTGTGGGTCGTGTTTACGACTTAGTAATGATGCCGGAACACCCCCCTGGGATGTGACCTTTGTCACCCGTTTGACACCTCAGGGTCGCATGGCCACAACACCCAAGGCCCCGTCATACTGCCGAGGTGAGGGGTGGGCAAACCCTGGTGTTTCGGGCGCGTCTGTCAAGTCGACATGCGGCGATTCGAGGCAAGTGGCTGAATTCCTGGGCCGCGCTGCCCGTGAGGTTGCAACTCAGTCCCCGCCGTGCTTCTTTTGGAGCCGCCACGCGTGCAACAAGGGCTCGGTGTAGCCGCTAGGTTGGTGCTCACCCTTGAAGACCAAGTCAAGCGCGGCCAGGAATGCAGGTTCCGTTGGATGTCGCTCCAGAGGCAGATAGAGCGCATCCCCTAAATTTTGCTGGTCCACCACCCGCGCCATGCGCGTGAAGGTCTCGCGCACCTGAGCCTCGGTCACCACCCCGTGCCGCAGCCAGTTGGCAATATGCTGGCTGCTGATGCGCAGGGTGGCGCGGTCTTCCATCAGGCCGACGCCATGGATGTCGGGCACCTTGGAGCAGCCTACGCCCTGGTCCACCCAGCGCACCACGTAGCCGAGGATGCCCTGCACGTTGTTGTCCAGCTCCTGCTGGCGCTGCTCGGGCGTCCAGTCGGCGCGCGGGGCGACCGGGATGGTCAGCAGGCGGTCCAGCAGGTCGCTCTCGGGGGAGGTCGCTTCCAGCTCGCGCTGCACGGCGGCAACATTGACCTGGTGGTAGTGCAGGGCGTGCAGCGTGGCCGCCGTGGGGCTGGGCACCCAGGCGGTGTTGGCGCCGGCCTTGGGGTGGGCGATCTTTTGCTCCAGCATGGCGGCCATCAGGTCGGGCATGGCCCACATGCCCTTGCCGATCTGCGCGCGGCCTCTCAAGCCGCAGGCCAGGCCCGTCAGCACGTTGTTGCGCTCATAGGCCTGGATCCAGCTCGACGTCTTCATGTCGCCCTTGCGCAGCATGGGGCCGGCGCGCATGGCGGTGTGCATCTCGTCGCCCGTGCGGTCCAGGAAGCCGGTGTTGATGAAGGCGACGCGGCTGGCCGCCGCGCCGATGCAGGCCTTGAGGTTGACGCTGGTGCGGCGCTCCTCGTCCATGATGCCGAGCTTGACCGTGCTGTCCGGCAGGCCCAGCAGCTGCTCCACGCGGCTGAAGAGTTCGGCCGCGAAGGCCACCTCGGCCGGGCCGTGCATCTTGGGTTTGACGATGTAGATCGAGCCCGTGCGGCTGTTGCGCAAGCCGTTCTGCCCGTGGCCTTGCAGGTCGTGCAGGGCAATGGTCGTCGTGATGACGGCGTCCATGATCCCCTCGGGGATCTCGCCACCGTCACCCAGCAGGATGGCCGGGTTGGTCATCAGGTGCCCGACATTGCGCAGGAACATCAGCGAGCGGCCGTGCAGGGTCAGGGCACTGCCATCGGGCGCTGTGTAGACGCGGTCGGCATTGAGGGTGCGTGTGAAGCTTTTGCCGCCCTTGCTGACCTCTTCGGTCAGCGTGCCCAGTTGGATGCCAAGCCAGTTGCGGTAGGCATTGAGCTTGTCCTCGGCGTCCACGGCGGCGATGGAATCTTCCAGGTCCAGGATGGTCGAGAGCGCAGCTTCCAGCACCAGGTCGGCCACGCCGGCCGGGTCGCTCGCGCCGATGGCGGTGCTGCGGTCGATGTGCAGGTCCAGGTGCAGGCCGTGGTGGACGAAGAGCACGCTGCTGGGGCTGGCTGCGGTGCCTTGGTAGCCGGCAAAGGTGGCCGGGTCAGCGAGGCGGGTGGCGGTGCCGTCCTTCAGCGCAACGACGAGTTGCCCGCCTTCCACGCGGTAGCCGGTCGCGTCGGCGTGCGTGCCGACGGCCAGCGGCGCCGCCTGGTCCAGCACGCGGCGGGCGTAGGCAATCACCTGGGCGCCGCGCACCGGGTTGTAGGTACCGGCGCGTGTGGCGCCCTCAAGCTCGGGCAGGGCATCGGTGCCGTAGAGCGCGTCATAGAGCGAGCCCCAGCGCGCATTGGCCGCATTGAGCGCATAACGCGCGTTCAGGATGGGCACCACCAACTGCGGCCCGGCCTGCTGGGCCAGCTCGGCGTCCACGTTCGCCGTGGTCGCTTGCACCTGCGCGGGCGGCTCCACCAGGTAGCCGATGCGCGTGAGAAACGCCTTGTAGGCCGGCATGTCGGCAATCGGCCCCGGGTGCGCCTCGTGCCAGGCATCGATCTCAGCCTGCAGCCGGTCGCGCTCGGCCAGCAGTGCGCGGTTCTTGGGCGCCAGGTCGTGGGCAATGGCGTCAAAGCCGGCCCAGAAGCTTGCCGGGCTGACGCCCGTGCCGGGCAGCACTTCGGCGTCAATGAACTGCGCCAGGGCGGCGTCAACCTGCAGGCGGTGGTGGGTGGTGCGTGCGGACATGGGAGCCTCCAAAACGGGATGGATGGACTCTATTGCGCTGTCTGACATCGATTCGCGGCTTGAAACTTCAAAGATTCCAACCTTGAATGCACATAATTGGCCGCATGGACCGGCTCAAGCAGATGGAATCCTTCGCCCTCGTGGCCGCCAAGGGCAGCCTCACGGCCGCTGCGCAGGCCGAGGGCGTGGCGGCGGCGGTGATCGGCCGGCGGCTCGACGCCCTGGAGGCCCGCCTCGGCGTCAAGCTGCTGGTGCGCACCACCCGCCGACTCAGCCTCACGCCCGAAGGCACGGCCTTTTTGGAGACTTGCCAGCGCCTGCTGGCCGAGCTGGCTGAGGCCGAAGCGTCCGTCAGCGCCGGCGGCCTGCAGGCGCGCGGCCACCTGCGCATCACCGCGCCGGCCGGCTTCGGGCGCCGGCACGTCGCGCCCCTGGTGCCCGCCTTCCTGGCCGAGCATGCCGAGCTCAGCCTCTCGCTCAACCTCAGCGACCGCGTGGTGGACATCGTCCAGGAAGGCTTCGACTGCGCCGTCCGCGTGGGCGACCTGCCCGACTCCAGCCTCGTCAGCACCCGCCTTGCCGACAACCGCCGCCTGTGCGTCGCCGCCCCGGCCTACCTGCAACGCGCCGGCGTGCCCCGGCACCCGAGTGAACTGGCTCGCCACGCTTGCCTGGTGCTCAGCTCCGACGCCAGCCAAACCCGCGGCTGGGCCTTCCGCATCGACGGCGAAGTCACGCACCTCAGGCCCAGCGGGCGGCTCGACTGCACCGACGGCCAGGTCCTGCACGCCTGGTGCCGCGAAGGCCTGGGCCTTGCCTGGCGCAGTGCCTGGGAGGTCGAAGCCGACCTCACCGCCGGCCACCTCCTCAGCGTCCTCGACGACTTTGCCGCCCCGCCCAACGGCATCTACGCCGTCTTCCCCCGCTCACGGCATTTGCCGCTGCGGGTGCGCTTGTGGGTGGAGCATTTGAGGGCGCATTACGCGAGGCCGGCGTATTGGAGGGGGTGAGGGGATTGGTGGGGCGGGAAGGTTGTGGTCTTTGCACTCAAGGGGCACCGCATATTCGAGACCTAGCCTGGCTTATGCGCCCGGGTAGCTCTTAAATTCGGCGATGCCTCCTTGGGCGGGCTTCTTCAGATAGACGCACTGTGTGAGACCAAGTTCGTGCTCGATGTAGTCCCTTGCAAAGACCTCGATGACCCTACCAGCCTTGTCGATGCGCAACTGATCTTGGGAACTATCGAACTCTATGGTCGCACCCCTGGCGGGGTCCCTACGAATGTGGGCAATCGCACTCCTGCAGTCGTCCCATAGGTGGTTTCCAAGCGATTTCCCAGACAGATCCAAGGAGCTGAGCGGACTCTCGATGTCCCGCAATCTAGGTCGATGCAGCGCAAGTGTTCGGTCCACATAGTCCGCGCCCTTGCTGCCCGGCAAGACTTCGAGGACCTGCCACATGAATAGAAACCGCTGATACGGGCTATTTGCAGCGCGAGCCTCTCTAAACAGGGCTAAGGCGATTCGCTGCTCGTGGGTGACAACATCAGGCAGCGAGCTCAGCCCGAATCCAACGCACCTATCGAACGGGTTGACTCTCGTGAAGGTGAAGATGCTCGGCTTTGCGGCCCTCAAGGTGCTCCGCCGTGAAGTGCTGCCGGCGATCCAAACCGCTGATCTGCCGCCTGTTTCCCAAGCAAGAGCGCTAACGAACTCCGCCGCTATCCGAAACGCCTCGTCTAGCTCCGCTTCGGTATTGACGATGGTGAGCAGGTGGTCGGCCCACTGCCGGTTTGTCGATTGGACCAACTTGAAGTCGTGCTGCTTGTATCGAAACAGATGCACACGCTTGGTCAGGCGGTGGCTGTTGTCGAAGCAAATGTGCAGGACGCTGGGTACGTTCATCTGCCTAATCATGCCGGAGCGTCTACCCCTTCCTGATGGTTCGTCGGGAAGCGGGATCAAGGTCTCAAAGGTTCACCCCCAACCCTCGCACCGCTCCGCCTGATCCCCGTTTTTGCGGCAACGCTTCGCCAGGTGAGGCGATCGAGCAGGAGCGTTACCCGCTCGCGCGCTTCCATGGCCCCGCGAAGAATGTCGGAGAGAAAGTTCAGTTGGCGGCAAGCGCCCGCTCCACAACCACCCCCGCCGGCCACGCCTGCCGTACCGCATCCCGCGTCTCAAACGGCCCCGCCAGCAGCTTGTGCAGCGCGCCTTCCCGCACCACCACCAAGCGCCCCTCACGGCCCGGGTCCTGAGCGATCAATTGGCGGCGGAGCGTCTCGGCACCCTCGGGCTGGCGGAAGGCGCCGAGCTGGGCCCAGAAGCGGCCGGTCACCACAGGCGTGGGTGCTGACGCGGGCGCTGGAGCTGGCGTGAGCGGCACAACCGCCGCCGGCGGCGCCATCGGCACCGGTCGGGCTTCGATGTCTTGGGTCGTGATGCGCGGCGGGGCGGCCACGGGGTCGGCGGGGACGTAGACCGGCGGCGCGTCGGTGGGCGGGGTGGCGAGGCCGGCGCGGATGTCGGCCTGGGTGATGCGGCGCACTTCGACGGGGCCGGCGGCGCGCAGCAGGTCGAGCTTGAGGGCGGCGGTGTAGCTGAGGTCGATGACGCGGCCGCTGACGAAGGGGCCGCGGTCGTTGATGCGCACCACCACCTCGCGCCCGTTGGCCGGGTTGCGCACGCGCGCATAGCTGGGGATGGGCAGGGTCTTGTGCGCGGCCGTCATGGCGTACATGTTGTAGGCCTCGCCGCTGCTCGTGGACCGGCCGTGGAACTTGCGGCCATACCAGGTGGCGATGCCGCGCTCCACGCCGGGTTCGTCGTCCAGGCGCGGCACGTAGCGGATGCCGTCGATCTCATAGGGCTTGTTGGGGCCGCCCACGCGCTGGGGCTCCAGGCGCGGCACGGCGTCGGGCACGGCAAGTAGCTCGCGCACTGGGGGCGGGTTGGCCTCGGGGCCGTCGCGGTCCATGGCTGGAGCAATAGCGGGAGGCGGCGCAGGCGTGGTGCGGACGGGCGTGGACTGGCAGCCGGCCAGCACCAGCAGCAACGCGCACAGGGGCAACGTATGCTCCCAGGCTCCCGGATTCGTCTCGTGCTTTGCCGTCATGACCACCTACGTTTTCCCTCCTGAGCCGCAGCCCAGCTGCGCGGTGCGAGGCACCGACGCCCGCTATGCCGTGAACCGCATCTTCTGCGTCGGGCGCAACTATGCCGAACATGCCAAGGAGATGGGCAACGACACGCGCGAGCCGCCGTTTTACTTTGGCAAGCCCACGGCGGCGCTGACGCCCTCGGGCGCCACCGTGCCCTATGCCTGCGCCACGCAGGACCTGCACCACGAGGTCGAGCTGGTGATCGCACTCGGGCTGCCGGTGTTCCGCGTCACGCCCGAGGTGGCGCGCGCCGCCATCTGGGGCTATGGCGTGGGCCTGGACATGACGCGCCGCGACCTGCAAGGCCAGGCCAAGAAGCTGGGCCGGCCCTGGGACACGGGCAAGGGCTTTGACCACTCGGCCATCCTGGGCGAGCTGGTGCGTGTGGCCGATGTCGGCTACCTGGAACGCGGCGCCATCACGCTCGACGTGAACGGCGTGCAGCGCCAGCAGGGCGACCTGTCGGACATGATCTGGAACCCCGCCGAGATCGTGGCCAACCTCTCGCAGCTTTATCACCTCAAGGCGGGCGACCTGATCTACACCGGCACGCCCGCCGGCGTGGGGGCCGTGGTGGCCGGCGATGTGCTGCACGGCCGCGTTGAAGGCGTGGGCGAGGTGATGCTGACCTTGGGGCCGGCGGAATGAACGAGAGCCTTCAAGAAGCACGCGCCCGCAACATCCGCGAGGCGCTGGCCGAAGACATTGGCGACGCCGACTGGACCGCGATGCTGGTGCCCGCCGGCCGGCGCGTGCGCGCCCACGTGCAGGTGCGTGAAGCCGCGGTGCTGTGTGGCCGCGAGTGGTTTGACGGCGTCTTTGCTGCGCTCGACGCCACCAGCACCATCACCTGGCATTACGCCGAAGGCGAGCGCATGCAGGCCGACACGCGGGTCTGCGACATCGAGGCCGATGGCCGCGCCTTGCTCACGGCCGAGCGCTCGGCGCTCAACTTCCTGCAGCTGCTCTCCAGCACCGCCACCATCACGCGCGCCCATGCCGACGCCATCGAAGGCGCCAGCCCCAACCCCAAGGGCTGCGCGGTGCTCGACACCCGCAAGACCATCCCCGGCCTGCGTCTGGCGCAAAAGTACGCGGTGCGCGTGGGCGGCGGGCAGAACCAGCGCCTGGCGCTTTACGACGGCATCCTGATCAAAGAGAACCACATCGCCGCTGCCGGTGGTGTGACGGCCGCGCTGCGGGCGGCGCAGGCGCTGCAGGCCGGCGTGGGCATCCAGATCGAGGTGGAGACCCTGGACCAATTGCGCGAGGCCTTGGATGCAGGCGCCACCAGTGTGCTGCTCGACAACTTCACCGAGGTGCGCATGCGCGAAGCCGTGGCCCTCAATGCCGGCCGCGCGCTGCTGGAGGTCTCGGGCGGCGTGGGGCTGGATCAGTTGCGCTGGATCGCCGCCACCGGCGTGGACCGCATCTCCATCGGCAAGCTGACCAAGGACGTGCGGGCTGTCGATTTCTCGATGCGGGTGGACGTTCAGCCCTGACCGGGCGACCCATTCCCGTAGTGTTAACAGGCCCTAGTTCGCCTTGCGCTGCGCGTACAGCCAGTCCCACATCACCTCATTGGCGTAGGTGCGGTCCCAGGCGTTGTGCCCGCCGGTGGGATACAGGGTGTAGTGGGACAGCCCGCTGATGGTCTGCGCCCCCTCGATCCACGGCGTCAAGCCCGTTCCGGGTGCATAGCTGATGGTGTAGGTCTTGGTCGGCGCATTGGTCTTCGACGGGAAGGACTCCCAGGGGAAGAGCAGGGGCAGCAGCGAACTGAAGGCGCTCAAGGACTGCTGGTAGTTCACGGCACCGTCGTCATAGGACTGGAAGAACCAAAGCGGCATGCTGTACATGCCGGGGCTGAGCGGTTGGTCATAGCCAAAGCACATGGGTACCGCTGCGGCCACGATGTTGGTGCTGCGGTTGGTGACGTGGAAGGTGCCGCCTCCGCCCATGCTTGCGCCGGTCACGTAGATCCGCTTGCTGTCGATGCGGTACTTGGCCTGCATGAAGGCGATGATTTTCTTGATCGCGTTCGGATTCCAGTAGCCGAGCGGCTCGGCGAAGTTGCCCGTCCGGTCCACATGGGGCACCTCGGGTGCCACGACGAAGGATTCGCGCACATGGGGGTTCAAGCCTGAGCGGCCAGCCGGGTTGAGCTGCCGGCCGTTCAGCAGCGGCTGCAGCGGGCTGCCGTCCATGTGCCCGAGCGTCAGCGCCGGCAGCGTCTCTTTGTAGCCGTCGTCGCCGTGCAACTGAATCAACAGCGGGTAGGCGGTGTCGCCACCGCTCTTGTAGCTTTCCGGCAGGTAGAGGTGGAAGTTGAAGTTGGTCGGGAAGCCCGTGACCTTGTAGAACCAGTCCTGGATCTCGGGCTCCATGACGAACTGCGCGTCGCCCACCTGCACATCGCCATCGCTGTCACGAGGTGCGGAGGTCAGCAGCCCTGAGCCCGTGGGTGTGCCACTGGTGCTGCCGCTGGTACTGCCCGTCGTGCTAGTGGTCGTGCTGCTGGTGCCACCGCTGCCACCGCCCCCGCCGCACGATGCGAGAAATGCCGCCAGGCACAGTGCGGTGAACATCCACCGGACGCTGCTTGTATTCACCTGGTCTCCCTCTCTCTTCTTCTGACTTCTCGGCAGGACTGCCGTACTTCCGACCTTGCTCAATTCTCGAACCAAGGCTCGTCCGGCAGGTCCTCGAACACCTTGCGCAGCCCCTCGCTCCAGCCCTCGCGCAGCCGGCTGAAGTAGGGGTCCTCGCGGCCAATGCGGTGCGGCGGCTGCATGGCCTGCTCGAACTGGTTGGCGCGCAGCATCACGATGTCGATAGGCAGACCCACTGACAGGTTGGAGCGGATGGTGGAGTCAAAGCTCACCAGCGTGCATTTGGCGGCTTCGGGCAGCAGCGTGGTCTCGTACTTGATCACGCGGTCGATGATGGGCTTGCCGTACTTGCTCTCGCCGATCTGGAAGTAGGGTGTGTCTTCCGTCGCCTCGATGAAGTTGCCCTGCGGGTAGATGTGGAAGAGGCGCGGGCCCTCGCCCTTGATCTGGCCGCCGAGCAGGAAGTTGGCGCCAAAGTCCACGCCTTGGTTCAGGCCACCGCCGGCAGAGTCGCGTGCCACCACTTCCTTGAGCGTCCGGCCCACCAGCACGGCGGCGTCGTAGAGGCTGGGCACGTTCAGCAGGTGCTCGCCCTCGCCCTGCAAGCGCTGGCGCAGCAGTGACAGCACCGACTGCGTGGTGGCCAGATTGCCGGCATTGAGCAGCACGATCTCGCGCTGGTGCGGGATCTGGAACTGGTGCATCTTGCCGAAGCTGGCGATGTGGTCCACGCCGGCATTGGTGCGGGTGTCGGAGGCGAACAGCAGGCCGGCCTTCAGGCGCATGGCAACGCAATAGGTCATGGAGCTTGGCGTGTTGGGGCGGTTGGGGGGCGGTTGAGGCTGCCAGCTTAGCGCCTTGTTGCTGCTTGACCGCGTGCGGATTGCGCTGCGTCAAGGCCTGGCAAGCTGGGCTGCCTAGCATGGGGCAACGGGCGCCCGCTTTCAGTGCCCCAACCCAGTGCTCCGCAATGCTCACTGCCTACATCACCCACCCTGACTGCCTGCGCCACGAGATGGGCCCGGACCACCCGGAGTGCCCCGAGCGCCTCGCGGCCATTGGCGACCAGTTGCTGGCGCGCGGCCTGCTGGACTACATGCTGCCCTTTGACGCGCCGCTGGCCACGCCCGAGCAGCTGGAGCGCGCGCACTCGGCCCTGCACGTGCAGCAGCTGCTGGCCGCCGCGCCCGCCGAGGGCTATGTGCAGCTGGACCCCGACACGCGCATGAACCCCTTCACCGTGCGCGCCGCCCTGCGCGCCGCCGGTGCCGTGGTGGAGGCCACCGACCTGGTGCTGGCCGGCAAGGTGCCCTCGGCCTTTTGCGCGGTGCGGCCGCCGGGCCACCATGCCGAGCGCGATGCGGCCATGGGCTTTTGCTTCTTCAACAACGCGGCTGTGGGCGTGCGCCATGCGCTCGACGTGCATGGCCTCGACCGCGTGGCCCTGATCGACTTTGACGTGCACCACGGCAATGGCAGCGAGGACATCCTCAAGGGCGACGAGCGCGTGCTGATGTGCAGCATCTTCGAGACTGGCCTCTACCCCTTCAACGGCCAGAACGCTCGCAACCTGAGCGACGCGGCCAATATGGTCCACGTGGGCCTGGCGCCGCGCAGCGGCAGCGAGGCCTTCCGCGCGGCGGTGCTGGACTACTGGGTGCCTGCGCTGGACGCCTTCAAGCCCCAACTCATCTTCATCAGCGCGGGCTTCGATGCCCACCGCGAGGACGACATGGGCAACCTGGGCCTCGTCGATGCCGACTACGCCTGGGTCACCCAGCGCCTGATGGAGGTGGCCGCGCGCCACGCGCAAGGGCGTATCGTGTCCTGCCTGGAAGGGGGCTATGTGCTGAACCCGCTGGCCCGCAGCGTGGCCGCCCATGTGCGAGTGTTGATTGGCGCCGATTGATCGAGAGACTGTGTTGTAGCCATGGACGTCCATTTCCTGACCCCGCTGTTCACCCCCAAGTCCATCGTCGTCTTTGCCGGCCCGGCCGACGACGCTGAGCGCCAGACCCCGTATGCCCGCGCCCTGCGCGCCGCGCTGGCCGCCGCGCCTGGCAGCGCCGAGCCCGTCTACCTGGACGTGCAGACCACCGGCACGCTGGCCGACCTGGCGCGCGCCCGCGCTGACTTGGCCATCATTGCCCTGCCGCCCGACGAAGTGGCGGCGGCCATGGAGGTGGCGGCGCGCATCGGCTGCCGGGCGGTGCTCATCATCGGCAGTGGCCTGGATGCCGAGCGCTGCGCCCAGCTGCAGCGCATCGCCCGGCGCGAAAACGTGCACCTGCTCGGGCCCAACAGCCTCGGCTTCCAGCGCCCCTCGCTCGGGCTCAATGCCAGTGCCGCCGGGCCGTTGCCGCTGGAGGGCTCGCTGGCCCTGGTGTCGCAGTCGGGCGCGCTCACCGCTTCGATGCTGGACTGGGCGCGCCACAACCACGTGGGTTTCAGCCAGGTCGTGTCCATTGGCCCCGATGCCGCCGTCGACCTGGCCCAGGTGCTGGACTTCCTCGCCACCGACGCGCGCACGCACGGCATCGTGGTGTATCTCGAAGGCATCGCCAACGCGCGGCGCTTCATGAGCGCGCTGCGCTCGGCTGCGCACGCCAAGCCGGTGGTGGTGCTCAAGGCAGGCCGGCGCAGCGCCGGCAACGAGGCCGCGCTCACGCACTGCCGCGCCATCGTTGGCAGCGACGATGTGTTCGACGCCGCGCTGCGCCGCGCCGGCGCCGTGCGAGTGCGCTCCTTCGTCGAGCTGTTCTCGGCCTCCAAGTGCCTGGCCGCGCGCTACCGCCCGGTGGGCAAGCGGCTTGGCATCGTCACCAATGGCGGTGGGCCTGGCGTGTTGGCGGCCGACTGGGTCAGCGAGATCGGGCTGCAGCTGGGCCGGTTGTCGGCCGAGTCCGTCAACGCGCTGCGGCCGCAGCTGCCGCCGCGCACCTCGATGAGCGACCTGATCGACCTCTCCTCCGAGGCCGGCCCCGAGCACTTTGCCGCCGCGCTGCAGGCCGTGGCGCGCGACCCCGGCATGGACGGCGCGCTCGTCATCTTCTCGCCGCAGCTGGAGAGCGATGCGCTGGAGACGGCGCGCGCCATCGCTGCCCTGCAGCCCGCCTTTGGCAAGCCCCTGCTGGCCTGCTGGATGGGCGATGCCACCGTGGCCGCCGCGCGGCGCCTGCTCAACGACGCCGGCATCCCTAGCTTCCGCACGCCCGAGGCGGCGGTGGGCGCCTTTGGCAACCTGGCCTCGTTCTACGAAAACCAGCAGCTGCTGCAGCAGACGCCGCCCCCGATGTCCGACCTGGCCGTGCCCGACATCGAAGGCGCGCGGCTGTTGATTGAAAGCGTGCTGGCCGAGCGCCGCCGCAGCCTGACCGAGCTGGAGAGCAAGGCCCTGCTCGCGGCCTTCCACATCCCGGTCACGCAGACCATGCTGGCGCGCAACCCCAACGAGGCCATGATGATCGCCACGCAGCTGGGCTTCCCGGTCGCGCTCAAGATCGACTCGCCCGACGTCGTCCACAAGAGCGACGTGCAGGGCGTGGTGCTCAACATCCAGAACGGCGCGTCGGCCCGCGATGCCTATGCCGAGATGATCGAGCGTGTGCGCCGCCTGCAGCCCGACGCGCGCATCAATGGCGTCACCGTGCAGCGCATGGCCCGCAACCGGCGCGGCCGCGAGGTCTATGTGGGCATGGTGACGGACCCTGCCTTCGGCCCCGTCATCGTCTTCGGCGCCGGCGGCACCATGATCGAGTTGATCGCCGACCGCTCGATGGAGCTGCCGCCGCTCAACCAGTTCCTGGCCCGGCGCCTCATCGACCGCGCGCGCATCGCCGAGAGCTTGGCCGAGCTGCCCGGCATGCCCGCCGCCAACCTCGACGCGCTGGAGCGCGTGCTGTTGCGCGTGAGCGAGATGGTGTGCGAGTTCCCGCAGCTGCGCGAGATGGACATCAACCCGCTGATCGTCGATGAAGACGGCGCCGTGGCCGTGGATGCGCGCGTGGTGCTGCACCCCATCGGCCAGGCCGCGCGCAGCGGCGACTACGGCCACCTGGCCATCCTGCCCTACCCGGCGCGCTATGTGCAGGTCTGGCCGCTCAAGGGCGGCGGCGAGGTGAGCGTGCGCCCCGTGCGCCCCGACGATGCCGAGAGCCTGCAGCAGCTGGTGCGCGGCCTCAAGCCCGAGAGCCGCTACTTCCGCTTCGTGAGCAGCATGACCGAGCTCCCGCCCGCGCTGCTTTCACGCCTCACGCTCATCGACTACGACCGCGAGATGGCCCTCGTCGCGCTCTACCGCGAGCGCGTGGCGGGCCCGGACGGCGAGATGGTGGACGCTGAGCGCATCGTCGGCGTCTCGCGCTGCATCACCAACCCCGACCAGACCAGCTGCGAGTTCAGCCTGCTGGTGGCCGACGACTTTGCCGGCCGCGGCCTGGGCTCGCGCCTGATGGAGGCCATCATGGACGCCGCCCGCGAGATGGGGCTCGACGAGATCGACGGCCTGGTGCTGACCAACAACGCCGACATGCTCAAGCTCATGCGCGCGCTGGGCTTCACCATCAAGCCCTTTGCCGAGGACCCGGACTTCCGGCTCGTGACGCGCCGGCTGCAGGGCTGAGCGTCAGCGATCCTGTGCGGCGAGCGCGGCGCGCTCCTCGCGGGGCAGCACATGGGGCTGGACGCGCGTCCGGCCCTGGGCGTCGAAGAAGGGATTGCCCGGCGTCAAAGCGCGCAAGCGGTCCAGCAGCGTGCGGCCCACGACCTTGAGCGTGGGCAGCAGGGCGCGGCTGGCCAGCGTCGGCAGCGGGCCGGTGGCGCTCTTGGCAAAGGCCTGCCAGCGCGGCTCGCCCACGCGGGCGTCAAGGGCCGCGTCGTCCAGGGCCACCGCCAGGCGGCTCAGGCCCACAAAGCGCGGCCCGTTGGCGGCCGGCGTGTTGCCCAGCGGCGTGCGGCAGTGCTTGCAGTACCAGCGGTGCAGGCCCTTGGGGCTGAGCTGCAGGCAGGCCAGTGCGTCTTGCCACTGCGTGAGCTGCACCTCGGCCTGCGACGTGGCGATGATGTCCACACCGCCAGCTGCGTCCAGCCCGCGTGTGGGGTCGAGCCAGCGCTGCGCGGTGCGGCAGTCGCGGCAGTAGCACATCACCCGCGCGGTGCGGGCGGCGTCGGGCACGCTGCCTTGGATGGCGCCGCAGCGGCAACTCAGGGGCAGGTTCATAGTCGTTGCAGGCGTTCGGTCAGCAGGGCAAAAAACCCGGCGTCATCCACCTCGCGCAGCACCAGGGCATTGGTGGGCAGGCCGCTCACCTGCCACCAGTCCACCACGCTCATGCCGCGTGTCAGGGGGCTTGCCACCTCGATGCGCACATTGCAGTCGCGGCCCTTGAAGAGCTCAGGGCGCAGCAGCCAGGCGATCACGCAGGGGTCGTGCAGGGGGGCACCGTCACTGCCGTACTTGGCGATGTCAAAGCGCTCGTAGAAGTCCATCCACGCGGCCACGGTGGTGCCCACGCGGGTGCCGAGCGCGCGGATGACCTCGACGCGGGCGCGGGTCGTCAGCACGCGGTGCGTCACGTCCAGCGGCGCCATGGTGATGGGCACGCCGCTTGAGAAGACCTCGTGCGCGGCCTGCGGGTCCACATAGAAGTTGAACTCGGCCGCCGGGGTGATGTTGCCACCCTCGAAGAAGCCTCCGCCCATCAGCACGATGCGCTGGATGCGCGCCGCGATGTCGGGCGCGCGGCGCAGCGCGAGCGCGATGTTGGTGAGCGGGCCCAGCGGGCAGAGCGTGACGCTGCCGGGCGCGTGCTCGCGCAGGGTCTGCACGATGAAGTCGGCCGCGTGGCGTGGGTCGAGCGGCAGGCTGGGCTCGGGGAGGGTGATGCCGTCGAGGCCGGTCTTGCCGTGCACGTGTTCGGCCGTGACCAGGGCTTCGTCCAGCGGGGCAGCGGCGCCGGCACAGACGGGCACGTCGCGGCGCCCGGCCAGCTCCAGCACGGTGCGGGCGTTGCGCGTGGTCAGGGGCAGGGGCACATTGCCAGCCACGGTGGTGACGCCCAGCAGCTCCAGCTCGGGGCTGGCAGCGGCCAGCAGCAGGGCGATGGCGTCGTCTTGGCCCGGGTCGGTGTCGATGATGATCTTGTGCGTCATTCGGTCGCCGTTCCTTCCAGCACCACGTCCTGCTCGATGGCCCCGAAGATCGAGTGCCCGGCCTCGTCCTTGACCTCGAAGCGCACCGCATCACCGGCAGCCATGGCGGGCACCAGCACGGCCGTGGTCGCGCCCACCAGGCTGCCCGCACGCAGCGCGCGCGGGTGGGCCAGGTCGGAGAGCAGGCGGCCAAAGTCAGCGCCGGGCTCGGGCTTGTCGGTGCCACCCTCGCGGCGGCCGTTGTGCATGGCCAGCACGGGCAGCATGACCCGGCCGTTCTGCCACGCCGCGCCCAGCTCGTCAGGGCTCACGGCCACGGGCGCGAAGGCCGTGTGCGTGGGCGACTCGGCGGCCAGCAGCAGCAGGCGGATGGCATCGCGCGCGCTCAGCGCGTCGATCCCGCGCGGCACATCGCCGTGCAGCACGGCATAGCGCGCCGCGCAGGGCACCGGGTCGGCCAGCAGGCGCAGCGGGGCGTGGGGGCCCAGCAGGGCGTCGCTGGCACGGCGGCCGCCGTCCTCGGGCACCGTCCAGCCATAGGCGCGCGGCAGTGGGGCCATGCACTGGGCGGGGTTGAAGGCGAAGGCATGCCGGCAGCGCCCATGGTTGAGCGAGATGGACAGCTCTTCCAACTGCGGCGCCATGAAGGCCCAGTCATCCAGCACCTGCTGCAGCCGGGTGGCGATGCCGTTGGCAAAGTGGGCCTGGCTCAGATCGCGCGAGACGACGACGAGCTGGCCGTCGCGCGAGCCATCAAGGTAGGTGGCGAGTTTCATGCCACGATTGTGCGGTGCGCCTCCACAAACTCCGCCCCGCGCTGCTGGCCTTGGGGCTCAGCGCCGGCCTGCATGCCTGGTGGTTCCGTGCGCCGGAGCTGCCGGCGCAGCCCATCGCGGCCGCCGCGCCGGCGCTGAGCGTGCGGATGCAGGCGCCGCCGGCCGCGCAGCCCGCAGTGGCGGCCCGCCCGGCCGCGCCGTCGCGCGCCCAGGCTCAGCGCTTGCCGTCCGCGCTGGCGCCAGACCCGACGCCCGCTGCAGACCCCGGCCCACCCGCGCCGCTGCTGCGGCTGGCTGAAGCCAGCGAGTGGCGCTACCGCCTCCGCCAGTCCGGCCAGGATGGCGAAGCCAGCTTGAGCTGGCAGCCGCAGGCCGATGGCCGCTATACCTTGCGCCTGACCCGCCGCATCGGTGAGCGCACGCTACCCGCCTGGCAAAGCCTGGGCCGCATGTCGCCCGCCGGCCTGGTGCCGGAGCGCTTCAGCTTGCAGATGCGGGGCGGCGACCGCCAGGCCACCAACTTCGACCGCGATGCGGGGCGGCTGAGCTTTTCCGCCCGCCCCGGCAGCCTGGACCTGCCCGACGGCGCCCAGGACCGCCTGAGCTGGTGGCTGCAACTGGCCGCGCTGCTGGACGCCGGGCCGACGCCCCTGCCTGGTGCGCGCTGGCGCGTCTGGGTGGCGGGGCTGCGCGGCGAGTTGCGCGAGTGGGTGTTTGAGCTGGTCGAGGAGGACAGCGCCATCCCTGGCCTGTGGCATTTGCGTCGTCAGCCGCTTGGGCCCGAGGACCCGGGCCTGGAGGCCTGGTTCGACCCCGCGCGCGGCCATGGCCCGGTGCGTTTGCGCCAGGGCGACCCCGAGCGCCGGGGCTTCGAAATATGGCTTGAAAGCCCGTGAACTCCTCCCTAATTCCTGACTCGACTATCGTGCGAACAGCGGGGTGTTCTGCCACTATCTTTCCGACCGAAGTCTTGAATATCGCGGCCCAGAACCGCAGTTGGAGGCCATCATGCAAATGCTCTACAACTCCGATAGCTACATCGTCGTGCAGTTCGACGAACGGAATGCGGACGCCTGGGCTGGCACCAACCTGCAGCGCGGTGGTTTCGAGATCGTCGACAAGTTCGCCCGCAAGGAAATCTTCATCGAGGGGGCGCTTGCTGCATCCTTTGAGCTGGGTGTACAGGCACTTTTTGACGAGGGCCGCTCCAGCGAGGACGAACTCGACGATTTCATCGAAGGTTACGCAGCCATGGGCCAGACCTCGGTACAAATGCATTGACAGCGTCTTGAGCTGAGCCAAGATGGGCCGTCGATAGAGCGCAGGAGTCCCCATGGTTCGACGAGTCCAGGAGTTGAGTGCCGCCGCCCGCGTGAGTGGGCGGGTGCTGGCCTCGCCCGGGCTCGAAAAAGCACCGGTGCTGGACCGCATGTGCTCGCAGTTCGTGCTGACGCTCACCGTCAAGCACGCCGGGCGCTTCAACCTGCGGCGGGACTTCAACGGCCTGCTCTCCTTCACCGGCCGCCACCTCGTGTGGCCCGTGCGCGTGCTGCAGCGCCTGCGGCTTTACCTGCTGCAGCGCTGCGCCAGCAATGAGCTCTGGCGCGGCCAGGAAGTGCTGTCGGACGAGGCCTTCCTCGACCGCTTCGGGCGCTGGAACGGCCCCTTTGCCGAGGGCACGCTGTTCTTCTACCTGGACGAATACGCCAAGGACGCGCCCAAGGACATGATGGCCTTGCTGGCCACCACCTGCGAGCACCTGGACCGCCAGCTCAAGCAGGAGTCCACGCTGATCGAGAAGAACATCGCCCAGCTCGGCACGCTCTTGCAGCTCAACCCCGCCGAGCGCGCCATCCTGCTCTACGGCACCTTGGCCCGCTACCAGCGCGAGCTGCGCGGGGCGCTGGTCGAGTTCAAGGTCAACACCGCCCACGAGGCCTTTGCCGCCATCGCGGCGGTCGCCGGCGTGGACGAGCGCGAAGTGGCCGAGGCCCTGCGCGCCGGCTCGCGGCTGGAACGCATCGGCATGGTCGAGAACCTGATCTCCGAGCACAACATCACCGACCTCGCCGACCTCATGAAGGTCAGCGACCAGATACCGCCCGTGCTGATGCGCGAGTACCAGGGCCCGCACGACCTGATGGCCGTGTTCACACGGCCCGCCACGCGCAGCACCCTGGGCCCGACCGACTTCTCCTTTGTGGCTGACGACCTGGCCTTGCTGCAAGGTTTGCTCAAGACCGCTGTGGCCACGCAGGCCGCCGGCGTGAACGTGCTGCTCTACGGCCCGCCGGGCACCGGCAAGACCGAGCTGGCCAAGGTGGCCGTGGCGGCGGCGGGGCTTGATCTCTACGAAGTCGAAGCCGCCGACCGCGACGGCAACTCCCTTTCCGGCCGTGACCGCTACCGCAGCCTGCAGATCAGCCAGGTCTTCTTGAAGGCCAGCGGCAATGTGGCCCTGCTGTTCGACGAGGTCGAAGACGTCTTCCCGCCACTGTCCAGCGACACCGCCAGCCTCATCGCCCGGCTCGACGCCAGCGGCGAGGGCGCCAGCGGCACCGGCTCCTCGGTCAGCGGCAAGGCCTGGGTCAACCAGATCCTGGAAACCAACCCCGTGCCGGTGATCTGGGTCACCAACCGCATCGAGCAGATCGACCCGGCCTTCCGCCGCCGCTTCCAGTACCACCTGGAGCTGAAGTCACCGCCGCCCGGCGCCCGCCAAGGCCTCGTCGCCCGCGCGCTGGCCGAGGTGCCGGTGAGCGAAGCCTTTGTGGCCAAGCTGGCCGAGCGCCCGGGCCTCACGCCTGCACAGATCCGCACCGCCGCGCGCTTTGCTCAACTGGCCGGCCAGCCCGACCAGGCCGAGCGCCTGATCGAGCGCCAGCTGCAAAACGCCGACAAGGCCCTGGGCCGCAACGACGCCGCCACCACCGCGCGGCCCTGCGTCACCAGCTACGCGCTCGACCTGCTCAATGTCGAGAGCCGCTTCGAGGTGCCCCGCATCGTCGAGGCCCTGCGCCGCAAGGGTGCCGGCCAGATGTGCTTCTACGGCCCCCCGGGCACCGGCAAGACCGCGCTGGCCGAACACATCGCCAGTGAACTCGGCCGCCCCTTGATGGTCCGCCGCGCCAGCGACCTCTCCAGCAAATACGTCGGCGAGACCGAGCAGAACATGGCCCGCATGTTCGAGACCGCCGCCGCTGAAGGCGCCGTGCTGCTGCTCGACGAAGCCGACAGCTTCCTGCGCAGCCGCAAGCACGCCGAGCGCAACTACGAGGTCTCCGAAGTCAACGAGATGCTCGCCGGCATGGAGCGCTACCCCGGCCTCTTCATCTGCACCACCAACCTCTTCGAAGACCTCGACGAAGCCGCGCTGCGCCGCTTCGCGTTCAAGATCCGTTTCAAGCCGCTCAAGCCCGAGCAGCGCGAGCGCATGTTCGAGAACGAAACCGGCACCGCACCCACGCCTGAGCAATGCGAGCGTCTGGCCGTGCTTGACTGCCTCGCCCACGGCGACTTCGCCGCCGTCCGCCAACAGGTCGAGATCCTCGGCGATGCATTTAGCCCCGACGAGTTCTTGGCCCAGCTCGAAGTCGAGCACCGCGCCAAGCCGGGGGTGCGGGAGCGCAAGGGGATGGGGTTTACCTCGCGCTGAGTGCGGGCTTCAGGCCACACTGATCGGAATGCTGCTGCGCCGCTGGCGCGCCGCATCCAAGCCCTCCCGAATCCTCGCCAAAGCCACCGCCTTCTCGTCGCGGTAGAACAGGTTGTAGGCCTCGAAAGGGATCATGCGGCCGTCGGGCTGGGCCATGTGGACGCAGCTCTTCTTGAGCGCGCGGATGTCGAGGGATTGGGCGTCCATGAACTGGACGATGAGCACGCGGAAGACGTCGCGGTAGCTGAGCTGGGGGGCGTCGATGCGGGGCAGGCAGCAGAGCAACTCCGAGAGGCAATTGCTCTGGCTCTCGGGCGAGTGGTTGGTGGAGAAGAGCTTGAAGAGCTGGCTGCGCAAATCCAGGTCACGCTCGAAGCTGATGGTGCTGCGGTCGCCGGCCAGCAGGGTCGCAGGGTCGACAAAACGCGTGAGCGGCACCAAGCCGCCGCCGGGCTTGCGCAGTGCGTAGGCCATCGCGAGCGTGTCGGGGTTGCAGGGCACGGGCAGCACGTCTTGCAGCGTGAAGCTGCCGCTCTGCTCAGCGATGCGGCGGCGCAGTTCGCTGACCGTGAGGCGGTGGCGCGCGGGGTCGTAGCCTTCGACGCGGCCGGCGTCTTGGATGGGCTGCAGGGTCACGCCGCGCACGCAGGCGAAGGACTCGCCGTGGCGAATGATGTCGCCCACCTCGTCGTCGTTGACGCCGCGCTTGACGGTCATCACGAGCGTGGTGGAGATGCCGAGTTCATCGAGGCGCTTGAGCGCCGCCTCGTGCGGGCCGCGCAGGTCGGCGCCGCGCAGGTCCATCAGCGCCTCGCGGCGCAGGGAGTCGAACTGCAGGTAGACCTCGATGCCGGGCGCATAGCTTGCCAGTCGCTCGGCAAAGGCGGCGTCCTGGGCGATGCGCAAGCCGTTGGTGTTGACCATCAGGTGCTTGATGGGCCGCGCGCGTGCGGCGTCGAGGATCTCGAAGAACTGGGGGTGCAGCGTGGGCTCGCCGCCCGAGATCTGCACCACGTCGGCCTCGCCCTCGCTGGCGACGACGGTGTCCAGCATCGCGATCACTTCAGCAAAGCTGCGGTGCGTGGTGCGCTCGGGGCCTGAGCCCGCGTAGCAGGTGGGGCAGCGAAGATTGCAGTGGTCGCTGATCTCGACGATGGACAGGCAGCTGTGCTGCATGTGGTCGGGGCACAGGCCGCAGTCGTAGGGGCAGCCGTACTTCATCGGCGTGGCAAAGCGCGCCGGCATCTCGGGCGGCTTGACGTAGACCTCGCGGCACAGGCGGTAGTAGTCGGCGTCATCGCTGACGAGCACGCGCTCGGTGCCGTGGGCGGGGCACCACTTGTCCATGTAGACCTGGCCGTCCTTGACGAGGATCTTGGCCTCGACGGGGTGCAGGCAGGTGGTGCAGACCGACTGCGTGGTGTCGTAGAAGAGATAGGGGCGGACTTTGCGGGTCATGGGTGCACGAGCGTGGGCCGCGCGTCGCGCCACACGAAGGGGAGGTAGGCCAGCAGGGCGATCAGGCAGGTCCACTGGATGCCCGAGAGGCCGAGCGGGTAGGCGACCGGCACCGGCTTCAGGAACTCGACCAGGAAGCGCCAGCCGAGGTAGCTGGAGAGGAAGAGTTTGAAGGCGAGGCCTGGTGTTGCGGCGAGCTTGGGTCGAAGGTGGTGAAGTGCGGCGCCGAGCAAGCCGAGCACCGCGATCTCATAGAGCTGAGTCGGGTGGCGCGTGAGGCCATCGCCGAAGTCCACGCCCCAGGGCAGCGTGGTGGGCAGGCCGAAGGTGTCGTCATGCAAGCCCGCGATGAAGCAGCCCACGCGGCCGACGCTGATGCCCAGGACCAGCGGCAGCACCATCGCGTCGCCCGTGCTGCGTGTCTGATGGGTGAGCTTCTTAGCAATCTCGACGCCGATCAGCCCACCCAGCAGCCCGCCGACGATGCTCTGCCCCGGCCACAGTGGCTGGCCTTGCAGCAGTGCGTTCAAGACGTCAGGCCGCTCGATCAGGAACACGAGCTTGTTGCCGATGCCGGCGCCCAGCAGCAGGCCCACCAGCACCGCGAAGTTGCCCGGGGCCATCGGCCCCGCTTGGCGCGGCATGCCTCGGCGCCACAGCCACGCGCCCCCCGCCATGCCGGCCCATTCGAAGAGGCTGTGCACCCAGCCGGCGGTGTGCAGGTCCAGGCTCATGGGCGCTGGAAGACCAGGCTGAGCAAGCGCCGCAGCACCTTCCAGGCCGCAATGCCGCAGATGAGCAAGCCCGGCACGGCGATGAGCAAAAACATCCACTCGGCGCTGGGGCGTCGGCTATCGGCCAGCAGGGACAGGCTGACGAAGCCGCCGCAAAAGCTCAGGGCGCCAAAGCCCAGCAACATCACCAGCAGCACGCCGATGAGCAGCAGGCGCGGGGCGCCGTGGAACTTGGGGGCGTCAGGGCGAGGGCTCATCGGGTGTCGTCGTGGCGGCAGAAGCTGGGTTGCGCCACACCTTGAGCAGCAAGCGCACGGCCAACCAGCACAGCCCGCCACCAATCAGGAGACTGGGCACCGCGATGACGAGCGCCGCACCGGCGTAGTTCTCAGCGCCGCCGCGTGTCACGTCGGGCAGGGCCATCAAGGTGAAGGCGGCGCCGCACAGGCTGGCCGCGCCAAAGCCCAGGGAGAGCAGGCACAGCAAGAAAAGCGCTATCCAGCGGCCCATCAGGCGATTCCTTGTTCCAGTTCTTGGGTCACACGCGCCTGCAGCGCTTCAGGCGACACCGACTCAGCGGTCAGGGGTTCGCCCACGCTCAAGCCCACGTGGTTGAACACACCTCGGCGCAGCGGCTGGGACATGGCCTTGCCGCCGGCGTGCGAGAAGAAGCTGCCCCACAAGTTGTGCAGCGCGCAGGGGATGACGGGCAGGCTGGCGCGGTGCTCGTCGGGCAGGTCGGCCAGGATCTTCATGACGCCGCCCTTGAAGGGTTTCATCTGCCCGTCGCGGGTGAGGCCACCTTCGGGGAAGATGAGCAGCAGCTCGCCGTCCAGCAGCACGTCGCGCGCGGCGGCAAAGGCGGCGGCGTAGGCGGCGGGGTCTTCGCCCTTGGGTGCCACAGGGATGGCCTTGACGAGGCGGAAGAACCAGCCGAGCACGGGCGTGGCAAAGATGCGGTGGTCCATGATGAAGCGGATGGGCCGGGGGCTGGCTGCCATCAGCAGCACCGCGTCCACGTAGCTGACGTGGTTGCAGACCAGCAGGGCCGCGCCGCGCGTGGGGATGTGTTCGTCGCCGCGCACCTTGAAGCGATAGACCCAGTGCGTGAGCACGAAGGCGAAGAAGCGCAGCAGGTACTCGGGGACGATGAAGAAGATGTAGCCCGCCACGATGGCGTTGGCGATGCCGAGCACGAGGAAGAGCTCGGGGATGCTGCAACCCGCTGACAGCAGCGCGCCTGCGATGAGCGAGCTGGCGATCATGAACAGCGCGTTGAGGATGTTGTTGGCCGCAATGATGCGGGCGCGGTGGCTGGGCTTGGCGCGCAGCTGGATGAGCGCATACATGGGCACGCTGTAGATGCCGGCGAAGAGGGCGAGCAAGGCCAGGTCTGCCAGCACGCGCCAATGCCGCGCCTCGGCCAGAAAGGCGCTGACGGAGAGCGCGTTGGCCGGCGGCAGCGCGCGCGAGGCGAAGTAGAGGTCAATGGCGAAGACGCTCATGCCGATGGCCCCGAGCGGCACGAGGCCGATCTCGACATGGCGGCGCGACAGGCGCTCGCACAGCAGCGAGCCCACGCCGATGCCGATGGAGAAGGTCATCAAGAGCACCGAGGCCACGTGCTCGTCGCCATGCAGCACCTCTTTGGCAAAGGCCGGGAAGTTGGCGAGGAAGACGGCGCCAAAGAACCACATCCACGAGATGCCGAGTAGCGAGCGGAACACGGCCACCTGCCGGTGCGCGAGCTTCAAGTTGGCCCAGGTCTCGGTGACGGGGTTCCAGTTGATCTTGAGGCCGGGGTCGGTGGAGGGGCTCTCAGGAATCGCCTGCGCCGTGAGCCGGCCCAGCACCGCGAGGCCAAAGGCCGACATCGCCACCGCCTGCGCGCCGACCTGGGGCAGGGCGATCAAGAGGCCACCGGCCAGGTTGCCGAGCAGGATGGCGACGAAGGTGCCCATCTCGACCATGCCATTGCCACCGGTGAGCTCGTGCTCGTCCAGGTGCTGGGGCAGGTAGGCGTATTTGACGGGGCCGAACAGCGTGGAGTGCAGGCCCATCAGGAAGACGCAGGCCAGCAGCGCGGGTACGTGGGATTGCATGAAGCCCCAGGCTGCCAGTGCCATGATGCCGACCTCCAGGCTCTTCACGAGCTGCATCACGCGGGCTTTGTCGTACTTGTCGGCCAGCTGCCCGGCGGTGGCCGAGAACAGCACGAAGGGCAGGATGAAGAGCGCGCCGATCGCCAGCCCCGCGAGGCTGGGCGGCAGCCAGGCCAGCTGCAGGTGGTAGGTCACCAGCACCGTGAAGGCGAACTTGAACAGGTTGTCATTGCCCGCGCCGAGGAATTGCGTCCAGAAGAAGGGCGCAAAGCGGCGCTGGCTGAGCAGGCTGAACTGGTTGGCGGAGTGGCTCATGACGGACGGGCTGTCGGCGTGGCGGGATTCTGCATGGCCGCCGGGCTTCGTGGGGCTGGCGAAACCGCCTGCAATACCACGCGCACCGGCGCACTCGCGCGGCCGCTGCGGGTCAGCCAGTCGAACACGGAGTCCACGGTGACCGTCTCGATGTGGCCGGCAAAGCGGCGGGCCGTGGGGTGGTCGTCAAAGGCGATGTTGGCGCGCGTGAGCCGTGCGCCCAGGCGTTTGGCGGTGTTGATGCGCAGGTCGGTCGGGTGGTAGCCCTGGGCGCGCAGCCAGGCCTGGGCGGCGCGGCGGTCAGGCACAGGCTGCGGCGCGGCGGCGAGGGCCAGGGTCTCCAGCGCCCACTGGTTGCTCTGCTGGTAGGTCTGGCCCCAGGCGTAGGCCACCATGCTGTAGTGCGGCTCGTGCAGGGCCACGGCGGTCGTCGGCTGCGCGAGGGCCGCGAGCAGTTGCTGCTGCAGCGCCGGCTCGGGCACCACGTAGGCGGCCTCGTAGCGGTGTGGCCGGTCGAGGAAGAAATCGCCCAGGCCCTGGCGGTAGATGGCGGCGTCGGCGGTGCCGCAGTCGTTGAGCTTGTGCAGCACGCGCCAGGCGCCGGTGGCTTCGTCGCTCAAGCAAACGAAGGGCCGCTCCCGAGTTGCTTGACCCCCTTGGGGGGCGGGTTGGGCGCAGCCCGGCCCTGGGGGCACACGGTAAGCGATGCCGAAGTGGGACCACTGCAAGCGGTAGGCCGACAGGTCCTGCCCCGCGCGGGCCAGCAGGACGACCTGGGCGCCGCTCGCGTCGAGCTGCTCGGCGGTCTGCTGTGCCAGCGTGAGACCCAATTCCACCTGGCGCGTGGTGAGGGGCTGGTCCTCGCAGGTCTGCCCGGCATGGGCGGCCAGCGAGACCGCCAGCAGCGCCGCCGTCAGCAGGCGTCTCACCGCGACACCTTCTCGTGGTGCAGCAGCGCCTTGCCCACCTCATTCGGCACGAAGGCGATGGCCTGCCCGGCCACCGACAGCACCGTGCCCGCCCCGACCGCAGAGGCGACCACCGCCGTGCCGGCCAGCGTGGTCGACGCGGCCAAGGCGCGGCCGGTGACGCGCAGGCTGATGCGGGCGCCATCGCTGGCGCGCTCCAGCACCCACAGCGTGCCGCCGGCCACCGCCGTCACGCTCACCACCACCAGGGTGCCGCCGGCCACCAAGAGGGCCGAGGGTGCGACCGTGGCGGTGACGGACAGCGCCACGGGCAAAGCCGAGAGGGTGCTGGCGCTGACGGCCGAGGGGTCGCCGTGGGCCTGGCTGGGCGAGCTGGCGAGGCTGAGGCTCAAGGCCGCGCCGAAGGTGAGGGCGAACAAGCGTCGTGAGGCAGGGCGAGGGGACATGGATGGGTCCAGCAGTCGAACACGGGGCCTGATCCTGCGCAGCGGCCGCCGGCTGGCAAGCGCTGGCTGCGCTGGATGCAGGCAGTGCTACCTGCGGTGTCATCCTGCGCTACCGTCCGGGGCATGACGACCACGCACACCCTTGTCGCCCTGCTCAAGTCCGAGCTCAAGTCGCAGGGCCTGAGCTATGCCGATCTGGCGCGGGCCTTGTCGCTGTCGGAGTCGAGCGTGAAGCGCATGTTTGCGCCGGGCGGGGAGATGCCGTTGTCGCGGGTGGACGAGGTCTGCCGCGTGCTGCGTTGCGACTTCGCCGACCTGGCGGCGCGCCTTGTGACCGAGCAGCCGGCGCAGCGCGAACTGACGGTGGCGCAGGAGCGCGCGGTGGTGGCCGACACCAAGCTGCTGCTGGTGGCCATCTGCTGCCTGAGCCAGTGGACGGTGGAGCAGATGCTGGCGGCCTACCGGCTGAGCGAGGCCGAGGTGGTGAAGCTGATGGCGCAGCTGGACCGGCTCGGCATCATCGAGCTGCGGCCGCTCAACCGCTACAAGCTGCGGGTGTCCAAGACCTTCAGGTGGCGGCCGCGCGGGCCGGTGATGCAGTTCTTCCGTGAGCGGGTGGTGCAGGACTTCTTTGACGCGGGCTTTGATGGCGAGGGCGAGCTGCTGATGCTGGTGCACGGCCAGCTCTCGACGGCCGCCGCGCGCGACCTGAACGATCGCCTGCGCCGCGTGGCCGAGGACTTTGCGCGCCAGCACCTGCTGGACCAGAAGCAGCCCGCGGCGGACAAGCGCAGCTACTCGCTGGTGCTGGGCATGCGGTCCTGGCTGTTTGAGGCCTTCAAGGACCTGCAACGACCTCGTTGACAGGCTCTACCAGAACTCCCAGCGCCCCGTCTGAATGACCCAGAGTCCGAGCAGGGCGTTGGTGACCGCATGCGCGACCACGGCGCTGGCCAGGTGGCCGCGCCACCGATACAGCCACGCATAGGCCAGGCCGGCCACGATGGCAGCCAGCCAGAGGGTGTGGGCCAGCATGAAGACGAAGGTGGACAGGACCAGGCCCTTGAACCCGACGCGTGTGGGTTCGACGCGCTCGAACTGCGGGTGCTCGATCCAGCGCATCAGGAAGCTGCGCCAGAACAGCTCCTCCATCAGCGGCACGACGAGCACGGCGCCAAGAAGCCGGATGGCGATCAGCGCTGCGTCGGGGCGGCCCTGGGCGTCCAGCGGCACAAAGGGCGCGGTGGCCGTGCTGAGCTGCATCCAAGGGGCATCGAGATGGATCCAGGCGACGAACACGGCCACACCCACGCCCACGGCCAGCAGCAGCTCGCGCGCATCGGGCCAGTTTTGGCGCGTCAGCTCGCCGTACTCGCGCCGCCACAGCCACAGCAGGGCCAGCGTGGGCAGGGCTTGCAGCGCATAGAGCCAGCGGGTGTCGAGCTGCAGGCTGCTGGCCACGGACTCGGGCAGGTAGCCCCGCAGCGCCAGCATGGCCATGAAGAGCACGAAAGGCAGGCAGCGGGCGACGGCGGCGGGGCTGAAATTGCCGAGGGTAGGTGGAGGCATGCGCGTTGTCAGGCGGCTCGTTGTTCGAGCACGTAGTTAGCGCCGTCGTACTGGCCCAAGGCATCGACCAACACCGGGAGGCAGGCCGCCAGTTCGTCGTGCAAGGTGTAGGGCGGGTTGACGACGAACATGCCGCTGCCCAGCATGCCAAAGCCGCGTTCGTCAGCCTGCGTCACGGTGAGGCGCACGTGCAGCCAGCCCTTCTTGGCGGCGGTGTCGGCGCTGGCCTTGAGGCGCTGCACCAGCTGGCTCGATTCGAGCAACTGCAGCTGCGGGTACCAGATCATGATCACCGTGTCGGCAAAGCGCTGCAGGGCCTCGCGCAGGGCGGCCAGCACGCGGGCGTAGTCGGTCTTGATCTCGTAGGGCGGGTCGATCAGGAGCGCGGCGCGGCGCCCCGGCGGGGGCAGCTCGGCCTTGAGGGATTCGAAGCCATCGCGGTCGCTGACCTGGGTCTGCGGCCGGTCGGCCAGGAAGGACTCGAGGATGCGGTGGTCGGTGGGGTGCAGCTCGTAGGCGCGCAGCCGGTCGGTCGGGCGCAGCAGCAGCGTGGCCAGGCCGGGCGAGCCGGGGTACTGGCGCAGCTGGCCGTCGGGGTTGAAGGCGTGCACCTGGTCCACGTAGTCCTGCAGCGGCGCGGGCAGGTCGGTGGCGTCGTAGAGGCGGCCAATGCCGCTGCCGTACTCGCCATTCTTCTGCGCGTAGCGGCCCTCGATGGAGTAGCCGCCCGCGCCGGCGTGGGTGTCGATCAGGGTGAAGGGCTTGTCCTTCGTGGCCATGTAGCGCAGCACGCGCGTGAGCACGAGGTGCTTGAGCACATCGGCGTGGTTGCCGGCGTGGAAGGCGTGTCGGTAGGCGAGCATGCGCCCGATTGTCTATGCCGATCGTGGCAAGCCTTCGCCCGGCATGGCGCGCAGGCCCAGGCCCAGCAGCATCAGCAGGAAGAACAGGAAGCCGATGCGCGAGGCGTCGATCAGGCTGTCAAAGGCGCCCACCACGGCAAAGCCGATCAGGGCTGCGACAAAAGCTGGCGCCAGCGGGTGGTCGCGCCCACGGCCGACCGAGAGCCGCACCAGCACCAGCACATAGGCCGTGCCCAGCAGTGCCAGGCCCACCAGGCCTTGCTCGAACAGCACATGCAGGGCTGCGTTCTTGAAGTGCCAGGGCAGGTGGTGCTTGTCGCTGGAGAAGAACCAGTGCGCCATCTCGCGGTTGAAGTCGCCATTGACCAGCAGCGGGCGCCCGGTGCCGTCCAGCAGCGCGACGCGGGCGATGTCGATGCGCACGCCCGGCGTGCCCACCGCCATCGAGAAGGTGACGGCGCGGCTAAGCAGGCCGCTGCCGCCGAGGTCGCTGGGGGTTTTCAGCTCAATGTCATAGGGCTGCCACAGGGCCACGGGCTCGCCGCCGTCAGACGGCACGACGGGCTTGACATGCACGCCCCGGTCCGAGCAGTTGCCGATGTAGATCAGGTGGCGCTCGCAGACCTCGAAGCGCAGGTCGCTCTCGACGCCCGAGCGGGCCAGCACGCGCACGCGCATGGTGGGCGTGGTGGGCGCCTCGATGCGCTGGGTGATGCGGAACATCTCGCCATAGCTGAGTGAATGCTTGCCGCCGGTGAGCGCGAGGAAGGACTCGTCGCCTTCGGTGCGCAAGCGGTAGTCGCCGATATGGCTCTGGATGGGGCCTTCGTAGAAGTGCGAGGCCACGAAGCGCCCCGCGCCCTTGCCCAGCAGCCATTGCTCGGGGCCGTGCATCAGCTGCAAGCCCGCCTGCCAGTGGGCGATGCGCAGCCTGCCGTCTTCCTTCCAGGTGGCGGCGCGGTCGCGCAGGTAGGCGCCGCCGCCGAGCAGGGCAACCACGGCCATCACCAGCACCAGGCCAGCCACCAGCAAGGCGCGCTGACGCAGGCCGCGGTAGCCCGTGCTGCGCAGCGGCCAGAAGCGGGCGTCGAGCAACTGCACCGACCACAAGCCCCCCAGCGCCAACAGGGCGGCTACTGAGGTCCAGCGGGCTGGTGTGCCACCCCAGTAGTCGGCCACGATCACCATGCTGGCCAGCAACCAGAACCAGGCCGCGCAGACGGCGGTGACGTAGAAGGGCTGGGCCAGACCCGGCTTGTCGCGCCAGCGCAGCAGGCCACACACCACCAGCGCCACCGCGTAATTGACGTAGGCCGCCTTGGGCACCGCCATCGACAGCGCCCAACTGGCCCCGCCCGCCAGCGCGCCCAGCAGGGCGCCCAGCATCAACGCAGTGACGCGCAGGCCCACCCCTGGCAACCACAGGCTGGCCGGCATGCTCAGCAGCACCAGCATCACGCCGAGCAGGGCGATCAGGCCCCGGTACCCGCCGCCCGTGAAGACCAGCACCGACGCCAGCGCGAACGCGGCCGCCATGGCCAGCGCACCGAGCTTGGCCAGGCGCGGCAGCGGCAAGGCCACCGTGCCCACCCCGGCCTGGGTGCTCTCGGGGTCCACCGCATGGCTGCGGCGGCGCTGAGCGTCGGCCAGCAGCAGCATGGGCACCAAGGCCAGCGGCAGCGCCAGGTAGACGCCGCGCGAGAAGGTCGTCAGGCAGGCATAGGCCGCCAGCAGCACCACCCCCAGCATGCTCACGAAGTAGGCCGGCGAGCGCGTGCGCAGCAGGGTCAGCACGGCAAAGGGCAAGGTCATCACGAGGAAGCCGTCCAGCGCGGCGCCGCCCACGTGCATCTCCCAGAACGAACCCGTGGTGCGGTAGTCGCTGGAGAAGTCCAGCAAGGCGGTGTAGGCCGCACGCTCCCAAAGTGCGGCCAGCGCCGCGGCCACCAGGGCTAGCACCAGGCCGCCTCGCAGCGCACGGGTGAAGCGGCGTGGCTGCATGCGCGCGGCTTCCACCCACAGCGGCAAGAGCGCCAAGGCCAGGAAGATGGCCTTGCTGTTGCGCACCGCGTTCATGGGCTCGTGGTAGCCCTGGAACCAGCCGAACTGCCAGCCCCCAGCGTCCTGCACGCCGCGCCACAACCCGTGCAGCGCGCTGGCGGCCAGGGCCAGCACCAGGGCGGAGGTGGCCGCCGGGTAGGCCAGGCCCTGGCGCCAGGCGGGCGCCCGCTCGCGGGGCCCAAGCCCAAAGGCAAAACCGAGGTTGCCGCCGCTGACCACGGCCGTCACCAGCAGGTCCATCTCCTCGAAGGTGATCCAGCCCGTCAGCGGCGCCAGGCCGCACACCGCCAGCGGTGCCAGCACGAAGAGCGGTGTCTGCACCCAGGCCACGGCCGACATCAGGGCCACGGCCAGCCACAGCGCCACGGCCACCAGCCCCGACAGCGGGTGGTGCCAGGCCAGCTCCAGGCCGACCGTGCCGCACAGCAGGGAGGCCATCAAAGCAATCGCCCCCGAGGGCCATTGCGGCAGTCGGGGGCGAAGCTCGTGCAGCCGAGGCAACAGCCCGGCTGTGGAATCAAAGGTGTTCAGCTGGTTCGACGACGACGCCATGCAACGGTGGCCAGCCCAAGGCCGAGCAGGACTGCGGACGCAGGCTCGGGCACGGCAGAAGTGAAGGCCACATTGTCAACGCCATTGATCTCGGACACGCCGTTGTGCGACTCGATCTTGATCTGGAAGGACGTCACGTTGGACAGCACGGTCGCCAGGTCAGCGCCCCAGGTGAGGGTGTCAAAGCTGGCCGAGTAGGTGTGCCATTTGCCATCGGCGGGCGGATTGTTGCCCGGCACGATGTCGGCGGTCACGGTCTTGCCGCCGCCCGTGATCCAGACACGACCGAAATCACCCCAGTCGGGTGCATCGCCATTGATGTTCTTGACGTCGAAAGACAGGGTGCCGCCCAGCAGGGAGGTCCAGTTGCCCAGGGCCGAGACGGGGGCGTTGAGCAGGAAATCGTCGTCCGAGATGTCGGTCAGTTGCAGGAAGCCGCCGCTGTTGCCGCCGGTGGCGACATGGACCTGGCTGCCGCCGTTGCTGGCGAACCAGCCCTGGTCGTTGGCATCGAACGTGTAGGTCGCGGCCTGGGCGTGGGCGGCGGCGCCGGCCAGGAGGGCGAGCAGCAGAGCGTGGGAGGTGCGCATGGTCTTGGTGCGGTTTCGGATTGCGGTATCCGAATTGTCATAAGGGCACCTCGCCCAGGCACTCCCTAAGACCCCGGCAGATGTAACGAGTTGCCCCCGCAACTGCGGGGTCGGGGCATCAGCCGACGCGTGCGCGCCACCAATCCAGCGCGGCGCTCAAGGCATTGCCCTGGCGGCGGGGGCGCCGGGTGCTGCTGGGTGACGCAGCGGTGACCGGTGCGCGGCGCTGGCCCAGCCAGGCGCGCAGTGCATCGGCCATGGCCTCGGCGCCGACGGGGCGGTTCTCGACGTCATAGGCCGTGGCGGCGCGCAGCAGGGCGTCGAGCCGTATCTGGTGCTCTTCATCCAAGTCCGGCCAGAGGTCGGCCACGCTGCCACGCCGGGGCGACAGGCCCTTGGGGCTGTCCTCCCATCCGCAGACCACGGTGCGCAGCAGGGCCCCGAGGCCGTAGACCTCGCTGGCCAGGCTCGGGGGGGCGCCGGCCCGGCACTCGGGGGCGACGAACTCGGGCGAGGAGCCCAGGCTCTGGCCTCGGTCGAAGGGGTCGGTGGGGTCGGGGATGCGGGTCAGGCCCAGGCCCATCAGCCGCAGCTCGCCGGCCTCGGTGCGCCAGACCATGGCCGGGTCCACCTCGGCCAGCAGCCAGCTGTGCTGGTGGGCCACGCGCAGGGCCTCGCACAGGTCGACCATCAGCTCCAGGCGCTCGCGCAGCAGCAGCTCATGCAACTGCGGCAGCAGCGGCGCGCCGTGGTCGCCTTCAACGATCAGATAGGGGTGGCCGTCGGTGGTGATGCCGCTGTCGGACGGCACGGCGATGAGGGGGTGGTTCAGGCGCGCCAGGTCGCCAGCCTGGTCGGCAAAGCGCAGCATGATGCCGGCCGACTGGTTGCCCCGGTTCAGCACCAGCACGGCGGCGTGCTGCTCGGGGGCCATCGCGTGCTGGGCGTCGTACCACTGGCCGGCGTGGGCTTCTTCACCGTCTGGCAGCGGGGCCCCGAGGCGCCACACGCCGAGCGACTGGCCGCGCGCCAAGGGCATGGCGGGAGCGGGGGGCGGCAGTTGGACGCGGGGCATGCGCATGGGTTCGCATATTAGGCGGCGGGATTCGGGTAATCACCTGTCGGCCCACCCTCAATCTAGGGTTGACGCGCAATCCTTGGCGCTCCGGGATACTGCCGGCATGCAAGCCGTGCTGGCCGTCACCTTCCCCTTCTTCGCCCTGGTGCTGGCGGGCTGGCTGGCGGCGCGCAGCGGGCGCGTGCATGCCAGCACCATCCCGGGCCTGAACAGCTTTGTGCTGTTCTTTGCCCTGCCTTGCATGCTGTTCCGTTTCGGACGTGACACGCCCTTGCAGCAACTGGTCAGCCCCAGCTTGCTCGGCGTCTATGCGCTGGCCGCGCTCGGCCTGGTGGCCCTCGGATGGGGGGCGGCTGTGATGTTGGGCGTGGGGCGCAAGGACGCCGCCTTTGGCGCGCTGGTGGCGGCTTTTCCCAATTCGGGCTTCATGGGCGTGCCCCTGCTGCTGGCTCTGCTGGGCCAGGGCGCGATGGGGCCGGTGATCTGCACCTTGCTGGTGGACCTCTTTCTCACCAGTTCGCTGTGCCTGGCGCTCTCGCAGGCGGGTGAGCCGGGGGCCAATGGCCTGCGCGCCTTTGGCCAGGCGCTGCGGGCGGTGCTGAGCAACCCCATGCCCTGGGGCATTGCGCTCGGTGCGCTGCTGGGGGCCGGTGGTTGGCATTTGCCGGGCCCCGTGGACAAGGTGATCGACCTGCTCGGGCAGGCGGCGTCGCCGGTGGCGCTGTTCACCATTGGGGCGGTGCTGTTTGTGTCGGGCCGGCAGGCTGGCGGTGGGCGGCCCCAGGTGGACGAGTGGCTGATTGCCCTGGCCAAGCTGGCCCTGCACCCGGCCTTGGTCTACGGCCTGGGCTGGTTTGCCGGGGTGGCGCCTGCGCCGCTGGTGGCCCTGACGCTGACCGCCGCCTTGCCCAGCGCCAGCAATGTCGCGCTGCTGACCGAGCGCCACGCCGCCAACACGGGCCGGGTGGCGCGCATCATCATGATCACGACGGCGCTGTCCTTCCTCAGTTTCAGCGGCCTCGCGGCCTGGTTGATGCCATGACAGAACGGAAGATCGAGGTCTATCAAGGCCCGGCCGGCGGCTGGGGTGCATTGAAGAGTTCAGCCCAGCACCTGGGCGAGCAGGGCATCGCCGTCAAAGGTGCCAAGACCCTGCTGCACGCCAACCAGGTGGACGGCTTCGACTGCCCCGGCTGCGCCTGGCCCGACCGTGATCACCGCTCGACCTTCGAGTTCTGCGAGAACGGCGTCAAGGCCGTGGCGGCCGAGGCCACCGCGCGCCGCGCCACGCCCGAGGTGATTGGTTCGCGCACCGTGAGCGAGTGGCTTGAGGCCTCGGACTTTGAGCTCGAAGCCCTGGGCCGCCTGACCGAACCGCTGCGCTACGACCCGGCCTCGGACCGCTACCAGCGCACGACGTGGGACGAGGCCTTCGCCCTCATCGCCCGCGAGCTGCAAGCCCTGCCCGACCCCAACCAGGCGGCTTTCTACACCTCGGGCCGCACCAGCAACGAGGCGGCCTTCCTATACCAACTCTTCGTCCGGCAGTACGGCACCAACAACTTCCCCGACTGCTCCAACATGTGTCACGAGCCCAGTGGCAGCGCCATGCGCCCGACGATTGGCGTGGGCAAGGGCACGGTGACGCTGGACGACTTTGAACTGGCCGACCTGATCTTCGTCTTTGGCCAGAACCCCGGCACCAACCACCCGCGCATGCTGGGCGAGCTGCGCCGGGCGCGGCAGCGTGGCGCGCGCATCGTCAGCGTCAACCCGCTGCGCGAGCGCGGCCTGGAGCGCTTTGCCGACCCGCAGAACGCCGTCGAGATGGCCACCGGCGGCTCGGCCCCCATCAGCTCGCACTATGTGCAGTTGCCGGTCGGGGGCGACCTCGCCTTCTTGAAGTGCCTGTGCAAGCGCGTGATCGAGTTGGGCGCACTGGACCACGACTTCATCGCGGCGCACACCGTGGGTGTGGACGCCCTGGTGAGCGAACTCGCCGCCACGCCCTGGGCCGCCTTGCTGGCCGCCGCTGGCGTGTCTCAAGCGACCGTTGATGAGATCGCGCAGCTCTACGCGCAGAGCCCCGCCACCATTGCCTGCTGGGGCATGGGCATCACCCAGCACCGCGACTCGGTGGCCACCATCCAGATGATCGTCAACCTGCTGCTGCTGCGCGGGCAGATCGGCAAGCCTGGGGCGGGCGTCTGCCCGGTGCGCGGCCACAGCAATGTGCAGGGCGACCGCACCATGGGCATCTGGGAGGCAGCGCCCGACGCCTTCCTGGACCGTCTCGGTAGCGAGTTCGGCTTCGAGCCGCCGCGCGCCCATGGGCTCGACACGGTCGGCACCATCGCCGCGATGTTGGCCGCGCACGTCAAGGTCTTCATCGCCATGGGCGGCAACTTCGCCGCCGCCACGCCCGACACGGCGGCCACCTGGCGCGCGCTGCAGCAGTGCGCGCTGACGGTCCACGTCGCCACCAAGTTCAACCGCAGCCACGTCGTCCATGGGCGCGAGGCCCTGGTGCTGCCCTGCCTGGGGCGCACCGAGATCGATGTCCAGGCCACCGGGCCGCAGAGTGTCACCGTCGAGGATTCGATGAGCATGGTGCATCTGTCAGCCGGCATGAACGCGCCGGCCTCCGAGCACCTGCTGTCCGAGCCCATGATCGTGGCGCGCATGGCCGCCGCCACGTTGCCGCGCAGCACCGTCCCGTGGCTGCAACTGGCGGGCGACTACCGCTTGATCCGCGAGCGCATCGCTGCCGTGCTGCCGGACTTTGCGGGCTTCAACGAGCGCGTGGCCGCGCCCGGCGGCTTCCGGCTGCGCAACACGGCGAGCGAGCGCGTCTGGGTCACTGAGAGTGGCCGCGCCGAGTTCCGCAGCCGGCCACTGCCGGCCGAGACGGCGCAAGCTCAAGCCCAGGCCGCGCGGCGCGATGTGCGCGTGTTCACGCTCACCACCATCCGCTCGCACGACCAGTACAACACCACGGTCTACGGCCACAACGACCGCTACCGCGGCGTGCAGGGCGAGCGCCGCGTGCTCTTCATCCATGCTGATGATTTGCGCGACCAAGGCTTCAAGCCTGGCCAATGGGTGGACCTGGTCAGCTTGCACGTCACGCCCGGTGGCACCGTCGAGGAGCGGCGCGCCGAGCGTTTCTTGACCGTCGCCTACGACATCCCGCGCGGCTGCGTGGCCGCCTACTTCCCCGAGACCAATACGCTGGTGCCCCTGGACAGCCATGCCGAGGTGGCGCGCACGCCCACGTCCAAGTCCATCCCGGTCATGCTGGTGGCGCGTGAGCCTGCCCACGCCTGAGGACGTGCTCGCCATGCTGCGCGAGCTGGATGCCGGTGAGGGCGTGGCTCTGACCCGCCTGGCCAAGCGGCTCGACACCCGCGTCAGCGTGCTATTGCGCCAATGCGCCGACCTCGGCCCCGAGCGCGTGCGCGTGGCGGCCGACGAGCGCGGCCACTGGCGCGCTTGGCTCAGCCCTGAATCACATAGGCCGCGCTGAGCGTCATCGGCCGGCCGGCCGCGATGAAGAGCTGCGCCAGCTCGGCCGTGGGCAGGGTGCTGGGCAGCACCTGCACGCGGCTGCCGGCCACGTCCAGTACCGGGTGCTCGGCCAGCCACTGGCGGGCGGCCTGCAGCGCGGCAAAGCTGGCTTCGTCACCCTGGCTGATCAGCAGGCAATGCAACTCGTCGGGCGGCGGCGCGGGGTGGAGGCTGCCGTCCGGGCTGCGCAGCAGGGGCGCGTTGCGGGCGCTGGCGAGCGGCTGTACGCGCCAGGGCCAGAGCTGCAGCGCGGCTTTGGTGTCGAGCAGCCCGATGCTGACCGCTGACCCGGCTGCGGCGAGTTGATGGGCCAGCACTTGCATGGCGAGGTGGGCGTTGGACATCGCGTTCAGCCGTTGAGGTGCTTGTAGTAGTAGGTGGTGGCACAGGGTGTGCCGTCCGGCATCAGCGCATAGGCCGGGATCTCGCCCACGCGCTGCCAGCTCAGGCGCTCGTACAGCCGCGCGGCGGCGCTGCCGCTCACGGTGTCCAGCACCAGGGTGGTCTTGCCCATGCGCCAGGCGTCTTCCTCCAGGCGGGTGAGCAAGGCCTCGGCCACCCCCTGGCGCCGCGCACGGCGGTGCACCAGCATCTTGGCCACATCGGCCCGGTGGGGTTGGTTGTCGGGCATGGCCGTCAGCAGCGAGACCGTGCCGACGACGGCGCCGCTGGCGTCCAGCGCCACGAAGAGCTGGCGCTCACCGCCCTCCAGCTGCTGCGCCACCTCGCGCCAGAAGCTCTCGGGCCGCCCGGGCGCCAGCGGCAGCATGAAGCCGACCGAGGCGCCCCCTTCCACGCAGTCGCGCAGCACCTCGGACAGCTCGGGCAGGCGGCGCAGCAGTTCGGCGGGAGACCAGCTTTCGATTCTCATGAGGCAGCTCCTGTCAGGGCCACCAGATAGCGCGCGGCCTTCGGACCCGGGTTGTGGAAGTTCAAGGGCGCATCCAGGCGCAGCGCCAGGCAGTCGCCCGCCGCCAGGTGCCAGCGTTGGTGGTCGGGGCCGATCTGCATCTGCCCCTCGATCATCCAGACCAGTTGGTGGATCTGGCTGCCCCGCTCGGCGGTTTCAAAGCGCACCGTCTGCCCGGGCGGGAACACCACGTCCACCAGTTGCAGCGGCGAGACACCCGGCGGCGAGACGTTGCGGCGCCGGTACCCCGAGGCAGGGTCGCTCCAGACCGGCTGGTCAGCCACGCGCAGCAGGGGCGAGGGTGCTTCGGCGCGTGCCGGGCTCTCGAACAGCGAGGCCACGCTCACCCCCAGGGCGGTGGCCAGTTTGTCTAGTACCACGGCCGAGGGGCTGCTGGCACCGCGCTCGATCAGCGAGATGTTGGAGCGGCTGACGCCGCTGCGCTGCGCCAGTGCGTCGAGGGAGAGGCCGCTGCGGCTGCGCAGGTCGCGCAGGCGGGCGGCCAGCAGGTCGGTGACATCCGCAGCCATCTCAAATCCAGTAAAAGGGATATTGCATCCAGTTTACTGGACGATCGCGACTCAAGCCAGTCTGGCCTTGATCCCGCGCAGCTGCGCCACGTCGCCAAGCACCACCTTCAGCGCGTCGCGCTGGTCTTCGGTCAGCTTGGGTGAGTCCAGCAGGCCCAGCTTTTCGATCAGCACCTCCAGCGCCTCTGCCAGGTGGCCAATCTGCTTGCCATAGCTGCCCACCGACGCCAGCGCGGCCTGCTCAATGGCGGGGTTGGACGAAGCCCCCAGATTGACCGTCAGCCCACTGAACTGCCAGCCGGGCAGGATCGGCTGGTAGAGCTGACCCGGCGCGAGCGAGACGCCGGACCAGGGCTGGAAGTGCACATTGGCGACCATGGGCTGCATGACTGCTCCCGTGAGTGACGACATGCGCCCGATCCTAGGTGGTCGCCCAGTCAGTCGGTGTAGCTGTGCCGTTGCTCCGGCGCCTCGCTCAGGTACTGAATGAACTCGGCCTGCACCAGGTCGTCCGGGCTGAAGTAGACGCGGCGGCGGTGCGGGTGGTCGGGCACGCCATGGTCCACGGGGAAGCCGGCCTCCGTGAGCCGGCGCACCACGGCGTCCAGGTCGCTCACCACAAAGCCCAGGTGCTTGACGCCCAGGCGGTGGGTCTGCCAGTCGGGCAGGGCGCCTTCGCCGCCGCCTTGCAAGGCCAGATAGCTGTCATCCGTGCCCACGTGCTGCCAGCGGATGGTCTTGCCAAACCAGTCCATCGTGCCGCCGCCCCGGATGCGCCAGCTGGGCAGTGCGGTGGTGAGGAAGCGCGTGGCGCGGTCGATGTCCTGGACGGTGACGTTGGCGTGTTCGAGGCGGTCGGTGTCGTGTGGCATGGCGAGGCTCTTGATGGGGTTGAGGAGCCTGCATCTTGCAAGTTAAAGTGAACTTGAAGTCAAGCTGCAAAGGACCAAAGATGAGCCAGGCAACTGAAGCCCTCTTGATTGGCGAGCTGGCGCGCCGTGCCGGCGTGGCGGCCAGCGCCTTGCGCTACTACGAGGCCGAGGGCCTGATTGCCGGCGGCCGCAGCAGCGGCGGGCATCGCGTCTACCCGCGCCACGTGCTGCGGCGCGTGGCCTTTGTGCGGGCCGCGCAGGCGGTGGGCCTGAGCCTGCCCGAGATCAAGGCGGCCCTCGCCACCCTGCCCGAGGGGCGCACGCCCACCAAGGCCGACTGGGCGCGCCTCTCGGCCCAGTGGGCGCCCTTGCTGGAGGCGCGCATCGAGTCGCTCACGCGGCTGCGGGACCGGCTGACGGGCTGCATCGGCTGCGGCTGCCTGTCGCTCAAGGCCTGCGCGCTGTTCAACCCCCAGGACGAAGCGGGCCAAAGTGGCCCGGGCGCGCGGCGACTGTGAGCGCGCCTGTGGTGGGGGGGAGGGCGCGTCGTAGCCGGCTACTACCCACCTCAGGCTGGGCACTTTCAGAATCCGCCACCACCCCAATCAGGAGACGCCCCATGTCCGCCAAGAAACTGCTGCTGCTCGCCGGAGACTATGTCGAGGACTACGAAATCATGGTGCCCTTTCAGGCGCTGCAGGCGGTGGGCCACACGGTGCACGCGGTCTGCCCGGGCAAGCTGGCGGGCGACTATGTGCACACGGCCATCCACGACTTTGAGGGCGCCCAGACCTACTCCGAGAAGCCTGGCCACCGCTTCACGCTGAACGCGAGCTTTGTCGAGACCCGGGCCGAGACCTATGACGCCCTGGTCATCCCCGGCGGCCGCGCGCCCGAGTACCTGCGGCTCAACGCCGAGGTGATCGCGCTGGTCAAGCACTTCGCGTCCAGCGGCAAGCCGATTGCCGCCATTTGCCATGGCGCCCAGCTGCTGGCGGCGGCCGGCGTGATCAGCGGGCGGCGCATCTCGGCCTACCCGGCCTGCGCGCCCGAGGTGACGCTGGCCGGCGGGCAGTACGCCGAGATCCCGGTGGACCAGGCGGTGACCGATGGCAAGATCGTGACCGCCCCGGCCTGGCCGGCGCATCCGGCCTGGATCGCGCAGTTCCTGAAGGTCCTGGGCACCACCATCACCCACTGACGAGGCACGGCCATGTGCGAGGTCTTCATCACCGCCAACCCCGAGTCCTACGAGAGCCGCACCCGCTCCGTGCGCCTGCACGGCGTGGTGACCAGCATTCGGCTGGAGAACCTGCACTGGGAGGTGCTGGCCGAGATTGGCGCGCGAGACGGCCTCAGCGTCGTGCAACTGGTTGAAAAGCTCTACGACGAGCTGGTGCAGGCGCGCGGCGCGGTGGGCAACTTCGCGAGCTTCCTGCGCGTCAGCGCGCTGCGCTACATGGCGCTGCAGGCGCGCCAGCGCATCCCGACTGACCTGGCTGTGCCGATTGCCTCGCTCAACGCCGACGCCGTGCTGCAGGACCTGCCCGCCAGCTGGGCGCAGCGAGCGGCGCACTGAGCACCCAATTGGGTGCCGCCCTCACATCCCCTTGAAGAGATGCGTGTAGCTGCGGCTCACTTCGAGCTTCTCTGACAGGCCCCTCACGCCCACCAGCTGGCGGCCGCGGAAGTCGCGGGTGATGCCGTCGATGGCGCGGGCGTTGACCAGGGTGGAGCGGTGGATCTGCCAGAAGAGCTGGGGGTCCAGCTCCTCGACCAGCTCCTTGATGGGCTTGCGGATCAGGGCTTCGAGCTTGGCGGTCTGGACGCGGGTGTACTTCTCGTCGCTGATGAAGAAGAGCACGTCCTCGACCGGGATCATCTGGATGGCCTGGCCCACGCTGGCCTGGATCCACTGCAGGTAGCTCGGTTTGCCGCCCGGGTTGGCCTGGGCCGAGAGCTTGTGCAGCAGCTGCTGCAGCGGCGCCGGGGCGCTGTCGCTGAAGTCGGGGCTGGGCGCGCTGCGCTGAGCCAGGCGCTTCTTGATGCGGGCCACCGTGAGCTGCAGGCGGTCGCGCTCGGCGGGCTTCAGCACATAGTCGGCCACGCCCTGCTCAAAGGCCTCGACCGCGTACTGGTCGTAGGCGGTGATGAAGACGATCTCGGGCACCAGCCAATCGTCGTCTTCAGGCAGCTGGGCAATCTGCTTGGCGGCCTCCACGCCGGTCAGGCCGGGCATGCGGATGTCGAGAAAGACGATGTCGGGCTTGTGCTCGCGCGTCAGCTCCACGGCTTCGAGGCCGTTCTTGCCCTCGGCCACGATGTCCAGCTCGGGCCAGACTTCCTTCAGCCGGCTGCGCAGTTGCTCGCGCATCAGGCGCTCGTCGTCGGCGAGCACAGCTCGAATGGGTGTATTGCTCATGCCTGGACTTTACGGTTTCGGTTGCGCAGCGCGAAGAAGAGGACGAGGCCCAGGATCAAGAGCGGCGAGCTCAGCAGCGCACCCACGCCGACGACGGCGGCAACAGTCCCCGCCAGCAGGGCCGCCATCACGCCGCCCACGATCAGCACCGGCAGGGCCACGCCCAGCAGCAGCACCAGGGGCACGACGACGAGGCAGACCAGGCTGGCAATCACCGCGCCGATGGCGCCGCCGATCCAGTCGCCCAGGTCGCCCGCATGGTCCCAGCCGTCGTTGTCAATGTGGAACTGCCAGTCGTGCGGGCCCACGCCGTGCAGGCCGTGCCAGAACAGCACGCTGCCGGCCACGGTCAGCAGCATCAGCAGCACGAAGCTGACGAAGGCGAGTTTGAACAGGGTCTTCATGGTGGGCCTCTCGGTCTTGCTCAGGCGGCGTCAGCCTCGCGGCTGCGATAGGGCACGGTGATGGTCACGACCGTGCCGCTGGGTTGGTTCTCGGTGACAGTGACGCTGGCCTTGCCGCCGTACAGCAGCTGCAGGCGCTCGCGGATATTGGCCAGGCCCACGCCGGTGCCGCTGGTGGCGGCGCGGCCGAAGCCCAGGCCCGTGTCGGCCACGGTCACGGCCAGCTTGCCGTGCACCACCTCGGCCTTGACGGTCAGGCTGCCGCCCTCGGCCTTGGGCTCCAGGCCGTGCTTGATGGCGTTCTCCACCAGGCCCTGGATCATCATGGGCGGGAACTCGGCGGAGAGCAGGCCCTCGGGCACGTCCACGGCGGTCAGCAGCCGCTCCTCCATGCGCACCTTCAGGATCTCCAGGTAGGGCCGTATCACGGCCAGCTCGCGCCCCAGGTCGCGGGTGCCGCTGGCATTGGCCTCGCGCATGGTGGGCATGCTGGCGCGCAAGAGCGCGATCAGGTTGCGCTGCATCTGGCTGGCGCGCGGTGGGTCGGTCTCGATCAGGTGGTCGATGGAGGCCAGGGTGTTGAACAGGAAGTGCGGCTCCACCTGGGCCTGCATGGCGGCCATGCGGGCTTCGATCACCTGGCGCTTGAGGCTCTCGGCCTCGGCCGTCTCGGTGGCGCGGGCGGCCTTGACCTCGGCCTGCATGCGGCCCTTGTAGAGCGCCTTGATCACGGCCGAGGCCAGCACCCACAGCGAGGCGATGTCCACCAGCAGGTCTCCCAGGCGCACCACGGCCACGCGGCGGCGCTGGGTGGGCGTGGGCGGGGGGTCGTCCTCGGAGCCGGCCTCGGCCAGCGCGGCCAGCTCTTCGGCCGCCTCTTGGCGTGCGCGCTCAGCTTCCTCGGCGGAGTGCTGGGCCTCTGCAGCCTGGCGCTTGAACTCGCTGAGCTGCTCCTTGGCCCGCTCCAGCACCTGCTCGATCTCAGCGCGGCTCGCGTCCTTGGGGAACTCGATGTTGATGGCGGGCGCATCGGACGCAGTGCTGGCCGCACTGGCGGCGCTGCTCGCGGCGCTGGCAGCGGCCGGCGGCTTGACGGGCGCGATCACGATGCCGCGCTCGTCCACCTTGATCTCGTACTGGAGCTTCTTGGCCTCCTGGCGCACCGTGTCGCGGGACTGCTGGCGGGCGGCTTCGCGGGCCTTCTGGCGGGCGGCCTCCCGGGCCTTCTCACGTTCCTTGCGGGCCGCCTCGCGGGAGGCAGTCTCGTCGATGATTTCGAACTCCTCGCTCACCTTCCAGTTGAAGGGCGGCAGGTGCTGCAGGATGTTGGCCCCGATCAGCGTGGCCACCGCGAGCATCACGAAGCGCTTCCAGCTGATGCTGACCAGCCAACTGGCATAGACGTGGAAGACGCGCAGCGCTTCGGCCTTGAGGCGCTGCGTGCGGTCGATCCAGGCCTGCTGCTGGGGGCTGGGGGTGAAGGAGGGGAAGTTCATCGCGGGGTCATCACAAGCTGAGCGCGACTGTACGCAGGCCGGCCGGCGCCCGCCGGCCCGGGGTGACGCGCCGCAGCGCCGGGGCGATGAACTGCATGGGCGCCGGACAGACCGGAGCGCCGGCGGGAGCCCCAAAAGACGACAGCCCGCCGGGTAGGCGGGCTGTCGGGGTCGGCGGCCGGGTAGGCAGCCGGCCCATGAAACTAGGCTGGAAGCCGGGGCTTACTGCTTGATCGCTTCGATCTGGATCAGCACGCGCACGTTCTCCGGGCTGGCCTGGGGGTAGGCGCTGACGCCGAACTGGCTGCGCGGCAGCAGGGTCTCGAAGTCGCCGCCGCAGACTTCCTTCTTCATCATCGGGTGGTCAATGCAGTTGAAGCTGGTCGCCGTCAGCGTCACCGGCAGGGTCTTGCCCTTGAGGGTCAGCTGGCCGGTCACGGCCGTGACCTTGCCGGCGGCGTCGAAGCTGACCTGGTCGCCCACGAAGGTGGTGGTCGGGAACTTGGCGGTGTCGAAGAAGGCCTCGCCCTTGAGGTGGCCGTCAAACATGGTCACGCCGGTGGAGATCGAGTTCATGTCGATGCTCACCTGCACCTTGCCGGTCTTGGCGGCGCGGTCGATGGTGACGCTGCCTTCCTTCTTGTCGAAGCGGCCGCGGATCGTGCTGAGCCCGAAGTGCTTGGCCTCGAAGCTGGCCGAGGTGTGGTTCGGGTCGATCACATAGGTGGCGGGTTCGGCGTGAGCCAGGCCAAAGCCGGCCAGCAGGGCGGCGAGGGTCAGGGTCTTCTTCATGGGCATCCTTATGAAAAGAGAAGGGTGTTGAAAGGGAGAAAGCGGGGCGACAACGCCGGGGTGGACGGTACTCACTGCCCCGGTATTCCGGTAAAGCTGAGCTTGAACTTCACTATTACGTCGTTGGCAACCACCGAGGTGTCGGCCCATTCGCCGTCGCCGATCTTGAAGTCCAGCCGCTTGATGGGCACGGCGCCTGCCGCCACGCCGCCCGCCAGCGTGATGGGCACCACCACGTCGCGAACAGCGCCCTTGATGCTCAGCTTGCCGGCCACGTCGTACTTGCCGGCGCCGGTGGGCTTGATGCTGCTGGAGACAAAGCTGGCCTTGCCATTGCGCTTGGTGTCAAACCACAGCGGATTGCCCAGCTCGGCGTCGTACATCGGGTCGCCCAGCGAGACGCTGGACAGGTCCACCGTGAAGGCGATCTTGCCGGCCTCGGGCTTCTTGGGGTCGAAGTCGAGCTGGGCCTCGAACTTCTTGAAGCTGCCGTCCACGGCCACGCCCATCTGCTTGAAGTTGAAGAGCAGCTCGCTCTTGGCCGGGACGAGCGTGGCCGCCGAAGCCGCCAGGCTCAAGGACAGGCCGAGCGCCGCCAACAAGGGCAATCGAAAACGCATGGGGGAACTCCGGGTGAGGGAAGGGGGTTCAGCGGCCGGGGCGCATGCGGTCCAGCAGCCCGTCCTTGTCGATCAAATGGTGCTTGAGCGCGGCGGCCACGTGGGCCACCACCAGGGCAGCCAGCAGCCAGGCCACCATCTCGTGCAGTTCTTCCAACTGGTGGCCGAGGGCCTTGTCCTTGGGCACCCAGTCCGGCAGCGGCAGCACGCCGAACCAGACGATGGGGAAGCCCTTGGCCGAGCTCATCGCCCAGCCCGTCAGCGGGATGGCAAAGAAGAGCCCGTACATCAGCCAGTGCAGCAGGTGCGACACCTTGGCCTGCCAGGCCGGCATCGGCACGTCCGCCGGCGGCCGGTGCGTCAGGCGCCAGACCAAGCGCAGCACCGACAGGAAGAGGATGGTGATGCCCGCCCACTTGTGCCAGTTCAGCAGCTTGAGCTTGGTCATCGAGAACTGCAGATCGGCGGCATAGAGGCCCACGCCAAAGGTGCCGATGAGGGCCAGGGCCAGCAGCCAGTGCAGGGCGATGGCGGGCAGGGTGTAGCGGTCAGAGGTGGTGCGCATGGGGACTCAGTGTGGCAAGTGAGGCGTAGCGGCAGTTTCACGCCGCTTGTCGCCTCGGTTCAGGAGTTTTGAACGAATCCGTGAGGGCATGTTTTGCTGAATGCAACGGCGGGGCCGTCATGCGCCCGTCACGGGCCGTCTAGATGATCGCGCCGATTTGGCCCCCGGAGCCCCCCATGCCTGACCTTGCCATTGAAGTGGAATCCCTGCACAAGCGCTTTGGCGGCCAGCCGGCGCTGCGCGGCGTGTCGCTGCGCGTGGAGGCGGGTGAGATGGTGGCCCTGCTCGGGGCCTCGGGCTCGGGCAAGTCCACGCTCCTGCGCCACCTCAACGGCCTGCATCGGGCCGATGCAGGCACCACCAGCACCGTGCGCGTGCTGGGCCGCACCGTGCAGCAGCATGGCCGCTTGGCGCGCGACATCCGGCGCCAGCGCGCCGAGGTGGCGGCCATCTTCCAGCAGTTCAACCTGGTGGACCGCCTGCCGGTGATGACCAATGTGATGGCCGGCGCCCTGCACCGCCTGCCGCTGTGGCGGGCGCTGGTGCGCCTCTTCCCGCAGGCGGAGCGTGAGCGGGCCTTTGATGCACTGGCCCGCGTCGGCATTGAGCGCTGCGCCTGGCAGCGTGCGTCCACGCTCTCGGGCGGCCAGCAGCAGCGTGCCGCCATCTCGCGGGCGCTGGTGCAGCAGGCCCGCGTCATCCTGGCCGACGAGCCCGTCGCCTCGCTCGACCCCGCCTCCAGCCAGCGCGTGATGGAGCTGCTGGCCGAGGTCAACCGCGAGCTGGGCGTCACCGTGCTCGTCTCGCTGCACCAGGTGGAGCACGCCTTTGCCTTCTGCCCCCGCACCATCGCGCTGCGCGCCGGCGAGGTGGTGTTTGACGGCCCCACCCACGAACTCAGCCCGGCCCGGCTGCGCGCGCTCTATGGCACGCAGACTGACGAACTCTTTGCCAAGCCCGACGCCAGCCCGGCGCCGGAGGGCCGGCCCGAGCCCTTTGTCTTCCCCCAGGCCCAACTTGCCTGACCAGCCTGACCTCCCTTCCCCCTGCCCACGGACATCCCCGCCATGAACCGCCGCATCGCCCTCCTCCTGGCCACCACGGCCACCAGCTTCGCCCTTGCTCCGGCTGCCCAGGCGCAGACCAAGGAGCTGACCTTCACCTTCATCTCCACCGAGGCCTCCAGCAACCTCAAGACCGCCTGGCAGCCCGTGCTGGAGGATCTCTCCAAGGCCGCCGGCGTGCCCGTCAAGGCCTTCTTTGCGACGGACTACGCCGGCGTCATCGAAGCCCTGCGCTTCAACAAGGCCCAGGTGGCCTGGATGGGCAACAAGTCAGCCATGGAGGCCGTGGACCGCGCCAATGTCGAGGTCTTCGCCAAGGTCGTCGGCAAGGATGGCAACGAGGGCTATTACTCGCTGCTCGTTGTCCACAAGGACAGCCCGCTCAAGACCCTCGACGACGTCATCCGTCAGCGCGCCAGCCTCACCCTCGGCTTTGGCGACCCCAACTCCACCAGCGGCACGGCTGTGCCCGGGCTCTTCGCCTTTGCCGCCCACAAGGTGGACCCGCTCAAGGACTTCAAGCGCACCGTGCGCGCCAATCATGAGACCAATCTGCTCGCCGTCGTCAACAAGCAGGTCGACGTGGCCACCAACAACACCGAGAACACGCACCGCTTCAGCCTCACTCACGCCGACCAAGCCAGCCAGTTCCGCGAGATCTGGCGCTCGCCCATGATCGCCAGCGATCCCATCGTCTGGCGCAAGGACCTGGACGAAGGCCTCAAGGCCCGGGTGCGCAGCTTCATGCTGAACTACGGCAAGACCGAGCGCGAGCAGGTCATCCTGCAGAACATCGGTTACAGCGCCTTCCGCCCGTCCACCAATGCGCAGCTGATCCCCGTGCGCCAGATCGAGATCGCGCGTGAGCGCGCCAAGGTCGAGGCCGATGTGAACCTCGCTGCCGACGAGCGCCAGAAGAAGCTCGCCGAGCTGGACGCGCGCAGCAGCGCGCTGGACCGCGAGGCCAAGTAAGCCGTGGACGCCAGCTTGGCTCCCGCGCAGCGCCAGCCTACCCAGCGCCTGCCCGCCCCGCCCCGGCCCTCGCTCGTCAACCTGGGCTTGCTGGCCCTGCTGCTGGCCCTGCTGGCCGGCAGCTGGACGGGCGCCGACATGCGCCCGCTCGACCTCATCCGCGACGCCGGCAACATGGCCGAGTACGCGCGCGGCTTCTTCCCGCCCGACTTTGGCGACTGGCGGAACTACCTGGCCGAGCTGATCATCACCCTGCAGATCGCGCTCTGGGGCACCGCGCTGGCCGTCCTTTGTTCGGTGCCGCTCTCGCTGCTGGCCGCCAGCAACCTCACGCCCTGGTGGGTGCACCAGCCGGTGCGCCGTGTGCTGGACGCCTGCCGCTCCATCAACGAGATCGTCTTTGCGCTGCTCTTCGTCGTCGCCGTGGGTCTGGGGCCCTTTGCCGGCGTGCTGGCGCTGTGGGTGCACACCACGGGCATCCTGTCCAAGCTCTTCTCCGAGGCCGTCGAGACCATCGACCCCCAACCCGTCGAAGGCATCCGCGCCACCGGCGCCCACCCGCTGGCCGAGATCGTCTTCGGCGTGCTGCCCCAGGTGATGCCGCTGTGGATCTCCTACGGCCTCTACCGCTTCGAGTCCAACGTGCGCTCAGCCTCGGTGGTGGGCATGGTGGGCGCAGGCGGCATCGGCATGGTGCTGTGGGACGTGATCCGCGGCTTCCAGTACGCGCAGACGGCCGCCGTGCTCATCCTCATCGTGGTCAGCGTCTCGCTCATCGACCTCCTCTCGGCCCGGGTGCGCAAGCGCCTGCTTTGACCATGCTTCACGACACCATCGCCCGCATCGAGCAGCTCTTCATGGACCATGGCGAGCAGCCCTACGAGGGCGCGCGACGCGAGTCCGTGTCCGCCACCGCCCATGCCCTGCAATGCGCCCAACTGGCCGAGTGGGCACATGCCGATCACCATCAGGTGGCCGCCGCCTTCCTGCACGACATCGGCCACTTCCTCGCCGCCGAGGCTGTGGCCCGCGATGACCATCTCGACGACGCCCACGAGGCCCTGGCCTTGCCGCTGCTGGCCCGCTGCTTTGGCCCCGCCGTGACCGAGCCCATCCGCCTGCACGTGCAAGCCAAGCGCTACCTGGTCAGCGTCGATGCGGCCTACTTCCTGGGCCTGTCGCCGGCGTCCGTTCACTCCCTGCAACTGCAGGGCGGGCCCATGAGCAAGGCCGAGAGCCAGGCCTTCGAGCGCCTGCCCTTCGCCCGCGAGGCCGTGCAGCTGCGCCGCTGGGACGACCTGGCCAAGGTGCCCGGGCACGCGACCCCGCCGCTGGACTACTACCTCGCTTTGCTGCAGGACCTTGCCACCGAGGCCAGCTCCTCTGAGGGCGCGCCGCTCGCGGCGGCTTGATGGCCGAAGCGGGTTGGCAAAGGCCCGCCCGGGCTGGCTGAGGCGCTCCAGTTGAGGCGGTCGCTGCGCGACTGCCCTGCGGGGCTCAGCTTGCGGGGCTCGCGCCGAACTTCCTTCGCTACGCTCCGGTCGAACAGGCGGCGCGAAGTCAGTTGTTGAAGTTCGCTTCGCTCACGCCCCACAAGCCTCCGCTCCTCGGCGCCCCAAAAGTCCGCGCCCCAGCCAGCCCGGGCGGGCCTTTGTGGTGGCAGCGGGTTTGGGCGGCGAGCAGTTGCCGGGCAATCCGTAGGTTGGGGTGAGCTCGCGAACCCCATCAGCGCCGCCTGCACAACTCGTTGGGGTTCACTGTGGTCACCCCAGCCTATGGGCTTAAGTTCGCGCTTCAACTGCCGAAGTTGCCTAAACACGGGTTTGGGCTACTACTGATCTTCAGTTCAGGGTGGGGTGCGATGCCTACCCCCTCTAGAGGTTCATCATGATTTCCAGCATTTCCCAAGCTTCGACGCCCAGCACGACAACGCTTAGAAAATCTGGCTCTTCGACTGCAATCACAGTCGAACAGATCACGGAAGCCCAAGCGCACGGTGGCGCCACGTTTGAGGATCCGGCGCTGGGTTCGGCAACGATCGTGGATCTGTCAAAAGTCCCGAAGCCGATCGAGCAATTCAGCGAGCTGCGCCGCGCTCAGAACACCGAGGCTGGGCGGAGCATGGAAACCATCAAGAACGAGCTCGGCAAGATCGAGTCCATGATCGCCAAACGTCGCCCAGAGATTGCGGGGAAATGGGACTTTCAGCTCGTGGATGGAAAGCTGAAAGTGACGGGGTTGAATGCGGGAGATGCCAAGTGGCTTGAATCCAAGCTGAACGCGAACACCTCGCTCAAAGCCGCGGCAGAGGCGTTCGTCGCAACAGCGCTGGAGAACTTGCAAGCATCTAGCTCCAACCCGCCACGCAAGGATTTGAACTTGGTGACGCGCAAGATGGAGAACTACACCTTCTACGACGTTAAGGATCAGCTGGCCGAAAAGCTTTCCTTCAAGGCGCTGCTCACGCAGTCCGACCAGGTGTTTGACTCAAACAAGATTTCAATGGAGGCGCATGACCGTGGCATGAGCGGCCTCGCTGTGGTCGCCAACATGTTGACTCCCAGCAATCGGACGATTGAAGGTCGCCCTGGCCCGTTTTACACCCCAACGTACGACCCACTTCAAAGCTGAAGTGATGGCCTGACCCTTAGCACCACTCCCTCAAGCCACCCTCCGCCCCCCCACAAACACCTCCCGCACCACCGGCTGCCCATCCAGCTCGCGCACGCGCAACAGATCTGCCCGCAGACCCGGCTCGATGCGGCCGCGGTCCGTCAGTTGGGCGGCTTCGGCGGGGCCGCGGCTGACGACGTGGACGGACTGGGCCAGGCCAAAGCCGTGGTCGCGGTGCAGGGTCCAGGCGGCTTGCAAGAGGCTGCCGGGCACGTAGTCGGACGAGAGGCCGTCGAGCACACCCTCGCGGGCCAGTTCGGCCGCTGCGACGTTGCCGGAGTGTGAGCCCCCGCGCACCACGTTCGGGGCGCCGGCAATGGTCTTGAGGCCTTTGCTGTGCGCGTGCCGGGCTGCCGCCAGCGTGGTGGGGAACTCGCTCATGCTGGCGCCGAGTTTGAGTGCTTCGTCCACGTGCTCGGGCGTGGTGTCATCGTGTGTGGCCAGGGCGATGCCGTGGCGGTGGGCGTAGTTGGTCATCCAACTGCGGTGGGGGCCGGCGTACTGGGCCTGGCGCAGCGGGGCCAGCTGCATCTCGCGCTCGAACTTGTCGTCGCTCCAGCCCTTTTTGCCGGTGTAGTAGGTGCGGGCGTGGCTCACGTCGGTCCACTGGCGCTGGCCGGGGGTGTGGTCCATCAGCGAGATCAGCTGCACGCGGCGGTGGCCGGCAAAGGGCTCGAAGAGCTGCAGCGCATTTGGGGCCGGCAGCTCGCAGCGGATGTGCACCAGGTGCTGGCTGCGCAGCAGGCCGGCGGCCTCCAGGCTGTCCAGCAAACCCAGCAGGCCGCTTTGGTCCTTGGACCTGAAGCCTTCGTCATACGGGTCGCCCACGCCGATGGCGTCGAACACCGTGGTGATGCCGCAGGCCGCAAGTTCCGCGTCGTGCGACTGCAGCGCGCTGCGCAGCGGGAAGTAGACCTTGGGGCGCGGCATCACGTGGCGCTCCAGGTTGTCGGTGTGGACCTCGACGAGGCCGGGCAGCAGCAGGTCGCCGTCCAGGTCTTGCGCGCCCGGCGCGTGGCTTCGGCGGCTGTCGATCTCGGCGATCAGGCCGTCGCGCACGAGCACGCTGCCGCAGGGCAGCACGGCGTCGCCCAGCACGACGCGGGCGTTGGTGAAGAGGTGTTCAGCCATGACTCAATCGAAATGGACGCAGCGGTCCGCGACCGCGTCGCGCACCTCTTCGTCATGAAAGATGCCCACCACGGCGGCGCCGGCCGCCTTGGCCTCGCGGATCAGGTCGATCACGATGCGGCGGTTGCCGGCATCGAGCGAGGCGGTGGGTTCGTCAAGCAGGAGCAAGCGCGCCGGCTCCACAAAGCCGCGTGCGATGTTGACGCGCTGCTGCTCGCCGCCCGAGAAGGTGGCCGGGGGCAGGCCCCAGAGGCTTTCGGGCAGGTTGAGGCGGGCGAGCAGCAGGCGGGCTGCGTCTCGCGCGGTGTCGAGCGCGGCCAGGTAGGGGCCGTCGTCCAGCGGGTCGGCGCCTTCAATCACTTCGGCTGGGTGCGCCTGCAAGCGGCGTTCGGCCACCACGTCCAGCGCCGCCTGGCGCGGCAGGGCGCGCAGGAACTGGCTCACATAGGCAATCTCACGCCGCCGCATGGCCACCCAGGTCTGCGGCGACGCGGAGGCCAGGTCCAGCCCTTCGCCATCACCGCGCCGCAACCACAGCGCGCCGGCGTTGACGGCATAGCTGCCGTAGAGGCACTTCATGAGCGTGGACTTGCCGCGCCCCGAGGGCCCCACCAGGGCCACGCATTCGCCGCCCGCCACTTGCAGGCTCACTCCGCGCAGCACCGGCAGTTGCAGGCCGCCCCGCAGGTGCAGGGTGAAGTGCTTGTGCACGTCCCGCACGTCGAGCACCAGGTCGAGATCGAGGTCGCGTTTCATGTCAATGCTGAAGCCACGAGGAGCTGTGTGTAGGCGTGCTGCGGGTCATCCAGCACGCGGTCGGTCAGGCCGTGTTCGACGATGCGGCCCTGCTGCATCACCAGCGTGCGCTGGGCCAGCAGCCGCGCCACGCCCAGGTCGTGCGTGACGATGACGACCGACAGCTGCAGCCGGCTCACCAGCAGCCGGATCAGGTCCAGCAGCTTGGCCTGCACCGAGACATCGAGCCCCGAGGTGGGTTCGTCCATCAGCACCAGGCGCGGCCGCGTGACGAGGTTGCGCGCGATCTGCAGGCGCTGGCGCATGCCGCCTGAGAAGTGGCGCGGTAGGTCGTCGATGCGGGCGGTGTCCAGCTCCACGCGCTGCATCCAGCGCTCGGCCGTCTCGCGCAGCACCGCGTAGTGGCGCTCGCCCTGGCCCATCAGGCGCTCACCCACATTGGCCCCGGCGCTCACGCCCATGCGCAGGCCTTCGTGGGCGTGCTGCTCCACAAAGCCCCATTCGGTCCGCGCCAGCTCGCGGCGCAGGCGCTCGGGCGCGGCGTGCACGTCCACGCGCTGGCCGTCGGCCGCCAGGTAGTGCACGCGGCCGGCGGTGGGTGCAATGCGGCCCGCCAAGCAGTTGAGCAAGGTGCTCTTGCCCGAGCCCGATTCGCCCACGATGGCCAGCACCTCGCCGGCGTGGACTTCAAAGCTCGCGTCCCGCACCGCAAAGTGCGTGGCGGCGTCGAAGCGGTGCGAGAGGCCCTCGACCGACAGCAGTGGCGTGTTCATGCCTTGGCCTCCTGCTGCTCACGGCAGTGGTCGGTGTCCGAGCACACCCATTGGGTCCCCTCATCCATGAGCACTTCATCGAGGTAGCTGGTGCTGCAACCGCAGATCACGCAGGCGTGCTTTTGAGGCTCGATGTGGAAGGGGTGGTCGGCAAAGTCCAGGCTCTTGACCGCTGTGTAGGGCGGCACGGCATAGAGCCGCTTCTCGCGCCCGGCGCCAAACAGCTGCAGCGCGGGCATGCGGTCCATCTTGGGGTTGTCGAAGGTGGGGATGGGCGAGGGCGACATCACATAGCGGCCGTTCACGAGCACGGGGTAGTCGTAGGTGGTGTCGATGCGGCCCCACTGAGCGACGTCCTCGTAGAGCTTGACGTTCATCAGCCCGTACTCGCCAAAGGCATGCAGCTTCAGGGTCTCGCGGCGGCGCGGCTCCAGCTTGAACAGGGGCTCGGGCTGGGGCACCTGGTAGACGAGGATCTGGCCTTCGGTCAATGCGCGCTCGGGGATGCGGTGGCGCGTCTGGATGACGGTGGCCTCTGCCGTGCGCTCGGTGGTGCGCACGCCGCTCGTGCGGGCAAAGAAGCGGCGGATGTTGACGGCATTGGTCGTGTCGTCCGAGCCTTGGTCGATGACCTTGAGCACGTCGTCCTGGCCCAGCACGGCGGCCGTGACCTGGATGCCGCCCGTGCCCCAGCCATAGGCCAGCGGCATCTCGCGCGAGCCAAAGGGCACCTGGTGCCCGGGCAGGGCCACGGCCTTGAGCAAGGCGCGGCGCAGCATGCGCTTGGTGCCTTCGTCGAGGTAGGCAAAGTTGTAGGTCGTCATTCCGTGCCCTCCGCAGCCGGCTGCGCGCTGCGCTCGATGGCCGCCAGCGCTTCGTCCCGCGCGGCCTGCAGCGCCCGCACGTGCAGCAGCTCCGACTCAAAGGTCACGTAGTGCGGCAGCTTCAGGTGCTGCACAAAGCCCGAGGCCTCGACGTTGTCGCCGTGCGCGAGCACGAACTCGCTGTCCTGCGCGGGGCTGGTGGCGGGCTCTTCAAACTCGTCGCCGCGCAGCACGCGGTCGGTCAGCGCCATGGCCATGGCCTTGCGCTCGCCATGCCCAAACACCAGGCCCTGGCCGCGTGTGAACTGCGGCGGCCGCGTGGCGCTGCCTGCAAAGTGGGCGATGAGCTGGCAGTCGGTCAGCAGCACCTCGCCGATCTCGATGGCAAAGCCCAGCTCGTCGGGCACGATCTCCACCGGCACTGCGCCCATGCGAATCTCGCCGGCAAAGGGGTGGGTGTAGGCATAGCCGCGCTGGGTGGAGTAGCCCATGCCCAGCACCCAGCCCTCGTCGGCGCGCGCCAGCATCTGCAGCCGGGCGGTGCGCGGGAGCGGGTGGGCGGGAGGCTCGCGGGTGATGTCGGGCGGCACCGGGTCGCCCTTGCTCGGCACGCAGGGCTCCAGCAGGCCTTGGCGGGTCAGCTCGTCGATGGGGCTGGCCAGTGGCTGGTGCCAATCAGCCGGCAGATCGGCCAGCGGCGCGGCCGGCACGGGGTTGTCGTTGCCGGCCAGTTCAAAGTCCAGCAGGCGCTGCGTGTAGTCGTAGGTGGGGCCCAGCAGCTGGCCGCCGGGCAGGTCCTTGAAGATGGCCGAGATGCGGCGCTGCACGCGCATGCGGGCGGTGTCCAGCGGCTCGGCATAGCCCCAGCGCGGCAGCGTGGTGCGCAGCGCGCGCAGCAGGAAGACGGCCTCGATCACATCGCCCCGCGCCTGCTTGAGCGCCAGTGCCGCCAGGTCGGGGTCGTAGAGCGAGGCCTCGGCCATCACGCGGTCTACAGCCAGGCGCAGTTGCTCGCGCACTTGGGCGGCCGATAGCTCGGGCACGGCCGTGTCGCCCCGCCGCGCGGCGGCCAGCAGTTCCAGCGAGGCGGCAATCGCCTGCTCGCCTCCTTTGACGGCGATGTACATGCGCTCAGTCCTTCAGCGTCAAGTGCGTGGTGCGCGGCAGCGCGGCCAGCTGGGTGCCTGCGCACAGCAGCAGGTCCACGCCCAGCGGGAAGTTGCTCTCGGGCCGGGGCCGCGCTTGCCAAAAGGGCGCTGCGTTGGCAGGCGTGAGGCCGGCCACACCCAGCTGGTGTTCATGCTCGATGCCCGGGCCGCGCAGGGCCAGCGGGCCGGTGTCCGACAGCGATTGCGCGTCGAGGAGCAAGGTACCGGCCGACTCGGGCCGCGTGTCGGTGCCGGGGTTGAGCTGCAGCCAGGTGCCGGGCCGCGCAGCGGCGGCGGGCAGGACGACGAAGTCCGCCACCTCGGGCCGCTCCGCCCAGCGCACGCCGGTGTGAAAGCGCAAATACGCCGGCGCCCCCTGCGTGGCCAGCTGCGGGTGCAGCCACAGCGACACCTCGGCATCCAGCAGCGTCAGCAGCAGGGCCGTGAGCGCGGGCGACAAGCCCGGGGGCTCAAGCCCCAGCAGCACGGCCTCGGGCAGGGTCTGGATACGCCCCGGGCGCGACATGGCCTCCAGCACCGCGCGGAAGCTCTGCTGCGCGGCCGGCACGGCCTGCGCAAAGCCCCGGCCCAGCTCGCGGGCTTCCAGGGTGGCGGTGCTCATGAGACCTCCGGCTGCAGGGTGAAGAAGCGCACGCGCGTCGCTTCGGTCTCGGCGCGCTGCTGGCGGCGGGCTTCTTCTTGCTGCGCAGCCAGCGGCGCGACGAGGTCGGCCAGCAAGCCGGCCTGCAGGTCGGGCCGCTGCAAGAGGGCATCCAGCTGCGCCACGCACTGCGCATGCGCGGTGTCGCGGCCCAGCACATGGCCCACGCCCAGCCACACGCGGCCATCGGGGCCGGTGTGGCGCAGCACGCAGCGCGCCAGCGTGGCCTCGCCCAGGTTGAAGCGGTCGCCCGTGTTGCCGATGCGGCCGCGCAGCATCACCAGGCCTTCCTCGGACTCGCGCAGCGGCTCAAAGCCGTGGCCCGCCAGGTGGGGCGCGGCGGCGGCTTGCAGCGCATCGGCTGGCGCCTGGGCCAGCGTGCGCAGCCAGTCAGCGCGCAGGCGCTGTAGGGCAGTGGGATCAGGGCTTGCGTTCATGCCGATGTCATCTAGACGACTCACGATGCGGGTCAGTATCAAGAGAGGGCGTGACAGTTGGATGAAGCCTTGGACCTGATGACGCTGGACCGTGCCGAGCCCGCCGCGCGCTGGCAGCGCATTGCCCAGGCGCTGCGCGAGGACATCACCGCCGGCCGCCTGGCGCCCGGCACCCAGCTGCCCAACGAGACGCAACTGGCCGCGCGCTTTGACGTGCACCGCCACACGCTGCGCCAGGCCGTGCGCCAGTTGGCGCACGAGGGCCATCTGCGTGTGCTGCAGGGGCGCGGCACCTTTGTGCGCGAGCTGGTGCTCGACTACGCGCTGCAGCGCCGCACCCGCCTGACCGAGAACCTCGCCCACGCCGGCGAGCGCGCCACCCGCGAGCTGCTGTCCCATGAGCAGGTCGTCACCGGCCCGTGGCCGCGCGCGTTGCAGCTGCGCGCAGGTGAAGCAGCCGCGCTGCTGCACACGCGCGCCAGCGTGCGCGGCCGGCCCATCGGGCTCTCGCTCTCGGCCTACCCGCAGGCCCTGCTGCCGGGCATGGCCGAGGCCTTTGCCGCCACCGGCTCGGTCACTGCGGCGCTGCGCGCGCTTGGCGTGCAGGACTACCAGCGCGCGCGCAGCACCGTGTCCTGCCGCCTGCCCACTGCTGATGAGGCCGACCTGCTGGCCCGCAGCCATCAAGAGCCTGTGCTCGTCGTCCAGTACCTCAGCCACGACGGCCAGGGCCGTGTGATCGAAGCCGCGCGCACGCTGTTTGCCAGCGATGCCGTGCAGCTGTCGGTGGAGCACGGCTGATGCCTCGCTACGCGCTCTACCTCGTCCCCCCGGCTAGCCACCCGCTCTGGGCCACCGGCAATGCCTGGCTGGGGCGCGACCCCGCCGCGCCGCCCGCCACCTGGGGGCCACCGCCGCCCCTGCGCCGCGAGCCCTGGCGCTACGGCTTCCACGCCACGCTCAAGGCCCCGCTGCGCTTGGCGCCCGGGCACACCGAGGCCAGCTTGCTCGACGCCACCCGCTCCTTGGCCGACGCGCATGCGCCCTTTGACATGCCGCCTTTGGCCGTGTCGTGGCTGGCCGGCTTTCTGTCGCTGCGGCCTCAGCCAGATCCGGCGCCGCATGAGCCCCTGCGCGAGCTGGCCGATGACGCCGTGCGCCGCCTCGACCCCGGCCGTGCTCCCTGGACCGAGGCCGAGCGCGCGCGCTATGTGCGGCCCGACCACAGCCCCCGCCAGCGCGCCCAGGCCGAGCGCTGGGGCTATGCCCACGTGCTGGATGACTGGCGCTGCCACTTCACGCTGAGCGACCCGGTCGCGGGTGGTGATGCCCAGGCGCTGCACGCTGCCGCGCAGGCCCACTTCGCCCCCGCGTTGGCGGTGCCCTTGCGCTGCACCGAGCTGGCTCTCTACCTGGAGCCCGCGCCGGGTGATCCCTTCGCGCTCTGGCAGCGGCTGCCGCTGCATGGGCCGGCCGTCAGCGGCACTTGAACTCCTCCACTTGCATTGCAGTCCCCACCATGTCCACCTCCGCCCACCGCATCCTCGTGACCCAGCCCATCCATGCCGAAGTCCACGCCCGGTTGCGGCGCCTGGGCGAGGTGGACGTCTTCCCCGGCCCCGGCGCGCTAACCCCCGAAGCCCTGGCCGAGCGTCTGCGCCCCTGCACCGCGCTGATGGGCTTCATGACCGACCGCGTAGACGACGCCCTGCTGGCCCAGGCGCCGCAGCTGCGCGTGGTGTCCGCCGCACTCAAGGGCTATGACAGCTACGACGCCGCCGCCTGCGCGCGCCGGGGCATCCACTTCGCCAGCGTGCCAGACCTGCTCACCGCGCCCACCGCCGAGCTGGGCGTGGGCCTGGCCATTGCGCTGGGCCGCCATGTGCTTGCTGGCGACGCCCAGGTGCGCAGCGGCCAGTTCGCCGGCTGGCGCCCGCAGTTCTACGGCCGGGGCCTGGTCAGCGCACAGGTCGCCGTCATCGGCCTCGGCAAACTGGGCCGCGCGCTGTGCCTGCGGCTGCGGCCCTTTGGCTGCCGCAGCATCATGGGCGTGGACCCCAACGCCCCGCCCCCCAGCGGCGTCGTCCGCGTCGGCCTCGACGCCGCGCTCGCCACGGCCGACTTCGTCTTCCTCACCGCCCCGCTTCAGCCCGACACCATCGGCCTCATAGGCGCCGAGCAGATCGCCCGCACCCCGCCCGGCTGCCTCTGGGTCAACATCGGCCGCGGCAGCGTGGTGGACGAAGCGGCCTTGCTCGCCGGCCTGCAATCCGGCCACGTCGGTGGCTACGCGGCCGACGTGTTCGCGTTTGAAGACTGGAGCCTGCCGGACCGTCCTCGGGAGATTGCGCCCGCGCTGCGCGAGCACCCGCGCACCGTGTTCACACCGCACCTCGGGTCAGCGGTGCGCGAGGTGCGGCTGGCCATTGAGCATGCGGCGGTGGATGCGATTGAGAGGGTGTTGGTGGGGGCTGCGTGATTGGCTGATGCGGCGAGCGGGTTGGCAAAGGCCCGCCCGGGCTGGCTGGGGCGCTCCAGTTGGGGCGGTCGCTGTGCGACTGCCCTGCGGTGCTCGGCTTGCGGGGCTCGCGCCGAACTTCCTTCGCTACGCTCCGGTCGAATAGGCGGCGCGAAGTCAGTTGTTGAAGTGCGCTGCGCGCACGCCCCGCAAACCTCCGCTCCTCGGCGCCCCAAAAGTCCGCGCCCCAACCAGCCCGGGCGGGCCTGTTTTGGGTGGCGGTGGGTTGGTGCGGAGGGTGAGCGGCGAACCGGTTGCGCGTAGCCGCGTTCATGGGTGCCATGCGCCGCGAAAACGTTGTTGGCGAGGCCAATTCCTACCGTCAGAATCGTCCTGAACTTCCTTTTTCGAATGATTTGACGAGAGATCGCACATCGCATCGTGGCACCTGGATGCCGTTTGCCGCGTCCCAGTCAGTTCGGTGCGGGGAAGCCTCTTTCGTTCGTTGGACGTCCATGAATCCTTTGCTGCGCTACGCGTGGTTGCTTTGTGTGCCATCGCTCGCAATTGCCGCTGCGCCAGAGCTTGCTTTGAATGAGCACGTGCGACTCACCGCAAAGACCTCCCAAGGCACCATTGCCGTTGTCTCGGGTGCCGGGTTGGACCGTGCGTACCAGTGGAACGATTGTTCGCTCAGTGCAGATATGCATCCGCGCGCCAGCCGATGGTTTGGCAGCCTGGGCATCTACGACCCGGCACCTTCGACACTCCGCTTGCCGCTGAATCGGTGCAACGGCGTTTACCGTACGGTCGTCCAAGAGGGGCAAATTCATTTTGCCGATCCATCTGCCGCGAATGCCTGGCTACTTCGCTACTCAAAGGTTCGGCCAACCATTTGGTCGAATGACGGTCTTGTCGTCCAGTGGGCTGCGTCGCTTCCGCGCGAGCAGTTGAGTGTTGATGTCTGGCAAGTCTGTATCGCCAATCAGTACCCCAAGCAATTGCCCGGTGCTGACGACGCAGCGCTTCAGCTGGCGCGCATCAAAGGCAATGGCCCTGCCAGGCGTCCATGCGCATCCGTCGATGCCGGTGTCGTATTGGCTACTCAGGCAGCTTGGCAACAGCATTGGGAGAGTGTTGATCCAAGTAGGGTGGGTCGATGACCCGCGCAATCGTCGTGCCGGCATCTGAACCCGCCGCCCGATAGGCCTCCCGCCCTCAAGCCCCCAACAACCCCACCAGCACCGGCCCCGCCAGCGCCAGCCATGCGCCGGCCAGCACCACCAGGGCCACAAAGACCGCCGCACTGCCGCAGTCCTTGGCCTTGGCGGCCAGGGGGTGGATGTCGGGGGAGGCCATGTCGACGATGGCTTCGAGGCCGGAGTTGAGCAGCTCGGCCACGAGCACCAGGCCCATCAGGGCGAGCAGCAGGACGGTGTCGATGCGCTGCGCGCACGCCCCGCAAACCTCCACTCCTCGGCGCTCCAAAAGTCCGCGCCCCAGCCAGCCCGGCGGGCCTTTGGGGGTGGCGGTGGGTGTGTGCAGAGAGTGGGTGCGGAGGGTAGTTTTTACGGCTGCCAAACCTGGTCAGGCTGGCATCATTCCCGGCGAGCGGTGCCTTGAAATTGCGCAGGTCAGGGCCCAGCATACGCAGCAGTCAGCCTTCACAAGAGGCGCTGACTGTCTCCCGAGAACACCTTAGGCGGCGTCGATGTCTTCGTTCACTTTCTGGTCACTGTCCATGGCGATCGTCGTTCTCCTGCTCTTTGCGGTGAACGCACTTGTGTATCGCCTCCGCTTTGGCACCTTCCTTCGAAAGTCGGCGCGCCCTCAACGCTCTGCCGCCTTGCCGCCCTCCCAGGTCGTGCTGGGTCTGGCATTCACCTTCGCGCTGCTTGTGGGTCTCGCGACACCGCAACTGTTCCCCGGCTCCCAGCTTGCCCAGTGGCTATCCGAACCGTATGCCAAAGCGGCGTACTACCTCTGGTCCTTTCTCGGCACGGTCCTGGTTGGTGTCGCTATCGCGGTCGTGTCTCGAGGCAAGGTCGATGGTCGTGCGTAGCAGTCCGGCACGTTCCGCCCAACCGGGTAGGCCGCCGTCTAACCCTTCGACGTCTGTCGCCTGCGGGTGAGCTCAAACCTTAGGCCTCATGCAAGTACCACCTGACACCCTAGAGCAGGCGCGTGCCCGATATGCGATCTGGGAGCGCTCGGCAGGTATCACTCTGCTGGTACTTGGCACTTGCTTCCTGGCGAGCTTGGCCGTTCGTGTTCCGGGCATTCCATTCGTAGCTCTCAGCGTCGTGGCCGGGCTTCTCATGTTTGTAGCTTGGCGCCTGAGCTTAGCCAACAAGAGCGCTCCCGCTCTGGCCACCTGCCTCGGTGCGTTGGTAGCGGCGCTCCTGGCGCTTTCGCAAGAACTGCCTGCGCCAGTTGAAGTACTCCTGCCCCAAGGCCTGAGCCTAGTTGCCTTGGCCCTGTTCGCGGGCATCTTCGCGTACCGTCGTCGCCAGACATGATGTGTAGCTCGTAGGTTGGAGTAAGCCTGCGAACCGCAACAGCTCTGCCGGCAAAAGGCGTTGGGGTTCACGGTGTTCACCCCAACCTACGGGCTAACCCTTCGCCGTCTGTCGCCCGCAGGTGAGCTCAAACCTTAGGGCGCACGAACGTGAACATTGAATTCGACGCCTTGTACGCCAGTACCCAGCCCGACCTGGAAGCTGTGTCCGGCCCGCTTTTCGACTTTTCAGCGCTGTGCCTGAAGAAGCGGGGCAACTTCCTTCCACACGGTGCCTTGCTGAAGAAGGATGGACAGCTTGTACTGGTCTCGGCGGCGCCCAACGGAGCCGACGGGCATTCCACATCTGTCGAGGTCCTGCCGCTCCTTCACGATGGTCTCCGACAGCGAGCCAGAGAGCTAGGAGCAAGAGCAATAGGGGTCGCTGAGAACGTCACGGCGACTCGCGAAGGGCAGGCTCCGGCAACCGCAATCAAGGTTCTGTTCGAGCACGAGAACGGCCTGACCGTTGCGCTGTATTTGCCGTTCAAGAAGCGCTTTCTGAGAGCGCCGGAACTGGGCGAGATCTTTGCCGCCTCAGCCGAAGCTGAAGTGCGTGCGTGGGCTTCAAGCGCGGCCTAACCCGTCAGGCTTGGCCGCTCTGACCGGCCCGCCCGCCTCACCCCACCCAGCTCATCCACCCCAGCGCCAGCACCGTGGCCAGCATCACGCCCGTGGCCAGCCAGCCCAGGGCGCGCAGGCGGGGGCCGATGGTGTGGCTGCCCATCACCTTGCGGCTGCTGGCCAGCAGCATCATGGCGGCCATGATGGGGACGGCGGCGACACCGTTGAACACCGCCGACCAGAACAGCTCGCGCACGGGGTCTACGGGCGTGAAGCACAGGGCCACGCCAACGAGGGTGGCCACGGCGATCACGCCGTAGAAGCCGCGGCCCTCGCCGCGCTCCAGCTTGAGGCTGAGGCTGCCTTCCCAGCCGGCCAGTTCGGCCACCGCATAGGCGGCGGAGCCAGCGAGCACGGGCACGGCCAGCAGGCCGGTGCCGATGACACCCAGCGCAAACAGCAGCGCCGCTTGCGGGCCGGCCAGCGGGCGCAGCGCCTCCACGGCCTGGGCCGAGGTCTCGATGTGAGTAATGCCGGCGCGGTGCAGCGTGACGGCGGTGCTGAGCATGATGAAGAAGGCGATGGCGTTGGAGAAGCTCATGCCCACGATGGTGTCGAACTTGATGCGCCGCAGGTGGCGGCGCACCTCGTGGGCCGAATGCGGCTGGCCGGCGCCGGCCGCGCGGTCTTCCACCTCCTGGCCGGCCTGCCAGAAGAAGAGATAAGGGCTGATGGTGGTGCCCAGCACGGCCACCAGGGTCAGCAGCAGGTCGGCGTCCCACTTCAGCTGGGGCAGCAGCGCGTGCAGCAGCACCTCGCCCCAGTCGATGTGCACCATGCAGACCACGCCCAGGTAGGCCAGCAGGGCCAGGGTCAACCACTTGAGCCCGCGCACATAGCTCTGGTAGGGCAGAAAGACCTGCATCACCACGCAGGCGAGCCCGAAGGTGACGGCGTACACATGGGCCGAGCCGCCCACCAGCAGGCGCAGGGCCTCGGCCATGGCGGCGATGTCGGCCGCGATGTTGAGCGTGTTGGCGGTGACGAGCAGGCCCACCAGCAGCAGCAACCAGGGCCGGGGAAAGGCGCGCTTCATATTGGCCGCCAGGCCGTGGCCGGTGACATAGCCGATGCGCGCGCTGACGAGCTGGATGGCCGCCATCAGCGGCAGGGTGATGACCAGGCTCCACAGCATGCGCGTGCCGAATTGGGCACCCGCCTGCGAGTAGGTGGCGATGCCGCTGGGGTCGTCGTCCGCCGCGCCGGTGATGAGGCCGGGGCCGAGCTGGCGGAGGTGGTGGCGCAGGCGCTTGAGCATGGGGGCCTGAGTGTCGGTGGTGGCCTCCCCAGCCGGCCCGCGTGCGCTTGCAGGCGGCTGCACGCCAGCTTGCCCCAGCCTGTTCAGCGCGGCGCGAGCTTCCAGGTGCCGCCGATGGGCAGGGTGCCGAACTGCTCCGCCGTCAGCCCGGCCAGCGGGCGCAGGCGCTCCAGCTCGCGCGGGGGTTCATCCAGGGCTTCGTCGGTGAGCTCGAAGGTGCCCCAATGCACGCCGAGCGAGCGTTTGGCGCCGAGGTCGGCGTGGATGCGCAGGGCCTCTTCCACGTCGACGTGCTGGTCCTTCATGAACCAGCGCGGCGCATAGGCGCCGATGGGGATCAGGGCGATGTCGAAGCCGCCGCCTTGCTGGGGCTGCTGCCGCTCGGCCAAGCGCTCGCGGATGCGAACGAAGTCGCGCGAGTAGCCGGTGTCGCCGGCGTAGAAGAGCTGGCAGTTGGGCGCAAACACGGCAAAGCCGCCCCACAGGGTCTGCATGCGGTCACCCAGGCCGCGCGCGGACCAGTGGTGGGCGGGCAGCAGCATCACATCGACGCCCTGGGCGCCCTGCACGCTGTGGGTTTGCCACCAGTCCAGCTCCACCACGCGCGAGAGGCCTTGTGCCTGGAACCACGTGGCCAGGCCCAGCGGCACGATGAAGAGCGGGCTGCCGCCGCGCTGCGCGGCCAGGGCGCGGCAGCTGGGCAGGTCGAGGTGGTCGTAGTGGTTGTGCGAGACCAGCACCAGGTCGATGTGGGGCAGGTCGGCCAGGGCCACGCCGGGCGGCTGCTCGCGCTTGGGGCCGATGAAGGACAGCGGCGAGGCGCGCTCCGAAAAGATCGGGTCGGTCAGCAGCGAGAGGCCGCCCAACTGGGCCAGCACGCTGGCGTGGCCGATCCAGGTCACGGCCGGCTGCTGGGCTGGGCCGGTGTTGGCCTGGATGAAGCCGAGATCGGGCGCCGTGGTGGGGATGGGCGCGCTGGGCCGGGGCGGCAGGCCCTGGCGCATGGCGTCGAGCCGCCAGCGCAGCACGTCGCCCAGGCTCTTGGGCTCGAAGCCGGCATCGTTGTTCTGGAAGCCGCCGTCGCGGTGGTGGGGTGGGCGCATGGGGTCGGGTGCGGGAGTGAGGCTGCTGCAGGCGGAGAGGGCGGTGCCGAGCGAAGCAAGACCGAGGGCATGCCTCCGCCTCACAGGGTCGCGTCCTTCTGGTGCAGGTCCACCGTCTTGGCAATGTGGCCGCCGTGCATGACCAGGGCCTGGTCGGCCAGCGAGAACACGTCCTCGGGGTCGTGGCTGATGATGACCATGGGGATGCGCCACAGCCGCTGCCACACCTTGAGCTGCTCGCGCAGCTCGCGCCGCAGCAGGGTGTCCAGCGCCGCAAAGGGCTCGTCCAGCAGCAGCAGCTTAGGCTTGGAGGCAATGGCGCGCGCCACCGCCACGCGCTGGCGCTGGCCGCCCGAGAGGTCGGCCGGCCGGGCCTGGGCCACGTCGGCCAGGTCAAAGCGGTCCAGCAGCTCGCCCACGCGGCGGGCATTGCCACCCTTGAGCTGCGGGCGGAACCAACGCGTCAGCGCAAAGCCGATGTTCTGCTGCACCGTCATGTGCGGGAACAGCGCGTAGTCCTGGAACACATAGCCCAGCTCGCGCTCCTGGGGCGGCAGGTTGATGCCGCGTGCGCTGTCAAACAGCGTGCGGCCGCCAATGCGCAGCTGGCCCGAGTCAGGCCGGCGCAGGCCGGCCAGCAGCTGCAGGCTGAGCGTCTTGCCCGAGCCCGAGGCGCCAAACAGCGCCAGCACCGGGCCCTCGGTGTCGAGCTGCAGATGCAGCTCGAAGCGCCGCGCGCCGTCCTGCAGCGTGAGCTTGAGGTTGGCTTCGATCAGGCTCATGGGGGCGTGAAGCCGCGTTGGGCCAGAACGGCCTGCGCCTCGCGCGAGCGCAGATGCAGCAGCAGCGCCGCCGCCAGCGCCGCGCGTGGGCTGCCTTGGGTGGCTTGTGTGACCGCGCCGGGGTAGCGCACGGCCACGTCAAAGCGCTGCACCACGCGCAGCTTGTCGGCCTGAGTGGCGGCATCGCTGAGGTAGACAAAGCCGGCCTGCACCTCGCCGCGCGCCACGTAGTCCAGCGCCTGGCGCACGTTGTCGGCCGGCACCAGGCGGGGCTGCAGCGCGTCCCACAGCCCGGCAGCCTCCAGCACCTCGCGGGCGTAGCGGCCGGCGGGCACGCTGGTGGGCTTGCCGATGGCGATGCGGCGCACAGCCGGCAGGGTCAGGTCGGCCAGTTGCCGCAGCGGGGCGGTGCTCTTGGCAGCCTCGATCAGCACCAGCACATTGCCAGCAAAGTTGATGCGCGTGTCCGGGCGGATCAAGCCCAGGCTCGCGGCCTGGTCCATGCTGGCGAGGTCGGCCGTCAGCAGCAGGTCCACGGGCGCTCCTTGACGCAGCTGCTGCACCAGCAGGCCCGAGGCGCCAAAGTTGAAGCGCAGCGTCACGCCCGGGTGCGCCGCCTCGAACTGCGGGCCAATCTCGCGCAGCGCGTCCGTCAGGCTCGCGGCGGCCGAGACGGTCAGGGTCTCGGCACGGGCCAAGGTGGCGAGCAGCAGAGACAGGGCGATGGCGAGCAGTTTGTTCATGCGCGGGGCTTGAGCCGGTTGGCCGTGAGCAAGATGGTGATGGTGATCGCCGAGGTGGCCAGCACCAGCAGGCCGGCGGTCATGTCGTCACCCGCCTGTACGGCGTCGTAGATGGCCATGGAGGCGGTCTGCGTGTGGCCAGGGATGGAGCCCGCCACCATCAGCGAGGCGCCAAACTCGCCCATCGCCCGCGCAAAGGCCAGCAGCGTGCCCGCCAGGATGCCGGGCCAGGCCAGCGGCAGCACGATGCGGATGAGGATGTCCGCCTCCGGCTGGCCCAGCGTCCGCGCCGCCGCCACCAACTGCCCGTCCACGCCCTCTAGCGCCGTGATCGAGGCCTTGAGCACCAAGGGCAGCGCCACCACCGTGGCGGCAATCACGGCGCCCGGCCAGGTGAAGATCAGTGAGATATCAAACCACCGCAGCAGCGGCCCACCCACCCAGCCGTTGCGTCCCAGCACGTGCAGCAGCGCAAAGCCGATGACCGTGGGCGGCAGCACCAGCGGCAGCATGAAGATCGCCTCCAACAGCGCCGCCCCGGGGAAGCGCTTGCGCGTGAGCAGCAGCGCCAGTGCCAGACCTAGGCCCAGCGCCAGCACCGTCGCCACGCTGGCCACTTTCAGCGACAGCAACAGCGGGTGCCAGGGGAGCTCGGCGAGCGTCATGGCGGGCGAGTCTAGGGCAAGGGGCTGACCGTTTCGCCGCGCTGGGTGCGCGGCGGGGTTGATGCCTTGAGTGGGTTGGCAAAGGCCCGCCCGGGCTGACTGGGGCGCTCCAGTTGAGGCGGTCGCTGCGCGACTGCCCTCCGGTGCTCGGTTTGCGGGGCTCGCGCCGAACTTCCTTCGCTACGCTCCGGTCGAACAGGCGGCGCGAAGTCAGAGGTCGAAGTGCGCTGCGCGCACGCCCCGCAAACCTCCGCTCCTCGGCGCCTCAAAAGTCCGCGCCCCAGCCAGCCCGGGCGGGCCTTTGTGGCGGCGGAGGGCGGGCCCACTTGAAATTGAAGACGCGACCGCGACTCCTTCGAGCCCGAATGCTTGGCACGCGTGCCTCGCCGGCAGCAAAGCCAACCATCGCTCGTGCGGATGGTCAGCGGGCGAGTCCCTCCTCACTGTGACGGCCGCTCGTGCCTGACGCCTTGACAACTCCATAAATGCCGATCAAGCCCAGCAACAGCATCCACGCTTGCTGCGGCTCGGGCACCGCGGGAATCGCATCTTTGAAATTTAAGGTGACGCTTGCGTACGAGCCGTCTGCAAAGGCTACGTTGAACTGGCCGCCTGCAAATAAGGAGGGGGAGAGGGTTGCCGGCAACGCCAAGCTAGAAACTGGGTCAATATATTCCAGGCCGAGATTTAGGTCATAGATGTATGGCGAGTCTTTCATGCCATCAGCATGGAATGGGCCATATTGATTGACGTAGAACCCATCTGGGCTAAATGGTGTGCCGGTGTGGTGATCCACTACCAGATTAATGTAGCTGTAGTCCTTGTGCAGGCTCGAAACCACGCCGGCTTTGGATGTTAGTTCTAAACCGCTTGACGGCGAATAGTCAGTGTAGAACGCAGTATCAATAAAAGGGTGTTCAAGTCTGGGTACCAGCGGGTCATATACAAGCCGCCCCGTAACCACCTCGCCAATAGCATAGGACTTACTCGCGTTGGCACTGCCCAAGGACGAAGTGCCTACGGTGGTTACAACACCCCAAAAGTTGAATTCAGAAATATCTGCTTGGGCGCTTTGAACGGCAGCCAGCAAGCCAACTAGGCCAATCGTCATGGCCTTTAATAATTTGTGCATTGGTTCTCCCTTGGGCCGCACCAGCGGCGCGACGACTGTACTTTGAAGGCAGTCTCGAACGGCGGACTCGGCCCTTCATGCCAGGGGTGCTCTGCGTCCCCTTAAGAGGGGATGGACGGCGGTGGCACTCGCCGGCGTGGAGCAGCGACGTTGCCGCAGTCGTGAAGCAGCCAGGTAGGGTGGGTGCGAGCGCGGCAACCCGACCCTCACCACCGGCAGCCAATCAGCCCTCAGCTATCCGCTTCGCCAAGTGAGCCAGCGCCTCTTCCACCTGATCCACCAGCACCAGGCACAAATCACCCGGTTGAAGGCGGCTCAAGGCGCGGTCGATGGCGATGAACTCGCCGACGATTTCTTCGACGTGGTGGGTGCGCTTGGCACCGCGCAGGCCTTCGCGCAGCAGGGCCACGACCTCGCCGGCTTCGCGGCCGCGTTGGCAGGCGTCTTCGTAGAGGATGGCCTCGTCAAAGGCGTCGCCGAGGATCTCGGTTTGGACGCGCAGGTCTTCGTCGCGGCGGTCGCCGGCGCCGCTGATGACCACGACGCGCTTGCTGGCGGGAATCGCGGCCACGGCGCCGACCAGGGCCTTCATGGCGTCGCCGTTGTGGCCGTAGTCGGCAATCACGGTGGCGCCGCGATAGTCCATGACGTTGAAGCGGCCGGGGGCGTTGTCGGCGTCGTTGGCAAAGCTGGCCACGCCACGGCGGATGGTGTCCCAGTCGAGGCCGGCGCCCCAGGCTGCGGCCACGGCGGCCATGGCGTTCTCGACCTGGAAGCCGATGGCGCCGCCGCGCGTGAGCGGGATGTCGCGCAGCAGGATGCTCTCGCGCCAGGCGCCTTGGGCGGCGACGATGTGCTCGCCGTCGACGAACACGCAGCGCTTGCCTTGGGCGCGCTGCGTGGCCATCAGCGGGTGGTGGCGGTCGATGGCGAAGTAGATGACCTGGCCGGGGCAGACGGCGGCCATGCCGGCGCACAGCGGGTCAGCGGCGTTGAGCACGGCATAGCCGGCCGGGGCCACGTTCTGCACGATCACGCGCTTGACGAGGACCAGGTCCTCGGGCGTGTGCAGGAAGTTCATGCCGAGGTGGTCGCCCGCGCCGATGTTGGTGCAGACGGCGACCTGGCAGCGGTCAAACCCCAGGCCCTCGCGCAGGATGCCGCCGCGCGCGGTTTCCAGCACCGCCGCTTCGACGTCGGGGTGCATCAGCACATTGCGGGCGCTCTTGGGGCCTGAGCAGTCGCCGCTGTCGATCTGGCGGCCATCGACGTAGACACCGTCGGTGTTGGTCATGCCCACGCGCAGGCCGCAGCTGGCGAACAGGTGCGCGATCAGGCGGGTGACGGTGGTCTTGCCATTGGTGCCGGTGACGGCGACGACGGGGATGCGCCCATCGTCCGCCTTGTGGCCGGTGCCGAACAGGTGGTTGACCACGGCCTCGCCCACATTGCGGCCCTTGCCGAAGCTGGGCGACAGGTGCATGCGAAGGCCCGGCGCGGCGTTCACTTCGACGATGCCGCCGTTCTGCTCTTCCAGCGGGCGCAGCACGCCCTCGGCCACCACGTCCACGCCGCAAACGTGCAGGCCCACGATCTGCGCCGCCGCAATCGCGCGGGCGGCCACCTCGGGGTGGACGTCGTCGGTCACATCGGTGGCAGTGCCGCCGGTGGAGAGGTTGGCGTTGTTGCGCAGGACGACGCGCTGGCCCTTCTCGGGCACGGACTTTGGCGTCAGGCCTTGCTGGGTGAGGCGCGCGACGGCGATGTCGTCGAAGCGGATCTTGGTCAGTGAGGTGGCGTGGCCATCGCCGCGGCGCGGGTCGCTGTTGACCTTGTCGACCAGCTCCTTGACGGTGAGCACGCCGTCGCCCACCACGTGGGGCGGGTCGCGCCGCGCGGCGGCCACGAGCTTGTCGCCCACCACCAGCAGGCGGTAGTCGCCACCGGGCAGGAACTTCTCGACCATCACGGGGCCGATGTCCTCGGCGGCCTTGTAGGCGGCGTCGATGCCCTCACGGGTGGTGACGTTGACCGTCACGCCCTTGCCCTGGTTGCCGTCCTGCGGCTTGACGACCACGGGCAGGCCGATCTCCTGGGCCACGGCCCAGGCGTCATCGGGCGAGCTGACCGGCCGGCCGATGGGCACGGGCACGCCGGCCGACTGCAGCAGGCGTTTGCAGAGGTCTTTGTCCTGCGCGATGGACTCGCTGACGGCGCTTGTCGCATCGACCTCGGCCGCCCAGATGCGGCGCTGCTTGGCGCCCCAGCCGAACTGCACCAGGCTGCCTTGGGTGAGGCGGCGGAAGGGCACGCCGCGCGCAGCGGCCGCGTTGACGATGGAGCCGGTGGAGGGGCCAAGGCGCACGTCCTCGTCCAGCTCGCGCAACCTTGCCAGCACCTCGTCGTCATCAAAGCTGCCACCGTTCAGCGCGGCGTTGACGAGCTTGACGGCCTCTTCAAAAGCCAGCTTGCCGACGTCTTCCTCGCTGTACTCGACCACCACCTGGTAGGTGCCGGTCTCGGGCGTGACGTGGGTCTGGCTGAAGGTGACGGGGCAGCCGGCCTGGGCTTGCAGCGTGAGCGTGGCTTGCTCGATGACCTGGGCCAGCGAGGCGTCGGAGCGCAGCTCGCCGATGGTGGGGAAGAGAGCGCGCAGCCGCGCCTCGAAACCCGCCAGGCGCTCCAGCGAGCGTTCGGCCTCGTCACAACGAACGACGGCTTCGATGGCGGTGTGGCGGCTCCAGATATTGGGGCCGCGCAGGGCACGAATGCGAGAGATGTCCATGAATGCTTAAGCCAAGTGCAGGTCAGGCACGAAGGTGTCGAGGCCGGCGGCGATCAGCTCCGGCGAGATCTTGAGTGCCCAGCCGGCGGCGACGGCGGCGAGCAACGTAGCGGCGTCCGTCTTGCCGGGGCCGAAGCGCTTGAGCAGGGCGTCGAGGTTGGCGCCCGAGGTCTCGGCCGGGCCCTCGGCCAGCACGGCGGCACCGCCGCGCAGGAAGACGGCGCGGCCGCCCTTGGCGCGGTGCTTGGTGATGGCGTCGAGGCTGCCGTCTTCGGCGTAGAACAGCACCTCGCCGTCGCTCAGCTCGGCCATCTCGGCAAGGCGCGGGTCAGCGGCATGGAGCACGGCGGCGCCGTCGGACAGCACCACGTCCACTTGCGTGCGCATGACCTTGAACATCTTGTCGGCATCCTGGATGTCATGGTCCGCCAACTGCTCCATGCCGCCCATGTCGGTGACGACGCCGACGTTGCAGCGGTCGTAGGAGAGGCCGTCGGTCAGGATGGAGCGCGCGTCGTTCTCGATCACGGCGGCGTTGACGACACGGTTCATCAAGAGGCGATGGGCCGAGTCCCAGCGCGAGGAATCGCGCTTCTCGACGCAGCGGGTGCCGAGGAACAGGCCCTCGCGGCAGGCCAGGCCCACGTGCTTGCCATTCAGGTGCAGCAGCCAGGCGACGAGGCGCGACACGATGCTGCCCCCGCGCGAGCCGGCCACGCCCACGATGGGGATGCGGCCGGTTTCGTCCTCGGCAAACAGGTGGTCCACGATGGCCTGGCCCACGGGCTGCGGGCTGCCGGTGGCGGGCTTCAAGTGCATCAGCAGGCCGGGGCCGGCATTCACCTCGACGATGGCGCCGCCGGTCTCTGAGAGCGGCCTGCTGATGTCGGGGGTGACGAGGTCGATGCCGGCGATGTCGAGGCCCACGGTGCGTGCGGCCAGCGACACGGCATGCGCCACCTCGGGGTGGACCAGGGCCGTGCAGTCGTTGGACACGGTGCCGGTGCGCTGCACCATCACCTGCTTGCCGGCGGGGGGCACGTCGTCCGGCCCAAAGCCCTGGCGCTGCAGGTCGAGGCAGATGACGGGTTCTTCCTCCAGCACGATGAGGCTGAGCGGGAACTCCTCGGCGGTGCCGCGCCGGGGGTCGGTGTTGAGCTGCTGTTCGATCAGCTGGCGCACGGTGTGCGTGCCGTCGCCGGTGACGTGGAACTCCTCGCCGCGCGAGGCGGCCACCACGCGGCCGCCCACCACCAGCAGGCGGTGTTCGACGCCGGGGATGAAGCGCTCCACCAGCACCTCGGTGCCTTCCTTGTCGGCCAGGTGGAAGGCGGCGTGAATGTCGTCCTGCTTGCGCAGGTCGAGCGTGACGCCGCGCGCATGGTTGGCGTCCGAGGGCTTGACGACCACGGGCAGGCCGATGTCCTGCGCGGTGGACCAGGCTTCCTCGGGCGACTTGACGGCCGAGCCTTCCGGCACGGGCACGCCCACGGCCTTGAGCAGGGTCTTGGTCAGGTCCTTGTCGCTGGCGATGTTCTCGGCGATCGCGCTGGTCATGTCGGTCTCGGCCGTCCAGATGCGGCGCTGGCGTGCGCCGTGGCCGAGTTGCACCAGGTTGCCGTCGTTAAGGCGGATGTGCGGGATGCGGCGGTCCGTGGCGGCCGAGACGATGGCGGCGGTGGAGGGCCCGAGGTAGCAGTCGTCCAGCTTGTCGCGCAGCCGGGCCACGGCGGCGGGCACGTCGAAGGGCTGGTCGTTGATCATGGCCATGATCAGGCCGTGCCCTTCCGCCAGCGCAGCGCGGGCCACCTGCTCGTCACGGGCGCGGAAGACCATGCGGTAGACGCCGCGCTTGGAGGTGGAGCGCGTCTGGCCAAAGCCCGTGGGCATGCCGGCCAGGTTGAGCAGTTCAATGACGATGTGCTCCAGCACATGGCCGCACCAGGTGCCCTCGTGCAGACGCTGGATGAAGCCGCCGCGCTCGCCCACGCCGCAGTGGTGCTCGACCAGGGCCGGCAGGGCGGCGGTGAGGCGCTCGTTGAAACCCGGCAGGGTGTTGGACGGGAAGTCTTCCAGCTCCCCCAGATCCAGCCAGACCTCCAGCACCGGCCGGTAGGTCCACATATTGGGGCCGCGCAGGTAGTTGATGCGCAGCAGTTGGATGTCTGGTTTCATGGGCGATGGGGTGGGGATCGGGTACTGCCGCGTGGATTGTCTGCTGAGAAAGAGGCGAGCTTTGAGGGGAGAATTCGGCGGCTCAACGCCTCCGCTTCCATGCATTCACCGTCAGTTACGAATCCTCAGCATCCTCAAGCTGCCGCCCTCGAAGCGAGGCTGGCGTCCGGCGAGAACGTGCTGACGCGCCTGGAGGTTGACCTGGACGCGCAAGGGCGCTTCGCCCGGCCGCTGCTGGTGCTCACCACCCAGCGCCTGCTGGCCTGGGAGCCGGTTGACAACAGCTGGCGTGACTGGCGCCTGGCGCCCGGGCAGAGCCTGCGCTTGAGCGACCACGGCGGCCTGGCCCTGATGGAGCTGCTGGCGCCGCAGGGGCGGCTCGCTCAGTTCCGCTTCACGCTGGCGCACAACGTGGCGGCCACGCGCTTTGCCGAAGCCTTTGACCGCCAGGTGCAGCTACTCACCGGCATCGCCCCCGAGGCCACGGACGACGCCGCCCTGTGCCCCAGCTGCCAGGCCCCGCTGCCGCCCGACAGCGAAGACTGCCCCATCTGCGAGCGCGAACTGCACACGCCGCCCTCCACCTGGGTGCTGCTGCGGCTGTGGCGCTTTGCCAAGCCCTACCAGGGCCAGTTGCTGCTGGGCTTTGCGCTGATGCTGGGCTCCACGGGCGCGACCCTGGTGGCGCCCTACCTGACCATGCCCTTGATGGACAAGGTGCTGATCCCCTTCCAGAACGGACAGGCCATCGACCCCAGCCTGGTGGCCATGCTGCTGAGCGGGCTCTTTGGCGCGGCGCTGGTGTCCTGGTCGCTGGGCTGGGGCAAGACCTATCTGCTGGCTCTGGTGTCGGAGCGCATTGCGGCCGACCTGCGCACCACGACGTTTGAGCACCTGCTGGGCCTGTCGCTCGAATACTTCGGCACCAAGCGCACCGGCGACCTGATGGCCCGCATCGGCTCCGAGACCGACCGGATCTCGATCTTCCTGTCCTTGCACGCACTCGACTTCATCACCGACGTGCTGATGCTGACGATGACCTCGATCATCCTGTTCAACATCCACCCCGGCCTGGCGCTGGCCACGCTGCTGCCGCTGCCCTTGATCGCCTGGCTGATCCACCAGGTGCGGGACCGCCTGCGCACCGGCTTCGAGAAGATCGACCGCGTCTGGGGCGAGGTCACCAACATCCTGGCCGACACCATCCCCGGCATCCGCGTGGTCAAGGCCTTTGCGCAGGAAAGCCGTGAGGCCAAGCGCTTCAAGGACGCCAACGCCAAGAACCTGCAGGTCAACGACCGTCTCAACCGCACCTGGAGCCTGTTCACGCCCACGGTGGCCCTGCTCACCGAGATGGGCCTGCTGGTGGTCTGGGGCATCGGCATCTGGTTGATTGCCGGGGGCAGCATCACGGTGGGTGTGCTCACCGCCTTCCTGGCCTACATCGGGCGCTTTTACGGCCGGCTTGATTCGATGAGCCGCATCGTCAGCGTCACGCAAAAGGCGGCGGCTGGCGCCAAGCGCATCTTCGACATCCTCGACCATGTGTCGAACGTGCCCGACCCGGTGAACCCGCTGCCCTACGAGAAGGCCAGCGGCGCCATCAGCCTGCAGGGCGTGAACTTCCGCTATGGCTCGCGCTCCATTATTCGCCAGCTGGACCTCGACATCCGCCCCGGCGAGATGGTCGGCCTGGTGGGCCACAGCGGCTCGGGCAAGAGCACGCTCGTCAACCTGATCTGCCGCTTCTACGACGTGAGCGAGGGCGCCATCAAGGTGGATGGCGTGGACCTGCGCCGCATCAAGGTGGCCGACTACCGGCGCCACATTGGCCTGGTGCTGCAGGAGCCCTTCCTCTTCTTCGGCACCATCGCCGAGAACATCGCCTACGGCAAGCCCGATGCAAGCCGCGCCGAGATCGTGGCCGCTGCGCGCGCCGCGCATGCGCACGAGTTCATCCTGCGCCTGCCGCATGGCTACGATAGCCTCGTCGGCGAGCGCGGCCAGGGCCTGTCGGGCGGTGAGCGTCAGCGCATCTCCATCGCCCGCGCGCTCTTGATCGACCCGGCCATCCTGATCCTCGACGAAGCGACCAGCGCCGTGGACACCGAGACCGAAAAGGAAATCCAGAAAGCCCTGGACAACCTCGTCAAGGGCCGCACCACGATTGCCATTGCCCACCGCCTCTCCACGCTGCGCAAGGCCGACCGCCTGGTGGTGATGGACCGTGGCGAGATCGTCGAGCTGGGGCCGCACGATGAACTCATCGCCAAGCAAGGCCACTACTGGCGTCTCTGGGAAGCCCAGGCCCGCAAGGCCGAAGAGGCTGAGGACGGCGGCTTGATGGTGGTGGCGCCCAACCCACATGCCCATACGGTGAACGCATGACCACACGCGACAAAGCTTTCGAGAAAGCCTGCAAGGACCACGGGCTCGACCCTGCCGCGCCGCTGGTGGTGGGCGGCAACTACCTGCCCCTGGCGCAAGACGGCAAGACGGTCTACCTGGCCGGCCAGATCCCCAAGGTGGGCGACAAGGTCATCGTCACCGGCAAGCTGGGCAACCCGCTCACCGTGCCGCAAGGCCAGATTGGCGCGCGCATCTGTGTGCTGCGCGGCTTGATCGCACTGCATCAGCACCTCGGGTCGCTGGACAAGATCAAGAGCGTGCTCAAGCTCAATGTCTACATCCAGTGCACGACCGACTTCACGCTGCACAGCGAAGTGGCGGACGGCGCATCGGACCTGCTGGTGAGCATCCTTGGCCCGGCGGGCGCGGCGCCGCGTCTCTCGGTGGGCTGTGCGCAGCTGCCCAAGAACGCCGCCATCGAGCTCGACTTCATCGTGAACACCGTATGAGCACGCCTTTTCAAAGCCTGCACCGTGATGCCTTCGGCAAGCTCGTGCTGGTGGCGCTGGATGGCGACACCCATGTGGGCGTGACGCCCGTGCGTGCCCATCCTTTGAGCGCGCCGGACGAGGGCCTGTCTCTGGTGGGCTCGCATGGGCACGAGGTGGCCTGGGTCGAGCGCCTGGCCGACCTGCCCGACGCCGCGCGCGAGCTGATCGAGGTCGAACTGCGCCAGCGCGAATTCCACCCCCAGATGCGCAAGCTGCTGGCCGTCAGCACCTTCTCCACGCCCAGCCAATGGACGGTCGAGACCGACGTTGGCAGCTTTGACTTCCTGCTGCGCAGCGAGGAGGACATCCGGCGTCTGGATGAAGGCCGACTGATGATCACCACCAGCCACGGCGTGCAGCTCTTCGTGCCGGATCGCTGGAGCCTGGACCGGCACTCCAAGCGGCTGCTGGAGCGCTTTCTCTAACCTAGATCCGGCAGTTGGGCGCGCCCGAGGGGCTGGCGGGGCGGGTTGCCAGCAAGGCGCGACGACGCAGCGGGCTCGTGCCCGCCAGGAGGAGCAACGCCGCTGGCGGCCCGAAACGACAGACCAGCGGGCGTGCAGCGTTCTCTACCTGCGTGGTGAAGTTCGACATAGCCCCAAGGTGTTGATCCACGGGAACTTTCGGTGAGTAGTGAGCGGTCAACTGCCGGATCTAGGTTCAATCAGCTCGCGTACTTGACCGAGCAGCCGTAGGGCAGGGTGCTGGCGTCCTGCACCTTGCGGCCGGCCGCCAAGTCGGCCAGCGCGGCGGGCACGTACTGCTTGGCCTTGGCGATGTCGGCGGGGTCGGCGCTGGCGATGGCGTCGATGCCGCCCTTGTAGGCCAGGCGGCCATCGGGGCGGATGATGAACAGATGCGGCGTGGTCTTGGCCGCGTAGGCCCGGCCGATCTCGCCTTTGGGGTCGAGCAGCACGGCGGTCGCGGCGGCGCCGCGGCTCTGGTTGAGCTTGAGCGCCGTCGGGCCATCCACATGGCCTTGCTCGCCCGGTGCCGAGCTGATCACTTGCAGCCACACCACGCCTTGCGCTGCGGCCGCCTTTTGCTGGCTTTGCAGGTTGCCGGCGCCGTAGTGTTTGCGCACATAGGGGCAGTCGTGGTTGGTCCACTCCAGCACCACAGTCTTGCCTTTGAGGTCGGCCAGCTGGAGCGGCTTGCCTTCGGCGGTGAGGGCCTGGAAGGCGGGCGCGGGCGCGTCCAGCACGGGCGTGGCGAGGGCAGTGCCGGCGGTGGCGGTGATCAGGCTGGCAAGCAGCAGGGTGCGGCGGGTGGGCATCGGTGGACCTCCAATGCCGCGCAGCATACGGAGGCCGCGAGGCCCTGTGCCGATCAGGGGTTTGTGCCGGGCAGGCTGAGGCGCACGCGCAGGCCGCGGCCGTGGGCGCCGTCGAGCAGGTCGAGGTGGCCGCCGTGGCGGGTGGCGATGTCGGCCGCGATGGCCAGCCCGAGGCCGCTGCCCGTGCCGGCCGTCGCCTTGCCGCGCCGGAAGCGCTGCAGCGCCGAGGGCCGGTCCTCGGGGGCGATGCCGGGGCCGTTGTCCTCGACCTCGATCCAGGCCTCGGGGCCCGTGCTGCCGCAGCGCACGGTGACCTGCGCGGCCGGGCCCGCGTAGTTGACGGCGTTGTGGACCAGGTTCTCCAGCAGCTCGCGCAGCAGGAAGGCATCGCCGCGCACGGCGGCAGGCGCCAGCTCAAAGCCCAGGTCGAGCCCCACGGGCAGCTCGCGGCGCGCCCAGTCTTCGCCCAGCTGGGTGGCCACGTCGCGCAGGTCCAGGATCTGGTCGGGCGGCTCGGTGTTGGCCTCGCTGCGGGCCAGGGCCAGCAGCTGCTGGGCGAGGCGGGCGCTGCGGTCCACGCGCTGCTGCAGCCGGCCAAGCAGGCCGTTCACGTCGAGCGCGCTTTCGCCCTTGTTGAGTTCGAGCATGGCAAGTTCGATCTCGGTGCGCAGCGTGGTCAGTGGCGTGCGCAGCTGGTGGGCCGCGTCGGCCAGGAACTCGCGCTGGGCTTCGGCGGCGCGGGACAGGCGGTCAAACAGGCGGTTGAAGGCGGCCTGCAGCGGCGTCAGCTCCTCGGGCAGGGCCGAGGCCAGCGGCTGCAGGCGGTGCAGGTCGCGCTGCTCCAGCTCCAGGCTGAGCGCGGTGACCGGGCGCAAGCCCTGGCGGATGGCCCACCACACGGCGGCCGCCATCAGCAAGGCCAGCCCGATGCCGACGATGACGAGGTCGGCCCCGATCTCGGCCAGCAGGGAATGGCGCTTGCGCAGGGTCTCGGCCACCAGCACCTGGCAGGTGTGGGCGCCGCAGGGCGTGCCCAGCTGCACCAGGCGCAGCTCGCGGCCGTCGAGTTGCACATTGGACTGGCGGTGCTGCCCGGCCTTCAGCGTCTCGGGGGCCGGCTGCACGCGCAGCAGGGCCGCATCGCCCAGCAGCGGCCGCTGCCCCGGCGCGACGGCCACGTAGAGGATCTCGTCCTGGCTGTCAAAGCGCAGGGCCTTGTCCATCGGGTTGGAGATCTCGATGCGCGGCTCGTTGCTGCGGGCGTCGAACTGCGCGGCCAGTGTGAGGGCAATGTCCTCCAGCGCTTCGTCCAGCGAGCTGTTGGCCGCGCGCTCGATCTGGTCAAACAGCAGCAGGCCCAGCAGCGGCATCAGCAGCAGCACCGGCACCATCAACCAGCTGAACAGCCGGGTGTGCAGGCTGGCGGGCCGGACGGACATGCGCAGCAGGCGGTCGGCGCTCACGCGATCCAGCGATCAGGACGGCGTTTCTTCGAGCAGATAGCCCAGGCCGCGCACGGTGCGCAGGCGCACGCCAGCAGGCTCGATCTTGGCGCGCAGGCGCGACAGGCAGACCTCGATGGCGTTGTCGCTCACGCCCTGCTCCCAGGCATTGCTGGACAGGGCGATCTGCTCCTTGCCCACCACCTTGCCAGCGCGCTGCATCAGGTAGCCCAGCACGTCCCACTCGCGGGCCGACAGGGCCAGCGGCTCGCCGCCCACATAGCCGCGCCGGGCTTCGAGGTCGAGCCGCAGACGCGCCAGGCTCAGGGTGTTGCTGGTGCGGGCCTGGCTGCGGCGCACCAGCGCGCGCGCGCGGGCTACCAGCTCGCTCAAAGCAAAGGGCTTGACGAGGTAGTCGTCGGCGCCGGCCTCCAGGCCACGCACGCGGTCCTCGATGGCGTCGCGCGCGGTCAGCAGCAGCACGGGCAGGCTGATCTCGGCGGCACGCACGCGGCGCAGCGTCTCGTAGCCATCGATGCCCGAGAGGCCGATGTCGAGGATCAGGATGTCATAGGGGTCGCTGCGCAGCGAGGGCAGCACTTGCTCGCCGCGCGCGCTGCAGTCCACCACCCAGCCTTGCGAGCGCAGCGCGCGCGAGGTGGTTTCAACCAGTTGTTCGTCGTCTTCGACCAGCAGGATACGCATGGAGCAAGTATGCGTTGGCTGGCCTGAGATGGTGCTGACGGTCGGCTGACGCCGCCGCCGCTCCCCGATCCAAAGGGGGTGAGGACAGCTGGGGGCAAGCTCATGGAACTGTCCCTGACGGGCTCGAATTCGACACTTGGCACATGTCCCTGAGTCCTGATGCGGCGCCGCTGTCGCGCCGCCCCGCCGTGCTGCTGTTGCACGGCCTGTGTGCCAATCCCCTGGAGCTGATGCCGGTTGCCAAGGCCCTGCGGTCGGTGGGTTACGTGGTCGAGGTGCCGGCCATGGCGGGCTATGGCATCACCGCTGCCGCCGGCTTGAGGGCGCCCGTGCCGCCCTTTGAAGACTGGCTGGCCGAAGCCGAGCGCCGCTTCGATGCGCTGGCCGCCGAGCACGACAGCGTGGCGGTGGGCGGCCTGTGCATGGGCGCGGTGCTGGGCCTGGCGCTGGCCGCGCGGCGCCCGGCGGCGGCGCTGGTGCTGATGTCCACCACGCTGCACTTTGATGGCTGGAACGTCTCGCCCTGGCGGCGCCTGCTGCCGCTGGCCTACCTGCCCTTCCTGCGCCAGCGCATGAGCTTCCAGGAGACGGCGCCCTTCGGGCTCAAGAACGAGCGGCTGCGGGCCTGGGTGGCCCAGGCCATGGCCACCAGCCAGGTCTCGGCGGTGGGCGCGGCGCGGCTGTCGGCGGCGGCGCTGTATGAGTCCACGCGCTTGATCCGCCATGTGCGGGGCCGGCTGGGCCAGCTCGGCCAACCCGCGCTGGTGCTGCATGCCACCGAGGACGACGTGGCCGGGCCGCGCTCGGTACACGAGCTTCAGGCCCGCCTGGGTGCTGCGCCCGAGGTGCATTGGTTTGGCGACAGCTATCACATGCTCACCCTCGACAACGAACGCGATGTCGTCGCCCGCCGGGTGTGCGACTTTCTCTTGCGCCACCTGCCGGTGGCCTCTTCCCCCTCTGGAGTGCTTCATGACCACCACCACGCTTGAACGCCTGTGCGCCATCGCTGAACGCGAGCTGGCCGTCGAATCCCTGGCGGACAAGGTCGACACGCCCTTTGCCGAGCTGGGCATCGATTCACTCGGGCTGGTGGACTTCATGTTCACGGTCGAGGACGAGCTGCACGTCAACATCGAGCATGACCGCGCGATGCGCACGCCCACGCTGGCCGGTCTGGCCGGCTTGGTGGACGAACTGCTGGCGGCCAAGGTCGATGTTTCGACCGCCGCCGTGGCCTGACGCCGAGCGCGCATGCGCATCCTGATCACGGGCCTGGGCGCCATCAGTGCGCTGGGCGCCGATGCTGAGGCGCTGAGCGACGCGCTGGAGGCCGGCCGGTCCGGCGTGGTGGCCCACCCGGGCAGTGCCGAGCACGGCCTGGCACCCTGCGCCGTCGCGCCGGTCACCCAGCCGCTGGCTGTGGGGCTGTCACCCGCGCAGCGCAATCTGCATGACCGGCACAGCCTGCTGGCCCTGGAGGCCTGCGCTCAGGCCTGGGCCCAGGCGGGCCTGCCCGAGAGCGCCAGCGAGCCCGACCGCGCGGCCGTGGCCTGGGGCACGGGCCTCGGGGGCTCGACCTCGATGGAGGCCTCCTACCAGCAGATGTTCACCGCGCGGCCGCCGCGCATCCACCCGTACACGGTGGTGCGCGTGATGGCCAACTCGGCGGCCTCGCATCTGTCGATGAAGTACCAGTTGCGCTCGGCGCAGCTGGCGGTGTCCAACGCCTGTGCATCCTCAGCCCAGGCGATTGGTGAGGCCCTGTGGCTGCTGCGCACGGGGCGGGCTGACCTGGCCCTGGTGGGCGGCTCGGAGTCGCTGCTGCACGTGGGCAGCCTGCTGTGCTGGCAGGCCATGGGTGTGATGGCCAAGCTGGACGCGGCCGCACCGGCCGAGAGCTGCCGGCCCTTTGACGACGCACGCCAAGGCCTGGTGCTGGGCGAGGGCGCAGCGGCCCTGGTGCTGGAGACCGAGGCCCACGCCTTGGCCCGGGGTGCGCGGCCGCTGGCCGAGCTGGCCGGCTATGGCCACAGCACCGATGCCGTTCACCTTTCGCGGCCCGATGCCGCCGGCCAGGAGCGTGCGATGCGCATGGCTTTGCAGGACGCTGGCCTGCGCCCGGCCGACATCGGCTACGTCAATGCCCACGGCACCGCCACCGACGCCGGTGATGCGGTGGAGGCGGCCTCAGTGGCCGCAGTGTTTGGCGCCCGAGGCGTGCCGGTCTCGGCCACCAAGGCCCTGCACGGGCATTTGATCGGCGCCGGTGGCGCCCTCGAACTCGTGGCCACGATCCAGGCGCTGCGGCGTGGCCGCTTGCCGGCCAATGCCCATTTGCGGTCCAGCGCCTTGCTCGATCAGCTCGACCTCATCCAGGGCGCGCCGCGTGCGGTGGCGGCCGAGGCGGCGCTGTCCAACTCCTTCGCCTTTGGCGGCAGCAATGCCAGCCTGGTGGTGCGGCTCTAAGTGCGGCCGGCCAAGGCCTCGGTCACGATCGACGGCGTCAGGATCTGCGGCAGCACCACGGCCTCGGCGGCGCCCGGCGCAAAGTACAGGTAGAGCGGCACGCCCGAGCGGCCATAGGCCTTGAGCAGGGTGGTGATCTTGGGGTCCTCGCGCGTCCAGTCGCCCTTGAGGTAGGCCACGCCGTGCTGCGCAAAGGCGGCCTGCACCTCGGGGCGCGACAGGGCCACGCGCTCATTGACCAGGCAGGAGATGCACCAGGCCGCCGTCAGGTTGACGAACACCGGCTTGCCGGCAGCGCGCAGCTCGGCCAGGCGCTCGGGGGCATAGGCCTCCTCCTGCGCGCTGGGCGTGGCCACGGCGGCGGGGCCCTCGGTGAGGTGCAGTGCCTGGCTCAGCAGCAGGGCCACGGCAATGCTGCCCAGCAGCGCCGCGCGCCCCAGCAGCGTGGGCCCGGCCACGCGACGCCACCACAGGCCAAAGGCCACGGCCACCAGCGCCAGCAGGGCGACGGCCACGCCGTCGGGCCCGGCTTGCTGGGCCAGCACCCAGAGCAGCCAGACGACGGCCGCCAGCATCGGGAAGGCCAGGAACTGACGGAAGGTCTCCATCCACGCCCCCGGGCGCGGCAGCCAGCGCTGCGCCGCCGGCCAGAAGGCCAGCACCAGGAAGGGCAGGGCCAGGCCCAGGCCCAGCGCCAGCAGCACCGCGATCAGGACCGGCGCCGGTTGCGCCACGGCAAATGCAATCGCCGCCCCCATGAAGGGCGCCGTGCAAGGCGTGGCCACCACGGCCGCCAGCACGCCGGTGAAGAAGGTGCCGACCCAGCCCTGGCGCGCGGCCAGGCCCGAGCCCAGGCCGGCCAGCGAGCTGCCGATGTCAAGCAAGCCCGCCAGGCTCAGCGCCACCAGGAAGAGCAGCACCGCGACGACGTAGACGAACACCGGCGAGTGGAACTGGAAGCCCCAGCCGATCTGCTGCCCCCCGGCCCGCAGCGCCACCAGCACCGCGCCCAGCAGCGCAAAGCTGGCCAGCACGCCGGCCGTGTAGGCCAGGCCTTCGGCCTTGTGGTCACCACGCTGCACCAGGGCCAGGGCCTTGATGGACAGCACCGGGAAGACGCAGGGCATGAGGTTGAGGATCAGGCCGCCCAGCAGCGCCAGGCCCAGCGCGGCGGCGAGGCCGAGGTCGGGCTCAGGCGGTGCGGCGATGGGCTCAGCCGGTGCCAGGGCTCCCGGCGCCGGGCCGGTGCCAGCGCCTTCGGGCATGGGCGTCGAGACCTGGTAGGCACGGCTGCCGTCGGCGGTAGTCAGCAGCAGCACACCGGCCAGCGGCTGTCCGGCGGGCAGGGGCGGGTCGCCAGCGGTCAGCAGCAGCTGCGCCTGGGCGCCTTCGCTGCTCAGGGCCTGCGGGCTGCTGGGGTTGACGGCACCCGGAGTGGCCGCAAAGAAATAGGCCTTCTTCAAGGGGCCCGAGGGCCAGACGAGGCGCACGCCCTGCGCAGCGGGCTCGGCCTTGAGGGCAAAACCGGCGGGCTCGGGCAGCGCGGCGCGGTAGGCCTTGAGCTGGGCAGCGTCGGGGCTGTCCGTGCCGGTGGCGGCCACGGGCAGGTCGAGCCCCAGGGTCACCTGCTCCGGGATGCAGATGTCCTTGCACACCAGCCAGCGCACGGCGGCCGTGGCCGTGAAGCGCGAGCCCGGTTTGGCGTCAGCCGGCACGCTGAGCTGCACAGCCAAGCCGACCTGGCCCTCGTAGCCGTAGTTGACCAGCGGGCCGATGGGCTGCACCGAGGGCGTCGGCCATTCGATCTCGCCGGCTTGGGCGCCGGCTGGCAGCGTCCACTGGAGGCTGGTGGCCTGGCCCGAGTCGCCAGGGTTCAGCCAGTAGGTGTGCCAGTGCGGCTTGATGCGCTGCTCCAGCGCGACGCTGAAGCGCTCGCCCGGCGCCACGCTGCTGCGGCTGCTCAGCAGCCGGGCCTGGACGTGGTCAGTGCTGGCCTCAACGGGCGCCGCCGCCAGGGCGGGCAGGCTGCCCAGCAGCATGGCGAGGCAGAGGGCAAGGAAGCGTGCGTACATCCCGCCATGCTATTGCCGTCCGGCCCGGCGCAGGCCCTCGGCCACGAAAGACCTGAATCCGGCCAGCAGGCTCAGGGGGCGGGCGGGTCGGCCGCCGGCCGGGTCGAGGGCACCGTCTGGAGCTGGGCCGGCACGGTGCTGGCCTCCTCGGCGCCCGGCTCGGCCGGCAAGGTGCTCGGGCCCTCATCCAATTCATCGCCGGCAGCGGTGCCCGCGCCATCGGCGGGCTTGCGCCGGCGGCTGGAGGGCAGCTTCAACTGCACCCGCTTGGCACCCAGGGCGCCCAGGTAGGCGCCGCCCACCACACCCAGGATGTTGAAGATGCCGAACAGCGGCGGTGCGCTGGAGTTGAACAGCAGCGTGGTCAGCGGCTGGGAATAGGTCTTGGGGTTGAGCGCGAAGTAGAACGCGCCGTAGATCAGCCAGCCGGCCCAGGCCACGCCGATGCCCCACAACAGCCAGGCGATCTGCGGGCGGTGGCGGCGCTTCTTGGGCTTGAGCGTGAAGAAGGCCCAGACCATGGCGATGACGCCGAGCAGCAGGGCGACGACGATGGCTTCACCCACCACCACCGACACGGCGTTGCGGCCGCCCAGCGGCGCATACCAGTGCCGGGGCAGGCCATTCTTGGCGTAGCGGATGGCCGCCACGTTGCAGGCACTGAACATCAGCAGGCCGGAGATGAAGGCGGTGGCGATGCGGGCAGCTCTCATGGCGGCGCATTGTGGGGCTGTGACGCTGGAGCGGTACCGGCAGTAATCCCGGGGAGGCCGGGATTCATGAGCGGCATGGCCTGGATGCGGGATTCGATCAGGGCCATCAAGCGCCGGTAGCCGGGGCCGTTCAAGCCGCCATACAGCTGCTTGAGCTGGGCTTCGGTCAGGAACTCGGGCAGGTCGGCCACCTCGGGTAGCAGCAGGCTCTCGGCATGGGGGCGAGCGAGCAGGCGCTGCACATGAAGGGGCTGGCTCAAGGCCAGCTCGCCAACCCGCGAGCCAGCGCGGTCGGCGGCCAGGTCGTTGAAGCTGAAGCCGCTGCCGCCGCGGGCGTCTGCCAGTTCCTTGTCGATGCCGATGATGTCGGACAGCGGGCCACCCGCTGCGGCGGCGATGGCGGCCGAGTAGGCCCAGTGCAAGGGGAAGTCTTCGCGGCCCACCAGACGCAGGTTGAGCGGCGGCAGCGCCGGCCAGGCCTGGGCCATGGGCAGCAGCTTGGCCCAGCCCCGGCCTGACATGTTGACGGCGAGGGTCAGCAAGGCCATGCGGTTTTCGGCGGCCGGGTCGGCGCCGGCGGCGGTGCGCTGCTCGGCCAGGGCAAAGAGGGTGGTCAGCACCTGGGCCAGTGAGACCGGGGTGCCTGCCTGGCGCTGGCTGGCCCAGCCGGCCAGGGCTTGCTGGTAGACCAGCGCGCGCTCGCGCTCGGCGGGTGGCCAGACGCCATTGAGCAAGCGCTCCACACTGTCGGGCCGCCAGCGCAGCATCACGTGCACCTGGCCCGGGCGGAAGCGGATCTGCTCGGCCAGGAAGCGCAGCGCCCGCAGCGGCTCCAGGGCGTTCTGCCGGTCCAGCCAGGCCAGCAGGGCCCAGCGGGTGAGTGAGGCCGGCAGCGGCAAGTGCCCCAAGCGAATGCCATGCAGGCTGGGCCAGCCTTCTTCCTGCTGCAGTTCGGCCTGCAGGTTCAGCCAGAAACCGCCCAGCGGCACGCTGGCGCGCACCAGCAGGCGGGCGTCCTGGACATCGAGGCGCACGCCGGTGCCCGGGCGCTGCTGGGCGGCCAGCGACAGCAGCAGGTTCAGCTCGGACTCGGTGGCCGCCAACAGTGCCGGGCGCAGATGGACCATGCGGCGCGGGTCGAGGCGCTGCACCAGGTCGCGCAGCGCCGCGCCGTCAGCGGTAGTGGGGGTGGCGGTGGGGGGCACCACCGGGGCAGTCTGCAAGGCCAGCGCGACGAGGATCGCCAGGCCCAGCACCAAGGCCAGCAGGCCTCGCAGGATCCATTTCATGTCGCGCAGTCTGCCAGCAGGCAATAAAAAAGCCCGCCATCGTACTGACGGCGGGCTGTCGGGGTGTGCGGTGCTGCGCGGGGAGACTCAGCGCTTGCGGTCCATGCGGGTCACGAGGTCCAGGCGACGGCCCCAGGGCAGGGCGGTGTCGAAGGACTCATGCTTGCGACCTTTGTCGGCATTCCATTCGCTGCTCAGGTCCGGCATCGGGTGACGGCGGGGCAGGGCGGCGTGGCGGGGCTGGACTTTCATCAACATGGCTTTGGCCTGATCTCGCGCTCCCGAAGGGGTGCGATTGCGGGCTCAACGACGCCCGGGCCGGCTTGGTTGACAGCGCCGGCAACAAAACTTCGCGTTTACGCGTTTTCCCTAGGTTTTGGGTGTTTGGGGGCGCGGGCCGCGGCGTCCTGGTTCGGCGTTGCGGCGGTCGGGGCCGGGCTTGCGGCCGTCCCGCTGGGGTGGGCGGGGGCCGTCCCGGCGGGGTTCGGGCGGCTGCTCGGCGCGCTCCTTGCGGGCGATCTCCAGCAGCCCGGGCAGCTCTTCGGCGGTGACGCCCTTGAGTGCACAGAAATTGCCTTCGGTCAGCGTGGTGCGCTCAAAGTCGTACAGCAGCTGGGCGCGGTTGCGGCGCTGCTGGTCTTCCAGGGCCTGGCGCTCCTGCTGCAGGCCACGGCGGCGCGCCAGCTCCTCGCGGGCGACGTTGCGGTGCTCGTCGGTGATCTCGTCGGCTGGCTGGCCGTCCAGGTCAAACCGGGTCTTGGCCTGGGTGATGCCGACCAAATAGGTGGTGCTGCCGGTGTGGCGGCGCAGGAACTGGCTGAGCTGCGCCTTGCTGAACTCACCCGGCGCGCGGGCCTGGATGTCGGCCTGGATGCGCAGCTTGAGCGGCTTGCTGCGGCTGGCAAACACGGCGGGGAAGCGTGCCTTCAGGGCGGCTGCCACCTCGTCGGGCGAGCGGGATGCGCTCCCGGCTGGGGCGGGGGTGGCCGTGGCCGCCGGGGCAGTTTCCGGCGTCTGCGGCATCGGGGCCTCGCTGGTGGGCTGGGGCTCGGGGGCCGGCTGTGAGGTGGGGGCGTCGGAGTGCATCGTGCTGCAAAAGGGTGGGCGCGGATTATCAGGGGCGGGCAAAGTGCGCGCTTGGGGGTCGACGACCGCTGCCGTGCGGGCATGATGGGAATAAACCGCCCGCCCCGCCCGTCCATCCTCTCGCCTGCCGCCGTCTCGCACCCGATGTCCGACGAAAACGACCTGCTCAGCTGGGTGCCGCGCCTGCGCCGCTACGCGCGGGTGCTGCGCCACGATGCCGATGAGGCCGACGATCTGGTGCAGGACACCTTGGAGCGTGCGTGGTCGCGCGCGGGGTTGTGGCAGGGGGTGACGGACATGCGTTCCTGGCTCTTCAGCATCATGCATAACCTGCACGTCGACGCCCTGCGACGCGGCAGGCTCATGACCGTGCCCCTGGATGACGATGAGGCAGCGCCTGGGCCCGCAACGCCAGCAACCGGCGGCAGCCCCTTCGGCCTGCTGGTGGTGCGTGACCTGCAGACCGGCCTCGATGCCCTGCCGCCCGAGCAACGCGAGGTGCTGCTGCTGGTGGCGCTGGAGGGCATGTCGTATGCCGAGGTGGCGCTGTTGCAGGGCGTGCCTATCGGCACCGTGATGTCGCGCCTGTCGCGGGGGCGCGAGCGATTGAGACAACACATGGAGGGCGGCCGCCCGGCGGCCAGCAGCCCGGGGGCGAGGAACTGAGATGAGTGCAACGACGCCGACCCCAGCGCCGGGGATGATTGATGACGCCGAACTGCACGCCTTTGTCGACGGGCAGCTCGACCCTGCGCGCCGCGCCGCCGTGGAAGCCTGGCTGGTGGCCAACCCCGAGGCCGCTGCCCGTGCGGCTGACTACGCCGCACTGAACGAACAGCTGCGCGCCCACTTCGAGCCCGTGCTGGCTGAGGCGCCCCCGACGCGGCTGCGCACCAAGGCAGCGCCTCTGGCGCGCCCACGCCCGGCCTGGAGCTGGGCGATGGCAGCGAGCCTCGCGGGGGTGCTGGTGTTGGGTGGTGCGCTGGGCGGCGCGCTGGGCTATGGCCTGCGGGGTGCGGGGCCGGGCGAGACGCAGCTCGCCATCGCACCCGGGACAGCCGCCGTGCCTGGTTTTGCCGAGCGGGCGGTCGTTGCCCACACCGTGTTTGCGCCCGATCAGCGACGGCCCGTCGAGGTCGACGGTGAGCACGAGGAGCAATTGGTGCGCTGGCTGTCCAAGCGGCTCGGGGCGCCGATGCGCGCGCCGCAGTTGCAGACGCTGGGCTATGCGCTCGAAGGCGGCCGGCTGCTGCCCGGTGGCCAGGGTCCCGTCGCCCAGTTCATGTACCGCGACAGCCAGGGCGGCCGCCTGACGCTCTACGTCAGCAACGAGGCCCAGGCCGGCGCTGCAGCGGCGGGCGGCGAGTTCCGCTACCTCGAAGACGGCGCGGTGCGCAGCTTCTACTGGGTGGACGGCACCTTTGCCTACGCCATCACCGCAGGGCGCGACCGGGCCGACCGCCGCGTCCTCGGGGACGTGGCGCATGAGGTCTATCGGCAGCTGACGCAGCCGGTGGCGGCTTCAGCGGCGAGCTCTTAGTTCGCGTCCACACAGGCCGCCACCAGGCGGCGGGCCAGCGGCGCCACGACCAGCACCGTCGGGAAGGCGATGGCCCAGGCGGTCAGCCAAGCCAGCGCCCACAGGCCCGGGAAGGCCGGCGACCAGCCCAGGTTGCGATAGGTCGAGATGCCAGCCACCAGCAGCGACATCAGGCCCGACAGGATGAAGCCGAACAGCAGCGGCGCGAGCTTAGGCGGCAGGCGGGCCATCACGCCACCTCCGCCACTGACTGGACGCTGCCCAGGCGCAGCAGGGTCTGGGCAAAGTTGCGGCCAAACAGGCGCGCGGTCTTCAGGTCACCCGGCGAGAAGGCGTCGGCCGGCGCGGCGTGGCCCGACTGCGCCATCAAGCCCGACCAAGAGCCCAATCGGTTGGCCGCTTCGGCCTCGGGCACGCCGTCGTGCTGCTCGGGCAGGATGGGGTTGCCCACCCACAGCATGCCGTGCTGCATGCAGAACACGAACATCGACTGCAGCGTGGACTGCTTGTCGCCTGCCGGCAGCGAGGACACCGTGAAACCCGCCGCCAGCCGGCCCTTGAGCCCCTGCTGGCGCCACAGGCGGCCGGTGGCGTCCATGAAGGTCTTGAAGGTGCCCGACACGCCGCCCAGGTAGGTGGGGGAGCCGAGGATCAAGCCGTCAAAGGCGGTCAGCGCGTCCGGCCGCGCAGTGAGGCTGGCGGCCTCGATGCGCTCGACCTCCACCCCCGCTTCTTCGCGGGCACCTGCGCAGACCTGGCGGGCCAGATGGGCCGTGTGCCCATGGGCACTGTGATAGACGATGGCAATACGTGGCATGGAAGTTCCTTAGCGTTGAGTCAGTGAGAGAAATCAGGCCAGCACCTGGGCCAGCAGTGCAGCGGCCAGGTAGAGCCCCAGCCCGAACACCGTGTGGTTGGCCAGGCTGCGCAGGCGGTTGTGAAGCGGCGTGGGCGTCTTGCTGGCGGCAAAGCCCAGGCCCATGGCGGGCTGCATCACGGCCAGCGGCATCACCACCGTGGCGGCGCCCACCAGCACGGCCGGCAGCAGGGCCGGTGCTTGCAGCCAGCCGGGGCCCTGCACCCCCACCAACAGGCCGGCAAAGGCGATGCCGACGCCGTAGTGCGTGAGCCAGCCCAGCAGCAGCTCATGCGGCACCGGCGCGGCCCGGCCGATGGCGGCGTGCCGCAGCTGGCCGTGCGCCATGTGCCCGACCCAGCGCCCGATCAAGGCAAAGCTGCCGGTCGGGACGCCCAGCCGCTGCAGCAGCCAGAGCCAGGCGTCCAGCAGGGCGGTGGCGCCGATGCCGACGAGTGCGATATGGGCCAGATCCGGGGTGGTGGGCAGCATGGCGGGGTCCTTTCTCGGGTTGACGCGGGAGTGCTTTGATGTGACTCTAGAAGTTGAAGTCAAGTTCAAGTCAAGCGAGGGGCCGCCGTATGGACATTGCCGAAGTTGCCAAACGATCCGGGGTGCCCGCGTCGGCGCTGCGCTACTACGAGCGGCGCGGCCTGATCCGCTCGCTAGAGCACGATGGCGCGCGCCGCAGGTTCGCGCCCGGCGTGCTCGATCAGCTCGCGCTGATCGCCCTGGGCCAGGCGGCCGGTTTCTCGCTTGACGAGATCCGCACCATGCTCACCGCCGAGGGTGGGGCGCAGATCGACCGCCGCCAGCTCAGCGCCAAGGCCGACCAGCTCGACCAGGCCGCGCGGCGCCTGCGGGCCGTGAGCCTGGGGCTACGGCACGCCGCCGTCTGCCCGGCGCCCAGCCATGCCCAGTGCCCCTCGTTCCAGCGCCTGCTGAAGGCGGCCGCGGCCGGGGCCTTGGAGGCGCGGCGGGAGGCCAGCCAGGCGCGCAAGGGCCGGGGGTCTGGGGATTGAGCTTCTAGGGGGGCTGGGGAATGGACGCCGGCCGCACGCGTCCATCACTTTGACGGCCGCACCGGCCTTCGCCCCTCAACCCCTCCCGGAGCCCACCATGCACCTGAAGCACTTCACGCCGCGCCCCTTGCTGACGGCCCTTGGCCTGCTGCTGGCTGCCGCGCCGCTGGCCCACGCGGCCGATGCCATCAACGACGCCGCTGGCGACTACCTCGGCAGCTTCACCGGCGCCCATGCGGGCGACCTCGACGTCCTCTCGGCCACGGTGCTGTATGACGCCACCAGCCACCTCTTCAGCCTCTCGGCCACCTTTGCCGGCAATGTGGGAACGACGCCCTCGGCCTTCTTCGTCTGGGGCGTGAACCGGGGCAGCGGCACGGCCGGCTTTGCGGCCCAGGGGGTGGGTGGCGTGCGCTTTGACCGCGTCATCTTCCTGCGCCCCGGCGGCACCAGCAGCGTGCAGGTGGCCGGCAACCTCGCGCCCGGCTCGGTCACCTGGAGCGGCGCCACGCTCACGGCCATCATTCCGGAGGCCATGCTGCCCAGCAATGGTTTTGCCAACAAGCTCGACTACACCTGGAACCTGTGGCCGCGTGACGGGGCCGTTGGGGGCTTTGCGGCGATCTCGGACTTCGCGCCCAACAACGCCAACTTCACGACCACGGCTGGCACCGTGACGGCAGTGCCGGAGCCGGCGACAGCCGCCCTGATGCTGGGCGGCGTGCTGGGCTTGCTGGCCTGGCGCCGCCGCCAAGGCTGAACCAAGCGAGTTACCGGGCCTCGGCGATGCGATAGCCCACGCCGGGCTCGGTCAGCAGCACGCTGGGCTCGGAGGGGTTGGCCTCCAGCTTGCCGCGCAGCTGGGCCATGTAGAGCCGCAGGTAGTGCGTCTGCTCGCAGTGCACGGCGCCCCAGACGTCGGTCAGCAGCTTGCGGTGTGTCACCACCTGGCCGGCCTGGCGGACGAGGCGGGCCAGCAGGTCGAACTCGCGCGGGGTGAGGCGCACCTCGGCGCCGTCGCGGCGCACGCGGCGCAGCTTGAGGTCAATGTCGAGGCCGTCTCGCTGGTAGTGCGTCACCGCGGCCTCGAGTAACCGGCCCCGGTGGCGCAGGGCCACGCGCATGCGGGCCAGCAGCTCGCCAATGCCAAAGGGCTTGACGAGGTAGTCGTCGGCGCCGGCGTCGAGCAGCTCGATCTTGGCGCCCTCCACCTGCCGGGCCGAGATCACGATCAGCGGCGTGGACTGCTTGCGCCGCAGCTCCAGCAAAAAGTCGGTGCCGTCGCCATCGGGCAGGCCCAGGTCGAGCAGCACCAGGTCGATGCCTTGACCTTGTGCGCATAGCGCATGGGCCGCCAGCGCGCGGGCGTCGGCCAGGCTGGCGGCTGGCAGCACCTCGTAGCCTTCGACGGCCAGGGCCTCGCGCAGCGTGGCGCGCAGCTCGCGGTCGTCTTCAACGAGCAGCACGCGCATCAGACCTCCTCCATCGCCGGCACGTCGCGCAGCGGCAGCCGGAACTCGAACGCCGTGCCGCCGTGGCCACGCGGCCGCAGCTTGAGCGAGCCGGCGTGCGCCTCGGCAATGGCGCGGCACACGGCCAGGCCCACGCCCGCCCCGGCGCGGGCGCCCTGCGGGCCGGCGTCGCCGCGCTTGAAGACCTCGAACACCCGCTCGCGGAAGGCGGGTTCGATGCCCGGCCCCCGGTCGCGCACCGCCAGCAAGGCGTCAGCGCCGGCACGGTGCACCAGCAGCTCCACGGGCGCATCGGCGGCGCTGTACTTCAAGGCGTTGTCCACAAGGTTGTCCAACAGTTGCGAGACCAGCAGCGCGTCGCACCACAGCAGCGGCAGGCCAGGCTCGACATGGGCGTGCACGCGGCTTCCTTCAGGGCGGCGGCGCACGCGGCGCAGGGCCGTGGCCACGATCTCCTCGGCCGACTCCCAGTCGCAGCGCAGTTGCATCCCGGGCGCGCCCAGGCGAGCCAGCTGCAAGGTGTTGTCGGTCAGACGCGCCAGGCGCGAGACCTCTTCGACGATGCCCTGGGCCAGTTGCTGGCGCTGGGCCAGGCTGAGCTTGTCTGACTGCGTCTCCAGCGAGGTGGCCGCGCCCATGATGGTGGCCAGCGGCGTGCGGTAGTCGTGCGAGATGGCGGCCAGCAGTGCGTTGTTGAGCGCCTGGGCCTGCGCGCGCTCGCGGGTGTCGCGGTCGCGCTCGCGCTCCAGCCGGCGCTCCACGGCAAAGCCGCATTGGCCGCAGAGCGCCTCGGCGTGGCTCAGCATCCAGGGCGGCAGGCGGCGCCCGCCGCTACTGGCCAGCACGGCCACACCGAGCACGAGGTCGCGGCCTTGCAGCGGCAGGTAGAGAAAGGGCTGGGCCTCCTCGCGGCCGGTGCCGGGGCCCAGGGAGCGGGCGCCATCCAGGCAGTAGCGGATGCCGGCGCGCTGCTCGGCGCTGAGCTGGCCGATTTCGTTCAGCTCAGGCACGGCGTCAGGGTCGGTGGGCAGCGCGCGGCGCAGGGCCAGGCTGACGCTGCAGCCGGTGAACTCCTGCAGCCGCCGCTGCAGCGCCTCGGCCTGCGCGGTCGGCGAGGGCGCGTCGCGCAGTTGCTCGCCAAACTTGCGCAGGCTGCGCTCGCGCTCCGCGCGGCGGTGTGCGGCCTGCGCCCGCTTCATGGACCAGAGCGTCTGGCCCACCAGCAGCACGGCCCCGGCGGGCAGCAGCCAGTTCATGCGCGCAGCGTCCTTACTTGGGCAGTTGCATCAGCGCCGTGGTGCTGCCGCCCAGTTGGGTGGTGGGCAGCTTGCCGTCCCACTTGTCGATCCACTTCAGCTGCACGTACTCGGCACCGCCCTGCTTGTTGATGGCTTCGGCCTGGGCGCGGATGGCCTCGGCCTCGGCCTTGGCCGTGGCCACGCGTTGCTCGCCCTCGGTCTTGATGCGGGCCAGGTCGTGCTCGGCCTTCTTGGCTTGCTGCTCGGCCGTCACCTTGGCCTCCACGGCCTGGGCAAAGCCCTTGCTGAAGCTGAAGTTGGTGATGTTCATGTCCTTCACGGTCACGAAGTGGGGTTGCAGGCCGGTGCGGATCGAGGCCAGGAGTTTGTCCCGAACCGACTGGCGCTGCGTGATCAGCTGCTCGGCGGTGTGCTGAGAGGCGGCGGCCTTGAAGGCCTCCTCGATCACCGGCTGCAGCGCGCGGGCCTGCAGCGTCTCCACGTCGCGGTAGTTGCGGTAGACCTCCTTCACGTCAGGCTTGTCCACGCTGTAGACCACCGCCACCTCGGCCGTCACGCTCTGCAGGTCGCGCGTGCCGGCGTCGATGCCCTTGCCTTGAAAGGTGAGCGTCTGGGTGTTGACGGCGTGGGCGCTGTCGATGATGGGCAGCTTGAGGTGCAGGCCTTCGTCATAGATCGTGTCCTGCACGCTGCCGGCGCGCGTGACCACGCCGCTGTAGCCGGGCGGTGTGATGAACCACGAGCCCATCACCACCCAGAGGCCCAACAGCCCCACGGCCCCACCCGTCACCCAGCGGCCAAGGCGCGCGGGCGACGATGGGGTGGCAAAGGTGTCGGAAGCGGACTTGAACACGGCGTTTCTCCTTGAGGATGGTGACGTCGCCCGGTTGGCGACGGCTGGACTGTCGCCGACGCGGCGTTAGCGGCGCATATGGATCAACCCGCTGGCTCAGTTTCCGCTACACGGGGCTGGCGGCTCTCGCGCACGAGATTGGCCAGCAGCACATCCACCAGCGTGCCGCCACCCGCCGCGCCCACGCCGCCACCGGCCACGACGTCGGGCACCAGCTTGACGCCGCCTTGCGCCAGCGCCTGGGCCACCTGCACGACCGCGTAGTTGCCAGACTCCATCGAGTCAATCTTCTGGCGGATCACCTCGGCCTCGGCTTGACCGACGGCAAGCGTCTTGCCAGCTTCCGCCTGGCCGGTGACGCGGGTCACTTCGGCATCGGCCTCGGCATTGATCTTCTTGGCGCGCGCCGCGCCGTCGGCGGTCTTGACGGCGGCCTGGGCGCTGAACTCAGCAATCGCCACCTTGCGCTCGGCGTCCACCACCTGGGCCTGGGTCTTGGCCAGGGCGGTGGCTTGCTCCAGCTGCTGCTTCACCGCCTGGGCTTCCATCTGGGTGTTGTAGGTCACCTTCTCCTGCTCGGCGATCTTGCGGTCGGTCAGCGTCTTCATCAGGTCGGCCGGGGGCACGATGTCGCCGATCAGGGTCTCGACGGCGCCGACGTCATAGGCCTTGAGTGCCACGGCGATGGCCGCCTTGGCCTCGTCCTGGCGCTCACTGCGCTTCTTGAGGAAGTCGATCACGTCGGAGTTCTGCGCCGCGTTGCGGAAGTAGTTGCCGATGGTGGGTTCGAGCACCTGGGTGACGAGCGCCTCCATGCTGCCGAAGCGGGCAATCACCTTGGGCGCGTCGTTGCGCGGGATGTGGATGATCTGGCTCACGTCGAGGTGGAAGGTGAAGCCATCGGCCGAGCGCACGATGATGGTCGAGAGGTTGGCGTCGAGCTTGTGGGCCTCGGTCTTGCCGGTGGCCCAGTTGAGCACCACGTTGGCCGTGGGCACGATGCGGATCTTGTGCGTGTAGGGGTTGATGGCGTACTTGCCGGGGTCGAGCACGTCGACCCACACGCCCTTCTCGCCACGGCGGACCATGTTGGCGTGGCGGAAGCCCTCGCCCGTCACGTCCTCACCCGCGCGGCCCACATAGGCCACGACCACGCCGACCGAGGCGATGGGCACCTCCGTCATGTCCACGATCTCGACCGTGGCGAACATCGGGTTGATGAAGTAGCGGCCGGCCAGCAGCACCTGCTCCTGCAGGCCTTTGGTGCCGCCAGAGGCGACGAAGCGCTGCGGGTCCTGGTACATGTTGTGGCCGGTGATCTCGGGGCCGGCGATCTCGCCGGTGGCGAGCGGCGCGCCTTCACGCGTGGTGACGATGCCGACCTTGTTGTCCGGTACGTCCAGCACGGCCACCTGGGTGACCTTGAAGTGGTGCGGGTTGATCCGGTACTTGCCCTGGGGCACGACGTTCATCTGCGGGCCACGCTGGCCGCCGGCGCGCATGAAGGCAGCGGGGTCCTGGAAGGAGTCGCAGCCCACGGCGCGGCCGATCACACGGCCGCCCGACAGCGGCTCGCCGTCACGCGCCTCGACCATGCCGATCTTGCCCGGCTCGATCGCGGTCATGCGCTCGACGTTGACCGTGAACAGCAGGGTGTTGATGCGCCAGCTGCCGGGCGGGATCACGCTCATCTGCAGGCCGCGCTGGCCGCTGAGCAGGAAGGCGCGCGCGTCCTGGAAGTTGTCGCAGTCCACCGGGTGGGCCAGCACGCGGCCATCGGGCAGCGGGGCGCCGTCACAGGCCTCGATGATGCCGATGGCGTCGTCGGGGATGACAGTGAACTTGACCAGGTCCACCCGGTACTGCCAGGGCCAGTAGAAGAAGTGCAGGCCCGGGGCGAGCGTGCCCGCCTGCAGGCCGGCCTCGCCCTGCAGCGCGACGATGCGCCCGGGCGGCAGCTCGCGGTGGCTGCCCAGCAGCTTGAAGAACTTGGTGACCGTGCCGATCGAGTCGTCGGGCACGATGACGATGCCCAGCAGGCGCAACGCGCGGCGGTACTGCCAGAGCGCGATCAGCGCCGCAAGCGCGGCCGCCGGCCACGCGAGGGTGGAGACGGGGTTGTAGTTGGTGTAGTCCATGTGCACTCCCAAGTTGACGGGGTGCCTGGACTGTCAGCGGCCGCGCGTTAGCGGCGCATAAGTGGCGAAGTTTTGGGGCAGGATTTGCGGGCCGCGCTCGGGTGGCCGGCCGTTCAAGCGCGGGGCGCGTCGGGCGCCTCGGCGGGATCGACGGAGTCGGACAGGGCGTTGAAGCCCGAACTCGGCGTCACCGTGAGCACGGAGTTCGGCGCCGAGGTCTCGGCGTCGAGCAGTGCAGCGTTGGCGTTGGCCTGGGGCTTGGCGGCTGCTGTGCGGCGATGGATGCGGCACACCAGCAGGCCAGCCAGTGCGGCCACGGCCACCAGGGCCAGGCCGGCGGGCTCGGGCACGCGGGCCTCGCCCTGAGGCGGCACGATCAGGCTGAGCGGCTGGTGGTTGCAACCCAGCGCGCACTCGGCCAGGGGTGGTGGGCCGATGGCGTCGAGCGGCGCGTCCTCCGACACGCTGCGTGCCAGGGCTTGGGTCGATGCGGGCGACATCGGCGACACCGGCACATGGCCCGCCTGGGTGGGGCCGAGGAGCCCCGCCAGCAGGGCGAGGCCAAAGGAGAAGGTCTTGAACATCCGAGTCCCAAGCAGGCGCCAGCGGCGCCAGTACTGCACAGACCCGCAGCGCGCAGGAGGCGCGCGGCAGGCTGGGCCGGACTCTAGGGAGTTCCCGTAGAAGACGGCCCCCCCTGCTCCGGGTGGAGACAAGGCTGTCGCGTGACGCGCTTGGCAGTCGGCGAGGCACTTACCCCGCGTTCGCGGGGGCTGTGTGCTGTCGCAACTCGGCGCGAGCGTGGCCGATCACGCTGCGCGCGCTGAGCAGCGCGAGGACCGCCATGCCGGTGGCCACCAGCAGGTCAGGCCAGCCAGCGCCGCTGCCAAAGACGCCCAGCGCGGCGGCCACCACGGCCACATTGCCCAGCGCGTCGTTGCGGGTGCACAGCCACACGGCGCGCATATTGGCGTCACCCTCCCGCCAGGCGTAGAGCACGGCGGCACTGCCCAGGTTGGCGGCCAGTGCCAGCAGGGCCACGACGCCCATGGTCACGGGTTCGGGCGGCTGGCCGGTCAGCAGCGCCTGCAGCGCGCGCAGCAGCACCAGCACCCCAAAGCCCGCCATGGCCGCCCCCTTGGCCAGGGCCAGGCGAGCGCGCCAGATGGGCGCCGCGCCCAGCGCCCAGAGGGCCAGCGCGTAGCCCACGGCGTCGCCAAAGAAGTCGGCCGCATCGGCCCACAGGGAGACCGAGCCCGACTGCACGCCGGCCACCATTTCGGTGATGAACAACGCCACGTTCAGCAGCAGCGCCACGCTCAGCGCGCGGCGGTAGCCGGGGCCGGCATGGGCGGCGGAGGGCGCGCAGCAGGCGTGGGCGTGATCGTGGGGGTCAGAGTGCGAATGCATGGCCAGTTCTTTCATAGGGGTTTGACGCGTTGGCGACATTCGAAACCTTGGAGCCAGTGCAGAGTCAAGTCCGCATCCCCTTAGACCCTTATTTGCAGACTGCGCACGATGAAAATTGGCGAACTGGCCCGCGCGACGGACACCCCGACGGAGACCATCCGCTTCTACGAGCGCGAGGGCCTGCTGCCCGCGCCGCCGCGCACGGCGTCCAACTACCGGCGCTATGGCGAGTCCGAGGTGCGCCGCCTGTCGCTCATCCGGCGCTGCCGGGCGCTGGATATGAGCCTTGCCGAAGTGCGGGCTCTGCTGAGCCTGAGCGACGCACCGACCAAGGCCGGCCATGAGGCCGACGCGCTGCTGGACGCCCACATCGGCCATGTCGAGGCGCGGCTGCGCGAGCTGAAGCAGTTGCTCGCCGAGCTGACCGACCTGCGCCAGCATTGCCGCAGCGCCGCGCCTGCTGCCGACTGCGGCGTGCTGGCCGAGCTGCTCACGCCCGAGGCGCCGCCAGCAGCCAGCGTGAGGGGCACCGTGCGCCCGATCGGGCGTGTCACCAAGCACGTCCCAGGCTCGGACTGACCCCAAAAGCAAAGGGGGCCCTGCGGCCCCCTTTGCTCGTGTGCGGATGGCCGCAATCAGAAGCTGTGGCGCACACCGAAGCCGTAGCTGTAGCCGGAACTCAGGTTGTCGACCTTGTCGTCCAGGTAGATGGCATAGAGGTCGGTGCGCTTGGAGATGAAGTAGTCGTAGCCGAATGCAAAGCCCTTGCGGCCGGCGCCTGCGCTGGCCTTGGTCTGCGTGTACTGCAGCAGCACCTTGCCCGGGCCGGCCGGGACGGAGGCACCGACGGCGGAGATCTTGTAGTCCACGTTCTTGGTGTCGTTGTCGACCTTGAAGTACTGGCCGAAGAGCTTGACGGCGCCGAAGTCATACGAGGCGTGGACCGACGAAGTGGTGGTGTCGTCCACGGTCGCGCCCTTCTTCACTTGTTGGTAGGACAAGGCACCGCTGAAGGCGCCGCTGGAGTAGCTGCCCGAGAGTGCGGTGTTGCGACCACCGCCGCCTTCACCGGCAGCCATCATCGCGACGGCACTGAAGCCGCCCATGTTCGGCGTCGAGTAGCTGACGGCGTCGCTCCAGCCGGTGTCGCCCGTCACCGTGCCGGAAGTGAACACCTGGCGGATCGACGGCGAGAAGCCGAAGGAGTCGCCGAGCGCGTTGTGGACCAGCGTGGCGATGAAGAAGGGCGTGGTGATGCGCCCGAGGCGCAGCGTGCCGGCTGACTTGCTGCTGAGGCTGACATTGGCACTGCGTGCCCAGAAGTTGTCAGTCGCGAAACGGCCGGCGGCGCCGGCATCGGGCCGGAGGAAACTTTCGACCGTGAAGCTGGCCGTGAGGCCGCCGCCCAGGTCTTCGCTGCCCTTGAGGCCGAAGAAGCTGGTGGTCATGTTGCCGCTGTCCACGGACTTGACTGCACCGGAGGTGCCAGGTGCCTTGGTCTGGCCGACGCTGAGGTCCAGCAGGCCATAGAGGTTGACGCTGCTCTGGGCCTGCGCCGTGGAGGCTGCGGCCAGGGCCATCAAGCCGGCGACGAGGGTGAGACGAGGTTTCATGCTGAAGACTCCTTGGAGGTAAGAGCGGAAGAACTGCGGTGAAGGGAAACGTGTTGCGGTCACGACTGACTGCCGCGATGGGCCCAGCCGGTGAGCCGGCGTTCCAGCCAGGCGAAGAACTCGTACATGACCATGGCCATGGCGCCGACGACCAAGAGGCCGGCGAAGGCCAGGCCCATCTGCATGGAGGAGCCGGCGGAGATGAGCAGGTAGCCGATGCCCTCGTTCGAGGCCGTCATCTCGGACACCGTGGTGCCCACAAAGGCCAGCGTGATGGCGACCTTCAGGGCGCCGAAGAAGTAGGGCATGCTGCGCGGCAACCCCACCTTGAGCAGCACATCGGTGCGGCGCGCGCCCAGCACGCGCAGCACGTCTTCCAGCTCGGGCTCCAGCGTCGCCAAGCCCGTGGCGATGTTGACCATGATGGGGAAGAAGCTGATGAGGAAGGCCGTCAACACCGCCGGCCCCACGCCGATGCCGAACCACACCACCAGGATGGGTACGAAGGCCGCCTTAGGTAGCGCATTGAAGCCCGTCATCAAGGGGTACATCGCCGCGTAGGCCAGGCGCGAGCTGCCCATCAGGCAGCCGAGCAGCACACCCACCACGATGGAGATGGCAAAGCCCAGCATCGTGACCCAGAAGGTGCGCCAGGCGTGGCCGAGGATGGTGAGGTGGTGCTCCCAGAACGAGGCCGCGATGCGCGAGGGGCTGGGGAAGATGAACTCCGACACCTCGAAGAGCCCGCACAGGCTCTGCCAGAGCGCCAGGATGGCGACGAGCAGGATCCAGTGCGCTTGGGCCTGCAGCTTCATTGCGCGATCTCCATGCCCTGTTTCTTCAACGCGCCAATGTGGCCCCGCAGCTCGTGCACGATCTCGCCGAAGGCGGGCGTGTAGGTCACGTCCAGGTCACGCGGGCGCGGCAGGTCCACTTCGCGGCGCAGCACGATGCGGCCCGGGCTCTTGCTCATCACGTAGATGGTGTCGGCCAGGAAGACGGACTCGCGCAGGTCGTGCGTGACCAGGATGACGTTGAAGCCCCGCTCGGCCTGCAGGTCGCGCAACATGCACCACAGCTCTTCGCGGGTGAAGGCGTCGAGCGCGCCAAAGGGCTCGTCCAGCAGCAGCAGCTGGGGCTCGTGGATGAGCGCGCGGCAGATGCTGGCGCGCTGCTGCATGCCACCCGAGAGCTGCCAGGGGAATTTGTCCTCGTAGCCGCCCAGGCCCACGCGGGCCAACAGCGCGCGGGCGCGCGCCTCGAACTCTGGACGCCGTGTCTTGAGCTCGCTGCGATAGGGCTCCACGATCTCCAGCGGCAGCATCACGTTCTGCAGCGTGGTGCGCCAGGGCAGCAGCGAGGCCGATTGGAAGGCCATGCCGCTGATCTTGAGCGGGCCATGCACCGTCTTGCCCGCCACGCGGATCTCGCCGCGCGAGGGCGGCTTCAGGCCCGTGGCCAGCTTCATGAAGGTGGACTTGCCGCAGCCCGAGGGGCCGACGATGGCGATGAACTCGCCGGCTGTGACCTTGAGGTCAATCGCCTCGACGGCGAACTTGCCCTCAGCCAGCAGCTCGTCGTTGTAGGCCAGCCAGACGTCGCGAAAGTCCACGAACGCCGGGTCGCCCGGCTGGCTGGTCTCGTCGGCTGTCGTCATGCCGCGCTGCGCTTCACTTCTTGACCGGGGGGAGGATGTTCAACTCGGCGGTGCTCGGCAGGAAGCTGCCGTTCCACACCACGGTCGGGTCCACGCGCGTCTTGGTGCCGTAGGCGTCGGACACCTGGCTGGCCATCAGCGTCAGGCGCGGCAGCGAGAGCTGGCCAAAGCCCTCGGCACGCGCATCGGGGCTGGCGATCACCGCGTCGATGGCCAGGCGCAGACGGCGCTTCTCCAGGTCGACATTGATCAGCCCATCACGCTCCTTGATCGCGGCCACGGCCTCGTCGGGCTTGGCCAGCACGTCCTTGGCACCCTTGGTGAAGGCGCGCAGGAAGGCCTTGAGCTGCTCGGGCTTCTCCTTGATGAACTTCGGCGTCGCGATGATGACGTTGCCGTATAGCTTCACGCCGTTCTCGGCGTAGGGGAAGACAGCCACGTCCGCCGCCTTGGCGCCGCGCGCCTCCAGGTTCAGCAGCGACGTGAACGAGAAGCCGGTGATGGCGTCCACGTCACCGCGCATCAGCATGGTCTCGCGCAGCGGCGGGTCCATGCTGATCCAGGTCACGCCCTCGATCTTGTTGGCCTTGGCCAGGATCGGGAAGCCGCGCCGCCCGGCGTCAAACACCGGCGCGCCGAGCTTCTTGCCCTTCAGGTCGGCCAGGGTCTTGATGCCGCTCTTCTTGAGCGCGAGCACCGCCGCCGGCGTGTTGTTGTAGACCACCATCACCGCCACCGGCTTGTTCGGCGCGTCCGGGTTGTTGGCGTGGAACTCCATCAGCGCGGCCATGTCGGCAAAGCCGATCTCGTAGGCCCCCGAGGCCACGCGCGTCACCGCGCCGCCCGAGCCATTGCCGGCGTCGATGCTCACGTCCAGCCCCTCGGCCTTGAAGTAGCCCTTGGCCGCAGGCACCAGGAAGAGCGCGGACGGGCCCTCGAAGCGCCAGTCCAGCTGAAACTTGATCGGGGTCTGGGCCGACGCCAGTCCAGCGGCCACCATCAGCAGGCAGCCAAGCCAGGCGTGGATCAAACGGGCGCGGGGGACAAGACGCATGACGGGCTCCGAGACAGTGCCGAGCGCGGGGTCGCTCTGTCACAAATCTGCAAAGTCCATGCCATGCGCACGGGGTGTGCCTGGTATACCAATTTGCCACCCGTCGGGGCGTCACTGCACCAGCAGGACGCCCTTGCCGGCCCTGCTGCGCCCTTTCAGTGCGACTTCCTAGCCGAGCAATTCAGCCAGCGTGCGCGCAATCACCAGCGTGGCGCGCTGCAGGTCGGCGAGCAGAAGGTGCTCGTCCGCCCGCTTGGCATTGCTCTCCAGCACCGTCCTCGGCCCCGCGCCATAAATGGCCGCTGGGATGCCACGCGCTGTGTACAGCCGCACGTCGGTATAGAGGGGCGTGCCCGAGGTCGGGATGGGTTCGCCAAAGACCTCGCTCGAGTGCTTCTGTAGCGCGGCCACCAGCGGCGCGGCGCCCGGCAGCGGCTGCATCGAGTGGGCCAGCAGCAGGCGCTTGATGTCGAGCCGGATGCCGGGGCAGGCCGCGATGGTCTGCTCGATCAAGGCCCGCACCTCGGCTTCAACTTCGGCCGCGTCCTCCTCCGGAATCATCCGGCGATCCAGCTTCAGCACCACCTTGCCCGGGATCACATTCGTGTTGCTGCCGCCTTCGATGCGGCCGACGTTCAGGTATGGGTGGTTGATGCCTGGGACCTGCGAGCGCCGCGTCTTGAGCACCTCGTTGTGGGCATAGAGCGCGGTCAACAGCTTGTTCGCCGCCTGCAGTGCGTCGACGCCCGTCCCCGGGTAGGCCGCATGCGAGGCCAGGCCGCGCAGCGTCACCTCCAGCTGCAGACAGCCGTTGTGGGCGGTGACGACTTGGTAGCTGAAGCCGGCGGCAATCAGGTAGTCGGGTTTGGTGAGCCCCTGCTTCAGCAACCACCCCGGCCCCAGCTCGCCACCGAACTCCTCGTCGTAAGTGAAGTGGAGTTCGACGCTGCCCATGAGCAGCAGGCCCGAGTTCTTCAGCGCCAGCAGCGCAAACGTGTAGGTCGCAAAGTCGCTCTTGCTCACGGCGGCGGCGCGGCCGTAGAGCTTGCCGTCCACGATCTCGGCGCCATAGGGGTCGTGGGTCCAGCCCTCACCCGGCGGCACCACGTCGCCGTGGGCGTTGAGCGCGATGGTCGGGCCGTCGTCGCTGAAGCGATGGCGGACGATCAGGTTGGTGATCGACTGCATCCCAGCTGCCTGCACCTCGGCGGCGGGCACAGCGTGCTTCTCAACGCTGAAGCCCAGGGCCGTGAGCAGCTCGGCCGTGCGCTCCGCGTGCGGCGCGTTGTTGCCGGGCGGGGTGTCGGTGGGGATGCGGACGAGGGATTGGAGGAAGGCGACTTCGGCGGCGAAGTGTTTGGCGATGGTGGTGTCAAAGCGATTCATAGGGCACCTTCAGTCAACGAATGCCGCGCAGTCCTTGGAACTGAAGTGCGTCGAGAAAGTTCTGAATCATTTGCTCCTTCGTCGAATCGGAAATCCGCTCGGCTGAGTTCAGCCAGCGGTTGAAGCAGGCGGGATCAAAACCGATCGCGTCATTTCCGGAAGGCTCTACGTCAACGACCAAGCGGCGCGCGCCTTCTCGGTACTCGATAGTGAAACGACCTGTGGATTGCACTTCAAACCCAGCAGCACTGCGCACACCTTGCTTGTTGATCCAAGTGAACACGCTGTTTCCTACGAGAGTTGAAGAAGGGTCAACATCGCACTGATGGCCAACTCCGCATCCTCCACCGTCACCGACTCCAGCGGGTTGTGGCTGATGCCGCCATTGCCGCCGCGCACAAAGAGCATGGCCTGGGGGAGCCGCTCGTGCAGCTTCATCGCGTCGTGACCAGCGCCGGAGGGGAGGTGGTGGAGGGGCAGGCCGAGCGCAGTGACGGCGGCCTCCCAGCGTGCCTGCCAGGCAGGGTGGCTGGGGGCGGCGCTGGCGGCCATGGTGGGGGTCAGGCTGAAGCTGAGGCCACGGCGCTCGCAGATCTCGTGCAGCTTGGCGCGCACGTCGGCGTCGAGGGCATCGCGCGCGGCATCGGTGGTGGCGCGCAGGTCGAGGCTGAAGCGGCAGCGGCCGGGGATGACATTGATGGAGCCCGAGGGCACGTCGAGCATGCCCACGGTGCCGACCACATCGGGCGCAGCGGCGGCGGCGCGTTGCTCGACGAAGAGGATCAGCTCGGCCACGGCGGCGGCAGCGTCGCGGCGCTGGCCCATGGGCGTGGTGCCGGCGTGGCTGGCCAGGCCGACGACCTCGCCGGTGTAGCGGCGGGAGCCATTGATGCTGGTGACGATGCCGAGCGGCAGGTCCAGGCTGTTGAGCACGGGGCCTTGCTCGATGTGGACCTCGACAAAGCCGAGGTAGCGCGCGGGGTCGCGCTTGAGGGCGGCGATGGCGTCTAGGGTGCCCGGCAGGCCGGCGGCCTGCATGGCGGCGCGCAGGGTGGTGCCGTCGGCATCCAACTGGTCGAGCCAGGCCGGGTCGAAGCTGCCGGCCAAGGCGCTGGAGGCCAGGAAGGTGGCGGCAAAGCGCTGGCCTTCTTCCTCGGCAAAGGCGATGACCTCGATGCCAAACGGCAGGCGCTTGCCGGTGCGGTGCAGCTCACGCACGGCGAGCAGGGGCGCAAGGACGCCGAGCCGGCCATCAAAGCGGCCGGCGCGGCGCACGGTGTCGTAGTGGCTGCCGGTGAGCAGGCGTTGCTCGCCCTGACCCCGGTAGAGACCCACCACGTTGCCAACGGCGTCGCGGCAGACGTCGTCAAAGCCGCTGTCGCGCATCCAGGCCATCAGCTGCTCGGCCACGGCCGTGTGGGCGGGGGTGCCATAGAGGCAAGTCAGCCACTCGGCGTCGTCGCTGTGGCGGGCCAGCTCGGCGGCCCAGTCCCAGAGCTGTTGGCCGAGCTTTGGTTCAGCGCCGAACTTGTCGGCGAGCCGGATCTCGGCGATGCGGTGGATCTGGCGCAGGCACTCGGCGCGCTCCAGGTCGGGGTGGGCGCGCAGGCGGCGCTCGAAGGTGGAGATGATTTCCTGGCGAGTGAGGCCGGTGCCACGCGGCCCGCGCACGGCCAGGATGAAGGGGAAGCCGAACTTGGCGTTGTAGTCGGCGTTCAGCCGCTGCAGGGTGGCGAACTCCTCCGGCGTGCAAGCCGTGAGGCCGGCCTTGTGCTGCTCATTGGTCGATTCGGCCGTGAGCACGCCCGCCACGGCCGCCTTGCCCGCTAGCTCGGGGTGGGCGCGGATCAGCGCGAGCTGCTCGTCAATGCTCGCCTCGCGCACCACGCGAGCGAGGGCGACCTTGAGCGCGGCGAGTGTCAGATACGGCCGCGCCGCCGCGGCACGCTCGGCGATCCAGGGCGAGTGCTCGTAGGTGCCGTCGAGCAGTTCGACGAAGTCACCGCTGCTTGCAGCATTCAGGGCGTCGAGCGTCAGCGCCATACAAAGGCCGTTCGCTCGTCGAAGGGGTGCGTCGCCTTCCAGTGCCGGGCGATGTCGATGCGCCGGCAGACCCAGACGCGGTCATGCGACTCGATGTGGTCCAGAAAGCGCTGCAGCGCCTTGAAGCGCCCGGGCCGCCCGAGCAAACGGCAGTGCATGCCGATGCTCATCATCTTGGGGGCCTCAGCGCCTTCGGCATAGAGCACGTCAAAGCTGTCGCGCAGGTACTCGAAGAACGGGTCGCCGTGGCTGAAGCCCTGGGGCAGGGCAAAGCGCATGTCATTGCAGTCCAGGGTGTAGGGCACGACGAGGTGGGGCGCCAGGCTGCCATCGGTCTTCTTGACCTGCAGCCAGAAGGGCAGGTCGTCGCCGTAGTAGTCGCTGTCGTACTCGAAGCCGCCGTAGTCAGCCACCAGGCGGCGGGTGTTGGGGCTGTCGCGGCCGGTGTACCAGCCAAGCCCGTGCGGGTCGCGCCCCAGGGTCAGGCGTTGCAGGCTGGCCATGGCGCGCTCCAGGTGCTCGCGCTCCTGCGCCTCGTCCATGCCTTGGTAGTGGATCCAGCGCCAGCCGTGCGAGGCGATCTCGTGGTCCAGCTCGACAAAGGCCTGCGTCACATCCGGGTGGCGCTCCAGCGCCATGCCCACGCCAAACACGGTGAGCGGCAGCGCCCGGCGCTCGAACTCCTTGAGCAGCCGCCACACGCCCACGCGCGAGCCGTACTCGTAGATGCTCTCCATGCTCAGGTGCCGGGCCGGGTAGCTGGCCGGGTTGAACATCTCGGACAGGAATTGCTCGCTGCCGGCATCGCCATGCAGCACCGAGTTCTCGCCGCCCTCTTCGTAGTTGAGAACGAACTGCACCGCCACGCGGGCCTGGCCCGGCCATTGCGGGTGAGGGGGGTCCTCGCCGTAGCCGATGAGATCGCGCGGGTAACGGGCAGATTCGGGCAGGCTCATGCCTAAACTTTGCATCAGTTTCAGGAGCGACCATGGGCAAATTGACAACGCATGTGCTCGACACCGCCAATGGCTGCCCCGCCGCGGGCATGGCGGTGCGCCTCTACCGGGTCGATGAACACGGCCTCACCCCCGTCAAGGCCCTGCGCCTGAACCACGATGGGCGCGCCGATGCACCACTCCTGGAGGCTGATGCCCTGACCGTGGGCCGCTACCGCCTGGTCTTTGAAGTGGCGCCCTACTTCAGGGCGCGCGGGGCGGAGCTGCCCGAGCCGCCCTTTGTGGACGAAGTGCCGCTCGACTTTGGTATCGCCGACGCCACATCGCACTACCACGTGCCTTTGCTCGTGAGCCCCTGGGCCTACTCGACTTACCGGGGCAGTTGATGAGTGAGCCGAAGCGCGCCCGCAATCGGCTGGCGGAGTCGTTGGCGGACGTGGTCGATGTCGTCGGGATGGCGACCTTTGGCTCGGGGGCGGCGGCGGGGGTTGCCTTCGGTCGCTTCTTGTTGGGCGGAGCGCTGACGGCGACCGCGCTCGGTGTCTATCTTCGTTTTGCGCGACGGCGCAGGTTGCGTCGGTGATCGGCCCCGTCGTTCTCGTCACCGTCGCCCGCGTCGAAGGCAGTGGCCCGCGCGAGGTGGGGGCCTGGATGGCGGTCTCTGGCACCGAGACGCGCGGCACCGTGGGCGGCGGGCATCTGGAGTTCGACGCCATCGCCCGCGCGCGCGCCGCCTTGGCCGGCGATGCGCTGGACGAAGAAGTGCGCTACCCCCTGGGCCCCAGCCTCGGCCAATGCTGCGGCGGCGTGGTGTGGCTGCGCTTTGAGCGCCGCGATCAGCCCCCACCCGAGCCGCGCGTGCCGGTAGCGCTGTTCGGCGGCGGCCATGTCGGCCAGGCACTAGTGCGCGTGCTGGAGGCGCTGAACTTTGACCTGCACTGGATCGACAGCCGCGAAGGCGTGTTCCCCGCCGACGTCAAGGCCCGGCTTGAACACGCCGACCCGGTGCAGGACGCCGTGCCCGACCTCGCGCCGGGTAGCCACGTCGTGATCATGAGCTTCTCGCACGCTGAGGACCTGGATATCCTCGCCGCCGTGCTGCGGCGCCAGCGCGAGCAGCGAGACCTGGCCTTCATCGGCCTGATCGGCAGCCGCACCAAGTGGGCGCGTTTCAGGCACCGGCTGGAGGAGCGCGGCTTCACGGCGGAGGAACTCGCGCAAGTGCATTGCCCCATCGGCTGGCCCGGCCTGCCCGGCAAGCGCCCCGAGCAGATCGCCGTCGCGATTGCCACACAGCTGCTCGCCGAGCCCACCCTGGCGCGTGACGTGCTTGCTCCTGGCTCATCTTCAGCCTGATACAACCCCCGCATGGACACCGCCTACCTGCTCGACTGGGCCAATCTGCTGCTGCGCTGGCTGCACGTCATCACCGTCGTCGCCTGGATCGGCGCGTCCTTCTACTTCGTCTGGCTCGACAACCACCTCGTCAAGCCGGAGGCCGATGACCTCAAGGCCAAGGGCGTGGACGGCGAGCTGTGGGCCGTGCACGGCGGGGGCTTCTACAACCCACAGAAGTACGTTGTCGCGCCGGCCACGCTGCCCAAGGACCTGCACTGGTTCTACTGGGAGAGCTACTGGACCTGGATGAGCGGCTTTGCGCTCTTTGTGGTGCTCTACCTCGCCAATGCCAGCCAGATGCTGGTGGACCCGCGCGTGCACGCCTGGGGCGCGCCCTGGCAGGCGGTTTGTGCGGCGCTGGGCTTTCTCGTCGTCGGCTGGCTGCTTTACGACGCGGCCTGCCACGTGTTCGGGACGGCACGTGACGGCGCGGTGCTCGCGGTGTCGGCCGTCATCGTGGCCGTGGCTGCCGTGCTGGCCTGCCATCTCTTTGCCGGCCGCGCGGCCTTTCTGATCGTCGCGGCCATGCTCGCCACCTGGATGACGGCCAATGTGGCGCACTGGATCATCCCGGGCCAGCGCAAGGTGATCGCCGCCATGCGCGCGGGCCAGAAGCCCGACCCCATCTATGGCCAGCGCGGCAAGCAGCGCAGCGTGCACAACACCTGGTTTGGTCTGCCGGTGCTGATTGGCATGTTGTCCAACCACTACGGCATGCTCTGGCAGCACCCGCAGAACTGGGCCGTGCTGCTGGTGCTGATGGCAGCGGCCGTCGCCATTCGCATCTTCTTCGTCAAGCGCCACAAGGGCGTGAGCGACTGGCGTGCGGTGGCGGTGGCCTTAGGTCTACTGGCCGGGCTCGTGGTGTGGCTGGCGCCCAAGCCCGTGGCGGCGGTGGCCGCGCCGGTCAGCACGGCGCAAGTGTTGGCCATCGCGCAGCAGCGCTGCATCGTCTGCCATGGCGAGGCGCTGGCGCAAAAGGGTGTGCGGCTCGACAGCACGGAGGGCCTGGAGCAGCACCGCGCCCAGATCCACCAGCAGGTGGTCGTGCAGCGCGCCATGCCGCTGAACAACGCCACCGGCCTCACCGAGGACGAGCGCGCGCTGGTAGCGCGCTGGACGGCTGGGCCTTGAGCAAGGGGCAAGTGGATCCGGCCGCGTTGCTGCGGCAGATGTTCGACGCCGCCGTTGCCGCCGCGCAGCCGGCGCGCGTGCTGCCGGCGCATCTGCCGCCACCGCCTAAGGGTCGCACGCTCGTGCTCGGCGCCGGCAAGGCCAGCGCCGCCATGGCTCAGGCGCTGGAGGCCGCCTGGCCGGCGGATGCGCCGCTGAGCGGCCTCGTCATCACCCGCTACGGCCACGTGCCGCCGAGCGCTGCGCCAGGCCGCATCGAGATCATCGAAGCGGCTCACCCGGTGCCCGATGCAGCAGGCGAAGCTGCCGCCGTACGTCTGCTCAGCCTCACGCAGGGCCTGACCGAAAACGACCTCGTCATCGCCCTCATCTCTGGTGGCGGCTCGGCCTTGCTCAGCCTGCCGGCGCCGGGCCTGACCCTGGCCGACAAGCAATCGCTCAACCGCCAGCTGCTGGCCTGCGGCGCCTCCATCCAGGAGATGAACACACTGCGCAAGCACCTATCCAGCCTCAAGGGCGGGCGCCTGGCGCTGGCCTGCCACCCGGCGCGGGTGCTCACTCTGGTCATCAGCGACGTGCCGGGCGACGATCCGGCCGTCATTGCCTCCGGCCCGACGGTGCCCGATGCCTCCACCTGCGCGGACGCCCTGGCCGTGGCCGAGCGCTATGGCCTGCAACTGCCCGAGGCCGCGCTGGCGGGCCTGCGCTCCGGCGCCTTCGAGACCCCCAAGCCCGGCGACCCGCGCTTTGCCGGCCACCGGCTCCGCCTCATCGCCACCCCGCGCCAGAGCCTCGACGCCGCTGCCGCCGTGGCCCGCGCGGCCGGGTTGCCCGTGCAGCTGCTGGGCGACGCGCTGGAGGGCGAGGCGCGCGAGCTGGGCACCGCCCACGCCGCCCTGGCCCGCAGCGCGCCCGGCCCCTGTGTGCTGGTGTCCGGCGGCGAGACCACGGTGACGCTCGGCAGCGCGCCACCGGGCCGAGGCGGCCGCGCCACCGAATACCTGCTGGGCTGCGCGCTGGCGCTGCAAGGCGACGCACGCATCTGGGCGCTGGCGGCCGACACCGATGGCATCGACGGCGTGGGCCCCCACGCGGGCGCGCTGCTGCGGCCGGACAGCCTTGCGCGCCTGCGCGCCGCCGGGCTCGACCCTGATGCCTGCCTGCACGCTCATGACAGCGCCTCGGCCTTTGATGCCATTGGCGACATCGTCAGCTCCGGGCCCACGTTCACCAATGTGAACGACTTCCGCGCTTTGCTGGTGGGCTCGCCCGGCACAATCAGCCGATCTGATTTGGAGCCTTGATGTCGAGAAGTTTTGTGCTGGCCTGGGCCATGGCACTGGCGGCCAGCCTGGCCTGGGGCCAGAGCGCGGCGCCCGAGCGCCCGCCGGTGATCAGCGGCGCCGCCATCGCACAGCCGCCCAAGACCGGCGCCAGGTCTGCGGCCAAGCCGGCCGCCCCGGCCATCAAAGCGGCCCTGCCCGCCATTCCCCCAGGCGCCGGCTACCGCTTCGGCCCGCAGCCGGCCTGGGTCAAGCCGGTGCCGGCGTCCAGCACCGCGCCTGCGCTCACAGAAGCGCGCGCCGCCGCCTCGGGTAGCCGCGCGCTGCGCCAGTTGCTGGTGGACGTGCAGATCCTGCAAACCGCCAAACCTGGCCCACAGTCCAGCGCCTACTTCGTGCGCGTGCAGACCATGGCGCTCGATGCCTCCACGCTGCGCGAGGTCTCGGAGCCGCAGATCAGCTTCAACCCCGCCTACCAGCAGCTCATCATCCACAGCGTGGCCGTGGTCCGTGATGGGCAGCGCAGCGAGCGCCTGGCCAGCAGCCGTGTGGAGCTGATGCGGCGCGAGCACAACCTCGAGCGCCAGATGATCGACGGCGTGCGCACTGCGCTCGTCGTCATCAACGATGTGCGGGTGGGCGATGTGGTCGAGGCGTCCTACACCGTCGAGGGCGACAACCCCATCTTCGAGAACCGCCTGGCCGCCGGTGCCCAACTGGCCGACGACGTGCCGATTGACCGCCTGCACTGGCGCCTGGAGGCGCCGCTGGAGCGCAAGATCGCCGTCAAGGCCCTGGCCAGCGACCTGGTGCCCGAGCGCTTCGAGGAAGGCGGCCGCCAGGTGCTGCGCGTGCTGCGCGAGCGCGTGGCCCCGGTGCAGGGCGAATCGAACACGCCGCCCTGGTTCAAGGTCTACCCCGCACTGGCCGTGACCGACTACACCGGCTGGGACGAAGTGGACGCCTGGGCCCAGCGCCTCTTCGCGCCCGAGAAGCCCCACGCCAGCGTGCTGGCGCAGGCCGAGGCCATCAAGGCCGAGGTGGCGCGCAAGGGGGGCTCGCTCCAGGACCAGGTGGCCGCCGCGCTGCGCTTTGTGCAGGACGAGGTGCGCTACTTCTCGGTGTCCCTGGGTGAAAGCTCGCACCGCCCCAAGCCCGCCAGCCAGACCCTGGCCGAGCGCCTGGGTGACTGCAAGGACAAGACCCAGCTGCTCAACGCCCTGCTCACCGCGCTGGGCGTGGAGGCCAAGCCGGCGCTGGTGTCCTTCCGGCGCAACCGGGGCGTGGCCAACTACCCGCCCTCGCACGCCGAGTTTGACCACGTGATCAGCCGCGTGCGCGTCGGTGACGCGGTCTACTTCCTCGACTCGACGATGAACGGCCAGGGCTACTCGCTCGCCACGCGCGGCTACTACCCCTATGGCCTGGCCCTGGTGGTGGGTGAAGGGGCCGCTGGCCTGCAAAGCGCGATGCCGCCGGCCAGCGCGCTTGACGGCATCCGCTACCAGCAGGACTGGGACCTGGGTGACCTGACGCGCCTGCCCCAACTGCGCGTCAGCTTTCAGGCCGAGGGCCTGGCCGCCGAGCGCTGGCGCGGCCATGCCGCCCAGGCTGGGGTCGAGCGCGTGAGCGAGTACTTCAGCGGCCTGTACGTGAAGGCCCTGCCCGGCCTCGTCGGCACGGCGGCGCCCGAGTGGCGGGATGACCGTGAGGCCAACCGCATCGAGCTGGTGCTGCGCTTCGAGCACCCGCAGCTGGGCCGCTACGGCCGCGCTGCGCTGGAGCTGGACCTGCCCACGCCCGAGCTTGCCGACGTGCTGATGCTGCCCTCTGAAGGCCGGCGCCGCATGCCCTACATGCTGGATGCGCCGCGCCAGTTCGAGCTGCGCACCACCATCCATGGGCCGCGCCCGCTCACCAGCCAGACCCCGGCCCCCCAGCAGGTGGGCGACAAGCACTTCAGCTTCCTGCACCGTGCCGAGGTGGTGAAGGGCGATGCCGTCTTCACCAGCCGCTTCGAGCGCCGCAGCGACGAAGTGCTGCCCGCCGACATCGACGGCTACCGCGAGCGCATCAGCCGTGCACGCACCGTCTCCGGCCAGAACGTGCGCCTCGCGCTGGTGGACCGCAAGGGCCTCGAGCCCGAGTACGAAGCCATCGACAAGCGCCTGGCCAAGTTCCGCCGTGGGCCCAAGGGCGACGGCCTGTGGGATGTGCTGGTGGCCAACGAGGTGCTGCGCAGCTATGACAGCCTGCTGCTCGAACGCATCGGCCCGCAAGGCCCGCTGCGCCCCCGCGTCCTGATCGAGCGCGCCAAGGCCAGCAACCTGCTCGGCGACTTTGCTGCCGGCCTCGCGGATGCCGACGCCGCCTTGCCGCGTACGGAGCCCACAACCCCGGCCACGCCCCCATCGCGCGGCGCTGGGCTCAACGCTGAAGACCTGGCTGCCGCCCACGAGGCGCGCGGCGTGGCCCTGGCTGGGCTCGGCCGCATGCAGGACGCGCAAGCCGCCTTCCAGGCCCAGCTGGCCGCCAGCGGCGCCGGCTCGCCCAGCTCCTGGCTCGGCGTCACGCACTTCATGCTCGGTGACTTCCAGGCCTCGGAGAGCGCGCTGCGAGAGACCCTCAACAACGCCAGCGGCGAGGACCGCAGCTTCACCCTCATCTGGCTCTACCTGGCCAGCGAGCGCCAGCAGCCCGGCCGTGGCAAGCAGGCCCTGCGCGACGAGGCCGAGCGCGCCGACGCCAGCCAATGGAGCGGCGCCCTGATGCGCCACCTGGCCGGCCTGATCGACCGCGAGGCCCTGCTGCAGATGGCCCGCGCCAAGCCCGAGATGGAGCGCCTGCGCCTGGCCGAGGCCTACTTCTACATCGGCCAGCAGGCCTTGGTGGCCGGCCAGCGCGCCGACGCCCAGCCCTGGTTCGAGCGCAGCGTGGCCACCCAGGCCGTGCCCTACCGAGAGTTGAGCCTCGCGCGCTGGGAGCTGAGGCGGCGCTGAACGAGCACCCTGCGCGCCGCCCTTACCATCGCGCCCCATGAATTGGCCGTTTGAACTCCAGGTCGGCTGGCGCTACACCCGGGCTGGCCGGGGTGGGCGGCGCAATGCCTTCATCAGCTTCATCTCGGGCGTGTCCATCCTGGGCATTGCGCTCGGGGTGGCGGCGTTGATCATCGTGTTGTCGGTGATGAACGGCTTCCAGCGCGAGGTGCGTGACCGCATGCTCGGCGTGATCGCCCACGTTGAGCTGCTGGCCTACCGGGGCGAAGCCGTGGAAGACTGGCAGGCCCTGGCCGCCCGGGCGCGCCAGAACCCGGCCGTGGTGGGCGCGGCGCCCTTTGTGGCGACCCAAGCCTTGATCGCGCGCGGTGACGACATGAAGGGCGCCATGGTGCGCGGCATCTCGCCCGCCGACGAAGCCACCGTCACGCCGCTGGGCCAAGACCTGGCCAAGATGCCCTTGACGGCTGGCAGCTGGAACATCGTGCTCGGCCAGGAGCTGGCGCGCCAGCTCGGCGTAGGCGAGGGCGACAAGGTGACTCTGGTGGCGCCCGGCGGGCAGGTCACGCCAGCCGGCGTGTCGCCGCGCCTGCGTGCCTTCACGGTGGTGGGCATCTTCCGCGCCGGGCACTACGAGTACGACAGCGGCCTGGCGCTGATCCACATGGACGACGCGGCCAAGCTCTTCCGCACCGGCGGGCCCACGGGCGTGCAGCTCAAGCTGGCCGACGTGCACCAGGCCCGCGACGTGGCCCGCGCGCTGAGCATGAGCCTGGGGCCCGAGGTGCAGGTGCGCGACTGGACGCGCCAGAACGCCACCTGGTTCGACGCCGTGCAGATCGAGAAACGCATGATGGGCCTGATCCTTACCCTCATCGTCGCGGTGGCTGCCTTCAACCTGGTCTCGACTTTGGTGATGACGGTGACCGACAAGCAGAGTGACATCGCCATCCTGCGCACCCTGGGCGCCTCGCCCGGCGCGGTGATGCGCATCTTCATCGTGCAGGGCGCGTTCTCGGGCGTCATCGGCACGGCAGCCGGCGTCCTGCTTGGCCTGTTGGTGGCCTGCAATGTGGACGTGATCGTGCCGGCCATTGAGCGGGCACTGAATGTGAGCTTCCTGCCTGGCAGCATCTATCTCATCAGCCACATGCCCAGCGACCCCCAGGCGGCCGACATCGTGCCCATCACCGTTACCTCCCTGGTGCTGGCCTTTGTGGCCACGCTCTACCCCAGCTGGCGCGCCAGCCGCGTGCAACCGGCGGAGGCGCTGCGCTATGAGTGATCAGGTGTTGGTGGCCACTGGCCTGACGCGCCGCTTCACCGAGGGCGGCCTGGATGTGACGGTGCTCAAGGGCGTGGACCTGACGGTGGCGCGCGGTGAGACCCTGGCCATCGTCGGCGCCTCGGGCTCGGGCAAGTCCACGCTCTTGCATTTGCTCGGGGGCCTGGATGCACCCACCAGCGGCCGTGTCGAGCTGATGGGCCGCGACTTGTCCGCCATGGGCGAGCGCGAGCGTGGCGACTGGCGCAACCAGCAGCTGGGCTTCGTCTACCAGTTCCATCACCTGCTGCCCGAGTTCTCGGCGCTCGACAACGTCGCCATGCCGCTGCGCATCCGCCGCCAGAGCGTGGCCGAGGCCCGCGCCGAAGCGGCCGAGATGCTCGGCCGCGTGGGCCTGGCCCAGCGCGTGCAGCACCGACCCGCTGAGCTCTCGGGCGGCGAGCGCCAGCGCGTGGCCATCGCCCGCGCACTCGTCACCCGCCCGGCCTGTGTGCTGGCCGACGAGCCCACCGGCAACCTCGACCGCGACACCGCCGCCACCGTCTTTGACCTGATGCTGCAGCAAGCCCAGGGCATCGGAACCGCCTTTATCCTCGTCACCCACGACCGCGAGCTGGCCTCGCGCTGCCAGTCTGTCCGCCAGCTCGTCGCCGGGCGCTTTGAATCATGACCAGTCGCTTCATCCTCAAGCTCTCCTGCCCTGACCGTGCGGGCATCGTCCACGCCGTCACCGGGGTGCTGCTCCAGCAGGGCGGCAATATCCTGACCTCGGCCCAGCATGGCGATGCGGATCACCAGCGCTTCTTCATGCGCATCGAGTTCGAGGCACCGTCGGACGAGGCCAGCTTGCGCGCCGCCTTTGCCCCGCTCGCCGCCGAGTTCGGCATGGACTGGACCCTGGTGGACCGCTCGCGCAAGGCGCGCGTGCTGCTGTTGGTCAGCAAGTTCGGGCACTGCCTGAACGACATCCTCTTCCGCGTGGCCACCCAGCACCTGCCGATCGAGGTGGTGGCCATCGCCAGCAACCACCGCGACTTCTACCAACTCGCGGCCAGCCACAACATTCCCTTCCACCACTACCCGCTGCTCGGCGCCACGCCCGAGCAAAAGGCCGCGCAGGAGCGCAAGCTCATCGAGCTGATCGACGAGCAGCAGGTGGACCTGGTCGTGCTCGCGCGCTACATGCAGATCCTCTCGCCCCAACTCTGCGAGCACCTGTCCGGCCGCGCCATCAACATCCACCACAGCTTCCTGCCCAGCTTCAAGGGCGCCCGGCCCTACCACCAGGCGCATGAGCGCGGCGTCAAGCTCATCGGCGCCACCGCCCACTACGTGACCAGCGACCTCGACGAGGGCCCGATCATTGAGCAAGAGGTCAGCCGCATCGACCACAGCTACACCCCCGACCAACTCGCCGCCGTCGGCCGCGACACCGAATGCCTGGCCCTGGCCCGTGCCATTCAGTGGCACGCCGAGCATCGGGTGTTGTTGAACGGGAAGCGGACGGTGGTCTTTAGATAGGTCATGGACCTTCAAGGCAGCCCATGCGTTGGCATCGACGGTTGCCCGGCTGGGTGGCTCGCCGTTAGTCGCGACGCTGCTGGAAGTTTCTCGGGGGCCTGTTTTGGCAGTGCTGCCGAACTGTTTGACGCCTTTCCGGCGGCGCGAACTTTTGCGATCGACATTCCAATTGGTCTGCCGTCCAAGGGACTGAGGGCTACGGAATCGGTGGCCCGCAAGCATCTGTTCGGGCGAGCAAGCAGCGTGTTCAACACTCCGCCTCGGGCATGTTTTGAGCCAGGCTTGTCCTATGAGGCCGTGTGCCAGCAAGCGTTGCTGCTGACGGAGCGCAAGATCAGCAAGCAGAGTTTTGCCATCCTGCCCAAGATCTCAGAAGTTGATGCGTGTCTTCGCGCAGCACCTGGGCTCGCGGCGCGGGTATGGGAAGTCCACCCCGAGGTGAGCTTTGCCATGCTGGCTGGTGGTTCAGCCATGCGCCGCTCCAAGCATTCAGGTTTCGGATTTGTCGAGCGTTTGCGGTGGCTCGAAGCAGTGTTGCCAGGCGCGGCGGAATCGGTGCGTGAGCAAGTTGCCGAGAAGTCGGCGTCGGATGACGATGTTCTGGATGCTGTCGTGGCTTTCTGGACAGCCTTGCGTATCCAAGAGGGGCGTGCAGTCGCGATAGGGTCCGCTCGGGAACGAGATGCGCATGGCCTTCGTATGTGCATCTTTGCGTGAGCTTGTGAGCAATGGCCACGGTATGGATCGACACCCACTGCCACTGGGACGCCCCCGAGTTCGCACCTGACCGCGACGCGGTGCGGGAGCGAGCGCTGGCCGCTGGGGTGGCGCAGTTCGTGGTGCCGGCCGTGCAGGCGGCTGACTTTGCGTCCACCCAGCAGCTGTGCCGCGCGGCCGGCCAGCCCTATGCGCTGGGCATCCACCCGCTCTATACGCCGCAGGCGCGGGAGGAAGATCTGGCGACGCTGGACGAGATGCTCGCCGCAGCGGCCAGCGACCCGCTGCTGGTGGCTGTGGGCGAAATCGGGCTGGACTTCTTCGTGCCGGGCCTGGACGCCGAGCGGCAGCAGTTCTTCTACACGGCTCAGCTCAAGCTGGCGGCGCGGCATGGCCTGCCGGTGATCCTGCATGTGCGGCGCAGCAGCGACCAGTTGCTCGCGGGCCTGCGGCGCCAGCCAGTGCGGGGCGGCATTGCGCATGCCTTCAATGGCAGCCGGCAGCAGGCGGACGCCTTTGTGGACCTGGGCTTTGCGCTGGGCTTTGGCGGGGCGCTGACCTTTGGGCGCGCGCTGCAGATCCGCCGCCTGGCGGCCGAACTGCCGGCCGAGGCGCTGGTGCTGGAGACCGATGCGCCCGACATCCCGCCGCAGTGGCTCTACTTGACGGCTGAGCAAAGGGCCGCCGGCGCGCGCAGCCGCAACGAGCCAGCGGAGCTGCCGCGCATTGCCGAGACCCTGGCCGCGCTGCGCGGCTGGAGCTTGGCCGAGACGGCGGCAACGACCAGCGCCAACGCGCGCCGCGTGCTGCCCAAGCTGGCGCCGCCATGCTGAGCCAGGGCCTGGCCCCCGTGTGGCGGGCCGATGCCGAGCTGCTGCTGCTGGGCAGCTTTCCCGGCCAGGCCAGCCTGGCGGCGGCGCAGTACTACGCGCATCCGCGCAACGCCTTCTGGCCGCTGGTGGCGGCGTTGATTCAGGTGCCCGACCTGCCTGCGCAGCCCTATGCCCAGCGGCTGGAGACGCTCAAGCAGCACCGCGTGGCGCTGTGGGATGTTGTGGACCGCTGCGTGCGCCCGGGCAGCCTGGACAGCGACATCCGCGCCGCCGAGCCGACGGACCTGGCCACCCTGGTGCAGCAGCTGCCGCGCTTGCGCGCCATCGGCTGCAATGGCGGGACGGCGCACCGGCAGGCGCTGCGGGCACTGCAAGGGCTGGAGGGCTTGCCGCCGGTGCTGGCCTTGCCTAGCAGCAGCCCGGCGTTGGCGAGCTTGAGCTTCGAGGCCAAGCGCGAGCGGTGGCTGGCGCTACTGTCTCCGCTCAGAAATTGAGTTCGAGCGTGACCACGTCGCCCACGTTCAGGCGGCCGGCGCCCTCGCTGCGGGCATAGACGCCAAAGATCGTTGGCCCGGCCGGCTGGCGCGATTGGCTGAGTTCACTCAGCGACTGCCCAAAGCGCTCGTCCAGCACGGCAGTGGCGGGGTCGATGGAGGGCATCACGCAGCGCACGCAGGGCGTGGTGATGCTGAGCTGGGCCTCGGGCGTGCTCAGCCGCAGGGCCTGCTCTTCGATGAAGGGCGGGAAGTCCTCGCCATCTAGAGGTTCCAGCACGAGGTTGACGCGGGCACGGCGGGCGCGCATGTGCACCTCGGGCGTGGCTTGCTGCCAGGCGTCGAGCGACGGCTGGCTGATCAGGTGCATCGGGTTGGGGGCCAGGTGGCGGGCGCAGTCTTCGCTGAGGCGCACGAGGCTGAGCGGCTCGCCGGTGGCACGCATCAGCAGGGCGGCGGCCTCGGGGCCGGCGTCGAGGGCTTCGAAGCTGTTCCATTGCTTGGCCGTGTCGTCCCAGGCGCGGATGGTGACCGCGCGGCCGGCGTGCGGGGCGAGTGTGAGTTCGCTGCCGTCACGCCCCATCAGGTGCAGGCCGGCCTCACCCACTTGGCGGGCTTGCACCCAGGTCAGGCGCGGCAGGCCGCCCATCCATTGCAGCTCGGCGGCGGAGTTGACGACAGCCCAGCGCCGGTCGCCCACGGGGCGGCCTTCACTGTCGAGCACCAGGGTCTTGAGCGATTCGCCCGAGCAGGACTTGACCGGGTAGCGCCAGAGTGACTGGATGCGGGCTTGCATGGCGGTGTTGTGCAGGGCTCAGCTGCGCAGGCCGAGGCCATAGGGCGCGAAGCGCTCGCGCGGCGCGATGGGCGTCTCGGGCAGCGGGTAGCCAGCGGCGGCGAAGGTGGCAACGATGGTCTTGTAGGTGTCGAAGTAGACCTGCCAGTAGTGGTCGTTGTGGCAGTAGGGGCGCACGGTGAGCTGCGGGCCTTCAAGGGTGATGGCCAGGATCTCGATCTCGGGCACCGGCTCGGCCACCACATTGGCGATCGCGGCGATGGGGCCGCGCAGCCGGGCGATGGCCTCCAGCGGGTCCACGCCGTTGGCCAGGCGCACGGCGGTGTCCACGCGCCGGTAGGGCAGGGCCGAGTAGTTCTGGATCACGCCATTGACGATGGCGTTGTTGCCCACGATGGTGCGCACGTTCTCCAGCGTCACGAGGGTGGTGTTGAAGAGCCCGATCTCCCGCACCCAGCCGGTGACGGAGCCGGCGGTGACGTAGTCGCCCACCTTGAAGGGCCGCTGCAACTGCATGAAGACGCCCGCCGCAAAGTGCGTGAGCATGCCGCCCCAGGCCGTGCCAACCGCCAAGCCGGCGCCGGCCAGCAGCGCGGCAAAGCTGGTGGTCTTGACGCCAAAGATGTCGAGGATGGCCAGGACCAGGCCGATATTGAGCGCCACCCGCAGGATGGCGCGCAGGTAGTGGGCCAGGGTGGCGTCCACCTTGGCGCCGCGCTTGAGAGCGCTGCTGAAGAGCTTCAGGCCCAGGGCGATCAGCCAGCGCCCGACGATCCAGGCGGCCAGCGCGGCCAGCACTTTGAGCCCGAAGTCGGCGCCCTGGGTGCTGAGGAGGTGCCAGAGGGAGTCCGTGTTGATGCCGCTCATGCCATGCAGTTCGTGAATCAGTGCGCGCGGATCGTCGCATGCCGGGGACGCATCGGCACAGTGGCGGCCCTATGCTGCCCGGCAATGAAAGCAACGACCTCGTGGGCGGAAGCGACGCTCAGTGAATTTGATGGGGTGCGCTTCCTCCACCTGGATTCGATCTGGGTGCAGGGGGCGATGCGCATCCGCAAGCCCAACCAGCTGGAGCTGGAGTATGTGCAGCGCATGATGGCCTGGCTGCTGTGGCGCGACATTGACGCGCTGGAGCGGGAAGCGGGCGAGCTGCACGCCGTGCAACTGGGCCTCGGCGCCGCCGCGCTGACGCGCTTCTGCCTGCACGAGCTGCGCCTGCGCACGACGGCGGTGGAGATCAACCCGAGCGTCATCGCGGCTTGCCGGCAGTGGTTCCGCCTGCCGCCGGATGGCCCGCGCCTGACGGTGCTGAACCAGGACGCCCGCCAGTGGGTGGACGACCCTGCCCACCTGCAGACCGTGGACGCTTTGAACGTGGACCTCTATGACCACGAGGCCGCGTCCCCGGTGCTGGACGACGAGGACTTCTATGCCGCCTGCCGCAGCGTGCTGCAGGACGGAGGGCTGATGACGGTCAACCTGTTTGGCCGCCGCGCCAGTTTTGCGCGTAGCAGCCTGCGCATCGCCAAGGTGTTTGGCTCGGACCAGGTCTGGCAGCTGACGCCGACCAAGGAAGGCAACACGGTGCTGGTGGCCGGCCGCGGTGTGCGCGTGCCTGACCGCGAGACGCTGTTGGCCCGCGCCGCTACGATCGAATCCCGCTACCGGCTGCCGGCCCGCAAGTGGCTGCGCCTGGTGCGTCCGCTCCCGATGAGCATCCTGCAAGGGCTTCAGACATGAACGCCAAGACCGCCGCTAGCCCCAAGCCCCTGCCTGGCGCCAAAGCCCCTGCTTTGGCCGGCAAGCCCGAAGGCCGGCTCGACTGGCGCAGCTGCCTGCACTGGCTGCTGGAGGATGGCCTGATCGACCAGGAGCAGGTGCTGCGCACCGAGGCCCGCTTTGCGGCCGGCGACAGCGCCCTGCACCCGCTGGTGCGCCTGGGTCACGCCAATCTCGTGCGCCTGGCCAATGGCAAGCCGCTGGATGTGGATGCGCTGACCGAATGGCTGGCCAGCCGTGCCCGGATGCCCTATCTGCGCATCGACCCGCTGAAGGTGGACGTGGGCCGCGTGGGTGACGTGATGTCCATCGGCTACGCCGAGGCCAAGCGCTGCCTGCCGGTGCAGTTCGGCATCACCGAGGTGACGATCGCCACCAGCGAGCCCTTCGACACGGCCTGGGTGGCGCAGATCGAGTCGCACGTGCGCAAGCCGGTGAAGCTGGTGGTGGCCAACCCGCTGGACGTGGCGCGCTTCACCACCGAGTTCTTCACGCTGGCGCGCTCGGTGCGCGCGGCGGTCAAGGCGGGCGAGCAAAGCCAGATTGCCAGCTTTGAACAGCTGGTGGAACTGGGCAAGAGCAACAAGGCCCTGGATGCGAACGACCAGGGTGTGGTGCAGGTGGTGGACTGGCTGTGGCAATACGCCTTTGACCAGCGCGCCAGCGACATCCACCTGGAGCCGCGCCGCGAGATGGGCCTGATCCGCTTCCGCATCGACGGCGTGCTGCACACGGTCTACCAGCTGCCGCCCACGGTGCTGGCGGCCATGACCTCGCGCATCAAGCTGCTGGGGCGCATGGACGTGGTCGAGAAGCGCCGTCCGCTGGACGGCCGCATCAAGACGCGCAACCCGGCCGGCGAAGAGGTGGAAATGCGCCTCTCGACCCTGCCAACCGCCTTTGGCGAAAAGATGGTGATGCGGATCTTCGACCCCGACACGGCGGTCAAGGATCTGTCGATGCTGGGCTTCACCCCGCACGACGCCGAACGCTGGGAGAACCTCGTCAAGCAGCCGCACGGCATCATCTTGGTGACCGGCCCCACCGGCAGCGGCAAGACCACCACGCTCTACTCGACGCTCAAGCGCCTGGCGACCGATGAGGTCAATGTCTGCACCATCGAGGACCCGATCGAAATGATCGAGCCCTCGTTCAACCAGACCCAGGTCCAGCCCCAGCTCGACTTCAGCTTTGCCGAGGGCCTGCGCGCGCTGATGCGGCAGGACCCGGACATCATCATGGTCGGCGAAATCCGCGATCTGGAAACCGCCGAGATGGCCATCCAGGCCTCGCTCACCGGTCACCTCGTCTTCTCGACCCTGCACACCAATGATTCGGCCTCGGCCATCACCCGGCTGACCGACCTGGGCGTGCCGAGCTATCTGATCAGCGCAACCGTGATCGGCATCCTGGCTCAGCGCCTGGTGCGCACCCTGTGTGCACATTGCAAGGTGCCCGACCCCAACGTGACGCGCGACGGCCTGAACGACATGCTCAAGCACTGGCGCCTCGGCGGCGGCGTGCGGCCCTACAAGCCCGTGGGCTGCCTGGAATGCCGCAACACCGGCTTCCGTGGGCGCGCGGGCCTGTACGAGTTGCTGACGGTCAGCGAGTCCATCAAGGCGGCTATGCACCCGTCGCCCGACATGCCGACGCTGCGCCGCCATGCCGTGCAGGAGGGCATGCGCCCGCTGCGCCTGGGCGGGGCGATGAAGATCGCCGAAGGCCTGACCACGCTGGAAGAGGTGCTGCGCAGCACCCCAACCTGGGGCGACTGAGTCCTTAGGGGGTTTCCAGCGTGGACCCCGCCGGCTTACGTGAAATCCACAGGGCTGCATTCCAGCCCTGCCTCCAGAATCCGCCGCATCAATGGATTCAAGCGCCGCTGCGGCGCCTGGAGGCTGCATGCGCATCAAGAGTCAACGCGATTTCTGGTCAGGGCTGATGTTCCTGATCGTCGGAGTCGCCTTCGCCGTCGGCTCGCTCGACTACTCGTTCGGGACCTCGGCGCGGCCGGGGCCTGGCTACTTCCCGTTCGGCCTGGGCGTGCTGCAGGCGCTGCTGGGCGGTGTCGTGCTGTTCAAGTCGCTCACCATCGAGACCGAGGGCGGCGACCCCATCGGTGCCGTGGCCTGGAAGCCGCTGCTCGTCATCGTGGCGGCCATCGCGGTGTTTGGCTTCCTGCTGCCGCGCCTTGGCATGGTGCTGACCCTGCCCGTGCTCGTCTGCATGGCCTCACTCGCGGGCGATGAATTCCATTGGAAGGACGCGCTGATCAGCTCGGTGGTGCTCACTGTCGGCAGCTGGATCATCTTCATCTGGGGCCTGCGCTTGACCATCCCCACCTGGCCTCCTTTCCTCCAGCCTTGAGGGCGCGCGCATGGACTTGCTAAACAACCTCGCGCTCGGCTTCGGCGCAGCGCTCACGTTCCAGAACCTGCTGTACGCCTTCTTCGGTTGCGTACTGGGCACGCTGATCGGTGTGCTGCCAGGCCTCGGTCCCGTCGCCACCATTGCGATGCTGCTGCCGTCGATCTACACGCTCGACGCGACGCCCGCGCTGATCATGCTCGCCGGCATCTACTACGGCGCCCAGTACGGGGGCTCCACCACCGCCATCCTGATCAATGTGCCGGGCGAGTCGAGCTCGGTCGTCACCGCCATCGACGGGTATCAGATGGCCCGCCAGGGGCGCGCGGGCGCAGCGCTGGCCGCCGCCGGGCTGGGCTCCTTCTTCGCTGGCTGTGTTGGCACCGTCATCATTGCCGCCTTCGCGCCGCCGCTGACCGAGCTGGCCTTCAAGTTCGGCTCGGCTGAGTACTTCTCGCTCATGGTGCTGGGCTTGGTCGGCGCGGTGGTGCTGGCCTCAGGCTCCCTGGTCAAAGCGATTGCCATGATCGTGCTGGGCCTGCTGCTGGGGCAGATCAACACCGACGTCATTTCCGGCACCCCGCGCTTCTCCTTCGACATCCCCGAGCTGACCGACGGCATCGGCTTCGTCGTCATCGCCATGGGCGTTTTTGGCTTCGGCGAGATCATTGCCAACCTGGGCCAACCGGCCGAGCACCGCGAAGTCTTCACCAAGGACGTCAAGGGCCTCTGGCCCACCAAACAGGACTTCCACGAAGCCTGGCCGGCGGTACTGCGCGGCACGGCCCTGGGCTCGGTGCTGGGCGTGCTGCCGGGTGGCGGCGCGCTGCTGGCGTCCTTCGCGGCCTACACGGTCGAGAAGAAAGTGGCCAAGGATCCGTCCCGCTTCGGCAAGGGCGCCATCCAAGGCGTTGCCGGCCCTGAGAGCGCCAACAACGCCGGTGCGCAAACCAGCTTCATCCCGATGCTCACGCTGGGCATTCCGCCCAACGCCGTGATGGCCCTGATGGTGGGCGCCATGACCATCAAGGGCATCCAGCCCGGCCCGCAGGTCATGTCCAGCAACCCCGAACTCTTCTGGGGCCTGATCGCCTCCATGTGGGTCGGCAACCTGATGCTGGTGGTGCTCAACCTGCCGCTCATCGGCATCTGGATCAAGCTGTTGACCGTGCCCTACCGCTTCCTCTTCCCGGCCATCGTGGTGTTCTGCTGCATCGGCACCTACACGCTGAACAACAACAACTTCGATGTCTACCTGACGGCAGCCTTTGCCGTGGTGGGTTTCGTCTTCTACAAGCTCAGCTGCGAGGCAGCGCCACTGCTGCTTGGCTTCATCCTCGGTCCCATGATGGAAGAGAACCTGCGCCGTGCCTTGCTGCTGGCGCGTGGGGACTGGACGACCTTCGTTACCCGTCCGTTGTCCGCCGGGCTGCTCTTCGCCGCCGCGGCCATGGTGCTCGTCGTCATGCTGCCCTCCATCCGCAACCGACGCGAAGAAGCCTTCCACGAGGACTGATGGGGCGCCAGACCCCCTTGAACGAACACGGCGCCCCAGGGCGCCGTGTTGCATTGAGGCTGGGCTCAAATGCTTGATTGATCGGGGCGCTGTGATGCCCTGCGTGTGCGCGATCAGTTCGGTGGGTTGAGTGACCTGGCCCGCCCACCTGCGCAAGCCTGCACACCTTGAGCTGCGATCTGAACCAGGACTTCCCAAGCCCGTAAACCTGTGCTACAGTCTATGGCTCTGCTGCAGACGGCCAAGCCGGTTTGTAGCGGGGCAAGCGAGAGGCGCACGATGTGCGCTTTCGTTGGAGCTGGTCCTGGTGCGCGAGCGCTGGGCGGCGCTGCTGAAAGCCCCTCAAACTCGAGCTGATGCTTGGTTTGGGTAGGTTGAGTAGGTAGGGTCTAGCGAGTTCGGTGGTTTGAAGATTTTTTCAAAATCACTTGACGACAAGCTAGAAGTTCTGACAGAATCTCGCTTCTTTGCTGATCACTGATCAGCGCGCAAACAAGGCGAAAGCCGATGGCGAAAAAGCTGCAAAGCAAAAGCTAGTTTGCGATGTTCTTTAAGAATTCACAGCCGATAAGCGTGGGCGTTTGAGGCGAAGTGTTGATGTCAAGTGATTGGTATCAAGTCTTCGGACTTTAAACGCTCACGGAAAAAGAATGAAGCTATGTAAATAGTCTTTGTTCGATTCCGTTGAGTAATCAAGATCGAACTGTAGAGTTTGATCCTGGCTCAGATTGAACGCTGGCGGCATGCCTTACACATGCAAGTCGAACGGT